>JBGSSF010000004.1:0-206461 GCA_041737175.1 Bacteroidales bacterium
TTTCAAACAATGAACTATTGAGGTAGGGAATGAACTTGAATTTTTCTTTTATGTAATCTTTCCGTTCTCCTTCCTTTTTGGCCAATACTTCAAAAAATAGCTCATTAAGTTCGTCGAAGTCAGCAATGAAACGTGTGTCGAGAAATCTGTATGTTTTGTTTCCCTGGTGATACCTGACAAGCTGCGCTTCAAGAAGTTTTAAAAACAGGATTCGGTTTACCCAGGTAATCACCAGTTCAAGGGCTACATTAAAAAGCTGATCTATTTTTGTATCACCGTATTGTTCCCGGTTCTCAACCCTGTAAAGCTTTTCATTGGCTTCAAGAGTTGCCATAGTATTTTCAATGATTGACCCATGATCGGGATTTGCTTTACGCCGGATTGTTTTCTTGCTGCCTTCCTTTTTCTCTTCCAGGCCGATAATATGAAGTAGCTCATTGTAAAATCTTTTATCAAGTGAATTGCTGTCATTGGCAAAAGCTTCCTTCAACAGACTTACCCCTGAAAATATTTTATATAGGGCTGCTAGTTTTTTTTCTGCCGGCTTATCAGTTAATTCCAGTCCTTTTTGGTAATCACGCAAGTCAAACCAGGTGGCTGAAATTTCCTTATCACATTCATCCAGGTAGGGTTTCGCGATTTCATTATAAAACAACGGCGTATTCAGGCTTGTCTTCTGGCCGGCCTTCCATTTGCCATATTCTTTGGTAAGGTTTGATTTGTAAAATAGCCGTTCAAAATCATGCGCATTAAAAATATACCACTCGTAAATATTTGTAATGATGATGGTTTTAACTTCGTTGTTGTTTTCATCGATGCGTTCCCTCAGATAGTAAAGAATCGCTTCATGCATTGCCTTTTTATTGATATCGGAGGACGTAATCATATCTCCGGCATTAGAAGGCTTTTTCGTTTCAATAATAACGCCAAGCTTACTCTTATCTGTTTTGTCGAGATAAATTCCCAGGTCAGTTCTTCCTTTGGTGTTTATCTCATGATCCGAATAAAATGTATTTTTCAGAAAATCACGCAGCGGATATTTCAGATGTTCTTCACTTTCGTCCTCATTGATACGGTTCACGAGCACTTTTAACTCATTTTTAAACTGATTGAAACCATCTCTCGATACTTTTTCTTTGCGAAAAGCTTTATTCAGCGTTTGAAGTGGGGTATATAAGATAAGTTTCATTGAGATATAATCAAAATTGAACCATTTTTAACTCTTTTTTTAACTATTTGAAGTCATTTGCAACTCTATTTCAACTCACATACTATCGATCAAGTCATTTTTTACTCTCTCCCATGCAGATTCTGCATTATAATTATCATCCGGTCTTAATAAAGCTCTGGTATCTCCTAAAAACTCCGGATCCTGAATCTTCTCTTCCATGTTTTTATGAAACAGTTTTCGGGTAGGTGGCTTACCGACTGAAAACTTCATGTATTCCCGGTAACAACGAAGTAATTCAGTTGTGTTTGTAGCTATGGATGTCAATCCTTTGTGCAGATCGTACAGATCCCTTCCCTTGCGCCGTTGATACAATGCTCGTAATTTTGTCCCCAGCATCTCATCTGTTTGATAGGTTTTGATCCGGCAGTTTCCTTTAAACCATGTTGAATCTACTTCAAAATCCTTCTCAATGTATCCCAAAATAGAAAAATGTTCCCTGCAATTAATTTCGATCTTCAATCTTAATGGGGTATCCGGCAAGGTTTCAGAATTAAATCTAAAAACTATGGTATTGTTATTGGCTTTTTGTTTGATAACTGCTTTCCCAAGATATGACATACATTTTTGCAACCTCGCAATAGTCTCTTTGATAGGTTTCGCTTCCATTTGAACAAGATCAATATCTTCGGAATATCGTGGTTGGGGATTCAGGAATAGTTTATGAATTGCCGTGCCGCCCCTGAAGGCAAGGTTTTCAGATAAATAGCTGTCATTGTAAATTTCAACCAGTGACCTGCATATAATTAAGTCCTGCTCAACCATATCTGGTTCCTGCCACGGAACTTTTTCACTCCATTCCTGGATATAAGCCAATGGGATCATTCGTCGGTCTCTATTTCAGTATTTATAATTAATCCCCACTTTGTATCTGTTGGGTAGCCCGCAATGCTTTTACCAGGTTTCAACGGCATTTTTGGAAGGGTTTTATGAACCAGGGATATTTCCTTCTTTAATTTACCTGCCAGGTCTGGTTTTGCGGTATAATTCTCAAGTAAATATCCTAATCGCTGAAGGTATGTAATTGGTGTTTCGGAGACGAGATCGGTCGTAATCCTCTTAATCTCCATTGCATCAGCAAGCTCACTGATCACGGTGGCAGCCCTGTTCAATCCTCCAATGTGATTTTGATATTGAACCAAATCAATGGCAGTTAATTCAGGTCCCGATACCTTAACGTATCCTGTTTCTACTTTACGCTCAACTACATATTTTTCAGGGATACTGAGCCTTGCAACATAGTTAATTTTAATTCCCCGCTTTTCAATGGGTCGCAAATGCGGGATACTTGTCATTACAAAGAATTCCTGCGAACGTTGGTGTGCAGCCCCGTGAAGTGCAGCCGCGCTCAATAGACCAACATAATAGGGTCGTTCCAGGTGTTCCATTAATTTATCAATAAATAATATGGGAGGTATTATTCCCTTGCTATAGTTTTCAGGCTTTAATATAACATAAAATCCCCGGTGAACAGATACTGCCTTCTTTTTCTGAACCAACCTTTTTAATGCAGAAACAAGCGCTTGTTCTTTGATATCCTTAAACTGGTTGCAATATTGATCGTACGTGAATGTATTTTTCCCGTTGGCCAATAGGCTTTCAGTCCATGAGAGAAGGTAATTTTTCTGCTGATCTTGCTTCATTTATTCATAGTTCTATTCTTCAAATATAGTCATTTAACAGCCATAAAAGAGAAATACAATGTACATTTATAAACATTTTCTACAAATATCTGATTGATAAATACTACTTTACAATAAAATCAGCGCTGGATTATGCAATACTGGTCGTAAACCGGCCATGATTGCATAATGTAACTATTTTCCCCACAAAAAGTCAGTATGTTCCGCTTTTCAGAAAAAAAACTCATTCCCTGCGTTTCTTTCCTACCATATTACCTTTTTCAAGCAGGGACTGAGCGGGAAAGATATTGGTAGGTTTTTTTTCATCTTACTTCTTACCTATTTATAAAATATTCTATTCAGGTAAGTTGGTAATTTGAAAGGTAAGATAAAAATAAACCTTACCTATATTGAAATGCAGCAAGGGTAAGGTTTATAAGATCTTCAGGTAAGATGGTAAGAAGAAAAAATCATTCTATTTTAACATAGTACCCATAAACTTGCTGAGTTCGGTGCTTGACCCGTTCAATACCGCAGAATTTCATTGCTCTCCCGATGCATACGGCGCTCATTTTTACTTTGTTTTCTGTTCTTGTTGCCAGGTGCATAAGAATATCGGTTGCGGTCATAAAGCAGTCGTTTTCTTCCTTGGAGCCTGGTTGAATGAACTTAAAGACCAGCTCTCGCTCCGATGAAATAAGCTGAAATTGCTTATTGTAATCATCGTTTTCCCGTATTTCTTCCTGGGTAAGATTATATTCAAATCCATTTTTATACAGATCATATGCCTGGGAGTATACCAGGTCAATATTAACTTTATTCTTATAATCCCAATCGATTTCATCAATGACAAAGCAAAGCCAACGAACTGAACCAGATTCGTCATTCAAAAATTCTGTCTGGTTGGTGGATCCAACAAAACTGCAACGTCGGGGAATGATGGAGTTTCGCCGGTCATAGGGCAGCCGGTCGTTGATTTTGTCTTTAGAAAACAAACTTTTTAATGAATTTATCTCAACCTTAGAGAGTGTAGATAACTCATCCAGGTTAATGAGCAAATTTCGGGTAAGCAATATCCGGCTGTCCTTATCGATGGAAAGGTTTTCAGCGATATAATTGGACAAGGATGACGGGCAGAGAAAGCGGCAAAAAGTTGATTTGCCGCTGTTCTGTCTGTCATGTACCAGGATAAAGGCCTGTTTGTTGAAATAACTATCATCCAGGGCACATGCCACCACCCGGACCAGCCACTTTTTAAAATGAACATCAAACCGCACTCTGTCCTTTGTTTTTATAAATTGTGCCAGCGCGGTGATGTAGTCGGTCGATTTGTCCCAGGCTGGAAGGCCTCCAAAATATTCTCTAAAAGGATCATAACGTCCAATAAAGTCTGACTTTAGAAGGGCAACAAGGTTATTCAGATTGATATTCAAGCCCGAAAATTGCATTTTGATAAAGATGTTATTCTCATTTAACATTTCATAGTTTTCAACTCCAATTTCCCTGCATTCATATTCATTGGAAACAATATTATTCCTTATTTGGTAATGTTCTTTAATGTATTCTGAAGCCAGAATGAACTTGTTTGAAGTCAGCTTCTTCTTGTCCGTTTGTTCCATACCTTCCTCCAACTCATTAGAATTTGTTTCCGTTTTAATTTGAAGCTTACGAGTCTTCGTTGATTCCATACACGGACCCTTTCCGGCAGGCCGGATATCAATTCCGCAATCCCTTGCGTATTGAAAGAAAGTTTTAATGGTAATGCCTGAATTACGTGATTTTTCAATCTGGTCGTATTGTTTATCACAATCGGATGCCTTGTATTTGCTGCTGAATTGGCTCACCATGTGAAAGTATTTCCGTCCGCCAGTACCCAGTGCATCATTCAGGGCAAAGCCGATATTCAGCCAATCTGCATACCCATTGGTAATATCAAGGTGACGCTGCTTAATTTGTTCAATTACTTTAATAATATCCTCTTCCACTGATTTGAATGACGGAAGATTTGCAAAAGCTTTGGAAGTTGATGCAGGTTTTGGATTAAACACCATTGCTTCCGGATTTGAATAGAGATCCGGATCTGAAGAAACAATACAGAGCCTTGCCAGGTCGGAACAGCTCAGATCAATCCCGGGTTTAAGGTCTTCAGTATGATTCGAACGCTCATCCCTGGTGGGAATCTGATACTTTTCACTGAAATAATCAATCAGGGAATAATACATATTTTTGTATTCTTCCGGATTATTTCCAAATACCATCCTTACTGCAATCTTTAAACCATCCCCGCTGGGACTGATAAAGGCTGCAAGGACAAAAGGATCATCATTTAGTTTGGATTTAAGCTCACCCGGTTTAGGGTAGTGATCCACGTCAATGATGGTCACGTTGCTCGGCGTAATCAGCTTATTGTTTGACCGGGCAGTAAAGATCCCCGCATAAGTTATTGCGGGGATCTTGGTTCGTTTAAAGAGCTTGACTGTTGGATCGGAGACACCCTTTTTATCCTTTAGATCGATATATTGCCGGATCAGCCTGCCATAAGTACCGGATTTAATGTGATGCAGGAATTCATCAAATGAAATTTCACTTGCCGGTGCAGGAGTAACGCAATTTTTATAGAAGGAAAACCTGGGTGACTTGGATTCATTGGATATCAGTGAGTCTGTCATATTTCACAATAATTATAGAATGAATTCAAACGGTTTACCGGAAACGGTTTTAAACGGTTTATTATAATTCCGCTTAAGGAATTCCTGAATATCCTCCCAACGATAGTAAATCTTTCCACTAATCTGGGAAAACCCGATTATCCCCTTATCCCTCCAATCCTGTGCAGTGCGTTTAGAGATTCCCATCATCTGGATAAAATCGACATTATTAAAGAGGGCAGGTTGTTTTTTCTCAACAATAAGCTTTTCTATGTTGGCAATACGGGAGATAATTGCATTGAAAGCTTGGCATTCAATAGTTAATACTTCCATTTTACATTTTGGTTAAAAGTGAAACAATAGGTTTGATGTTCCTGTTGCAACGAAGAACTGATGCAAATGAAAGTGAAATAAAAAAGTCTTTTTAGTCTAAAAAAGTCCCCGGGACTTTTTTGATGAAAACTACATTTTCTCGGATTCCGTACTGTTTAAAAACCCAGATAAATCAATACGTTTAGGGCTGTCAGGATGCAGTCTTTTGTCGTCCCTGGCGGGTTTCAGGTATGTATCAAGCGTGAAAGGGCTGATTTCACGGCCATCACGGTCAAGGAAGTTCTCCTGTAAAAAAAGTCTTAGCTCATCTGGCGTGGCTTCCAGGGGCGGTCTACCATTTATTTTCAGACTGGACGTGAGTTGTAGCATTATATCCACCAGAACATTCAGCTGTCCGTGCCATTTCAGACGGATGCCCTCACCAAAGGCTTGCTCCTGCTGCAAAGACTTTTTTTCATTTTGCAGTTTAGCTGAATTTACAGGATAACCAGGATTTGCTTCTGAAATATCCTTCAGTTTGTCAACCTGACGCATGAACTGATGGTCGAAGATGCTTCCATCCATTTGAAGATTGTATTCTTCCGGCTTTTGGGGCGTATCCTGGAACAAATAAGGATGTTTTATATAAACTGGAATAACAGGTACTGTGTTGTCTACATTTTCATCCTTTGGAAATGCCAAAATAAAAGGCTTAAACAACTGCTCGTAGAAAGTAATAATCCTTCCCACAAAAATATCAAGTACATAAATCACATATGCATCCGGGTTATCAGCCGTTGAAGACCAGGGCTTGTACATTTTTGTGAGCATGTACCGTACATCGTACTGGATTTTCTTGGCCCGCTGAATGTTTTTATGAGCAAACAGGGCCAGGTGTTTTTTCTTGCCGGTGCAATTTAGAACCTTATTGGCCCTGATCTTTACCCGCTCGAATTCATCTGCAATCAGTGCAAGGAAGTAGGCACTTTTTTTATCCGGAGGATCCGGAAGTTGGAAATGATCCTCCAACTGATAGATTTTTAAAGGTCGGGCAATTATTTCGTGCATATTCTGTTCGGTATCCTCCTTAACTACTATTTCAGCATCCTCTCGAAATTGGTAACCCAGTTCAGTAATGTCAAAGCCTTTAATCAGTCTTGCCGGGTCATCATCAATCCTGCAGGTGCAAAAGGTTTTGGTATTTGCAAATACGACAAGATTTTTAAGGAATTGTAATTCAGAATTCGCCGGCAGCCGGGGATTCAGCCTGCCGGAAGCAATCTCTTCATAAATAAGAAGGTCGGTTTGTTGGTGTAGCTTATTGCGCATCTCTCAAAAATAATTGAGAGAATGGACATTACGAAATGCCGCAAGGGAAGCTGAATGCAGTTGAATGCAAATGGGTTACAAAATGCAATTGAGGATTGACAAGGGTTTGCGGGGGAGGGAAAGTTATTAACAAAATTTATATCCCTCAGAAAGCATTTGTTTGAATTTATAAAATATGGTTTGATCCCTGCAGGTATACTTCTGTCTTGTCAAGCTTAAAAATTATGTAATTAATTCCAACACAGTATTGTGTTTACCCCATATTTTCTTAAATTTCGATAATAAATTGTATACTAATGTGTTCATAAAGATTAAGTTTATCCAATAGTTATCTCTCATTAAAACACAGGAACTAGCGTAGAAATTTATATTGTAATGTTAATGAACGAAGAAGATATTAGAGGAAAATTACTTTTACCATTCTTAAATGATCTAGGTTTTAATCTTTCAGAGATTTCGTTAGAAGGTTCATTTACTATTAGACTTGGGAAGTCTCAGCGCACTATTAAAGGTCGGTCGGACATTCTTTGCAAAAGAAATGGAAAAAATCTGTTCATTATCGAATTAAAAAATGAATCAGTTTCAATTACTCAAAATGATATAGACCAAGGTATTTCGTATGCGAGATTATTATTAGATAATATAGCACCATTTACAATAGTTACCAATGGAAAAACAACAAAGATTTTTGATTCGGTTTCAAGAGAAGAAATTTCAGGAAAGATTTCTGAAAAATCAACTTTTTGGAAAAATGGATATACTCTTTCTACAGAGGATGAAATAAGAATTAGATATGAAGCCTTAATAAACTTCATTTCTTTATCCCCGGAAAATTTAAAAACCTTTTGTGAAACACAAGTTTATGACAGAATGGGGCAAATTATAGGAAGCACGGATAGTCCTTATTCTAAATTTGTTAGGAAACTTTATGTACAACGCAAAGATTTACAGACTGCATTTGAAAATTTTATAAGTTCTAATGAGTCTATATTTGGTTTAGTTGGGGCGGCAGGTGTTGGTAAAACTAATGCAATATGTTCATTAGCACTTCAAAAATTAGAAGACACATTTGTTTTTTTTTATAATGCTGCTATTATAGACTCACCTTTGAAATGCATTTCGCAGGATCTGAATATTGCATTTTCAAGTAGAACTGAAATGGATGTTGTTTTAAAAAAACTAGGTGAGTTAGGTAGATATGCTAATAAAGATGTTTTAATATTCATTGATGCCATAGACGAATGTACTAATCCAAATATCACTCATGAATTAAGTGAAATTGCCTTAGTTGCTAAAAATGCTGATAGAGTCAAAATTATCATTAGTTGCAAATCAAATATTTGGAATACAATATTAAAAATCAAGAATACACCAACCCATCTATACGACGAGTTAAACAAATCTCACAATATTATAAGTAGTCTCAATAGTCCAGGATTCCTTTTAACTGATTTTACGGATGAAGAATTAAACAGTATTTTACCTCTTTATCAAAATGAATTTGGCTTTAAAGGACAAATCTCTAAGTCATTGTTGCTTGAATTAAGAAATGGATTTTTTTTAAAAATATTTAGTGAAGTTTATAGAGGTAAAGAAGTGCCCAATAAGATAAATGATAAAGAGTTAATAAAAAAATATTTAAAAAAATCCCTCGAAGAAACAACTATAGGTTTTGTGTTGGGCTTAAGAACTCTTTCGTCAATTGGAAATATTATTCTTCATCACGAATACACCTCTTGGCAGATTTATAAAGATGAAGGTTTAGATGTCAACCATCTTCTTGAAAAATTAAATTTTTCTCTTGATGAAAATATCCCTGAGGATTTATTTACTAGAAATATACTTATCAAGTCTAACAATGAGGACTCATATAATATCTCTTTCTATTATTCAAAAATACGAGATTACATAATTTGTTTTCATACCTATCGCCTGGACCAACTTAATGATGACCAATTCTATAATATTCTTACTGATTTTTACAAAAACCACATAGGTAAAAGTGCATTGGATTTTTATATAGAAAATGCTAATTCTTCTCACTTGAGCACTTTAATACAGTTCAAAAAAGATAAAGCTCAAAGCTATGTGATAGGTTATAATTCATACCTTGAGGATAACTTCAAGAAATTCAAGGAAAAATTTGAACCTAAAACTGATGGTACTATTGGGATTCTATTACCACAAGATCTTTTGAATGAAGATGGTTATGCACTTTTTCCATTAAATTCCGATTTGTTAAATATTATCCAATACGAAAGCTTTAAAGATCCATTTTCCGGTCCTTATGAAAAGAATGTTCTTTTTCAAAAAGGAATTAATGTTGTATATGGAAGTAATGATTCGTTGATGATTCAGGACCAGGGCAAAGCTATCAGGCAAAATGTATTCAAACAACTAAAAGAAATAATTGAAAAGGGGAAGCTTAATGCCTACAATTCTGATATTCTCCTTATGGAGGAGGTATCGACAATACTTTATTATTATTCAAAAAAACTAGGCTATGATTTTATATTAAAGGATTATTACCTGCCTAGATTTGAATTGATTTATCCCATTAATTTACAAGACTTAAGAGATAGAATATATAAATTCAGAGCTCTTCATTATTATGAAAGAAATAAAATAGCTTCAAGTAATATAAACCAATTGATTGAAGAAGCATTTAAAAACAATCTTAATATACCTGAATTGAATGTTATTGGTGACTTTCCTCCTTTTGAAGAACTGTTTAAAATTGTAAATATTCTATTAAATAAGGGATATAAAGAAATTGAAAAGCACCACTTACCTTATCCTGATAAATCCGTGATAGAAGCTAAAGAATATTATGAACAGTATCGAAAAATGGATATTCCACAGACAATAATTGCTCAATTTAGTGAAGATCAAGCAAAATTATATATAGAAAAGTTTTTTAGGCACCTAGAAACTTGTTACAAAGAATTTGTTGAATATTGTTTCCCAACATTTGCAGATAAATTTCCCTTTTATAAAACCTTGCCGCATGAGTACTTTTTTTATATCAAAGAAATAGATGTTCTTAAATGGGGGCATTTTGGTTATCGTATATCTAAAAATGGAGAAACGAGTATTAATTTTAGGGAAAGTAAACCAGTGGACAAGATATTTGAAGAAGATGAAGTAAAAGTTTTGCGAGGATTTTCACTTGATAGGCTACTCAAAAGTGACTACCTCCATCAAATTAAAACGGTAGATAAAATAAACACCCCTAAAGTTGATGACTTTTGTATAATTAGAAATTGGGTTTACAAATTGCTTAAAGATGATATGAGAAAACTTTTTGAAGAAAACGGCGAGAATATTTGATTTAAAGATTAACGAGAGATAACAACTTGTATAAGCTATTGCTGGTAGCGGGTTTGCGTAGGTGAGTTCTATTGGTTATCTTGTGGCAACTCGACCACAAAGCGCATTGGCAACGCAACGGCTCATACACGTGGGCGTTATGTATAATTTATTAAAAAACAATAAAATAAAATATTAAGATATGATTAACAAAACAATAAACCTTATAAAATTAAAATTCTTTCTTTTTAAGCGAAAGATGGCTTTATTAATAAGACGTTTGAAGTCATATAAAGTACAAGCTGTATTTGAGGAAGACCTTGATGATTTATTAATACAATTAGACCTTAGCGAAAAAATTAAGCAAGGTAAGTTTAAATGTTTAAAGTGTGGTTGTACTATTACCCGGGAGAACCTTGGTATTATAGAAAATATTAATGGCGCAATTCAAATTTCATGTCTTTCTACAAATTGTATTCGAAGCACTAATTCACAACAAGCATGATTGAAAAAGTAATTCATCTAATTGACTTTTTTTTAGGAATTTTAAATGGTTATAAAAATATGATTGATATAATATGGAAAACTGCGGTCACTCTTTTTGCCATAATAGGTATTATGGTAACTATACTAAAATTCTTTAGTTTATCAACTAAAGCAATAAATTGGTGGCAAGGTGTAATTAATAGATTGGCAAAACAATACAAAACTAAGAAACTTAGAAAGAATGCAATTAAAAGCAAAATTGAAGCAATAGTTAATAGCACTGTATTTGATTTACAAAAGGAGCTACCGCATGATTGGATAAAAAAAATGAAGATAGAATGGGTAAATAAAAGCACAAAACGTTTAAGTAGTGGGCAGAAAATAATAAGAATTGAAGCTGAAGAGCGACAAGACTTTAATATAATTAATGGCATTTACAATTACTTTAATAATACACTCTTTCCAACGACATTCGAGGTTATACCCTTTAGAATACAAAGTGCAATCTCATTAAGATTAAGTTATCGGACTATTTTTAATAGCAAAGAATTTAGTTTTCTTGAAAAAGTATTTACTGATACGATCATGGAAAGAGAAATTCAAAATGATGAAAACATATTAATTCATTTTGACCCGTTTACAGAACTTGATAAAAGAGGATTCCTGACAGGTGCTTTGATTAGAGAGGTTGATGAAATTGCATCAAAGATTCGACTTAAAAAAGAAAGAATTCAAATTGAGGAGATTATTAAAAATACCACAAACCATATGATGATTTTCACGGATAGATTGAAGGGTGGGAAAGGTGCTGTTGCTGAAATAGAATGGCATTATTCAAATGAAATTCATACATATAGGTTTCTATTAGCTAAAAGACAAAACCTTATGAAAGTTGACAATCATTTAAAAAGATCTATAGATGCTTATAATGAAGGCGTCGACAGACTTTATGTTTTCGGGACTTATAGAGATATTGCATTTACACAAAAATTAATAAGAAGGATTGAGCTTCTACGAATGTTTATTCATATTGAAACATTTGATGTTGATAGAGATTATAATTCAAATAAAAAAGGTATAGGTGCACTATTTATTAAAAATATAAATTATGCATAACACGCGGTATAGACATTTGCCGACAAAGTGCTCTTTCGGATGTCATCACATTATTGTAGCTTTATTGTATCCGGACAAGTGGGAGCTTCTATACAGGCAACTGGCCATACCGCTAAAGTTATGCGAAAAGCCAAAACGAAAGTGCTAACAATGAAAAGTAAGATATGATTTTTCACTATATTCACTGGAATCCAAACCCCGAGATATTACACTTTTTCGGATTCTCACTTCGATACTATGGAATCCTTTTCGTTGGAGGATTGATTTTGTGCATCTACATTTTGGGGTCAATTTATAAGAGAGAAAATATTCCATCGCAAAACTTGGAAAAATTATCAATCTACGGTATGATTGGTATTTTGGTAGGGGCCCGATTTGGACATTGTTTATTTTATGAGCCATCTTACTATTTATCACATCCTCTGGAGATGATTCTTCCAATTACTTTTCCTACTGATGGTGGGATAAAATTTATCGGATATCAGGGATTGGCTAGTCACGGTGGTGCATTAGGGTTACTGATTGCCTTATATTTCTATTCCCGAAAGACTAAACACTCAATGATTGATACGATTGATTTAATTGCAGTTGTTGCAGCCTTGGGCAGTGGATTTATCAGACTAGCAAACTTTATGAATTCAGAAATTATTGGTATTCCGACAACAAGACCTTGGGGTGTAATTTTTAAGCTAGTAGATAACGTACCGAGACACCCAGCTCAGTTATATGAGGCGATTTCTTATTTTATCATTTTCGCGATAATGATGATTCTTTACAATAAAATGAGGGATAAACTTAAATACGGATTTTTCTTTGGACTTGTACTTGTATTAATATTTACGGCAAGATTTATAATAGAACTTGTAAAAGAGGATCAAGTCGGATTTGAAGATGGAATGACATTCAATATGGGACAACTTTTGAGTCTTCCTTACATTTTAGTAGGGATTGGATTTATAATATTTGGATTATGGAAAACAAAAAAGCTCATTGCACTACACGCGGTATAGCCAATAAGGGTTTCAGTGGTATGCGAAAGTTTGCAACCCGCTTCAACGATTTGTGTACCTTGATAGGAAATCGCCCGCAATCCCTTACTGACCGTACCGCCCAGCGTTAACTGCAACCGTTGGGGATACAGCTAATTTAAATACTGACCGCAATATTTAACTTTGACAATCAAAAATAATATCTATATGGACTATATTTCAACAACCGCACTTGCAAGCGAGCTTGACATCAAGCCTGCTGAACTATTTAACAAACTCAAAGAATTTGGTTGGATTGAGAAGAAGAATGACAAGTGGACTTTAACTGAAGTAGGAAAACAAAAAGGCGGACAGACAAGAACAAACCCAAAATTCGGAGAGTTTGTAGTGTGGCCTGAAAACATTACACTCAATAGCGTACAACCACAGACAGACACACAAAGATATTTAAGTTCAACTGCACTTAGCAAACATTTTGATGTTTCAGCACAACGAATTAACTTAATACTTTCTGAATTAGGTTTTATTGAAAAAGATGTTGCAGGTTGGGAAATAACAAAGTTGGGTAAAAGTGTTGGCGGCAGGCAACGTGAACATGAAACATCAGGAAACTACTTTGTAATTTGGCCAGCCACAATTATACAAAACAAAAGATTGTTAGAATTCTTTGGAGAAAATCCGACAGAACAAAAAGTAGATACTAAATCAGTAACGGCAATTTCTCCTTCCGAGCCAGCAATCCATACTCCTTCCGAGACTGTTTACCATGACACTTTTAGGGAGAAGTTTCCTGCAAAACACAGAACTTTTGACGGACATTATGTAAGGTCAATTTCTGAAATGTCCATTGACAACTTTCTTTACATTAACGGAATCGTTCATGCCTACGAAAGAAAACTTCCAATTGAAGAAGATGTGTTTTGTGACTTTTATATTCCATCAGGAAACAGCAGACCTCAAGTTTATATTGAGTTTTGGGGAATTGAAGACGACCCAAAATATTTAGAACGAAAGAAAAAGAAGATTGAGATTTATAATAAGTACGAGTTTCCACTAATTGAATTATCCAATTCGGAAATAAATAATTTGGAAGAAGTGCTGACAAAAAAATTAATTCAACACAAAATAAGTTTGAAGTAAATCACAAAGAATACGGCTTTGAACAACTTATATCGGAACTTCAAACAATTGCGCTTGGATGAAGCAGCACTGCAGCAGCAAACAAGCGGTATAACCAATAAAGGTTTCAGTGGTATGCGAAGGGTTGTAGCTCGCTTCAACGCTTCACTTACCTTGAAAGGAAATCGCCCACAATCCCTTACTGGCCATACCGCCGTCCATTAGCAATATATAGATCCTTATAAATGAACTAAGATCCCCCTCGGAAAATTCTTCTAATCGTTTACAATTTACTATCTTTGCAAAGAGAAAATGAGTGCATTTTAGCGAGGTGCCAATTCGGTGGACTTGCTTTTCCTGCGAAGACTAACAAGAAGATATTAAGCGTATTGGGAGGAGAAATTCAAGTCCCTCTCTCTCCGCGAAAGAAAATAAATCCCGGCTTCGCCCCGGGATTTATTTTCTTTTGCAGGGATCCCCCCAAACGGGATCACGCAGTAATCCCTCTCTCGTTCCTGTATAGAATGACCATACGCATCCGAAATAAACCGACCTTCTCTGGTAAAGATCCAGGGTTGTCACGGAATAATCTTTGTTGTAAACCACCCCTTTGGGATTTCTGGAGTCCAACAGATTGAAGACTGATACATACATCAGAAGACTGGCCCGGTGAAACGATATCATCTTATTTGCAGTCAGATTGATTGTGTTGTATTGGCTCAGTCTTTCCGAATGGACATCTTCCGTATACACCGGCTGATAAAAATCCACACCTGCATTGTAGACTGCACTACTGACAGGGGTAAACAACCGCCCCTGTCGGTTCGACCAGGCGACAGAAACATTGATCAGCGATGGATTGAAATAACTCAGGGTGGTGACAAGGAAGTATCCCAAATCCTTTTTTGTATTGTAATAAGCTCCCTGGAATCCTACATCCGTATTTAAAAATGAATTGGAAAGGCAGGCTTTTAAAGCAGGGGATATTTGTTGTTCGACATAGACCTCGAATCCGCTTATTTGTCTGTTTCCTCCCTTACCGCCGCTTTCCCGTTTATAGTATGCGGCCAGGTTGATGTTTGTGTTTTTGGCTTCATACAAATACTCAAGTGCGACCTGATCTGCAGAAAGCAGTTTGAATTCCTGACTTGTATAGTCTGGTTCAGTTATGTTATTGTATTTGCCGATCGATAGTAACAACGAATTATTTTTCAGAAAGTTATATTTGATATTGCTTTGCAGGCTCAGATAATCCGGGCTTCCAGCCGACAGATTGTTTAGGTTTTTGCGCATCCCCATGCCCAGGATAACCTGCGGCACAGGCTTCCATCTTACATACAGATAAGCCTCGGGCAAATGGCTTTTTATGTTAGTATTAACCATTACTGCCGGAGACCCTGGCGACATTGCATAATAATAAACCGGAAATTTATTGTCAAACCTGAACTTCCCGTATTCGTTACTCAGTCCGGCTTGCAAACTGAGTTTTTCCGACAGCAGCACTTTGTAATTAAGGGAAATAAATACCTGCTGTTGCCTCCCGGCTGACCTGATATTGCCAAAGGAAAACCTGGAACGGCTGAAATTGGTACCCACATTCAACGAAACGTAATTCTTTGATTTATTGTATTTCACATTAATAACACTGAAATCCCTTACCGTTGCGGCTTTGGCATGATCCTGCCATGTATACAAATTGAGCAATATATCTGAAGATTCCGAAACCACATAGTTGTAAAAATTCAGTGAAACCTGATCACTGATCTCATGATGATAATTCCAGCCCATGTCATTTGAGGCAAAACCTTTCACAGTATGGGTCACTTCAGGATTAACCGCTAAAAATCCGTTTGAGAACATATGGTTGCCATACACTTGTATAAAGCTGCGCTTGTTTATTTTTTGAGATATACAAAGTCCCGCAGATGCCAGCGAAGCTGAAACCTGATAACTGTTGCCTTCCAGGTTATCATCGGTTTCAATATCGATGCTGCCGGCACTCGTATTCCCATAGATCAGGGGAGGGTTTGACGGATATACAGCCATGTTTTTGATCAACTCAGGATTAAACAAGCTGAAAAACCCTATCCCGTTAATTTGTGAATTGCGGACGGGATTGCTCACGGGAACGCCATTTAGAAATACCTTTGTGCGATTTGCCTCACTTCCCCTGAGTTCAGGATTTGCCGTTTCATTTGTATTGGTGGATGAGGGCAGCATGGCAATTGCCTTCAACGGGTCGGCAGAAGCCATGGGACTCAGGTAGATTTTCAGTTTATCCATTTCTTTCATTGAAAACTCCCTGGATATGGATTTTCTGCCCATAACAACTACTTCATGTAAGGTTTGTGTATTTTCAGTCAGAGTGATTTGAACTGGTTTGGTAATGTCGATGCTGTCAAAATAAATCTTGACTGTCTCATATCCGATCAGCGAAAAAACCAGATACTCATTCCGGATAATTTCCGGATTTACTATTTTCAGGGTAAAGTCCCCGTTGATATTGGCAACAGTGCCAACCGTGTTGCAATGCAGCAAATAGACATTTGTTGCCAGTAGGTTGTTGCCCTGTACATCAGCAATATGTCCTCTTACAACCACGGATTGAGTAAAGACGACACCAAACGAATGAAGGGAAATCACAGTTAGAATGATTTTAAACAGCTTCATATCAGTGGTTTATTAATTGTTTGGCAAGGTTGTTTATCATATAATCATCCGGGAAGTATGCAACAGCTTCCTGATAGACCTTTTTTGCTTCAGCGAATTGTTCATGTTTGATGTAATGCCTGATCAGCATTTCATAGGCATTGCTTCTCCCCCAGCTTGGCAAATATGGGTTTGTAACAGACTGGTCTTTCAGTTTGATTGCTTTCAGCAGATAGCCTTCTGCCTTTTTACCGCCTCCGTATTGTTCCGGTGTGTAAAAGTCATTTGATCCCAGCACATAATACGCCCTGAGATTGATGGGGTCCAGTTGCAGCGCTTTGTCTGCATTTTGCTTAATCCGTTTGGAAATGAACGGAACTTCCATACCCGGGGCATACTGCATGGAAAGGCTCTCCATCAGGGCCAGCAGGGCCAGGTGCTCTGAATTTTTATTCGTTACATTCTCCAATTGTTTAATGCCTTCATCAAGTATTCCTGATGAACCCTTATCGTCTTTGGTCGTCATGAAATAAATGGAATGATAATAACATACATAGGAATACCAGTATGTTACGATGCTGTTGTTGTTCTTCATCCGGACCATCAGGTCCTTCTCGAGGTCAGCAATAGGCTTGTCCGTCTGACTGATTTTAGCCTGTACAAAAGCATCCAAAACCTTTTTCTGGATATGTTTCAACAAGGTGTCGTTTTGAGGCATGGTCATCAAACAGGATTCAAGTGACTGTCTGATTTCAAGCATCTCATTTTCCGAATAAGGATTGTTACCGTAGCAGGAGGTCATCAGGCAAACCGTGATGGTTAAAAAGAAGAGCATTGCTTTCATGTTATTTTTGTTTTTAAATTACTTTATAATATAAACCATATTGATAAAAAAATTATTTCATTTAATATATTGTTTTAAGCACTCCACATAGTTTTCAAAGGCCTTAATGCCTTTGTTGGTAATTTTGAGGGCAGTATTTTGGTAATTGTTTTTAAATGATTTCACCACCTCGATATACCCGGCATCCTGCAGTTTTTTGATCTGAACGCTGATATTTCCAGAGGTTGCTTTTGTTATATCCATAATCTGATTAAAATCAGCACTTTCGCCTGTCATCAAAATCGATACAATTGCCAGTCGCAACTGTGAGTGTAATAATGGGTCCAAGTCCTTATACATGATTTTCCTTCTGTGAAAAATTAAGCATCAGTCCGGGTACAACCAATCCGATTAATGAAGCAATTGCCAGGATGAGCGGATGGTTTTCCCCGGCTATATAAAAGGTACAAAAAGCCATTATATTCACCGCTATTCCGGAAATGAAAAATACCTTGTTCTTAATTGAAACACCGGTGATTACCAGCCAGATTGCCAAAATGATCAATATAAAAGGCACCAGGGCTATGTCAAATTTGTTCCAGAAAAAGAATCCCGCAACCATAAGGTTTATGCCAAGTATTGCTCCTAAAACCCCAAGCAGGGAACTGATCATGTTCTTTGATCTGACCATTCGTCCTTTCTTCTGATAATAAAAAAAGGTTATTGCCCCGGCGACCGGCATGATGAAGTAAGGAAAATAATTGATCTGATAAAATTCAAGTTTGAGCAGGACAAACTGACCCAGGCTGGCGGCAAAACTGCATATTCCGAGGAGTATGAAGGAAAAACCATTGTCCCGGAATCTGGATTTAGCCTCCAATATTACGTTGGTTATCAGGGCTAAACTTTCGTTTGGTGTGAGTTCCTTGCTATCCATATAGGATTTATATTAGTTATTAATACGCTACAAATATAAAATAGTTTATATTATAAACAAAAATATTTTAAAAATATTTTTGAACATTATTTGGATAAGAATCCTGAGGCAATAAAATCCCGTTTCGAAGCCCGGGATTTATTCACTGCTGCAAGGATCCCGCCAAGCGGGATCACGCAGTAATCCCACTCTAACCATTTGATCTTCAAACCGAATTTCCCTAAATACAAGCTTTATTTTGTATGGTTTAATAATTTCTATTTCCTCTCCTTGAAATCGCCTTTTCAATCTCAACGGCAAAAAATACAATTGAAGAGAGAATGAAAACTATGGTGACTTCTTTTAGTGTTAGTGCTTCAGTTTGAAAAATAGGTTGTAAAAATGGTATATAGGTTACAACAAATTGCAATCCTACGGCCAATACCACGGCGGCTATAAGCGCCTTATTGGAGAACATACCTGAACTGAAGAAGGACTGCCTCATTGAACGGATTGCTAAAACATGCCCTATCTGACTTAAGCAAAGAATATTGAAAACAATGGTCTGCCAATGCAGTCCCCTGTTAATGGCCCAGCCTTGTGCTGCCAGAGTAATAACTGCCATTAGTAAGCCTACCCAAATCATATGAAGTCCTCTTCCATTGGCAAAAACACTCTGTTGTGGCGGACGTGGCGGTCGTTTCATGATATCTTTTTCTGCTTTCTCAAATGACAACGATATGGCAGGTAAGCCGTCTGTAACCAGGTTAATCCATAAAATATGTATGGGTAACAGTGCGACGGGTAAACCTAACATCGGACCCAGCAGCAAGGTCCATAATTCTCCTGAATTCGTCGTCATCAGGTATTTAATAAATTTGAGGATGTTATCATAGATTCTTCTGCCCTCTCTCACAGCTTTTACAATGGTCGAAAAGTTATCATCCAATAAAATCATATGGGCTGCCTCCTTGGAAACATCGGTACCTGTTATTCCCATAGCGATTCCAATGTTCGCTCTTTTCAGCGATGGAGCATCATTAACACCATCGCCGGTCATAGCAATATAGTGGCCTTTCTCCTGTAACGCTTTTACAATCTGAAGTTTTTGATCCGGTGAAACCCGTGCGTATACTTTAATCTTTTCTACTTTGGATAAAAAGCTGTCATTATCCATTGCAGCCAATTGCTGCCCGGTTATTACAATATCATTTTCACTGCATAATATTCCGATTCGTTGTGCGATGGTCTTCGCTGTAATCGGATGATCACCGGTTATCATGACAGGAACAATACCGGCCGTTTTGCATTGACTTACTGCGTCAAACACTTCTTCCCTGGGCGGATCAATGATGCCTGTTAATCCTATAAACCGTAATCCGGATTCATGAAACTCGCTACTGGGGTTTTCCGGCAAATCATCCCAGATCCGATAAGCAAAACCCAGCACACGATGCCCTTTATCAGCCATCTCCTCCACCTGATTCTGAATCGCTCCTGAATCTATATCGTCACAGCGCTGCAGAAGAATATCAGGTGCACCTTTTGTCAGTGAAATAATACTGCTGTTATAACGGTGAAAAGTGGTCATCAGTTTTCTGTCCGAATCAAATGCAATTTCTGCCAAACGGGGCCACACATCTGGCAGTACATTATGTTCCAGGGCCACCTCCAACAATGCAATTTCAGTACTGTCACCTTTAATGTTCTTTTCCTTATCTTCGAAAGCATCATTGTTCAATGCAAAAGCATGCAGTAGTAAACTGACTTCTTCCTTTTGCCTGTGAGCGATCAATTCATCTCTTTCATACAGTTGCCCGTTTACAAACACTTGCTCTACATGCATTTTGTTTTTTGTAAGGGTACCGGTCTTATCAGTGCATATGTATGTAACAGAACCTAATGTTTCTACTGCAGGAAGTTTTCTGATCAGGCTGTTGAAGCGAATCATTCTTTTTGCAGCCAATGCCAGTGAGATGGTAATGACTGCAGGTAAGGCCTCGGGGATTGCTGCAACAGCCAATGAAATGCTCGTGAGCACCATTTTAATGATATCCTCGCCCCGCAACCATCCTGCAATAAAAAAAACAATGCATAAAAACAGTACCAGTATTGAAAGCTTCTTTCCAAATGATGCCATGCGTTGTTGTAGTGGCGTGAGTGATTCTTCCTCCTGCAGCATTTTCGCAATCCGGCCCAATTCTGTCTGCATGCCGGTGGCAATAACTACTCCCTTACCACGGCCATAGGTAACAAAAGTGCCTTTGAAAGCCATATTCTTCTTATCGCCAACTGATATATCATCTGTGTCCAGCGCCTGGTTATTTTTTTCAATGGCATGGGATTCGCCGGTTAGTGCGGCTTCCTCAATTTTCAAATTAATTGATTCAATAATGCGCAGGTCTGCAGGAACAGAATTACCTGCCTCCAGCAAAACTACATCACCAGGGACCAACTCAGTTGCCGGTAACCAGGTGACAATTCCATCACGCAATACCCTTGCCTGCGTAACTGCCATTTGTTTCAGCGCCTGCATTGCCTTTTCAGCACGGTACTCCTGAATGAAGCCTATGAATGCATTTAAAAGGACTATAATAAGGATAACAATGGTATCTGTTACATCCCCAATAATCCCTGATATAATCGCGGCAGCCATTAATACTAAGATCATCACATCTTTAAACTGAGCCAAAAGCATACCAGTTATGCTTTTCTTTTTACCTTCGTCCAACTCGTTCGGGCCTGTCTGCATCAGTTTTATTTCAGCTGCGGATGTACTTAAACCATCCTGGTTTGTTCCCAGCAATTCAAATGCTTCCTGTATACTTAATCGGTGCCAGTTCATCTTTTTAAATGATTAATTAAATTGTTATTGATCACAACCAGCTCTGTCATTTAGAATTATTGGTTACATAATGAGCAGCAGCAAGGATATTTTCGCAGGTTTTTATATAAGGGGCTACTTCTTCCCAATGTTTCCTACCATGACCGGTTAAAAGGTAGATCGGCTTAACTCCGGCGTTTAAGCCGCAATCTACATCAGATGGGTGATCACCAACAATATATGAATCCTTCAGGCTTAAATTGTATAATTCAGCTGCCATATTTATAAAATATGGAAAGGGCTTTTTGCATGTGCAATTATCTTCCCTTTTATGCGGGCAATAAAAAACATCATAGATTATGATGTTCCTGGATTTAAAGCTCTCAACAAGATATTTGTTAACACTTTTTACCTCATCTTCTGTGATAAAACCTTTGGCTATCCCGGATTGGTTGGTAATTATAAAAAGTAGATAATAATCCTGCATTAAACGAAGAGCCTTAAAACTCTCGGAAAAGAAAATCATATCCAATGGATTTTTAATATATCCTGTATCTTCAATTATTGTCCCGTCTCTGTCCAGAAATATCGCCGGATGCTTTGCCATATACCAAATATTTAATCATAATTCTTCGAGGAATCCTATTCTCCTGTGTTTATCATAACCATGTCGTTTGTAGTACCCCTCTACACCTAGGACAATAAGCGATTTCAATGCCCTGCTTGTCGGACATTACCAATTTTACATTACAATTTGGACAATTCATAGTAATACATTTTAAATTAAATATTTAACTAATACAAAGCTTCCGATTAAAATAATCGTAAAGCCAAAGGCAAACAAATTGAAATATTTTTCTATATACCGTTTAATATCCGGTCCGTATTTCCATATGAGCCATGCAACCAGAAAAAACCTTGCGCCACGGCTTATAAATGATGCTACAAAAAACATCACAAGATTGATATCAAAAACCCCTGAGGTTACCGTGAATACCTTGTATGGTATGGGTGTGAAACCGGCTGTGAATATTACCCAGAAATCCCATTCATTATACAAAGCTTTGATACCATTAAATAAATCGGTAGAAAATCCCGGTATATTATTGAAAAAGAAATTGGCAAAAACCGTGAATTCTCCGTTAGCTGCTATCCATACGAAATGTCCTATGGCATATCCAAGAAATGCCCCGGATACGGAACCAATGGTACAAATGGTAGCATATCGAAACGATTTTACGGTACTTCCCATGGCTAGTGCAATAAGCAAAACATCCGGAGGAATAGGGAAAAAAACAGATTCGGAGAAAGCAAGAATAAACAGTGCAGAAATCCCATAAGGTGTTTCAGCCCATTTAAGTACCCAGTGATATATTTTTTTTAACCCATTCATGCTAATAATCAAAGAACTCTTATTACTACAATAGCCACAACGATGCATGCTGAAGCAAATAGTGCAAATGTCTTGATCCTGAATTTAAGCAGCTCTTTAACACCAGGTCCAATTTTTATTACCAATAAAGCCATCAAATAAAATTTGGCTCCCTGGCTAAATAGGGTGGCAACACTAAACATAATTATGTTAATGTCAAATACGCCTGAAGAAATCGAAAAAATCTTATATGGAACGGGCATTATAGATGCAATGAATAAAACCCAAAAATCCCATTTGGCATATTGATTTTGAATATTTGTATAGGCCGTTTCGGAAAATCCAGGTACATTATTCAAAAAAAATTGTGCCAGCCTGGTAAATTCTCCTGTTGCCTTAAACCAGGCAAAATGACCTATGGAATAACCAAACAAAGCCCCGGCCAAAGTACCAAGTGTCCCAAATATTGCATACTTGTAAGCCTTTGTGCCATTAAGTAATGCCAATGTCACAAAAAGCAATGGAGTTGGTAGAGGTAAAAAGGATGCATCAGCAAAAGCACATATAAACAATGCCCAGGTGCTCCATTTTGTGCTTGTCCACTGCAAACTCCATGTGTGAAGTGCTTTAAACCAGTTCTTCATTAACAGTATCGATTTAATTTTCCAGGAATGAAAACTATTATTACCTTCACACTACCTTGTTTTTAGATAGATTTCAATAAGTTCTTCCACCTTTTTATTCTGCCTGATACCTCTTAATAACACTAAAATTAAGTTTGGGATTTCTCTTTCATTGAAACCAATTTTAGCAATGAATTTACTGACTAATCGCATTTCATCTTTATCTATTCCTCCATCCACCAATGTCATCCTTACAATGTCGTAGGCTTGTTCAAAGCGTTTTGATAATATTTCAGGTGGAGTATAATCTGCCCAAAAAACCTTTTCTATTATTGAATCGGCCTCATGTACAGTAAATCCCAATTTTTTACCCATGCGATACAACAATTCCTTTTCAATGCTGGTAATGACCCTATTAGCCATGGCAATATTGACCAGCTGAGCAAAGTGCTCTGCATTCTGCTCTTTCAATTTGGAATCATGATAATTTAAGTTGCTCATAGTTAATGTTTTATAATTTCTAAAACAGTAAGCAAAGAATCCACTACTAATAAATCATATCTAAATTTTAATATATATATCTCAATTTTATTATCCATCATGAATAAAATCACTGCATTCATTCTGCCGAACCTTTCCAAATTTTGTCCAGGAATTCAGCAGCACCATTAAAAAGGCCCTGCAAACCGTTCTGACTGATATCATTGATAAGTTTTATAATTACAGGAACTAATACTACAAATAGAACAATAACTATTAGTAAAAACACTGTCACTGCCAATATCACCAGAATTTTTAGTTTTCTATTGCTCCAAATCTTCATAATTATTCCTAGCAATTTTGTATGATCTCCATAACCATGATATGAATGGTAAGAATCAAGCGAATATCTACTGTCATCATGGTCTGTGTATTCCCTATAATGTCCATGATTTCTATGTTTGCTTTCTAAAATGTCATCGAATCCCATACTAGCTGAATTTTGTGTTCAAATAGAAAGTAATTGATAATAATTTGTCTTGATTAGAACCTCATCACAAGATTCTATCCGTCAAATAGTCTTAAAAGTGGTTTACCTATTTAATTGCCAGGCTGCCACAATTATTTGCCTATTATGAAAGAAAAGTTCTAGGAATTATCAGGCGGTAGCCAAATGGAATAGTAAAGCTGGGGAGGTAAAAAAGAAACCGGCGATAACAGATTTTTGCCACCGGAATTTAAACTTAGAGTAATATAATATTGTACGAAAAAGGTAACTTCTTCTTCCACTGAGGTATCTGAGGTAAATAAACTGCAGGAACCGGAACTTCCAGCAGCATTTTCAATTTTACCCTTTTCGTGATGGCAGTAATTGACAATATCATGTCCCAGGAAAAGAGATATAAATGCGAAAAGAAATGCTGGAAATAATAGTTTTTTAAGGGTAATCATGCCGGTTCAAATATAAGAGGTGTAACCATCCATGGTAATCATTTAAAACATTTTAACTTTTTGCCTTTTTGACTTAAATTAAATAGAATTTAATATATCGCAAATATATTAAATTATATTTAATAGTTGGGAAAAACAATTATTATTGCACCACATTCAAAATATAATCAAAATTTAGTTCCTAAGTCTTTAAAGGTGAAATAACCCATAAAATCCAGGTTTTTTCAATAGAATTATTCTGGAAGTATTTTAAGTCATGTGAATAAAAATAAATACTTCCCTGACTGGCAAGTTCATGTGTTGAATCTTTAAAAATTACCGATAGAATCCCGCCAATAACAAAACAAAATTCCTGCCCGTTTCGCCGATTGTCTATTAATCCGATGGAACTTCCTTCTTTTTCAAGTTCTACTGCATATATTTCCATGGTTTGAACGGGACTGTAATGAGCCAACAAATATAAGGCTGCCCCGTTTTCGTTTCGCTTAACGAATTTTTTTTCGTCCCAGGAAATTACAGGATTGGAGGCAAAAGTATCGTTCTCACCAATCAACGCTCCTACTGAAGTATTCAAATAATCAGCAATATGTTTAATGGTGTGCAAAGATGGAAAAGCTTTGGCATTTTCTATCTGAGATAACATACTGGGAGTTATCCCAATGCCTTTGGCCAAAACATTCATTTGTATTTCAAGATGTTCTCTTCGTTTTCGTATCCTTTCACCAAGCTTGTTCATAGCATTCAGTATTAACAAAATTAACTATTTGTATTGAATCGGTGTCTTTCATTCATTAAATATAATTTAATATTAATTTGCTAAAGTAAATAATATTTAATTTATTTGACAAGTAATTCGTATTTTTTCAATTCAAAATAACTATTGTTTAAAAATGATTTCCAGGAAATACCTTATCATCCCTTTAGGATTTTTATCAGCGCTTTTAATGGGAACTGTATATTCGTGGAGTGTTTTCAGAATTCCATTGGAAAACTCACTGGGCATATCTTCCTCAAAAAGCGGACTACCATTTCTTTTTTTCCTCGCCTTGTATGCATTTACCATGCCAGTTGCCGGAAAACTTATAGAAAGGTTTAAGCCGTCCCTTATTGCAATAACGGGTAGTATTTTGCTATCCGCCGGTTATCTTTTATCAGGTTATTGTAGTACAATACATCAGCTTGTGATTGCCTATGGTGTTTTGGGTGGTATAGGAGTTGGAATGCTATATGGTGTGCCTGTTGCTATGGCTTCCAGGTGGTTTCCTGGTTCCAAAGGAATTGCAACAGGGGCAATCTTGCTTGGCTTTGGTTTATCTCCATTGGTAACTGCCCCGGTCGCTTCAACTCTTATTGAAAATTATGGAGTATCTGATGCCTTCGTACTGATTGGCATTGGATTTTTATTGCTACTGCCTGTAATGGCTTCATTTTTTACAAATCCCGAAGATTATTCCAAACAAAAACCTAGTGTCGCTGTATATGGAGATAATCTACCGGTAACAAGAAACAGCAGTTTTTATTTACTTTGGTTGCTTTTTTTCATTGTTACCTTTTCCGGTCTTATGGCCATAAGCATATCCAGTCCTTTTAGTCAGTCTTTTTTAAATATTAATAGCACTGATGCTGCAATGATCCTTTCATTGCTGGCGCTTTTCAATGGAATGGGTCGTTTGTTATTCGGTTTTATGCTGGATAAAGCCGGATTCAGGATTACACTAGTCATTTCATATTTATTGCTGATTTTTTCTTCCCTGACAATTGCCACACTGTCACCAGGACAATCAATGAAGTTTGTTATTTCAATGGCACTTTTATGGAGTGTTTTCGGTGGGTGGCTTACCATCGCTCCCGTATCTGTAATCAGACTGTTCGGTGAATTAAATTCGGCAAAGAATTATGGTAAACTCTTTACTGCTTATGGTTTTGGCGCTATTGCAGGGGTTACTCTTAGTTCGAAATTAAAAGAAATAACCGGGAAATACGATTTAATATTCTATGTTGTATTTTTCATGGCGGTACTGGGTATTTTTATCATTAGCAAGATACCATTACAGAAAAATAAGGTCATTCCTGTTACTGAATTTACAGGTAAATAAAAGGCTGCTCACATTTTGTATAGTAGGGGTTAATTGTCCTTTCAACTACTGGATTATCAGGGCGGCCTTTTTTTAAAAATCATGAATCCACTTTGAATGGTCCATTCAACAAATTTTTCCGGTGTGGGCTTAGATTTTTATGGTGCAGAGATCTCCTCCACCGGGGTTATGAAAAAATCCTACATTAAAGCACTGGCTGGTTATCTTTTATCTCACATCTATTGTATTCCTCGTCCGTAACAGGCTGCAACCATACAACACTTCCTTTATCGGTATTAGGACTTATAGCAATATGGGTTAGACTGTATTCGGGTGCGGCACCGTGCCAGTGCTCTGCATCGGGAGGAATTCTTACAATATCGCCTTTGTGCAACAACTGAGCGGGATTGCCTTTTTCCTGGTAATAACCCTGCCCGTCTGTAATAAGGAGTATTTGCCCCCCCGGATGTTTGTGCCAGTTGGTTCTTGCCTTGGGTTCAAAGGTTACGTTACCAATGGAGGTATTGTACGTACTATCATTATTTACAAGCATTTGAAGCCATGCTGTACCTGTAAAATTGTCGTTGGCAAAGATTTCTCCTTTGGGAAAAGCAGTTTCTGATGTTTGCTCCACCGCAGTCACAGTATGATGATGGGTGCAACCAACCACAAGTACATCATCCAAAATTTCATTGACTGCATTTGCTTCTGCTTTGCCTACTATCGGTTGAATGATGCCCGCAAATTCAGTCAACTGTTCGGGAGTTAAACCTACATTCAGACAAATGACCAGATGACTGCGAAGCATAGGCTCTGCGCCGCCAATTGCACTCAGCACGGAAATAGTGACCAATTCCCTTTGGGCATAGGTTAAAACATCGCGTTCGAAAATATCGGCAAACAGATGTTCTTTCAGAAAGGTATCGATTACCGGCACAAATGCAGCATAACCCGTAAGGGTGCTACTTTGAGGTATTTTCTGGAGTTCCTCGAGGACTTTTTTACCCCGATCATATTTGCTACCATCCTGATTTACAGGCGATGCACCGGCACCTGTTTTATCGATTATACCTTTGGCTTTTCGTTCATCGAGCACTTCCATAAATGTTTGCAATCCTCTTATACTGCGAGGGAATCCGCAATAGGCGTAAAGATGAACGAGGGCTTCCTTAATCTGGTTAATCGTGAGACCGGCGTTAAGGCCGGCATTCAACTCCGTTTTCAATTTGGTTAAATCGCCTTTTGCTGTAAGTGCAGAAATGATAATAATGCTTTTCTGCTTCGCACTCAGGCTTTGATCATACAAGTTCATGGCATGAGCATTGATGATATTTGAAAATAAAAAAATAAAACCTATCAGAATTTTCATTATGTTTTATTTATCAGTTATTAGCCGGTGGTATACCCAGCCTCAGTCTCTTACAGATATTTACCAAAAAACGCATTGAATTTATTCATCGCCAGACCTACATATTCAGGAATATAATAGGTCTGGATGTGGGTAGCTCCCGGAATCAGGAATAATTCTTTCTCCTTTGTGCCAGTAGCAAGATGGAATGCACTATCGGTCATGTAATAGCTGTCGGCTTTACTTCCCGCCATCATCAACAGGGGCTGATTAATCAGATCCATGTTCGAGGCTGCGTCAAAGGCCATCAGGTCAAGCAGACTGCTCATGGTGTACCTGAATGTGGAATTGGGGTGGGCGTGGGTTCTGTTGTAATAATAATGACCTTCACGATACAGATCAAACGGCATTTTGTCTGCTTCTTCATCGGTCGATTTTGTATTGGCAGCATAAAGCACTTCCCCGCCGGCCGCTTCCCGTGCCCGGGCTTCTGAAGCCTGTTTTAACCGTTCCTGAATAGTGGACAGTCCTGAATTCATGTATCCGTTGCGCCTGACCACGCCGGAATTAAACATGCTCAAGGTTGCTACTGCTTTAAAACGTTTGTCGGTTTGTGCTGCTTTTAATGTGTAGCCACCGCCACCGCAGATTCCTAATATGCCCAGGCGGTCAGCATTTACACCGGCATAATGTGTAATAAAATCTGCCATCCCGCGAATGTCTTCAACGCGATTGGTCGGCTTATCTACATTACGCGGCTCTCCGCCGCTGGCTCCCTGGTACGAGGCATCGGCAGCAATCGTGATGTAACCTGATTCAGCCAGATGCTGTGCGTATAATCCTGCAACCTGTTCTTTTACGCCGCCATTGGGGTGAGCAACAACCACCGCAGGATAACTCTTTGAAGGGTCATAATTGGCGGGGGTGTAAATATTGGCTGCTATATCAATACCATTCAGTTTATAGGTCACGGGATGAATATTCACCTTGCCTGATGCATTTTCTGTAATGGCATCCTGGTAAACCAGTCCAAAAGGATTGGCGAGCTTTGTTTGTGCCGAAGATATAAATGTTGTCGTCATAAAAAGTACAATCAAAAAATTGGATTTAATTTCTCTTTTCATGGTTAACTCCTCCCTTTCATAAATAATTTATTTTCAGAATCATTTCAAAACAGTCTAATTGTCTGTCATTTATCCAGTCCTTTTTTCTTTAACCATTCCGACATGATGTCGGCTATTTCAACATTGTTTAAATCTGAAAACGGGAAATGCGTATTGCCTTTAATCCCGATCTCAGGCAAATGCACCACGGTTACGTCACCGCCTTGCCCGTTCACGGCATCCCTCCATAACCTGGCCATTTCAAGCCGTGCCCGCCAACCATCCTGGCCCGGGTTATCCATAGGTTTATCGGGAATAAAATCACCATAGTATATAATTATCGGTATTTTGGTAAGCTTCAAGAAATCTGATAAAGGCACTTCAAAAGCGGTGAGTGTGCCCCCGGCCATGGGTATAGGTGAGGGCACCTCTCCTTTGGGAAAAAGAAAACCACTGCCCGGCTCATAAGAGACTATAGCTTTTACATTTTGGTTTTTGATGGCGGTTGCCCAGCCCATGCCTCCCGAATGGGAATGCGACACCAGGATGGCGGGACCAATTTTGGTAAAAAGCGCAGAAATGGCTTCAGTATTAACGTTTATATCAATGGGTCCGATATTGGGCGTCATCTGGCGGAAATATTGGTTCAGCGTGGCCGAATCGCGTGCAAACTGCACTCCGTTGAAATAGTCGGGCCAAATGCCAACACGGAAAGTGCCAAACCATTGCTGTTCGTCAGGTGTTGGTGTAATGGTTCCGGCAACCGTACTTCGACTGGCATTACCTCTTCTGGGCTGGTCAATGAGATAGACTCCGAAACCCCGTCTCAGGAAAATATTTTGAAAGCCTTCGCGCCCGTCAGGGGTTGTTTCCCACGTTTTCGAGAACTGGCCGATTCCATGCCACATCACCAAAGGATATTTGCGGGCTTTTACCGGGATCTGATAAAAAATGTATGCATGATCGCCGCGGAAAGTCTGTCCTTCGGGAGTAGGTTTATAGGGATCAAATGTTCCCGGGTTGGTTATCACAGTTCCGCCCACGGCAAAACTGCCTTGTTCCTGAATCAGAATAGGTTTTTGTTTTTTTGCATTTTGAGCAGTACCTGAAGAATTTGTATGTGTTTGCTGAGTATAAGTACAGGGTATACTCATGAATAAAAAAAGTCCTAGAAATGTTGTCCTCATAAAGTTGATAGTTAAATGGAATTAGTGGTGTGATTCGCTTTTTTTCATTGTTTCAAGCTACCGGTTAAATACCATTTGGTTGAAGTTTATCTCCCATGTTCACTGCCTTTTCAATCACGTCCAGTCTGGCTTTCCTTGGATCAGGCTTACCGACAGGTTTACCATCGGATTGAACATCAAGGATCATGTTCTTTTTGGGACTGTAAACAGGCCATTCCGGCAAATCCTTACTGTTAGGATTGCCGGTCCTGGCAAAGTTTACCCAATAGGCGTTCATCATCCTGGCGACCTCTTTGTCCCCGGGCGTTGGAGGCGTCGGAGGTGCCCCGAAGCCTCCTGACCCCAGGTTGTCGAACACATAAGCAATATCGGTTCCGTGTCCGGGGCCAAACGGCATCCGCTCCTTCATGGACGAAGGCACGTAAGAGAAAAGAAAAATGGAGGCCGGATCACCAACGGCGGCAAAAGATTTTGCGGTGAACCGCGCAGGCTCTGCCCAAACCTTGTCCGTGTTAAACCTTGTTTGTACCTCAGCGAATTCTTTTTTACCATCAGGATCATAGGCGGCTTTAGCCTCATCCTTCAGTTCTCCGAACAGAGAAAACAGTTCTTCCTTTGAACTGCTGGCATTAACAAAGTTTCCGCCTATTTCCGCACTATTACACCCGATCATGAGCGGAACGTGTGCCTGCCTGCCTGCCTTGTATGCACTCTCTGCAGTTTCAACGACCAGTTTACCGTCGAGAATCGGACCTGAATAGATACGCGGACCTCCCTGGCCATCATTTTCCTGTCCCCCGTCAACAATCTCTTCCACTCTCAGCGCGCGCAGCTTGGCCAGTGCAGCCGCATCTGTGCCCTCGATCCCATGTTTACGGGCAAAATTTATTCCGATGGTTTCCGCTGAAACAGGGTAGTATGGACTTGCATTTTCTTTACTGATCGGCCTGCCGGTCAGAACACCATCCCGGCCACCGCCGGAATGACTGATTGCCTTTTGGAAAAGACCTTTCGCCTCCGGTATGGTAAGGAGTGAATGTATCGAAACGCCGCCGGCTGAAAAACCGAAAATGGTAACATTTTCAGGATTGCCCCCGAATGCGGCGATGTTTTGCTTCACCCACCTGAGGGCTGCTATCTGGTCCATGAAGGCGTAACTGCCCTTGGCTTCTTCCGGATGCTCCTTGCTCAACGCCGGGAATGCAAAATGCCCGAGGCGCCCCAGACGGTAATTGATGGAAATCAGGATGACACCTTGTTTGGCAAACCCATCCCCGGAAGTGTTACCGCTGCCCCCTACGAAAGCGCCGCCGTGAATCCACACCATGACCGGCAGCTTTGCATTCTTTGCAGCCCCGGCAGGGCGCCATATATTGAGAAACAAACAATCTTCCGACGAGCCTGCCTGAATTGATCCTGCAGCGGCACCCCATCCTGCTGCCGCGCAGGTCGCGCCAAACTCGGTTGCATCACGCACTCCCTGCCACGGGGCAACGGGTTGTGGAGGACGCCAGCGATATTCCCCTACCGGCGGAGCAGCATAGGGAATTCCCTTGAAACTTTCTACACTCCCGTCTGTTGCGCCGCGTACCAAACCTGAAACGGTCAGAACTTCAGGCATATTGGCAGAGCCAGCAGTGTCAGTCATTTTCTGTTGTTGAGCCTGAAGGCATAATGCCATAAGAACTAATGTAGATCCTAGTGATAATTTTTTCATGATGGTAAATATTATATAATGCAAAGGTGAGACCAAATAACCGGAGCGATTGTATACCAATTACTGTTTTTTGTACCCCGATTACGGATATTACATTCCTAAGTGTATCTTACAGATAATTATGCTTTAACTTTGATGCAAATTGTAACAGCAAGAGCAATGGATGAAATTATCAAATTGGAGAATATTACACAGTTTAATACATTGCGGGGAATCGAAACCCTTCATCCTTTGGTAAGCGTATTTGACTTTTCAAAAATGAAGCTGATTCCGGAAGCCATGGCTCACTATGGCTTTTATTGTGTTTTTCTCAAGGAGGCAAAATGCGGCGATTTGAAATATGGCTGTAATTATTACGACTACCAGGTAGGTACGCTGGTTTTTATTGCTCCCGGTCAGGTGGTAGGTATTGGAAGCAAACCGGATAGTCCGCGGCCCAAGGGATGGGGACTGCTGTTTCATCCCGACTTGATCCGGGGCACCTCGCTTGGCCAGAATATAAAAAAGTATACTTTTTTCTCGTATGAAGCCAATGAGGCCCTTCACATTTCTGAAAAAGAACGGCAAATTATTTTAGATTGTCTGGCAAAAATAGATCATGAACTGCTGCAGTCGATCGACAAACATAGCAAAACACTTATTGCCAATAATATAGAGTTGCTCCTCAATTATTGCTTGCGGTTTTACGACCGCCAGTTCATTACCCGCGGTGATGTCAATAAGGACATTCTGGTGAAATTTGAGCAACTGCTGGATAACTATTTTCAATCGGAAATAGTCAGGACTGCGGGTTTGCCTACCGTGAAATATTGCGCTGATCAGTTGCATTTGTCGGCCAATTATTTTGGCGATCTGATAAAAAAAGAAACCGGAAAATCAGCTCAGGAAACTATCCAGCTAAAGGTTATGAACATTGCCAAGGAGAGAATTTTTGACAAGAGCAAGACGCTGAGTGAAATCGCCTATGAATTAGGGTTTAAACACCCTCAACATTTCAGCAGGATGTTCAAGAATGATACGGGACATACCCCCAATGAATACAGGTCGATGAATTAGATTTAGGGAATGCAGATAGCACAACCGCTGAAAAAGCAATTTCCTGGTGTTACAGCAATATTAAGATTTCGTGAATTAAGCAATAATTATTTGCTGCAGTGGCTTCTAATTTGTAATTTCAGGCTTTTACCAATTCAACCATCAGCATGAAAACCAAAAAGACAGGTAAGAAACTTGATTTGCTCGTAAAACGAATTACTTCCCTTCTTCGGAAAGGCGACAAAGGCCGTTCTGAACCAGCCAGTGAGAAAATAAGCAACCTGCAAACAGAAATGGAAGTTACCAAGGGGCTTCAGGTAGAAATCAAAGCACTTAAAAGTACACTGAAAAACAGGAAGAAAGAACTGGTTGACGGAGTGGCCCGCCTTGAAAAGAGCAGTAAAAAGGTAAAAAAGTACCTGAAGGGCGAAAAGAAAAGCAAAAGTCAAAAGGAAAGCGGCAAGATTAAAGCGGAAAGCGTGAGTAAAGCGAGGAAGCCCTTTAAGACTGCAGAACAAAAGCCTAAAGTTACTACCCACGCTAAAGTCAGGAAGACAAAAACAAATGCAAAACCGGAGAAGTAAAAATTGTCCGACCTCACAGGGCGTAGTTAAGAAAACCATAGCAATCAACTTAAGATCAAACCGCGTTAGCGGTTAAATGTGAATAGCGCCGGGCGGAGCCCGGTGTAATTGGCATTGAAGTTGTCTACAACCACGTTGTGGTTGAGTTTAATTGAAATAACACTGTCATGCAATATTCAACCATGCCGTGGTTGTGAAGAATCAACCGCATATATACACCGGGTTATCACCCGGCGCTATTCAAATTAAAGCACTCCGTGCTTTCTAATCGGCAGGCTTTATTCGGTGTTTTCCCCGCTGAGCGAAGTTTTCTTAACTTCGCTCCATTAGCAATAAGATTTAAAACATGAAATTCCTGCCTCTAGCCAGTTGCGATCTTGACGAAATCAAGCATTTGCAGCCCGAAAACTGGTCCGATATTATTCCTGACATGGAGTTTTACATCCGGTCTGGATTCTGCCGGCCCGTAAAAACTTGTGTGGATGATCGCATTACCGGTATTGGCGTGGCAATTGTATACGATGCCACTGCCTGGCTGGCTCATATTATTGTGGATGCTTCTTACAGAAACAGGGGTATTGGTTTGGGGATCGTTGCAGAATTGTTGCAGGTTCTCAGGGACTATCCGGTGACTACCTGTATGCTTACTGCCACCGAACTTGGCAAACCTGTTTATGTAAAAGCGGGATTCAGGGCTGTCTCGGAATATATTTTCATGAACCGTGAAAAATCCGGAATAGATTACCCGGTCTCGCCAAACCTGGTTGAATATACTGCGCAATACAGGGCACAAATCCTTCAAATGGACAGAAGAGTTAGCGCGGAAAACCGCGAACGGCTTTTGAGCACTCATCTGGAGAGTTCATGGGTATACTTAAAAAATGGGGTGGTACAGGGTTACTTTATCCTCGGTCTGAAAGAGGGGCCCATTATTGCTGAGAACCCGGAGGCCGGAATGGAATTGATGAAAGTGAAGTTTTCAAAAACCGAAAGAATTGTGCTTCCTTCAGAAAATATTGCCGGTATTGAATTCCTGAAACAAAACGGTTATGCAGAAACCACCACCAAAGGAACCAGAATGGTGCTGGGGGAAAATCCAATCTGGCAGCCTGAAAAGATCTACAGCAGGATAGGGGGAAATTTCGGATGATGTTATTTGCAGGGACAGGTCGCGATCTGTCCCTGCACTAGGACCTATATCTTATCTTTTAAGATTCACCGTCGCACTGTCGCTCACCGCGTCTTCACAGTATTGGTAAATGAGCTCGCCAAAGTCAACGATGGATGTTTCTCCATTCTCCGTTACAGTGGCAAGATTATCGCAGTTTCCGTTGCCGTAATCGATTATAAAGTCATAGGCTTCGCTGGTGTCTTTGTAGTGGATGGTTTCGACGCCCGAAACGGGGATCCAGGTATCTGAACATTCGTAATTGTAAAAAATCGGACTGGTGACGAGATAATGGTAATCGTAATCATCAGGCTCGCTGGTACAGGTGAATTCACCTTCCAGAACCGTATAGGAGGAATTGTCCCATTTATTGGAGTAATTGGATGTATAGGTGTATTTTTCACCGTTGTCATATTCAATGCTCATATTATCTTTTCCGGTTGAGGTTCCGGACCAGTTGAATATTACACCCGGAGATGAGCCTGTATCTTTTCCGGCGTTCGTTGAATCGTATTCAAAGTAAGAATTTCCGTCGGAAGTAAAACTGTATTCCGAGAAACCGTTCATTTCCATGCCATAACTGTAGTATTGCTCATAAAGAACTTTTGAATAATAATCATCACCGTCATTTTGCCAGATGTAAGTGATCTTTCCTTTGGTCAGTGAGCCAAATTCATCACAGCCATCCCCGTAATCATAAATGGTTGTATGGGTGCCGTCTGCATTATCAAACTCCGTTACCGTTGCACAGGTCCAGTAATCCCAGTAACCCGAAGTGTCGCAGGGAATACTGTCGGTGTAGACAGAATCGCCATGGGCTGATTTCAGACGAAGCCCACTATTGCGCATTTGGCTGGCACCGATAACGGACAGAAAATTACTCATTTGTCCCATGCTGGCATTCATAGCATTCATTTTGGTCTTAAATTCCAGGTACCGTTTTACAACATCACTTTGCTGCGGATCAGATTTTTCTTCCCTGTTACAGGAGAAAATTACCAGGGGAAAAACTAATCCCAGAAGAACGAGTCTACAGATAGTATCTTTCATACAATTAATTTTAAATTTGCTACTGTAATGATTAACAATTTTGGATCAGAACACATAACAGTAGACGACAAAGCATTCCATATGGTTGCTTTAATGCGGAAATAATTTATCATAATTTGACACAATACAATAATTCTGATTATGAATGACATCTTTGAAAAAGTAATACAGAAGAAGATTATGCTGCCGGCAGAGGTTTCCGGATTACTTAAAAAATGTAAGAATTTAACAGTTTATGACAGGGTGGATCAACTGGCAATTGCAGCCGTTGGAGGTGAAGACAAAGTTTCATTCGAAGTAAAGTACAGGATACCCGGGAATGGAGAATATACTGAAGCCATTGTGCACAAAGTGACCAATGGCATTTCAGTAAATTACACAGATGCTTATATGCGGCGCCGCGATCCCGACACCATGGTCGTGGCGGATGATCTTCCAAGTGACAAGATCAAGTTCAGGGAGAAATTTGGTTATGATTTTGAGGTGCTCAGGCAAGAAACTTTTCAATGGCTCATGGAACAGGAGTTGGCTGCCTTTTTTTACTTTGCGGGCGGAGAAAAGATTGGTGTGGGAGGGATAGCCATTGCACCGGCAAATGCGGGCTTTTTTGCCATGGGATTGTCGATGCTGCAAAGGATCATACCGGTCAGGGATCTTCCGGAGCATTTTGCCATTGATACGGTGATTTATGTTGCGCCTACTTTCAGGCACACTCATTTTAAAGGCAAACAGGTTGTGGTCCACAAACGATCGGAAAATCTGCACGAGATGTTTTCCTACAACCTTTACCCGGGACCGAGTGCCAAAAAGGGTTTATATGGTGCCCTGCTGACCAAAGGAGAAAGAGAGGGCTGGATTACTGCCCATTGTTCTACGGTTGAGGTTGTCAGTCCTTACGATAATATCACCACTTTCATGCATGAGGGTGCAAGCGGGGGAGGCAAAAGCGAGATGCTGCAGAACATTGTCAGGGAGTCAAACGGACAGGTCTTGATTGGTGAGAACATTATAAACGGAGAAAAAAGGCTGATCAGTCTGCCTTTATTCTGCTCCTTTAATCCAGTAACCGATGACATGGCTTTGTGTCACCCTTCGGTTCAGAAAGACAATGGCAAACTCGCATTGCTCGATGCCGAAAATGCCTGGTTCATAAGAGTCGATAGTATTACCGATTATGGGGATGATCCATTTCTGGAGAAAATCACCATTAAACCCAAAAAGCCGCTACTGTTTCTGAACATAAAAAGTCATCCCGGCGGAACGGCGTTAATATGGGATCACATTGAGGATCAGCCGGGGAAAAGGTGTCCCAATCCCAGGGTGATACTGCCCAGGGATATTGTGCCCGGGATCATTAACAGACCGGTTAGTGTGGATGTAAGAAGTTTTGGCGTACGCACGCCTCCCTTCAACAGGGAAAATCCGAATTACGGAATTCTTGGATTGTTTCATATATTACCACCGGCACTGGCCTGGCTATGGCGACTGGTCTCACCCCGCGGACATGCCAATCCGAGTATCGTTGGTGGCGAGGGAATGGAATCGGAAGGAGTTGGCTCCTATTGGCCTTTTGCTGCGGGCAAAATGGTGACGCATGCCAACCTTCTTCTGGAACAGATCATACAGACTCCGCGCACTAAATACACACTGGTTCCTAATCAATACATCGGTGTATGGAAAGTGGGATTCAAACCGCAGCTTCTGATGCGCGAGTACCTTACCCGCAGGGGGAATGCTAAATTGCGCCTTGATCAGTATCAGGAAGCCCGTTGTCCTTTGCTGGGTTATGAGCTGAATTACCTTACCATTGAAGGAGCTAAGATTCCATCCAGGTTTCTGCAAGTGCACCGGCAGACCGAAGTAGGTACCCAGGGTTATGATGCTGGGGCGCAGATTCTTTATGATTTTTTCAGAAAGGAATTACCGAAATACCTGGTTCCGGAATTGTCAGTAACCGGACGCAAGATCATTGAAGCTTGCTTATCGGGAGCATCCGTGGAGGATTACAACACGATCATCCCCATGAGTTATAAATACTCATTCCTGACCGTGGAAGATTATGAGAACAGATTTGAGGATGAGGTATAAGTGATTAAAGATTGCAGATTGGAGATTGCAGATTGAAGATTAAAGAATTCTTTTCACAATCCACCATTCACCATTCACCATTCACAATTCATTTCCTCTTATACACTCTGACATAATCCACTTCCATCCGCTGTGGCCAGATACCTTCATCAACGCCTTTCTGTCCACCCCATGCACCGCCCACAGCTATGTTGAGAATAAGGTAGAAGGGTTTGTCGAACGGCCACGCTTCCCAGCCGGTGTTGTCATTCACGGAGGTAAAGAACAGCTTCTCATCCATGAATATGTCCATTTTTTCAGGGTACCATTCCAGGATATAATTGTGGAAGGTGTCGGAAACATCAGCTGAAAAAATCGTATCGGTGCGCTGCGTGCCGATCTGCCAGAAGTATTTGAGACTGTGCGCTGAAGCATGAATAGATCCCTGGTTAAACCCAACATGCTCCATAATATCAATTTCACCATTGTGGGGCCAGTAACTGTCGCCATAGCTTTGTTTGGCAGCCAGCATCCAGATGGCGGGCCATGTTCCTGTTCCCCTGGGTAATTTGGCCCTGATCTCAAAACGACCATAGAGCCATTCATTTTTACCCCGGGTTACCAGTCGGGCCGAGGTATAATCGTTGGTATCCATGGATTCCTGCCGGGCTTCGATAATTAGCAGGCCGTTCTCAACCCTGGCATTCTCAGTCCTGACTTCGGTATAATACTGTTTTTCCTGGTTACCCCAGCCATGACCACCAACATCATAAGCCCATGAACCGGAATCGGGCAGTCCTGAATAATCAAACTCATCGGACCACACCAGTTCCCAGTCTTTGAGTTCGGGAGTGGTTTCTTCTTTTGCCTGATTTGTGTTTTTGCAGCCGTAAATTCCTGCTGCAAAAATAGTTGCAACCAAAAAGTACCTTAAATGCTTCATATCGGATGGGTTTTCGTTACAGTAAATGACCTGGTTAAAAAATAAAAGTAGTATTTTTATGTTGATTTTCAATAGGGCTGTTAAAGGTTAATGAATCTGAAATAATTATAGTCATGGCTGATTTTCACATCAACAAAGTACCGACTTTCTCCCTGCTCCAGCATGAGAGTTGTGAAAGTATGGAAGCCAAGGTATTGAAGGCTTCTGCCAGGATTCCTGTCGGGGTTCTGATTCCGGCCTTGTACCGTGACCTTTCCAGTGATGCCATGCATCACATTATAGAAGTGCTCGGGGGCATACCCTATGTAAGTAAAATATACATTTCGCTGGACCAGGCCAAAAAAGAGGAGTTCATCAATGCCCAAAAGATTGTTTCTCCACTGGGTAATCGTGCGGTACTGGTTTGGAACGATAAACCTGATGTGGCGGCTGTCATTCAGCGCATCGAAAAACAGCTGCCTCTGGGCATCCGGGGTAAAGGCAGGGCGGTATGGACATGCCTGGGTTATATCATCGGGAAATCCGAGGTATCGGCCATTGCTTTTCACGATGCAGATATACTCACCTATGACAGGGATTTTCTAACCAGGTTGCTCTTTCCCCTGATGTACCTCCGGTTCCAGTTTTCCAAGGGATATTACATCCGTTATGACAAGAAACTTTATGGACGCGTAACACGTCTGTTTTATTTTCCGTTGGTCAGAACCTTGAAGGATATCTTCGGAAGCACTGAATTTCTGGATTACATGGGTGATTTCAGATACCCCTTGTCCGGTGAATTTGCCACCTACACCAGCCAGGCCCGTATGATGCAATTCCCTTCCGACTGGGGTATTGAAGTGGGTTTGCTGGGAGAGATATACCGGCTGGTTAGAGAATCCCGGATCTGCCAGATTGAGTTGACCAACCGGTATGACCATAAACACCAGAATGTCGGCTCAGAAAGCGAGAAGGGATTGTACAAAATGGCCTCCGATATTGCCAGGACATTTTTCACACACCTGGCCAGCAACGGTGTAGCATTAAATGCCGACCTGTTCCGCACCGTCAGGCTGACTTACCTCAAACACGCCCGTGAGATGGTTGGCATCTATGAATCACTGGCTGACATGTACGATAAACGAATCGATTTTGATTTTCATGAAGAGCTGAAAACCGTTGAGATATTTGCAAAAGCGATTGATTCGGGTGTCATGGATTTCGCCGACCAGCATTTCGGATCACCGCTGATACCCGACTGGAAGCGAGTGGAATCAGCCATTGACGGTATCCTGCAGGACCTGGTTGCAGCAGTTGAACTTGAATAATTCATTTAACTCTGAATGGTAATACTTGAATTGTTATGAAATACAATATACTTGGTAAAACAGGTGTTCTGTTATCCGAACTTTGTCTCGGAACCATGACATTCGGCGGTAAAGGCATTTGGAAGGCTATTGGTGAACAGACCCAGAAGGAGGTCAATGATCTTGTAAAAGTCGCATTGGATAAGGGTATTAACTTTATAGATACCGCTAATGCTTATTCTGAGGGTTTATCAGAGATCCTATTGGGTAAAGCACTCAAAGATCTCGGAATTAACAGGCAGCTTGTGTTCATTGCCACCAAACTCAGGGCCAGGATGGGTGTGGGCGTCAACCAGGTTGGCCTTTCACGACTTCACATCGCTGACGCTGTTTGTGACAGCTTAAAGCGGCTTGAACTGGATCATATTGACTTGTTATACATACATGGAGTTGACATGATCACTCCTCTCGAAGAAACAATGCGCGGACTCGAAGATGTGGTGAGGTCAGGTAAGGTAAGGTACCTTGGCATCAGCAATCACCCGGCCTGGATGGTTGTTAAGGCCAATAGCATCGCTGATAATATGGGATGGACCAGATTTGTGGCTCTTCAAAATTACTATACCATTGCCAGTAGGGATGTGGAAAGAGAAATTGTTCCGATGGCATTGAGCGAAGGAATATCTTTAATGCCATGGAGCCCTTTGGCCGGAGGTTTCCTGACGGGGAAATATACCCGGGAAGTTAATCAGGTGGGAGACAGCCGGAGGGATTCTTTCGATTTTCCGCCGCTTAATAAGGAAAAGGCCTATGAAATTATTGATCTGATGGGCAAGATAGCCGGCAACCACAATGTTTCAATTGCACAGGTTGCACTGGCCTGGCTTCGGAATAAACCCGGAGTTACCAGTGTAATAATCGGAGCTAAAAAACTTGAACAACTGTTGGATAATATTGCATCAGTGGATTTGAATATCTCTCCCGGGGAGATGAAGTCCTTGGATGAAAAAAGTGCCCTCATGCCGGAATATCCTGCCTGGATGATAGAACGTCAGGGGCAGGGCAGAACAACGTAACAGTAATTCCGATAAGGCCTTTCAGGCTTCTCCAAGAATGACACTGACCGTCTTTTTAATGCCTTTTTTTAGGATGTCCATTTCAACAGTTTTCCCAATGACCTGTTCATTCAGCTGAAGATACAATTCATCCACAGAGCCGACAGGAACTTTGTTAAACCCGACAATAATATCTCCGGGGGAAACCTGGGTATCCCCGATAATCCTGTTATCAATTACTTTCTGAATGAGGATGCCACGGTTTGTACTAAGCCGGTTATAGTCAATTACCCTGAGGGGGAGAACAATGGTTTGTCCGGCAATCCCCAACAAAGCTCTCCTCACTCTCCCAACCGTTATCAGTTTACCGACAACATATTCGGCAACGCTCGATCCTACGGCAAAGCATAATCCCTGGGCCGAAGAGATTATGGCCGTATTAATACCTATCACTTCTCCGTTGGCATTGACCAGGGGACCGCCGGAATTGCCCGGATTCAGCGCAGCATCGGTCTGGATAACACCGTCAATCAGTCGACCGGTGTAACTATACATGGATCGACCAAGAGCGCTGACCACTCCTGTTGTAACTGTAAACTGGAAACCAAATGGATTGCCGATGGCGATGACCAACTGACCGACCCTCAGTTTCCTTGAATCACCAAATCTTGCGTGCGCAAAGTTGTGTCCATAAACCCGGATGACGGCTATATCTGTTGACGGATCTTCACCTACTGCTTCTGCTTTATAAGACGAACCGTCAGGAAGATTAACCTCAATCTCGTTTGATCTAGTTACCACGTGGCTGTTCGTAACAATAAATCCTTCGGGGGATATCAGAAAACCTGAACCAGTTCCCCCTTCTCCTTCGCGATTACTTTTTCGTCTGTTATCATATTTATGAACAATAATCTGCGCAACCGCAGGACTAACCTTTTCAGTTGAGTCTATGATTATTCTGGAATAGGGATCAATGGTAATTTGATTTTCCCCGGCATCCGGGGATTCATTCCGGCTGGACACAAGATTTAGTCCGGGAGTTCCTGTGTCGTGTATTTTGGCGAGTCTACTCATAATGCACGTTTTTAGTAAAAATTCTTTAACTAAAATCAGACCATTGTAAATTGGATGACAGAATGTCACACCCTTCAAGGGTCTAAGGACCGCTTGAAGGGTCTAAGGACCGCTTGAAGGGTCTAAGGACCGCTTGAAGGGTGTTCCCACTCATCACTCATTACTCTTTACGCATTACTATTTTTTTACTACTTTTGAGCCTGTTGTAAATTACATTCCATTGAAAAAAATCATTGGTTTTACTGCGATTATTCAGTTGATCATACTGATATCGCTCCCGGTCTCAGCACAGTTTCAACCGACTGAGGTCATACGTTCACAGGAGAGAACCATGATCAACGGGAAGGTGTATTATATTCATACGGTACAGAAAGGGCAGACCCTTTATTCTATATGCAGGGTTTATGGTGTAACCCAGGAAGATGTTATTAGAGAAAATCCGGAAATTGATCCGGTAAGCCTCAAAGAAGGTCTGGCAATCAGGATCCCGGAATCGAAACCCAAAGAGGCAGCAGTTTATCCTGAAAACCGCGATGACTTTCATGCACATACTGTAAAACGGGGACAAACTGTATACTCCCTTGCAAGAAAGTACAAAGTAACCGAAGAAGTGATCTATCATTATAATCCCTGGGCCCGCGAAGGCATCAGGGACGAACAGACCATATGGATACCCCGGAAAAAGGAAATGTTTGATATTTCCGAGGAAGCCAGGTCCAATGATCTGTTCTTCTATTATACCGTAAAAGAAAAGGACACCCTCTATTCCATAGGCAAATTATATGGTGCAGAAGTTCCGGATATCATAAATGCGAATCCTGAATTGAGGGAGGGTTTGAAGGCAGGCCAGGTTTTGAAGATCCCCAGGATAAAGGCGACTGAATCCGATCTGGTTGCTGTTGCAGACTCACTGGACAGTATAGTACTTCCATGCCAGCCTCCTGATCAACTGGTCGTTTATAATGTAGCGCTTATGCTGCCTTTTTTTGCTGAATTCAACATGGAGGAGATTACGCTACCTACGGATACCTTGGCCGAGGAAGGAACCTATGTACCTGCTGTCAGACAGCAGGGATTGAGAGGACGCAGTTTTGCCGAGTTTTATGAGGGCTTTATGCTGGCTCTGGATTCGCTGAGAGAGACAGGATTCTCTGTAAATCTTCATGTTAAGGACACAGAGCGTGATACGGTGAAAATCAAAAAAATTGTAAGGGAACTTTCGGTCCTGCAGCCTGATCTGATCATTGGCCCGGTTTATACCGAGGATGTGAATATTACAGGCCGGTTCGCAAGATACCAGGAGATAAACCTGGTTTCGCCTCTTTCAACCCGTCATCGCCTCGTTGCCGGCAACACGAATATCCTGCAGGTAATTCCTTCGAGGCAGGCGGAAAGTCTGGCTTTGGCCCGATATATACGAGGTTCTGCCCAGGGTAAGCTTATATTGGTGCGGGGTACCGACAGTTCATCCATGAGCAACAGCTGGCTTTTTAAAAAGTTTATTCTCGAGAGCATCGCACAGGATTCCATAACACGACCCTTTATTTTTAAGGATTACAGGTTAAACGACAGTTTATTCAGAGTGCTTGGCAAGGTATTGTCCAAAGACCTGGATAATTATATTGTGGTTTTCTCCGACGATGAACCTGTGGTTTCCCAGTTTATTACCAGACTTCAGAGCATCTCGTCACTGTACCCTGTCAAATTGTACGGCATGCCCACATGGCAGACCTGGAAATCCATTGATCTGCTGAATTATTTTCACCATTTGCAGGTTAATCTGATTACGCCGTTTTATATTGACAACACCGATCCGAAGATCAGAAGGTTTTTATCAAGGTCCCGGGAGATCTTTGGCTATGAACCCTATGATGTAACTCCGCTTGGTTATAGTTACAGTATGCTGGGATATGATATCGGCCTTTATTTCCTTTCTGCGCTCAGACAATACGGCAAAAACTTTATGCCATGTCTCGATCAGGTCAGTGCGGACCAATTGATGACGCGTTTCCGCTTTACAAGGGAAGGAGCGGGAGGTTATATGAATAGCAATTTTGTTTTGATACAGTATAAAAATGACTTCACCGTGGAGAAGGTGTCTTTGATAGATTCCGCACCAGTGTATTAATGCGTGAAATGTACCGTTCTGTGTCAAACTTCCTGTCACAGCCTTTCCGGTTCATATATCTTATTTTCCCGAATACTTTGCGCTCACCCCAGGCCCTGTCATGCACTCCTCCGATTGACCAGGCGCATCCGGTATAACCGTTCGGGTCGCGACCATCCAGCTGATACCTGTCATTCAGCTTAAGGGCTATTTGTAATGCTTCTTCCGGGCTGGCGGACCATTCCAGGATCTTTTTTGCCCAGTACATGCGCAGATAACCCGGCATGGTACCCGTATATACCATTTGTTTCTGAGCTGCGTTCCATAACGGATCATGTGTAAGCGCATTTTCAAATTCACTGACAGAATAAACATATTCCCGCTGGTCATTCCGGTGATCACTGAGCGTTTTGAACGCCCACGATCTGAATGATGAAATATTGTCGTACCCGTGATTGTAAAAGCAGAAATTATCCGAAAGTTCCCGGCGCACGATCAGCTCCTCAAGAAATGCTTCGGTATGTTCAGTGCGGGGTAGGTTTTTAAGAATATCCAGGGCAATCCGCTGTGCGGAAATATGACCGTAATGCAGGTAAGGTGATAAACCGGAAACGTGCTTTTCATTGGGATCATTCCTTTTATGAGCATAGATGTCAATGGAGGTTTCAAGAAACTTATCAAAAACCGCCCTGGCGCCTTTCTCACCGGGAGTAAGCCACTCAACCGGCCTTACGGAATGATCTGTCTGCAGGGTTATGGTGACTACCTCCCAGTTGATTCTGTGTTTATTAAAACTTTCATGTTGCCGCACCAGTGGCGGGAATTCGTCGAGGAATTCAGGCAGCAGGCGGGTAATTTTAGGCCTGAATGTTGAAGCGGCATATTCCTCTTTATCAGAAGCGATGCGACAAGGAACGATATTATGCGCATCAACTTCATCCACTGGAATATCGATTTGCCGGATGACCTCTTTTTGCCACTGTTGTTTGATTTTGAGAGGATCAAAATCTATTATAAGACGACTGATGTGATGTAGCTTGATGAATTGGGGAATGTTGATCTCCGGATCACCGAGGACAATCATAAAGGGTATATTCAGAGCTGCTAATCCCGATTCAACTTTACGGAGTCCCTTGATCATAAAATCGTATTGTCTCCAGGTGGAACCGAGGAATTCTTCCACCAGGTTAAAGACCACCACAACAGGCCGGTCCTCATTTTCCGCCACCTCTATGGCATAGGACAAAGCCCAGTTATCATGCACGCGCTGGTCCCTGCTCATCCAATACAATACCCAGCCGTTACCCGGCCGTCCTTTTTTCAGGTTTCTGACTCTTTTAATATTTACCACTTCTTTGGAGATTTGAGATATTTGGCGGCAGCTGAATCAATGTACCAATCGGCATCATTTCTGTTATGATAAATATAAGCTGCCGGATACTGGGAAGATTCAGGTTCGCGATTCATGATCTGTCTTATAATCGTACTTTTAGATCTTCCTGTTACCAGAAAGACTATTTTTTTTGCCCTTAAGATAGTTTTTCCGGTCATCGTGATCCTGATTTGGCCTGTATCAGGATGTGTTGCCGTTTCATAGATTTTGTCGGCATCGAGTAAATCCATCCGGTTCGGGAAAATGGATGCGGTATGACCGTCATCTCCCACTCCGAGAAAAACTAAATCGAATACCGGTATACCCTCTTTCAGGGGAACCAGCATTTTTACTTCCTCATCATACCGCCGGGCTTCCTTACCCGGATTGTTCTCGCCCCTGATACGGTGGATGTTGCTTTCATTCAATTCAGTTTTATGGATAAACGCAGAACAGGTCATGCCGTAATTGCTGTCAGCATGATCCGGGGGAACGCACCTTTCGTCCACCCAAAAGAGATGGACCTTCATCCATTGAACAGGTGTTTTTGTTTTGTGCTGGTTAACGGCGATCCGTTCAAAAAAAGCTTTGGGAGAGTTGCCGCCCGAAAGAGCAATATTGATAGGGCGTCCAGATTTATTTCCTTTGGAGATGTAATCCAGAAATTCGATGCTGAGATTTTCAACCAGTTCATCAGTTGATGGATACCAATGGGTCATGATCAGGATTTGATGATTTAAAGTTCACAATATATGCCGTCATCTGATAAATTTTTACAGGGATATCGCCAGGTCATGTCGGGCTCACCAATCAGGCTGTCGGCCTGCTGCGGCCCCCATGTGCCGGCAGGATATCCGTATATGGGAATGTCCGGATTATTTTCCCAGGCAGTCAGGATTGGATCTACAATTTTCCAGCTCTGTTCAATGGCATCCCCCCTTGAAAACAATGTGGCATCCCCCTGCATACAATCCAATAAAAGACGCTGGTAGGCTTCCGGAAGGTCAGTTTGAGCCAGATCAGCATAGTGGAAGTCCATATTCACGTCCTGCACGTTGTAACCCGCTCCCGGCACTTTCATACCAAACTTGAGCAGGATTCCTTCATCAGGCTGAATACGGATCACCAGCTGGTTGTCGGAATTAAACCTACCTTCATCAAAGCAAAACAAACGATGCGGGGTGGGCTTGAAATGCACAACAAGTTCAGTTACCTTGGTGGGGAGATATTTACCGGTCCGGATGAAAAAGGGAACTCCGCCCCAGCGCCAGTTATCAATAAACAGTTTAAGAGCCACATAGGTTTCGGTACGCGATTCGGGAGAAACCCCGGGTTCTTCACGGTATGAACTGTATCTGATGCCCCTTGCTGTTGATCCGGTATATTGCCCTCTGATAACTTGTTTTTCAATTTCCTTTGCCTGGATAGGCCTGACAGACTGCAAAACTTTGAGAACTTCGTTGCGGATTGACAGTGAATGAATCATGGTAGGCGGTTCCATAGCGACCAGAGTAACAAGCTGCAACAGGTGGTTCTGCACCATATCACGAAGCGCTCCCGCTTTATCGTAATATCCTCCGCGACCCTCCACGCCGATATTCTCAGCCGAAGTAATTTCAACATGATGTACATAGTTTCTGTTCCAAAGAGGTTCGAATATCCCATTGGAGAACCTGGTGACCATGACATTCTGCACGGTCTCTTTACCAAGGTAATGATCGATGCGGTATATCTGTTCTTCAGAAAAGCAATTCAGTAGATGACTATTCAGTTGTTTGGCGGATCTCAAGTTGATCCCGAAAGGTTTTTCAATAATGATACGTCGCCATCCTTTTTCCTGCCTGTTCAAACCATGCATATCAAGGCCTGTGCTAATCACTTCATACAGTTCAGGCGGTGTGGCCAGATAAAAGATACAGTTACCACCTGTCAGGAAGGTCTGCTCCAGCGCAGAGATCTTTTCACTGATCATGGAATATCCGGCCGGATCATAATTTTCTATGGGAAGATAATGCAAAAGATTTGCAAAAGGCTTGAATTCCTTGACTATGCCGGAATTATCTTCCGGTTTGGAATTCAATCCGGCCAGCAGTTTTTCCCGGAACTGTTCAGTGGATAAATGGGTTCTGCCGATGCCGAGAATGGCAAAGTGTTTTGGAAGGAGCTTCTGCCTGTACAATTGATACAATGCAGGTATCAACTTACGTTTTGTAAGGTCTCCTGAAGCGCCAAAGATAACAATAAGTTGATTTTCCAATACTTTCATAAAATCTATTTAAAATCAATATAAAAATACCAAAAATTCGCTAATTATGCAGTTAAAGTTCAACGGCTCTTAACAAATGAAATGGTTACATCTCATAGGATTGACAGTTCTGTTATCAGCCTCAGTATTGGTTTATTCACAGGAAGATGACCGTGATGCGAAGTTAATGGTAGCAGCCGATCAGGGGGATACGGCCGCCGCAAAGCTTCTGATCCTGTCGGGAGCTCATGTGAACGCGACCACCTATGAGGGTGTAACTTCCATGATGTACGCCGCCCAGAATGGTTATACCGAAATGGTGAAATTATTAATTCAGTATGGGGCCGATCCTGATCTCAAACCCTTTGTTAACGGCCATACTGCTCTCATCTCTGCCATTCGAAGCGGATATATTGAAACAGCGGAGTATTTAATCAGGAACGGGGCAAATATTGACCTGGCAGATAATGATGAGGTTACACCCCTGATGCATGCCATTGCCATTGACAGTTTTTTTATGCCTGACATGTTATTGTATTATGGGGCATCAGTTGATCCGAAGGATAAACAGGGAATGGATGCCCTGATGCTTGCTTCATGGCTTGAAAGATACGAAATTGTTTTTTCGCTGCTCGAGGCTGGAGCTGATATCAATTCCGCTGATGAGCGCAAATGGACTCCCCTGCATTATGCTACGCTGGCCGGTAAAGCGGATATCATGGATCTTTTAATTTTGAATGGCGCTTATTTGGAATCATCCACTATTACAGGATACACGCCGCTGTCCCTGGCCGTGGCCATGAACAATTATGCAGCCGCAAAATTGCTGATCGGATACGGGGCTGATGTGAACACCAGGATCAGCCCCTCACTGAATCCGTTGACCATTGCCCTTGAGAGTAAAAGTGATTCTCTGGTGAGGATGCTCAAAAATCAGGAAGCAATTCCCGTACTTAAGCCCAATTTTAATCAATTTACATTGGGAGCGCAAGTCAGATTTAATGCGGATGATGTACATACGGGTTTTTCCCTGGGGTTAAGTGACAAAAAATACAACCTGATGACAGGCATTGGTTATGGCGTTCGAGCTAAAGCCATACGCGTTCTCGAACAGACTTCGGAAACGGAGTACTATCAGTTTTGGGAAAAACGGCATTTTATTTCCCTGACCCTTGAAAAGGCATTTTATATGCCGCTTGAAATTGCCTCTATCCGGACGGGTGTTTTTGTCGGCTTCAGCGAAGTGCTTACGTTTGGCGGATACCGGGGTTCCGGTAAAAACCCGGATGTCAGACTGGTTCTCAATCCGAAAATCGGAGGGATATTTGACTCCAGGTTTGTCAGGTTAAAAATTGATTATGAATTCATGCATCTGCATCTCACAGATATCAAAAGAGGATGGTTTAATTTTTCGTTGGAGTTCCTTTTCACAAGAAACAGGGGAACCCTCAGGACGCCATCAATTAACTGGTTGTAATCTATTATTATATGCGTTTTGCAATTGTACTGGTAATCCTAACGGCCCTGTGCTATTCGTGCGGTGAGAAAATCTTTACCGGTGATGTGAATTGTGACGAATGTTACACAAACAAGCCTGATGAAGTGGACCTGATCATTGAAGTAACCCTCAATGGCGAGTATCCCGAAGTTCCCATAGTTGTATACCGTGGTGAAATCGAAGAAAATCAGGTTGAATATGTTGACACTGTGTTTGAGAATCCTTATTACCTGTATGTTAAGGCAGACCGGAAATATTCCGTTAAGGCCAAATACGAAAAAGAGGATAAAACCTTATATGCAGTTGACGCCTCAAAACCCAGGGTACTGAAGGTGACGGATGCCTGTGATGCAGAGTGCTATGTAATTGAAGATGTAAACCTTGATGTCAGGATCAGGAAAGATTTTCTTGATTTTTAATGGTTATTGCAGCATAGATATGTCCACTACGGAATTACCGGGTTTCTTATCCTTATATTTGATCAGGATATCGTAGAAAGCCGTTTTATTACAAATAAAGCCAAAGGTTTCGAAATACTTATCGCCGACTGAGTTGGTGAGGATCAGGTTATCGGCATCCAGCAGTTCAAAAACTGCTTTTCCCGCATAATTGTCGCGATGGTTCGTGATCTTGAATTTATAAGAAGTTCCCTTATTCAGTTTGATTGTCATAAAATATTCATTCTCAAAATCCTGGTCACTCACATTGTCCAGCTTAAATTCAATTTGTTTCAGGAATATTTCCTTCTGCTGAGCATTGCTACTGCTGAAGGTGAACGACAGCAGGAATAAATAAATTAAAATCTTCCTCATAAACCACTGGTATTTGCATGTAAAATTAAGCAAAGTATAGATTCATAGAGTGTGAATTGTTAAAACTATTCAACAGGTTTAATGGATAACCAGTCGAAATCACTGTCAAGCATGATCAGTTTCGCATGCTCGGAAATCCGCCCCTGTTTCACCCGGGATAGTTTTTTAACGGTGTTTTCAAGGCTCGATTTATAATACTTTTCAGTGAGTCCTCTGCACAGGGTATTGCCGTTCCGCAAATAGAACAAAGCTTTTACCTGACATTTCTCATCCTGGCTGTTCAGCGCTTCCCGGAGGGCATCCAGCCTGTTCCATCCTGAGGAAGCATTATTCCACCATTTCCTGGCTTTCTCAATACTAAGTGTCCTGATAAGTTTTCTTTCACCCGGTACAGTCAATACATCGAGGCTGGCCCGGTTAACCGGATCATTATAATACTCAGGGAAGTTATTGCGTATAAATCCGGCCAGTTCATTATCCGGTAAATGAATTCCGGTAAAACCGAAATTCCTGAAAGTAAGATCTTCGAGCAGCCATCCGGCCCTGACGCAAATGTCATCAATATCATAATCGATGATCTGGCCATGCCCGAAATACTTTTCTGCACCCGGGTAAATCAGATCACCTGTATTCTGTAACTTTTGAACCCGGCAATCGTTCATGGCAGATAGCAGATCGTCGATATAATCTTCGCCGGCGTTTTCTATTTTTTCCTTGGCAGCAAGAACGGTTGGCCAATCCGCTGAAAGAAATTCACCGATCAGTTGCCTTCCATTATCAGTGTTGTTTGCGGAAAGCCATGCCGTAAAAAGGCAGCAGAGTATCAGACTGAATGCGTGTCTTTTCATATGGATAAGAAATAAGTTTTCAGATGGTTATAATACGAAAAAGTACAGCAAGGGTTATCCCTGATGCTGCGTTTTCATGCGGTTAACCTTGCAGGGATTTAAAAACATAGTATCTTAGTACGCTATTTAAGCCAGGATTTTCATGCAGCAGATCAACTGGGGAATAATTGGTTGCGGTAATGTGACCGAGTTGAAGAGCGGACCTGCTTTTAGCAAGGTTGATGGATCCCGCGTTGTTGCTGTAATGCGCAGGGATGCAGAAAAGGCCAGGGATTATGCCCGTCGGCACCAGGTTCCTGCCTGGTATTCCCAGGCAGATGATCTGATAAAGGATCCCGATGTCAATGCGGTTTATATTGCCACGCCGCCATCGAGTCACGCCGAATATGCCATTCGTGCCATGGAAAATGGCAAAGCTGTTTATGTGGAGAAACCTATGGCTTCAGGTTACAGGGAATGCCAGCAAATGCAACAGGTATCACAACATACGGGTCTCCCCCTTTATGTCGCCTATTACCGGAGGTTCCTTCCTTATTTTAAACATGTCAGGAATATACTGGAGCAAGGAAAGTTGGGTCAATTGCTTTATGTTCAGGTGGATTTTCACATTCCTCCGAGAAATGAAGACTATAATGCTGCAGAACTGCCATGGAGGGTAATCCCTGAGATTGCCGGCGCAGGCTATTTTTATGACCTGGCCAGCCATCAGATTGATTTGTTTGACTGGCTTTTCGGAAAGGTCAGTGAAGTGACAGGCAACCACTATAACCGGAGAGGATTGTATAATGCAGAAGATCTGGTTTACGCCCGTATCGTTTATGAAACAGGTCTTCCTCTTGCAGGCACCTGGTGCTTTGCTGCGGATGACAGTCAGAATACTGACATTATCCGAATTTTCGGCACCACAGCCACCCTCGAGTTTTCCACCTTTGCCTTCACCCCGGTGAAATTAATAAGCAAAGACGGCGTATCAGAGGATCTTCCCCCGAATCCCGAAAACATTCAGTACTGGCTCATCAAAAACATGGTTGAAGAGCTTCAGGGCAAACGGGAAAGGAATGACAATTGTGACGCGGCCATGCGCACCAATTGGATTATGGACACCATTTTAGGTAAAATCTGAGTATGATAATCATTGCTGATGATAAAATCCCTTATTTGCGGGGCGTGCTGGAACCTTTCGCTGAAGTCGTGTACGTACCCGGTGACCGGATAAATAACAGTATTCTGAAAAACGCTGATGCATTGCTTACCCGAACTCGAACCCGTTGTAATGAAGCACTTCTCAAGGGAACCAGCGTTCAGTTCATTGGTACAGCCACCATTGGATACGATCACATTGATACGGACTGGTGTGAAAAACAGGGAATTGTCTGGAAAAGTGCTCCGGGATGCAATGCATCTTCCGTTAACCAATACATTGCTTCTGCGCTGGTAACTCTTTCCGACAGATTTGGTTTTTCTCTGATGGACAGAGTGCTCGGTGTCGTGGGTGTTGGCAATGTCGGAACCCGGGTTGTGCGCACAGGTGAATTGTTGGGAATGCAGGTATATCTGTGTGATCCTCCAAGGGTGCGTTCTGAGAGTTCATGCGGTTTCATTTCACTCGAAGGGATTCTCAGGGAGTGCGATATCATTACATTTCATGTACCATTGAATCGCAGCGGAGTTGACAGGACTTATCACATCATTGACCAGGAGTTGCTGGCCAGGATAAATCCCGGTACGATTGTAATGAATACTTCGCGTGGAGAAGTGGCTGACGGTAAATCTCTGAAAGATGCCATGCATCAGGGCAGGCTTGGTGGATTTGTGCTGGACGTCTGGGAGAATGAGCCGGATATTGATCCGGAGCTGATGAATTTATGCACTCTCGCCACTCCGCATATTGCCGGATATTCGGCTGACGGAAAAGCCAGGGGAACTGCCATGGTTGTTCGTGAGCTCAGCAGGCATTTCAACCTGGAGATGGATGACTGGGAAACCAATGATATTCCTGAACCCGGGAATCCGGAAATCCGGATCAACGGCCAGGATCTTACCCGGGAAGAGATAGTATCCAGGGCTATAATGCACACATACAGGGTCATTGAGGATGACAGGAGACTCCGTGAGGAAGTAAGGGATTTTGAAAAGCAAAGGGGGAACTATCCTTTGCGGCGTGAATTCAATGCTTATAACCTGGTAATTGAACATGCGGATCCTGAGACCAAGAGAATATGCCGGAAACTGGGCTTTAACATACAGGATTAATTAATTAAATCAATTACATATGAACACTTTAGCTGATATTGGATTAATAGGACTTGCTGTCATGGGTGAAAACCTGGTGTTGAACATGGAGAACAAAGGATACACCGTGGCTGTTTTTAACCGGTCGGTAGTAAAAGTCGACAAATTCCTTGAAGGCAGAGGAAAGGGTAAAAAATTCATTGGTACGCACAGCATTGATGAATTCGTGAAATCAATCAAGAGACCACGGAAAGTCATGATGCTCGTAAAAGCGGGACAGCCCGTAGATGAGCTGATTGAACAGCTCCTGCCGCACCTGGAACAAGGTGATATTGTTATCGACGGCGGAAATTCCTATTTCCCCGATACCATCAGACGCACAAAATATATAGAAAGCAAGGGATTATTGTATATTGGTACCGGGGTATCCGGTGGTGAGGAAGGAGCATTAACAGGTCCATCCATTATGCCGGGCGGATCACCGGAGGCCTGGTCTCATGTCAAGCCGCTGTTCCAGGCAATTTCCGCAAAAGTTGAAAATGGCACTCCCTGCTGTGATTGGGTAGGAGAAAACGGCGCCGGACATTTCGTCAAAATGGTTCACAATGGCATTGAGTACGGAGATATGCAGCTGATTTGCGAGGCCTACCACATTCTCAGGGAACTCTGTGGCCTCAGCAGTGACGAAATGCACCAGGTATTCTCATCCTGGAATCAGGGAGAGCTTAACAGCTATCTGATAGAGATTACTGCTGACATTTTGGGGTACAGGGACGGACAGGGTGAGGCCCTGGTTGAAAAGATCCTGGATACGGCAGGGCAAAAGGGAACAGGCAAGTGGACCGGCATAGAAGCACTTGAACTGGGCGTTCCGTTAACTCTTATTGTGGAAGCGGTATTTGCCAGGTCATTGTCCTCTCTGAAGGAAGAGAGAGTCAAGGCATCCGGCATTCTCGATATTCCTCCGGTGCCTTTTACAGGGGACAAAAAAGCCCTGGTCGAGGACATCCGCGATGCACTGTATGCAGCGAAGATTGTGTCTTATGCGCAGGGATTTGCACTTATGAAGACCGCAGCAAAAGATTACAAATGGAACCTGAACTACGGTGGAATAGCGCTCATGTGGCGTGGCGGCTGCATTATCCGCTCCGTGTTCCTGGGTAAGATAAAGGAAGCCTTTGAAAGGAATGCAGAACTTCAGAATCTGTTGCTGGATCCCTATTTCAAGAGTCGGGTTTCCGAAGCGCAGGGAGGTTGGCGGCGCGTTATAGCTGCAGCTGCTTTGCACGGCCTGCCGGTTCCGGCACTTTCTTCTGCCCTGGCATATTTTGACGGCTACAGGTCGGCACGTCTTCCTGCCAATTTGTTACAGGCCCAGCGTGATTATTTCGGAGCCCATACCTATGAGCGGGTTGACAGGCCGAGGGGAGAGTTCTTCCATACCAACTGGACCGGTCGGGGTGGCACCACTGCCTCTTCGACATACAATGCATAATGGCATCATAATTGCTTTATCAGGATTATTACATACCTTTGCCTCTCGTTCTTTGATCACACCCCCGCCTTCGTACAACTTCGGCGGGCAAAGCACACCCACACCCACACCCACACCCTAGTCGGGGCTGTTTTGGATTTGACAGCAGGCTAGCAGGTAAGTAAGCATGCCGGGCTTCGCATGGCATCCCGTAAAACTGCAGTGCAAACAATTAAATGGCGAAGCAAATTACGCGCTCGCTGCCTAATCGAATTAAGTAGATTCAGGCTTTATCCCGACACCAGGTGCCGGGACGAGATGTTCCTCCGCTACCCTGCTTTACGGCGGCGGATCAAGGGGCACATAAAAGGTAAAGCTGGTCCGGTAAACACCCCTGCAACCGGATGAGATAAAAGGGGATAAGATACAGGTAGGCCGCCCGGTGCCAGCCTGTGTACGAAAACCAACATCGGGCTAAGCATGTAGAAAGCTTATGGGCGGTTTGTTTGGACCCGGGTTCGATTCCCGGCAGCTCCACAAAATCAGTTTGGAGTTTGGAGAATGAGTTTGATAACCACTCCGCTCCAAACTGATTTTGTCCCTCAAGACTCGCACTCAAACACAAACTTGAACGTTAATTGGAAATTATATTACCCTGCATTATATTCGATTTTGAAAAACTTGAAGTATACGGGAAGGCAAAGAAGCTAAACTATACCATTGCCATCTTGCTGAATGAAATTAAAACCGACAGAGTTACACACGATCAACTAAGAAAAACTTTATTGATATTGGCAGTATTTGCGAATGGGGCGAGGGCCAAATAATGCCCTATGAAAACCTGCATCAGTTCGATATGTATGGCAACAACCTCTGGAACCAGGTTCAACCCTTGATTATCAGCAATAAAGGCTTGTGGGTTTGGAGTGAAGATCCCTATAAATTTGAAATCAAAGATAATTTGTTGATTATTTCAAATGTTTTGGGGAAAATTGAAACGGGCAGAAATGAAAATTCACTTGCCGGGACCCAAAAGTTTGTAGCCAATATGTTTTTCCCGGCATCAGGGAAATTGCCCGATGAGCTGCTATTTACCGCACCGCAATATAATACCTGGATTGAGTTGACCTACAACCAGAACCAGGAAGATGCGCTGAAATACGCAAAAGCTATCCTGCAGGTAATTTTTTCATGGCCGATCGTGAAATTCAAAGCAGATTTTTTAAATTAGGCTTTGAAAATTCGATGAAGTAAACATTGTGATTGTTCTTAGGCCATGATTACATATACAAAAACCTCAGTTTCAATCGGTATTCTTCTGGCTTGTTGCTGTTTGGCAGGGTTGGCAATACCCGGTAAAACCCTTGCACAGGAATTCAAACCAGCTACCTTTTGCAATCCCATAAACCTGGATTACGGGTATGCCCCAATCCCCAATTTTAGCACATGGGGAAGGCACCGGGCTACCGCCGATCCGGTTATCGTGAATTATAAAGGGGATTATTACCTGTTCAGTACCAACCAGTGGGGTTATTGGTGGAGCAGTGATATGTCGGCGTGGCATTTTATTTCGCACAAATTTTTACGGCCCTGGAATGATGTATATGATGAGCTCTGTGCCCCGGCTGTCGGCATCATCGGTGATACCATGCTGGTCTTTGGTTCAACCTATACGCGCGAATTCACAATCTGGATGAGCACCAATCCCAGGGGGGACGAATGGAAGCCGCTTGTCGAAAAATTCGATATCGGTGGCTGGGATCCTGCCTTTTTTACAGATTCCGACAACCGGTTATACATGTACAATGGAAGCAGCAACAAGTTTCCGCTCTATGGGGTTGAACTGGACAGAAAAACGCTGGCACCCCTGGGTACCCGAAGGGAAATGTATCTGCTTGAACCTGATCGGTATGGATGGCAAAGGTTTGGGGAACATATGGACAATACCTTCCTGGATCCTTTTATTGAGGGTGCATGGATGACAAGGCACGGAAATAAATACTACCTGCAATATGGTGCTCCCGGAACAGAATTCAGCGGTTATGCCGATGGGGTGGTGGTGGGCGATGCGCCACTTGGACCCTTTACACCCCAGTCCGACCCCCTGAGCATGAAGCTTGGCGGCTTTGCAAGGGGAGCGGGACATGGCAGTACTTTTCAGGACAATGACGGCAATTACTGGCATATCAGTACCATCCAGATCAGTGTGAAAAACAGCTTTGAGAGGAGGCTGGGGATTTGGCCCGCCGGATTTGACAGCACAGGACATATGTGGTGCAATACCGCCTTTGGCGATTATCCCATTTATTTACCCGAAGTGGCGGTTAGGAAAAATGCGGTACGTCCGGAATGGTACCTCCTGAATTACAAAAAGCCGGTACAGGTCTCTTCAACTTACGGAGGTTTTCATGCCAACCATGCCAATGATGAAAGTATGAAAACATACTGGTGCGCTGTAACCAGCGGAAATGAATGGATACAGACCGATTTGGGAGAGGTTGCCACAGTAAACTCCATACAGATCAATTATGCCGATCACGATGTTACTTTCCCTGCTGCGATGGACACGATATTCCTGGGTAAAACAAAGGGGTTGTTCCATCAATATATCATTTATCAATCGGCCGACGGAAAAAAATGGGAGGTTCTTGTGGATAAAAGCCTCAATAAAACAGATGTTCCACACGATTATGTTGAACTTGAAAAACCAGTGCGCACCCGTTATCTTAAACTGATGAACATCAAAGTGCCTGCGGGTAAATTTGCCATTAGCGGATTCAGGGTTTTTGGATCCGGAAACGGTGCCAAACCGGATGCAGTGAAGGATTTTATGGTGCTGCGGACAGAAAAGGACAAGCGGAGCGCATGGATCAAATGGAACCCGGTGGCAAATGCTTTTGCTTACAATATTTTTTATGGTACTCATCCTGACAAGCTATATAACTGCGTGATGGTGCATGATGCCAATGAATACTGGTTCAAAGCCATGGATAATCAGAAAACCTACTATTTCACCATTGAAGCGATCAATGAAAATGGGGTGTCTGAAAGATTTAATATATTGGAAATTAAATGATTGAATATTTAATTATAGATAATATCCATCCTGAAATTCAGGCAAAATAAAAAAAAATAAATGGACAGAAGCATATAACCATGAAAAAACAGAAGCATGAAACATCCAACAAGACGTGATTTCCTGAAAAAAACGGCAGTGACTGCTGCCGGATTTATAACTGTACCGAGCTTTGTCGTAAGCGGTCTGGGCCATAAGGCTCCCAGCGATAAACTCAGCATTGCAGGCATAGGCATCGGAGGAAAAGGGCACCCCAACCTGATGGGTATGAGTACTGAGAATATCGTTGGATTATGCGATGTGGACTGGAAATATGCGGACAACTGTTTTAAGGATTTTCCGAAAGCCAGGAAGTATTGGGATTGGCGGAAGATGTTCGATGAAATGAGCAATTCCATTGATGCCGTGATGATATCCACTGCCGACCATACACATGCCATTATTGCGGCTACTGCATTAACTATGGGTAAGCATGTATATTGCCAGAAACCCCTTACCCATTCGGTATATGAATCAAGGTTGCTGACCAAACTGGCCGCCAGCTATAAAGTAGCCACGCAAATGGGCAACCAGGGAAATTCGGGCGACGGCGTACGGCAGGTTTGTGAATGGATCTGGAACGGAGAAATTGGCGAAGTAAGGGGGGTACATGCATGGACTGACCGGCCGATATGGCCGCAGGGATTGCAGCGGCCGGCAGAAAAAATGGCCGTTCCCGACACCCTCAATTGGGACCTCTTTATAGGTCCTGCCCCCATGCGTCCTTTTCATTCAATTTATACACCTTGGAACTGGCGCGGATGGTGGGATTTTGGTACCGGTGCTTTTGGGGACATGGCCTGCCATGTACTTGACCCGATATACCAGGCGCTGAACCTGGGATATCCCCTGAGCGTCAGTGGCAGTTCAACGCTGATGAATACAGAAAGTGCACCCCAGGCCGAAAAGGTAAAATTCAGCTTTCCGGCACGTACAAACCTCGAAAAAGTTGCTATGCCCCCTGTCAGTGTTCATTGGTATGATGGAGGCATACTTCCCGACCGGCCTGATCTGTTTCCCGAGGGTGAAAACCTGATGGCTGACGGTTTGGGTGGCTGCATTTTTGTTGGTTCCAAAGATACGCTTGTCACGGGCTGCGGTGGTTTCAACCCGCGGTTGCTTTCCGGAAGGGTGCCGGATGTAAAACCTTACCTGCGAAGAATTCCCGGTGCAACGGGTTATGTTGACGGGCCACATGAACAGGACTGGATAAGGGCCTGCAAGGAATCACCGGAAAACAGGGTGGAATCTTCTTCCCACTTCGGGTATTCAGGTCCGTTTAATGAAATGGTTTTGTTGGGTGTGCTGGCAATCAGACTGCAAAGTTTGAATAAAACGCTTCAATGGGATGCGGAAAAAATGCGCTTTACCAATATCTCCGCCACGGAGGAATTAAGCATTGTAACATCAAATGAATTTAAAGTAGTGGAAGGGCACCCGCATTTTAATACCGAATATGCCAGGTTCAATGCGTTGGGAGCAGCCGGCGGATATATCCGTCATGAATACAGGGAAGGATGGAATTTGCCATCCATGCCTGCCTGAGCGCCGGAAGGGATAACGGGTTAAAGTCCTGCCTGCTTGAGTTGTCTGATCACGGCGGCAGGATCAGTTGCTTTGAATACTGCCGTGCCTGTCACAAGGATATTGGCACCTGCCTCAAACAGATCGGCGGCATTATTCAGGCTCACACCACCATCCACTTCAATCAGAGCTCCTGAACCGGATTCTTCAATCATCGATCTTGTTTTTCTGATCTTCTCATAGGAAGTTCCAATGAATTTTTGTCCTCCGAATCCTGGATTTACCGACATCACCAGCACCATGTCCACAAAGGATATTATTTCTTTCAGGGATTCAGCCGGTGTATGCGGATTCAGTGTGACCCCTGCTTTCATCCCCAGTTCTTTGATTTCTTCAATGGTTCGGTGCAAATGTCTGCAGGCCTCAATGTGCACAGTAAGAATGTCTGCTCCTGCATCGCGGAATTTATGAAGGTACTTTTCCGGTTCTACGATCATCAGATGCACGTCGAGGGGTTTTGCCGCAATTCTTTTCACAGCTTGTACCACAGGAATGCCAAATGAAATATTAGGGACAAAAACCCCGTCCATGATATCCATATGAAACCAATCGGCTTCACTGGCATTCACCATTTCAACATCTTTTTTAAGACAGGAAAAATCGGCTGCGAGCAGTGAAGGTGCTATCAATCGGGTCATAACCGGTGGTATGAGAGTTTATGCAAAATTAATAAAAAACCCGACAGGACTAACCAAGATAAGCTTTCAATAATTTGCAGCGTGTGGCATTTTTCAGCCGCTTGATGGCTTTTTCCTTGATTTGCCGTACCCGTTCACGGGTAAGGTTGAATTCCTGGCCAATTTCCTCAAGTGTATACTGGTATTTTGTATTTAAGCCAAAATATAACCTGAGAATGTTGGCTTCACGGTAAGTGAGGATCGATAATACACGCTCAATCTCACGTCGGAGGGAGTCTGCCAGAAGAGCTTTATCCGGACTGGGAGTGTCTTTACTTAACAATATATCGTACAGGGTACTGTCCTCATCTTCTTTGATAGGGGCATCCATGGATACATGACGACCGGCACTTTTCAGTGCCTCTTTAACATCATCGGAGGCCATTTCGAGGACATCTGCGATTTCCTGGACTGAAGGTTCCCTTTCATACAATTGTTCAAGATCTGAGAACGCTTTGTTGATTTTGTTAATCGATCCAATTTTATTCAATGGCAGACGCACAATTCTGGCCTGTTCAGCAAGTGCCTGGAGAATGGATTGCCTGATCCACCATACTGCATAAGATATGAATTTGAAACCGCGGGTTTCATCAAACCGCTGCGCAGCTTTTATCAAACCCACATTTCCTTCATTGATCAGGTCGGGAAGACTCAAACCCTGATTCTGATATTGTTTTGAAACAGATACTACAAAACGGAGATTGGCTTTTATCAGCTTGTCGAGTGCTTTTTCATCACCATTTCTTATCCTTTTCGCAAGTTCTACCTCTTCTTCCGAAGAAATCATCTCAACCTTTCCAATCTCATGCAAGTATTTATCAAGTGATGGTGTTTCACGATTCGTCACTTGTTTGACAATCTTCAATTGTCTCATAACGATAGGGATTATATATCGGATTCGGGCGTAGGGACAAACAAAGGAGCATACAATAACAATCCTCTGCAAATGAGATGAACCGTTTTGAATTTATATACATAAGATAATGAATATATTATAATCCAAAACAGCCTCAAACCTTCACACAGCACAAGCTAAATAAAGTTAAGCAATTTTATTATTACTTGTTCAAGGAAAAAAAAATATCATTTGCTTTGGTATTAATTAGGATTTACGTATTATTGCAGGAGAATTCCCTAAAAATTCCATCTATCTATTATTGATCCTGATTCCATAGTTTCTGAGGTATTTTGTATACCCTGTATGCGTAATAGCTGGTTTAATGCAACAAATATTCTTTATAATTAATTTCTCCAAATAGTATGTATGATATTTTAGAGCTTAATAAGAAGCTACTCCCTGAACTCAAAGAGATTGCCAAGGAATTGGATGTAAAAAAGGCTGATATTCTCAGGAAGCAAGATCTGATTTATAAGATTCTTGACCAGCAGGCCGTTCGTGCTACCGAGTCCAAAAAGACAGAAGGAAGACCTGAGATGCCCTTTAATCCCAATCACAAAAGAAGAGGTCGCCGGCCACGGCGCATAGAAGATGACAAACCTGACCTGGCAGGTGAAGCAAAATTTGATTCCATTTCAGATGTTCCGGCCGAGCCAAAATCAGATATCGTGCCTGAAGTCAGGATTCCGGAATCCCGGCCTGATGATTTTGCATCATCCAATAACAGGGACAGGCAAAAGGGCGGATTTTTCAAACGGCCATACGACAACAACCGGCCGCATGGCGATTTTAGAAAGAGAAAGGAATTTGTCAGGTACCACGGCGAAAATGCAAAGCCCAGGGAGGACATTTTTGAAAAGCCTCCGGTAATCAATGACGAAGACAGACCTTTAAAAAACACTGAATTTGAAGATTTGATAGTTCCTGAAACCGATCTGGAAGAAAATTTGATTGCCGGCCTTGAAACAGAGACGGAAAACGTCGCTGTGCCAACGACAGAATCAAAGCCCAGACAGGAACCTCCGCAAAGAATGCCTTTCGAAAGAAAATCCAACCAGGATAAACCTACAGAATTCGATGGGATAATTACCTGCCAGGGTGTTCTGGAAATCATGCCCGATGGATATGGTTTTTTAAGATCATCGGACTATAATTATCTGAATTCACCGGATGATATCTATGTTTCCCAATCGCAAATCAAGCTTTTCGGCTTAAAAACCGGTGATACCGTTACAGGTACCATCAGACCTCCCAAAGAGGGTGAAAAATATTTCCCGCTGATCAAAGTTATAGAAATCAACGGACGTAATCCGGAATTTATACGCGATCGCGTTCCCTTTGATTACCTTACTCCGCTTTTCCCGAACGAAAAATTCACGTTGGTAAAACCGGGTGAAAAGTCCAATATGTCAGCCCGGGTGGTTGATATGTTTTCTCCTATCGGCAAAGGTCAACGGGGTTTGATTGTTGCACAGCCGAAAACAGGTAAAACTATTCTTCTGCAGGACATTGCCAATGCAATAGCATCCAATCACCCTGAAGCTTATCTGATCATCCTGCTTATTGATGAACGGCCTGAAGAAGTAACTGAAATGGCCCGCAATGTAAAGGGAGAAGTGGTTTCTTCTACGTTTGACGAGCCTGCGGAAAGACACGTGCGTGTTGCCAATATTGTGATTGAGAAAGCCAAAAGATTGGTTGAATGCGGACATGATGTGGTGATCCTGCTTGATTCCATTACGCGCCTTGCCAGGGCATTCAATACCATCGCCCCTGCTTCGGGTAAGGTTCTTTCCGGTGGTGTTGATTCCAATGCATTGCAGAAACCTAAACGCTTTTTTGGTGCTGCCCGCAATATCGAAAATGGCGGATCCCTCACCATTATTGCCACAGCGCTTACCGATACCGGATCGAAAATGGACGATGTGATTTTTGAGGAATTCAAGGGTACCGGTAATATGGAGCTGCAGCTTGACCGCAAACTTTCCAACCGCAGGATATATCCTTCCATCGATATTACCGCATCAAGCACACGTCGCGAAGATCTGCTGCTTGATAAGAACTTCCTGAATAAAATATGGGTGCTCAGGAAATACCTCACCGACATGAATTCAATAGAAGCCATGGAGTTTCTGCGTGAACGGCTGGCCAAGACCGATTCCAATGAAGAATTCCTGATTTCGATGAATGGGGAATAGTCTTTGTTTTCATATGTCACTATTGGGAAATATTAGCCATGAGCGTAGTTATAAGCTACGCTCAGCTTGTTTCATAAACTGCGCTTTTGTCTGCAAACCACACTCAGCAGGTACTTTTCATTTCCTATTTAAAATGAAACCAAATAATATCACCAGTGTGAAAAGAATAGCAGAATGTAGCTGATTTATTGTATTTTTGTCTTTTATTTTAAAATATCCATATAATATACTAATTATAAGCGAGTTAAGATGAGCACTAAGAAAAATTTTGTAACTTGTGACGGTAACTACGCTGCCGCACATATTGCCTATATGTTCAGTGAAGTTGCAGCTATTTACCCCATTACCCCGTCTTCAACCATGGCCGAGTATGTTGATGAATGGGCAGCAAACGGAAAGAAGAATATTTTCGGAGAAGAGGTCAGGTTAGTTGAAATGCAATCTGAAGCAGGTGCAGCAGGAGCTTTACACGGTGCTCTCCAGTCGGGTTCCCTTGCTACAACCTATACAGCTTCTCAAGGCCTGTTGTTGATGATTCCCAACATGTACAAAATATCCGGCGAATTGCTTCCGGCTGTTTTTCATGTTTCAGCGCGTAGTCTGGCCGCCCAGGCCCTGTCCATATTTGGTGATCACAGTGACGTGATGAGTGCCCGGCAAACTGGTTTTGCCATGCTGGCTACCGGCAGTGTGCAGGAAATCATGGATCTTGCCGGAGTAGCGCATCTTACTGCCATTAAGAGCAGGGTACCCTTCCTTCATTTCTTCGACGGATTCAGAACTTCAGCTGAGATCCAGAAAATTGAGGTTCTCGAAATGGATGATCTGGCTAAACTTATCGATTATAAAGCTTTGCAGGAATTCAGAGACAGAGCTCTGAATCCCAGCCATCCTGTAACACGCGGTACAGCGCAGAATCCTGACATTTATTTCCAGAGCCGGGAAGCAGCAAATCCTTTCTACGACAAAATTCCTGATATGGTGGAACACTATATGAAGGAAATGTCAAAACTCACCGGTCGTGATTACGCTCCTTTCCAGTATTTTGGAGCTCCCGATGCCGAAAATATTGTGATTGCCATGGGTTCTGTTACGGAAACAGCACGTGAGGTAGCAGATTTCCTGAATGAAAAAGGTGATAAGCTGGGTGTGGTTGTTGTTCACTTGTACCGCCCGTTTTCAGCGAAACATTTCCTGAAGGTGATCCCGAAATCCGTAAAGAAAATAACGGTGCTTGACAGGACCAAAGAACCCGGTGCCAACGGAGAGCCTTTATATCTTGATGTTAAGGAGGTGTTCTACGGAAAAGCCAATGCTCCCTTGATCCTGGGAGGAAGATACGGACTCAGTTCAAAAGATACCACTCCGGTGCAGCTTGTCAGCGTGTTTGAAAACATGGCGTCAAAAGAACCAAAATTACACTTCACAGTCGGTATCGATGACGACGTAACCCATCTTTCCCTTCCTGTCAAGCCTGAAATCAGCATTTCTCAGAAGGGCACTTTTGAAGCCAAATTCTATGGCCTGGGTTCCGATGGTACAGTTGGTGCCAATAAGAATTCCATTAAGATCATCGGCGACTCAACCAATAAGTATGCGCAGGCTTACTTTGCCTATGATTCCAAAAAATCCGGCGGTATTACGGTGTCTCACCTGCGGTTTGGGGACAAACCCATCCGTTCGCCCTATCTCGTTAACACACCTGATTTTGTTGCCTGTCATGTGCCTTCCTATCTCGATAAATATGATATGCTGAAGGGGATTAAAAAGGGCGGAACTTTCCTGCTGAACAGCATTTGGAGCGCGGAAGAAACCAAGAAGAGGCTACCGGACAACATTAAAAAGGTAATGGCTGAGAAAGAGATCAATTTCTTCATTATCAATGCCACTTTGATTGCGGAGGAAATCGGACTGGGCAACCGCACCAACACCATTATGCAGTCGGCCTTTTTCAAGATTGCCAACGTTATCCCGTTCGAGGACTCCACGTCACAGATGAAGAAGGCTGTTATCAAGACCTTTAGCCGCAAAGGCGAAGAGATCGTTAATATGAACATAGCTTCCATTGATCGCGGCAGTGATGTCACCCGGGTTGAAGTGCCGAAAGAATGGGCAAATATTGAAATAAAGGCAAAAAAAGACACCCGCAATATTCCTGATTTTATCAAGCAGGTTGTTGAACCCATCAATGGTATGAGGGGAGATGACCTTAAAGTCAGCGCGTTTACAGGTCGCGAAGATGGTACATTTCCGGCAGGAACCACAGTTTATGAAAAACGCGGAATTGCCGTGAATGTTCCGGAATGGATACCGGCCAATTGCATACAGTGCAACCAGTGTGCTTTTGTTTGTCCGCACGCTTCCATACGGCCTTTCCTCCTCGATGAAAAAGAAGTAAAAGGTATGCCTGCCGATACATTTACCCTGAAGGCAACCGGCAAGGGATTTGAAGCTCTTCAATACCGGATACAGGTAAGCCCGCTTGATTGTACAGGTTGTGGGGTATGTGCCGATGTTTGCCCTTCAAAGGAGAAAGCACTGGTAATGAAGCACCTAGGTACACAGAGCTCAGAAATCGGGCGTTGGGAATATATGGCTGAAAAGGTTACCAATAAGGACCATCTGGTGGAAGTTGATAAATCAGTGAAGAACAGCCAGTTCGCACAACCTTTATTTCAATTCTCAGGCGCCTGTGGCGGCTGCGGTGAAACACCCTATATCAAGCTGGTTACGCAACTTTTCGGTGACCGGATGATGGTTGCCAATGCTACAGGTTGTTCCTCGATTTACGGTGGTTCGGCTCCTTCGACTCCTTATTGTACCAACCAAGAAGGGAAGGGACCGGCCTGGGCCAATTCGCTTTTCGAAGATAATGCCGAATATGGACTTGGTATTGCCCTGGGTGCTGAAAAATTGAGATCCAGGATTGTACGTAAGATGAACGATTGTCTGCAGTCCAATCCGGGATTATCCGATAAATCCATCGAAGCTTTTAAGGAATGGCTTGAATCCAGGAATGATGCCCGTGCTTCAAAGGTAGCGTCCCAAAAGGTTGTTGACGCATTGTCCGGAGAAAAGAATCCGGTTGCCAAGGAAATTCTTGATTTACAGCAATATCTGATCAAGAAATCAGTTTGGATTTTCGGTGGCGACGGATGGGCCTATGATATTGGTTACGGTGGACTGGATCATGTAATGGCATCCGGCGAGAACGTCAATGTTTTGGTTTTGGATACAGAAGTGTACTCCAATACTGGCGGACAGGCATCCAAATCCACACCGATTGGTGCCGTCGCTAAATTTGCCGCAGCAGGTAAACGGGTACGTAAGAAGGACCTCGGGGCGATGGCCATGACCTATGGTTACGTTTATGTAGCCCAGGTTGCTATGGGTGCAAGTCAGAATCAATATCTGAAAGCCCTTCGCGAAGCTGAAGCCTATCCGGGACCCTCACTGATCATTGCCTATTCACCTTGCATCAATCATGGTTTACGACTGGGCATGGACAAATCACAGGAAGAGCAGAAACTGGCTGTTGAGGCTGGCTACTGGCATCTTTACAGATATAATCCGCTTTTGGAAAAAGAAGGTAAGAATCCCTTTGAACTGGATTCCAAAGAACCTGACTGGAGCAAATTCCAGGAGTTCCTGAATGGCGAGGTTCGTTATACTTCTCTCAAAAAAGCATTTCCGAAAGATGCTGCCGAACTCTTCAAAGCCGCGGAAGAAAACGCCTTATGGCGTTACAACAGTTACAAGAGAATGGCTGCCATGGATTATTCGGGGCAGGTTAAATAATCATAATGCAAAATTAAAACGTAGAGACGGGTTTCAAACCCGTCTCTACACGTTTTAATACCAATACCAGACCTGAATGGGAAGAATTGTTGCCATAGATTATGGCCGTAAACGAACAGGAATTGCTGCCACAGATCCGATGCAGATAATTGCCAACAGCATAACCACGGTTCCCTCATCGGAGGTGATTCCCTTTCTTTTAGCCTATTCGGTAAAGGAAAGGGTTGATTCTTTTGTTGTAGGATACCCGAAACAAATGAACAATTCTCCATCCGAAGCTGTTAAATACATTGATCCGTTTATTGCGTTGCTGAAAAGAACGTTTCCGGAAAAAGAAGTGTATCTCATGGACGAGCGGTTTACATCAAAAATTGCACAACAGGCCATGATCTTAGGAGGTGTTAAAAAGAAAGACAGGCAAAACAAAGCGCTGATCGATGCAGTGAGCGCAACCATCATTCTTCAATCCTTCATGGAATACAGGGATAACAACATAAAACCTACAACCTCTAATTTTTAACTATCCATGATCTATCCAATTGTGGTATATGGTTCCCCAATCCTGCGACAGGTAGCGAAAGAAATAGACGCGGATTATCCGAATCTGAAGTCACTTATTTCGGATATGTTTGATACCATGTATAAATCTGATGGGATGGGACTTGCAGCTCCGCAAATCGGCAAATCAATCAGGATTTTCGTGGTGGATGCCACTTCCCTGGCTGATGAAGATCCCGAATTAAAGGATTTTAAGAAAGCGTTTATCAATCCGAAGCTTCAGGTAATTGGCGAAGAAACCATTGTGATGAACGAAGGTTGTTTGAGTCTGCCTAAACTCAGGGAAGATGTTGATCGTCACAATAAGGTGAGAATCACTTATTATGATGAGAATTGGAATTACTTGGAAGAAGAATATGTAGGACTGAAAGCACGTGTAATTCAACATGAATACGACCACCTGGATGGCATTATGTTCGTAGACAGAATTAATCCACTGAGAAAGAAGTTGTTAAAAGGTAGATTGAACGATATTACCAAACTCAGGGTGGATGTGCCTTATAAAACAAGATTTTTAAAGTAAAAACCCCGCCGAAAAGGCAGGGTTTTTATGCATTACATGATAGGATGCTTTTTGAATATCTGATCTGATTTGAGCAACAGATCTATGTATTGTGCCCTTTTGTAAACAAAAGGATCATTGGTCTTTTTATTGGAGAGTTTGCCTTTGAAATCGCTCAGTTTATTATAGTTCTTCGATTCCATCCAGGTTTGCAGATCTTTCAGCATGGTGGCAATGTATTCAACTTTATTTTTATAAACTGTACTGACAACCTGCACACAATCAGCGCCGGCAAGTATCATCTTAGCCACATCAGCGCCACTGTATATACCTGTGCTGCTGCAAATTGATCCGGAGATCGTGCCATAAAGCAGTCCGGCAAAACGCAGACTGAGTTTGTTGTCTTCCGGGTTACTTAAATTGAAGGGCGAAAAGTGCTCCTCCTTGTTAATATCAATATCAGGTTGGAAAAGCCTGTTGAACAAAACAAATCCGTTTACACCCAATTTATCCATCTGGGATACAACATTCAAAGGATTTGCATAAAACGGGCTCATTTTTACGCTGATGGGCAGTTTAACCTTGGATTTAACCGCTTTGAGAACCTCCAGCTGCTGCTCTTTGACGTCGCGACCATCGGTCAGGGTGTCTCTGGGAATAAAATAGAAATTGAATTCAAGTGCATCCACACCGGTTTTTTCCAGTAAAACGGCGTATTCAACCCATGACTCGGTGTAAATAGCATTCAGACTTGCAATCACCGGGATCTTAACACTCTCTTTTACTTTGCGGAGGTTAAGCAAATGCTCTTCCGGTCCGGCATGTTCAATGGTTGGAAACAACTTGACCATCTCAGCATTGCGTTCATTGTATTCTTCCAGCTCATCGTCCATCTGTGCGGACTCAAGCTGAATTTGCTCTTCAAAAAGAGATTTGTAAACAACTGCGGCGGCACCTGCCTGTTCAGCCCTCTTAATATTGTCAATTTTAGTGACAAGATTGCTCGCGCCAAGAATAACAGGGTTTTTTAATTCTATTCCAAGATACTTTGTTTTAAGATCAACCATAATCAATGTATTTAAGATATTTTATTTTTCATTTGTCTGACCACGATCGCAAATTTAGAAATTTAATTCGTTAAAAACCTTATCGGTTAATTATAATTAAGCCCTTGTAAGGTATAATAGTATTAAAAAATTGGCTAATTTTCGGTACATTTTTGTTTGCAATTAATCATCTGTTGCATGCAGTTATTGCCAATATTTAGAAAAAGTCCCTTTGCCCGTCTTCTTTTCTTCCTTGCAGCCGGAATTCTTACTGCAAATTTTTTCCGTGGATTCAGCATGATTTCATTCCCTTTGCTGTTTGCAACGCTTGCAGTTCTGATTTCAATTCTTATACTAATAATTGGTTACGGTAAAAACTTCCAAACGGACTGGCTTTCAGGTTTGTTATCCGCTCTGATCTTATTCATAGCAGGCTATGTTAATATGGATATCAGGAATCAATATGCCGACCGGGAAGGCAGCAAAGCTGAAACCCTCGGAATATATATCCTTCAGATCGTCGATTCACCCGAGATCAAGGCAAAGACCGTGAAAGCCACAGCCCGGATCAAATGGAACATTCTTAAAGGAGACTGGTATCCTGAAAACCAGAAAATCATGATTTATATTGAGAGAGATTCAGCTTCAACGGCACTTAAGCCTGGCGACTGGCTGATGTCAAAATTCCGTATCAGTAACATTTCACCACCGGGTAACCCGGGTGAATTTGATTATCGCAGATACATGGCCGTAAGAAATATTTACAGGCAAACATACCTGAAATCAGGTGACTGGAGATTATCGACGTATTCAGGTGGAAAATCAATAAAGTCAATTTCATGCCTCATTCAGGGCAACCTCCTGAGGGCTTATCAGACAATAGGTCTGAATAATACGCTGCACAGTATCCTGGCAGCATTGACACTCGGTTACCGCAACGATCTGGAGGCCAGCACAAAACAAGCATTTTCCCGGGCCGGAGTCATGCATGTGATGGCTTTATCAGGTTTTAATGTAGCCATTATTGCCATGGCGCTGGGATATGTGCTCCTGATTTTTGATCGTTCTGTTGCGGGAAAGGTATTCAAAACCGTGATCATTATTCTTTTTGTCTGGCTATTCGCATTTGTCACCGGTCTTTCTCCTTCCGTGACCAGGGCTGCGGTTATGATAAGTTTTGTTCTGACCGGGAACCTTCTTAAACGTCATATCAATACCTATAATATTCTTTTTGCTTCTGCCTTTTTCCTATTGGCATTCTCACCTGCATTGCTTGCAGATGTCAGTTTTCAACTGTCGTTTTCAGCCGTACTCGGGATTCTGGTTTATCATCCCATCATTTACCGGTTCTTGTTTTTTAAGAATAAACTGGCCGACAGAATCTGGCGTTTGTTCACGGTTTCCTGCTCGGCCCAGTTGTCTACACTTCCATTTACACTGTATTACTTTCACCAGTTTCCGGTTTATTTCTGGCTGACCAATCTCTATGTAATTCCATGGGTATCCCTTATTATCATCTTTGCCGCTGTCTTTCTGATTGTTTCAGCAATCCATCCTTTGGCACTGATTGTGGGAAAAATCCTTGCTGTTTTACTGGGAGGTCTTTACGGTGCGGTTGCTTTCACGGAAATGCTGCCGGCCGCACTTCTGGAAAACATTCATATCAGTGTGAGCCAGTCTGCAATTCTGTTTTTACTGACACTTTTCCTTGCCCTCTTTTTCCTTTACCGGAATCACATGCTGCTGTTGATATCTCTTTCACTGATCCTGGTTGTTCAGCTGATAAGCATTTCCCATCAGATGGATATAGCTGATCAGAAGATCTTTCTTGTCAGCAATCTGAAAGGTATATCCTCTATGAGCTTTATATCGGGCAATTCAGGAGTAATCTGGAGCGATTCGGCAGTTTCACAGCAGGATAATGCCGTGCAATATGCATTGTCTGATTTCTGGATTGAACATGGTGTGTCTGATCATCTGCTCTTCCTGTCAGATTCGGAAAAAGTCAGGGACAAAATTTCCGGTTCAGAACATTCAGTTGGTATATTTCCTTGGATGGGCAACAACCTGATACTGGAGTTCGACGGACAGCGGATGGCTGTCCTTAAGGATGACCGTTTTGCAGTCTATCACTCAACGGCCAGGCTGAAAGTTGACCTGGTGATTGTATCGGGCAAGGTGAAACCTGACCTGGAAACAATTACGGAACTGTTTGATATGGATCTTCTTGTTCTTGATTCATCAGTAACCCGGTTTCAGGCTTTGAGATGGAAGAAATCAGTTGAGCAAATGGCTATTCCGTGCTGGTATGTTACTGAGCAGGGAGCCTTTTTACAGGAACATTAAAATAAAATGCAGGGTTCTAAAAGTTGACCTCGCCTATTCCATAGCGGACGACATGGGGGACAGGACCGGTGCAATCGATTACAGTTGAAGGCACATTGTTTCCATATCCTCCGTGGATTACTGCATCAACCTGGTTTTTATAATGATCATGGATCAATTCGGGATCCGTTGTATAGTCGAGCAATTCGTCCTCGTCATGAATGGATGTGGTTAATATCGCATTGCCCAGGCTTCGTGTAATTTCGAGAATGATTTTATTATCCGGAATCCTGATACCAATGGTCTTCTTTCGGGTCCGGAATATCCGGGGCACGTTGCTGCTCGCCTCAAGAATAAAGGTGTACGGACCAGGCAGATACTGTTTCAACAGTTTGAAAGTGGGATTATTAACATGTTTGGCATAATCAGTTAACTGACTGAGACTATGACATATAAATGAGAAGTTGGCCTTTTCCAGGTTGATACCCTTCAGCCTGGCCACACGTTCTACCGCCTTATGGCAAAAAACATCGCATCCCAGGCCATATACCGTATCCGTTGGAAAAATAATTACACCTTCATCCTGTAATATCTCAACGGCTTTTTGAACTTGCCTCAGTCCCGGAGTTTCGGGATGTATTTTCAGCAGCATGCGGAAATGGTATTCGATTGAAGGGGCAAAGGTAATTAAAGTTATAAGAGTTGTAAAGGTTGTAAAGGTTGTAAAGGTTGTAAAGGTTGTAGAGGTTGTATATTAATAGTATTCGTAGGTATGCTTCGTTAATACCCTGTATTTGGTTGCCGGATAATAGGTATCTGCAGATATGCATAATCCCTGGTCGTCATACTGGTAAGTAATACTGTTGAATTCCTCGGTACCTTTGCGTCGCCATTTGATCTCAAGCAGATTGCCTTTTGTGTCATAGGCAAGACTCTTCTTAATATACCGGGGTACCCCGGGTGCTTCTTCCTGAATTTCCAGCAATGCACCGGAAGCATTGTAATTATAGGTTGTTTTAAGCGCAATCTTATCCAGTTTATACCTGGCCTCTTCCTTCAGATTTCTTTTGTCATCATAATGGTATGTTTTCTTCTCGAGCGCGCTTTGATTCATACCATAAACGGCTTCCTCCACCAGGTTTTCCTTGCTGTCGTATTTCAAAACCAATCTGGAAGTCAAAGCTCCTGCTGAATTGTAGACTGAGACCTGGGTGGAAGTATTATCTTTCACAAACACCCTCTTTTCCTGAAGGACCGTTTTTTTCATATACCTGATCTCGGACATTTCGCCTTTTGCGTTGTAGGTATATAAATTCCTGAAATTCTCTACACCATCAAAACCGTTTTCTTCGATTAATTGATTCTTTTCGTTATAGATGTATGTTTTCTGGTAGGAATTTTCACCTGATGTCCGATTGTATGCAGTTTTATTCCCCTTCGAATCGTAAGTATATTTTTCGGTGTGCAAAACGGCACCCTTCGGATTTAATGCGTTTACCTGCAATACATCACCGTTCACCGAATACAGGGTAACAGAAGTTTTCACTCCAGTCTTTTCGGGTTTATCTTTGACGTACTTATAATCCCAGTTGATCTGACTTTTCACCTTGTTGCGGGCGATAGCCTCCCTGATTTTTAAATCATCTGTGGTTTGGGAAAAGGTAAGAGAGATTACCAGCAACAGCGCCAGAATCAATGAGGATTTCAGGGAAATGGATAAATTCTTCACAAAAAAATTCACTTTTCTTTATTATGCTTTTTCGTTTACGAGTGTATCCTTTCAAAGTTTCATGATAAGGTACCAATTCGTTATTTACAAATACCATGCCGGTTGAATTTTTATTGTTTAATTTCGCAGTTTAAGAATAGGATGGATATTAAACAAATACCAAAGCCAAAGCTTTATCTCGTTTTGGTTCTTTTGCTTATTTTATTATTACTGGCGGTATCTTTTGCCATCAGGGGCTTCATTTTGCGTAAAGCGATCGATTCGGTCAATACCAGAGTGAGGAGTCACCAGTATTCAGCGCATTGGGACGGCGCAAGGTTCAAAGGTCTGAATACCGTTTTTGTTAAAGGTATATACATCCAGAGCAGGAAGGGTGGGAATGAACTTTTCATGGATTCTGTTTCTGTAAAAGTAAGGATTATACCCCTTCTGGTAAAAAAAATCAGAATACGCGAATTTGCCTGCAGATCAGTGTCCATCCGTTATCATACAGAGAAGAAAACCATTGAAAAAGCCAGGGCAAAAAAGGATGATTCAGGTGGAATGCTGGATCAAATAAAAAGCAAAGATCTTTCTGAAATAGCCTACAGGTACATTCGCAGATTATTCAGCTATACACCCGCCAGAACACGCATTAACAGGGTACAGGTGAGAATTTCGTCCAGTACCGATCCAACCCTGATAGGTATTCATGGATTGGTGTTAAATCATGGAAAGCTAACCGCAAACCTGGTATTTGCAGGAGGCAATTCACGTGTGGAAGTCCCTGTAGATGGCCGATTTGATAAGGCATCATCGGTTATTGAATTTCATATGGTCAAATCGGACACCAGCCTGTTTCCCATACCTCTGTTGCAGGAAAAGTACGGCGTATCAACTGGTTTTGATTCTCTTGGCTTCATGATCAATCTGGATGATCGCCACCGGCATCTCATTAATTTCAAAGGGTCTTTCAGTTTTGCCGGGTTTGTATTGAATGGAGAACGGCTTGCTACGGATGATATCAGGATTGACCATTTTACATCATCCTTTTTCGTTGGTTTAGGTCCTCATCATGTGGAACTCGACAGTGCAACCCGGGCTGACCTGAATACAATAACCCTGTCACCTTATCTCAGGGTGGATCTTGAAAATGGTCCGACCCTGTCATTCCGACTTCTTCCCGAGATCTGGGAAGCGGATGATTTTTTCGGATCTCTGCCCCGGGGAATGTTCACCAGTCTTATTGGATTTCAGGCAAAAGGCAAACTTCACCATTTTCTGGATTTCGGAGTGAATCTTGCGCAGCCTGACAGTTTGTATTTTGAAACAAAGCTTTGGTCAGACGATTTGACCATTGCAGGTTATGGAGTTGATGATTACAGAATGTTGAATTCCGGTTTCCGTCATAAGGTATACGAGCGTGGCCGGCTTGCTGCTTCTTTTATCGTAGGTCCTGAAAATCCTGATTTCACACCACTGGAACAAATTTCTCCTTTCCTGCGGGCAGCGGTCATGACTTCCGAAGATGGCAGTTTCTTTTATCACAATGGATTTAATCCGAATGCATTCAGGGAATCCATCGCGATTAACATCAAAAAAGGGAGATTTGCAAGGGGAGGAAGCACCATTTCCATGCAACTGGTTAAGAATGTTTTTCTCACCCGCAATAAAACACTTGCCCGCAAGATTGAGGAAGCCATCATAGTTTGGCTTATCGAAAGCAAAAACCTGGTGTCAAAACAGCGGATGTACGAAGTATATCTTAACATCATCGAGTGGGGACCCGGTATTTATGGTATCAACCAGGCCAGCCGGTTCTATTTTAAGAAATCCCCTGCCGAACTTAGCCTTCCTGAAAGTGTTTACCTGGCCAGTATTGTTCCCCAACCCAAGTGGTACAAGTATTCTTTTACAACCAATGGTGTATTAAAACCTTTTTTCGGGAACTATTTCGACCGGCTTAAAGAGCTAATGGTAAAGAAAGAATTTATTGCTCCTGAAGATACTACAGGAATAGTCCCGGCGGTCCTGTTATCCGGTCCGGCTGCTCTGGTATTTGCCGCGCCTGATTCAACAGTCGTTGATTCTGTATTGTTGGATGAGCTGAAGATTTTACCATCCCTTTGATCATTTTAGTGAGAATTGTGTTCATTAATAATCAGGGAAACTGTTAATTTGCATTATAAATAATATACGTCATGGTATTTGATCAGGATTTGATTCAGCGTGTCTATGGAAATTTCGGTGCGAGGATTGAGTCTGCAAGAAAGCTCATCGGCCGTCCCCTTTCACTTACTGAAAAGATTCTTTACGCCCATCTTGAAGAAGGAACCGCGAAATTTGTTTATCAACGAGGTCAGGACTATGTCAATTTTCTACCTGACCGGGTGGCCATGCAGGATGCAACAGCCCAGATGGCTTTGCTGCAATTTATGCAGGCAGGCCGGAAAAAAGTTGCTGTGCCTTCCACTGTGCATTGTGATCACCTGATTATGGCCAGGGACGGAGCATTTGCAGATCTGGCAGCTGCCCGGGTCAGCAATAGCGAGGTGTACGATTTTCTGGCTTCAGTCTCGGATAAATACGGTATTGGCTTCTGGAAGCCGGGGGCAGGTATAATTCACCAGGTGATTCTTGAAAATTATGCTTTCCCCGGGGGCATGATGATCGGTACCGATTCCCATACCGTTAATGCAGGCGGCCTTGGCATGATTGCCATCGGCGTCGGTGGCGCTGATGCCTGCGATGTCATGGCAGGACTTCCCTGGGAGCTCAGATTTCCCAGGTTAATTGGCGTAAAATTAACCGGAAAGTTGAGCGGTTGGGCATCTGCCAAAGATGTGATACTGAAAGTTGCGGGTATACTTACAGTCAAGGGAGGAACCGGTTGCATGCTAGAATACTTTGGTGAAGGAGCAGAGAGTATCTCTTGTACCGGTAAAGGAACGATATGCAATATGGGCGCTGAGATTGGAGCAACAACTTCTGTTTTCGGGTATGACGGAAAAATGGACAGTTACCTGAGGGGAACCGGAAGAGCTGTGGTTGCTGACCTGGCAAACGGGATCAAAATGAATCTTGTGGCGGATGAGGAAGTATATCATGATCCCCGAAAGTTCTTCGATGATTTGATTGAAATCAACCTGTCCGAACTGGAACCCCATATCAACGGACCTTTTACACCGGATTTGGCTACGCCTGTTTCACGGTTTGCAGCGCTGGTAAAGGAAAAGGGATGGCCTGAAAAGCTGGAAGTCGGATTGATCGGCTCCTGCACCAATTCTTCCTATGAGGATCTGACAAGGGCAGCATCGGTAGCAAAACAGGCGTTGAATAAAAACCTGAAAGCCAAATCGGCATTTACAATCACGCCGGGTTCAGAACAGGTTCGTTTTACTGCAGAACGGGATGGCCTGCTGGATGCTTTTACAAAAATCGGGGGAACAGTGCTTGCCAATGCGTGCGGTCCATGTATTGGTCAATGGGCGCGACAGGGCGCTGATAAGCAGGAAAAGAACTCCATCATGACATCCTTCAACAGGAACTTTGCCAAACGGTCAGACGGAAATCCCAATACCCATGGGTTTGTCGCTTCGCCTGAAATTGTCACGGCTTATACTATCGCAGGTTCTTTGACATTCAATCCCCTGACGGACAGCTTGGTGAATGAAAACGGAAACCCGGTGAAACTTGATGAACCTCAGGGTATGGAAATGCCTCCCGATGGTTTTGAAGTAAAGGACAAGGGATTTCAAGCCCCGGCTGAAGATGGAAGCAGGATACAGGTGATCATTAAAGAGGGCAGTGAGCGGCTGCAATTATTGGAACCATTTGAACCCTGGGACGGCAATGATTATACGTGTCTGCGATTGCTGATCAAGGCCCGCGGAAAATGCACAACCGACCATATTTCAATGGCTGGTCCCTGGCTCAAATACCGCGGACATCTTGATAACATATCCAACAATATGCTGATAGGCGCTGTGAATTATTTTAACGATAAAACCAATTCAGTTAAAAATCAGCTTTCCGGTGACTACAGCGAAGTCCCCAAGGTGGCCAGGTACTACAAATCAAATGGTATCGGAAGTCTTGTGGTGGGTGATGAAAACTATGGAGAAGGCTCATCACGCGAGCATGCCGCCATGGAACCAAGGCATCTTGGGGTTAAAGCCATCCTGGTGCGTTCCTTTGCACGTATTCATGAAGCCAACCTGAAAAAGCAGGGAATGCTGGCATTGACTTTCGCGGATAAGGCAGATTATGAAAAGGCCCAGGAGGATGACCTGATTGACATTATTGGACTGAATACCTTTGCAGCCAATCAGCCCCTGATAATCAAACTTCATCATAAAGACGGAACCATTGATGAGATAATAGCCAACCATACTTATAATGATAATCAGATTGGATGGTTCAGGGCAGGATCAGCGCTGAATCTTATCAGAATGACAAAAGATATCTGACCTTCCTGTAATTGTCAAAGTTTTTGTATATTAGTACAGGTATTGACATAACCACCACGCTGCTTTGAAAAGACTTTCCGACTTCCGGCCCATACCCAAAGGTGACAAGAAAACCATCAGGGGATGGGTGATGTATGACTGGTCAAACTCCGTATACCAGTTAACCATCGGATCAACCATCTTTCCTATATATTATAATGCTGTTACCCGAAATGGCGAAGATTTCACCGTTAATTTCTTCGGGATCGAAGCCATCAATACGGTACTCTATGCCTGGGCGATTGCTTTATCCTATTTTGTGGTGGCCATTTTTTCTCCCTTGTTTTCCTCAATAGCAGATTATACAGGCCGCAGAAAAGCATTCATGAAAGTATTTACCTGGATTGGCGCCATTTCATGCGGGATGTTGTTTTTCTTTAATAAGAATACGGTTGAACTGGGTCTGATCGCCTTTGTCTTTGCTACTATCGGTTATGGCGGAAGCCTGGTGTTCTACAATTCATTTCTTCCTGTAATCGCGGAGCCGGCTGACCAGGATAAGATCAGCGCCCGGGGATATTCCATGGGATACCTGGGAGGTGTTGTTTTGCTGGTGTTTAACCTGGTGTTCGTTATGTTTCCCGGCGTTTTCGGAATTACGGATGATAGTTTTGCTCCAAGACTGGCCTTTCTTACTGTATTTCTCTGGTGGATCGGATTTTCACAGATCACCTTCAACCGGTTGCCCAAATACACTTTCGGCAAAAGGGTAAAGGGGGAACGCGTTATTATGCGGGGTTACCAGGAACTCCGGACCGTTTTTAACCAGGTCCGCAGGATGAACCAGCTGAAGATTTATCTGATTGGATTTTTCTTTATGACCATGGGCGTACTTACTGTAATGTCAATGGCTGCAACCTTTGCCACCAAGGAGCTGCAATTGAGCGACAGTATCCTGATTGCCACAATCTTACTGATCCAGCTTATCGGCATGTTCGGTGCCTGGCTTTTTGCCCGGTTATCCGGGAGATTTGGAAATATCAGGAGCCTGATTATATCCATAGTGATCTGGATTTTTGTCATCATGGCTGTCTATTTTGTGAACTCAGCCACGGGTTTTATCATAGTAGCCTGTTTTGTCGGTGTTGTTATGGGCGGCACACAGGCACTGGCCCGATCAACGTATTCAAAAATGCTTCCGGAAACCCGTGATCATACTTCGTTTTTTAGTTTTTATGATGTTATGGAAAAATTTGCCATGGTTGGCGGGACCTTCAGCTTTGGCATCATTGAAGCCTTAACTGGCAGTATGCGGTATTCTGTTCTTGCCATAACGGTTTTCTTTTTAATCGGACTGGTATTTATGGTGATCCTGCTGAGAAAGCAGCACCAGGCCGGTTAGAGATCCTGCAGACACGGTAGTGATACCATGAATTCCAAACACCTGATTATTATCGCCGGACCTACAGCTGTAGGGAAAACGGATCTTGCCATTCATCTGGCCAGGCATTTTGGTACCGAAATTATCAATGCGGATTCACGTCAGATCTATCGCGAGATGGTCATCGGCACGGCGGTTCCATCTGCTGATCAGCTCGCAGTTGCAAAGCATCATTTTATCGGGCATAAATCCATTCACGACTATTACAATGCGAGTTTTTTTGAGAATGAAACAATAACCTTGCTGGATCGCTTGTTTGCGCAGTTCGATGCAGTGATAATGACAGGCGGCAGCGGTATGTATATCGATGCGGTATGCAGGGGCATTGATGATATCCCGACCGTCAGCCAGCAAATACGGAATCAGCTTCATGCTGAATATCTGAAGATAGGACTGGCAGGCATACAGACAAGGCTCAGGGAATTGGATCCTGCTTATTTCCACATCGTGGATCAGAGTAATCCGAAACGTATTTTAAAAGCTCTGGAGATAGCTGAAATGACCGGCAAACCCTATTCTTCCTTCCTGAGTGGCAAAGTAAAACAACGAAACTTTTCAACAGTAAAGATCGGATTGAATATACCCCGTCAGGACCTATACAACAGGATTAACAACCGTGTGGATGTTATGATGGCGCATGGACTTTTGCAGGAAGCGGATGGCCTGCGAAATTTCAGGCATTTGAATGCATTGAATACGGTCGGCTATAAGGAACTTTTCAGGTTTTTTGATGGGATAGGTTCCCTGGAAGAAGCCGTGGACCAGATTAAGGCACATACCCGGCAATATGCCCGGAGACAGCTTACATGGTTCCGAAGGGACAAGGAGTTAAGATGGTTCCAACCCGATGAAAATGAATTAATTTTGGAATATCTTCAATGCAAAATGAACGCGTGATGGATTTACCGGAAATAAGACGATTTAACATACGGGTATACGGACTGATCATTAATGAAAAGGCACAGATTTTGCTGAGTGATGAATTTGTGCTGGATCGGGAAATGACAAAATTTCCGGGTGGAGGTTTACATTTCGGAGAAGGTCCGGAAGATTGTCTGAAACGTGAAGCCAGGGAAGAATTCGGACAGAACATTGAGATCATTTCGCATTTTTACACCACCGGCTTCTTTCAGCGTGCATTGTTCTTTGAAGATAGTCAGCTGATAAGTATTTATTACAGGGCCAGACTGTTGGAACAGCCCTTGTTTAAAATATCGGGAAAGCCATTTGATTTTCCGGCAGGCGTTAACGGAAGTCAATCCTTCCGCTGGGCTGATATTGCCAGATTAAGTGAGGAAGCGCTGAGTTTCCCTATTGACAGGCATGTACTGAACATGCTAAAAACAAGAGTATAGGGTGGTATTGTGCCGTAAGGGTCTTTAAACAAAAAGGTATTATAGCTGTTTTTCTTATCATATCAATCAGGAAATTTTTATATTTACGACCAATAGACAAAATCCGATTGTATTAACCTTTTAATTTGAGAATTGTATGAAACAAGTGCATAATAAAATGAAAATTGCCGGATTAACTGTATTGTTTGTGGGAATGTGCTTTGGCGTGTTTGCCCAGGAAAAAAACGATGCGATCAAGGTATTTAATGAAGGCGTTGAATTGATGAAGGCCAATGATCCCGGCGCAATTGAGGCGTTTGAGAACTGTATCAGGATTTGTGAGCAGATAGGTGATTCGGCCGCCGATATCAAACTGAAGGCCATAAAAGTATTACCTGACCTTTATTATCAGAAAGCTTTCGATTTGCTGACCATTGAAAAGAACATTGACGGAGCGCTGAAAGCCTCCAAAAAGACTTTGGAAGTAGCCAACAAGTACAATGATGCACAAACCAAAGAAGGCACAGAGAAGCTGATGATTCAGGCCTATTCAACCAAGGCATCCACTTTTGTGACTGCCAAGGAAAATGAGAAAGCCATTATGACTTTCGACAGTGTGCTGGCCATCAATCCCGAGCATATGGTTTCGATATATAATAAAGCTTTGATATACAGAGGAATGAGTAATAACGCCAAATTTGCTGAATCCATTGACCTCTATATCGAAAAGATGCAGGCAGCAGGAGACCAGGATAAAGCTGAACAGGCCATGAAGATTGCCCGTGATTATTACAGAATTGCCGGAGGCAAGGCCAACCAGGGCAATAAACTTGCTGATGCCGTCAGTTTGCTGGGTACTGCATCAAAATACGGCACTGATAAAAATGTTTATTACCAGTATGCAAGCGTTTACAATAAGCAGAAAAAATTTGATTTGGCCATTGAGAATGCAAAAAAGGGACTGGAACTGGAAACCGGAACTCCCGAGGACAAAGCCAAGTTCTATTTTGAACTCGCCCAGGCTCAGTTTGGCAAGGGACAAACAGCGGATGCCTGTGAAGCATACAAAAATGCAATGTATGGTCCATTTCTGCAGGCTGCAAAAGCACAAAGAACGAATTTAAAATGCCAGTAAGCTGAATTTTCAGATAACAGGTATTTAAGGAAAAGCGTGAAGCATTGGCTTCACGCTTTTTTTATTGATAATAATTCCTGGTTTTAATTAAAAGTATTAATTAAAATACTTTAAAATATTAAAAATCGTAAGTAAAATACAAATAAATGTAAAATAATGATATAATTATAACTGATTATATATATAAATTGATATTTACTTATAAATTTGCAGAATATTATGGTTAATACTGATATATATAAACAAAAAATATAAATATTTTAAAATATGTGTGGAATTGTTGGCGTATTTGATTTGAAAATTCCTTCACAGGATCTCAGGTCGCAGCTCTTAGAGATGTCAAAAAAGGTCAGGCATCGCGGACCGGATTGGTCAGGCATATATTGCGGCGAGAAAGCCATTATCGCGCATGAAAGACTTTCAATTGTCGATCCGCAATCAGGTCGTCAGCCCCTATTCAGTAATGACAGGAAACTGGTGCTGGGTGTAAATGGAGAAATATACAATCACAGGGATATCCGGGACCAATACAAAAACAAATACAGGTTTATGACACAATCCGACTGTGAAGTAATTCTTGCATTGTACCAGGATAAAGGAAAGGATTTCCTGGAAGATCTGAACGGTATTTTTGCATTTGTTCTTTATGACGAGACCAACAATTGCTACCTGGCGGCGCGTGACCATATCGGAATAATTCCCCTGTATATGGGATGGGATGCATTCGGAAATTTTTTCTTCTCCTCTGAGTTAAAAGCTCTGGAAGGTATTTGCAAAAAGATTGAGATTTTCCCTCCCGGACATTATTACTACAGCAAGGAAGGGGAACTGAAAAAATGGTATACACGGGATTGGTCTTCCTTTGACTCCGTTAAGGATAATGCCAGCAGTATTGATGAATTGCGCCAGGCCCTGGAGCAGGCTGTTCATCGTCAGTTGATGTCAGATGTGCCTTACGGGGTCTTATTGTCCGGAGGGCTTGACAGTTCTATTATCTCAGCGGTTGCCAAAAAATTCGCAGCCCATCGCATTGAAACCAATGATGAGAAAGAAGCCTGGTGGCCGCAGTTGCATTCTTTTGCCATTGGTCTTGATGGTTCGCCCGACCTTGCTGCTGCGCAAAAAGTTGCAAATCACATTGGTACCGTCCACCACGAAATAAATTTTACCGTGCAGGAAGGTCTTGATGCCCTGCGTGATGTGATTTACTTCCTCGAGACCTATGATGTCACCACCGTAAGGGCTTCTACACCCATGTACCTCATGGCCAGGGTTATTAAATCAATGGGGGTAAAAATGGTCCTTTCGGGAGAAGGTGCAGATGAAGTATTTGGCGGTTATCTCTATTTTCATAAGGCGCCCAACGCCAGGGAATTTCATGAAGAAACCATCCGCAAGCTGAACAAACTGCATTTATACGACTGCTTAAGGGCCAACAAATCCCTGGCCGCCTGGGGAGTTGAGGGTCGTGTTCCGTTCCTGGACAAGGAGTTCCTGGACGTTGCCATGCGCCTGAATCCGGAGGATAAAATGGCGAAAAACGGCAAAATGGAAAAATATATTCTGCGCAAGGCTTTTGAAGATTATTTGCCGGAGAGCGTGGCATGGCGACAGAAAGAACAATTCTCCGACGGGGTGGGGTACAGCTGGATTGACACCCTGAAAGAGATTACCTCCCGTGAAGTCACAGATGATATGCTTGTAAACGCAAAATTCCGTTTCCCGGTTAATACTCCCAGGAATAAAGAGGAATACTATTACAGGACAATTTTCAGTGAGCATTTCCCCTCGGAAGCTGCCGCACTTTGCGTTCCTTCGGTTCCTTCAGTGGCCTGCAGCACTGCAGAGGCACTGGCATGGGACGAATCCTTCAGAAATCAGAATGATCCATCGGGAAGGGCGGTTAAAAGCGTGCATGTCAAATCATATTAAAGTTATCCCTGACAGGGTGGACAATACATGCCTAACTGACATGGCATAAATTATTAGCCGGAGATTGCGATAATTTATATAAAAAAGCCTTCTTTTGCATGGATAATTGTTTGATGCAAATGAAGGCTGTTATACTGGCTGGAGGCAGAGGCATACGTCTTGGAGATCTCACCCGCGAGATTCCCAAACCCATGATAACCATCGGGGATAAACCTCTATTGCGTCACCAGGTTGAGCTCCTTGCAAGACATGATATCAGGGATATTATCATCCTGGTCAATTACCTGAAAGACCCGATAATAGAATACTTTGGTGACGGGCATTCCCATAACACCCGGATCTCCTATTATGAAGAAACCGAGCCTCTCGGCACCACAGGCGGTATAAAAGCGATCGAGGAACAGCTGACTGAAGATTTCGTGGTCCTGTATGGTGATGTCATGATCCATATGGACCTTGACAGATTCATTCGTTACCACAGGATTAAAAACAGCCATTGTTCGCTTGTCTTACATCCCAATGATCATCCGTATGACAGTGACCTTGTTGAAATCGATACAAACGGGCGCATAATCGCCTTTCATGCCAAGCCTCACAACAGAGCAACCTGGTATCATAATCTCGTAAATGCCGGTGCCTATATATTGTCACCTGTAATATTGCAATCCCTTGAGAAAGGCAAAAAGGCTGACTTTGGCAGAGACATTTTCCCCCGTATCTATCGTGAGGTATCCATGTATGGATATCACACATCGGAATATCTGAAGGATATGGGTACCCCTGACAGACTGGAAAGGGTCAGGAAGGACATGGAAAGCGGAAAGGTTTTCAGGCTTCATTATGGGAATCCGCAAAGGGCGGTTTTTCTGGACCGCGATGGCGTTCTGAATACCGAACGCAGCTATATCAGCAGGCCCGAAGAGCTTGAATTATACGATTTCACTCCTTCTGCAATCCGTAAAATTAACCAGTCCGGTTATTTGTCTATTGTCGTGACCAATCAGAGCGCCATTGCACGAAATCTTTGCACCGAGGAGGAGGTTCAAACCATTCATAAAAAAATAGAGACCCTGTTGGGTGAGCAAGGCGCCTGGCTCGATGCCATATATTACTGCCCGCATCATCCTGATAAGGGCTTTCCGGAGGAAAATCCCCTGTACAAGATTGAATGTGATTGCCGGAAACCCAAAACAGGCATGTTTCAGAAGGCCATTGAAAAGTTCAATATCAATGCCGGCGAATCCTATATGATTGGTGATTCCGAGCGTGATATACAGGCAGGAATCAATGCAGGCTGCATTACAATAGGAGTGCGAACCGGTTATGGCATCCGGAAAACCAGATTATTTCCCGATTATATGTTTGCCAACCTGGCCGAAGCAGTTGATTTTATTGTTCATGATCCGTACCGGAAAGATTTTGTGGCGATTTATGAAAAATTCAGGTCCTATACCGGTAAATTGCCCTGGATTATCTTAATCGGAGGGAACACACGCACAGGTAAAAGCACATTGGCATCGTACCTGCGCGTAGCTTTTAAAAAAGCTGGTCACAGAATTCTGCAGGTTTCGGTGGATAATTGGTTATTACCCGAAGACAAGAGGAACGATACCATGAATGTTTATGACCGGTTTCAGATGGGATTGCTGGAAGAGGATATTATAAACCTGCTGTCGGGTAAAACGGTAATTCGCCCGGCATACATCAATCATCCCGATCGACAGCCTTTGCCCGTGGAATACAATCCGGAGCATGCCGATATTATTATTCTTGATGGGATTGTGGCACTTAGTTCAGAAAGCATCCGCCGGTCAGCCTGTCTGAAGATATTTACGACCCTGGATCCTTTGCAGTTCAGGAATCGCCTGGATGAATATTATCTCTGGCGCAATAAATCACCAGAAGAAATAGACCGGCTTGTTAAAAAAAGAGAATTGGATGAATATCAATTAATAGAAAAAGAAAGTAATTTAGCTGACCTGATCATTAATTCATCCATTTCATGATAATTACCCGAACTCCTTTCAGGATCAGTTTTGTTGGCGGGGGCTCTGATATGGAAACGTTTTACACACGCCATCCCGGAGCCGTGCTGAGTACCAGCATCAACAAATATATGTACATCTCATCGCACCGTTTCTTCTTCCCGGGACAAATCAGGGTGAAATATTCCGAAACCGAAACGGTAAATCATATCGATGAACTCAGACATCCCCTGCTTCGTGAAAGTATGAGAAAGACAGGCATTACCAGTGGCATTGAGATCAGCTCGATTGCCGATATACCTTCCGGCACAGGCATGGGATCCTCCTCCTCTTTTACAGTTGGTCTCCTACATTGTTTATATGCCAATAAAAGAGAATTTATCACAAAGGAACAACTTGCCCGTGAAGCCTGTGAGATCGAAATTGACATTCTGGGTGAACCCATTGGCAAGCAGGATCAGTATGCGGCAGCATTCGGCGGACTGAATATCATTCATTTTCACCCCAACGGAGATGTCCGTATAGAACCCCTGTATGTGAAAAACGATGTATACAGGAAACTGCAGGAAAACCTGCTGATGTTCTATGTGGGTAATCAGCGAAAAGCCTCGGATATTCTGACAGAACAAAAGAAAAACGCCTCTCACGAGGAGAAATTCAATGTTTTACGATCCATGGTTTTGCTGGTATCCGACCTGCGCAGCTGTCTATATACAAGTCACCTGCAGGATTTCGGAAAGATTCTGCATGAAAACTGGATATTGAAACAGAAACTGGCCTCACAGATCACCAACCCTGAAATTGATGAGATTTACCGGACCGGAATCCATTCCGGAGCTGAAGGCGGTAAATTGCTGGGAGCCGGGGGAGGCGGTTTCATGTTGTTTTATTGCGAGAAGGAAAACCAGCAGAAGCTCATGGATGCCCTTAAACCACTTGTTAAATACGATTTTGCCTTTGAGCGCGAAGGATCGAAACTTATTCATTTTGCGGATGAAGAAAACTGACTTGAATGATTATTTTGAGCGGGTATCCGAAACCCTGAAACATGTGGATACTGAGGCAGTCACAATGCTGGTGGACAGAATTCTAAAGGCCAGGGAAAGTGAGAATACGATTTTCATTTTCGGTAATGGCGGAAGTGGTGCGACAGCCACACACATCACCGGTGACTTTTTAAAAGGAATATCCTACGGGCTGGATAAGCGCTTCAGGGTACAATGCCTGAATGATAATATTCCCGGTATTATGGCAATTTCAAATGACCTGACCTATGAGGAAATCTTTATTGAACAGCTTAAAACATTTCTTCACCGGGATGATGTTGTGATAGGCATCTCGGGTAGTGGCAATTCTGCGAATGTTGTGAAGGCCATGGAATATGCAAGATCGAAAGGGGCATATACCGTTGCCTTTTGTGGTTACAAGGGCGGTAAGATCAAGGATATTGCGGATCTTGTTATCCACGCACCCATCCACGATATGGAAGTCACCGAGGACATACATATCATCATTTTTCATGCTATCAAGCAGGTCATGATGCAGGAACTGAAAGGGAATAATTATTCGATGGGTTCCACGTACGATGAACGGGTGAGGTAGGGTAGGCAATAGCAGCGGCAGTAAAAGTAAAAGGTAAACAGTAAACGGTAAAAGGTAAATAGTAAACGGTATTCGGTGTTCGGTGTTCAGTATTCAAGTATTACCTCAACAGATCATGTTCTATTCGGTTGTAATTCCAACATTTTCTCGTCCTGATGAATTGACTGAATTGCTTGCCAGTCTCGAAGCCCAGCAGAACAAAAATTTTGAAGTGATTATCGCAGACGGCAGCCTTGATGATTCCGTCAGACAGGTAACCGATCAATACCGTGACAGGCTTAAGTTAAAACACCTTTATCGAAAAGGTCTTGGAATAAGCGAATCAAGAAACTGGGGAGTAGAGAATGCCATTGGTGATTATGTTGTTTTTTTCGATTCGGATTGTGTGATTCCACCGCAGTACTTTAAAGTTGTCGAGGAAGACCTGACTGTTGAGCCATTAGATGCATATGGCGGTCCTGATAAAGCAGGTGAGGATTTCAGTAAAAAACAGAAGGCTATTAGCTATGCTATGACTTCGTTTTTCACTACCGGCGGTATAAGGGGTAAAAAAAGTCATATCGGACAGTACCAGCCCAGGAGTTTTAATATGGGAATCCGCAGGAATGTTTTTAATTCGTTGGGCGGATTCAGCGGTCTCAAAGTATCAGAGGATATTGACCTTAGCATGCGGCTATACAATGGTGGTTACCGGGTAGGACTTGTTGAAAAGGCATATGTATTTCATAAACGCAGGTCAACCTTCTATAAGTTCTTCCGGCAGGTTTTCTCCTTCGGAAGCGGTAGGGTCGACCTTCAACTGCGTCATGGAAACGCATTGAAACTTGTGCACATGTTGCCTTCCCTGTTTGTATTGTACCTTATTGCCGGTATTATTGTCTGTCTGCTTTCAAAGACTGTTTTCCTGGTATGGTTTGCATCCCTTGTATTTTATGCATTGGCAATCCTCGTTGATGCATCACTGCAAAACCGAAGTATTTTCGTTGGCCTGATGAGTGTAAACGCCTCATTCGTTATGTTGACCGGCTATGGCCTGGGGATGATCAAAGCTGCGCTTATGCGATTTATATTTAAAAGCGCGAAGGAAAGCGAAAAACCCGAAATTACCAAGTATTAATCCCGGATATCCACCGAATACCGAATACCGAATACCGATTACTGTTTACCGTTTACTGTTTACCGGACAGGCCATGGCCTGTGGACAGGCTGTAGCCTGTCCCTACATGCACAATACCCAAATCCCGCTCGTTACTCTTTACTCGTCACTCGTTACTAAATCTCCTTCTCAATCTGATATTCATTCCTGCTTGCCGATGATCGCGAAACCAATTCACCAAGGAATCCTGCCAGGAAAAACTGTGCTCCAATGATCATGGCAGTGAGAGCAATAAAAAAATAGGGACTCTGGGTCACCAGTTTGGCAGGAACGTGATGGGCAACAGCGATAAGTTTATCAATACCCAGGTAGAGGGCCATGCCAAAACCCAGGAGGAACATCAAAGAACCGAGAGTACCGAAGAAATGCATAGGCCGTCTTCCAAATCTTGAAATAAAGGATATGGAAATCAGGTCGAGATAGCCGTTGATGAACCTTTCCATTCCGAATTTTGTCTTTCCGAACTGCCGTTTGCGATGCTGTACAATTTTTTCACCTATATTTCTGAATCCGGCTTTTTTGGCAATAAGCGGAATATAGCGGTGCATTTCGCCATACACTTCGATGGTTTTAACAACATCACCCCGGTAGGCTTTCAGACCGCAGTTAAAATCGTGTATCTTAATACCGCTGAATATCCTGGCAGTCCAGTTAAACAGTCTGCTGGGCAGGTTTTTGGTCAGTCTGTTATCGTACCGCTTCTTTTTCCATCCCGAGACGAGGTCATAGCCTTCACTGAAGATCATGTTATAAAGACCGGGTATTTCATCGGGGCTGTCCTGCAGGTCGGCATCCATGGTAATTACCACATTCCCCCGGGAGGCCTGGAAGCCGCAGTGTAAAGCGGCTGATTTCCCATAATTGCGGCGAAACCTGATCCCCCTGATGTTTTTATTATTCCCGGAAAGTTTTTCGATTACCTGCCATGAACCGTCATTGCTGCCGTCATCAATCATAATTACTTCATAGGAAAACCGGTTCTCAGCCATTACCCGGTTGATCCACGCTGCCAGTTCAGGAAGCGACTCAACTTCATTGTAAAGTGGTACTATTACGGAGATATCGGGTGCCATCAGTATCATTTAGGAGGTTGGTTCGGAGAAAGGGTTGGGATTCTTTTTGATAAATGCTGAGGTGATCAGCGATACAATCAGACCAAAAATGGCCGATATGTAAAGTCCCTGGAAAAAGGACTTGATCGGAGTGTTGCTGGCCATCTGTTCGTCCAGTTTGTTCATCATTTCCTCAATCTGGTAATCCGGAGCACCCACTCTGTTCAGGTAATCATACCACCAGTTTTTGGAGGCTTCCGTAACCTTGTTAACGTATTCTGGATCAATGTACAGGTTAAAAATAAGAGAGTAGAAGCTGGAGAGGATGGTAGAAAAAACAATGATCAACAATCCTATCATTACCGCATTCCAATAGGATATCGTGCCGTTCAAAATTTTATCACGGTACGTTTTTGTTCCGGACACAATAAATACGATGGTAATAATCAGGCTGATCAGGCCGACCAGGAAGGTTCTTTTGATGTTATATGGCATAAATCCCGTCATGTAAAGGATAAGCGAAAAGATGATGGATACTATCCCCATGATAATACCATAGGTCATGGTAAACTGCAGGAGCGACTGTTTTTTTTCCATTGATTCCGGGTTTAAAAGTTGAAAACAAAAATAGGGTTTTTAGACTTTCCGGCACATCCGGATTTTATCTTTTGCAAATTTAATAAAAGTTCATAGTTTTGCACTGCCGGGTAAGTCTCATACGGTCAGCTCCTGCTGAATCCCCCCAGGTCCGGAAGGAAGCAAGGGTAGGCGGTTGTAGCGGCGCGATATGATAAGCTTGCCCGGTTTTTTTTTGGGACAAGGGACCAGGGACGAGGGACAAGTGGGTTTTGGGAGTTGGGATAAGAGTATGAAAATTTCTTGCAAAGTCGCATAAAGATCAAAAAAAAAGAATGATTATATTTTCACTTGACGTTTTGCATTTCTACAGAAAAACAGCCCTAATATCATAATTCATTTCTGACTAGTCCCTTGTCCCTTGTCCCTTGTCCCTAAGCCTCTTATGACTTCCTCCGGCGCCTGCACCAATTCCACCAGCACTCCCTCGCTGCAAACCGGGAATTCATCATTCCCTTTCGGGTGGATGAAACATACATCATAACCAGCCGCGCCCTTGCGAATGCCGCCCGGGGTAAACCTTACCCCTTTTGCCGTCAGCCATTCCACCGCTTGTGGAAGGTCGTCGATCCACAATCCTATATGATTCAGTTTGGGCTCATGAACTTTAGGTGATTTTTCGGCATCGATGGGTTGCATGATATCCACTTCCACAGAATACGGACCTTTCCCGATCCTTAGAATATCTTCATCCACATTTTCCCGCTCGCTCCTGAAAGTCCCCGTTTTTTCAAGTCCCATTACCTCCACCCAGAAATTTTGAAGGCGTGACTTGGATTCATTCCCAATGGCAATTTGATGAATGCCCAGAACTTTAAATGGTCTCATGATGTATTGATTTTTTATTCAAAGCGCGAAATTAAATAATAAAAGGCTTAATTTTCCGGTTTTCGGGATTTTTCAAAATTTACTTCCATGAAGAAACTCATCAGGTTATTGCTCAGCTATATACCTCGACCTTGGCTTATACGGCTCAGCATGATCTTCATGAAATCTGCCGCACTATTTTACAAGGGTAACCGCGTGGAATGTCCGGTATGTGGCGGACACTTCAGGAAATTCCTTCCTTACGGATATAACCAGGTACGGGAAAATGTATTGTGTCCCGGTTGCTTATCCCTTGAACGTCACCGGCTGATGTGGCTTTACCTGAAGAACCGGACCGATTTTTTTTCCGGTTCTCTGAAAGTACTGCATTTAGCCCCTGAACAATGTTTTTACAAGCAATTCAGGAAAATGAAGAACATTACCTATGTAACTGCTGATTTGGAATCCCCGCTGGCAGATGTAAAACTGGATGTGCAGGAGATGCCTTTCAAGGACCAGGAATTTGATATCGTGATCTGCAACCACGTTCTGGAGCATGTTCCGGATGACCGGAAAGCCATTCGTGAAATATTCAGGGTCCTCCGCCACGGGGGATTCGCCATTTTGCAGGTTCCCACGAATTACAGCATGGAAGAAACGAATGAAGATGCTTCCGTCACTGATCCTTTGGAACGTGAAAAGCGCTTCAGGCAAAAAGACCATTACCGGATGTACGGTCGGGATTACCTGAACCGGCTTACCAAAGCAGGTTTTGTGATTGAGGAGGAGAATTACCTGCTCACACTGAGCCGGGAGGACCGTGAGCTTTTCAGGCTGCCGGCCATGGAGTATATGTATGGATATAAGAAACTGTAGTGTCTATAGTTTTGTATATCAATACAGTTAATCTTTATTTTATGAAAATATTTAGATTATCAGTATATTTTTTTGAAAGAGATTGACGATTGTTCATTTATTTATCTATATTTGCCGAAACGAAAAACATGAGAAATATCATCATTATCGTGAATCTGGTCATCCTCGTGGTCCTTGTGAGGCTGAGGTGAGAATGGTTTGCGATAGCAGATAATATATACGAGCCATTCTTACAACAGAGAATGGCTTTTTTAATTTGATGGTTTTATATAATAAATTGATTAACAACATTATGAAAATAAACCTTAGGAGCGATACCACCACCCAGGGTCGCCGGATGGCCGGCGCACGCAGCTTATGGCGCGCCACGGGAATGCGTGAGGATCAGATAGGAAAACCAATCATAGCTGTAGTCAATTCCTTTACCCAGTTTGTGCCTGGTCATACACATCTTCATATGATCGGACAGGAAGTGAAAGCGATCATTGAGAAGGAAGGATGCTATGCCGCTGAATTCAATACCATTGCCATTGATGACGGAATAGCCATGGGACATGATGGCATGTTGTATTCACTGCCTTCACGCGACCTCATTGCGGACAGCGTGGAATATATGTGTAATGCGCATAAGGTGGATGGCATGATCTGCATCAGCAATTGCGATAAAATTACTCCAGGCATGCTCATGGCGGCCATGCGTCTGAATATTCCGGCTGTGTTTGTCTCCGGCGGACCCATGGAAGCGGGAACCATCGGAAATAAAAAATATGACCTGGTGGATGCCATGGTGATGGCGGCTGATGATCAGGTGCCGGATGATGAACTGGCGGAAGTCGAGCAGCAAGCCTGTCCGACTTGCGGCTCCTGTTCCGGCATGTTCACCGCCAATTCCATGAACTGTCTGAATGAGGCCATCGGACTGGCTCTTCCCGGTAACGGAACCGTTGTGGCAACGCATAAAAACCGCAAGGCATTATTTGAAAAGGCAGCCAGGCAAATTGTCATCCTTACCCGGAAGTATTACGAAGAGGGAGATGCATCAGTTCTGCCCAGGTCCATCGCCACACGCCAGGCTTTTATGAATGCCATGTCGCTTGACATAGCCATGGGCGGGTCCACCAATACCGTTTTACATCTCCTGGCCATCGCTGAAGAGGCAGGAGTTGATTTTACCATGCAGGATATGGATGACCTTTCCCGGAAAATTCCTGTTTTATGCAAAGTGTCCCCCAGCTCACAATACCATGTTGAGGATGTAAACCGGGCAGGCGGAATTCTGGGTATCATGGGCGAGCTGGAAAAAGCCGGACTGGTTGACACAACTGTTAAAAGAGTTGATCTGCTCACCCTGGGTGAGGCAATTGAACGGTATGATCTTACCAGGACCTCTGTAGCAGCAGAAGCCCGGGAAATATTTGCCAGTGCACCGGCGGGTATTAAAAACCTTAGAATGGGCAGTCAGGGTGTTATGTACAAGGAACCTGACCTTGACCGTGAGAAGGGTTGTATCCGGGATATGGAGCACTGCTATTCCAGAGACGGAGGACTGGCTATATTATATGGCAATATTGCCCGCAATGGTTGCGTGATTAAAACAGCGGGGGTTGATCCTGCCATCTTTAATTTCTCAGGTACAGCCAAAGTTTTTGAATCACAGGATGAGGCCTGTGATGGCATACTCGACGGCAGCGTAAAGGCCGGAGATGTTGTTGTGATACGTTACGAAGGACCCAGGGGCGGTCCGGGAATGCAGGAAATGCTGTATCCGACCTCCTATATCAAATCAAAAGGACTTGGAAAAAGCTGTGCTTTGTTAACAGATGGCAGGTTTTCAGGCGGCACCAGCGGATTGTCCATCGGGCATGTTTCTCCTGAGGCAGCATCCGGCGGGGAAATCGGACTTATTCACGATGGTGACATAATTGAAATAAACATACCCGGCAGATCTGTCAATGTGGTGCTCCCGCAGGGGGAGCTTGAACGACGCAAACAAAAAGAGGCCAATCGGGGTGATAAAGCGTTTACTCCAGTTAGCCGCACCCGGCAAATTTCAAAAGCCTTGCAGGCATATGCCAGTATGGTGACTTCTGCCGACCGGGGTGCAATCCGGGAAGTAAAATGAATTCAGTTTTTCACAATTCAGCAACTATGAAAACTAAACAAAATAAAAATGCAAAAACTTACCCGTCTGAAAAGATACGGGTTACAGGAGCCGAGGCCATTATGCTCAGCCTGATCAACGAAGGAGTTGATACCATATTCGGTTATCCCGGCGGTGCTATTATGCCGGCATACGATGCCCTGATGAATTATTCTGATAAACTCAGGCACATTCTCACAAGGCATGAGCAGGGTGCTATTCACGCAGCGCAGGGTTATGCCAGGGTGACAGGCAGGACCGGAGTATGTATGGCAACTTCCGGACCCGGCGCAACCAACCTGATCACGGGGATTGCCGATGCCCAGATCGATTCGACGCCACTCGTTTGTATTACAGGTCAGGTTTCAGCGGGACTTCTGGGCACAGACGCCTTTCAGGAAACCGATGTTATTGGTATTTCCATGCCAGTCACCAAATGGAATTACCTGATTACCAAAGCGGAGGAAATTCCTGAAATCATTGCCCAGGCATTTTATATCGCTCAGACAGGCCGTCCAGGTCCGGTTTTGATTGATATTGCCAAGAATGCCCAGTTTGGCGAACTTGATTTCGAGTACCGGAAATGTATCAGAATGCGGAGTTATATTGCCGAACCGAGGATTAGCCTGGACAACCTGAAAGCTGCCGCCGCCCTTATCAACAAGTCCAAAAAGCCCTATATTCTGGCCGGACAGGGTATTATTCTCGGCGAAGCCGAAAATGAATTTCTTCAGTTTGTCGAGAAATCGGGTATACCGGTAGCATGGACCATACTGGGTGCCTGTGCTTTGCCAAAAGAGCATCCGTTGAATGTTGGTATGCTGGGCATGCACGGCAATTATTCCACCAACATTAAAACCAATGAATGTGACCTCCTTATTGCCGTTGGAATGCGTTTTGATGACCGGGTTACAGGCGATGTCAAGCGTTATGCCAGACAGGCCAAGATCATACATCTCGAAATCGATAAGGCGGAGATTAACAAGGTTGTAAAGGTAGATATTCCCATTCATGGGGATGTAAAGGATACCCTGCCTCTCCTGACCAAACTCATTGAAAAAAGGTCGCACGAACAATGGCTCAGGGAGTTCAAGGAAATCGATAAAATTGAATTTGAGAAAGTCATCCAACATGACCTCCATCCGGTTAAACCGGGACTCACCATGGGCGAAGTCATCCACCTGATCAACGAGAAAACAAAGGGAGATGCTATTGCAGTAACCGATGTTGGGCAGCACCAGATGTTCGCCTCACGATATTTCAATCATAAAAATAACCGCAGTTTTGTCACCTCGGGCGGTTTGGGAACCATGGGATTTGGACTTCCTGCCGCACATGGCGCCAAGATTGGCGCCCCCGATAAACAGGTAATACTCTTTGTGGGAGATGGCGGACTTCAGATGACCATTCAGGAGCTGGGTACCATCAATCAAACCCAGGCTGCAGTAAAAATTGTCCTCCTCAATAACAAATACCTGGGTATGGTGCGCCAGTGGCAGCAGCTTTTCTTTGACCGGAGATACTCCGAGACTTACCTGCTTAATCCCGATTTCATTAAGGTTGCCGAAGGATTCGGTATCAGGGGAAAGAAAGTTCTGGAAAGACCCGAGCTGGAATCTGCCATCCAGGAGATGCTTGATTATAAAGGGCCCTATCTGCTGGAGGTGTCCATTGAAAAAGAGGACAATGTATTCCCGATGGTGCCAACCGGTGCGTCGGTGTCTGATATTATTCTTGAACCACAAAAGCAATGAACATGACAACAGGAAAGAAATTAAACGGAAATGGTGAGAGCGGAAAGAATACTTATACCATTTCAGCCTTCTCGGAGAACCACATCGGTTTGCTTAACAGGATCACCATCATATTTACCCGTCGCCGGATTAACATCGAAAGTTTGACCGTTTCAGGCTCAGCGCTTCCGGGTATACATAAATTTACAATTGTGGTAAATGACACCGTTGAAAAAGTGGAACAGGTTGTAAGCCAGATTGAAAAACTCGTGGAAGTGCTTAGGGCATTCTATCATACCGAGGAAGAGGTAATCCACCAGGAAATAGCGCTTTACAAGGTACCTACCAAAGCGATGCTGGAGGACAATAAAGTGGAAAATATTATCAGGATGCACCATGCGCGCATCATTGAGGTTCGTCCTGAATATACGGTAATCGAACTTACCGGCCATAAAGAAGAAACCCAGGCCCTGTTTGATGAATTGAACAAATATGGCCTTTTGCAGTTTACCCGGTCAGGCCGTATAGCCGTCACCCGGTCAAGTAAAGAGTTATTCTCCAGTTATATGAAGGAGGCCGGAACAAAAACAATTGAATACGCTTAAAATTCATTCATTAATATTTTATACATCATGGCAAAAATTAATTTTGGAGGAGTAGTTGAAGACGTTATAACCCGTGAAGAATTTCCGTTGAAAAAAGCACAGGAAATTCTGAAAAATGAAGTTGTTGCGGTGATCGGATATGGTGTTCAGGGACCTGCGCAAGCGCTGAACATGAAAGAAAACGGTATCCATGTGATCATCGGGCAAGCGCCTGAGTTTAAGACCGACTGGGATAAGGCTGTTAAAGATGGGTGGGTACCGGGCAAAACCCTTTTTACTGTGGAAGAAGCAGCCACAAAAGGAACTATAGTTCAGTACCTTGTTTCTGATGCAGCGCAGCGCACTATTTGGCCCAAACTCAAGCCCTGTCTTAAAAAGGGTGATGCCCTGTATTTTTCACATGGGTTTTCAATCACCTATAAGGAACAAACCGGGGTTATACCTCCTGCTGATATTGATGTCATCCTGGTTGCCCCCAAGGGCTCAGGAACCAGCGTAAGACGTAATTTCCTGGCAGGTGCCGGAATCAACTCCAGCTTTGCGATTTTCCAGGATGCTACCGGTCGCGCTGCGGAGCGTACAATGGCCATAGGTATAGCCATTGGATCAGGATACCTGTTCCCCACGACTTTTGAGAATGAAGTATACAGCGATCTCACAGGTGAGCGCGGTGTACTGATGGGCGCCCTGGCTGGTATCATGGATGCCCAGTACCAGGTTTTACGGCAACATGGGCACAGTCCAAGCGAAGCTTTCAACGAAACCGTTGAAGAGCTTACCCAGAGCCTGATTCGCCTCGTTGATGAGAACGGAATGGACTGGATGTACTCCAACTGCAGCGCAACCGCCCAACGTGGAGCTCTTGACTGGCGACCCAAGTTCAGGGAAGCTACCTTGCCGGTTTTCAATGATCTGTACAACAAGGTAAAGTCCGGCGCTGAAACCAAACGGGTATTGGAATCTACAGGAAAGCCCAATTACAGGGAATTGCTCGAGATTGAACTCAAAGAGCTCCGGGAATCGGAAATGTGGCAGGCAGGACAACAGGTGAGAAACCTTCGTCCGAAAACGAAATAATTTTAAATTGAACACCGAACAAGGAATGATGAATAATGAATTTCGAAGCCAACTTCGTCGTTCATTATTCGATGTTCCTTGTTCATTATTGATATTCTTTGTCAAAAGACGACAATATAGAATACAAACGCTTTACCCTGAGCCTTGTCCCCCCGGCCATCATGATAACCGTTTTATGGCTTGTGAAGATCGTTGAAGTCGTTGATGGTATGGATCTTTTTTATTATGGCGTCTTTCCCCGCAAGGTGGCAGGTCTGGTTGGCATTTTTACTTCTCCATTCATCCACGCCAATTTTAACCACCTGATCAATAATTCGGTTCCTTTCTTTTTTCTATTGACCGCCATCTTTTATTTTTACCACAAGGTTGCCTGGCGGGTACTTTTGATTTCCTACCTGGTTTCCGGGGTGTTTGTATGGCTCATCGCCCGGCCATCTTATCACATCGGAGCCAGCGGACTGGTTTATAGCTTTGCTTCATTTTTATTCGTAAGCGGCATAGTCAGGCGGAACATCAATCTCCTGGCAATTTCCCTGCTGGTGATCTTTTTATACGGAAGCATGGTTTGGGGTATATTTCCTTACCGTCCCGACATGTCCTGGGAATCGCACCTTGTCGGGCTTACCCTGGGTGTGATGCTTGCCGTATATTACCGGCATGAAGGCCCGGGACCTACGAAATTTATCAGTGATATGGAGGACGAGGACGAGGGGGAGAGTGGGGGAAAGGGTGATTAGGTGATTAGGTGATTAGGTGGCATTGGCAGCAGCAGTAGGGACAGGCCATGGCCTGTCCTTAAGAGCAAACCCATGTGTCTGCCCTTTAGCAAAATAATTGGATAAGTTCGGTAATAATAATTTATTTACCTTTAATTATTAAACACAAACAAAACCCATGAAAACAAATCTGATGTTACTTGGAATCATGCTTATCATGATTGGCTTCACTGCCTGTAAACCTAAATCCAAGGAAGAACGGGCTCCCCTGATTCCCATGGAGAACTTCTTTAAAGATCCTGAAAAGGCTGGTTACCGGATTTCTCCCAATGGTCAGCTGATCATCTACCGTGCTCCGCATATGGGGCGCCTGAATGTCTTTGTCCAGAAACTGGGTGATACAACTGCTGTACCTGTTACCCAAGAGACTGAACGGAGTATTTATGATGCATTCTGGGAAACAGATGACCGGATCATTTATACCAAAGACATCGGCGGGGATGAGAATATGCACGTTTTATCCGTCAAAACGGACGGCAGCGGACTCGTTGATCATACACCCTTTGAAAAGGTGCGTTCCGAAGTTTTGGATGTTCTGGAGGACAGGCCGGATGAATTGCTTATCACGAGTAACAAACGTAATCCCGAGATTTTTGATGTTTACCTGCTGAATACGGCAACCGGAGCATTGAAAATGGTAGCTGAGAATCCGGGCAACATTATAGGTTGGGTGACCGATCATGACGGTAAAATACGTGCTGCAGTGACCAGTGACGGTGTGAATACCAGTCTGCTTTACCGCGAAACTGAAAAGGAAAAGTTCAGAACTGTAATCACAACCAGTTTCAAGGAAACTCTAAGTCCGGTGCTTTTTACATTCGATAACCGGAATTTGTATTGTCTGTCGAACCTGGGTCGTGATATGACAGCCATTGTTGAATTTGACCCGAATACGGCCAAAGAGGTGAAGTTGATTTATGAAAATGCGGATGCTGATATTGTCGGACTTGATTATTCGAAGCTCCGGAAAGTATTGACTGTAGCTTATTACGAAACCGATAAAATGCATAAGCATTTTCTGGATACCCTCATGCGGCAAATTGACGATAAAATAAAGCCTCAAATCCCTGATTATTCTTTCCAGGTCACCCGAAAAAGCAAGGATGAAACCAGGATGCTGATTGTTGCTACCAGTGACCGGTACAATGGCGGGTACTACCTGTATGATGCGATTTCGGGAGAATTCAAAAAACTTGGAGATTTCATGCCCTGGTTGAAAGAAGAAGACATGGCGGTTATGAAACCAGTGACTTATCAGTCGCGTGACGGTCTTACCATTCAGGGTTATTTAACGCTTCCCAAAGGAGTTAAGGCAGAAAATCTTCCGGTGGTGATCAATCCGCACGGAGGGCCCTGGTACCGTGACAGCTGGGGATTCAATCCTGAAGTGCAATTCCTTGCCAACCGGGGTTATGCAGTTCTTCAGATGAATTTCAGGGGTTCCACCGGGTATGGAAGGAAATTCTGGGAATCATCATTTAAACAATGGGGACGCACCATGCAGGATGACATCACCGATGGTGTAAAGTGGCTTATCAGCCAGGGCATTGCCGATTCCACACGGGTTGCCATTTATGGTGGGAGTTATGGCGGTTATGCCACGCTGGCTGGAATCACGCTTACACCCGAATTGTATGCTTGTGCTGTAGACTATGTAGGGGTTGCCAATATGTTTACTTTTATGCAAACGATACCTCCCTATTGGGAACCATTGCGACAAATGTTTTATGAAATGGTAGGCGATCCGGTCAAGGACAGCTTAATGCTGGCAGAAGTATCACCGGCATTCCACGTTGACCGTATCCGTTGTCCTTTGTTCGTTGCCCAGGGTGCCAACGATCCGCGGGTGAATATCAATGAATCTAACCAGATCGTGGATGCTCTGCGCAAAAGAGGAGTAACCGTCGAATACATGGTAAAAGACAACGAAGGTCACGGATTTTACAACCAGGAAAACCAGTTTGATTTCTACAGGGGAATGGAAAAATTCCTGGCCGAACATCTGGGGAATGAGGCAGAAGTGAAAAAGTAGGATCTTGTTTTATTTTTGAATTGTGACTAACAATCGTGTACTGAAAAGTCCTGGAAGATGTTCCAGGACTTTTTCCATTTGTTTTACCAGGGCATAGTGCTTTGACGGAAATAATTGTGGCTTGCTGTATCCGCCGGACAGAACGTAGGCTAAAGCAGAAAATTTTCTTCGGCATATTATATTCCAGTTCTTGAATTCCTCCTGGTAATGTTTGGAGTAGAAAATCCGGTCGGCATTTCCCTGAGCCGCATAATATGCAGAAGTCCATGGATTGAAACCGGCAGATGCTTCCCACTGGATTTTTTTAAACCAGGCTACCGGCTCATGATGAAATAAACCATATACCAGGAAACCGGTCATACTCATTGCCGGATCAAAAATAATGACCCTGCCTCCGGGTATTAAAACCCTGTGGAATTCTTTGAAAGCTGTTCCCGGGTATTGTATATGGTGAAAAACATCAAAAAGGATCAGGTTGGATACTTCTCCGTCCTTAAAGCTTAGAGTGTAAGCATTTTCTACCTGATCGATCCACGGATTCTTAAACAAGTCGGTGCAGATGGCTTGCGGGATCTCCATTTTAATATTTCCGATACCGGATCCCAATTCGACTATTTTTCCCTCCAGGGTAAAATCAACCTGTTCATGGATGAGCCGGTAAAAATCCCTGTAAATTATATGAAGAACTGGCTTATTCTTCCAGAAATTCAGATTTTGCCTGATTTCTTTATCATGCTGGTCAATGGTACGATGACTCATGGCATTATCTGAACTTCAGTTTAACAGCTGCAAACATGCTCATTCTCAGCAGTAGTAAACCATGTTTAAACCTGCTGATCTGCGTGGATCCATATTGTCGTTCTTTGTATCTCACGATTACCTCAACAATTCGCAGGTTCAGTTTGGCTGCGCCGAATAACAGATCGAAATCTCCGAAAGGATCAAAATTGCCAAAGTAGGATCTGTTTGCCTTGATTTTTTCGTAATCCTTTTTGAACAGTACCTTTGTTCCGCATAAGGTATCTTTTAACCGTTGTCCGAGCAGATATGAAAAAAAGAGGCTGAAAAACTTGTTGCCCAGCAGATTTAAAAAACGCATAGCTTCTTTTTCCATCGGGTAAACCAGCCGGCAACCATTTACAAATTCACCCTTGCCATTGGCAATGGCATCATAAAACTTAGGCAGGTCTTCCGGTGGGGTGGTCAAATCTGCATCAAGTATCATCAAAACCTCCCCAGTTGCCTGTTCAAAGCCTTCCCGAACAGCATCACCTTTACCGATCCCCTTTTGTTTCAGGAATCTGATATTCTTATTTTTGAATAATGAAGACACTCTTACTATCTCATCGTAGGTTCCGTCGGACGAATGACCCTCCACAAAAATAAATTCCTGTGACAGTCCGAATTCAGGCGTTCTGGTGATCGAATCAGGGATATTGCCTTTTTCATTGCGGGCAGGTATTATGACAGATACTGAAAATTCCTTTCGCTCTTTTCTTTCAATACCGGCAGTCATTATGGAAACAAGACCCAGATGTTTAATCACGGGAAGGTTGACCAGGATTTTATTGAAAACAAAATTCAGAATTGGGATGTATTTCGGAATCAATAATTTCTGCGAATTGGAGACTAGCCTGAATCCTTCTAGTTCAAGAAGATTGGCGATGTCGTTATTGGAAAGCCAGTTCGAATTGGGGGATTTTTGTTTCAGACCGATTCGCTCACCCAATTTTAACAAAGGTTCCCATAGAAAGTTGTAATTGGAAATAACAATCCGGGTGGACGGGTGACAGAATTTTCTGAGATGGATGAATACTTTCTGAACATCCCAAAGAACATGCAACAGATCCGACAAAATGATATAATCAAATTTCTGACCGGTTTCATCCAAAAGGTCAATCATTTCAGGTTCCTCAATATCATGTTGCCTGAAAAGCAGATCGGGGTAAAGTGAACCGGCTGTTTCAATCATTCTGGCCGAAAAATCCACGCCTACTCCATAGGCAGGCTTCACTGCTGCCAGCAAATCACCTGTGCCGCAACCCACTTCGAGTACGCGGGAACCGGGTGGAATAATAAATGAGAAATATTTTTCCAGCGATCTGTGGTAAAAACGGTTGCGTTTTTTCCACACCGGCCTGCGATCGGCAATGCTGTCGAAATATGCTTTTATGGACTCTTTTGTATTCAATTTCTCAGGCTCCGGCAAACATTACTCCCAATTATTCTATATTTGCGAGTACTATGTTTATGGCCACAAACATACAAACTTTTGACATACAGGTTACAGAAAAATATTAGCAATATGGCTCCCGCATCTAAAAAACCACAGCAAAAACAATCATCTGTAAAGCCCAAACAGCACTCTCAGCAACCAGCAAAGTCGGAGAAAGCCAAAAAGGCCAACTTGCCTGCAACTTCAAGGACTCTCCTGCAGATCACGGATAACTGGTTAGGATCAAAAATGAACTTTGTCTTTTACTTTTCCCTGTTTCTTACGGCCCTTGTTGGCATATTTCTTTTTGATGTAAAGATCAGCACCGGTGGAGATGATTCAAGTTACATTGAAATGGCCAATGATTTTATGCAGGGCAGATCATTCCCGACCTGGCACGGGCCTCTTTATGCCATTTTCCTGAGTCTTCCGATGTTGATTTTTGGAGTGAATGTGATCGGACTAAAACTGATATCCTTTTTGTTCATCATTGGTCACCTCATTTTATTCTATTATACTTTCAGAAAGCGCATTTCTCCGACAGTTCTTGCCTTTGTGATTCTGATCATATCGGTAAGTCCCAGCATCCTGTATTTTGCCAGTCAAACATACAGTGAAGCCATGTACATGTTCCTTCAATCCCTGATCGTTTTTCTTTTTATTACTATTTATCTGTCATTCGAAGATGAACAGAAGCCTACCAGCAAAGAACTGGCATTGCAATGGCTGATATTGGGCTTTTTTATTTTTATGGCCAGCCTGACCAGAAACATTGGAATTATTCCCCTTTTTGTCATGATTTTCATTCTTCTTCTTGATAAAAAGTTCTTACCTGCTATCATGCTGACCGGATCATACTTTATCTTCCTGATCCCTTTCAAAATATATAAGTATCTGGTATGGAATACGGAAATCGCAAAAGGTTCAAGGCCATTTCATGAAATTCTCCTGAAGAATTTTTATAATCCCTCTGCCGGATACGAGGATTTTTCAGGCATGGTGGTACGGTTTTTTGAGAATGCCCGTTTGTACCTTTCCAAACATTTTATGATCGGTATCGGATTGCATGATCCTGCCTCCACGGAGAAAAGCTGGTTTGTTACAGCAATAGTCGTGTTTCTCCTTTTGATAGCAATATATTATGCATTTAAGCGCAGCAAGGTGATGCTCTTTGTCACGCTTACCGTGGCAGGTTCTATGGCAGCTACCTTCATTGCCTTGCAGCAATCGTGGGATCAAATGAGAATGGTTATCATCTACATTCCGATGCTGCTGATTATTTTGGCATGGGGCATTCAGCAACTGGCCGGAAAAACGGGCCATGGCTTTTTATTTGTTGTACTTCCGGTTCTCCTGGCATTGATTTTCTTTAAAACCCTCGGTTATTCAATCGACAAAATGAAAGCCAACCAAAAGGTACTGGCTAAAAATATCAGCGGAAACCGTTACTACGGTTTCACACCCGACTGGCAGAATTTCCTTCGGATGAGTGAATGGGTTGGTGAGAATATACCCGACACCGTCCTGGTGGCATCACGCAAGCCTTCCATGTCGTTCATTTACAGCGGGGGTCGTGATTTCTATGGTATTTACAGGTTTCCGTCGGTGGCTCCCGAAAAACTCCTGGGCGAACTGGTGCCCCGCACCGGTGAATTAAAAATGATTCCGCTAAAGGCTATTGGCGGTAACTGGCCGGTAGATCTCCAGCTTGCCCTTAAACAATCAAACGTTGCCTTTGTGGCTGAAGGAAGTGATATATACGGAGTGTATGATCTCAAGGGAGTTACCGGCAATATGATATCCCAGGCTCTTGCGCAATACCAGGTTGTTCCTTTTACCACGGATTCCATTCTGAGCAAGGTCAGGATCTCATCGCAATCCTGTTTTGCGGTGTCTCCCGATACACTTATCCATAACCTGCGGAAAAACAAGGTGGATTACGTGATTGTTGCGAGCCTGCGGGCAAATCCAAATCTCAATACAGGCAACATCATCAACAACATCCAGCGATACCTCTATTTTGTTGAGCAGAAATACCCGGGAATACTCTCCGTGGTGCATCAGATAGGAGCCAATGAGCAGGAAGAACCTGCCTGGCTTTATAAAATTAATTACAGCAATTTCGGTCTTTAAACATTTGTAAAGTGAAGCATCCCCAAGAGATTCGGTCGGTTGTTATCATGGGAGCCGGGAACGTCGCCTGGCAACTGGGGCATCGTTTTACCGAAACCGGAATTCAGGTTAAGCAGGTCTTCAGCCGCACACCGGAAATGGGTAAGCTCCTGGCGGATGAGCTGGGAACCGGTTTTACCAATCGTCTGGACCAGTTGGCGGAGGATGCTGATTTATACCTTCTTGCAGTCACCGATGACGCAATCTCTTCTTTTTTGCGGCAAATGCCGTTTGGGAAACGGTTGGTGGCGCACGTGGCAGGCAGTGTCCCTATCACGATCTTTGAAGGCAAAGCAAAAAATTATGGCGTTTTGTATCCTCTGCAAACCTTAACCCGGGGAAAACCGGTGGACTTCAGCAACATTCCCCTTTTTATTGAGGCGAGTAATGAAAGAAACCTTGAAATGCTCAAAACACTCGCGGGTAAATTGTCCAAAAGCGTTTATGTGGTTGATTCAGAGAAACGTGCATATTTGCATCTGGCGGCCGTCATAGCTTCTAACTTTACGAACCACATGTTTGCTGTTGCTGAAAAGTTACTACAGGAGAGAAACCTGTCATTTGATTTGTTAAAACCTCTCATTGAGGAAACCATTGCCAAAGCGCTTTTCATGTCACCACTCACCGCACAAACCGGTCCGGCAGCCCGTGGCAACAAAGAGATCATTGAAAAGCACAGGGCTATGCTGGATAACCATCCGGAGATTAAGGAGTTGTACAGGGTGGTTTCGGAGAGTATAGCAGCATTTAGAAGTAATGAGTAATGAGTGAAGAGTAATGAGTAAAGAGTGATGAGTAATGAGTGATGAGTGTGCAAGTGTCAATGCCTAAATAACGTTGACTTTTTTATTGATAATTTCGTTGTTTAAATGATGTATATGATTTACTGTTGGTAACGGGAAATAACTCTTTTGGGAGTTATTCTCGTTATCAACAGTAGTTTTATTCAAATAGCCTCTTGGAGTTAGTTTTCCTAATGCTTTATGTGGTTTACCAGTATTGTACATCAGTACTGCTTTGTCCAACAATTTTCTAAGTGAAAATAGGTCTTTTGGACCATACGGATAAAGATAATTGTTTTTAATAACCCCGTTAAGTCTTTCTGCATGTGAGTTCTCAAAAACCTTTTCCTCAGTCATTGAGTTTATCATTTCTAAGCTTCTGGTGAGGATTTTAAACTCATTGCAATAGTATTGACCCCCACCATCGGAATGTATAATCGCTCCCTTTAAATTTGATCTTCCCCGTTCTCGTATCAATCTATGCAATGCAGGCAGCGTGGTGCATTCTGTTCTGAGATTATCACTTGCGGACCAGCCAACGATTTCACGATTAAACAAATCCATTATGAAAGTGAGATAATAAAACTTGTATCCGATTTCAAAGTAGGTTATATCACTTACAAAAATCTGGTTGACACGTGTAACTTTAATATCTTTAATCATATTGGGGAACCGTGTTACTCCCTGGCTGTTTGTGGTTTTTCTATAATTCTTTACTCGCTTTACCCGGTAACCTGCCTCAAAACAAAATCGCTCAAACTGATCACGCCCCATAGTCGAAGGACAAAGTTTTATATACATATCCCTGGCGGACATACGAGGATGATCACGCCGGATCTCATTGATCAAGGGAAGTATTTGTTGACGCTCTTCCTCCCGATAATGACTGCGTTTTAGCATCTGATAAAAGGCTTGCTTACTTATACCAACTATTTCCAGGAGATCTTTCATTTTTTGTCCGTGTTCTTTTCTGTTGTAGTGGTACCAGATGAGAGCTTGGAACCTACTTTTTTTTTGATGTCAACACCGTAAGTCGTTTCGGCTATCTCTATCATCTTGTCCTTAAACTCGATTAATAGTTGCTTTTGGCCTACTACCCGTTCCAATTCTTTGATCCGCTGTTCCAACATTTGGATCTTTTTTGTGTCGCTTTTAGCTTCCACTACCTGTTTTACGTTCTTCTTTGCCATAATTGAGTAGCTGTAAATCCATCTATAAACAGACGTCCTGCTTACAGAATAGGTTTTACAAATATCACTAATTGACACAAGATTACGTTCGAGTTCTTTAACTTTACTTTTTTTAAAATCTTCGCTGAAACGACGATTAAAGAGAACTCGCTGATTTTGATCTAAAATTCCTACTTTTGACATAATGTTAACCGTTTTTTTGGTCAACATATTTCAGGCATCGACATTTGCTCATCACTCATCACTCATTACTAATTAGCTCTAGGCAGAACCGCAAAACGCCTGGATCTTCGTTTCACTTCCGAAGCCCTGAAATAACCTTTTGCCCCGTTGTTTATATTCCCGGTTACACTGGCCGGCGGTCCATCCCAGGGACTGCCTTTCCAAACGGTCTCCAGAAGCATGGCGGACAGATAGTCATAATATGCAGGGCTTATGGAGTGCATTTCGAGGGTTACCCAGGCATAATCGGGATGAATGTCACTTTCCCGTATTCTGTAAACAATGTAATCCCGCACATATTTACCATTTACAAAATCATCATTGGCAAAACTGAGCTCTGACAGGGAGTCGGAATAAAGAACATTATTGATATACAGCAGGTACATATAACTGTGTCCCAGAGGTTCCGGTTCTTTGCCATAAAAAAGGACATCGTATACGTAGTCACCGTTATAAGACTGGTGATTCCGTGATTGGCTTATGGAATCGAAATCAGCACATGGAAGCAGTTTTTCGGATGCGGCAAACAGTCTGCCATCCTCCAGCTTAACATTCAACGTGTAGGTTTTTCCTGTTTCGCCCTGCACATCCGCTTCGGTATAGTAATCACCATCGGTCAGTTCGTGAAGAATGAAGGTTGAATCTCCGTCGGAAATGGACACTTCCGCTCCTGTTGCCATTTCCCTGGCGGATTTGTTGAAATAGTCACCTGTAAATGACAAGGTAACCCTGTGCGACTGGACATCCGTTGTAATGGAACCTTCCACAACCAGATCCCTGCCTGAATCATTTGTAAAGCTTACATCCATGATATCCTCACAGGAAAAGAGGACAAGTATGCCGGCTATGATGGTTATCCAGCATATCAGGCGTATGATCGTCTGACTTTTTACCGGTATTGAAACGGAGGACTTCAGCATGCTTAAAACTTAATATTATAAGTAATAGATGGGACAATTGGGAACAGGTAAAGCTTTATCACTTCCACACCGGTTTCGCCGCCTTTGCTGTCCATACCCAGGTTCTTGTCCCTGAAATAGATGGCAAAAGCATTATGCCGGCTGTAAACATTGTAAATCGAAAGGTTCAGGTTACTCTCGAGTTTAAATGTCCTGAAATAATAATTCAATGAAAAATCAAGCCGGTGGTAAGCAGTGCCTGGAATTCTGGTACCTCCGCGTTCTGAGTACTGGGGAACCCAGATGTTATTGTAATAATACCCTGCAGTTGGCACTGTCACCGGAATTGCCGTGGAATATACCCAGTTGAGCCCGGTATCAAAGCGTTTATTGATCTCATAGTTAACCACTATGGAAATGTTATGCGGCTTATCGTAAGTGGGGGAGAATTCCCTGCCCTGGTTGATGGCGCTAATTTTTCTGAATGTGCGGATATAGGCATAGCTAATCCAGCCTGTAAGTTTTCCGGTTTGCTTCCGGGCCAGGAATTCTGCTCCATAGGACCGGGCATTACCGATTCTTAATTCCCCTTCGAGGTACTGCTGGGGAGCCAGAACGGCATGATCCTTAAAATCAATGGCGTTGTATACTTTCTTATAAAATATTTCACCGGAAACTTCAATACTATTGTCCCTGAAGTTTCTGAAATACCCGAATGCCACCTGGTCGGCCCTTTGTGGTTTTACGTTCGGAGTGGACATGAACCACATATCAAGCGGAAAGGTAGCTGTGGAATTGGAAGCAAGCTGGAGATACTGGGCAGTGCGGCTATAACTGGCTTTGACCGAGCTTTTCTCATTGATTGTATAACGAATATTCAGGCGGGGTTCAAGGGATGAAAAGGTGTTGAAAATATCTCCGCTTTTATAAACCGTGGAATCAGTGACTTCATATTCCGTATCGTAGTGATAAAGGGTCCCCTTGCCTATATTCTGAAAAACAGAAAGCCGGAGACCGTAGATCAGGGTAAGTCTTGAACCTGCCTTTTGTTCGTTACTTATAAAAACTGATGATTCAATACCGTGATTGTCCGGGTATTTCAGAGGCGTCATGTAGCTTGTCGAATCCAGGCTTCTGATGGAACCCGGCTTAATGGTATGATAGGTAGTCTGCAGACCAAACTTAAGCGTATTCGAAGGATTAAGATAATAGGTATAATCATTGCGGAGGCTGTAATCCACAATATGGGAAAGCCATTTGAATGCCATGAGTCCGTTGGGGATACCCAGGTCGTAATTGAAATCGCTGAATATTAAGGTAAGATTGGAAAACAATTTGTCTTTGAACACATGGTTCCAGCGTAATGAAGCGGTTGCATTGCCATAGTTCATCTGAAACATATCCCCGAAAACATTCACGTCACGTCCGAAATAGGCTGAGAGGAATATTCTGTTGTTCTGATTGATTTGGTAATTGACCTTGGCATTGAGATCATAGAAATAAAGCTTGCTGTTCTGGGCCACGGTATCTTTGGCAAAAGGAAGCATAAGATCCGCATAGGTTCGCCTGCCGGTAAGTATGAACGACATTTTATCTTTGATAATAGGGCCTTCAATGGTCATGCGGCTCGAAATTAATCCAATGCCGGCACTTCCCCTGATCTTTTGTGTGTTTCCTTCATTCATCCGGACATCGAGGACAGATGATAACCTGCCGCCGTATTCAGCAGGCATTCCCCCCTTGAACAGTTCGATATTTTTAACGGCATCACCGTTGAATACCGAAAAGAAACCGAATAAATGGGATGGATTATATACTGTGGCGCCATCGAGCAGGATCAGGTTCTGGTCGGCATTACCACCACGAACATAGAATCCGCTTGAGCCTTCGACGCTCGACTGAACACCCGGGAGCAGCTGAATAGATTTGATGATATCTACCTCACCCAGCAGGTTGGGAATTTTTCTCATAATCCTGGCAGGAATTTGCACGTTGCTCATGGTAGTTTCTGTGATATTCTCATCTTTTCTTTCGGCCGTAATGGTAACGGCATCTATGGCTCTTGCAGATGTCTGCAGGGATACATTCATTTTTTGCGGGGACCTGAGATCAATTTCAATCGTTTTGGTCTGATAACCGATAAAGGATAAGCGAACGGAGTAATTGCCTCTGGGCAGTGTTATGGAATAAAAGCCATAAACGTTGGTGGCAGTCCCGAAATTGCTGTTGAGGATAACCAGGTAGACACCCGGAAGCATTTCACCATTTTCATCCGAAACATAACCGCTCAGCGTAAACTTTTCCTGGGAGAAGGCAAGGCAAGAATATAACAAGGCTGCAATTAACAATAGGGCTCTCATGAACGGGGGTGTCTCAAAAAATGGAAAAATAAAACTCAACCGCAAAGATATATGCGGTCGAGTTTATATGCATGCAAATATAAAAAATATTAGAACCTTCCGAATTTAAAAGTAACTCCTCCGGAGAATCCTTTCAGAATATCGGTTGGAACAGAAAATTCCGGATCCTCGATATCAACATCCGATGTATAGCGGTAATAACCTCCAACACAGAACCGGAAAAACCTGGTGATATTCAGTTCTACTTCAATTCCGGGTTCGATGACCATAAAAGCATCTGAGGCCTCCGATTTATAATTGTCATTCCAGTCATTGTCATCATCCACGCTGACAACAGCAACTCCTCCTGCACCCAGAAGTATGGGAAAAGAAACGTGCACGGGGAATTTTGGCATGAGCACCGGTTCGAAAAAGAACCCGCCGTAACCGCCGGCAAGACTGATATCCCTGCCTGCTGTAGCATCATAATGTACATCATTGAAGAATCCGGATCCGCCCAGGCCTATGGTCACCACATGACCCATGATGATGCCACCCCGGGCTCCGAATACAAAGGCGTCACGATCCTCCAATCTGGTGTATTGCATCGAAATGGCTCCGTAACCACCAACCGCGTTGCTGTTGCCGACCAGTGTCTGGATTCCGTCATTCTCATCCCTGTCCTGTGCAAAAACAGCGGCACTGATTGCCAGCAGGAGTCCTAAAAATATTGCCGATTTTTTCATAGTGCTAAAATTTATCTGTTATTATTAGAATCTGTATTTCATTGATATTCCAATGCTTTGCAAGTAAATGCTGAAGATTTGTGTAGTTGAATATTCAAAATAAGGCTTTATATCCAGGCCAATGACAAACGGGAATTCCGGGAACCGGTACTCAATACCGGCCATTCCGTCAAGTCCCAATAGCGGTGTTAACCGCCAATCATCGAGCTCATAGGTTCTGTTGAGTACTTTATACTGATCCATGTACCTGAAACCAACATGTACGCCATAACCATACTGAAAGTATAGATTTTCGGACAAATGACTGAAAGCGGGCAGGAAGTATTCCTTGATGACGGTAAAAGTGAGACTGTGTCGGCCGACGAACAACATTCCTTCAAGAGCCTGGTCATCACTGGTATACTGCCGATAGGTTGCCGTAAAGAAGTCGCCTAACCTTACACCGGCATCCCTTGTGTAATTCTGAGCATATATGCTTCCTGTTAGAAAAAATCCAAATATCAATAACGTTTTTTTCATGGGGCAGCCTTCCAAACTTCCTGATTATTGATGAATGACTTTACCAGACCCTGAAACATAGGAATCTACAGTGGGATTTCCTTTGTAATATACCAAACCGCTTCCGATGATGGTGACATCGAGAGCATTGTTGACCAGCGTGTTAATTTGTCCCGACCCTGAAATGTAGGCGATGCAAACATCCGTTTCTACCTGGTCCGCCCGGATATGCCCCGATCCGGTTATTTTAAGGTCTGAGTTCACGGACGCTCCGTTCAGACGTATCTCACCTGAGCCTTCAAGCTGTGCTTCAAGGTTCCCGGTTGACAAGCTGCTGCTGATCATTCCGGATCCCTGCAGATCAACAGTTACTGAAGTGGCCTCAACCTCATAACATTCAATCTGGCCTGAGCCGTCAAGTTCAATGGTAAGCTCCTCGGTCCTGAGTCCGTAACAATTGATATATCCTGAGCCTTCCAGGATTATATCACTCACACTTGGTGTGTTAATAGTGATCTTGATGGGACGCGAAGGATTGAGGCAATGATCGTCACGGGTTTCAATGATCAGCTTGTTTCCTGACACATGAGTCACAACCAGATCCAGCAGATTTTCATCGGTCTCAACAACCACTGATGATTGCCTTCCGGTATCAATCTGTACATCAAAATCACCAGAGACCTGGATTTGATCAAAAGATTCAAGCTGGCGGGTTTCGTACATACGCGTACCGTTGCCGTCGACACAATGATTCCAGAGATCTTCACACGATACGAAAAATATCAGGCTGAAGAACATTCCGGATAACAGTAATAATCTTTGGGTTTTCATCAGTTTCTCGTTTTATACCATAATGACAGACTTCGGCTTCAAAGGTTGCATTACTTCTGAGAAATTGTTACGCTGCATTTTCGGGCCGCCTTAAGCACAACCTCTGAATCGCTTGTTCCTGCTCCAAAGGTTCCTGAGGTTCTGAATATTTTGTTTTCAGCATCAAACACTTTGGTATTCAGCGAAGCCATCGATTTGGGATATACAAATAATACATCCTGGTGATGGGTCAGCTCAAAACTGAAGGACATGGGCCTTTCAAAGGCCAGGGCGAGATCAGTGAATTCCGAAGCAAGGTTTATCAGTGCGAAAGATCGTTGGATGTTGTTGACGGTAATGCTGCCGTAGCGGCTGGAAAAGGTGAGATCATTTTCAAGGGATGTTAAATTAATGCTTGAAAAGTAGCTTGTTCCGGAGAGGGCTTTTGCATCATCCAGGTAAATCTTATCCCGTCGTGAGTCAAGCTTCAGATTTTCTGCTTTATCAATGGATACATTGGACGACCTCGTTACTGCAATAAGCTTTCCGGTTTCACCAATATACAGATCCCCATAGGACAATGAGATCTGTCCTTCTTTAAAATATCCTATTTCACCGTCCCCCGAAGTGAGCCTGATTTCAGAACGGCCGTCAAGCCGGTTGGCTTTCAGATTGCCATAAGAGAGTGTCAGATTAAGTGAGCCCTGCAGGTCATCAAAGTACACATCCCCGAATTTGTTCTCAATCCTGAGGGATACTGAGCGGGGTACCATTACCGTGTAATTGATGGAGACCGAATTTGATGAAGACAGGTAAGAGCCTGCAATATCGACGAGGTCCTTAATAACATCCGAACCGCTGTCGCCAAATGTGGTACGTGCCAGCACGTAGTATTGTCCGGGAGTGAATTCGAATTCAACGCTTTGCTTAATCTTTTCGAGTTTCTGATTGTCCTTGGCCCTGATACGCATATCGATATTAAACTTTACCGAATCGTTGTCCCAGTGAATGATCTGCACCTTTCCGTATTTATTCACTATATCTACTGTCATATTGCCGGTAACGCGGAATGATCTCGAAATGTGCTGCGTAAATTCCGGTACCTGTGCCTTCAAAGCGATGACAAGCAGCAGCAATAAAACGGTTATGGAAATTTTAAAGCGCATGTGTATCTTCAGTTGAAATGCATTCGTCTTCGTCAAATTCCATCTCTGTTAGCAGGTCCTCCAGGATGCCGATCTTGAGCCTGTAGTTTTCGATGATGGCTTCCACTACCTCCTGGTTGGCCATATTGTCTTTCAGGTCGGCTTTTAATTCAATATACACCCTATCCAGTTCCGTCATGTCGAAGTTAAGTTCTTCCTGAAGGGAGGGACAATTGGCGATGATGGGCTCCAACTCGTCAAGCTTTTGTTTTACCAGGTTGGTGTAATAGGTTTCAGCTTCATGTAATCCGGGAATTGCATTTTCCTTTTTTGCTTTGGATGATCTTTCACCACGGATCCCTTTCCCGTTCAGGTTGTGTATCCATTCGTTCAGCCCATAGGATGCTGCAAATATCAAGAGAACAGCGGCAGCCCTGGACAGTATAACCCGCCAACTGATTCCTCTTCTGACCCGGATATCAGCCGCAACTTTCTTCCAGACACCGGAATCTGGCTCACGGAAATCAAACTCCTCGCGATGTTCCGCAATAAATTTCTTAAACTTGTCGTCCATGTTGCTGATTTATTATTATTTCTTTCATTCGCTGCCTGGCTCTTGAATATTGAGATTTTGAGGTAGCTTCTGAAATCCCCATAATTTGCGCAATTTCAGCATGGTCATATCCCTCCAGCAGGTAAAGGGAGAAAACCACGCGATAGCCTTCGGGAAGTTGTTCCATGGCCTGTGTTACCTGGTTTACAGATAATCCAGGCATTTCAGCGTCGGATTCATATTCACCGGTCAATTCAGGCAAGGTATCAACCGGCACCAGGTCCGCTTTTTTCTTTTTTAAAGCATTGATACATTTGTTGACTGTAATGCGCTTTAGCCAGGCTCCGAAGGCTGAATCAAACCGAAAGGTGCCCAGGCTGTGAAATGCTTCGGAGAATGATTCCTGCAGCATATCCTCAGCTTCCTCCCTACTGTTCATCATCCGGTAGCAAATGTTATACATAGCTCTTACATAAAGCTGATAAAGCTGATACTGAGCCCTGGAGTTACCGGCTTTGCTTAGTTCAATAACTTCCCTGTGTATGTCATGCTGAAAGGTCAATCAGTATTTCTTTATCAGTTATAAACAAGGACAAGAATAATTTTTGAAGGTTGCAGTGACAAGAACTAATGTTGTAATTGTTGTGATTGTTGTGATTGTTGTGCTGGTTGCATTGTTCAACAACCACAACAACCACAACAATCACAACCTCTCATAACAGGCTTCTATCTCCCCGATAAAAAACCTGTGATAATCTTTGGAGGGATAGTTCTTTTTTTCAATCAGTGCATCGATAAAGCATTCCGGTTTCAGAAAATCTGCATAGAGTTTCCTGCACTCCAGCACCAGCCGGGCCTGTTCAAAAGTAATATTGCCATGCGATGTTTCCAGGATTTTCAATCCGGTTTGTCCTGTCTTATCCACGTTTTTGCCTGAATGGGCACCGCAATAATTCAGAATATCCCTGTATTTTTCGTCAAAAAAACTGAGGGTGAAATAATCGTACCGATCGGCAAACTGAAAGGTATACCGGTGAGGCCGGATGAAACAAATGGCAATGGGTTTATTCCACAAAATGCCTGTTGTTCCCCAACTGGCCGTCATGGTGTTGAAATCTCCCGGCTTGCCCGCCGTAATCAGCATCCAGTCTTTGTCAATAACCTTAAAAAAGTTTTCATTCAGATCATCCGGATGAATGCGCTTAAAAATGGATGGTATCATAATCTTTCTTTTATTTGCAATATTAATACTTTGCATGCCAATGTCCTGCAATCGGGTAAAGAATATAGCCATGAGGATTATGTGCCTGAAAGGACACTTCTGTTTTTTTTTATTATATTCGATGTACAATATTAACCATCCTGCATGTCGAAAGGCATATTAAGCTTGCTGATACTGCGTGAACTAATGTAACTACCATGAAGAAAGACAAGATCCCGGAAGGATACCTGTTCTCGAAACCTTACACCAATTATGTGTTTATACTCCTATTCCTGTTGTACATGTTTGATTATATAGACAGGATGGTAGTGACCTCCTTATTCCCTTTTCTGAAGGCTGACTGGAATCTGACGGATGCACAATGTGGCCTGATGGTTTCAGCCGTCTACTGGTCAATTGTGGCGCTTACCTTCCCTGTTTCCATTTTGGTCGACCGTTGGAGCAGAAGAAAAACCATCGGGATCATGGCCGTTATTTGGAGCTTGGCTACAGCTGCCTGTGCTTTTACAAAATCATTGCCGCAATTGCTGACCACGAGAACCTTCATAGGGGTCGGCGAGGCCGGATATGCACCCGGTGGAACAGCTATGATCGCCGGTCTATATCCGCAGGAAAAAAGATCGTGGATGATGGGTTTATGGAATGCATCCATTCCTCTGGGTAGCGCAATAGGTATTGCTTTGGGCGGTATCATTGCCACAAACTGGGGATGGCGGCACGCCTTTGGCCTGGTAGCCTTACCCGGCCTGATAGTGGCCATTTTGTTTTTCTTTGTTAAGGACTACAAAACAGTTGGATTGACGGTAAGCAGAAAGTCACCGGACGCGCAAATTGATAATAGGGCAGCAGTGACCATGTCAATTAAAGATATGTTCAATGAATTCATCAATAAGCCTTCCCTGATCTTTACCTATTTCGGCATGGCCGGTGTGGTTTTCACAACCACTTCCCTGATGACCTGGCTTCCAACGTATTTCCACAGGGTTCATGGCCTTGCAGAGAGCCAGGCTGGCTTAAAATCAAGCGCTGTTATGGTTCTGGCGCTGATAGGAGCACCTCTGGGCGGTTACATTTCCGATAAGTGGAGAAAGAAAAAAGTCAATGCCCGGCTTTTATTCCCCACCATATCCACTTTACTATCGGCGATTATGTTATTCCTGGCTTTTGTGGTATTTCCCGGGAAAATGCAGTACATCCTATTACTGGTCATGGGTATTCTGATCACTGCCTTTATATCAGCAGCTTCCGCAGTAACCCAGGACGTAATGCATCCGGGGATGCGTGCCATGTCCTATGCGGTTGCTGTTGTTGTGCAGAATTTATTGGGCGCTTCCATGGGACCTATCGCTATTGGCGCTTTGTCAGATGCCATCAATATCCAGACCGCCATTTCGGTTCTGCCCATTGCCCTTCTGCTTGCTGCAGTCATGTTCTTCACAGGTTCATTCTACTATGAGCGGGACCTGGCCAAGGTGGAACATGTGAAGCTGGAGTCAATACCGTGATAAATCATGATTTAAATTGTATTCTTATATTAATTTTGAAACTCAAATATAAAATATCAAGAGATTGTTTCGGAAGAAGTCATTGGATGAGTGGGCTTTGGATTATTGGTTCTTACAGCAGTATGCCAAAATATGCTTTAATGTCTACTACAGGAAGGTTGAAGTTATTAACCGGCACAGGATCCCGAAAAACCAGCCGGTAATTCTTGCTCCGAACCACCAGAATGCCCTGATGGATGCGATGTTGCTGGTATGCAGAACTCCCTTTCAGAATGTTTTCCTGGCCCGTGCCGATATATTTAAAGGGAGACGTATCATCAAGTTTCTGACGTATGTGAATATTATGCCCGTATACCGCATTCGTGATGGTATTGAAAATGTCAAAAGAAACGATGAGGTTTTTGATAAAACAGTTAAGGTATTGCATAACATGCATAATCCTTTGTCCGTTTTTCCCGAAGGTAATCATGGAGATAAGCGCAGGCTCAGATCGCTGGTAAAGGGTTTGTTCAGGATTGCTTTTCAGGCCCAGGAGAAATATGGCACGGAACCGGCTGTCAAGATTGTCCCCATCGGAATTGATTACGGGCACTACCAGAATTTCCGCACAACCCTTTTCATGAATGTAGGCGAACCCATTGAGGTTTCAGAATTCATGGATTCTTACAACGAAAATCCCGTTCTTGGATTAAACAGGATTAAGAATGCGTTTGCGGCTGCTTTAAGCAAACAAATGATTGACATCCAGACCGAAGATTATTATGACCTGTACATGCATCTTCGTGAGATCTATAACAAGGAAATGCGTAATTTCCTTGGCATTCAGGAAAATACGCTGGCCGGAAAATTCAGAGCTGACAAAATCATGATTGACTGCCTCAACCATGCATTGACTGCTGATCCTGAACTGATAAAACATTTGGATGAAACGGTGAAGCAATATGATCAGGGACTGAAAAAGGCCAGGCTGCGAGACTGGGTGATTGAACGGGGAAAATTTCCGTGGCCGGTATTATTGCTTTCAAGCCTGGTTCAAGTAATTCTCTTTCCGGTATTTGCTTTTGGATTCATTAATAACTATCTTCCTTACTGGTTCATCAACGGCAGAACAATAAACATAAAAGATCCCCAGTTCTTCAGCTCTTTCAAATTTGCATTTGGTATGATCTCATTTCCTGTCTGGTACCTGGCAGTTGCCGGCATTCTTGTGTTTACTCCTTTGTCACTCGGATTCCTTTTGCTTTATATCGCACTTCTCCCAATAACAGGATTATTCGCCTTTCACTACTTTATCAGGATGAAAAAACTGATGGCCGCCTGGAGGTTCTTTCTCGGAAGAAAAACAGGGGATATGATAAACCTCCTGGATATTCGGAGGGAAATCATTGGTCAGACCGGTCATATTATAACTCGAAATAGTATAGCCCATGAATATTCACGGTAAGATCATTTGGATAACCGGAGCTTCATCGGGAATTGGGGAAGCACTCGCTGTTGAACTGTTCAAAGCAGGAACGACCGTTATTCTGACTGCCAGGAATGAAAAAAAGCTGAATGAATTAAAAGCAAAGCTGGATGATATTGAACAAGGCCGTTGCCACGTTGTGGTTTGTGATGTCACGCAGCAGAAGGCGATTGATCAGGCCCTGGAAAAAGTAAAACAACTCGTTGACCGGGTCGATATCCTGGTCAACAACGCCGGTGTAAGTCAGCGTTCCTATGTGCTGGAAACAGAAATTGCCATTTACCGGGAACTGCTCGAAGTGAATTTCTTCAGCGCAGTAGCGGTCACTAAAGGATTGCTTCCCTGGATGATCAGCAAGGGCGGTGGTCAAATTGTTGTGATAAGCAGTATTACAGGGAAGTACGGATTCCAGATGCGGTCAGGATATGCGGCCGCCAAACATGCCCTGCATGGATTTTTTGAGACCATGCGTGCTGAGTTGCATGACCAGAATGTTGGAGTTACGATGATATGTCCAGGTCGCGTCCAAACCGATGTTTCTGTTCATTCTCTCACAGGCGATGGCAGGCAGTATGGAAAAATGGACAAGGGGCAGGCAGATGGTGTTCCGGTTGAAAGATGCGCCAGGATTATTGTAAGGGCTATTAAGTGTAACCGGAAAGAAGTGTTCATAGGATTCGGCGAGCGTTTCCTCCTTGTCGTCAAACGGGTTTGTCCGCCTTTATTCTATTGGATTGTGAACCGGGCAAGTCCGACGTGAGAAAAGTGACTGGTGACTAGTGAATAGTGAATAGTGAAAAAGAACTTATAATTTAATATCGAATTGAAAGAAAAGGTAATTAGCGGGATACAGCAGATCGGCATCGGCGTACCCAATGTCAGGGAAGCCTGGATATGGTATAAACAAAGTTTCGGGGTTGATATCAGAATGTTCGAGGATTCAGCGGTTGCAGAGCACATGTTGCCCTATACCGGCGGGAAACCGCAGAAACGGCATGCAGCCCTTGCACTTAACCTGCAGGGCGGGGGAGGATTTGAGATATGGCAATATGTTGAAAGGACCCCGCTTTCTGCAAAATTTGAAATTCAGCTGGGTGACCTTGGAATATTTGCAGCCAAGATCAAGTGTCACCATGCAAAGCAGACCCTTGACTACCTGAAGTCAAAAGGAGTGGAAATCCTGAGTGGCATTTTGCGCGATCCGCGTGGCAAAGAACATTTTTTCGTCAGGGATCCCTATGGTAATATATTTCAGCTTGTTACAAGTATTACCTGGTTCAGAAACGAGAAGAAACATACCGGAGCTGCATACGGAGCAGTAATTGGCGTGGCCGACATGGAACGTTCTATCGAATTTTACCGCAGTCTGCTGGGGTACGACCAGGTGATCTTTGATGAAAGCACCATCTTTGGCGAATTCGCATGTTTGCCCGGAGGCAATAACAGGTTCAGGAGGGTATTGTTGCGTCACAGCAAGCCCCGGCTGGGAGCTTTCAGTCCGGTTTTCGGCACAAGCGAGATTGAACTTGTACAGGTACTTGACCGGCAACCACAGAAAATATACAAGGAAAGGTTCTGGGGTGATCTGGGATTTATACATCTGTGTTTTGATATCAACGGCATGGACCTGTTACGGGAAGAGTGCAAACAAAAGGGTTTTCCGTTCACGGTTGACGTGAATCACAGTTTCGATATGGGTGAAGCAGCCGGTTCATTTTCCTACACCGAGGATCCTGACGGGGCATTGATTGAATTTGTTGAAACCCATAAAATACCAATCCTGAAAAGTATGGGCTGGTATCTGAATCTGCGGAAGCGCAAGCCCGAGAAACCACTACCGCGATGGTTGCTGAATGCCATACGGTTTAACAGGGCGAAAGACATTAAGTAGATTGAAGATTGAAGATTGAAGATTAAGGATGGCAGATAGAATTTACTCGTCCCTCGTCCCTCATCCCTCGTCCTTTAAAAATAACTTTGCCGCATTCCGGTAGTAGATCTTTTCAACAACTTCCCTCGGCAGTTTCAAACCCCTGAATTCTCCATCGACTTCCCGGGATGTCATGATCTCGTCCGTGGTGAAGAATTTCCAATCTTTCATCCAAACGCCATGAATGTAATCTTTTAGTGCAGCAGGATCTCCATCTCCGTCATCGCCCAGATCGGTTCCGTAAATGATCCTGTCCTGATAAAGGATGAAAAATTCCCGGACCTTTTGCCAGTCATCCTGTGCCTGTTTCTGCAAATGACATATTCGTGCGGCAAGATCAGCAGACATATTCGGAAACCTGTCGAAACGCATGGCAAGTTCATCAATGCTCCATTCCAGGCTTCCAAGATGTGCGCCGACGAAATGCAAATCCGGATGTTTCTGAAGCAGGTTGTCCCTGGCCATGATCTGATCATCGTAAGAAGGGAAATCAGGATGCAGGAACATGTGGTATTCCGGATGCTCTTTGAAATAGGATTTATCATTATTCACGGTCATTTCATCCACCGGAAGCCAGCAATTCCTGGGTTCGCCCAGGTGTCCGCAAACAGGCATGCCCTTTTCCACCATATAATTGAAAACCGAATCGAATTTCGGATTATCAATCATGATGAATTTTCCGTCTTTGTCCTTTTCAACCATGCCGATGTTTTTCCAAACCTTGATACCGATTGCCCCTTTATGGAAGGAATCTTCAATCCGCGCAAGGGTTTCCTCCTGCCAATCGGCCTCTTCCCATCCTTTCATGGGGAAAGTCGCCAGAAAGGCAAGACGATCCGGGAACATTTTTTTCTGGGCTAGGGCAAGTCTCTGCTGTTCATCAACGGACAAACTGCCATAGGCATCCGTATTGATGGTGACAATGCTGAAATTATCCTGCAACGCCTCTTCCATGAATGCAGGTCTTTCAGTGTTGATATGGCAGTGCGCATCTACTTTGGAAATACGCCAGAAGTCTTCAGGAGTGCAGTAGTCAGTTTCTTCGTTCATCACGGGCATGTCCTGTGCCATTAAGGCAGGCATTGCCGGCACGATGATGAGCATAAGGAATGCAATTATTTTTCTGGGCATAATACATAGAATTAAAGCAAAAGCTATCTTTAAAGTTATTAAAAAGTAATTTACCCGCCATGAAAATCAAAATATCCTTTTTACTCCCGGTTCTCGTCCTTGTCGCATGTTCCGAACCCGGCTCCAGAACGGTTATCATGCCCGATGATCCGAACATAGCCTACATTGGCAGATTCCACGAAAACAGTGAAGGCGGGCAGGTGTTCATGTATTCCGGATGCGCTATCCGGACCGTTTTTTCAGGTACCTCCGTGGATCTTATCATGAAAGACGACAGCTTACGAAACATGTTTACAGTAATTATTGATGATAGTTTATTTGTTCTTGCTGCTGACAGAGCTGACAGTACTTACAGGCTTGCAGATAGTTTACCGGATACCAGGCACAAACTGGAGATTATCCGACGAACCGAATGGCATGGTGGTAATACCACTTTCCTGGGACTAAAATTAGACAAAAGAGGAAAAACATATCCCCCTGAGCTGAAGGAACGAAAAATCGAATTCATTGGCGATTCCTATACCTGCGGATATGGGAATGAGGGGAAAAGCCGGGAGGAGCATTTTACTTACCAGACAGAAAATAATTACATGACTTTCGGGGCGATCACCGCACGTGGCGTAAACGCTGAATATCTGGCGGTGTGCCTTTCGGGTATTGGCATCGTACAGGGATATGGCGGGGGAAGGGAATTCACGATGCCCAGGTATTATGATGAGGTTCTCAGTGACAGCACAATTTCCTGGGATTACTCGAAGTACCAGCCACAGCTGGTAGTGATTGACCTGGCAGGTAACGATCTGTCGGCCCCGCTTGATTCAGCTGAATTTGTAAATGCCTATGTGACTTTTCTCCAACGCATACGGCATAACTATGCCGAAGCGAGCATTATATGCATTGCCGGTCCTTCTTCTCCCGGAGAAGGATGGACTACATGGCAGAATTTAATAAATGCCGTGGTGGATCAGGTTGGTGAAACCGACCAGGCCGTTCATTATTTTGAATTCACTCCTTTCGAACCCAACGGAAGCGACTGGCACCCGAATGTTGAGGAACATCAAAGAATGGCGGATGAGTTGGTGCCTTTTGTCAAGGATTTGATGAAATGGTAATGTAACTCCCCGACAGGGAATGTATGCTTTATGAAGAAAAGATTATTCAGCGTAATATTCATATTTTAAAACACGACTTGGTTGAGCGGAATATTCAATCAGCTCATTTATTTCATTAATAATCAAATTATTATCATCATCATAGGTTTTCAGCATTTCACGAAGATGCGTATTATATGAGTCATCTTCTCTGACATAGGCATCAGATCTATAATTATGTCCGTTCTGATATTTATGTTTAGTAAAAAATATTTGCAAAGTATTGACCATGTAAACATCGCTTTCTTTTGTGAGCCTTCCGCATTTATCATAGTCATATCTAGTGTAACTTTCAAGTTCATCCGTTCCCATTTCATAATTTTCAACTATTATGAGCTTATCCATGAAATAATAATATAATGAATAACTAAAAGAGCTTATTTCCGGATATTCAATATACTCCTTAATTAACTTGCCTTCATGTGAATATGTGTAATAATACTTTGCCAGGATTGAATACCCGGTTGGAGAGTATATATTCGCATGATATCTTACTTTTTCGATTAATTGGTTTAGAGAATTATACTTATAATCTATATAGAAATATACCCTATTATCGATATTTGTATCAATTGCCATAGGAAGTGAAAACTTTGAAATCCTACCGGATTCATCGTATTCATATTGTTCAAGTACCCTTGAAGGTACTGTGGAACTAATTGAATCATATACCAATACACGTTTAAGTTTTGCATTTCCAGTTAACAACTCACATTCTGATAAATCAATTTCCTTTTCACAACTTACCACAAACAGCATCAGGATACCAATCGAGCATAGAATTTCTGACTTTTTTTTCATATTAAAATCGATTTTAACGATTCGATAATATTATATCCGATTCATTTCCTTTCTGTAATTTGCACACAACGTATCAAGAAATCACTATAATTATAACGGTATGTTAAATTAGTATATATTTCATAATGAGGAATGTGGTTGGGAAGTTCAATTGAACAGTTGGGAAATTGGATTTTGCATGGTTGATGCCCTAAAATTTTTTTGGCATGTTTTTATACTTTCGTGAAATGTTAAAATTGTAACTTGTACACCAAATATTAATTTATCATGAGACAGCTGGTTGCTTTTATTATTGCATTATTTTTATTTGGTTATACCTCCCATTCACAAGTTACGTTAACTACTGCGCCAAAGGGTTTCGACATTTCACGACCTGGCATCCCGCAAGGGAAAATCGATACCATTTCTTACTTTTCACGAACTGTTGGTTCCAACCGGAGAGCGATAATTTATACACCCCCCGGTTATTCAAAAGACATGAAATACCCCGTGCTATATTTATTACATGGCATTGGTGGCGACGAAAAGGAGTGGCTTAACGGAGGCCAGGCACAGGTAATTCTCGATAACCTGTATGCCGAAAATAAGATTGAGCCCATGATTTTGGTATTTCCCAACGGCAGGGCCATGAAAGACGACCGTGCGGTGGGGAATATTTTTGACAGCCTGAAAGTTCGGGCATTTGCCACGTTCGAGAAAGATCTGCTGAACGACCTGATACCTTTTATCGAGAAAAAATACCCGGTGATTAAAGACAGCGAACATCGCGCCATTGCCGGTTTGTCAATGGGTGGCGGGCAATCGTTGAATTTCGGTTTGGGCAACATGGATAAATTTGCCTGGGTGGGTGGATTCTCATCAGCACCCAACACAAAAAAACCTGAGGAGCTGTTGCCCAATCCCGGGATGGCGAAGGCAAAACTGAAACTGTTATGGATATCATGTGGTGACAAGGACGGACTGATCAACTTCAGCGAACGCACCCACGATTACCTGGATAAAAACAATGTTTCCCATATTTATTTCGTTGATCATGGCTACCACGATTTTAGTGTATGGAAGAACAGCTTGTATATGTTTTCCCAACTGCTGTTTAAACCTGTTGATCCGTCAACCTTTCCGCAATACAGTCATATAGCCAGAAGTGCTACAACCAATGTACGGTCGGCTCAATATCCAAAAATCCTGCCCGATGGCCGTGCCATATTCCGTTTTAAAGCACCCGAGGCCCAGAAGGTCCAACTCGATCTGGGGAAGAAATACGATATGGTAAAAGACATCGGGGGCATTTGGGAAATCACCACCGATTCATTGAGTGAAGGATTTCACTATTATTCTATACTCATTGATGGCGTTGCAGTATGTGATCCTTCCAGTGAAACTTTCTACGGTATGGGCCGAATGGCCAGCGGTATTGAAGTGCCGTTTGCAGGTGACGGGTATTATGACATCAGGAATGTTCCGCATGGAGACATCCGGATTAAACGGTATTATTCAAATGTAACCAACTCCTGGCGCCAGTTTTATATCTACACGCCGGCAGGATACGATGAGAATCCCGCTTCAGCCTATCCGGTTTTGTACATACAGCATGGTGGAGGAGAGGATGAACGGGGATGGGCCACACAGGGAAAAACCGATCTGATCCTTGACAATCTCATTGCTGACAAAAAAGCGGTTCCCATGCTCGTTGTGATGGCCGACGGAAATTTACCATCACCGGCCTTTGGCGAAGAAGTTCTGAAACTGTTTGAAACCGAATTAAAGCAGTGTATCATTCCATTTGTTGAAAAAAACTATCGCGTTAAAACCGAATCGAAATACCGTGCCCTGGCCGGACTGTCGATGGGAGGCATTCAAACCCTTTATGTTGGTGTAAACAACACGCAGCTTTTCGCTTATCTGGGAGTTTTTAGTTCAGGCTGGATTCAGCCCATGCAAAGCGATCTTGCCAACAGGCAATATGCGTATTTGAAAAATAATGCCGGCCTGATCAACAGCAACCTGAAGCAATTCTGGATTGCCATGGGAGGTAAGGAGGACATTGCCTATAATAACTGTCAGGCTATGCTTTCTAAATTCGATGAGATGAACATCAAATATACCTATAGTGAATACCCAGGAGGGCATACCTGGCCGGTGTGGAGAAACAACCTGTACAATTTTGCACAGCTTTTATTCAGGTAATGGATTGGATTTGCGGTAACGTGGAGGAGAATTCCGCAAAGAGAATATTGGATTAAAGTAGTTATATAAAAACCAAAGGAGAGTTTATTATGAAAAACCGAATTCTGATCATTTTGATCGCTGTATTTATGACTGGAGGATTGTGTTCTGCACAAACTCCGGCCAGTGTAATAGAAGACTTTAAACCTTCTTCTGCAAATCAGGAAGGAAAGGAATATCCTCAGGTAAACTCTGAAGGACGTGTTCGTGTTCAGATTTCTGTACCCGAGGCAAAAATGGTTCAGCTCGATATTGGTGCTGTGAAGTATGATTTGACCAAAGATACAAGCGGTATCTGGACAGGTGAATCAGCTCCTCAGGACGAAGGTTTTCATTATTACCAGTTGAATATAGACGGTGCCTCTGTGCCCGATCCGGGAAGCCTGTATTATTATGGCGCCAGCCGTTGGGGAAGCGGTATTGAAATTCCGGCAAAAGACCAGGATTTTTATGCACTTAAAAATGTACCTCATGGACAAGTGCGGGAACATATTTATTTCTCGAAAACCAACAGCAAAATGCGTCGTTGTTTTGTTTATACGCCGCCCGACTATGATAAGGATACCCAAAAGCATTATCCCGTGCTGTATTTGCAACATGGTGGCGGCGAAAACGAAACCGGTTGGTCGGCCCAGGGTAAAGCTAATCTTATCATGGATAACCTGATTGCCGAGGGCAAAGCCTTACCTTTTATTATTGTAATGGATAACGGATCGTGGCGTATGCCGGAAAGAGACCGCGCGGTTCCGCAAGGTGAACGTTCTGCCGGACAATGGCCACCAAAAGGTTGGGCCGATGGTTTTATGAAGACACTGCTGGATGACATTATTCCCATGATCGATGCCGACTACCGTACACTGGCCGATCAACAGCACCGGGCTATGGCCGGTCTTTCAATGGGCGGCATGCAAACCCGTGTCATCACCCTGGCCAATCCTAATGTTTTCGCCTATATGGGTATGTTTAGCGGTGGCAGTATAAGTTCTGAAGATGTTGAAAATGCACCCGGCTTTAAAGAAAAAGTTAAACTTGTGTTCATCAGCTTTGGCAGCAGTGAACTTGAAAACCGCAGGCCCGGCTTTGGTGGCGATCCGAAAGAAAACACCGAAAAACTAAAAGTGGCAGGAATGAACGCACATTTCTACGTTTCTCCTAAAACGGCTCATGAATGGCAAACCTGGCGCAGATCATTGTATCAATATGCACAGTTGCTGTTCAAATAAACATCATTTAACAAACGAAATCAATGAATATCAGGATAAAAATATTTCACTGTTTGATTGTTTCGCTTATCATGCTTCCCGCATTTTTGATGGGACAACAAGCCAACGTCAATCTCGATTATCATCCGCAAAAAGATACGGAAGGGCTTATTCCTTTCAGTGCCCCTTTGAATTCACCTGAAGTAAACGATGACCGTACTGTTACATTTCGACTGAAAGCTCCAAAGGCCCAGGAAGTGAAATTAACCGGCGTTGCCATTCTTACTGCTCTCGGGAAAGGAAATGAACCGGCACCATTTACCAAAGGAGAAGATGGAATATGGACATTAACTGTTGGTCCGCTTGAACCGGATATGTACGCCTATCACTTTAATATTGATGGTGTGCAAATAACCGATCCAAGCAATACATATGCTGCTTTTACGGCCATGCCCCCTTACAGTCAGTTGATTGTGCATGGGGACGGACCTGCCTATTACGATGCCCGAAACGTTCCTCATGGAAATGTAACCAGGCACATTTATCATTCAGAGGTGACAAATGGCGAACGTGAATTATATGTATATACTCCTCCGGGATATGATCCGAAAATTGAGTATCCGGTTCTGTATTTGTTGGGTGGAAGCGGGGAACTCCCATCAAATTGGGTGTTCGACGGAAGGGTGAATCTTATCCTGGACAACCTGCTGGCTGAAGGGAAAGCCCTTCCCATGATTATTGCCATTCCCAACAATCAGGTTGTTCACCGTAACCATCCCAAACATACTGAACTTACTTTCGATATTTTTGAAAAGGAATTGAGAAACCACGTTGTTCCATTGGTTGAAAGTACTTATAGTGTGCAACAGAATCCGAGAGGAAGGGCACTTTCTGGTTTGTCGATGGGCGGACGTCATTCCATGTATGTCGGATTCAGGTCGCTTGACCTGTTTGCTTCGTTTGGTATACTTAGTGCTGGTGATGTGAATGCGGAAACTTCGATTGCGTTTTTTCTGAACGATCCCGAAGTAAATAAGAAAGTAGACTATTTATTCGTAGGTCAAGGCACGGAAGAGTCTCGGGGATTTATGGGAGAGCGTTGCATTGCATTGCACGAAGCATTAAACAATCATAATATCAGACACGAATATTACGTTGGCGGACATGGAGGCCATGATTGGGCGACCTGGCGCCATTTGCTTTATTATCAATTTTTACCCAATTTGTGGAGAAACCATTAACTCAATAAATTGTGAAGAGATTAATTTTTTCAATTCGGATTTGGAAATTTCGGAAGCGATGGTTCTTACTTGACCCAATTATAAAAAGATGATGCTTAAAGATATGATCAGAGGCGCAGCTATTTTATTTCTGATATTCTTAGTAATAGTGAATGGTACAACTGCGCAAAAAAACCATAGCGATAATGGGGACGGCACTTATACCAATCCGGTAATTGCCGCAGACTTCCCCGACCCGGATGTGATCCTGGTGGGTGATATCTATTATATGGTTACGACTACTATGTTTGTTTTCCCGGGTGTTACAGTGCTGAAATCGCACGACCTGGTGAACTGGGAATATTGCAGTAACGCTGTTCCCCGTTTCGATTATAGCCCTTGCTACGATCTGGACAGTTGTGACCGTTATGGGCATGGACAATGGGCTACCAGCATTAAATATAATGATGGAAAATTTTATTTGCTATTCATCACGCTAAATGAAGGAGGATTTATTTGTTCGTCCGCAAAAGCAGAAGGACCGTGGGAAATAAGAAAACTACCCAAGGGATTTTATGACCCGGGCTTATTCTTCGATGATGACGGAAAAATTTATGTTGCGCATGGATATAGCAAAATATCAATAACCGAACTCGATAAGGACTTTGCTGCAATCGGCAAAGATTCTCTGGTGTTTACCGGCGATATCCGAAATGGGATCGAAGGAAGTCATGTGTATAAAATAAACGGGTACTATTATCTATACTGTACTTATGGCGGTTTAGATGGCATACAGGTTGCACTTCGGGCAAAAAATATTTACGGACCCTACGAACAGAAAATTGTAATTAGTGACCCGACCCCGGGAGTGACTTTTGGAATTCACCAGGGAGCGCTCATTAAAACACAAACCGGGGAATGGTGGACCATGCTTTTTGTGGATAGCGGACCCTTCGGACGTTTCCCATCCTTACAACCGGTAACCTGGGTTGATGGCTGGCCCATGGTTGGTGTTAACGGGAAGGGTGTGGTTACCTTTAGAAAACCAAACGTTGGAAACCAATATCCCATTAAGGATCTGCCTACATCCGACGAGTTTAATGAAACCACATTGGGAATGCAATGGGGATGGAACCACAACCCCGATTCAACCAAATGGTCGTTGACTCAACGACCGGGTTACTTAAGATTAACAACCGGAAAAGTGGTTGCCAACCTGCGCGAAGCACGAAATATGCTTACCCAGCGCCCTTTTGCCAATTATAACCAATCGATACCCTCCACGGGAGTGGCAAAACTGGAAGTAAAAAATATGCAAGACGGGGATATAACCGGTTTGGCTGTTTTTCAGGATCCATATGCTTTTATAGCGGTGAAACAGGAACATGGAGTGAGACAACTCATCATGGTAAATAATGGTGAAACCATGGCTTCGACACCCATGAAAAATAGTAACATCATTTACCTGCGTACAATTGCTTCCAATAGCACTAAAAAGGCAACTTTCGGATACAGTTATGACAATAAAGCATTCACCTTGCTGGGGAATGAATTATCCATGCAGTTTAGTCTTAAAGTATTTACAGGCAATAAGTTTTGCTTGTTCAACTCTGCAACGGAGAAAACCGGTGGTTTTGTCGACTTCGACTGGTTCCGGATTGATGAAGGTTCGCATTCATTTTGAAAATATTAAATATTGACCCATACATAAAACTGAAACAATGCAAAAAACAAAAGAAAGCCGTAAGAGTGTGCATTCGGGTCTGCATGACCTTTATGAATTAAAATGCACCTGGTCCAAAAGGATTTTAATTTTCATTTTTCTAATCGTTGGTCTTTTATCTGCAACTTATAATACATATGGACAAAAGCTTCATATAAATGATTTGGAATATTTTGAAACACCGGGTGTCAATATTCTGGTTTTTAGTAATCAATTCAATGGATTCTTTTTTGATGAGAAAACAGCCGGGATTGAGCTCATCCATCATGGCGTACGGACTGCTACAGGCGGGGCTGTTCGACTTAAGAACACACCCGAGCAATGGGATTTAATACCCACCGTGGTAGATCGAAAGGTGGATAAAGTTACCAATACGATTGATGTGGTCTTAAGGTACGAGGAATATGACTTCAACTCAAGGGTAAATGTAACACCAAAAGACGATGGCGTTTTAATAACTGTTTATCTGGATAAGCCACTTCCAAAGAAACTTGAGGGTTATGCCGGCTTTAACATGGAATTCCTGCCCTCTTCCTATTTCGAAAAAACATATCTGGTCGATGGAAAACCCGGCAGCTTTTCTTTATACCCGGCAAGCAACACTGTTATGAGGCCGGTAGCTGAAAAAATCCCTCAGTTTGCCAATCATAACACATTTGACGACAGGGGACGGGGCGAATTTATTGATCCAAAGCCGCTTGCTGCTGGTAAAACCATTGTGCTGGCGCCTGAAGATCCCGAGCGTTACGTTAAAATTCAGTCGGAAACGGAAATCATGCTTTTTGACGGTCGCAACCTGGCTCAAAACGGATGGTTCGTTGTTCGCAGCATGATTCCTGCTCAGAAAACAGGAAACGTACTTCAGTGGTATGTGAAACCCAATGCCATACCGGATTGGAAAAGATCTCCCGTCATTGCTTTTAACCAGGTCGGTTATCATCCTGCCCAGGAAAAAGTTGCAGTAATTGAATTGGATAAAAATGATGTACCCTTGACAAAAGCATCGTTATACCAGGTAACTGGTGACGGGGAAATGGTAGAGAAACTGATTGCGGATCTGGAACCTTGGGGTAACTTTCTGAGATACAATTATATCAAGTTCGATTTTACCTCCGTGAAGGAACCCGGTCTTTACTTTATACAATATGGTGATCAGAAAACGAATCCATTTGCGATCGATGCGAATGTGTATGATAATATTTGGCATTCTACCATGGATGTATGGTTCCCTGTGCAGATGGACCACATGCAGGTGAACGAAGCATATCGTATCTGGCACGGACGTCCCTATCTGGATGATGCGCTCCAGGCGCCGGTCAATCATCAGCATTTCGATGGTTACAAAATGGGGCCTGTTACGGATACCAAATTCAAACCACTGGAACGCATTCCCGGTTTGGATGTTGGCGGATGGTTCGATGCCGGTGACTTCGATATCCAGACAGGATCTCACAACGAAGTAATTTTAAGCTTTGTTGACGCCTGGGAACGATTCGGAATCAGCCGTGATGAAACATATATCGATCAGGCTGCGCGCTATGTAGACATTCACCGTCCGGATGGTAAACCCGATGTATTGCAGCAACTGGAGCATGGGACTTTGAATGTGGTTGCCCAATGTAAAAACATAGGGCATCCTGCAAGAGGTATTGTTGTCCCAAATCTGCATCAGTATCACCATCTTGGCGATGCTTCCACTGAAACCGACAATTTGCCCTATAACCCAAATCTTAAGCCCTATGAGTCCGACGGAAAGTCGAGCGGAACTATGGATGACCGATGGGCATTTACAAACAGGACGCCTGTGCTGGACTATCAGACGATTGCCGCGCTGGCAGCTGCAAACCGTGCACTGCAAAATTACAACAAGCCACTTGCTGATGATTGCCTGATGCAGGCAAAAAGACTCTGGGAGGAAGAAAAGAGCCTTACTTTAAAAGATGATACAATTTGGGTGAATTTTATGGCCAATACCGAAATGATGGCTGCATTGCAATTATACATCTCCACCAAGGATGATCAATACGCAAAACGCTTTAAGGAAATGGTGTGGCCTGCGCTGGACAAAGCACTTGAAAGAAATATAACCGTTGCCATACAGGCATATACTTATATGGACGAACCCTATAAAAAGAAACTGAAGGATTACGTAATCCAATACAAAGAGCTGAATAACAAGCTTAGTAACGAAAATCCTTATGGAGTGCCAATTTCAACCAGAGGTTGGGCTGGAAACACCCAGGTTATTAACTGGGCAATTACAAATTATTATGCCTGTAAGCTTTTTCCGGAGATCATAGGGCCTGAATATGTATATAAAGGACTTCACTACATTTTAGGTTGCCATCCTTATTCCAATCTTTCATTTGTAACAACCGTTGGTACTAAATCAAAAAAGGTTACCTATGGCAATAACAGGGCTGATTTCAGGTTTATAGCCGGTGGAATCGTACCCGGTGTATTGCTGTTAAAGCCCGATTTCCTGGAAAACAAAGATGACTGGCCTTTCCTTTGGGGCGAAAATGAATGTGTTATAGACACAGGAGCAGCCTGGGTATTGCTTTCGGGTGCTGTAAATGACTTAGTTAACAAATAAAGAACGGACATTGTCGCTTGGGGAAATGTTGAATATCATACTTTAAAGACATGGTAAAGATACAATTGTTAGTATGCAGCATATTGTTGACAGTAAGTTTAAGGGGACAGCAATATCCCTTTCAGAACCCTGATTTAAGCTCCGAGGAACGGGCAAAAGATTTGATATCTCGGTTGTCATTGGATGAAAAAGCAACCCTGATGTGTGATCAGTCGGAAGCCATACCTCGCCTGGGAATTAAAAAATTCAACTGGTGGAGTGAAGCTTTGCATGGTCTGGCCAATAATGCCAATGTGACCGTTTTCCCTCAAAATGTAGGTATGGCAGCTTCATTTGATGATGCGCTTGTTTACAGGATATTTGAAGCCGTTTCAGACGAAACACGGGCCAAATACAATGAGTCACAGCAAAAAGGCATGGAAAACCGTCGCTTTCTTAGTCTGTCGGTATGGACCCCGAATGTTAACATTTTTCGTGATCCGCGATGGGGCCGCGGTCAGGAAACGTATGGTGAAGACCCTTACCTGACTTCGCGCATGGGGATCTCAGTAGTAAAAGGTTTACAAGGACCCGCTGATGCAAAATACCGTAAATTACTTGCCTGTGCCAAACACTATGCTGTGCATTCCGGACCCGAATGGAGCCGCCACCAACTGAATCTCAATAATGTTGATCCGCGTGATTTATACGAAACTTATCTCCCGGCATTTAAGGCACTGGTTCAGCAGGCTGATGTCAGGCAGGTAATGTGCGCCTATCAGCGATTGAATGATGAGCCATGCTGCGGCAATACCCGTTTGCTTCAGAAAATTCTGCGCGATGAATGGGGATTTAAACATCTGGTGGTATCTGATTGTGGCGCGGTAACGGATTTCTTTACAAGTCATAAAGTCTCTTCCGATGCCACCCATGCTGCAGCAAAAGCAGTATTGGCCGGAACCGATGTGGAATGTGTATGGGAAAACTACCCGTTTAAAAATTTGCCTGAAGCAGTTTCAAAAGGATTACTCCGGGAAGAGGATATTGACAAAAGTTTAATGAGGGTTTTAAAGGGTCGTTTTGATCTCGGGGAAATGGATGCAGATGAACTGGTACCCTGGACTAAGATTCCTGTTTCGGTTATTAACAATGAGGAGCACAGAAAGCTTGCCCTGGATATGGCCCGTGAAACAATGACCCTTCTGCAGAATAAAAACGACATACTGCCCTTGAAGAAATCAATTAAAAAGGTTGCCGTAATTGGACCTAATGCAGACAATGAGCCTATGCTATGGGGAAATTATAACGGAACGCCGGTCAGGACCATCACAATTCTTGACGGAATAACTTCAAAGCTGAATGCCAATAAGGTTTTTTATGATAAAGGCTGCGATTTGGTTGAAGATAAAGTGACCGAAAGCTATTTTGCACAAAGTTCAATTGAAGGGAAACCTGGTTTTAAAGCTATATATTGGAATAATGCAGACCTCGCAGGTGATGTTGTGGCCAAACAACAAATTGTTAACCCGATAAAAATGACGACAGCCGGGCAGCACGAATTTGCAACGGGCGTTAAACTCGAAGGCTTTTCCGCTCATTATGAAACTGATTTTGTTCCCGCTGTAAGTGAAGAAATTGTATTCAAATGCGGTGCAACAGGATATTTTGAATTACTCATCAACGGCGAATCCATAAGAAAATTTAATAATTGGCGTACCCTGCCTTCAAGGATCCCTTTTAAAGTGGAAAAAGGAAAAAATTATAAAATCGAAATTCGCTTTGCTCAGCTGAACAATTGGGAAGCAAACATCGAATTCGATTTCGGGAAAGAAGTTGATGTGGATTACACTTATCTGTTGAGGAAACTTCAGGGGATTGATGTGGTGGTTTTCATAGGAGGCCTTTCAACATTACTGGAAGGTGAAGAAATGCCGGTATCCTATCCCGGATTCAAAGGCGGAGACCGTACGAACATTGAATTACCCGGCGTACAGCGTAACTGCCTGAAAGCTTTGAAAGCTGCAGGAAAAAAAGTGATTTATGTAAACTGTTCCGGCTCTGCCATAGCATTGACTCCCGAAACAGAAAGTTGTGATGCGATCCTTCAGGCATGGTATGCAGGCGAATCCGGCGGCCAGGCTGTTGCCGATGTGTTGTTTGGCGACTATAATCCGTCGGGTAAATTACCGGTTACATTTTATAAAAACTCTGATCAGCTGGGAGATTTCGAGGATTATTCCATGAAAGGCCGTACTTACCGGTTCATGTCAGATGCACTTTTCCCGTTTGGTTATGGATTGAGCTATACTACTTTTACCATAGGCACTGCCCGGCTGAACAGAACTGAAATTTCCAATAACGAATCCATTACGCTGACTATTCCTGTAATGAATACCGGAAAGCGCAACGGAACGGAGATTGTTCAGGTATACGTGCGCAGATCAGGCGATAATCAGGGACCACTTAAAACCCTCAAAGGTTTCCAGCGGGTAAGCGTTGATGCCGGCAAAACAGGTGAGGCAGTTATTGAACTACCCTTCTCATCATTCGAATATTACGACAGGGGGACTCATAAAATGTCCGTAATTGCTGGTGATTATGAGGTTTTATATGGACGCAGTTCCAAAGCAGAGGATTTAATTACGGAAAAGATCATCATTAAGTAAATCAGGGCAAATAAAATGAAAAGAAAAGCAATTCAAAATGTTCTGATCGTTTGGGTAATGCTGGGAATCTTTTCATGCAAAGATTCATCTCAAACGAAAACTGATAACGCTAAAGATGAGTTTAAAGAAACCTGGGAATCGTTATCGACCAATGAAAGGAACCCGGAGTGGTTTATGGATGCCAAGTTCGGAATCTATTTTCATTGGGGTATATACAGTGTACCCGCATATGATAACGAATGGTATGGAAGGTGGATGTATGTGCCGGGCAGGAAAGCCTGGGGAGGTAGCGTCTTTGAGCATCATCAAAAAACGTATGGTCCGGTATCCGAATTTAACTACCACGATTTTATACCCATGTTCAAAGCCGAGCATTTTGATGCTGAGGAGTGGGCCGAGCTGTTTAAAAAATCGGGTGCCCGGTTTGCGGGTCTTGTTGCGGAACATCACGACGGATTTGCCATGTGGGATAGCAAGGTGAACCCATGGAATGCCAAGGAAATGGGGCCAAAAAAGGATATTCTGGGAGAATTGTTTGCTGAGCTCAAAAAGAACGACATGAAAACGATTGCCACTTTCCACCATGAAAGGCTTATTCAGAGATATGCAACCGATACTGCGAAATGGGCAAAGAATACACCGGATCCGGGTTGGGACAGCCATTTCCCCTATCATCCTGATTATGTTACTTCTTCAACTGATCCGAAACTCAGATTGTTATACGGAAATATTCCTCGCGTTGAATTTTACGACTATTGGCTGAACCAGATCAATGAGGTAGTTGACACCTATGCACCTGACATCATTTGGTTTGATTCCTGGCTGGATAGTATACCTGAAAACTACCGTCAAAAAATGGTGGCACATCATTTCAATACTGCGGTCGCCAGGGGACAGAAACCTTTGGTTGCCTATAAGCAGGAAGACCTGCCTGCCAATGTAGGTATGCTGGATATGGAACAAGGCGGAAAAACAGAACTTTCGGAGGACTACTGGCTGACAGATATTACCCTGAGTTTCGGCAGTTGGTGTTACACCACAGGGCAAACCTATAAAACACCGGAAATGGTTATCAGAAATATGATTGATGTCTGGAGCAAAAGAGGAATCGTATTGCTGAATATCTCACCCAAAGCCGATGGGACCATTCCTGAAGAACAGAGAACTGTTTTAACATCCATCGGCAAATGGATTGAAAAACACAAAGAGGCGGTTTATGAAACCAGGGCCTATTCGACCTTTGGCTATGGAACGGCTGAAATTGAAAAGAGTCAGTTCGGAGGACAATCGGCAACCATGGCTTATAATCAGAATGATATCCGGTTTGCCCTGTCTAAAGATAAAAAGCATCTGTATATATATGTTCTTGGACTTCCTGCAGCTCATTCGGATTTGGAGATTCGCAACGCCATTGAACCAAAAATAAAACAGGTATCCGTTGTAGGAAGTGGCGTTGAGCTGAAGTGGTCGGTAACTGATGGTAAATTGACGATTAAAACACCAAATTCAGCTGAAATGGATGAAATAGCAACTGTTTTTAAGATTGACTTTGAATAGATGAAATTAAAATCATGCACCTGACTTATGAAAAAACTCAGTTTCTACCTTGTTTCATTTGCCTCGCTGTTTTGCATCAACCATTCATTTGCCCAGAACCCGGTCATCCGTGATCAGTTCACTGCCGACCCGTCGGCGAGGATTTTCAATGGAAGGGTATATGTCTATCCCTCTCATGACATCAGGGCGAAAGAAGGCATGGGCCGCCCAGGTTGGTTTTGCATGGAAGATTATCATGTGTTTTCTTCCGATCATCTTACTGACTGGACTGATCACGGCGTAATTGTAAGCCAGAACAAGGTGAATTGGGTTGATTCCACCACTTACAGCATGTGGGCACCGGATTGTATTTACAGGAATGGCAGGTATTACTTCTATTTTCCCGCCAATAGTCAGAAAGAAACCGATGGCCGAAAAATGTTTGCCATTGGCGTTGCCGTGGCAGATCAACCCGAAGGCCCGTTTATTCCGCAGCCCGAACCCATTAAAGGCGTTCCCGGCATTGATCCGAATGTATTTATTGATAAAGACGGGCAAGCTTATTTGTTTTGGTCCATGGGTAAAATATTCGGGGCCAGGCTCAAAGACAATATGCTTGAACTTGCCTCCGAACCTCAGGTAATGAAGGATCTTCCTGAAAAAGGCCTGATAGAAGGCCCATGGCTCTTTGAACGCAATGGTATCTATTACATGACCTATCCACATGTGGAGAATAATATTGAAAGGCTCGAATACGCCATAGGTGATAATCCCATGGGGCCGTTTACATTCACCGGAGTTATCATGGATGAATCGCCCATGAATTGCTGGACCAATCACCCTTCATTTATCGAGTATAAGGGTCAATGGTATTTGTTCTATCATCAGAATGCCTATTCCCCAAAATTTGACAAGAACCGGTCGATCTGCATAGACAGTTTGTTTTTCAATTCCGATGGTACGATACGGAAAGTAGTACCTACTCTACGCGGCGTTGGAATAACCAAAGCTTCGCAGAAAATTGAAATTGACCGGTATAGCTCGATAAGCGAGTCGGGAACGTCAGTAGAACTCATGGATACCTCATACACCTTCAAGGGCTGGAAGACCATGCTCGATAACAGGAATGCCTGGATCCGGTACAATGCTGTTGATTTTGGAAATGATAAACTGAAATCGATTCAGGTAAATGCTTTATCCCAAACCGGAGGGACGCTGCAAATTCATTTGGATAAAGCAGATGGTCCATTACTCGCTGAAGTGAAAATTCCTCGATGTACAAGCTGGACCATAATAAATGCAAAAGTGCCGAAAATTCAATCCGGAATTCATAATCTGGTGGTGGTATTAGCTGATATTAATCCTGTTGAAATTGACTGGATTCGATTCATAAAGTAGCTTCAAAACCTGATATTACTGAGGTATTCCCCGCTGCTTTGCAGACAGGCCATCCCATCCGGCACATTGTCACGTTCCACCATATAGTGATCAATTCCCTGGGAGAAGGCTTCACTGAATATGCAGGGAAAATCAATGATACCACTACCAGGGCATTCGAAATCCTGTGAAGCTCCCGGTGCCATATCTTTAATATGCAAAATGGGGATCCTGTTCTTATATTTTTTCATCAAAGCCAGTGGATCGCCGCCGCCCTTTTTCACCCAGTAAACATCCATTTCGCATTTCACCAGGGCAGGATCGGTATGATTCATCAGGAAATCGAAAGGAAATCCTTCGCCCATGGATATAAATTCTTTATCATGGTTGTGCCAGCAAAGTGTAAGACCTTTCTGCCGGCAAAGACTCCCGAGCGAATTCAGTATATCCGCACTTTGTCTGCAATCAGCCAGCGTAAAAGGTCCGCCTGTAAGCCATGGCCAATAGGTGACGGCGTATTTCAATCCGAGTTCATTCAAGGCATCGAGCCGTTTTACTGTTTCATCAGCTTCGGTGCCGAAACCTATGCCTCCGGCAACCGGCGTAAGGCCAATTTCTTTGCAATAGGCCAGGAATTCTGATGCCGAATTACCCAAATAGTCACCGATTTCGATCTCAGAAAATCCGAATTCCACGGTTTTCTTGAGAACCGCTTTCCAGTCACCTTCCAGTTCCTTACCAATGATGCCGGAGATGAAGCCGATTTTTTTGAGTTTATGAACACCGGAACATGCCAGCGCATTTAAAACAGTAGAAGTTGCTACTGCTGCTGCGGCTGCTGCTGCGGATTTGGTGAGGAATGATCTACGGGTTAACATGGATTAAAGTTGTAAAGGTTGTAAAGGTTGTAAAGGTTGTAAAGTCGTGCAGTCGTGCAGTCGTGCAGTCTGGGAGACCAGAGTACTAGATCTTCGGTAAAATCCACGGCTCACGGTATACCGGCGTTATAAGCTTGTTCGCTGCTTCGCTGTTGGTAAACCGGTTGTTTGAATTGTCCCAGATCAGCACCGGTTCACCGGTACGACCGGCAATATTGGCGATGTGAACGTGCAAGGCAGCGGCGCGACCAATTTCCGGGGGGCAGGCAGGTGTTTCTCTGGATTTAATGCAATCGATGAAATTCTTGGCATGTTCACCATGAGATTCCCTGCCTTCGGTGTAGGTATACTCCTCGGTCATGAATTTCTTGTTTTCCTCATCCCATTCCGGGTATACCTGGATTTTCGAACGGTCCACCACGATGGTTGCCTTTTCTCCGATAAAGGCCATTCCGTAAAGCATATCATAGGGTCCGCGCTGCACGCCGGCGGTTACATCATAATTAATCACCAGGTCGCTTGCAGGATAGGAGATGGTCATGGTATCAAATGTCTCCCTTGCCCTGGGTTCGGGAAATGTATTGCCGGCATACACCAGCGTTTTTTCGGGGCCTTTGACAAAGTCCTTCGCCCATAAGGCAATATCCAGCAAATGAACACCCCAGTCCGAAACCATTCCACCGCCATAATCCCAAAAGTGCCGCCACGATCCGTGGAAACGGTTTTGGTTAAATGGCCTCTGCGGTGCCGGCCCCAGCCACATATCATAGTCAACACCTGCAGGGACAGGCTCGTCGGGGACTATTTCAGGTCCCACCCCATAGTTGAAATTGGCCCATACATTGATCTTTCTTAGTTTACCGATGGTTCCTGTTTTGATCAGTTCCATGGTTTTACGGAAAATGAATCCGCTTCGCTGCTGCTGACCTACCTGAACGATTTGGTTATACTTTTTCGAAGCTTTCACCATGATGTCACATTCCGCAATGGAGTTGGCCATGGGTTTTTCCACGTAAACATCCTTTTCGGCCTGCAGGGCATAAACTGTCATCAGGCAGTGCCAGTGATCCGGAGTCCCAATGATCACAGCATCGATGTCTTTCTGTTCAAGCACTTTACGGAAATCCCTGTACAATTTCGGACTCTGGTTGTAGTTCTCAAGGACATCCTTAGCCCGCTCATTCAGGGTGTTTTCATCCACATCGCACAGGGCGACACAATTGACTCCGGGATTGGACAGATGATGCTCCAGGACACCGAATCCCATATTTCTGCAACCAATAAGAGCCACATTCAGTGTGTCACTTGGTGCAACCACCGATGCACGTATTGCGGAGGGTAAAATGGAAGTCGCACCAATTGCGGCCGATGCCATGGCAGATCTGCTGATAAATTTTCTGCGGTTCATTTGTTTTAGTTGTTGATGAATACGATTAAAATTATATATTTAATCAGTATTTCCCTATTTTAGGTACACTTTTAATCATACAAAACATAACAATTATGAGCACAACGATCAACCGTCGTAAATTTTTGGAGAATTCCGCTACAGCAGCCCTGGCTTTCACCATATTGCCCCGGCAGGTCATGGGGGGTAGGGAAGCAGTTGCCCCATCCGACAGGATCAACCTCGGATATATAGGAGTTGGAAAACAGTCTCATGGCTTGCTTGAATCTATTGGCGGGTGCAAGGAAACCATTGTAGTTGCCGCATGCGACGTTGACCAGAAAAAACTCGCAAGTTTCAAGGCAGCGGCGGAGGCAAACAATAAATCTAAAAACCATACCGCTCCGGTTGATACTTATAAATACTACCGTGAACTTTTGGAAAGGAAGGATATCGATGCCGTGGTCATAGCCACACCCGATCACTGGCATGCCCAGATTGCCGTGGATGCAGCCAGGGCAGGAAAGGACATATACTGCGAAAAGCCACTGGCACTTACCATAGCTGAGGGCCGTGCCATGGTGAATGCCACGAGGAAATATGACCGGGTTTTCCAAACCGGCAACATGCAGCGTTCCTGGCGCGATTTTCGGCATGCCGTGGAACTGGTCAGGAATGGCTATATCGGGGAGATAAGGGAGATCAACGTTCATGTTGGGGAACCGGTGAGACAGTGCGATTTGCCAGCCAAGGAACCGCCGGCTGAACTCGACTGGAACGAATGGGTAGGGCCGTCATTCTATCGTGGTTGGCATCCCGAGCTGGCTCCGGTTTTTGGAGACGACAACTGGGCCTGGTGGAGAGGATACCGTGATTTCGGCGGTGGGCTCATAACCGACTGGGGTGCGCATATGTTCGACATAGCACAGTGGGGGCTGGATATGGACAAATCAGGACCGGTGCAGTTTCTTCCGCCATCGGTACCGGCAACCATAGGATTATCGATGAAGTATGATAATGGCGTGGTGGTAAACCACAAGGACTGGGGTGAGGGTAATGCCGTCCAGTTTATAGGTACGAATGGCAGGATCGAAGTAAGCCGCGAATTCTTGAGGACCTTCCCTGATAAGGAAATGGCCAAGGCTGAACTGAAGACCACTGACAAACGGGTGTATTACAGTGACAATCATTATCAGGACTGGGTGGATGCCATGAAGAAACGCACCAAACCGGTATCCGATGTTGAAACAGGCCACCGTACTGCTTCGGTGTGTAATATCGTGAACATTGCCTATGAATTGCAACGTCCATTGCAGTGGGATCCGGCTGCGGAAAAGTTCATCAACGACGATTATGCCAATATGCTGCGCACCAGGGCATATCGTGGAAAATGGGACTTCAACAGCTATTAGTCATAAGAGAATGAAAATCCTGCTACAGGGCGACACAATTGACTCCGAGGTTTATGATTTCTTAGAATTCAATTTTTACTTTATTATTGTCGGCATGTCTAATAATCACTATTCCTCCCTGGTCAAGTGCTTTCCACATCCATCCCTCACCTGAATTGCCACTGAATTCCTGAAGCACCTTGCCATCGAGGGTAATTCTCCTTGGCATGGAAGTCAGGCGCAGCGCTTCCTGTGAAGCATTATCATAAGTTGTGTAGCTAATATGGCCTGACTGGTAATCAATGGCAGTGATAACGGATGATGTGCTTAATAACCGGCTCTTATTTGCAGGAGCAAGTGTTGGTTCTGCTGCCATTGCCCTGAGATAATGCCTCACGTAATCACCATAGCCGTCAGTCAGCCAAATATCATCCCGGATATAGCGGTTCCGGCCATCACTGGCAACAGTATAAGTGGCCCAGTTCAGGGTTCGGATGGCATTGCTTGTGTAAGTGGTATCACCTGACAGAAGTCCGTATAGCAGTTCAGCAGATGCCTGACGTGATGAATGACTGTTTCCGGGCACACGATAAACGGTTTGTTCATTCATTACCCTTACTTTGTATTTCCCGTATTCATCATTCCCCAGTTCCCGGTATGTCCAGTCAAATATCCCTTTCACCTCCTGTTTCCAGGAGGGGAACAGACTCTGATTATTCATCATGAACATGGCCAAGGAAATGGCATTGGTTTGGGTGTCACTCCAGCCGGGAATATCTTCAAAGAACGGTCCCCACTTGTTGGTTTTAAGCGGATATGCTTTCATCCACTCCAGGATGATGTCGAATGCTTTCCGGTAAGCATCTTTATTTGGCCTGTCGAAATGCTGCAATTCCCTGAAAAGTAACAAAGTACCTGTCCAGTTTGAGGTATAAACGGCTTCTGTGGTTATTCTACCTTTAGGGTTGTTATCAAAGAAACTATCGGGATTGTTATCAAAAAAGTAGCCCGGTTTACCGGTTTTAGCATTAACACGAAAAGGCAACGGAGATTTGTCGTTATTCCCGGCTTCTGTTTTTAGCATCAATGTATTCCCAATCTTTTTGGCTGCCTCCAGATATTTTCTTTCACCGGTAATCTTGAAGAGATTTATCAGTTCGTAGCCAAAATTACCTGCTTTGTCGGGCTGCAGGTAACCCTTGCCATTTCTCATATCACCATCATATACTCCGGAATGTATCTTTGTGTTATAGGGGTAGGGAAGCCAGGGCCACTTGTCGGTCGAATCAGATAAAGAGCTCTCCAGATATGTATCGGCTTGGTATTTCATATTCTCCAAAATGCTTTTATCCCCCGTATAAGCATATAAAAGCGTCCACGACGACAGGGCCATGTTGATCTGATCACCTCCGAGACCGCGCATATCATGTTCGGGTTTCCAAACCTGGTGGTTCATATAGTATTTGAGACCATTGGAATCGGTTTCCATGTTTTTCCAGAAATTCCATACCAGCATGATGGCAGTATCGTATGAAACTCCCGGGTCGGATGAGTACCAGGGAAGGATGGAAGAATCAGCCTTGTTAACCCGTACAGCGTGATAGCCGATGGTATCACTTAACAGGATGGTATCTTCTATCGTGGTGGTGCGGATCTGGTTTCGATGGCAGGATAAAATCACCATTCCTGTGATAACGATTAATAACAGAGGAGTCGATCTCATTTTGTTTATTTATAATAGATTAATTAAACCGTCTACTTAATTTTAAGGTATTTCATGATCTCATCATTGCCTTGCAGGGCATTGGCGGGAATGGGATTATCAGGGGTAAAAACTTTCAGGTCCCCGGATGGCATGATGGTGATGAAGTTCTCCTCAAAGCCGTAGATGTAAGGAAGTTTTTCAGCTTCGAGTCTCAGATGATGAGCGAAGAAGAGGTAGGCAGCCGCTCTTTTTGAAGGTCCGTAATCATGCATTTCCCCGGGCAGATGAACATTCTCAGCTTTATGTTCTGCATGGTACAAGCCATATACTCTTTGGATATAAGGATACTCAACACGCGGTGTGTTTCTTGTCCAGTCCCCTCCGTCCGATACCAGCAGCAAAGGCCTTGGAGCACAAAGTGCGGCGATCTCCACATTATTGGTCTGGTGAGTTGCACTTTTATGCACCGGCATTCCGCTTTCGCAAACGCAACCGCCGAAGAAATGTGCGGAAACCTGCACGATAGGGGCTGAAACCTTTATCCGGCTATCAATTGCGGTTAACATGAAAGTTTGGGTTCCTCCGCCTGAAGCCCCTGTCATACCTATCCTGTCGGCATCCACATCGGGCCGTGACAACAGGTATTCAAGCACCCTTTTGCTGTTCCAGGTTTGAAGCAACAGGGCAATCGGGATATCATGCGTCACCTGGTGCGATTCACCGAAGCCTGCCATATCATAGGCGAAAACAACGGCGCCCATGCGAGCCAGGGATGCACACAGGATCTGCGTCTCAGGATACATGCGTCCATCAGTCCAGTGACCATGGGCACAAAGAATCGCTGCTGTCTTTTTCGTTTCTCCGGTTGGCCTGTATATATTGCCTGTTATGTAAAAACCCGGAAAACTTTCAATGGCTATGTTTTCAACAATATATCCGTCCAGCGTCATGGTGTTTCTAATTACCGGATTGAAAGTTCCCCGGATATCCGGCATTTTATCCAGTTGCATGCCTTTGATGATGCCCTGTCTTATGATGTCTGCACGTTTTTCCCAGGATGCAACATCGTTCCATGTCATGGTGAACTGTTTCATCATCCGATTGGCTTCATCCTCGGTCCAGTAATATCCCCGGCAAAGCATATTTTCGGTCTGCTGCGGGAATCCCTCCTGCTTTTGAACCAAAAGTCCCAAAAGCAGGATGCTTGATTTTAACAGGAAGGTTTTCATAAGGGTAGGTTTGTGCAGGATTTATTTTGCACTTTTATAACTGACCAGTTTGATGTTACGGGATTTGATGCAATTTTTCACCTCCTGACTGGTAAAAACCCTGGTGACGGCGTCCCGGTCAGATGCAACATTCTCATAGCCCTTGTGCCATATTGCCTGCATTTCAGGAGTATTCATACCCGGATGATCAATAAACCAATACCTTCCCGGTTGTAGTTTTTCCAAAGCAGTGATCGTTGCTTTTATCCTTTGCTCTGCCGTGGTATCATTCCTGTTCCAGAAAGGTATGTATTTATAGCCCATTTCATCAATATTGATATCCAGATTGTATTCAACTGCCAGTTTTTCTACAAGGGTGGCGATTTCGGGAGCGCAACCCTCACAGCCCATGTGGCAATTCAGGTGACTGACGTGCGGGACGTGTTTCTTAGCCATTTCAATCTGGGCACGGAATTCTCTTTCAATTTCCTCAATTTTCCAGGGAGCATCTTTCAGAGATGTTCCTGTCGGAAAATCGGTTCGCGGCCAGATGGTCGGGTAAAAGTAACCGTCCATATCCACAAGACTCGGGCAGCTGGTTAGGGGCCTCCATTTAATGTCATTCCATTCACTTGTCACTACCAGGTGTACGCCTACATCAAGCCCGGGATTTTCATTAAGCAACCTTACGGCTTCCGGGTACCAGGGACCGGGAACCATGAGTTCCACAGATTGCATGATTCCGTTCCTGTAGGATTCAATACATGCCACGTTGGCGGCATGGGAAGATCCGATATCATCGCCCCGTATGAGCAGGATGATGCCGGAATCGGTTTGTGACATGATTTTGCCAGAAGAAAAAAGAAGTGCAACTATTCCTAACAATAATCGGACAGGTTTCATAAAATCGATTTTGTGGATTTATTTTATTTTGTAGCAGGTTTAACTTATATTTATAAAAGGGTTTCTATTCACAAATGTAATACAAGGGAACCGGAATTGCCAGAATAGACGGCAGATAACCATTTGAATTTATAACTTTATTGATGCGCGATGATTAATAGAACAGGGATAATTATCATCCTCATGATGATCGTCAATGCATTGCCGGCCATTACCGTTGAACAATACTCTGTTTTTGAAACCAAATAAAGTGATGAAGACCCTGGTCTGAAACAAGCTTTTCGATCAGTGATTTCCAATTCATTTACTATCTTAGAATGTTTAATTAATTCTTTGTTGTCGCATTAATTTTCATCAGAATGGTCAATCAAAAACAACTATCCATCGAAAAGATCAGTTCGATAATCCTTTGGCTGGTTTTGACAATGAGCGGTATTTTCGCCCAGAAACAGCCGGTCTGGCTCGATGCCGATTCCGGGAATAAAATGGGTGCCGGGGAAGGCAATCCAAGCGCACCGGGCAGTGAAAAGATCAAACTGGTTCATTCGGCCTTCCGAAATGAGTGATTTTTGTGTACCAAAATAAATCAACTATGATGAGGTCAACTATTGTATCCCTGATCGTTGTAACAGTATTTCTGAGTGGTTGTTCCCGTCACCGGGCAGTTATAAACGAGGTTGTCACAAGCGACTGGAAATTCAGGAAAGCGGGGGATACAGCCTGGCTGCCTGCCACTGTTCCGGGATGTGTGCACACTGATCTGATTGATAATAAGATCATCCCGGATCCTTTTTTCAGGAAGAACGAAAGGAAATTGAAGTGGGTCGAGGAATGCGACTGGGAGTACAGCACGACTCTAATTATCAGTAACGAGCTGGCTGCTTATGATCACATCGAATTGAAGTTCGATGGAATTGATACCTACGCTGATGTATTCCTGAACGATTCCCTCCTGTTCAGGGCAGATAATATGTTTATAGGCTGGACGGTACCTGTGAAGGATTTAATTAAAAGGGGTGAAAATTCACTGCGCATCTACTTCCATTCCGCAGTAAGGGTGGGATTGGAAAAATTACGAAAGGTTCCCTACACGCTCATGGCAGCTAACGAACTAGCCCCGGAAAATGAAAGAACCAATGTTTACACCCGTAAGGCACCTTTTCATTATGGATGGGACTGGGGACCGCGCCTGGTCACATGCGGTGTTTGGAAACCCATTAAAATAGAAGCCTGGAATACAATCAAAATAGATGATCTGTATGTAAAACCTGTCAAGATAAACTCAGAAGAAGCTTCCTACAAGGCTGTAGTTGAACTTGTTTCCGATGAAGTATCACAAATTGGCTTCGAGGTTTGGGTGGATAGCAAAAAGCTTGATTCCAGGACAGAACCAACGATTCAACAAGGAAAAACAATTTACGGAATTGATTTTGCCATTGAAAAGCCTGAACTCTGGTGGACCAACGGACTTGGGGGACAAAAGCTGTATCAGGTAGAGGTTCGGATGTTACTTGGAAATAAAATAGTCCAGACCGTTTCGAAGCGCATCGGGGTTCGAACCCTGGAACTGATACAGGAAAAAGACTCTGTGGGTAACAGTTTTATGTTCAGATTAAATGGTATTCCTGTTTTTATGAAAGGAGCCAATTACATTCCTTCGGATATTTTCACCACACGAAACACGCTGGACAACTACAAACGGGTTGTCAGGGACGCGGTGGATGCCAATATGAATATGCTTCGCGTTTGGGGTGGGGGTGTCTATGAAAACAATGAATTGTACGATCTTTTTGATGAGCATGGAATCCTTGCCTGGAATGATTTCATGTTCGCCTGCAATGTGCAGCCTGTTGATTCGTTGCATCTGGATAATATCCGGAAGGAAGCGGATTACAATGTAAAGCGACTCAGAAACCATCCTTCGGTTGCCTTGTGGTGCGGCAACAATGAAAACCTAACGGCCTGGTACACCTGGAATTGGAAAGACAGGTATCCCAAAGGATTTTCCGATTCATTGTGGCAGGGATACGAAAAGATCTATTATGAAATTTTGCCCGGGGCTGTAAGACGGTACCACTCGGAAGTCAGTTACTGGCCTTCGTCACCCCAGTCTGTGGGTAATATACTGGCCGACAGAAAATCCGGCGATGAACACGACTGGACGGTGTGGTTCGCCGAGGCACCGTTTTCCCGGTATGCTGAGAATTTACCCCGATTTGTTAGTGAATACGGCATGCAGTCTTTTCCCGAGATGAAGACCATCCGTGCATTTGCGAATGACAGCGATCTGACATACCGTTCAGCGGTGATGGAACATCGTCAACGAAGTAATCTCAACTGGATCGGACCCGGTGTGAACGGAAATGAAATGATACTGCGCTATATTAAGAAGTATTACAGGGAGCCAAAGGATTTCAGTTCCTTTGTTTATCTCAGCCAGGTCATGCAGGCTGAGGCATTTCGTTCCGCCATCGAAGCCCATCGTCGAAACATGCCCTGGTGCATGGGTTCACTTTACTGGCAGATCAATGACTGCTGGCCAACCATGTCATGGGCCAGCGTGGACTATTTTGGCCGGTGGAAAGCATCACATTACTTTGTAAAAAATGCCTATGAGCCAATTCTTGTTGTGCCTTATGCCGCGGGAGATAGGGTATCCGTTGCTGTGGTTAGCGATAAACAAACGAATGAAAATGCAAAGCTCGTAGTGACGCTGTATGACTTTACCGGGATGGAATTGTGGAAGGAAGAAACCGATGTCCTGGTTAAGGCCAACACGAGTCAAATTTGCTATTCAGTGCCTCAAAGCAATCTTACCGGTCGGGGCAAAGCAGAAAACCTGGTGCTGGAGACCAGGTTAGTCATCCAGGGTCAACCGGATACCGAAAATCTGTACTATTTCGGCGATTGTAAAGAGCTGGAGTTGGGAAGGCCGGCTATTGAACGCACAGTTGTAAAGAAGAATTCCGGTAGGTTTGAAATAACATTTCGTTCGGACAAGCTGGCGAAAAATGTTGGAATTACGACTGAGGCAGATGGAACCTTTTCGGACAATTATTTTGATATGCTCCCCGGCAGAGATTATAAAGTAATTTTTACCGGTGATGTTGAACTATCGGAAGACCAATTGATTGTCCAATGTGTGAATGAATCATTCTAATCGAGCAGCTAAAAAAATGATATGAAAAGAATAGTACCATTGACCTTTATTATTTTGGTATCGGCCAGTATTGCGGCTTCAACCATTGAACAATATTCAGTTTTTGAGGTGACATTGAAAGGTCCGTCAACAGGTAATCCATTTAAAGAGGTTCAATTGACCGCTGAGTTTAAGTTTATGAACAAAACCTATGTTTGTGAGGGATTTTACGACGGAGATGGTATTTATAAAATACGGTTCATGCCCGATGGACCCGGTGTATGGACCTACACAACAACAAGCAGCAACAGGGAACTCGACTCAAAAAGCGGGACTTTTACCTGCATCCGGCATACCGCGGATAACCACGGACCGGTGAAAGTCCGCAACACCTTTGATTTTGGCTATGCCGACGGAACGCCTTTTTACCCGGTGGGTACAACCTGTTATGCCTGGGTGCATCAGCCTGATGAATTGGTGCAGCAGACTCTTGCTTCGCTGGCAGCAACGAAATTCAATAAGATCCGCATGACCGTAATGCCCAAAAATTACGATGTATACATCAACAATGAACCTCCCTTTTATCCTTTCGAAGGATCGAAAGAAACGGGGTGGGATTTTTCAAGACCCAACCCGGCTTTTTTCAGGAATTTTGAGAATAAAATAATTGATTTGCAGAAACTTGGAATTGAAGCGGATGTTATACTTTTTCATCCGTATGATTGGGGGAAATGGAACCTGGATAAAATGAATTCCGATCAGGCGGTCTTTTACCTGCGTTACCTGATGGCACGCATTGCAGCCTATCGCAATGTATGGTGGTCGATGGCCAATGAATACGATATCATGCGAAAGACCGATGAAGAATGGGAAACTTATTTCCGGGTTATTCAGACCTATGATCCATACTCTCATTTGTGCAGTATCCATAATGGTATGGCCTGGTATAACCATTCCAAACCATGGATCAGTCATTTAAGCATTCAAACTGCTTATTTACAAGATATTCAGGATTGGAGGGAGTTGTACAATAAACCTGTAATCATTGATGAATGTGTGTATGAGGGCGATATCCCCAACGACTGGGGAAATCTTACCCCGGAGGAGATGGTCAACCGTTTCTGGATATCCTGGTGCCGGGGTGCCTATTGTACTCATGGAGAAACCTATCTGCATCCGGAAAATATACTCTGGTGGTCAAAGGGAGGGAGACTTTATGGAAAAAGTCCCGGAAGGATTGCTTTTCTGCATCAAATCATGACCGAAACACCCACCGAAGGTGTCTACCCGCATCACAGTATTTGGAACAAGGAAACCTACCTGATCAAGGACAATGAATTCTATCTCCATTATTATGGAAATAGCCAGCAGGCAAAGGCAAGAATATCTCTGCCAAAGGATATTACATTCTCATTGGAGATCATTGATGCGTGGAACATGACCATAACTCCGGTAGCGGGGAAGTTCAGCGGAATGGCCGAAATTCCGCTGCCCGGGAGGCCCTATATGGCTGTAAGGGCCCGGTCAATCACGAAGTAAAGCCAGGATATATGGGCAAGCAATAAAAAACGTCCACTAAAAGAACAGGGCGATCGCCGAAATAAATGTGGCTGCAACACTAATTCATTTACTATCTTAGAATGGCTCATGACGTGCCATGGTCTGGGATGGGACTTGTACAGGATTCATTGCAGAGATTAATTATAAACAATAAAATTCAATCCTATGAAAAAAGTGAGTATGCTGTTTACAATGTTATTGGTATTTAGCCTAATTTCTTCAGCCCAGAACCAACCTGCTGTTTCGGATGAAGTATTGCTGGATCTGTATCGTGGTGCTAGGGTTACCGATGTTGTTGATGCCCTGGTTACGTGTGGGTATATGGATGTAGGTGTAATGGAACCGGAAATTGCACCACTCTGGCGCGATGTTAAGGATATGAGCCACCGGTTTGCAGGTATTGCTGTGACAGTGCGTTATGGCCCGACAAACAAGCCAATGCATCCGGGTGCCGATCTTACCAAACCTGAAAATTATAATTTTTACAGACAATGGCGGGGAATGTGGTATTCGCAGCTTTCAACAGAGCCGTTTCAGGAATTTATTAAAACCGGGACGGTAATCGTAATGGATAACCAGGATGACAACGATGCCGGATCAACAGGTTCGAAAAACATTATGGAATGGAAGAAAAAAGGAGCTGTTGGGTTGGTAACGGTAGGCGGAATAAGGGATATTGACGAGATAATCCGGCAGAAAAACCCGGTTTATACCAACTATAATAAACGTGGACGTGGTGAACGGATAGGAAGGAATGAGGTGATTGATGTGCAGAGACCTGTGGTAGTGGGCGGTGTACTTGTCAATCCGGGTGATGTGATTGTTGCCGATTCAGACGGCGTTGTAGTGGTTCCACGCGGAGTTGCTGCAAGGGTAGGGCAAATTGCCTATATGGAATTGGTAGATGACATTCCAGGCCGTCAGAAATTCTACGACAGCCTCGGGATGGAGTACGACGATTCGGTTAAAAATCGCGAAGAACCTGCAAAGTTTTTTAAACGACTGGGACTGCCCGAAGACCCTAACCGTCCTTAACCAAACGTTTTCATCCGATAAAGCCAAACCATCGGCCCTGACCCTTTCAAATGCATTATCAGGCAGTGGTCCGGTTAATTTGTATGAACATGCCAACAAATAGCTTTTGTTTTTTTTGTTATTTCTATAAATTTCGATATTTTCGTAAAACGAAATTAATCGAAGTATAAAACAAATAACATTATGCTGGCACAAACCCGAAAGGATAAGATCCTCGAAATGCTGAAGGAGGATGGCAGTGTTAAAGTAGCCGGTCTGAGCAAGATCTTTAAAGTTTCTGAGGTCACCATTCGTCAGGACCTGGAAAAGCTGGAACAGGAGGGGATCGTTACCCGTGAACACGGAGGCGCGTTTCTGAACGGTATTGGGATGCAGGTGCAAAACTTCGCCCTCTCCAATCTTGTGAATATGGACAAAAAGGAAAAGATAGGAAAAAAGGCCGCCGAGTTTATTGATAACGGCGATACCATTATCCTTGATTCAGGAACCACTACCACCGAAATAGCGAAAGCAATCGTAAATAAACGAAATATCACGGTGGTTACCAATGCCATTAACATTGTTATGTTGCTGGGGTCGAATCCGGCCATCAATGTTATTCTTACCGGGGGAGAGTTCAAACCTCCAACCTTGTCTCTTACCGGGCAGAGGGCAGCGGATTTCTTTTCCGGTCTGCACGTGGATAAGCTGTTTCTGGCCACCGCCGGAATTTCGTTGAAAAGCGGACTGACCTATCCCAGCCTGAGCGATATAGCAGTCAAGAAGGCCATGATTGAAGCGGCTGATAAAGTATATCTGGTGGCTGATTCCACCAAAGTGGGCAAAAGTTCGCTGGCAAGTCTTGGTGCACTTTCTTTGATCCATTATTTAATCACTGATTCGGAAATTACCGAAAAGGACAAAGAGATTTTTAAAGAACACGAAATTGATTTTATCATAACCTGAACGATGGACCGGTTAACCGAACTGAAAATCATGTCCGCCGGGATCAGAAAGAAAACGGTTCAGCTGATTTATGATGCAAAAGCAGGCCATACCGGAGGATCTTTATCAGCCGCCGATATTCTTACACTGCTATATTTTGATATTTTGAATATTGATCCGGAAAATCCCCGTTCTTCAGGCCGTGACCGGTTCATACTCAGCAAAGGGCACAGCGTAGAAGCTTATTACTGCGTGCTGGCAGAAAGAGGGTTCTTTCCCAGGGAATGGCTCACTACGTATGGAAAGTTTAGCAGTCCGCTGGCCGGCCACCCTGTGAACAAAATCCCGGGAATTGAGGTGAATACCGGATCGCTGGGACACGGCCTGAGCCTGGGGCTTGGCATGGCCATTGCAGCGAAAATGAACAAGAGCTCCTATAAAGTATATGTACTTATGGGAGATGGCGAAACTGCCGAAGGATCGGTCTATGAAGCCGCCATGGCCGCAAGTCATTACAGGCTGGATAACCTGATTGCGATAATTGACCGCAATGGCTTGCAGATCAGTGGCGAGACGGAAAAAGTGATGAGCCTTGAGCACCTGGTCGAACGATGGAGAAGTTTTGGCTGGAATGTGATAGAAACCAGCGGCAATAGCATGGAAATGCTTCTCGATGCTTTCAGGAACCGCATTCCTGAAAACGGATCTCCTGCCCTGGTCATTGCCAAAACCATGAAGGGGAATGGAATTTCATTCATGGCAAACAAGGCAGAATGGCATCATAAAATTCCTTCTGCAGCAGAGCTTCAGCAGGCACTCCGGGAACTTGACGATCAGATCTCACAATTACAACAGGTTTTGAAGTGATGAACAGCATTCCTTGCCGAAAGGCATTTACCGATACATTGCTTGAATTGGCATTGAAAGACAGCAATATTGTAGCTGTCACAACCGACGCACGGGGTTCGGTTACCCTGGGTGCATTTGCCAGGGAATTACCGGAACAGTTTGTGGAACTTGGTATTGCCGAACAGAACGGGATCGGGGTTTCAGCCGGATTGGCCCTCAGCGGGAAGAATGTCTTTGTTTGTGGTCCGGCATGCTTTTATTCGGCAAGGAGCCTTGAGCAGGTTAAAACGGATGTGGCTTATTCCGGGGCACCGGTTAAAATTATCGGAGTTAGCGGTGGGGTTAGCTATGGCGCACTGGGAGCAACCCATCATAGCCTGCACGACATAGCCGTGATGCGGACATTTCCCGGTATGACGGTTATTCTGCCCTGCGACATCAGTCAAACCCGGATACTGACCCGGCAGCTGGCCCGTTTTAACCATCCGGTATATGTACGCATGGGACGGGGTGCTGTTCCTGATGTGTATGAGGATCCGGAGGTCCCCTTTGAAATAGGCAGAGCCAATATTCTAATGCAGGGCAAGGACATAACCCTTGTAGGATGCGGAGAAACTGTCTACCATTGCCTGGAGGCCGGCAAAAGACTGAAAGAAAATGGTATCTCTGTCCGCGTGATGGATATGCATACCCTTAAACCTTTGGATGTTGATGCCATCAGAAGGGCTGCCGACGAAACTGGTGCCATTATTACCGTTGAAGAACACAGCGTGTATGGCGGACTGGGTGCTGCAGTCGCTGAGGTGGTTGTTCAATACAAACCTGTTCCCATGAAAATACTGGGATTCCCCGATGAGTACCTTTTGAATGGCACATCTGAAGAGCTGTTCAGACATTACGGACTCTCATCAGATAACCTGATATATGAAGTTGAAAAAATTCTGAATACCTATAATAGCTAACACTGATTTTTATGAAAAAGATAATGATCATTCTGCTTCTATTGCCCCTTGTAAGTGCATTTGCCCAGAACAGGGTGGAAAAATGGGGTGTTTTTGAGCTCAGCCTGAAAGGAAGCTCCGTGGGAAATCCATTTGCTGAAGTACAGTTCAGCGCCGAATTCTCAAATGGCAACCTGAAAAGGGTCATTCAGGGTTTCTATGATGGCAACGGCATTTACAAAGTCCGCTTTATGCCACAGGAAACGGGAACGTGGAGTTATGCAACTTCGAGCAATTCAAAGCCCCTGCAAAACAAAAAGGGCACCTTTGAATGCATTACCCCCACAGGCAATAATCACGGGCCGGTAGTTGTGAAAGACACTTTTTATTTTTCCTATGCCGATGGAAAGCCTCATGTATCTTTTGGTACAACCTGTTATGGATGGGTACACCAGGGCGACAGTCTGGCTGAACTGACATTGAAAACCCTTGCCAATGGATATTTCAATAAAATGCGCATGTGTATTTTTCCGAAAGATTACGACTGGAATAAAAACGAGCCTCTTTTGTATCCCTTTGAAGGAAAGCCTTTAACCGATTGGGATTATACCCGTTTCAATCCGGCTTATTTCCGGAATATAGAAAAACGGATTGCCCAGCTGGATTCTCTTGGTATTCAGGCTGATCTGATAGTTTTTCATCCCTATGACCGCTGGGGATTTAAAGAAATGGACAGAAAAACGGATGATTTCTATATCGATTATATTATTGCACGGTTTGCCGCCTATAAAAATGTCTGGTGGAGCATGGCCAATGAATTTGATTTCATGAGAGAGAAAACGATGGATGACTGGGACCATTATATCCGGTTATTTGCTGAAAAAGATCCTTACAATCACCTCAGAGGAATCCATAACGGAGCGGTATGGTATGATCATACCAACCCGTTGATTACCCATGCCAGCATTCAGAATGAAGATACGTACCGTGCGAAAGAACTTCGGGATAAATTCAAGAAACCGGTAGTTTTTGACGAATGCCGTTATGAAGGTAACATCAACTGGTCGTGGGGAAATATAACGCCCCAGGAAATGGTGAATAAGTTTTGGCGTGGAGTTACAAAGGGCGGCTTTGTTGGGCACGGCGAAACCTATGTTACCGAAAGTCCCGTAAAATGGGGATACGAATCGCATGATATTCTGTGGTGGTCCAAAGGGGGCACACTCAGGGGACAAAGCCATGAAAGGATAAAATTCCTGAAGGAAATTATAGAATCCGCTCCGGGCAATTTATACCCCGTAGTCAATTTTGAATGGTGGATGCCCTATTCGGCGCTAGCCTATAAGGACGAGTATTTTCTCAATTACTACAACATGGACCAGCCCCGCAGCCAAATAGTGGATCTGCCTCAGCATGCAAAATACAAAATTGAAATTATCAATGGCTGGGATATGACTATAACACCGGTCATGGGTGAATTTACCGGAAAATGCCTGGTGCAGCTTCCGCAAAAACCATTTACGGCACTCCGGATAACAAAAGTATTATAATTACTTCCATGCGTTATCTGCTTTCAATAGACCAGAGTACATCTGCCACCAAGGCGGTACTTTTTAATCAGATGGCAGCACTGATTGACAGTGTTTCTTTTGAGCACCGGCAATATTATCCGCAACCTGAATGGGTTGAACATGATCCGGTTGAGATATACAATAATACGGTTAGGGCTGTTCGTCAGGTTGTTGAGAACAATGCCGTGAATAGGGATGAGATTGCGGCACTGGCCATTACCAACCAGCGCGAAACGGTGGTTGTATGGGATAAACAAAGCGGGCAACCAGTCTATAATGCAGTTGTATGGCAATGCCGTCGGGGGGCGCAAATTTGCAAAGGCCTTCGTGAAGCCGGTTATGAAGATTTCATCAGGGAAAGGACCGGACTTGTCATTGATCCTTATTTTTCAGCCAGCGGGGTACAATGGATAATGGAAAACGTGCAGGGGGTGAAAGAATTGGCGGAACAACACCGTCTTGCCATCGGGACCATTGATTCATGGCTTATTTTCAAATTAACGGGCGGCAGGAACCATGCTACCGATCATACAAATGCAAGCCGTACCCTGTTGTTTAATATTGTGGAAAAAAAATGGGATACAGAAATCCTTTCGCTTTTCCATATCCCCCGGAATGCATTACCGGAAGCACTTCCCTGCAATTCTCTTTACGGAAAAACAACCCTGGAAGGATTCTTCAGCAATGAAATTCCTATTACAGGCGTTATGGGCGATTCCCATGCAGCGCTTTTCGGGCAACACTGTTTTGAAACCGGAATGGCCAAAGCTACTTATGGAACCGGCTCTTCAATCATGATGAATATTGGCAGCCGGTTCAGGATAGCCCCGCAAGGTGTGGTAACTTCCATAGGATATTCCCTGGACCATAACACCACCTATGTTTTTGAGGGCAACATCCATTGCACCGGTGCCACCATAAAATGGCTGAAAGATGATTTGCAGCTTATCTCATCATCAGAAGAATCAGAAACCCTGGCAGCCTCGGTTGAAAATAACAATGGTGTTTATCTTGTCCCTGCTTTTGCCGGTTTGGGTGCCCCTTATTGGGATAATGAGGCAAATGCCCTGTTATGCGGCATGAACCGCAGTGCCAAAAAGGCTCATATTGTAAGGGCAGCACTTGAATCAATCGCCTATCAGATAAAAGATCTTTTGGATGTAATGTCTGGAATGTCGGGTATTGAACTTACCGGATTAAGGGTTGATGGAGGGCCGACAAGAAATGAGTTTTTAATGCAGTTTCAGTCAGATATGCTCAATACCCCAATAAACCGCGCTGAAATCACCGAAACATCGGCCCTGGGTGTTGCCCTGATGGCAGGGCTCTCATTGCGGATATGGAACAATACGGATGAAATCAAATCCCTCGGAAAAAAAGCAAAGACCTATGTTCCTGAAATGGATGAAAAAGAGAGAAGCCATTTGTATAATGGATGGATAAAAGCGGTGAAAAGGACTTTGCTTAAAGTAGAAGGGTACAATTAAAACAAACTTGTTACATATTAATATTGAAAAATATGGAAAAGAAAACTACGCTTGGATTAATTATCGGAACCCGCAACATCTTTAATTCAAAACTTGCCGTTGGTGCCAGAGAGGTATTACTCCAAAAATTGGACAAATTGGGGATCAGCTATGTAATTCTTCCGGCTGCCGAAACTCCGACCGGAGCTGTAGAAACAGTTGCAGATGCGCGCAAATGCGCAAAACTGTTCAATGAGAATGCTGATGTTATGGATGGTATTGTGGTTGTGCTCCCTAATTTTGGTGATGAGCTGGGCATAGTAAATGCCTTGCGGGAGACACACTTAAAAGTACCCTTACTTATCCAGGCTTGTGATGATGACAATGACAAGGTGGATGTACATAGCCGCCGCGATGCATTCTGCGGCAAACTTTCCGTATGTAACAACCTGTATCAGTATGGAATTCCCTTCACCGATACCACCTATCATACCTGTCCACTGGACAGCAGGGAATTTGAAAATGACCTGCAGCATTTTGCCGGAGTATGCAGGGTGGTTAAAGGTTTGTCGAATGCCAGGATTGGCGCTGTGGGGGCACGTCCGGCAGCTTTCCAGACCATGCGCGCCAGCGAAAAGCTTCTCCAGGCATCGGGCATAACGGTTGTTACGGTCGATTTATCCGAAATATTCGGTGCGGCGCAAAAGATGGACAGCCAGTCTTCTGCCGTAGTATCGAAAGTGAAAGAAATTCAGGATTATGGCAAAATACCCGGGCACATCAGGCATGAAAAAGTTTGCCATCAGGCAAAATTTGGCATCGCTCTTGAAAACTGGCTGGTTGAAAACGAAATAAATGCTGCAGCTGTTCAGTGCTGGGAATCAATACAGAAGAATTACGGATGTGCCAGTTGTCTGAGTATGAGCATGCTGGGCGAAAAACTCATTCCCTGTGCCTGCGAGGTTGATATTGCCGGTGCGGTTTCGATGTATGCACTCATGCTGGCCACAGGCCGCCCATCGGCTTTGCTCGACTGGAACAATAACTATGGAACCGACCGGAACAAGGTGGTATGCACCCATTGCAGCAATTACCCAAAAAGCTTCTTCGACAATCCGATAGAAATATCAACCCTCGACATCCTGGGTACCGTGTTGGGGCATGATGATACTTTCGGGGCAGTGAAAGGCAAGGTAAATGCCGGCGACCTCACTTACTTCCGAGTTTCGACCGATGATGTAAACGGAAACATTAAAGCTTACCTGGGCGAAGGCAAAATAACCAACGATCCCTACGGCATGGATGGAGGTATTGCAGTTTGCGAAATACCAAACCTTCAGCAATTAATGAAAATTGTATGCAAAAATGGTTTCGAACACCATGTGGCAATGGGCAGGGGACTGATGGCAAATGTAATTCAGGAAGCTGTTGATAATTATCTGGGATGGGATCTCTACAAACACCAATAAAAGCCATTACCCTAAATGTATAATCACTTTGTCAACCAGTTAATTCAGGATGTATGCAGTACTGCTTTAATGTTAAAGACCTTTCAAAAAACAGCAATAATGAATTCCTGAAAGATGGGTTCTCATGCCGTATGGTCCATTTGTCTGAAGATCCCGTAAATGCGAACCGTATCAGAATTTCGACCCCTGAAGTGGAAGTAGAACTTCTACCATCAAAAGGTCTATCGCTCGGTCAGGCATGGATAAAGGGCAAACCAATTTTCTGGGAAGCCCCTGTTGAACTTCCGGACACCGAAACTATTGACTTGTGGTCAGATGAGGTTAGCATCAATGGCAATCCCGCCCCGGGTTTTACATTTCTGAAAACGCTTGTCGGTGGTGTTGAACTATATGGACTAAAAAACTGGGGAATGCCAACCGTACGCGATGGAAAACTTCAACCCCTGCATGGCGAAACGTCGAACATTCCGGTAAGTGAGGTACTCTATTCATTAAAAAATGATGAATGCACCATTCAGGCAAGTTTTGATTACCGCACTTTTGAAGGTGATGCAAAGCTTCCATGGTACAAACGGGGAGAAGCCCTGTTCAGGGTGACAAAAAAAATGATTATCAAAAAAGATGCTTTGGAAATAAAACTGGAAGATACTATTGAAAACCTAAGTAACCGCAGTTTAATTCCCGACTGGGGATATCACATCACTTTTAAGCCCGAACAGGATGCCCGGTATCTGGTACTTTCGAAAAAGGCTGAAGAACGCAGCGGAAATCCTTTACCTGCCGATATTCAGACCTGGCATCGATCTGATAATGAAAAAGTTCGCACGGAGACTGGTATTATTCATAAACAAATTGCAGTGGCAGAATCGGGTATGGTTAAAACCCGTTTGATATATCCTGACAGGAGCACAATTGAAGTTTCAACAACACCTTCACCTTATTTCCAGACCTGGTTTTGTAATGGGGGCAAAGGTTCTTCCGAGTTTACCGACAGCAATGGGGAATCTCTGCTACGTAAAAACTGGGACGGCATGGGCATAGAAATTGGCTCTAGTCCCCTTGACCATAAGGGGAATATTGATAAAAGCGTTGATTATAAGCAAGAATTAAAACCGGGAGAAAAGAAAAAGATCGAAATAGGTTTTAAGTGGGATGAAAACTAAGGTTCTGATTTGCATTTACTGGTTAATACAAATCGAGGCTTCCTCAATAATTGAATGTTTCATATTTGAAGAAGGGGTTTTTTTTATAATGTATTTTATGTTTGTAAATTGACTAGAAGATCCCCGTGTTAGTTAATTTTCATTTCACTTTTATCTTGTTATTCGAGTATTAATTTTGCTTTTTCAAATAAATTCGGATTTGTAATCCATACTTCTGGTTTCATATTTGCCAAATTACCATCTGTTGAAATAAGCATTACTTCTATTTTTTTACTTTCCAGATACATGGGTATTGGAATGTAGAAAGTGTAGTTTTTATTGGGAATGCTAAAATGTTCCCAGTTATTGTATAAAAAAGAAGGAGCACGATCGTTGGCAGCTATTATTTCGCCTTCTGCGAACAACAATGCAAAAACGCTTCCTTCCCTGCAATTTGCAGGAACCGTAATGGAGAGTCTGGCATTCTTCCCAATTCCTGTAATTTTCCCTTTGTAGATCCAGCATAATCTTACGGAATCACTATCTGTAAGCCCAAAAAGATTGGAAGCTCGCCATTTTTTATTTAAAACGATTGTTTCATTATAATAACCTTCAATTTCAGCTACTTTAACCGGAGATTCCAATATCCGAAGGTATCGAAAAGAAGTGCCGGGTGGTGGAATGATAGTAACCTGAGATTTTTCCCTCATATGTTTAACTGGTTCCCAACCTGATAAGTCTTTTGATATTTCAATTTTCTCAGAACAAAAATCTTCCGGAACCCCTTTCAGTAAAAGCTTATCCAATTTAAGCGATTCACCCATGTCCAAACGAAAAGCTCCTTTGTTTTCCCTCATATCCATGTACTCGAAACGACGGACTTTAAACGAGGTATATGGATCACCGTCAAATGCATAGTGATCCCACACCCCCAATCCAGAAAAAATGGTGTCATTAAAGAATGCATCCCGGCAAGCCTGAACCATCGGGATTTCAGTGATTCCCGTTTTTAAAAGCTCCCGAACCTCCAGAGCATTATTTTCGACAGCAAACATGCATATTTCCATGTATTGTTGTGAATTTTTAGGGACTTGAGTTAACTGCATGTTTCCAAGTTTTTTAAGCGCTTGTGCATCTTTGTTTATACCCGGGAAGGTGAAGGATACTTGCTCTCCAGTCAATATGCCTGGTAAGGTTTTTCCGTTTAATATAGCCTTTTGAAAAAGCCGATCGGTTCCAGAGATGGAAAAGCTAATGGTTTCTCCAGCGGTCCCCAAAAGATCAAATAAAACTGGCTGATCAGGCAGGTATTTTTTTACATGGTAATTTACACCTTTTAAAATAGTCTCCTGATTCGGTTGAGCGGAGACTTTGATAAGACTGGCGTGAAATGGAAGTACAGTGACATTTAATGTATCTCCCTGTTTGTATTTACCCAGGAATCTTTCGGTTGGATGGTACTGTAATACTTCCACATCACCCTGGGCATTTAAACCTATTGATTCGTCGAGTCTAACCGGGATCTGAACAGGTTGCCAGGAAAGATTCCGCAAGGTAATTAGCCGGGTTGAGTGATCGCCGCGTGAAACGGCAAACTTTCCGTATTGTTCTTCCGGAAGGTTTATTCCATTCACTAAGATATTATTGTATAAACGATGAATATTATAAATACGGGCAAGGCGAGGAAGAGCATCATCGTTTAACAAAAACGGGTTCCCATATATTTCGGGGGATAAGATAAGGTTCCGGTTAAAAGCCTGCAAAATCAAATCATCGTCCCAGGCATCCAAAGCTGATGAAAAGCAAACTCCATGATCTTCGGTGAGTCGATTCAGGTTGGGCGGCAGCCCCCGCGATAAGTTTGATGTCCTGTGGTGAGGAGCAGGTATATCGTTGGAGATATTTACATCTACATACGTTTCGCGTCCTTCCCACAAAAAAGTGGTGGTATACTTGCGGGCTTCTTCGTTAAGAGTGATCCGGTGATTAAGCACGATCAAATCAGGAGAATGATGACGGCATTCCTGCATAGCTTCAATAAAATGCTGTTGATTCTCCGGGTTGAGGTCGGAACAGCAGGCATCGAATTTGAATATAGCAAAATTGTACTCCTTGCAGAACTTAACCAGCATTTCCTTTCGATTTCCGGCTTCTTCCGAGGTGGTGCCGTAACCATCAGGTCCCAGCCATATGCCTAAGCGACAATTAAACGACTTAGCAAGCTCAACAAGCGGAGCAAAACCATCAGGGAATCTCTTTTTAAACCATTCTGTTTCAAGAGATCCATAGGTTGGCAAACCATTGGCATTCGCGCAGTTTGGCCCCTGATCGATATCTCCCGCATCCATCAGGTAAATATCAAGCTGCATTCCATATTCATCGTACATCCATTTAAAAAACCTGAGATTGGCTTCAATTTTTTTCTGATTCGAGCCATACCAATTGCGGTTTATCCAGTCAAAATAAACGGCTTTGGAGGGCGTGAATTCATGTATAACCTTACCACCCTCAATTTCAAATTGCCCTGAAATATTTGTGATGGCGAACAAGTTCAACCATCCCCAAAAAATACATTTCACCAGAATCTTCATTGTGAGATCATCTTTTTATGATTAAAAGTGGCATATCTTCAATAAATGGTGGGTTGATTCATGAACTCCCGTTTTGGCCATCCCGATCATGAAGGCCTTTCACTGAATAATTACTTTTTTAGCATAATTGAGTTCGTCGCTCTTCAGGTTCACGATATAAACACCCGGATTGAAACCAAGTGACACTTCTTCATGGTTGTTGTCAAATTGTTTGTTCAGGATCATCATGCCGGATAGATTGGTAACTGTCACTTCATATTGGGTCCATGTGTCAGGGACAATAATCCGGATGATCCTTTCGTAAGCAGGATTTGGAAATATTTTTATTTCATCCTGTTGTGACTCATCCAGTGCAGACGGATCACCCTTTAAGGTAATGAAAACTTCAATGGTCTCATTACATCCGAATATCCCGATTCTCCCTTGTTTCTCAGGTAATCCTCCGTTATTGGAAGTGGTCACTGTCAGGGTATTGTCTTGAATGCTGTTCGTAAAAAAATCTCCTTTTGTAAAAGCCACTTCCCATCCGGTTGCTGCTTCAATGGCTATCAGGTCCGTACCCCCGGTCATTTCATGACTGATTTCAACCGGGGTAACAGCTAAATTGCAAACTTTTTCACCGGTTTCAATGGCCCCGGCATCTCGCTTTCCTATCGGCAGATTTCCTGAGAAATCTTTTAAAAACGGACCATCAAACTCCCATTTATACAGTTCTTCGAATGATGTTTGGGCTTCAGTCAGGTTGCCTTTGGATAATCGCAGGAAGTCCATTATTCCGTTAAAGAAATGACCATCTTTGTTCCTGCCTGCAAGGAGGTCTGAAGTATTGGACAATGATACTGTAGCAGCAGGCAGGGTGCCAAAGAGATCTCCGGTGGAGGAGACGCCGTCCATAAAAACAGTAATACCCGAATTACGATCGACCTCGATCAATGCATGATGCCATTCGTTATCATTTACGGTTTTGGCTCCGGAAACGCTATGCAATACGGTTCCATTCTCCATGATGCTGAAACGTATTTTTCCTCCGGCAGTAATGTCAACCTGGTAACCTGATCCCGCAGCACCATATTTAGACAGGATCACACCCCCGGCTTGATTATTGAGCGTTTTGAAATAAGCCTCAATAATAAAGTTGTTGGTAGTCATGTTCACATTGTTGCATGTTTTGGAAGCACTGGCAGCGTTTGCAAGGGAGCAATACGTAGTGGTGCCGTCGAAGGTCAGCGCGCCTTCTGTCCAATCCTCCAAATTCCCTTTGACAAAACTTTCTGCAGTTACGCCAAAACCTGTCATATGGTTCTTGGGTACATTTTTATAGGTTTCCCTGTCAGTAAATTCACCGGTAAAGTAGAAATTCTCTCCCTTGATCAGGGAAGGATCGGAACGGTGGATATAGAAATGCCATTCGCCAACAACACTGCTTAAGGCAAAAGGAACAAAGAATTGAACTCCCCGGTCAATTGCCTCACTTGTTGCGTTGAGCCGGTAATCTCCTGATGAAGGATGGATGAAAACGCGTTTTGAAGTTTCATAACCCACCTGTCCCAGATCGGGATGATATGTCGCAAGATTATTCTTAAAGGTATACAAATCAGTTTGCGAGCCACCCGTAACAAAGTTACCGTTGAAAGCCTTACCGCTGAATATATTGTTAACATAGGAATCAAACGGAACACCGGCAACCCTTGTTGTATGGTTGATGTGGTTGTTTGTGCTGTCGGCTATGTTCGACAGGTAATAATTTTGTCCGTCAAGTGCCAGGTTGTCATCACCTGAGGTAAAAAAATTATCCATGTTATAGGCGTTGTTGTGCGCGTACATATTGTAATATCCGAGAACCTGCGTATAAGCAGAAGCATTCCTGTTCCAGGCTGTTCCTTTGGCAATGTTATTAAAGACATATTGTTTAAAGGCACCATCAAAATAAAAAGCATAACCGAGCGACATAATATGATCGATCCACCAGTTGTAGTGAAATCCCTGGGGATCTCCTGAAATATTGTTATAGTAATAGGCTGGTCCACCCTGCCAGCTTTCTATACCCCCATAATCATTAACACCCATCAATGAATGATCCACTTTGTTATGATGAACCAGGCCTCTGATAAAAGGAATTGTTGCAGTTTCACCCGAACCTTTTCCCCACGTAATATTAATACCGCTTCCCCATGCATATTCAATAATATTGCCGGCAATTTCGGCAACCGACATTTTACCGGCAATTGCCGGTATTGAACTGTACCACCTGCCTAAATGTCGCGTACCGTTTTCATAAATTTTATTTCTCATGATTTGGAAATTATCCGGACCGTAAAGCAAGATGGAAAAATCATCCATATTGATCATTTCATTATCGGTTATTATCAGGTTCTTTCCGCTGTTGTAAGCTGCAATACCTCCATTTACATTCAGAAACCTGCAATTCTTAATAGTTATATCCGAGGTAGTTCCCCCCAATCGGATCACCGGCATGGGGCTGTTTGCATCCGATCCGGTTTCTCCCCAGCGAAAAGTGTCATAGGTGGTTAATCCAAAGGTAAGCCCACTGATCTCAATGTGGCTTTTATTGCTGATATCGATTAATTTGGCCTCCGAAGCCACCTCAATGATTGTGGCATTGGGATCTTTATCGCCCTCAAGGCGCAGAAAGATCCTCCTTGAAGTTGCATCATAATAATATTCTCCCGGCGTATCAAGTAAATAAGGGGTGTTTTCGATAAAGTACCTGCAGTTAACTCCGCCAAAGTCTTGACTGGCTATGGTAATCCTTTTTGAAGCGGGCTCATAGTTATCTATTTTCTGTCGCCAGAAGGTGCACATAACCACAACATCCTCGATAGCCCATACGTCTCCCCCCTTGTAATAATCAACCTGGCTTTGTGTGAAGTTGGTTGCATCTTCCAGGTAGAGAATGTCCCCCGATTTTGTTTTTTTTGTGAATTTCCACCATTTTTGCTGGGGTTCATCGGGAGTGGATTCATAATTGGGCGTTCGGGCAAGTCTCACCTGTTTTAGCTCACCATCGGTAATTTCACAAACGTTTTTCGTGAGATTGGTCAAGGGGCCAATGTTGTTGTACCATACCTGGTCCGGATTGGGAATCTTAGGAGCAATGGTGGAATTTGCCTTCTGCCAGCCACCTGTTATTCTGACCGAACCATAAAGACAGGCTTCACCTGTTCCCCAGTCAGGAGAAGAAGTTAAACGGATGGGTTCATCTGCAGTACCTGATTCTTTTGCACTAAGTTTTCCTCTGTAAATCACGCCGCGTTTAAAGACATACGTATGAATACCATTGCAACTAAGTGCGATGCCCGTTGCATCGGAATCCCAGGGATGATGTTTCCAGGGTGTTGATGATGTCAGGCCGTCTTGGGTATCATCACCGTTTTCATAATCAATATACCGGACTGAGGTGCCTGCTTCGTATTGGAATGAACTTGGAGCCCATACCAGATCTCCGCCGGGAAGCACAGTAGCCTGGTGTGTTTCCCATGAATAGGATTGAGGATGTACAACGGCAGTTAAAAAAAGGGCAAGAATTGTTAATTGCTTTCTCATGATATGTTAATATTCAATATAAATCATTGCTTTGCCTGTAAAAGGCTTAATTAAAATCGACTCTGAAGTATAATCATAGGTGCCTCCGGTGACTTTTAGAGCTCTCTTGCCTTCAGGATGCGGAATTCTGAGAAGAACCTGTTCAGGCATCCGGTCTGACGTGCATTCAATGGTTGCTACTATAAAACCCTGGTTGAGATGTGAATTGACCAGGAGTGAAAGCGGTCCATAATAGCTGGCGACATTTTTTAATTCGATGGTTTTGCCGTCCTCGAGCCAATTGCTGGGTATACCGGCAAGGAGTTTGAGTACCGGTCCCTCTTCGAGATAGAGCATCCAACGGGTGGCCATCAGAAACCAGGCTTCCTCGTGTGTTTTATGCACGCTGGCATGGTAAAGATGTTCCCAGAAGGTATAGGTTTCACGATCGGCAAGGGCTGAAAATGAATTATAATACGTTTTTAAAAATGGTTTGATCAATCCCGATTTTAACTGAACCCAATCATGACGGCTGTAATAAGGTTGGCTGAAAGCCGTATTTCGCTGGTATAACAGTTCGCTGTGATAGTTCAGCAGCATTTGAGACACCGGCTCATTCACATCCAGCACTTCACAGAAAACAAGGTATAACGGACCCAGCAGCGCATCGGGAATGGTGAACGTGCCGTGCGACATAAAGGTTTCACCAGTGAGGTAAAGCAGGCGAGGAGCCTGTGATTCTGTCCATGGGGGGAGGGTGGGGCACCAGGTTCCATCGCCCAATGGGATTACGGGAGAATGTGCCATTGAATTCATAAGGGAGGTGCGGATATCCTGTTTCCAGGCTTCTGCCTCGTGTTTCAGCCGGCCTGCATTTTCAGGATCAACGATGTTCAGCATTTCGGCAACACGGCTCAGTCCAAGGAAAGCATATCCATTCAGCATAAACTGGTGATAAGGATCTTCGGGATCGGCCACTTTACCGTCGATCATGCCATAACCTTTTCCGCGCAGGCCTTCAGTCTTGTTGCGTTCGCGCCACGAAAGCAGAAATTCGCATGATTTCAGCAATTTTGGTTTCACCTGTTTTACCCATGCCGTATCGCAGGTGTACCGGTAATATTCACCGATGCTCCAGAGGGCTGCCCCGGTTTCAACCATATACCCGTTGAAATTCTGGATCATGCCGTCTTCATGTTGTTTATCAAGAAAGTACATCAGCGATCTTTTTGCCACATCAGGAAGCCCCATGGAATTATAGAACTGAATAATCGGAGAACTCTCCGTACCGATGGGTGAGTACACCCCGATACACGGGGCGAGCGTTCCTGCTGGTTCAAGGCCATAGGTTATCATGTCAAGATGCAGCAAGCCCGCCTGTATCATTTCTTCAATTCGCTTTTCGGGTAGTTTAATCTGTGCGGCACGGGAAAGCTTTGTCTGCCAAAAGTTCCTGCATTCAGACAATTTCTCATTGAATGACTGCTGTGAAATCCGGAGTGCTCTTTCCCTGGAAATTGGATTATGCGGAAGACAGAACTCAAAAACGGCTGTTTCATTGGGTTTGAGCAATACGGCTATTTCTTCGTTCGGCAGAGGTTTCCCATTTAATTTTGAAATTCCGAAAACACGGTCAGGGGAGTAACTTGAAAGCCCGGTTTCCCGATTATAGGAATACTTATATCTTTCCCACCAGCCTGAACCCGGCCGGAGGGTTCTGAACCAGGCATAACGTGGCACAGATGATGTATTGATGGCTTCTGATCTGAAGTATAAAACAGTCTGCTCTGTTTTGTTCGAGTCAGTCTCAAGAAGCGGTTTCAATAATCTTTCCTGTTCCGGGGTGAACATGTGCCCGTCACTATAGTAGTCTGCAACCAGAAACTGGGTTCCGATATTGGTCCCTTCATGAAGCGGTGATGATTCAAGTGAAACAAAGGCTATGTTGTTGTATTCGATGTCCTCATCGATCAGTTCAGTATGAAGAACAGGCAAGTCTCCTTCATCGAGCCTGCGTTTAATCCTTTGCTCAACTCCTTGTCCACGGCCGGTCATATAACTGTAATCCGCGCTCGTATTATTTATTTCCGGGAGATAAACAGATGAAGAAGCCATCCTTGGACTGATAATATCCATCTCACCGGAGTTTCCCAATTCAAAAATCCGGATATCGCGGCTAATTCCCAGCCAAATTGGACATACCTGGTTGCGTGTATTGGCTGCAGCCGATTCAAAGGATTCTTCAGGTTCTTTTTCAATCTGCTGTAACTTAGTTTGAAGACCGAGGTTGGCAATATACTCTGCTATTTGCTGATAGGAGCGGTTATCATCATACGGGCATACCACAACATGATATTCCGGGATATAAATGGGGTACTCATAAGTTACATCGCGAAAGAAGAAGGAAAATGAATGGTCGCCATTATTAATAGTTACCAGTGTTGCCCCGGGGCCGTAGTTTACCTTTACATTTTTTAGCGAGATGTCAAGGATGTTCGACGCCGCAGCACTGAATCGGAATTCATTTTTACTAATTTTTCCTTTGCCCTGGCGAGGTACCATGTTTTCGAATTCCCCGTTTAATACCTCAACAAGTCCCTGAGGCTTTTCAAGGATCCATTTTAGGGTTACCTTATGAACATCCGGAGCATTTTGGCAAAGTACACCAACAGTCCCTGCAGAGATCAAGCAGGAAATCAAGAGAAACAGTTTAACTTTTCCCATATTGTGCAATAGAGTTTTCAAGGGATATAATGTATTTTTAGAGCAGGATCATTTAAACACGATATCATCAGCATGGATAGTAGTGATCATACCGTTATATGTGCTGGTGACTTTGGTTCCATGGATAATAAAATTTTCCAGGGTAACACCCTCTATCCTGCTGATCTCGTCAAATCCCAGTAATTGTGAGTATGGGAAAGTATCTCCCTCCACCCGTATGTTTTTAAAATGAACATCTTCAATTTTTCCCCGAATTTTGTCCCTGGAGTATTGCGACTTCAGGATCCTGAAATCAATGAGCCAGCCTCTGCTGTCTTCGACGCGGATATCTTCATAAAGGACGTTCTTTACCAGGGCCCTGTCGCCATTGTGAATGGTGAAGGTACCCTCCGGGCCTTCAACATGAATCAGGTCGCAATTCCTGAAAGTGATATTCCTGATGGTATCTGCTCTGGTTTCGAACCCGATCTCAAGGCCGTTACCCCAGATACCGTTCCATAGTACCGAATTCTGAACTACTACATCATCAACGGTAAAACTGCTGTTGAAATCAGTGAAATAATTCACACCTGCTTTAATGGCAATGCAGTCATCCTTGGTCTGGATAAAACAGTTATTTACCAGTATGTGCCTTGAACCTACAATATCAATACCATCGTCCCAGTCATTCGAAGAAACAATCTTCAGGTTGTTGTAAGTCACCTTTTCAGAAGCTGTTGATGCACAGCTCCAATGACGGCTTTCAGTGAGGATGATCCCTTCAATCAACACATCTTTGCAGCGGTTAATCTCAATAGGCCGGTGTTCGCCCCTGTTATAAAGACTGTTATCGAGGATGCCTCTTCCGAGGATTTTAATATTCCGACCCTGGTCAGTCATGAAATGACCCCTCACAATGGCTCCACCTTCGATATATACTGTCTGGTTGCTTTTTATCGTAACTTCTCCCGGATAATGGATTTTACCCGCCTCGAAGAAAATTACATTTTTATCTGATTTATCGGGGATGTTCGTTTCCAGTGGATTTGCGAAAATGAACAAAGGCCTTTTCAGGTTCCTGTTTATTTCTATACTGAGATTCTCAGGCTTTTCAATGGAGAACTGAACCTGGTTCCGGTAACATTCTGCTTTAATCAGCCGGTTTTTGGGGCGGATGTCGTAATTGTATACGGGCGACAAAAATGTCACTTTGACATCGATTTTCCCGTCGAAGGAAAAATATGCAAAAGCCGCATTCCTGGTGTTGTATACGAATACCGGTTTTCCGTTCACCTCCAGTTCGTATTCAGGCGCTGCCTCAGCACCTTCAGGGGAAGGATAAACAACCAGGGTGGTTGCCCTGACTTGCAGAAATACTATCAATCCTAACCAGGCAAGAATTGTTCTTTTCATAGGGATTTCTTTAGTGTAATTTTGAGAACACCGTTGGCACCGCGCATACCATATTCAGCTGCAGAAGCATCATCAATAAACTCTATTTTAACCACTTCAATCGGGGAGATATAGGATATATCGGAGACGATCATTCCGTCAACAACGTACAGAACCTGTTGAGACAAGTAGAATGACGTGGTTTTGGTGGTATGCACCTCTGTGCCGACTATTTTCAGGGTAGAAAATTCACTTTGAATGATTTCGTATATCGAAGTGTAATTCCTGTAATCTCTTTGTCCCTTATTGTGATATCTACTCAGGGCATTTTCCAGGGCTCGTTCAGAGATGTGGTTGTTTTCCACAGCATCATCGAAGCTGTTTTCGGTGAATGCATACTTCAGGTTGATGTATATCTGTTTGAATTTTTTTAACCGGACTTTCCGTTCCAGAAAACCGGCTGCGGTGAAAATGATGATATCCCTACCGGCACAATCAAGATTGAATCGGCCAAAGGAATCGGATTTTGCTGTATTGCCTGTTTCCAGGGACCTGACGGTAACGTTATTGAGCGGAATCTTATCAAAGGCGGTAATTACTCCCTTTATGTTCAGCATGGATTGCCATGAGTGGATTCCTGTAAAGGATATGGGCGTACCGGGTTTCTGCTGATCAACCGAAATATTTACCGGATAGGCTGAAAAACTCAAATACAACAAGAATATGTTAACAAAACCGCTCATAGCATCTCATTTTTTTAAGATTCACCCGGTTATCAATCCCGGGCAACATGTAATACCCAATCCTTGAATCTTACTACACCCGGGTAATCCTCGGGACATTTTATTTCAACAATCTTTCCGCTCTTGCAAGTATAGGATTGGAGTGTTTTACTATTCACGAGGTCGGTCCATGTGCAGGTGAACTCATCTGATTCCGGATACCCGGTCAGGTCAAGCTTTACCGATCCCCCATATCGCAGAAAGAACAGGTATTCACGACCCGGATCAGCCAGACAATATTGTGACGGATTTTCCGATACCAGTTCCGGGTGGGGTTCAAGCTTCCACCATTCCAATGTTCTCAGCAATTTACCCATAAATCCAACCGAGACAGCACCCGGATACAGCATGGTATTGGTGGCCAGATTGGTGTCCATGGGCCAGGCACCGACCTCTGTTGGCCGCTCGGGCAGATGCGCCCGCCAGGCATGCCCGCCGCCATAAGTATGTCCTGCAGCACCCGACATTACCGCGGACCAGGCAGCAAAACGAATGTCCATGGCAGAAGGATTTCCCTCAATGAATTCGTACCAGGGCTCGGTTACCACGACCGGCTTGGCAGGTTGCATGGAATATGCCCTGTGTATTATTTCAGGTATGAACTCGTTGCACCACCTTGCATGACCGCACTGACTCTGATTGTAGTCGAGCCAGGGCTGGTCATGAATTGCCTCCGCTGTTGACCATTGTGGTGCTTCAGCGCCACCGTCCCACATGGGAGGGGTAGGGTGTACCCCGACAATCCGCTCATAGGGATCCTCGGATTTAACCAGTTCCCCCAGACTGTTCCAGAAATCCAGCGGGAATCCCCCGTAATTGTTCATATTGTATTCCCCTGCCAGCACCCATATCACATTGTAAGCTTGAAGCCGGTGAATGACATATTTCCACCATCTGCGCATGTTCTCCGAACCAATTGTGGCGTCAATGTTTTCACGACTCCACCAGGGATGGATCCACATTGTCATCCCTTTTGAATTGGCATAGGCGATCATTTTTTCCACCTTCTGAATCTGCACAATATCAGGATGTTGAAAGGAACTGTCGAGTAAGGAACTTTCCTTTCCCCAGCCATTGCCGGCAAAGAACAGCTGGCCGATATTATAACCCTGGCCGGCCCTTGTATCCACAAGATTTTTGATCGACTCGTAATGAATGTTCCGGTTGGTCCAGTCCCACCACGTATCAGCAATCCATAAGCAAGGTGTCCCGTCACTGTAAGTGAAATACCTCCCCGGACGGGCTCCCGATCGGGTCACTGTTATAAACCCCCGTCTTACCGGGTTTACTTTTTTATCCTCTTCCGACCACCCGGTAACCTTTAATTCTCCCTTTCGGCCTGCCAGTCTTTTATCTTTTGAAAAGGTTTCATACTTCCAGGTTCCGCTCAGGGGAGGGGCAAACCGTATCTTCCATATTCCGTCACCATCCCAGAAACCGGGAACAGTAATTGTTTTTCCTTCGGCCTCTCCTGAAATACCTGAAAACCGGGCATTCAGATAAGCATCTTCGTTTTCCCCAAAATAATCGACATATGGATTTTGTGATAATGAGGATGATGTATAGGATGTTTCAAATACTTCCCAAGTTCTTATATTCACCGGCTGGGCTGAGATCATTACAGTGATGATCAAAAAGCCGAAGAGCAAGGTGAAGAGTCTTTTTTTATTTTTCATGCTGCTAGAGTTTATGATGAACCCGATGTCTTAAATTCTTCATTCTTTACAAGTTAATTCACCTAATCCAATAGGGTCTGTAAACGGTAACCGACTGTACTTGGGGTCGATCTCCCCCGGAGCAGATTAGTTTCAGTGTATGGGCAGTGTTCGGTATTCCCTGGAAAAGTGTGAACGTTCCGCTTTTCCCTGCCGGCAGGGTAGGTAAAGTATCGCAGCTTATGCTGTATGTGCGCCACCTGATCCGGTCGCCTGAATTTACTCTCGCCCCAGTAATCCGATAAGATCGTTTCAGGTGCCAGTCACCTCCCTCTTCCGCATCACCGGGTTCAATGATCACCCGGCCCGACCGGGATTCAAACCGGCTGACCGATGTACCCGATCCTTCTTCCCCAGTCAGGGTACCGCGTATTTCAAAACTAAAAGTATCATAAGGTATCTCAGCCCGGGTAAAAGTACATTGCCATTGTTCATTCAGCCAGGGTTTGGCATGCCTGACCCTGATCATACCCGGAAGTTCCCAGGGCCATTTCCTTCCGGTGGAATCAACCGGCCTGCTCATATAAAACGTACCGGAGTATGCCGATGGAGGAAGCCCATCGATCAATACCCGGCAAAAACCCGACTGGAAGGAATCCAGTACAACATCCACCCGGTTGCCTGTAAAAGCGAGTTTCAACGTATCGCCTTCCCAGTGGGTGACGCCGGGGAAGGCTGTTTTGGTTACAAGACCAAAGGGATCACCCACAGCCCTTACCCTTGTTTTGAAATACGAACCCACCAGGCCCGCCATTACCAGGTTGCCATAATCGTTTAGGTGAACCTCATCACTGAGAAGCATACCGGGTTTTATCCGGTTATCTTCGAGAAACCGTTTCCAGGCATGGCGGATCTGAATGACATCGCATTTGTACTTTTCTGCCAATGCAGGCAGGATATGGTATGACATGGTATCACTCCATGCATGCGGTCCGGTATAATGATCTGTCATTATGGCCACTTCGGCGGTGGTCCGGCTTCTGATTGTATACAATACAGAATCATAATAAACCGGATCGCCAAATATATGGAGCAATACCAAATCGGGATAGTATGAAGCCACATCCATTTCAACGGTTTTATACAGGATCTGGGAGGCAAAACCGCCGATTGAACGGTTCTCCATGCGGAGAATGGTATGGGGAAATTCAGCGGTCAGATGATCTCTTACGCTCAACCACCAATCCTGTTCGCTGATTGACTGACCATAAACAAGGATCTTAATCGTATCGCCTGGGTCAGATGTGCTGCTTTGAAGTCTGTGCAAAGTGCGTGAGGTGTTTTGCCCGATATCTGAAGTATCGGTAAGGACGGTCGAGACAAAAAAGGGCAGGTTTACCGAGGTGAAGTGTCCCTTTCCGTCGATCGCATAGGCAAACAGGCGATAAGGACCAGCCTGCCGGGGTGCCTCAAATTCAATCTCCCTTTGGTTTAGGTTTTCAAATCCGGGTAAAGGTTCCGGCTCAATTTCACCCTGGCCCGCATAGGCCGCATAAACAGCCTCAGGCCTGATTTCCCAGCGAAAGGAAAGCGGGTCATTGTCGGGATCAATCACAAATACCTGTGCGGTTATTGTTGAGCCCGGCTGAACCACAACAGGCTCTGGAGAAAGAAAATTGCCAATTTGCATTGAATCGGCAACCGGCGCCGCATTATCAGGCTGCCGGCCGGACCAGAGCTCTTTCATCAAACCGACAAGCGGGGTTTCCAATCCGGTTTTATCAAAAAGGCAAAACCAGGTGTGGGTGGTTTCCTGCTTTTCACCCGACCAGTAAAACACATACGATCCGATGCATTGTGTGTTTTCCGGACTGGTGGTGCTGAGGTACTTGCTGCGGTATGCATTGAGCTTTTCCCTGGCGGTTTGTTCATATGGCGCCCTCCAGGGAGTTCGGGGTACTTCCCAGTAGCCATCGGGTCCCCATTCTGTCACCACATAGGGTTTGGTCCATCCGTATTTCAGCAGTGTATCCTGCAGGGTGAAAATGTCCCCGTAAGAATTGATTCCCAGCAAATCCAGATCGGGACATTGCCGGGCAATATCGGTCACTTTATGCATCATGCTTGTGCCAATAACAGTCATCACCGGATGCAGAGAATCGATGGCGTGAATGTTTTTGGCAGCCGAATTGACCATGTCCCATACCCTGATATCAAAAGGCTCATAGGGCGGAATATAATCCAATTCATTACCAATGGCATACATCAGCACCGCGGGATGGTCTTTTAAATCATTGACAATAGCCGCTATCCTTTCCTGTTGCTTACGAAGAGCCACAGTATCGTCATAATCCATGCCGTCACGCTCTGCTTTTACGGGAAGATTAACCAGGGCTGTCAGGCCATGGCTGTTTATTTCATCAAGTTTATCCTTCTGCCATCCGGCCCTTACCGAGTTGGCGCCATAATCACCCGCCAATTGCAGCCGGGTATGCCCCACCACCCCTTTGATCTGGAATGGTGACCCGTTCCTGAACAGGTCCCACCTGCCCCCATGGGCAGACAATTCAACAGGAACCGGTTGAGCAAACAGACCTGCCTGAACAAAAAAGTACAAGGATCCGGCCAGCAGATTACGCACTAGTGAAAAGGGACGCATCATGGTTCCGCTATTTTAAAACAGCCACAAATCCGCCTCTGGCTACTGTTTCAACATGCAGTTCTCCGAAGCCCTGAATGTATGCCTGTTTATGCTAATTAGACTTGCTCGTATCATGGGTTAAGGATTAAAGTATACATATCAGGCATTCCAGGGCCTTTCTCGTTTGAGGTCTTCATTCAAAATGTTGCAGGCAATATTTACATCTTCCACCATCTGAAAATCATACATGCCGGCGCAAACAAAATCAGCGCCGTTCTCGAAAGCATACCGGAATCCGTCGGCTGGAAGTATAGATCCTGCCGCCATTACCTTGAATGCGATGAAAGGCTGGGACAGTGTTTTCATATAGGAGATGGTTTCATCGGGGTTGTAGCAGAACATGTTATCGTGCCACTCGGGATTTTTGGCGGACCAATAATTATGGTGGTGCAGGGTCTTCATCCAGAAATCGGGTTGAAAACCTGTATCCACGCATGCTTTGATGGTTTCGATCTTATGGGCGCCGATACCGGTGAGCAGTCCGTTTTGCCGGATGAAATCCAGCACCTTTGCTATGGCGTCGGGTTTGCCCTCACCCATATAATAATCGGCGGTTTCACCCTGAATATAACAGGCAACAGCCCCGGTATCGATTGCTTTTTTTACCTTGTCAAGGTACTCATTAAAAGGCATGGGAGAGGCCCCTTTATCATCATAATTCAAACCGGCACAATCGGAAATAAACTGGATCTTTCCGATCCCACGCCTCCAGTATTCATCGATCAGAGAACACAAGATCGGGTTGGTCAGCAGGGTATTGATACCGCATTTTTCAGCCAGCAATAAAGTGGCAAATATCTTTTCCTTTTGATGATAAGCTTTCACCAACTGGGATACATAGATGAGGTCGCGCGAATGTGCCCAGCCTGAAAGCAGATTACCCCCAAGAATGATCCGGCTGAAGGATTTGTCTTTTATTTTAGCCAGGGGAACCGGTTCCTTCAGTTCTTTAAGGCTGGCAATATTCAGGGTTTTGGCACTGGCCCCTGTAACAGCATCCACCAGGTTTTTTTCCTCGTAGCTCTCCCATTGCTTTTGTTTGTAAAGTGCAAAGCCAAAGATACCCAGAACCGGCAGCGAGGATAATCCTCGCAGGAGGGTTCGCCTGTTGACCATGGGAGTAAGATCAACACTGGATTTATCAGACCCCGCTTCATGGTTTTCTGCAAGTATTGATTCAGGGGTGCTCATGCGGTTGGATTTCATCAGGTGCGCCAGTCCTAAATATTTGCCGGTTGGGAAAAGAAATAAAACCAGCAAGGCAAAAAACTCAACCAGGTTCTTATCCACGACCAGGTAATTGCCTTCCCGGGGAAGTCCAAAATCAAGAGCTGTCAGGGGCGGATTTGCCAGCCAGAAAAGAGCCAGGATTGCCATTCCGGCAATGGCTGCAATCCGGTCGAAAAAGCCCACGAACAAAGCCAATCCAATGAGTATCAATCCCCAGGTCACCATAAAATCAGCAATTCCCAGCAAGGCAGCATGGCTGGCAATCCAATGGAAAAAACCGGCAAAGATCCAGTTCGACAGCATGAGAAAATCCGCTGAAGTCCAATCCGGCGTGAAGAGTTTGGACAATCCCTCAAAAAGGAAATGCCAGCCAATGACAACTCTTAAAATGGTAAGTGCGTAAAGTTTGATGCCTTTCATGGTCAATACTGTTAGGTGCTATTTATATCGGAGTATTACATTCTGAATTTGAGGAAGGGTAAGCTCGAAATCAGCATAGGATGAATCTTCAATCCGTGAGGTTGTAAAAACAACCGGCTGGCCGTTTGATGCTATGGAAACAATCCCTGAATTATCTGCAGGCAGGAGGATGTGGTTTTTTACGGATTGTCCGCTGCCGGTCAAGGTTACCCTGATTTCTTTCAAGGCCGAATGGTGTTGGTACCTGTAAGCGACATACCCGTCAGATGCAGCGAACCGGATTGCAACATTCACGGAATCGATCCCGGCCGAAATCCAGCGGGGTGAAAGGGCCACCTTATCAAAGGCCAGTCCTTCATTTTTTACACCGGCCAGTCCTTCCACCAACGCAGCCATGGCGTTTGCTGCAGCCCAGTTGTCGGGTCCGCCGAATGATTCCAGTCGTGGTTTTATATAATGCTCCCGGTCGGCCAGGCTAATGCCGATCACCGTATAAACCCCGCCTTCAATGGGTGCATGAAAAATAAGTTTCTCAATCTTTTTCATGGGTTCAGGATTATCAATGGCTGCCCAGCATACGCCAACCCTTGTACTTACAGGGTTTGGACCTGACCAGGCAACACCTGCCCTCTCATTATCGAGACTTGAGAACCACCAGTTGGTAACATCCTTGAATTTTATTATGTTCCGGGAAACTTCAGTTCCGTCAGCATAGTGAAAGGTAATGGCACCCGCGAAATCGCTGGGGGTATTATCAGACGAAGAATGCAGAAGATATACTGCAGGTGCGAAATCGTCTACAGGAACTTCAGCAGAACGCGGGAAGCCGGCGTCATAAGACAATGCTATTGCCGACCTCCGGTTGTGGGTGGCAGGATCCAGTACATTGAACCGGATGCCTTTAAAAACCTGTTCTCCTGTGGGAAGACCTCTCATGTCATTGCCCGGCCTGTCGGCATTCATCCATCTTAAAGCCCCGTTTCCCCCCTTGTCCCAAAGGTCCATATTGGCCTGGGCCGAGATATCCACCGTTCTGAAAACGGGAGCGGGAGGGGGAGCGGGTATTGAGCCCGTATATGCAAACCAAAGCCTGTTCCCTCCTTTTTTCACAAGTTCCAGAGCACGCAACATCACATCCGACGCATAATCCTCATAGCCATTCTCATAGGCTCCCCTGGCAATTTCTCCGATGGCATGCCCTGCCACTCCTCCGTTCATGTATTGCCATTTTGCATCATGCATTCCAAAGCCCTTTTCAAACGGAGGATATATGGCATACCATTCACCGGGCGAGTTTTCAGGAAGCCTCTTTCGAAGGTCAATGTATGTATTGAGTATGGCGACATTCATCTCATGGGGAAGCCCGCGATTAAGCGAATACATGTTTCCCTGCGCTATCTGCGATTTTTCATCAACTCCCAGGTTTCGTTTCACGGAAGGATCTTCATCTATGAAATGCGTAAAATATTTCCCGTTCCAAGACAGGGCAATAATCTTTTCCAGGATTTCCCGGGCGCGCTTACGGTATTTTTCGGCATTTTCCTTTTGCCCTGCAAAAGCAAGCATCTCAGCCAGCTGGTTGCAGGCATCATAATAGCCGGTATTATCTCCGAAAAAAATTCCGAATTTAGTCTTTCCGGGAACAACCACCATGGTCGGACTGAGAGGCGCTTCAGGCGTGTATTCATCATCCACCTGGAAATCCCATGAATCGATGCAATAGGGTCTTTTCAGGAGTTGAAACCTCTTCGACCATTTCAGGGTGTCGGTAACGCAGTAATCGAGAGCCCGCATGGCGGCGTTCAGGTTCGCCTGCATCCAGGCATTATCACCACTTGCTTTCCAGTGTGTATACATCATATTCACATAGTTGTATTCCACATGGTTTTCTGCCGGTTGCCGCACAAACCAAGCTCCATTGCCATGATTAAAATAACCCAGGAAGGAATAAGCGGTTTCATAGTAATGATAATCATCTTTGTCGGGTTGCACAAAGCTCCAGATCATGCCATCCGGTTGCTGGTTTTCACGCAGGAGATCCGTAAGGTCTTTGCTGAATGGACTGAAATACTGCATGCCTTTTGCGGTATTGGCGTTATCAAGCACCCAATTTACAAAATACCTGTATATTTTTCCATTCCAAGTGACTTCTTCAACCCCGTCGGGATTGTAAACCAGCATTCCCTTGTAGAACAACCTGAACATATCACCAGCCTTGCCACCATCATCAATCTGGGTTTCAGCGTTTACTGAGAATTTCACCGAATCAATGACTTTATTCTTTTTATCGGACAGGATGATGGTATGCTGTCCCGTTTTTCCTGCAATTGTTACAGTCATCCTATTGGTCGCTGCGGCCCGGCAATACACTCTTCCAGCAGCATCCTTGATAACTATGGTGCCGGGTGTCGTGCATACTATTTCAACCCGGTCGAGTGGTTTGACTGTTCCTACAGGATTCAGCACCTGAATGATGCCCGGTTCCTGTGCATGCATCAGGGAAGTTGTGCTAAATCCCAGGATCAGATGCGTAAGGCATAACGCAATGGATAATCTTCCCGTAAGACTTTTAATAAATAAATGTATCATACGATTATGTATATTAATATTATGTAAGGTTAATTCTTACGAACCAGCAATAATCGCTGGCTATTATTTACCCTGTTTTTCCTTGCTTGAAAGAAAAGCCCTGCTCTGCCTGCCCACATCCGCAATGATATCCAGTATGGTATATATCCTGGCTTTCGAAATATACCGCATTTTTAAAATCAGGTCACTACGTGTCTCAGCACTGACAGTATCCTCAAATGAAATAGCTCCATAATCCACCGGGTGGCCGGCAATAAATTTCAACGCACTGGTGTCGGGGGCAATATTGACCACAGTGCTGAATTCAACCACAGGAAAATCATCGGTATTGGCAGGGGCATCTTTGCAATATTCAATTAAGTCGGATTTATCCATCGAAAACTGAGCGGTAAACATATACGGCTCGGTCATTGCAATATTTTTGAGGTCTTCAATAACCTTGGGATTTTGAAATCTTCGTTCGATCAGGCTATAATCTATACGGATCGGCTCATTGGAACCGACCATAATGGTAGAATATTCATTGAGATACCATAGCTGGGAATAGGGGAAGGCATTGATGAATGCTTTTATCTGTGCTTTAAACTCCCTTTCCGCGATCCAGTTTGGGGTTGCCCACTGGCACATGATCCCGCCCCTTCTCAGTTTCCGGTTACACATCTCATAAAAGTCCTGTGTGTAGATGTTATTGCTAAGCCTTGGATGTATGGCATTTGAGGTGATGATGTCATAGGAGGAAGTGGTTTTCATAATATATCCCCTTCCATCCTCAAGGTTCATATGCACTTTGGGATGATCAATCACATTATTATTCCACTTGTTCATGACATGACCGGATTTGATCACGCCCTGACTGATCTCGGCTACCTCAACGGTATCGATCTCAGGCTGGATAAGTGATTCAACGGTAAAACCAAGCCCGAAACCAATAACCATTGCCTTTCGCGGATTCTCATGCAGCATATAAGGTATATATCCCAGCATACGGTTTACCACCTGGTCCTTGATCGTAGTGTAAGCCGTGTTATGCCCGTTGACATTCAGAGCATAAAAACTGCTGTAATCGCGAATGGAGACTGTGGCATCGGGTCCCTCTTCATAAAATGGTATATTTTCAACAAAATTCTTCCATATTTCAACCTTGTTGCGATCCCACCAGGAGGCATATTGCTTGTCGGGAATATTGAGCATCAAGAAAACCGACAATATGCCGGTAATGGAAAGTGAAATAATTTTATATCGTGTATTCGGGGACGGATTGGCCGCAATCAATACCACACCCAGGACGATATTCAGCAATACAATGGAAATAAAGGAATTGACGACGCCAATATTCGGGATAAGCAGAAATCCGGCAACAAATGAACCCAGGATCGATCCGGCTGTATCCAGAAATCCAATGGTCCCCATTCGCTTCCCAAGAGCATGGATGTTGTCTGCATACAGTTTGCTTACAATGGGATAAACGAAACCGGTAAGTGTGGTCGGAATCGTCAGGATGCAAAAGAATACCAGGTAGTCCTTGCCCATGGTGTTCGCCCATGTATCGAAAATACTGCGCTTCAGATTCAGAGAAAGTGAGTACCGGGCAAACAAAAGCAGCAGGGCAACAGAACTCAGGCCGATCAAAATTTCTGTAATGGCCAGCAGATTCACAAGATTCCGGACTTTGTCGATCCATTTGCGGATGATAAAACTACCGAGCGATAAACCAAAAATGAAACTAAGCACGATGACGCTGAAAAAATAAGTGGTTTTATCGCATGAATAGCCTATGAATATCCTGGTCCAGATCACTTCATAAGCCAACGTGGCAAAACCTTCAATCATAAAAACCCACAGAACAAGTTTTAGCAGTCGTGGTGAAATAACAGCCGTCTTCGAGGGGATCTGGGTAGTTTCCGGCACAGGTGATTCCTGAATCTCCTCCATGGATAATTTCTTCGAAATCCAAAGCACCAGCAAAGCATTGATCAGGTTCAGAGAGGCTCCCGTATACAATGCAACGGTTACCCCGAAGTATTTTATGAGGAAAAAGCCTGCTATAAAGCAACCCAATACGGCACCGAAATTGTTCACGGAATAAAGATTGCTAACATTCCACCCAAGGTTTCGAAGCTGCCTTACAAAAAACTTAAGGATTACCGGCAGTGTTCCTCCCATGAGGGTGGTAGGTATTAACAGGTACAGGAACGAAAATACAAACTTCACATACTGTTCGGAATTCGCAGAAATCCCCAGATGTTGAATTACAGGTACATATATTTGGGTCAGCGCTTTAAAAGTGACAGGAAAAAATACGGCAAACAATCCGATGCCGCATTCAAGCAGAAGAAACAGTTTTAACGGATTTACCAGCTTGTCCACCAGCCGGCCAAAAATAAGACTTCCAAGGGCCAGACCCGCCATGAATGCTGATAATACAGTTCCCATGGTGTAAACATCAACCCCGAATACAAGTCCGAATTTCCGGATCCACACGATCTGGTTGATCAAGGCACTGGCTCCTGAAAGCAGGATGACACCCACCAGAACCAGTTTAAGCTTAGCGGATGTTTTATTTTCCGTTGGTTGCATAATATAAATGAAAAGAGGTTGTATTAAAAGATTGGTAAAAAAGCGTAGTTAAAAACTAAGCTTAGCGTAATATGCATATAATCTGTATACTATGCTGGGCGGAGTTTGTAACTCCGCCCAATAACAATGCTTTTGATACAACCTCACAATTGTTATTGAACTATGAAAATTAACCCTGTTTTCAACCCGGATTCTGAACGATCAGCTCATTCTGGTCGGTTTCAATGCTGGGTATGGGGAACCACAACTTACCCTCTGTATTGGTAATCCAGTCGGTAAATTCAAAATCTGTTCTGACTGAACTGAATCCGTTTACATCAGATCCCCAGGTTGCCAGATCAATGTAACCGGCATAATGCCAGCGTTTCAGATCGAACCAGCGATGGTCGTCTTCACCGGAAAGTTCACGGAATCGCTCGTCCATGATCCATTGCATGATAACTTCCGCGTCGGTTTCACCATTATCCAGATCAGCAGGAACCGCACCGGCACCTCTGGCCCTGGTTCTTATCTGGTTGATTAAATCAATGGCAGCCGACTTGCTTCCTCCGGATTGAAGAATGGCCTCTGCTTTTAACAGGAGAACATCGGCATATCTTAAAATTCTGGGATTGTTTGCTGAATTTGTCAATCCCTGGGGACCAATGTTCTTAGTATATTTAACCCACTGGAAGCCATCATACCTTTCGTCGGCAGTGGCAACAAATGATTCATCCACCCTGGGATCACCAACTTCAAAAGCGTTGATCAGCTTTTGGGTAGGATAAAAGGGTGTGCCGGCCCAGAATGACCACTCGCAGTTGAAAAAGCCCCAATAGGAATGCATGGACATGCTCTGATTGAAATCATTATTAAGCCATATGTTTTCGAAACCTGCCTGAAGTCCGGCCTGCCATTCAAAAAGCGATTCACTGTTGTTTTCAGCATCAAAGCTGAAATTGTCCGAGAAATCGGGAACCAATGTGCGGGAGGTAATGTTGTTAAAAGCATTGATAGCCGCAGTGTAATCTGCAGTGGCGCCGGCAGCGTCGGTTTTCTTATTGTAGCATGCCCTGAAAACAAGGCATTTACCCAATAACCCATAAGCAGATTCCTGGGTTGCCCTGCCTGTATAAATATCATCCCAGGAGTCAGGAAGAATGGTCACAGCGAGCGTCAGATCCTCAATGGCCTGGTCGAGCAACTGGGTTCCGGTGGAATTGGGAGTTTTGGAAGAAGCCAGATCTTTGATCCTTTTATTGATCAATGGAGCAGTGCCCCAAAAATTCCAGAGCTTGTAATACATCAATGACCTCAGGAACAGGGCTTCACCCTTGACCCATTCCGTAGTTTCCTCTGTTATATTGACTCCTGGATCACCGGGGGCTTCCTCTATCTTTTCAAGTATAACATTGGCTCTGGAAATTATCCGGTAATATGCGATCCATAAATCATTGAGTCCGCCTTCACTTTGAATAATCCCATTAAAAGATTCAAAGGCATACCCTCCCCTGGTTGTGAGGTCATCACCGGGTAATATCCACACATAATGTCTCGGATTATTATTGTTGAACCAGAAGATGTCGGTCATTTTTGCGTAGGTTCCAATAATTGCCCTCAAGAATTGATAATCATCCTTGAAAAAGGATGCTTCAGTTTCTGCCATAGGCTCCAGGTCCAGATTACTCTCTTTGCAGGAATTGAATGTGAAAGAGATCATCCATACCAGCATAACTGAAAATATAGTTTTTAATATTCGTGTTTTCATAAACATCATTTTTTAATGTTATTAGACTATTTGTCAGAAACTTGCATCAATTCCTATAGTAAAAGTCCTTGGAATGGGAATGGCTTCATTTTCCGGATCAAGTCCGCTCCATTGCGTGGCCGTAAATAAGTTGGATCCTCCAACCCAGATGCGTGCTCTGTCAAATACCTTGGTATCGAACTTGGGCAGGGTATAACCCACCTGTAAGTTAGCCAGTCTGAAATAGGAAGCGTTTTCGATCCACCGGTCAGAGAACCGGTTGTTGGCACCCGGATCAGCTGCTGCAGCCCGGGGCATGGTGGTGGAGTGATTCGTAGCTGTCCATCTGTCCTTTACGCTCGAAAGCTGGTTGACACCCCTGCTGCTCATACTTTCCAGGTTGGCTCTCACATTATTTATTCTCTCGACATCGCCGACCCCCGTAAAATAACAGGCAAGATCGATTCCCTGGTATTCGATCGTAAAATTCAACCCGTAGAAGAAACCCGGAATGGTCTTCCCCAGGTAAGTGCGATCAAAATTATCGACCACGCCGTCAGGTCCTGGTGTGTAAAAGCGGTGGTTTTCATCGGGAGGACCGTTGACATCCTTGAACCACATGTCACCGGCATGCTGACTGGTAGCTATCTTGTCTTCAGTGGTTGCCTGATAGTCGAGAACATCCTGTTCGCTCTGGAAAATGCCACCCAGTTGATAGCCCCATAAAGAATTTATCGGGTAACCTTCTTCAATCCGGCCTCCCCATTCATCACCCATGGGTGCGTCATCATACATCTGAACAACTTCGTTTTTGACCGTGGTCAGGTTTGCATTGGCGGAATAATTCAGCTTCCCGACCTTCCCGCGATATCCCAGGCTGATTTCAAAGCCGGTGTTTTTGATTTTACCTATATTCACAATGGGATTTTGTTGTGATCCAACACTGGCTGGTAAATTTGAAGATTGAATTAAACCATCGGTGGTTTTATCATAATATTCCAATGTAAAATTGAGTGAATTGAACAGCAATCCGTCAATTCCGAAGTTGGTCGTAATGGTCTTTTCCCAGGTCAGGTCAGGATTCGGGAAGTTTCCGGCCACAATGCCCCAGTAAAAGTATCCGCGTCCCGGATTCAGCGGGTCGATGCCGAACGTAGTGTGTGGTGCACGGCTAAGTAAGGACAGGTATGCGAATGCCTGGGTTTCCTGATTGCCGATTTGTCCCCAGCCGGCCCGGAGTTTCAGATCGCTTAAGAAAGTCAGATTCTGCATGAATTGTTCGCCTGAGATACGCCATGCGGCGGAGAATGCAGGAAATACACCCCATTTGTGACCGGGAGCAAACCTGGAAGATCCGTCACGTCTGACCACAGCATCCAAGTAATACTTTGATTTGTAATTGTAGGTCAATCGTCCCAGGTAGCCCTGGAGGGCGTTCTTGCTTTTTATCTGTCCACCGCTTGAATAGCCTTTGATGCCTTCTTCAATCAGCCTCTGGTTTGGATCGGGAGAGCTGAGCTGTTCCGAGCTTGTCTGGGTAAAAGTGAAGTTATAAGTCTGATCCATAGCATTGAACAGCAAATCGATATTGTGATCGCCAAAAGATTTTGTATAAGATATTGAAAATTCCTTGATCAGATTGCTGTTTCTCGTATCTCTCTGACCAACGCTTCCATAGGAGTTGCCATCACCATAAACACTCCAGTCGCTGGGTGTCTGGTTAAATACTTCACCTTCGTAAAGGTTCCAGGAACTCTTCACCTGGTTCAAAAAGTCAGCACTGATTGATCCTCTGAATTTCAGTCCTTTCAGTGGTTCCACTTCCATATAGGCATTTCCTATATTCCGGAGGTTGGAATATCGGGTATCGTTTGTGGTGGTGCCACCATAAACATTGCTGTTGGTTTCGGGACCCCAGAGAAGTGTAGCGGCAAACGGATCAAATGTAAAACTGACAGCGGGTTCATAGCCATTTACACCAATACCGTCCAGTGCATAAATTGGCTGCCAGGGCGATGCTCCTGCTACGTAAGTAAGGTCCGCAGGTGTCGCATCCTGTGCTTTCTGATAGGTTAACCGGTAGTTAACGCCCACGGAAAGGAACTTGTTGATTTTCGTTGTAATATTGGTTGCGAGCGAATACCTGTCCATGCTGTTCCTGATCAGCGGGCTTTCAGTTCTTGAATAGCCGGTGGAAACATAGTAATTGGTAAATTCATTTCCTCCGCTGATCCTGAGGTTATAATCACTGACTTCGGCATTTTCCCTGTACATGGGTGAAAGCCAGTCATAGGTCAGAGAATTGCCTAAATAATCGGGACTTGTTGCATCAAAAACACTTGGAAAATTTGGCATTTCATCCGGGTTATTCTGATACGACTCAATATAAAGATCGGTAAATTCAGATGTGTTGAGTACCTCATATTTCTTTGGTATATTTTGGAATCCTCTTTTGAGGCTGATATCAATCTTGGGTTTTCCGGCCTGGCCTTTCTTGGTGGTGATGAGTATAACACCATTTGCTGCTCTTACGCCATAAATAGCCGATGCAGAGGCATCCTTCAGTACGGAGATGGATTCGATATCAGCAGGATTGATCATGCTCAACACATTCATATTGCCTCTTATGTCAGATGTCACGGCGGCCTGGTTCCAGTCAGCACCTGCACCCTGGCTTGCCTCAGCTCCGCTTCCGTATTCCGTAAGCGGAATTCCGTCAACGACATACAGCGGATCTGAAACTCCCCAGGTATTCGTTCCCCTGATGCGAATGGTGGGTCTTGAATTTGGATTTCCACCGCCACTTTCCACAAAGATTCCAGCTGATTTTCCCTGGAGGGACATTTCGGGCGTTATGGAAAGAGAATTGCCAATATCCTTTGAGTTTACCACTGAAATGGAGGTGGTAATGTCCTTTCTTTCCCTGGTGCCATAGCCAATTACAACGACTTCTTCGAGATTCTGGATGTCAAGAACAAGCGTGACATCAATGACGGCCTGGCTCCCGACCTCAATTCTTTCGGCATTATAACCGATATAGGAGAAAACCAGAACGGAAGCCGAACTGGGTACCTGGATTGAATATTTTCCGCTGACATCCGTAATGGCTCCCTGTTGTGTTCCTTCAATCTGAATATTTACTCCCGGAAGGGGTTCGCCTGTTGAGGCATCCGTTACGGTACCAGTCACTTTTATTTGCTGACTGTTTGTATTGGCAGATGTAAGTACGATAAGCCGGTCCAGTACCTGGTAGGAAATATTGCTGCCTTCCAGGGCATCATAAAGCAACTCGGCAATGGTTCCGTCAGTTTCCTGGAGTGATACACTTTTATACACATCCACCTGGTCGGTTTTATAGAAGATCCTGAAATCACTTTGTGTTTCAATAGCCTGGATCAGATCAGAAAGAGTTCCTGTCTGAAAATTGAGTTTCAAGCTGGCATCCTGGGAATAAATGGCAGCAGAAATCTGTAAAGTAGCCAGGATTAAGATCAGAGTAGTTAGTTTCATAATTAGGAGTAGTTTTTTTGCGTAATCGGAGAAACTTAAATTACGCGGGAATAGTTTTTTTATCATAAATTTGAGTGGTTAAAGTTTGACATGATTACAGCTTTTAACGAAGTTGTAACGGTTAACATTACTATGATCGGAAGATGTTAGCGCATTTTCCGATCTTTCTTTTGCATTCTTTGGTGGTTTTATCTCATAGGCAGCGGAATATTTTATGTGTATAATTAGGGTGTTATTATTTTCTGGTAATGATAATTTCATCCTCCTTGATGGTATATTGAATCGGTGTTGTTACCTCTATGGCCTCAAGAACCTGGTAAACAGTTTCATTATTCACAAATTTTCCGTTATACCTCTGCTTCTTTAAATCTTCATCTTCAATACTTACCTTAATATTATACCACCTTTCCATTTTTATGGCAATGTCTTCAAAGGTCTCATCGGCGAAGATCAGGAGTTGGTCTTTCCAGGATGTAATAACGCTTGTATTGACCTTATCAATTACGCTGAGATCCCGGTTATCTCCTAACGTTACAGACTTTGACGGTTCATCCTTTATAACAGCCATTTGTTCAGGTCCTATCAAAACAGGCTGTGTTCCCCTTTCCTTGCTCATAACCCTAACAAGACCCCGGATTACTGTGGTCTGTGTTTTCTTATCCTCAGGGTAGGATTTAACGTTAAATGCGGTTCCAAGCACCTGAATTCTGGCATCATGCGTATTAACTGTAAAGGTCTTTTCATCTTTTGTTACATCAAAATACGCTTCTCCTTCGAGTGAAACCTCCCTTGAATTTTGCCCGAAGCACAATGGATATTTAAAACGGCTCCCTGAGTTGATCCACACATGCGTTCCGTCAGAGAGTATGATCTGTGATTTCTCACCAATCGGAACAATGATTTCGTTATAGGTTACCTTTTGATTTTTTATTTCGCTCCTGTTTATCAGGGCATACCATATCCAGGCTAAACCAATGGAGATTACAATAACAGCTGCAGCTGCGGCCCAGGTAGGATGGAGAAATCGTTTCAGCGGGTGAGACAGCTGGCGATTCCCCGTCAGATCTGCATCCTGATTTTCAATCCGGGCAAGCAGAATCCTGACGGCTTCCTGTTTGTCCGCACTTATTTCTTTTTTGTGATGACTGAGTAAAGTAAGAAGTATGTTTTTGGCCTTGCCAACTTCTTCTTTCTTTTCAGGATGTTCCAGAATCCAGGCATTCCAAAAATTAACCGATTCTATCCGGGTTCCCTCGACATACTCTCTGAAAGAATCATCCTGGATAAAATCGCCCGCATTACTATAATCTTTATTATTCATCAATTCTTCCGTATTATTATTCAACCTGAAAATAACACGGAAGAATTGATAATTTATACTCAGTGATCGGGGGAAAAATAAGAATTAGTATTAGGCTGAAAACAATTTCCCCAGAAGAAGAAAAAAAGGTTGGATCAACATCAGTTCGCGGAGAGCGGTTATACCCCTGTGCAGGGTATTCCTTAGCGATTGCACATTAACGTCCATTACTGCCGCAATGGTTTCAAAATCGAGTTCTTCGAAATACCGGAGATAGATGGCTTCACGCTGCCGGGGCATGAGTTTATTCAGGGCATGGATTACTTGTCGGCGCATATCCTCTGTTACCTGTGCATTGATAACAAAATCTTCGGCAGAATAAACAATTTCAAACGGATGTTCAAAATTGTCTTCAATGGGAATCGAGGTTTTGGTTAGTTCCAGACTGTCGATCAGGTGATTGCGCAGCGACTTAAAAAGATAGGGTTTGAGGACTTCAACAGGTTTGAGGTTTGACCGGTTCTTCCAAAGTTTCAGAAACAAGTCCTGGATAGCATCCTTCACCAGGTTTTCGTTACCGGCCAGTTTCACTCCATACCTGTAAAGGTCATCATGATACTGCAGGAAAATCTCTGAAAGGGCAGCCTTGTCGCCCTGGAGAAAATTTAGCCAGAGATGTTGTTTTTGGTTCATGGTATGGCATGATGCAACACAAATATAAAGAAAAGTAATTTGTACTTGTCTATTTTTTCTGTTGCGCAATTTCCAGGGCTTTTGCCAGCGTATAATATTTGGCCAGCATATTGGGCACCTCCCAATCAGGTAATGTGCCTTCTTCGAGGTACTTCAGGTACCTTTGTGTGACCTGGGCAAAGTGTTCTTCATGGCCTATCCTGTATTTTTCAGGGATCTCAACCTCCCAGCCATCGGTAGTTCTTTTCGCCTCCACTCCCGGGTATTTGGCCTGGATCTTTCGGACAGCTTCCGAAAGCAACCCTGCATATTCATCCGCCTTGATTTCACCGACCGGTTCGATATACAATGTGGGTTTATAATTCTGTTCGCTGCCCTGACGGATTATTAAATTCGCCCGGGTCCCCCGCATCATTGAATAATGTGTATCGCCGCCCCCTTCCGGAGCCTTAAAGTTCCATACCACGGATACCCTGGCGGACACACCTTTAATTATATAATTGATCTTGCCATTGGCGTATACCTTCAGGATGGTATCCTGAATATCCTTCATCAGGAATTCAGGAAATGCCGGCAGCTTGGTGACCTCCTCAAATTCAGATAATGAGATTCTTGTAGACCAGCGCCTTGCATCGATCACCTCAATGTCGTGGGTGTAATCAAGGATCTGCTCAGGAAAACACTCCCATTGTATCAGGTCAACAAGGTGAGTAGTAACATCCACAATACCTTCACCCTGCTGTAGAACATCAAAAAACCAGGCTGGACGTTTCAGGGCAGCACCCGAAACAAATTTATAGTAGTGATGTACACTTTCTTTAGTAATGGCAGGATTATCATGAGTTCCCTTTTCGAGAGTGCCAAAAATATCAGGATTCATTGAGAATTCTTTCTGCAGGATGGTGGTAATTTCACTCCGCTCCGTCATGATATCGTACAAAAGAACACCTTTCTCCCGGGCAACTTCAAAAGATTCTTTTAAAAGGCTGAAATTGTCCATATTTATCGCCATCGGCTTATCCGAAAGCACATTTAAACCTGCCTCCACAGATGCCTTTATATACTGTGTCTTTTTTTGGTTATTTCCAGCCAGAACAACAACATTCCCGGGCTTCTCAGCCAGCATTTTTTCAAGAAAGTCCGGGCCTTTATATACGATCTCATTCCACCGGGTAGGATGTTCTGACCGGTTATTGTAATCCCCGATCCTTTTCAGATGATCATCCAGGTCATTTCCGGCCGGTGCAAAAACATACACGTTGGAATCGACCTGGGTATACATGGTCTTCTGGATAAGCGATGCATGAAAATGCCCCGGGTCAAGGGTGATGAGCCCCACCTTGCCATTGTTTTCCATAAATTTCGTTTTGTCCGAAGAACATGAATACATAAGGAATAAGCTTACTATAGCAAAACAGATTACGCTCATGATGGATACTAATGTATAATTATTTTACCGGATATCTTGGAAAATCCAAATTACAACTTTTTTCAAACAAAAACACCCTTCAAGCGGTTGAAAACCCTTGAAGGGTGTTTAGAAAAGGGGTACAAGAGATACGCAAGGTATTGCGTATCTATCATTTATGAAATCTTAATCTCGCGAGAAGGCTTCTCCTTGGCTTCTTCCTTTTTCGGGATAATTACCTGCAGGATGCCATCTTTATGAGCAGCCCTGATCTTCTCGGCATTCACGGTCAGTGGAAGTGTGAACGACCGGCTGAAAGAATAATAGCTGAATTCTTTCCGCATCACTTTACCATCTTCTTCCTGTTTTTCTTCCTTTTCCGAAGAGACGGTGAGTACATTGTTTTCGAGGTTGACTTTAAAGTCTTCCTTGTTCAAACCTGGGGCTGCTACATCAATACGATAGTCTTCCTTGCTCTCAATAATATTCACGGCAGGCAGACTTTGTTTGCTTTCAGCATCCAAAAACCTGGGGAACAGGTCTCCGTTAAAAAATTCTTCCACCAGATTCGGCCAGGCAGCTCTAGTTCTCAGTGAAGGTAACATGGTTCAATCCTCCTGTATTTTAGTTAAACAATTTATTTATACTTTACAAAAGGGAATTGACAAATTAAATGCCAGCACGATTTTAGTGTCATAGTGGCATACACATGTCATTATATCAGACATAATGGCATGAAATTTTTTCGATCCGAAGTTATATATTTGATATTATTAAAGTTTTGCCATGAAAGTGCGGCTTATATCACTTCTGCTGATCACAGCATGTTTCCAAAGTATGTTTTCACAGGCCTATTTTCAGCAGGAGGTGAATTACACCCTGTCTGTTTCGCTTGATGATGTAAGTCATACATTAAAAGGATTTGAGTCAATCCGGTATATCAATAATTCTCCGGATATTCTGAGCTTTTTATGGTTTCATCTTTGGCCCAATGCCTATAAGGATAATTCCACGGCATTGGCCCGGCAACTCCTTGAATCCGGAAGAACCCGGTTTCAGTATGCTTCTGAGGAAGAGAGGGGTTATATAGACTCGCTTGATTTCAGGGTGAATGGCAAGCGCATTACCTGGTTGCCGGATGATCTCCATAAAGACATATGCAAACTTATCCTGAATGATATCCTGCGTCCCGGAGATACCATCATCATCACAACGCCATTTTATGTGAAGTTACCCGAGTCTTTTTCGAGATCCGGCCATAAAGGTCAGGCTTACCAGGTATCCCAATGGTACCCGAAACCGGCAGTATATGACAGGCACGGCTGGAATCAGATGCCCTATCTCGATCAGGGGGAGTTCTATTCGGAATTTGGCTCATTCGATGTTACCATCACGCTTCCGAAGAATTATGTGGTAGGAGCCACAGGTAATCTGGAGACATCTGAAGAACTTCATTGGCTTGAGGAAAGATTAAAGGATACAACAACGGTTCGGAACATTCCGGCATCGGACCGTGAACTCAAAACAATCCGTTATTCCGAGAGGAATATACATGACTTTGCCTGGTTTGCCGACAAGCGTTATCGGGTATTGAAGGGCGATGTTCTCCTTTCCGGCGGCAGAAAGGTAACTACCTGGGCTATGTTTACTGAAGTGCAGAAAGAAGTCTGGAAGGATGCGATCCAATATATCAATGACGCTGTCAGGTATTATTCTGCCTGGTATGGAGATTATCCCTACAACAATTGCAGCGCCGTATATGGGGCGCTTGAAGCCGGAGGTGCCATGGAATATCCCACCATAACCGTGGTCGGAAATGTAAATACACCTTTGATGCTTGAAAACTACATCATGCACGAAGTTGGTCATAACTGGTTCTACGGCGTACTGGGTTTCAATGAAAGAAAATTTCCATACCTGGATGAAGGTATTAACACGTTCAGCGAGTTTCGTTACATGAAGTCCAAGTATCCGCAGCTGAAATTGTACAAAATGCTTACTGAGAATGAATCTTTGGTCCGAAAGCTGAATGCGGATGACCTGCCGTTCAGTGATTATTATTACTATCTCTACCTGCTGTCCGCAAGAAACAACATAGATCAACCACTCAATCTTGCCAGCGATCAGTATACTTCTATGAATTATGGCATGATTGTTTACGATAAGTCCGCGCTGGTTTGGAATTACCTTTTGCAGTACCTGGGTGAAGAAAAGTTCAACAGCATTATGCAGCAATTTTACCGGAATTGGCAGTTCAGGCATCCTGACCCTGAAGATCTGCGCATGGAATTCGAAACCGCATATAAGGAAGATCTTTCATGGTTTTTTAATGATCTTCTGGGAACTTCCGCGAAAATGGATTATGAGATCAAACGGATCCGTGCGGATCGGGTGATGGTAAAAAATACCGGCACGATATCATCCCCTTTGCATATGGCCTCAATGGACGAGGACAGGGTGCAACATGAAAGATGGTATCCTGGATTCAGCGGCAGGCAGTGGCTTGACATGCCGGATAAGGAGGCTGGTAAAATACGGTTGTTTCATGAAATCTCAGTTCCTGAGATAAACCGGAGGAACAATACCATGAGGACTCATGGATTGCTCCGCCGGATTGAACCATTGGATATACATCCAATACAAATACTGGAAAAATCTTATAAGACATCTGTTGGCATTTTGCCTGCACTTGGCTGGAACAATTACAATAAAACGCAGTTGGGACTGGTCCTCTACAGTCCGCTGCTCCCGCAGCAAACCATCGAATACCAATTCGTCCCCATGTATGGTCTGGGTAATCATGATATATCGGGTATGGGCAGGATTTCCCTCAACCTCTATCCCCAATCTTCCATTTTTCAGGCATTTCAGTTGAGTATCAATGCAAGGCGGTTCGGTCATGGAACGGAGAACGGACTAAGTTACAATCGTTTAAAGGGAGAGTTGCTGATCACCATCAGGAATGCATCCGCACAAAATCCTGTGATCAAGACGGTGAAACTTTCCCTGGTTTCCGCTACTGAATTAATACGAATTTATAGAAGGTACGCTATCGATAATTTCTTTGCCACTGCTGATATTAACTTTTACAATCCAGAGGTATTAAATCCTTATAGAGTCAATCTAAACATGGAGGCCAACAATGATTTCGTTCGCTCATCCCTTGAGCTGAATTATACCCATGCCATGAGGTATGCGATGAATGCCCTCCGTTTCAGAGTTTTCGCCTCAGGGTTCCTGTTTAAGGAATACGATATGAATGACCATTATGCAATCCGACTCAGCGGCAATTCAGGCATTCATGATTATAAATTTGAACATCTTTACCTGGGCAGGTTTGAGGATATTACGGATCCTAACAGGCAGGCGTTACTTTCGCAGCAATTTGCGATGAATGAAGGTGGATTTGCTTCCAATGTACCTTTTGCTTTTTCAGACAAATGGCTGGCAACCCTCGGAATAACCTTGCGCATTCCGAAGACACCCCTGTATTTGTATGCCACTGCCGGCACCTATTCGGGCGCTGGTGATCAAATCTGGGATCTGCCAGCGGAAGAATCGGTTGAATCTGAGAAAGTACCATATGAAACCGGAGTTATGGCAAGCCTTGGAAGTTTTGTTAAGGTTTATTTTCCAATGGTCACCTCGCATGATATTTCGCAGGTAAACAAAGCATTGACAGATAATTACTGGCAGACTATCCGGTACGTCATCGATTTCAATGCCATCAATCCGTTTAAATTGAAGAACAGGATGTTTTGAATGATAGAATAGACGCATGCAATGCGTCTCTACTGTACACCTTCTTCTAGCCAATTCAGAAACCTATCGATATCGGGATCATAGGTATAATAGGTTTTCGAAAGATCATTTCCGTTGGCATCCACTATAGCGTATAGAGGCAGCGCATTGGAATTAAACCGGATAATCTGGAAATCCTGATTCTTTTTTCCTATGGTGTTCTTGACCTTCCCGTCAGAGGTTGAAGTGATCCAATCCTTATCCGGAAGTTTTGTTTTGTCATCCGTATACAAAGCCACAATGATGAATTCATCCTGAAGCTTTTGCAGCACACGGGGATCTGACCAGACCTCACTGTACATCTTTTTACAGTTGGAACAGGTATGACCAACGAAATCAACAAGTACAGGTTTGTTTTTTTCCCTGGCGCATGCCAGGGCTTCCTGGTATTCAAAATATCCCTGCAAGCCATGGGGAAGGGAGAGGAAGTCTGAGTATTTCGGGGTTGAACATAATATTGTAGGGGCAGCCCCTTGTGGCTGCCCGATAAAAGCAGCCCCTAGCGTCTGCCTGTTCGAATCAACAATCCTAGGGGCAGCCCCTTGTGGCTGCCCAACAGGAGGCAATATAGTGGACAATCCCTTTAATTCATTTCCCAGGAATCCGGTAAAAAGGTAAAGCGCAAATGAAAATGTGGCCACAGCAAAGATAAAACGCGGAACACCAATTTGGACAAGGTCGTTGTCATGGGCAAATTTGATTTTCCCCAGCAAGTATAAGCCCAGGAGTGTAAAAATCACGATCCAGACGCTGAGAAACAGATCTCTGCTGATCAGGTTCAGGTGATAAGACTGGTCAATCTTTCCGAGGAAATACAATGAAAACGCCAGCATGACAAAGGCAAAGAAAACTTTGATGGCATTGAGCCAGCTTCCTGATTTTGGCAGATTCTGCAACCAGGAAGGAAAAATGGCAAAAAGGGTAAAAGGAAGGGCAAAAACCAGGGAGAAACCCATCATACCGATGACAGGTTCAAGAACTTCACCCTGTGATGCTTTGATGAGCAGCGAGGCAACAATTGGGCCTGTGCATGAAAAGGAAAGTATAGCCATGGCCAGGGCCATGAAAAAAGCGCCGACATAGCCACCTTTGTCCGCCTGCTGATCCACTTTATTGGCAAGTCCGGAGGGAAGCATGATTTCAAACATGCCAAAGAAGGAAGCGGAGAGAATCAGGAAAATCAGAAAGAATATGAGGTTGGTGGCCCAGTGTGTTGTGAAATTGTTTACTGCATTGGGATTCTTGAAAACAGCCACCAGTATACCGATGAGTGTATAAAGAAAAACAATGGAAAGGCCGAAAACCAATGCTTGTGATATCGCTTTTCCCCTTGATTGACTGCCCCGAAGGAAATAGGAAACAGTCATGGGTATCATGGGATACACACAGGGTGTCAGTAACCCACCCAATCCGGCAAGCAGAGACAGCAGGAAAACGCCCCACAGTGACTTTTGAGCGGCAGCGGGGGAAGAAGCAGTGGCAGGTGCAGTAGCAGTAGCAGTAGCAGTATCAAATACTACAGAATCTGATTGTTCTTTACCAACTGCTGCTGGTGCTGCTGTTTCTACTGCCGCTGCCGCTGCTGCTGCCGACTGTTCCCCCAGTCCTTTCAGCCTGAACACAAACTCATCATCCCCCGGCACACATTGTATGTCGCTGCAGGTCATATAATCCACAACCCCGGAGATGATGACGCTGTCAGTTTGTATTATTCTGACGCGCTGTGTAAAGGTGACCTTACCGCTGTGTAATTCAAGCTTCATATTAAAGATCTTGTCATCGACAATTTCGGGTTTTGGCGATTGTGTGGGGTTCCCCAATACTTCAAAACCTTTTGTTTCTGAAAAATTGATCGAAGTGGGAATAGGACCTCCCTCCGCGATATTAAGTCCGTAGAGGTGCCAGGGGCTTTGAACGGTGGCCGTAAAGATCAGGTCGACCTGTTCTTTACTGATTTGCCGGGTGGAATAGGTCCATTTGACCGGTTTTATTACCTGTGAAGAAGCAGTGGCAATGATTAAAAGAATGGCCAGCAAAGAAAGTATGGTACGTTTCATAGGTTATGTGCAAGAAATTATGCAAATTTAAATTAAAATATTGTCATATGAGAACACTGGAGGCACTGGAAAAGTTCAGAATAAAGGGGGAAACAACCAAAGGCTCGAGAATTGTATCTGTAGATGCACTTCGTGGATTCGATATGTTTTGGATCATGGGTGGAGAAGCCATCTTTAAGAGCCTGGATAATATTTTCCATTCACCTGCCACGCATTTCATCAACACGCAACTGGATCATGTAGAATGGCTCGGTTTCAGGTTCTATGATATAATTATGCCTCTATTTGTCTGGCTTGCCGGTGTTTCAATCCCCTTTGCATTTCCCCGTCGTCTGGGCCAGGTCCTTTCAAAAGCTGCACTGTGGCCACATATTCTGAAGCGGTTTTTAATTCTGTGGATCCTGGGAATGGCAGTCCAGGGCAATCTGCTGACCTATGATTTTTCCGAATTCAAATTTTACAGCAATACCCTTCAGTCCATTGCAGCAGGTTACCTGATCGCATCTGTGCTGGTATTATATACAGGTGTCAGATGGCAGCTGGTTGCAACCCTTGGATTGATGCTGGTATACTGGATCATTATGGTAATTCCGGTTCCTGGTGCAGTTGCCGGTTTATACAATCCTCAAGAGAATATGGCTCTGTTTATTGATAAATACATCCTGGGAAAATTTCAGGATGGTACCACCTATACCTGGATATTAAGCAGTCTTAATTTTGGAGCCACCACCATGCTGGGAGTGTTTGCGGGGTATTTACTTAAATCTGATGCCGGGGGATTGCAGAAAGTGTGGAAACTGGCTGTTTTTGGAATCGTTTTGATTATTCTGGCCAGGATATGGCACCCCTTTCATCCCATCATCAAGCACATATGGACCGGCTCTTTTGTTCTCTTTGCCGGAGGCATCTGTTTCCTGGCGCTCGCATTTTTTTATCTGGTAGTGGATGTGTGGAAATACCAGCGGCCGGTAAAAGCTTTTGTCATTATTGGTGCCAATTCCATAGTGGCTTATACAGCCTGGCATCTGTTTGATTTCGGCCAGGTGGCCGAAGTTTTTACCAGGGGAATGCAAACCCAGGCAGGTGACTGGTATGGTTTTATCAGGGCAGTCGGCGCATTCCTGGTTATATTCCTGATCTTAAGGTATATGTATAGGAATAAAATTTTTGTGAAAGTCTAGAATGATATGCAGATGTGCAGATGTGCAGATGTGCAGATGTGCAAATGTGAAAGACTGCAAGACTGCAAAACTGCAAAACTGCAAGACTGCAAGACTGCACGACTGCAAAACTGCAAGACTGCAAGACTGCAAAACTGCAAAACTGCAAGACTGCAAAACTGCACGACTGCAAAACTGCACGACTGCAAGACTGCAAAACTGCACGACTGCAAAACTGCAAAACTGCAAGACTGCACGACTGCAAAACTGCAAAACTGCAAGACTGCACGACTGCAAAACTGCAAAACTGCACGACTGCACGACTGCAAAACTGCAAAACTGCACGACTGCAAGACTCTACCCTATAATCTCTTCCCCTCTGGTATCAAAGATATGGTATTCCAGAAAATCGTAGGATGAGATGGGGATCACTTTGATCCTGGTTTTATAACGGAAACGCCATCTGAGGCAGATCGGCATCAGTCCTTTTTTAATGAATGCTGCAACATACGGGTGTAGCTTAAGCACAAGGACAGGATACTTCTCCTTTTCCAGCAAAGTGTTGATATGATTCTCAATCTTATCCACAAACAATATACTGGGTGAAATTTCTCCCGAGCCATTGCAGGTAGGACATTTTTCAGTAGTACTGACATGCATCTCGGGTCTGACACGTTGCCGGGTAATTTGCATCAGGCCAAACTTGCTGAGGGGAAGAATGCTGTGTTTAGCACGGTCATTTTCCATGGCCTGTTTGATCTTCTCGTTGATCTTTTGTTTATGATCACTCGATTGCATATCTATAAAATCAATTACGATAATGCCGCCCATATCACGCAGTCTGAGCTGCCTGGCAATTTCTTCTGCTGCTGCCAGGTTGGTCTCGAAAGCATTGCTCTCCTGGTTTGTCACTGTTTTGGATCGGTTACCGCTGTTGACATCAATGACATGAAGTGCTTCGGTATGTTCGATAATGAGATAGGCGCCGTTTTTAAACGATACCGTTTTACCAAAAGATGATTTAATCTGTTTCTCAATACCGAAATGTTCAAATATTGGGATCTCGCCCTTATGCAGCTTAACGATCTTTTCTTTCTCAGGGGCGATGGTGCTGATGTATTCCTTAATTTCCCTGAAAATCACCTCGTCATCCACAGTAATGCTGTTGAATGAAACATTCAGAATGTCCCTCAGAATGGCAGAAGTACGGTTTATTTCACCAATGAAGAGAAAAGGGGGTTTAATCCCTTTAAGGTTTTCAAATGCATTTTCCCATTTACGCACCAAACCTTTAAGCTCCGTGTCGAGGTCTTTTACCTTTTTACCTTCGGCAACAGTCCGTACAATAATACCATAATTATGAGGTTTTATGCTCTGAATCAAGGTTTTTAACCTGTTCCTTTCTTCAACCGATTGAATTTTCTGGGAAACGGAAACCTTATCATGGAAGGGCATTAAAACAAGATTTCTGCCCGCAATGGAGATCTCGGAAGTCAGACGGGGTCCCTTGGTGGATATGGGCTCCTTGGCTATCTGCACCATTACCAGTTGTCCCTGCACCAGCACATCGGATATGGTACCTTCCTTGTCAATATCACGTTCACGCTTGAATTTCTGAAAAGAGATAATCTTACCCTTTCGGTTTACTGAGGAATCAAGATACCGGTGCAAAGATCTTACCTGGGGTCCAAGGTCGAGATAATGTAAAAAGGCATCTTTCTCATATCCAACATCAACAAAGGCAGCATTCAATCCCGGCATTAGCTTTTTGACCTTACCCAGATAAATGTCGCCAACAGCAAACTTGGGGTTGCTTTTTTCCTTATTTAACTCAACTAACTTCTTATCCTCTAAAAGAGCAATGCTAACATCGCTGGAAGATGTATCAATAATTAATTCTTTGCTCACATTTACTCTATATTATGACGAAATCCGATGTCTGATCAACGTCTTTAAATAAAACATAATAAACCTAAAGTGAAACTGGTTCAACTTTAGGTTTATTTTCGCTTATTATGAATAAGTTACAGACTATCTGTTCTTCTTCTTATGCCTGTTTTTACGCAAACGTTTTTTACGTTTGTGTGTAGCCATCTTATGTCTCTTACGCTTCTTACCGCTTGGCATTTCTTCAGAATTAATGGGTAGAATTTATTTAACGTTTGCCTTAACCTTATTTACAAAGGTTTTTGCAGGTTTAAACGAAGGGATATTATGGGCTGGAATAATAAGAGTAGTATTCTTAGAAATATTCCTTGCCGTTTTCTTTGCCCTCTTTTTGATAATGAAACTACCGAACCCTCTCAGGTAGACATTTTTATTAACTACCAAGGAGTCTTTTACAGCTTCCATAAAAGCTTCAACTGTCTTCTGAACAGTGATTTTCTCAATCCCGGTGTTTTTTGAGATTTCGTTTACAATATCCGCTTTCGTCATTGTTAAAATTCTTTAATTATCAATAAATTAGATGTTTTCAAAAATATGAGCTGCAAATATAAAGTATTTCCTTCGATAAATAAAATAGTAAACCATTAATTTTGACAATCTTTTAAATTTATTTAATCTAAACCAACTCATGAGTATTTCCGAAATTATTGTAAAATGGTACCATGAGAAAAAAAGGGACTTACCCTGGCGAAAAGCCGAAACACCTTATCATATCTGGATCTCTGAAATTATTCTTCAACAAACACGGGTAGTTCAGGGCCTGGAATACTACAACAGGTTTATTGAAAAGTATCCCTCGGTGATTGAACTGGCAAATGCCCCTCTTGATGAAGTACTTAAATTATGGCAAGGCCTGGGTTATTATACGCGGGCCAGGAATCTCCACCTGACGGCACAAATGATAGCCTTTGAATTAAAGGGTCAGTTTCCCCGAACCTATCAGGAATTAGTAAAACTCAAAGGCATAGGTCCCTATACAGCAGCTGCCATTGCCTCAATCGCATTTAAAGAACCTGTAGCCCTGGTTGATGGTAATGTTTTCCGGGTATTATCACGGCTGTTCTGCATACAGATGCCGGTTGATAGCGCTGCCGGAAAACAAATCTTCGAAAAATTAGCTGCAGATATACTGGATCCCGGTAAACCTGATATCCACAACCAGGCCCTGATGGAACTCGGGGCGCTGATATGCCTTCCAAAAAATCCGGTTTGCAACGACTGTCCGCTGATTCTTAATTGCAAAGCTCATACAGAAAAGAAAATCGAACTTTTTCCGGTCAAATCAGGAAAAATAAAACAACGGATACGGTATTACAATTACCTGTTTATCCGTGACCGGGATTATACCTATCTTCATAAACGCACGGGCAAGGATATTTGGAACTCACTTTACGAGTTTCCGCTGATTGAGTCGGATGTTTCAATGGAATACCATAAGCTTTCAACATCACAGGAATGGTTTGCACTCTTCGGGGACAGAAAAACCGAGGCGGATCCTTATCCCAAAACCTATAAACATCAACTTACCCATCAAATCCTGTATTGCACCTTTTATTATATTGATGTTGGTTTTACTTTGGATTCCTCAACGGACAGCGGATTAATCCGGATTCCTTTAAAACATCTCTCCCAATACGCTGTGCCAAAAATAATTGAGAAATACATTGACAATTTGCATCAGGAAGGAATGTTCTAAATTGAATTCATAATTTTTTATAATTTTACCGAGTTTAATAAATCAATCCTATGTCAGTCAATAAAGTTATTTTAGTGGGTCATGTCGGACAGGACCCTGAAGTTCGTTATCTTGACAATAATACTCCTGTTTGCACCATCAGAATGGCAACCAGTGATGTTTATAAAAACAAGAGCGGTGAACGCGTAACAACTACGGAATGGCATAATGTAGTTCTCTGGAGAGGTCTGGCTGAGGTTGCAGAAAAATATGTGAAAAAAGGCAGTCAGATTTATATTGAAGGCAAACTTCGCACCCGTTCCTGGGATGACAAAGACAAGAACAAAAGATATACCACTGAAATAGTAGCTGATATTATGCAGCTGCTTGGCAAAAGAGCCGACGAATCTGGTGCGGCAGCATCAGCACCCCATATTGATCAATCCACCAGCGAAAAGCCACAGGTGGATGAACCGGATCTCACCAATGATCTACCCTTTTAATACACAGTTTGATTAATTTATTGATTAAGGAATTGGACGACGAACCCTATCACCAGGCATTTACTGCGGCATTTGATTTTACCGTTAATGCATTTACCCTGGACCTGTTTATTGCTCTGATTGCAATATTGGTACTTCTCATTCTTTCTGCTTTGGTTTCGGGTGCCGAAGCAGCCTTTTTCTCATTATCTCCCACAGAGATCAGTTCCATCAGATCCTCGAAATCCCGAAGCAATCAGGTTGTTATTAAATTGTTGGGAATGCCGGAAAAACTGCTGGCCACCATACTGGTGACCAATAATCTGACCAATATCGGCATCATTGTTATTTCAGCCTATTTCAGCAGTTCCCTGTTCGATTTTTCCAATTCCAGGGTAATGGGTTTCATTGTTGAGGTAGTGGTGATAACCCTGGTAATCGTTTTCTTTGGTGAAATCCTTCCCAAGATATATGCCATAAGATATTCAGACAAGATGGCCAGATTCATGGCCATACCGCTTGAATATGCGGAAATAATATGCCGGCCGCTGAATTTTCTGTTGGTCAATTCCACTGCCTGGATCCAAAAGAAATTTTCAACGCATGGCAAGTCGATTTCCATGGATGATTTGTCGGATGCCCTTGATCTGACTGAACAAAGTATTACGGACGAAAAGAAAATTCTCGAAGGCATAGTCAAATTTGGCAACCTTGATGTGCGTGAAATCATGACGCCCCGGGTGGACATTATTGGGGTATCGATTCGGACCCGATTCAGGAAGCTCATTAACCTGGTCGTTGATTCGGGATATTCACGCATTCCTGTATATAATCAGGATATGGACAACATCAAAGGTATTCTTTACATCAAGGATCTGCTGCCATTTATAGGGAAACCCGATACCTTCAACTGGCAATCTCTTATGCGTCCGCCATCCTATGTTCCCGAGACTAAAAAGATCAATGATCTGATGAAGGAGTTTCAGACGAGCAAGTTTCATATGGCTGTGGTTATAGATGAATATGGCGGCACATCCGGGATAATTACCCTGGAAGATATTCTGGAAGAGATAGTAGGGGAAATTACCGATGAATCGGACAATGATGAAGCTTTCTATGTGAAGATGGATGAGGAAAATTACCTTTTTGAAGGGAAAGTGCTGCTCAATGATTTCTTTAAAGTATATCATGTAGATGAAACCATATTTGATGAAGTAAAAGGCGAGGCTGATACATTGGCAGGACTTATCCTTGAGCTAAGAGGTGAATTGCCCCTGAAGAACGAAGTGATTTCCTGCAAAGGATTCGACTTTACCGTAAAATCAGTGGATCAGCGGCGGATCAAACAACTTCAGGTAACCCTTAAAAGCAAGGTCAGGCATGAAGCAAAAGCTTAATTTTCTGAAATTATCCTGGACAGGATCCATCCTGACTTTGTTAATCATCATCTTGTTGGATGTCAGTTGCACTAAAACATATACCCCTAAACCAAGAAGTTACTTCAGGATCGATTTCCCCGAAAAGGAATACACATCCTACAAATCGGTTTGTAATTATGGTTTTGAAGTCCCTGTTTATGCTGAGGTGGTTCCATACCAGGTAAACCAGGAGCCCTGCTGGATCAATATTAATTTTCCCGGCTACAAAGGCACGATTCATATCACTTACAAAACCTTGCACAATGATCTGAACCTTCACATTGAGGATATTCATACGCTGGCCTATAAGCACATCATTAAGGCAGATGATATTATTGAACGTCCTTTTTCATATCCTGACCGGAATGTACATGGTATGATTTATGATATTAAAGGTAACACAGCCTCATCACTAAGTTTTTACGCAACCGACAGCACATCCAATTTTCTAAGCGGTGCTCTGTACTTCAGGGTGATCCCCAACAAGGATTCCCTTGCTCCTGTCATCAGATTCTTCTCATCTGATATCATACATCTGATTGAAACCCTGAACTGGAAGTAACTTAATAACATTCGACACCATGGCAATAATAATGAATGAATTTTTGGATTGTGGCTGCCATTTAGGTATCTGGAAAATCACTGAGGATCTTGATCTTCTGTTGTCAAAAATTACCCTGACCCGTGAGGAACTTGAAACGCTTGAAAGATTCTCCTATACACCCAGAAAAATTGAATGGCTGAGTGTGAGAGTGTTGTTGAAGGCTATGACGAACAATGAACTGTCCATTTATTATAACGGCAACAGAAAGCCATTTATTAAGGGTAATTCGCATTACATCAGCATTTCTCATTCCCGTGATCTGACCTCCATTCTGTTAAGTCCTAAAATGAAGGTGGGTATTGATCTGGAATATATGTCACACCGTATCAGCTCCATATCCCATAAGTTCATCAATGAGAATGACTCAATCACCGACAATGAGGAACAGAAAAAATACCATCTTTACATTCACTGGTGTGCCAAGGAAGCCTTGTACAAGATATGTGACAAGCAGGACATCAATTTCAGGGATAGTCTGACCATCGAACCATTTCAGCCGTCAGACAGCGGGGTAATCCAGGGCCGTGTTCATAACCGCTCCCGAAACGAGCTTTTCAATCTGAATTATTTCAGTCTGGGTAACTATGTTGTGGTCTGGTGCTGCAAATAGCAATTAATGATGGCAGAGGATAGTATATGATGAATGTTTCTATTTATACATCGCTTTTCGCAAAGAACCGCAAGATATTCTCCCTGCTTGTTGACCCGGAGAAGCACCGTGCTGATACCCTTGCAAGAACTATTGACATGGCAGTAAAGGCCCGTGTGGATGTGATCCTTGTCGGGGGCAGCCTGACTTCCTCGCCCATTGATGATACAATTATCAGTGTGAAACAAAAAACGGAAATTCCTGTCATACTTTTTCCCGGTAACCTTCTTCAGCTGAGTTCCAAGGCTGATGGCATCCTGCTGTTATCTTTGCTCTCTGGCAGGAACCCTGAATACCTGATCGGGAACCATGTTCTGGCCTCACAATTCATTAAGAAATCAGGCATTGAGATCATACCTACCGGTTATATACTGGTTGACGGTCATTATCTTTCTTCGGTTGAATACATAAGCAATACCCGCCCCATACCATCTGAAAAGGCTGATATCATTGTGGCTACAGCCCTTGCCGGGGAACAGCTCGGTTTAAAACTGATCTATCTTGAGGCGGGGAGTGGTGCCGGTGACCGGATAAGGGAAGAAATCGTCATGCAGGTAAAGGAAAGTATTTCGATACCCCTGGTTGTGGGCGGAGGAATCAGAACAGCTGAAGATATACGCAATTTGTACAAAGCCGGAGCTAACGGAGTAGTCGTTGGTACGGCAATTGAAAATGATTACAGGGTTTTATCATCGCTGGCAGCAGTTAGGAATGAATTTGACACCAGGTAGAGACCCCGCCCCTTGGCGGTGTCTCTACATATTGATTCATGGAAACAATCTCCCCGTTCATCAACACATCCATCCCCTTCGTTGAATATTCAGAACATCATTCCGGGTCCTGCGTATCATCATACAGAAAAGCAAAAACAAACATAACAAAGAGAAACGCTCGATAATCATCATAAAGATTTGCCCAAGTTGGTTTAGTTAGTAGTTTTGTTTAATGTGAAAAAGGTCGTCAGCGGACGGCCTTTTTTTATTTAATTGTGTTTATTGGCTATCTTTGCGGAAGTGAATTGGTACCTGGGATGGAGATTAAAGAGAAAGTCAGAATTGATAAATGGCTCTGGGCCGTAAGAATTTATAAAACCCGGAGCATGGCTACAGAAGCCTGTCACAAGGGCAGGATAATCATCAATGGCACAGAGGTTAAACCTTCACACGAGGTAAAACCAGGAGAAATAATTTTTGTACGGAAACTCCCCGTTATCTATACCCTGCAGGTCAGAGGTCTTGTTCATAACCGACTTCCGGCTCAACGGGTCAGGGAATTTGTTGATGATCTCACTTCACCGGAAGAATTGGAAAAACTGAAAATAAAAGACATGGCTTTCTTTAAACGCGACAGGGGGGCAGGAAGACCGACAAAGAAAGAAAGAAGATTATTGGATAACATTATTAATAGTGACAAGTGACGAGGGACGAGGGACAAGTGTGCAAGTGTTTTGGGTGTGGAGCATGTTTACCGGATGCAATTCCGCAACCCATTTACATTTCATGCGGTCAACTCGTCCCTCGTCCCTTGTCCCTTGTCCCTTGAAAACATGCTAATCGCTCAGGAAAAACGCAAAACCAACATTGCCGAATACATTTTATATATGTGGCAGGTTGAAGATCTGATACGTGCGTACCGGTTTAATATCGATCTGATTGAACAAAACCTGATTTCACAGTATTCCCAGCCCCCAAGAATTAAAAACGAAGTAAGAGACTGGTTTGCCAACATGATACTGATGATGTATCGCGAGGGTATTCAGGAAAAAGGGCATTTGAGTAATCTTACAGCCCTGATAGCGGAAGTGACAGACTTGCATATCCGGCTTCTCAACAGCGAATCCGGCTACAAGCAATTATTCCTTGATGCTTCGGGAAACATTGCGGAATTCAGGAAGAAATCGGCCAATCCGGCAACCGGGGACATTGAAATCTGTCTGAATGCATTATATGGTTTGTTGCTGCTTCGTTTGAAAAAACAAACGGTGAGCAGGGAGACTGAGTTGGCTATGGCCTCTTTCAGCAAACTGCTGGCCAGGCTATCACGTATTTTTCTGGAGGTGGAGAGAGGAGAACGGGAGATTTAGGGATAAGGGACGAGGGACAAGGGACCAGTTGTGTGAGGGCATGAGTAAGAGTGACTAACACCCAAATCCCACTTGTCCCTCGTCCCTTGTCCCTTTTTTACTATTCCTGGAGTTGCTCTTTCACAACAGCTTCTTCCCTTATTCTGTTGCTCAGCATCTTGTAGTATTCGTCCGCATCCTTTTCCGCAAATTCCGTATGGGAGCGTGCAGCCCATTTTTTAGCGTCTTCAGGGTCTCAGTTTCTGACTCAAAATATGATTTTGAAAATATTATATTACATTTACAATGTTTTACGGGCATTTAGCTCAGTTGGTTTAGAGCATTACCTTGACAGGGTAGGGGTCACTGGTTCGAATCCAGTAATGCCCACAACAGTAAATTATAACACAGGTTTTCTCATTTGTCCTTTCTCGATCTTCAATCTACCATTACTACTGATGCATTAAATGTCAAGCCATGAAATGGCTTAATCTGAATAACCGTGGGTGCAACCCACGGAAAACAACATGCAACAGGAACTCAACCCTGAAAGGGTTGAATATTACACATGCTAATAAATTCAACCCTTTCAGGGTTGTGATATATCGTGTCATTCTATCCGTGGGTTGCACCCACGGTTATTGAAATTTAACCCCTTTTGGGGT
>JBGSSF010000007.1:0-39414 GCA_041737175.1 Bacteroidales bacterium
AAGCTGGTTGCATTTACTGCAAAAATTCTTGTTCTGTTCCTTAAGGTTATTCAGCAGGTTAGCAATAATTTTTTCGGGACAATGAGAACCAAAAGACTTGATAATTGAAAGTTTAAAGCGCAGTCTTTTTGATAACAATTGTGTGAAAGCAAAATTTAACTCATTGTTTTCTTTTAGCAATTGTAAAAAGGTAGGCTTGTGCAACCTGATGATGATACAGTCTTTTTCTGCTATTGCAGTGGCTGCAAAAGGACCATCATCAAACAAGGGATATTCACCAAAGGATTCACCTGGTTCAATCATTGACATAATACAATCTTTTCCTTCATCCCCAATATTTACCCACCTTACATTTCCATTAACCAGTTGATGATAAAACGAACAAGGTTGCCCTTCCTGAAATATAATTTCACCGGCACTTACTTTTTTATAAGCACCACCCCATGCAAGCAGTAAATCAATATCAATCATGCTTAGATCGTTAATCGGTGAATTGAGTGAACGAAGCTAAAACCTATCGAAAAAATTTTCTATGATAATTGCCCATCGGATATATGATTCTAATCATACTATTTGGACATTTAAATGACATAAATCTTGAAAACGGTAACATTGCGTTATTAAATCATCACATTTCCAAATCCACCCTACTTCAGTTTGGCAATTCAATTTTTGATTATGATTGTACGCATAAAAGACTACTGATACCTGGTTTAATCTTGTGCAATCAAACTTCATTCATCAAAAAATAAAAAAATATGAAAAAACTGATTGTAATTAGCCTGGTCTTCGCTACTGTAGCATTTGCAACCTCTTGTAGTGATAACAAAACTACGGATAATGCTGCCACAGATGCCGGCAATATAGCAACAGCAGGAGAAAACACAGCCACCGGAAACCCATCTTATGATCCCAAAAGAGGAGAAGGTAAGTTTACAACAGTAGAACTGGGAGCTTCGCTGGATGCTGGAAAGGCTGGTACCGGCAAAAAAGTGTATGATGTAAAATGTGGCGCCTGCCATAAACTTACCGATGAAAAACTGGTTGGTCCGGGTTGGAAAGATGTTACCAGTCGCCATGCACCAGAATGGATCATGAACTTTATTACCAACACAGATGCTATGATTGATAAAGATCCAAAAATGCAAGCCCAACTGGAAATATGTCTGGTTCGTATGCCCAACCAAAGTTTAACGGATGACGATGCAAGAAACCTGCTTGAATTTATGCGTGAAAATGACGGAATAAAATAATGAGTGAGGAGTGATGAATGGTCAATGGTCAATGGTGAAAATATGGAGAGTGTTTAAGGCAGGAAGTTCGTTTAACTGGTAAATACTGCATGCAATAAAACTTTCCAATTCGAAGAAGTTGAAATAAAAAGGAGACATTTTTTCATCCCATTTAAAATTCACCATCTGATGGCTTTCTGAGCATTCACCATTCACCACTGAAGATTCACCATTCACCATTAACCATTCACGATTCACCATTCACCTTCCCCAACATACAATCTAAAACAACCAATAATGAACCTGATAAAAAAATATGCAACCGGTTTGGCAGCCCTTGCATTTATCTGTTGCATGAATTCATGCAAGCCCAAAAATGTAGGCTCCGCTGTAAGTGGTGATGCCGCTGTTAAAACCTATGTAGCACCCGGTAAATACGATGAGTTTTACAATTTTGTTTCCGGCGGCTTTAGCGGTCAAATGAGTGTTTACGGCTTACCAAGTGGCCGCCTGCTAAGGGTTGTTCCGATTTTTTCTGTTAACCCGGAAAATGGTTATGGCTATTCGGAGGAAACAAAACCGATGCTAAACACATCACATGGTTTTATTCCATGGGATGACCAGCATCACCTGGATTTATCGCAAACCAATGGCGAAATTGATGGCCGCTGGATATTTGCCAATGCCAACAATACACCTCGTGTTGCAAGAGTTGATTTATCAACTTTCCATACATCAGAAATTCTTGAACTACCCAATAGTGCTGGTAACCACTCCTCGCCTTTCATAACAGAAAACACAGAATACGTAGTGGCTGGTACCAGATTTAGCGTTCCCCCGGATGACAAAAATGGTGATGTACCCATTAATACTTACAAAAAGAACTTTAAAGGCACGATTAGTTTTATCAGCGTAGATAAAACCAATGGCAATATGGATATTGCTTTCCAATTGCAATGCCCTCCGGTAAATTTCGATTTAAGTCATTCAGGTAAAGGACCTTCAAGTGGCTGGTTTTTCTTTAGCTGCTACAATACAGAACAAGCCAATACTTTGCTTGAAGTAAATGCATCTAAGCGTGATAAGGATTTTGTGATGGCGGTAAACTGGAAGTTGGCTGAGCAATTAATTAAAGAGGGCAAAGGCCGGAAGCAAGCTGTAAAATATGCAAGCAACCGCTATGATGAGAAAACGCAAACTGCTACTTCAACAATCAAAACAGAAGTTACAGTGATGGATGTTACTGCATTTCCCGGATTGGTTTATTTTATCCCATGCCCTAAATCGCCGCATGGTTGCGACGTAGATCCTTCCGGCGAATATATCATTGGAAGTGGAAAGCTAGCTGCTTTAATACCGGTTTTCAGTTTTACAAAAATACAAAAAGCCATTGCTGATAAAGCATTTGCCGGCGACTATAATGGCATACCAGTAATAAAGTATGAAGCAGCATTACACGGCGAAGTAAAGAAACCAGGTCTTGGCCCTTTACACACCGAATTTGATGGCAGAGGCAACGCCTATACCACCATGTTTGTATCAAGCGAGGTGGTGAAATGGAATATCAAAGATTTGAAAGTATTAGACAGAGTTTCTACTTTTTATTCACCAGGTCACCTGATGATACCGGGCGGTGATTCAAAAAAACCAAATGGTAAATATTTGGTTGCTTATAATAAAATTACCAAAGACCGTTTTTTACCTACAGGTCCGGAGTTGGCCCAGAGTGCGCAGCTTTTTGACATTAGTGGCGAAAAAATGCAGTTGTTATTAGACTTCCCAATGATTGGTGAACCTCACTATGCACAAGCAGTAGAAGCGAGTGTAATCCGCGACAAATCAGTTAAATTCTATAAGATTGAAGACAACAACAATGCATTTGTATCAAAGGGAGAACCAACAACAAAAGTGGTTCGCTCTGGCAACCGGGTGGATGTGTATATGACCGCCATCCGCAGTCACCTTACGCCTGATAACATTGAAGGAATCCGTGTAGGGGATGAAGTTTATTTCCATGTAACCAACATTGAACAAGACTGGGATGTGCCACATGGCTTTGCCATAAAAGGTGCACCTACAGCGGAATTATTGGTAATGCCCGGCGAAACATCCACATTAAAGTGGGTTCCGGATAGAGTAGGTATAATACCATTTTATTGCACAGATTTCTGTAGTGCATTGCATCAGGAAATGCAGGGCTATGCGAGAGTATCACCGGCTGGTAGTACCGTGCCGTTAACATTTAGCACTGGTACCAATATGCCAAAGGAAGACAGTGCCGCAATTAAATAAATGATAACGTTTATGGTTATAGACTAGAGGTGGATATTTTGTAAAGCCTGGATTTTTATATTCATTGCAAGCTGCAAGGGCGCATTTAAAATTGTCGCTGGCTGGTGGGAACACCAGCCAGGGCTGACCGCCGTGGTCGGTGTCGCCACCGAACACTGCCTAGACAACGAATGCCACAATTTTAAATGCACCCACCTGCAATCTATCCACCTTTAATCATCAACCAATACCTTACCGGGCAGATTTTACATTTCAAAATACGAGTATGAAAAGCAACAAAATTTCTTCTGTTTCCAGGGTTTTACTTTTTTTATGTGCTATTGGTTTAGCCATCGTTTTATTTGTTCCCATGTGGCGGATTGACTTAGATGCACCCCAATATCCTGAAGGGTTGAGAATGTTGATTTATGCCAATAAATTAGCTGGCAACGTTAATATCATTAACGGCTTGAATCACTACATCGGTATGAAAACATTGCATGCGGCGGATTTTCCCGAATTTAAAATATTGCCAGCGATCATTGTATTTTTCAGTGTGCTTCTAATCGCTGTAGCCATTCTGGGCAAAAGAAAGTGGATCAATGTATCGTTTGCCTTATTTGTAACTTTTGGCGTAGTTGCCATGATCGATTTCTGGAAATGGGAATATGAATATGGACATAACCTAAACCCTGATGCCGCTATCATCGTTCCGGGCATGGCCTACCAGCCGCCATTGATAGGGTTTAAACAATTATTAAATTTCGGGGCCTATTCAATGCCCGATATTGGAGGATGGATTTTTATTGGAGTGGGAGCCATATTGTTAGGATTGGTTGTATTTGAGTGGAGAAGAAAAAAAACATTTATCACAAGTTCAACGCTGATTCCTATCCTGGTTATCGGGATTTCTATTGCGGCCTTAAGCGGATGCAGCACGAAACCTCAACCTCTTAGAATTGGACAGGACAATTGCGATTTCTGTAAAATGACAATTAGTGATCATCGGTTTGGAGCTGAGCTCATTACCAAAAAAGGAAAGGTCTTTAAGTTTGATGACGAGAAGTGCATCATTGGTTTTTTAAATACTAAGAAAGTAGTACAGGCAGATATTTCCGGAATTTATTTTGTTGATTTTAGCATCCCCGCTAAACTGGTGAATGTAGATGAAGCGCACTTTTTACAAAGTCCTGCTTTAAAAAGTCCGATGGGTGGCAATATCGCTGCCTTTTCAAATGAAGACAGTCTTGCCAACACTTTCCAACAAATAAATGGCAACAAAATTTCGTGGGAGGAAATGCAAAAATGAGGATAATCGCTATCATAGTTATTTTCTTTTTTTATGCCGGAGCATCTGCCACCACCATTCATGCAGGGGCAAACCGAAATTGTAAAACCATAACAGCGGCCGTGGCAGCAGCCTCCGCAGGCGACACTGTATTGGTGGATGCAGGCTACTACACGGAGAAAAAGCTGGAAATAAGGAAAGCAATTGTGCTCAAAGGAATTAACTATCCGGTATTGGATGGGCAAAAGAAGTATGAGATTATTTATGTAAAAGCGGATGGCGTAACAATCGACGGATTCCGTGTTATTCATTCGGGTATTTCAAGTATCGATGATATCAGTGGCATTAAAGTAGTTGATAGTAAAAACGTAATTATCAGAAACAATATACTGGAAGATAATTTCTTTGGAATACATGTACAGAATGGAATAAACTGCAGCATCGAAAATAATAAGCTGATTGCCAATAGCAAAGAAGAACAACAAAGTGGCAATGGCATTCATTGCTGGAAAGGAGATAGCATGCGTATCATCAGCAATAATATAACCGGTCACCGCGACGGAATATATTTTGAGTTTGTAAAGAACTCGATCATCTGGCGCAATACCTCTACCAACAACATCAGGTATGGTTTGCATTTTATGTTTAGTAACGATGACACTTATGTGAGCAATATTTTTAGCAACAATGGATCCGGTGTATCTGTAATGTATAGCAACCGGATAAAAATGTTCAGCAATTATTTTGAACAAAATTGGGGAGATGCTTCCCATGGTATTTTACTAAAAGAAATTTCTGATGGCTATATGCAGGGGAATTATTTTAATAAAAACACCAGTGCCATTTTTATGGAAGGTGCCAACAGAATTTTTATGACTTACAATACATTTACAAACAATGGATGGGCATTAAAAATACAGGCGAGTTGTATGGATGTAGTATTGGAATTTAACAATTTTATGGGCAATACTTTTGATGTGGGCACCAATGGTTCGCTCACGCTCAATAAATTTAACCAAAACTACTGGGATAAATACGAAGGTTACGACCTGAATAAAGATAAGATTGGAGACATCCCCTATCGTCCGGTTAGCATGTATTCGATGATAGTGGAAAAGTATCCGCCAGCTATGATTTTGTTTAGAAGTTTCATTACCACATTACTGGATAAAACAGAGAAAATTTTACCCAGTCTTACACCTGAAAACCTGAAAGACAATGCGCCGCTGATGAAGCGGGCTTTTTGAATGGTTGATAGTTGATGGTTGATGGTTGACATCCGGCATCAAACACGGTAATCAATATACATTTGCAATTTAATTTTGATCCATTCGCTCAAATCGATCACCTCGCAGCCCAGCGGATCCCACCGGACAGGATGGGCATCAAACTGGGATAGGGCTAGAGAAAGGGATCCCTTGTCCGTAGCAGAGCTGTAATCAGGAAATGCCTTATTGGCAAGTATTTTCAGTTGGTTATATAAAAGTCTTATTCTTTCGAGCTCTTGTATGTTGATTCGTTCCATCCTTTTCCGGAAGGATTCAGCCTTGTATTCAAACCATTGGAGATCTCCCAGTTCAAGAATGTCGATCAGTTCGAAGAACTTTGCAAACGTCTTTAGTGGCAGGTTGTTATTGAAATGTTGTTCCTGTGATATTAGAATTTGATGAGATTCCCTGAACATATCCTGCACGAAATAGAATGCCGATTTAAACAGATACCATGTTCCCCTGTTGGTATCCCCGGAATCATGTAAATATCTTAATGCCTTGTCCAATACGTTGGCAGCTTTTTCCCTATTGCCCGTGAGGAGGTAAGCCCGGAAAAGTATCTGGGAGGAAGGAGTTACCTCCACCCCGCTCCTCGCTGAATTTTCAATGCAGCATTCAGCTGCCTGGATGGCGGCCTTGTTCTCTCCAAGAAATAACATGATCCGTGAAATTTGTTGATTAAACTCACTCAGTTCATAGGCAGTCATTTCTCCCCTAAGCCCTGAATTATTAAGCAATTCACGGGCATATTTTCCTGCCTGCGCATATTCCTTTTGCTGGATATGATGATGAATGATGCCCATATTATACCAGCTCACCGCTTTTTTTGATGTGCTGTTTCGTATATAGGCAGAAATTTCTTTCAGATCAAGACCGTTATCTGCACCTGCATCGGAAAGCGAACCATTTAGGAATGGATAATTCATCGATTTGGCATGAAAAAGACTTGATATGCTTTCCAATGAGTTTCCCATACTTTCTTTATAATGCGCAAACGATTTTTTGGTATCGTATTCCGCGTGGGCTGACATCAGCAGATCATCACATTTGATTTTAATTTCATGGAATTCGGCCTTCCCGGCTTCAATAGATGTCATATGAAGCAACTGGATTGCTTCATCATGCAATCCCCTTTCTATAAGAACATTTCCCAACAAAAGGTTTTTGTGACAGTTTATATCACTTTTTTTCAGGTGATCCCTTTCACGTGTCAGGGAAGAGATCAGCATCGTATTCATTACGTCAAGCTCAAGTCTTTTCTTTAACTGGCTAATGGTTGAATTGTGCTTGTTCGGGCAGATCAGTTCAATGGCTTCTTTATTACTCGTTATCTGATTATTGAGAATACAATTAAATAATTTCATACACAAGTTGCCCTTTGATTCAGACCCCATGGTGGTTTTATGCATCCTTTTTATTAATTGTATTTCTTTTGTATTCAGGGTTTTTACTAATCGGATCAGGTTTCTCATAGCTGCTGCATATCAATAACATTCCTGTAAACTGGTATTACCAACTACATATATGAACTACTGAAAGGCAATAAAATTCGCTGGAATGACATTAAACAATTCAATCTCAATTTGGGTTGAATGAATTATCGATTTATTTCATTATTGGGGAGGAATTTGACCAATCGCACCTGACTGTAATCGAATCCATCAAATTGATGAATGGAAACCTGATAATCAACTATCAACAATCAACAATCAACTATCAACTAAATTAAACCAGTTTCCCTTCTTTGATGTATTCTTTGCGAATCCCTTCAAGAATATCTCCATTGCTGATTTGCTTTTCATTACGTGACAGAGCTTGCAGGCATGCAAACTGTACAATATTCATGATATGGGCTCCGGTGAGCTCATACTGCCGGGCAAGTGCATTGAGATCTGCAGCGTCATCCGGTTTCATATGGGTTGGAAAAGCCCCTTTCCATATCAGAAGACGCTCATTGTATTTGGGAAGAGGAAAGTAAATGTGTGACTGGAACCTGCGGGTAAACGATTCGTCAATGTTATTTTTGAAGTTTGATGCGAGAATCACTAATCCGTTATAGTTTTCTACCCGTTGCAACAGGTAGGAAACCTCCTGGTTGGCGTATTTGTCATGTGCATCCTTGACATTCGTCCTTTTTCCAAAAAGTGCATCCGCCTCATCAAAGAACAATATCCATTGTTTATTTTCAGCTCTGTCAAAAAGGTTGGCCAGGTTTTTCTCTGTTTCCCCGATATACTTTGACACGATCATGGAAAGGTCGATCTTATAGGCACTTTTACCTGTTTTTTTTCCCAGGAGCGATGCCGTAAGCGTTTTACCTGTCCCGGGCGGGCCGTGAAAAAGCACTCTGAAACCGGGTTTTATCTTTTTTATCATGTTAAGGTCATACAGCATTATCTGCCCGTAGCGAAGCCATAATTCCAGTTCTTCAACCTGTTTCATAGTTTCCGGTGCGAGTACCAAATCATTCCAATCCTGCAAAGTTTCTAACGGTTCGGCAGGAAAATTTGCACCGAAATGTGGTTTTGAAATTTTGTTCATTGTAAACAGGTCTATATAATCCTGGGATAAGATAATCTTGCCGCTCATGGCTGGTTCTCCCAGGGGAAGTTCTTCAAGCCATAGTATTTTATGACGGTTGAACAAATGTTCGGCATTAAAGAGCTGCTGAACCTCCAGTCTTGAATCAAGGTCATCACCTGACAAAAGAAACAGTGCCGTATCGCCTGTAGGTATAAAATTGCGGGAATTTTTGCCCCTGACCCCCCCGATGCGCGGAAAATTCCCGGAATCAGGAATTCTGGCTTCAATTACCCGGTCAAAAAGTTGGGGCTGAATATGCGGTATAAGTGCGATTAGCAGCAAGGTAGCCTCATTTACAGAGAGTTCATTTCTGATGATGAATTCCTGCATCGGTAATTCCCATCGGGTTAATTCCGGGAAAACCGGTTGGGGAACATGCTGATCCGGGGTAAAGTATTGGCTTAACCGGTGATCGATCAGCAATTCGAGATACCGGAATTCATTGGATACCTCTACCTGGGTATGTTTTCTTTCAAACATAGTTAATATATCATTATACCCTGTAACAGGTTAAGTTAAAACAGTTTTACCTCAACATTTCGGTCAAATTCATTTGTTTTCTTTTCACTGCCATTGTCGCTGCAGTTATGAACCCCTTCCTGTATTTTGTCGCAATCGCTGTCGAAAGTTTTGAATCGTTTCAAATCAATTCCTTTTTTCCGTAAATCTTTCAGTATCAAATCAACCCTCCTTCTCGCCAATTTTTCATTGTACGTAAGATCGCCTGCCGGTTTATCCGATGAAGCATTCCCCGACAACTGGGCGCTGAATTCGAGATGACGGTTTAATAAAATTGTAATCACCTCCAGCTGATCCTTGCCTTCTGCTGTCAGGCTTTGATCCAGTGTATTCCAAGCCTGCGGCATATCTTTCTTAAATAACACTTCTATACGCCATATGGCCGGCTTTTTTTCCAGTGGCTTTTCGGGAATGGCATCATCCGTTGTGAAACTGGTCCCGTTCAATTTATTATACTCGTCTCGCCAGTGTTTGCATTCATAAGCGGCGGTGCCCTTTATTTCCTTGCCTTTTTCAAAGGCATCCCCGCATTTTCCGCTTGCTTTTTTTAGATCCTGTTCTGTTGATTCAAAAAAACCGCAGCAAGGATCCCTGAAAGTCCCTCTTTTTTCAATTCCATGTTCCTCCCTGATCAGATTTTCCCTTTTTATGGCCGGATCATGCCCTCCTCTTTCTATGTTTTGGGTATTTTCCCTCTCATTTGACCCTCTTTTGGAAAGCCAGTGATGGCCGCATAATTCATGACCCAACACAATAAACGGAGGAGAATCCACTGTTTTTCCGGATGCACCCCTGACCGGGATAGTGCTCATATTCGGAGAAGGAACAGATATGGTGGCACCTGTGGATCTTGAATCAGTTGAGGCATTCCCTCCCATGGTGTCGTCAATTCGGATAACTATATTCTGCAATGGGTCCATGACCATTTCACAAACACATTCACAGGAGACAGGATGAGCGCTGAGTTCTGCAGGGCTTTTAAATCTCCCGTCCTCCTGTTTTACCGATGGAAAACAAAAGCCTGTATCAACAAGCTCAATTGATCCGGCATTGGCAACCATACCTGTATCCGGGCATAATTTGGACATGTAATCCAATACTGTTTCAACGTTAGTTTGTGCCAGTCCTGTTCCAGAAGGATTCGGAATATCGGTATCCGGGTTTTCAACAGCCATTTTTTTAGAGATGAATGGTGCAGGTGTATGACTTACAGAGGCAGGCGCAAAGGCAGACCCGGATTGAAAAAATGACCTTCCATTTATATTCTGTTGTTTCCCGGTTCCGGATCTCGGAAAAAAAGGCAAGCCGTTTTCCCGCTCTTCGCTTGTATGCGGATTTCGATGTCGCCTGCCTTGATGTGTACTTACAATCATTGTTTTCGGGTTATCAGTCTACTTGCTTCAGATTAACAAAATATTACGGGGCCAGTTCCCGTGCATTTCTTAAATCATTGATAGTGCCAACATACAACGGTTCACTTTCAGCACTAATATCCGGCGTTGCATGAACCAATTCCTGGAGAAGTCCAATAACAAGGCGGTTAATATCAATATCCAACATTTGTTTGTTTAAACGGATTTCTTTCCCCGGACCACGCTGCCATTCACTACCGCTCGTCGATTCACTGATTAAGAAATTATTTTTAAAAGCATCCTCCATTTTATTGGTACGTTCTTCCACTGCTTTGGCTTTTTGAACATCAACCGCACTGGGTTTGGATGGGGCAGGCGTAACTTTAAACCACTTTACATAACTGCTATTAATTAAGTCTATCCGGCTTTTTTCCGGATATTTGCCTTTTTGATTTGCTTCATCCATATTCTGGGCAATCCTTGACATATCAAAAGTGATTAGTTTGAACCATTGTTCCATAAAGGCAATAGCCTTATCCACCTTATTTTGTTTTGATTTATCAGGTATAGAATTTGTATCTTTCACCTTCGGCCCGATATGATCGCTGCCAGGATCATCCACCAGGGCTGAATACAAATGAAATGAGGCTGCATTCCGCAAAGCCTCCGTGTGATCTAATTTATCAATAAGTCGTGTATGAGGATATGCAAGATCACGTGATTTATTTACCGAGGCATGGTGACATTCATGAATGACAATGAGTGTTCTTTCAGGGTCTTTACTGAAATCAGGACAAAACGTAATGATGTGTTTACCTTCGGCTCGTGAATGATAGGCTGGTGAACCACTCCGGCAACCCCCATCGCACTCAGTACCACATCGTACATGGGAAGTATCTGTTTTTAGGTTTTTAATAAAATCATTGATCAATTTGAAGTTTGCTTTAACTTCATCAACCGTTTCGATTATCGGTCTGGAATCATTGTTGCGAAAAATCTGGCTGAATATGGAAGGATAATCCGCTTTATCAGTTTTTTTAGGCGGTAGTTGTTCTTTAAAAACTTTATCAATCAGGGTAATAGCGTCATCTGCGCCCTTGTTTACGGCAGTGTTAGGCACAGGACAAGGTAATTCCTGCGCTTTTCCCTTACATTTTTCATCTTTCTCCTGCTGTTTTTTGTCATTTACTTTCAAATCATCAGTTGAAGCATCTGTTTCAGTAGCGATAAGGTTACTGCGCAAACTCCTGTCGATAAGGCCAATTGTTTTCCTGCCTACGATGCCATCCTGCTCAGATTTGCCCATACCTGCCTTTTTCTGAAAATCAATAACTGCATCCGAAGTTTCTTTTCCATAACTTGTGTCGGCTCCAGATACCGGTAAACTTATACGTAGTTGGATCAGGGCCTCCTGCAATAACTTAACATGACTGCCTTTTGAATTGACAGATCTGCTCACAATCGTTTCATTGTCGAAAATTTTTTCAAGAACAGGATCACTGCTCAGTTTCGTTGATGTCAAATCATGTTTATCATCAGGGGCAGTTTGAATCAAGTTGCTTCGGTTGTTACTTACATTGGATTGCCTTGGGCCGGTAAAAAAATGAACGCGTTCCCGGTTACCAAAAAACGGCTGATCGCTTTCATTATGGGTGAAAGCCCGGTTTATAAAGCTGTTCGATTCTTTTTTTTGCAGTGCCTGTTTCATTTTACCTTATATTGTGAGTGCATCGCCTGCAAATTCCCCATAACAATCGGCATTATCCTCCGCATCCGTGGTATCCCTGTCAGAAGGCCATCCCCCGACACAAAGATCATCAGGCATGAAAATGAATGCATAGCGGTGTCCTGCTTCATGAACAATTGTCCTGGCCAGAAAGTCATCTCCCTGTGATATAGCTGCCGGACAAATATGAATATTCAAACCCGCAACCGGGATCACCATGGCAACTGCACCATCACACCAGAAACTGTCAGGTTTCTCACATTCGAATGTGGGTTCTGAATTAAGGCCATCTTTAATTGAGACAAAATTTTGCTTAATGTGATACCTGTGTTTAAGAGCATCTGTGCCAAAATACTTTTTCAGCAGTGTATCATTTTCGATTTCACCAAGGGCAGCATACACCATTTTTTTGGCCAGGTTAAAGCCCCGGGTCAGCGCATCCTTCTGGTTTTGATCACAATCAGTAGTGTCTGCTTTCTCCGGAGGCTTTTCGGGTTTGGGCTTAGGTGGTTTGGGCCTGTTCCCTTCGATCGTTTCTCCCGTGAAGTCAAATGATCGGCCGAAATGGATCGCAACGCCCCGGTTCATGGCCCGCCCTTCCATATTCTCATTTCCTGATATGTACTCGTTGACAGGAGCTGCTTTGTAGAATTTTACCCGGGAACGGGCTTTATCCAACATTTGGTAAACCTTAAAAGCTCGTCGATGACGAAGTTCCAGATTATGCTGTTCAAACCCTGAACAATCGCTAAATCCTTCAATTTCAAGCCAGTAATCAGGATTACTTTCAAATGCATTAATCCATTGCTGCAAAAATGGTTCATTACGAGTGGAATCCTTCACACTTCCCCAATCCACACCAAAGTCAACTATGACCAGATCATTCTGCCGGGACATTAAAGACATGAATCCGGGTATTAAAGCATCCTGATTTAAGATCCCTTTTTGGGTATGTGATTTCTGAATTTCATCACTTTCAAATTCGGGACAACTGTTTTTAATTATGGGGGCCCTTTGAAGCGAAATACCATTATCGGTTTGCTCAGCTATGCCTGTTTCTGTTTTTTGTACCGCAGGTGCTTTTTGTTTAAACAATTCTGATTCATCAACGTAGGCATATCCAGCCGAATTATTCAACACATAATAGTTCCTGTGTTGGCCACTTCTGTCAATAACATCTTCATCGCTTGCCTTTACCCAGTAATACCGGGTCAGGCGCTTATAAGTTTCCATATTTGCCGCACGAACCAATACCATATCGCCCTTGATTCGGTAGGCATAAGGCTCTTTACTGATTTTTACAAACACAGGCTTGAAATCGTCAAAATCCAGTTCCTTGGGATTGCCAAAACTATTATACACCCAGGCGATTCTATCCGTGCCAAAAACCCATGCGGAATCGGAAATCGAATAGGTGCCACTGGTTTCATTTTCCTTTTTCAAATTGCCAAATTCATCCTCCTGGCCCGCTTTCAAATGAACCATTAATTGTTCCAGCGGGGCCTGAATGATAGTTTTAGCGGAAAGTTTGTATTCATTGTCCTCTTTATCCCAAAGTTTTACCCTCCAGCCATCATCTGCCTTTACAAACCATCTGCTGCTGCTTTTGACAGTCATTCTGTCGTTCAGCTGGGGATCACCCATATCCTCTATCCAATCAGCCATGGTCATATATCGAAGGTAAAACTGGGCTACTACAGTTTGCAAATCTTCATCACTTACATCTGCAACAACTACCTTTGAGTATTCAGGCCTTTCTGCTTCAGGTATTGCTTCATTGATCACCTTGTATGCCAGTTCGTTTGATATATCAAGAGTTTTGAGGCTTCCCCACGAAGTTCCGACAAGTTTTATTTGTGGTTTCACGCCCAAATTCTCCCACCAATATACTTCCCGCAACCCCTGTATCTTGTTTTCCCTTTCCCTCTGCTCATCTGCTTCCTTTCCGGCTTCATAACTTTGATAAAATTCCAGTCCAAGTCTGAGCAGTTCAATTGCTGCCATGAATGATGCCCCGCCACGGGTGCGTGCAGGTACTGCACCGGTTCTTGGCAGGGTACCTTCGTGTGCCTTTTTTGCAAGGTCATTCAACTGCATTTGACGTGACAGGTTGATCGCCAGATTTGAGCGGAAAAGCATACGTTTGGTATCAGCCTCCTGCATGCCCATGCGCATAGCAACGCGCTGAATATATCCCTGATTCCATCCTGCCCTCACTTCCTGCCAAGTGGCTCTGATTTGACGGTGAAATTCTGACTGACCCAATTCTGCCCTGGCTCCTTTTAACAATTCATTCACCAATTGCCGCTGTTCGCCTTTTAGTGTGTTTAGTTCAGCAAGATTTCTTAACCGGAGGGCCTGTTGCATGGACAAGGAATTTAGAAACACACGGCCCATCAGGGAAATGCCGTTTTTTATTTCGGCTAAAGAATTCTCTATTGCCTGGATATTAATACCTTTTACAGTAGTATCCAGATTGGTTAATTCGGTTTGTAACCCGGCCGTATTTGCAGAAGCTCTCATTCCGGTTGCCTGTGCTGAATTATTGAGTTCACCCCAGAAACCGTTTAATCGTGTATTTAAATTGGTCTGGTGCGTTTCGATTTCTGCACGGGCATTACCCAGTGCCCCGGAGAGTTTTTCACCAATTCCGGGAACCATTCTGAAAGTTGCTTCCATTACCTGCAGGTTCTCAGAGGTCGTCAATATTTTGTCACGCAACTGATAAGCCTCCATAATTCTCGAACTGTTGCTGTTGCCGATTGCCAAAACACTGGATATCTGGCCGCCATTCAACATAATCCTTGTATTTATCCTGCCTCGTATGTTTCTCACACCGGTAACACCTGCGGGATCCTCCATAATTCTTTCAACATTGATATCTGCCGTATCCAGATATCGAACGGAAGCGCTGGGGCTGTTGGCAAAATTCTGACTGGTTTGTGCAAAAAAGTTAACAGTGCCATTGCTGCCCTCAAACATTATTCTCAGAAAACGCACCATTCCGTTAACATCAGGGCCCCTGTTAACCGCTCCCCCATGATGCGGAAATTCGACGGCTGCAATATTTCGGGCTCCCCCTCCCCCTCCTGCCATTCTTCTGAACGCATCTTCACCTACCATATTTACCACATCATTGAGTAATCGCCCTTCTGCATCTCCCGTGGTGACATATGTAGTGTTGGATACCCTGTCACGAATTATTGTAACCGGACTTGTATTATTTTTATTTAACCTGGTCTGGCCGGGCGTGGTTAGGCTGGTATGGGCGGCCTGAGACCGGAATTCGGTGATTTCCATATTACCGATTATCTCACGTCGTACATCCAACCCTGAACCGGAAACATTCAATTGGACTATTCTTTGTGCCGGGGCAATCTGTACATTCATAGTTCTCCAGTTGCCCTGGCTGATGGCCTGGTTTAGTTGCTGCCGCGTTAATTCAACAACCGCTGTACCCATTTGAGGCAGATTCAATACGGATGATAATGCATTATAATGATCTGCATCAACATGTGATAACTTGATGGTAGTTGGAGCGGATGTAATTCCGGTCAGGGTAAGATTGTTGATATGTGTGGCCAATACGCGGGCAGCCATTGAGTTTGATGTATTGGCTCCGCCTGCCCCGGCATCCAGCAAAACACTTCCCCCTCCCCCTGTTGAGGATACAAGAATTGACCTGCCCTTTCCAACTTCAAAAATAAATAATTCTACCTGGGGTTGAAGAGCAGTAGCAGGGGTCAACCTTACAGCCGATAATTTAGCTATGGAACTGTAATTATTACCACTTACCTGCACAAAGGTGATCTGCCGCTCGGGTGCAATACCATTGGGATATTGGTCATGAATTGCCTGTTTATCAGTTTCATCGACTTTTATTCCAAGTTTTGCCAGCGCATCTGCAATTGCTTTTTTTTGATCTTCAGTCGCAGGTTCTTTTTGTATTTGTGGCGCTTCTTTTTTTTGTATTGATGAATGCAAATTGGCATTGCCGGCTTCATCTGGCGGTTCTGCTTTGCCCCCGGACAAGTGCATATTTTGCAATTTACCCTTCAATAGGTCTACCTGTTGGTCTTCTTCTGTTTGGATTTTACTTTCGGGAACAGATGCAATGGCGGTTCCGGTTGGGGTGTTGCTTTTAGTGATAACCGGTTCACTTAACAGGCCGGTGTTGGGTTTTCTCCGGAGACTGACAGAAGGTGACTTTCCCTGCTGGATGGTATGTGTCAGCTCATGAGCCAGCAAATGCTGACCACCCGGGGCATTGATATCATATTTCCCGCTATTAAAATAGATATCATTCTCGTGCGTAAATGCCTGTGCGTGCAAGTCATCACTCAGTTGCACCGCTGTGCTGTTATTATGGATTCGAACGTTGCTAAAGTCAGCCCCGAAGGAGGACTCCATGCGGCTTTGTATTTCAGGACTTAATGGAGAACCGGAGCCCTTCGTAGAACTTAGCCTGTTTTCAATACCGGAATCTATGTTTCCGGTAGATCCTGCCATTTCCATTTTTTGGAGCTTATTCTCTTCCTCGCACTCCTTGCATTTGCGCTGGATTTTCTCCTGTTCTTCGCCTGCAATATTTTCACTTTCAAAAATTGGCTTTAGCTGCAATTCAGGGTTGTCCTTCTCTCTCTCCGGATCATCCTCTTTCTTCTGCAGTTTATCTTCCTCCTTGCATGCCTCACATTTCATCTGCACATATGGCGTATATGAATTTCCAAACTCCGGTTTGGTTTGAACCGAATCTCCTGAGCTCAACCGCTGTACCACTTTATCGGCCATGGCATCTGCTTCCTGTTCGTATTTATCATTCGGCTGGCCGACAGAAAGTTTTGCCTGTACCGGGGAACGGTTAAAAAAGAGGTCCTGATCTTTCCGGGCAATGTCCCTCCCACCCTTGTTGAAAAAAGGCTGTGACTGCCGGCTTGGGGATGCCTTGGAAGCGGATTGGTGTTCGGCTGTTTTCATCTCCATTCTACCCTTAATATCCTTTCCATCCAGGGCAATTTGATCATCCCGAGGCTCCAGGGCAATTGATCCAGCAATACGTCAACGCCACTGGTTTCAATCTGCAGGTACAAATTGTCCTCCCTCGTAAAAAGCTTACCACTGCGCTGCAGAAATCCCTCACGCAAACCGGCTATAGATGTATTCTTTAAAATTTCCCACTGACTGATGGCAGCTTTCAGCATGTTCTCAGCCTCCTTTATCTCAGCCGGCGACACCGTTATGTCCCGGTCTACTGTTTCCTCTCCGGGATATGCACACAACACCCTGGGAATAACCAGTTCGTGTTCAGCGGCTTCAGTATTCCCGGTTGCAAGATAATGCAACAGGTACAGCGCCTTTTGCCATATCATCCTGTCAGGAAAGGCATTATCCTTTACCATTTGCAGCCTTTTGAAAAAACTGTTTATGAACGGATGAAGCAGGACCAGCCCTGCATTCACCGTAAAAATGCCCTCATCGCTCAATTGCGGCTTTATGGTTTTCCGGGCAATTTGCCTGGATTGTTTTTCATCGGGTTCAAATGATTCGTTTCCATAAGTACCAGGGGTTGTAATGTCGGGAATAATTTTATCAATCCTCTCCAGGATAGCCATGGGAAGGTTCCGGCTATTGAGAAATTGCCTGACCTGTGACCCGGCATAGGAAACCGAAACATCCGTTCCCTGTGCACTGCCCGTCAACATCTTAATCCAAAGTGTTCTTCTGAATTCACGGATCCTTTCTTTTCCGGTTGCCAATTTTTTATCCGGCGAATTTTGAAGCACTTCAAGAACTGCCCTCAAAATTCCCTGATCCTGCTTTGTCAGTATCTGAAACATATTCAGAAGAAAAGCGTCGGAATGCTGGGCGACCACCCTGTTGACCATTGCACTGTCATTTTTCATCCGATTTAACAGTTCATTTACAAAGTCCGGGTTTTCTGCCATGGCACCCAGAACCTGTGTGCCCCAGGTAGCATCCGCCTTCAGGGTATTCCAATGAAGATAGCCGTTCTGCATATAAAAGATCCACTGCCTGAATATGCTTAACGGAAAAGAATTACTTTCCACCCGGATATCATCCGGGGCGAAGCCCCTCAGTTCTCCGATCAGCTTTTCAAGCCTGCTGTTTAATTCAAGGATCCAGTCATCTTTGAGCAAACTTTTTTCCGTCAGTTCGCCCAGTTCAATAACAAGCCTGTCTACATGCAGTATCTCTTCATTCGCCGTGATGGCATCAAATGTTTTTTGAAGCGAAGGAACAATTGAATTCCAGTATTTGCGGCTCACCGATTCCTGTATCCTGAAGGAATCGAGGCGCCTGTCTATATCCAGTTCAATTGTCTGCTTTTTTATGATGTGCTGCATAATCAAATCCTTTCAATTTCCTGACCAGCAATACAGTTCATTCAAGGAGGAGGTCATACTGAACCCTGAACATTTATCACCGGAATTATCAAAACAGTTTTCCTGGTCATCATCACATGAACAGGGCTTGCATTCACGACAATCGGACAACTGCTCAAACTGCTTCACGAATAGAAACCTGAGAAAACCGCAATTCGAATATTTCTTATCACAGATTTTTTTGGCCAGCCATTCATTCCATTCCCTGAAATAATTCTCAAACAGAAAAAGATCATGCGGTGTCATCCACAGGATGCGCAGCAAAATGTGCGCGGGTGCTTCCCGCTGTAATATCCGCTCAATATTCCTGCGATTTTCCGTGCCCCGAAAACGTGCAGGCCATGCCGGAAGGGCAACTGTTGCGATAAACGAATAGGGGTCCGCACCCGGAGTAAAGCAAATGTTCCTGTCCTCCTCACAAACATCGGTATCCCCCCCCGGAATCCACTTCAAATTGCAGTTTTCATCATCTGTACAGGGTTTGAGTATATCCATGCACTCCCGCTCATGTTCGTTTTCTTCGAGGCATCGCGATCTAAGCAAAATATGCTCCACCATATGCAACCCCTCGCTGTTGATCAGCCGCTTTGCCCTTTTCACTGCATCGCAGGCCATCAATTCGTTGTCATATGCCTGCGGATTGATGGCTACAATTTCACTGAAACAGGGTTGAACACCCCTTTGGATGTTTGTTATATCGCCCCCTTCAGGATTTGCGGTATCGGTATTCATCCTGCATAGCCACCTCATTTTTTCAGCCAATTCCCCGGCTTTCCGTTCATATGCTTCCTTCCCGTTAAGGGTAAGCTGTGGATGGATAGCTATCCGGTAAGGCCCACAGTCACAGTCGTACACTGGCTTGTAATTTTCATAGGCACCCATCAGAATTACGCTCCGGGCATAAAACGCCAGTGCCTCGCAGCAGGTGTCGAAGCAGCAATCACTTTTCCAGGCAACCGGACAGTTTTCATCACAATTCCCACCATTTCCCGGTTTAGAACAGGGATCATCTGCCCGGTCAGCCCCACACTGGTCAAATGCAGGTAACCTGATGGTTACGAAATATTTAATGACGTCTCGCGATCCGCAGGCCACAGTTCGTGTCTCCACAGGAAAATAGCAGGCAATACTCCGCAATTGTTCCTTCCAGTCATGCAATGAAATATCCCGGGAAACCGGTTCGGCAATCGGAACAATTATTTCCGTCTTATCATTTTTCAGCCGCACAACCAGGTGAAACCGTTTACCGTTCTGTATAAAATTTCTGTCTTCGGAAACCGATTCAATAAATTTCATCAGCCAATCGCAGGGCGTGAGCCGAATTGCTCTTTTTTCGTCCGGCCTGATCAATGCAGCAGGCTCATTATTAAGATTTTTCAATACCATTGCGCCGTTTCCCCCATCTTCAATCAGGTCTGCAAAACTGAAACCCGACGCTTTATACAGCCTGTCGAGTGCAATATCCTGCCTTTGAGGGGTATCATAGGTGCATGGATGGAAAAGTCCGGTATTACCACAGGCAACATAAAAACTATCAGTACAGTTCACACGGTTTGCATAGGGATGAAAACCCGATGTATCCTGTGCGGTACAGATGAATTTTTCAACGCCCTTATCTCCCCATGCTTCCGATGCAGTTGTATAGCCATGTGCACTAATGGCGATTACCTCGCGGATATAGATTTGCCAGGCACAGTTGACCGGATTCCACTCAGCATACATATTTCCGGCGTATTTAAGAAGGATAAGCAGAAATTTGAATTGATGCATGGCCTCAACGGAGGTTGCAATTGTTTTTTTACTCCGCCAGTCCACAGAATAATGGCCCTCCTTATCATTTACATTGCCCAATACAAAACCGTACTTGTTTCTCCGGAAATACCTTACAGGATAGCTTGCTGACAGGGCTGCCAGCTTCCGGGGTACTTCAAGTCCATCAAATTCATACTGCGTATCAGCCGGCACAAATACAAAACTCTTGCAATTGTCAGCCTGTTCATCCCCATGTATGCGGATCTCCCTCGAACTTATCCAGGAATTGAACCCATAATTTTTTACCTGTCTAGCCTTTTTAAGAATCACCAGGTAATTTTCCTGCAAAACCTTAAATGCTTCTTCGTGCGTTGCATATCCTTTCACACTTTCAAACAGGATCAACTCCCTGCCAGCCCGTTTTCCCTTTTTGAACGTCCGGTTACTGCAAGCCAGGGTGAAATGGTACCATGTTTTCTTCCCTGCACCTTTGATGGCATGTATGGCATCAGCCGAAATATTGATATCAATAAAATTATAACCTGCCACCGCCCGGCTGGCAAGGTCACCTTTTACTTTTTCTGCCTCATCTTCATCCCGGATGCCTGATTCACGGGGATGGTATGCAAGCAAATGATCCCTGTCCACCAGTTTATACACATAATCCTCACCCGGGTTAATCCTGCTTCTTACCAGTATGGCGTTAATATCCTCTTCCGTGGTCTTATTGATATGCCTGAACAGTTTCTGACTGAGGGCAAGCATTTTTTTCGCCTCATTTACATCACCTGATGCAGGGGATCCCCCATCCTCCGCTGGTTGAAGTTTTAACTCCTGGTTTTCAAGCACCAGGCGAAGGGTTTTATTTCTGGATTTTACGTTTACCTGTGGTATATGGGAATAAAAGTAGGATGCTGCCTGTTTCACCTCATCTGCGGAAGCAAACTTTTCTTCACTGATAAAATTGATCACCTTACCTGAAAAATCCAGGGTGCGGTAGGTGAACTCCCATTCGTGCGGAATCGGTCCGGAAGTAAAAAGTTTATATGTACCGTTATTTATCTCTCTTACGATGTCTTTAATCTTTGTCCTGGCCTCAGATTCAGAGGTGAACGTTTCAAAATAAGCTGCCAGTTTTGTGTTATTTTCCGTAATGACAATCCTGAATTCGTCTCCCCTTTTATTGCCCGCCACAGCATACCCTGATTCAAGTGGCAACAGGGCCAGCAATCTCCGGTATCTTTCGCGGGCAGGCTTTATGGTATCATATTCTTCGAGTGAATCAAACTGAATCGTCGCCGGTTTATTCACTATTGAAAAGCACTTTTTTTCCTTATCAAGATGAATCACATCATACGGTTTGAATTCAAACTGATGCTCATCGAGATAAATAAACGGCATTTTACCAGTTAACACCGGGATCATCTTATCCAGTTTCCTTTTTTTGATCCGTCGCGTAAAAACTTCGCTGTTATTTAACACAGCAGAAGGACGTTCATTTGTCCTGGCTGTGAATTCATCGGCTGCTGCCGGATTATCAAAGTGCTCCATACTCTCGGCAAGCAACTGGTCGTTATGATCGGTCACATAAGTTCTGTGCACATAACGGGTCACCCGGGTATCCCTCGAAAAATCGGGTTTGAAATGAACCAGCGAGGTAAGCACCTTTTGATATCCGGCCGCTTCCTCTTGTTTACTGAAAAGGGTTTTGCCCGTAAACTTATTCCCATATTCATCCTGAATAAAAACCTGCCACTTTTCCTCATGAGGTACAAACGCAACCTGGAAATCAGGATCAGACAGCTTCCTGAATACCGAATGGAGCGCCTGAATGGCCTGTTGCTCATTTAGAATCTTTTCCTCTACCTCAAAAACGGTGTTAAAAAGGTCAATCTGCAGTTTATACAATTTATCGGCTTTCTCCACAACAAAATTGCACAGGTAGTGTTTCCGCCAGTCTTCAATGCCGGTCAGCGCCATAAAGCGCTTTTCAAATCCCGATAGATTCGCCTTGCCCCATTTATTGCGGGCATAATCATATGCTTTGCCGCGATTGCTGCTGATATCATCATAATTCGCAAGAAAACGGCCAGTGGCTTTGATTTCCTTCGCAGGCAGGTCTGAACCCGGAACAATGCCTGAGCTGAGCAGGGCGAAGTCAGTGAAACGCTCTGCAAACCTTGACAGCAAGTGGCGCTGGAAATCATGGCGCCTCTTCAGGTATAAATCCTTATCCTCAACGATCAGCTGAAGGAACTTTGCATACACATTGAGGTTGAGTTCAATATCAAATGAAAATGGCGCTTCTTCGGCCCCGGGAGATGGATGAAAATACCTCCTGTAGTTTTCGGCAAACAAGGCTGAATATTTTACTGAAACGGCCGCATCGGCAGCTTCCTTTTCTGTCTTATAATATTTTTTGCTAACCAGGGCAAACTCAGGGGATGAAGTAACCAGGTAAAAGAAGTAGCATCCGTTTTTATTAGAAACGATAACCGGTTCATAATCCCCGTCTGACAGGTCATCCCTCAACTGGCTGACAGCCTGGTCCCGCACTGCAGCATAGCAGAAATAGAAGGGAGGAAACTGTATTCCATCCGGACAATCCCTTTCAAGATCAACATTTCCCAGCTGATCATGATCGATCAGATACCGGAGTCTTTTTATGTCGGTTGGATAAGCCAGGATGCTGCCTTCAGTACCGAGGTTGTTTCCGGATTGGTCACCCGATTTAAAGCGGAGCAATTTCTGAAATTGCGGTGTATCCGTAAGCAGATTGATGAAATAGGTATGCGAATCTTCATCTTTCCCTGGCGAAAGGGCAAAGAGCGACCGCATGTTCTTTAGCTGTGTCAGATAATTGGCCAGCAACTGATCGAAGAACAACAGAAATCCCTGTAGCTGAAGGGCCTGGGCCTTTCTTTTCTGTGGCGCATTCGCCGCCAGACCGCCCTCACTAATACCATAGACCCGTGGAAATTCATTTTGTATGGAATAGTAATCCGCCAGATCATTATGATAAATTCCTTCCGGAACTTCGGCATCCAGAAACGAAGAAGGTTTATGGTAAAGGGCTTTCTGCCGGTTTGAGAAATTAAGCTCCACCAACCGTAAAAGCTCCTTCATATCCACTGAAACAGGATTCCGGTTGCGGGTGAAAGTAAAACCTGAACAGGTAACCGAAAATTCCGGCACATGATTTTCAGGAAGTACAAGCTTCCATTCATCTGTGCTTTTTTCACCGCAACATTTGATCCAGCCCAGGTTTCTGATGCCCCTGACACCCGGCAAGTCAAATAGCAGATTATATACATCGCTTAAATGCAATTCCTTTTTAAGTTCCAGGTCCTCCAGTTCGCGGGTATCCACAAATCCGTGACTTTCTGTGATGTTGTAGGGTCGGCCGGCAAATATTTCTTCAATTGACAAATTCCGGTCGAGAAGTTGCTGCAGCGAGTAAAACCGGGGTGAAGGTGAAAAAAAATCGCGCATCGCGCTCACCAATTCCAGGTACACCTCTTTGGGATCTGCATCATTCTCCAGTTCAATATCGGCACATATGCCAAGCTCAAGGGGACAAACAATATGAATATCGATGAAATCCTCACACAAATTGCGGTGCGACAATAATGCCTTCCTGATGGCCGCCACAGTACTTGCGGTCCTGTGCTTATTTCCGAAAACATCGTTCTCCAGCTGAATATATACCTTGTACAGGCCATTCAGATAGTCAGCATCACATCCTTCCCTGCCCTTAGTTTTCTTTATTCCAGATACGGCAGTCTGGTCATCGGTTTCAAGCCAGGCATTTTTTACACCGGCCAAATCAATGAGCAGTTTTCTGAAATCTGTAATCGTTAGCGGATTATTGGCCAGTATCTGTGATGCAGTAAAAAAGTTGTTATCCCTGGTTTTATCTGCCGGATCTCTTGCTAATAGGTCTGATGGCGGGAGATTTGTGCGGTACCCCAAATCCAGCAGGGCATAGATAAGCGCCTCCAGCATGGTGATACCCGGATCATGCACGTTATGGTCAGTCCAGATATTGCCGGAAAGCTTTCCGAGGTATTCGATTGCACTGCTGCGCAGCCTGGTGAAATCCAGGTATTGCGGAAAACCTGAATTCGTTTTGCTTATCGTTTTAGTTTTCAATGCTTCAGCCATGGGGAAATGCCAATATTATTTGCAATAATTCATGATAAATTCCGGTTTTATCCCGCACTGCTCAATGACTTCTCCTTCGCAGGGGGAATAAGGTTTCCAGCTTTCGCATCCGGGACCTTCAATACATACATCTATATCGCCCGCAATAAGAATGGACCTGGGGGTTGCGGGACATATACCCGGAACTTCCTGTGGCGGAATATCCTTTCCCATGCGGAGGTCAGTTATGAAATCCACATAATCGGTTTTTTCAAGGAACCCGACAATATCTGAACGAAAAATACACTGTCCGAAAGTCAGTTTATCATAGACACCGACAGACCAGGGTGCCAGGAACTCAGAAATATCTGTTCTAAGTTTTTCACTGTAATAGTTTTCATCCTTGCCTTTTACAAGTTGCACCCTGATACAGAAGTTTACCTTTTCATACCGTGGGTTCATAGCCCTGAAACGCACAAATGGAGAAATTCTTTGCCTGACATAAAAGTCAATTTCCTCAATGAGGCTTACCGGGACTTTCGGCTCAAATGAATTACCGGCACTAAGTTTGTTCAGATCGGGGATGACAGACGCGATAACATATCCCGGTGCATACGGAAAGTCATTGATATACTGATTTGCATTCAGTGCAAAACTGTGATTAATGCATTTGACCTTGTACAATTGCGGAAACGATTCCAGAATCAGTCTTTCATAATCGAATGCCTGGATTGCCCTGCCCTTGTGGCGTAATCGTTCGCTGACCCTGACGTAGAACTGTTTTTCTATTTCAGGAACAGTTCCTCCAAAAGTTTCGTACGGTTGCGATATGGATTTTACAGAAGTATCTGCTATTTCAAACCTGGAAAGGCTTTCTGCCGGCAATGGTTTGGCAAGCCTGAGTTGATCATTCATTTCTTCATTCGCAAAAGTAATTTTCACTGCCTGGGTATGGATGCCGATTGTTTCACTCACAGCACGGCTGTTTTTGGCAATGGATGCTTTGATCCAATGCAATCCCTTAGGCATGACAGTATTGTCCCGGCTGATGTTTTCAGGAACCGCCAGTGTGAGGATACCGGTTGTGGTCAGATTCCGGGTGCCGTCCTCAATCACCTCAAATCCCGGGCGTAAAGGCTTCCAAATATTGTTATCCAGATAGTGCCATTGTACGGGTTCCTTTTCAGATTCCGAATCCGAAGAAGCTTCCGCCAGTTTGAACAATACATTCAGGTTACTGCCGGGTAACAGGTCCTTCAGGCCGACAAACAAGGTGCCTTCATCACAGAATACCGGAAAAAGCGGAGGCCGGTTTTGTATCTCTTCGATTTTAAAGGTGCCATAGAACGGGTAAACATGGATCATTTGAATATCAGTAACCCATGCATCGGCGGAATAATCAACTGACATACCACTTATGACGGGAGTCCATGGCTCATTGGGTATAATGGCAGCAAAACTGGCAATGTTGCTGATGGTTGTATTCACCTTGTTAACCAATGTTTTTAAAGCATTCACATCTCCTTTAAGGTTTAGCCCCCCGGAAACAGGTGGATCAGGAAACACGATCCTTCTGATGCGGGTGGCATCCCCACCGGTAATATCTCCGGAATTTGGGATATGAGCGGCGATTCCGTTGGAACTATTTACCCTTGACGCCACTGTATTTGCCAGTGGTGTGGCACTGGCTACGTCGGCTTGGATAAGATTTGAATCAAACACGATCGGGCTGGTAGCAGAGGGAGAGTAATAGACTGCTCCATCAATGGTTTCCGGAAGTTTTCCGAATGCCATCATCTGGCGTGCCAGTATAAAAGGATATATTTCATGCTGAAAATCCTGGCATTTCAGGGTGATCCGTATAAAACCATTTCTTGAGTTGACATCCAGTTTTTTTATTCCCATAAACCGTATCTCTTCATCCTGTAATGGAAAATCGGGATTAAAATCATTTTTACGGTTTATGGCAAACTGAAACGCATAGGTTTGGGCATCTGCACATTCTATTCCGGTGGCCACCGGCACCTGGAATAATTGGCATTTTGTATCCACGGTATTTGTGCAGTCGATCCCTGCGATCAACGATTGACAATGATCCCATGCAATCCACTTTCCATCCTGCAGAATGGACAATTGAATCCTGAACTGTTCTTCCGTAACAACATTCGACGGTGGATTGCCGAGCAGGTGAGTCTGGTATGCCTCATAATAATTCTGGAAATTCGTGGGCTTGTCTTTCCAGTTCAGGTTCACAAAGATGTCCCTCCATTTCTTCAGCAATATCTCTTCGGAGCCGATGTAAAAATTTGAATCCACCCGGGGCCGAGATCCGAACCCCATCATCTGCCCGTTCACGTCAAGCACACTTTCATCATTCTGCACGACCAGGTTCTTTAATCCGCAGACTTCCACGTTAATTTGCGTCTCATCGGAATGATCCGGCGCGTTGCCGTTCTTGCCCATCACCTCAACATTTCTGAAAAAATGATACAGCGACAGACCGATTTCATTTTCGCTGTTTTCTGAATCCAGGCAGCATGGTTTTTCATTCTCACCCGGATGCAGCAGGTGCCGGATTTTAAAGTGATCATCCATCTCAATCTTCACCAGCGGCAGGGAGGTACCCAGGTCCTCTTTCAGGTTCTCTTTATTGTAGAAGGTAACGGCAGGTTTGTCCGGTGCAAGCACAGCGGTAATCCTCAGTTCAAACTGGTTGGCAAAAGTGGCAGGAAGTATGGCAAAGGTGGTTTCGGCAAAGTCTCCCGGTTCAATCCATTCCTTTTCCCCGCTGAAGATCAGGTTAATGGGTTTTCTCTTTTTGATCACACTGTTTACAAGCTTCAGGTTGGCTTCGCCCAGGTCGTTTTCAAACGTGTTGGCAGGCACAACATTTTCATAAATAGCCTTGTCCGTTTCACAATAACAAATTTCCCTTTTTACAGTGAGGTACCTGAGACGGAGCTCACTGACAAGGTTGTTGCCAACACCTTCTTTTAAGAGACGGGCGAGCAGATCCTCATTCATGTAATAGTAATACTGGTTCAGGGCGTTGGCAATATCGCTGTAAATCATGTCCAGGTTTTCAAATTCAGGATAGAGCGGTGCTTTGCCCGGCACAGGTTGATTCTGGTCATCGCAACATCCGGGATCGGGTGGGATCTGAAGGCCTGCCAGCTGATCGCAGATCTCCTCATTGAGGGCACATTGCAGGCGGATGGTTACCTTTCGGGTACCTTCCTGCAGGAATAATACCTGTGAGGCAAGAATAAATCCCATCCGTGCATTGGGATAGGGCTTGTACAAGTCGTTGCCCGGAATCTGGTATTTACTGATCCTGGCGCCCAGGGTGGGAAATCCTGCCGGCTGGTCATCCTTGAATGGGGTATCGATACCATCAGCCATTGCCAGGTTGGGTGCCATATATACACCAGCTACATAAGCTTTATCATGCAGGATACGGTTATCAACGAACAATCCCCTGGTTTCTGCCACCTGTGCCTTGTTCACCACAATTTCATCTTCGAGGGCAAAAAGGATCTCCTGCTTCCTGTCATCTTTGCCACCCTTAATTTTCAACCCTTTTTTGATCAGGTATTTTTCAAGTTGTTTCTGGATCTCAAAAATTACAAATGCCTTGTCGGGTTTGGCAGATCCCGGGATGAAATGAAGAATGTCCCGGTAAAAATAATCAAGATGTCTCCGGGTGAACTGGTTGAGATCATCCTGCAGTTGCCTGAACATATTCAAAAAAGCAAACAGAAGTGCCAGATGTGGCGGATGATTCTTCTGAAGATCATCGGTGAGCGGCACAAAACTAGGCTCCAGGCTCTTTTCAGCTTCCCGGGCCAGGGATTTCACAGATATAAGAAAAACAGGGAATAACGCGCTAAAACTACCGTAAAGGTTGCTGATACGCCTGGATTTGCTCAGGGTACCGGTGCTGAACGATGTGTCTATAGCATACAGATCGGTTTGATCAAGGTTCCAGGCTTCATTGTGCAGCAATTCAGAAAAGTCAATCCGGCCGATCTCATAGGTCTGTACAGCGGCATTGGCAAACTGGATAAATTTTTTAACCGGGTCCTGGAGACTGTTTCGGATCAGTGCTTCAATTGTGTTTTCCAGGGGAAGTTTGCTGTCCTTTAGAGTAAGATGCCACCTATTGATCTTCCGGATGAACCGGTAATATATGAACCGCATGCTGAGCTGCAATCCGGTATAGGAAGGCCTTCTATCGAAAAAAGTGTTGTAAAGCACAAAGTTGTTTTCAATTGGCTGAAACGGATACTTTATGATGGAAGCCAGCGTGAAGGGAATGCTGTTTGAAAAAAAAGGCTGCCAGTCGCTGACGTTCAGGGAAAGATCGTAATAATTGATATGTCTTGATAACTGAACAAAGTAATCGAGAAGATCTGCCATGGAACGTGCATCGATTCGGGCAGCACCGGCCAGGAGTTCCTCCATGATCCGCTCATTCTGGCTCGTCCCGGGGTCGTTTTGAAATGGATGTATCAGGCAGTCGCAGTTCGTCATGGCTGTTAAATTTGTCCGGAAGCTTCATTCAGATAATAGTCATACACAAAATTGAACCTTGAATTTGTCTCAGGAATGGAGTATTCTACCGTGATGGTAAATCTGCCTTCGATCAGGTCAATTGAATCAGCGGCCGTAACTTCCACACGTTCCGCAATGATCCGTGGTTCAAAAAACAGGATGGCATTTTCAACATGGTGTTTAATGATGCCAATGAGACTGTTGTTGAACGCATCAAACATATAATCATCGAGGTTACACCCATAGTCAGGCTGCATGACCCTTTCACCGAGACTTGTTGAAAGAAGGATTTGCAGGCTTTCCTGTATGTCCTGCACGTTGGCCGACATTTCCACTGAACCGGTCTCATGGTTGAAGGTGGGTGGAAACGACCAGCCGGTGCCGAGAAATGAATTAAACGCATTATTCATTTTCTTTTTTTTAATTCTTTTATCCTCCAATCTGAACGGTGGGAAAGCCCCCGACAATAACCCCCCCATGGGCCGTAAGGTCACCCTGCCTGGCTGCCGGCCTGCCGCCGATAAAAACCGTTGCGGACCCCTTCACGACGGTATCCGGTGGTCCTGCACAAACGCACAGGTCGGTAACTACCGCTGCAGGCAATCCGCCGATCAGGACAGTCGGAACGCAGGGACCGGTGATCGGACCGCCTACATGAGGATTGGGTGATGCCAGGGGGCAGGTATGCATATCTGTAATTCGTGCTGCTGATGGCATAATTCTATTTTAAATTTACCGGTCAGTTAATTTTCACAGGTAACCCGGTGATCGTAGCCGGACCCGATGCGCTCATCTTGGCAGATGCCCCTTCGATACTCACATCGGCATCCGCTTTTACAGAAAGAGAAGGCGCACCTACCGAAAGGGAAACCCCTGCTCCAAGTGTCAGCGTCTTACCTGCCTTAATCTCTATATCAAGGGGACTTTCCATTTTCATTCCTGATGAATTCATGGTCAGGGTATTCTGGTTCTGATCCGTGATCTCAATTTTTGTCCCTTGTTCGTCGAGGATGATGCTGTTCCCTGCCGGCGTATCTATCGTAATTGTCTTCGTATCATCGTTAAAGCTGATGTGCATTTTGCTACGCGTGGTGAATCCCTTTTCATGGTTGACATCCTTTGCCGTTATGGGAGCCGGCTTATTGCTGCTGTGAAGCATGCCGAGTACAACCGCATCACGGGGATCGTCATTTATAAAACCGACAATCACCTCATCATCAATCTCGGGACGGAAAAAAGCACCCCGGTCTGATCCTGCGTCCAGACTGGCAATACGGGTCCATATCCCCTGGGCATTGTTATCGATTGTGGGGATTTTCACCCTTATCCGGTGTTCCCCATCCGGGTCATTTTCAAGTTGCACCACTATCCCGATCTGTAGACCGTGGATTGCACCCACCAGTCCGGCTGATGCCGTATCTCCGAGGTCGGCATGCAGGGTGGAATAAGGCTGTGGGTCAAGCCCGAACTGAACCTGGGTTTCCCATACCCCGTTCCCGATTTCCTGCCTCACAGCCGTCACAAAGGCTTTTCCATTGAAACGGTCGCCGACACCCGAGATTTTAATGGTGTCACCCGGCTTGATGGCCGCAAACCCTGTAAATTTTGTACGTCCCCTTATCTTGGATAACCTGCTGCGCAACAGCAGGCCGTCCGCCCAATCCTGAAGCTCCTGCTCCAGTTTATGCCCGCTGTGATGCACGTCAAAACTTTTCGGGCTTGCAGCAGCCGCGAGGTCGATACCTGAAATATTACCCGGCTCAGCCAAAGAGGTTGATGATGCGCTGGCAGCGAACAACTGCTGATTGCTGTAGTCCCACGAGGTGGCTTTAACCTCTTTGTACTGGTAACGGGCATCGATCTCCGATTCGAATTCAAGCACAGAGGATCCGTAATTGACCTGAAGTGTTTCCTTATCACTGATCTTTGGCCTGGATACTTTTATGGTACCATCATCAACCAGCACCAGCATGCCGTTTGCTTCGGCCCGGAGCAGCAGGAAATCCCAGTCGGTAATATGATGCTGTACCAGTTCCTTGTGTGTCAGCTTTGTGCTTTCCGGGTCAGATTTCAATCCATAGCCGGAGATCAGCTCATCAAACACACGGTCATCCTTGGTATTTTCGAAATACCGGCTATGCCTGCCAAGGGTCATCTTAACAGATTCATCGCGGCATTCGATAAATAACTGGCTGTTTCCATTTGCCTTTACTTTCACTGCGTGCCGTGTAATAATGCCTTTGAAGGCCTGGGAATTTTTTGCATCCCTGCCTATGTTAATCTGTATTTTATTTCCCGGAATAAAATCATTGCGATTACTGACTTCAAATTTTCTTTCAGCTGCATCCCCGTCGCGGTAAACGAGGCTGGCCAGAGAAACACGGTTGACTTCCTTCAGAATGGAAAGAGACATCAGCTGCAGGGAAGGATCCACTTCTTTGCCGTTAACAAGGATGTTAAAGGTTGCAACATCATATTTGGCTGGATTCGGTATCAACAATTCGTCCATCAGGCTTCATTTTTATCGATCGGAGGAAAAAACAGTTCCTTCCCGGCTTGGATCCTTCTCAGGGAAACCAGGTCATTTACCCTGGCTACCTGCATCAGTAAACCGGGATCATTATAAATAGCAGATGACATCAGGTCAAGCCGGTCACCGGCTCGTACGGTACGGAAATGCGTCAGATCGGGGGAACTCATCCTGGCGGCCGCTGTGATTGCCTGATCTGATTCATATTTTATAAAAGTGGCGGTGATCTTTGCACGAAGGGGATTGCCATTCGGACTGAACAACGAATAATTGATATCCATATGTGACAATACCCCCGGAAATCTGATCTCGCTGCCCCAGTGAACGATCAGGAAGCGCGGACGGTGGATCTTGCCTTCATATTTATATACACAATCCGTAAAATTCTTAATCTGCTCCGTCACTTCCATGTTTTTATATTTCTCTACATAACCTTCCATTGTTTTTGTACCATCAAGCACAAATTCAATTTTCAGTTCCTCAGGTGCAGTGGATTTGTATTTGGGATTGGTACCCGGCTGACCATGCCCGCGGCTTGTATCCAACTCAATGTGGTTCGTTTTTGTAAAGGTCTCCGGATTAATGGGTGTTGTGAACGTAAGTTTGGCATCTTCCTTTTTGAAATCATTCTTTTCAAAGGAGTGGATAATCAGTTTGGATAACATATGGGAAGGACTACCGGCCATTTTTCTGTTTTAGGATTTCAAGGATTTTTTCAACACAGGTATTGATCATTTCTTCATTCGGCGAAACGTTGTTGTTTCCCGAAGAAGAAGCGGAGGCCGCCTGACTGCCCGCTCCTTCGGGTACAATCGTAGCCTTGATTACCAGTTCTCTGATCTCGATCGGCATGGGCTTATGGATTTGACAATAACAACCGGTTATAATTTAATTCAAGGGTTTCAATCAATACGGCACCCTGTTCTGCATTCAGCTCGCCTATTTTCCAGCTCCTCGGCCAAACATTATTGACAGTCCAGCTCATCAGCGGCTGATGTTGCTCATTCAGCAGTTTAATGACTACTGTAGGCAATGGGACGACATTTTCATCGTCAAAGGCTTTCTTAAGCCAGGCTGTAATGCCCGAATCGGAAGGTTTTATCAGGCCCCGCTTCAGGACCAGAGGACCGTACTTTCTCCGCACAGGTACAACATGTTCAAAACGGTTCTCCCCTCCTTCCTTAAACGTCTCAGTGTCTAATACCGTATCAAGCCCGGAGACCGACTGGAACCGCATATCGATATCGTCTTTCCCCAGATTGAATTCTACCTTGAAATGAAAGTTGACGGTTTGATAAAAATTCTCAGGCATTCTGCAGCCTCCCTGTTTAGGTTATTTTGCTTCAACAATGGTCAACCCTTCATGCACAAGTACCATTGTTTCAATAGCCACCTCATTTCCGTCCGCCTTCAGGTCGGTAGATTGGATTTTAGTTGGCCAGGCCTTTGTCAGTGCCCAGGTGATGACGGGCTTGTGCTCCTCATCAAGCAGCTTGATGTTGACATCCCTTCTGAATTTTTCCTTTCCTTCCTGGAACATAAATGTCTTTTTCCAAAGCTGGAAAAATTCGAAATCGCCCAGGAAAGTCCCTCGTTTAAGCGTAATGTCACTGTATTTAGTTAGACCGGGCTGCTTGGTCTTATGGTATACCGGGCTGCTTCCTTCGCGATATTCGATCGGGGTGGTTTCAAAATCGAGGCCTGTCACTTCGGTAAATCCTACTCGTGTACCTCCCCATTCCAGTTGAAAATGGAATTTGGGAAGCGGATAATTCTTTTTTGGATCGTCTGCCATTTTTCAGAGTTTTATATTTTTCGCAATTGTCTATTTACATCTCAAAGCCGGGTCAGTGGCCTTAATAGCGTTTTCAAGGCTTGTTTTACATGCCAGGAGAGTTTCTCTGTCGATCTTCACCGTGTTCAGCTGACCGGTCAGCGTTTTGATCATTTCCTCATCGCTCTGAAGCCATCCTTCCACCTCCCCTTTGAAAGTATTTTTGCATACAGGAAAATCAAAAGTTGGTTCCAGTATGCACTCCTCTGCGGAGGAAGATGACGGGGGCTGTTGCTGCTGAACTGACCTGGAATGACCGTATTTTTCATGACCTTGCTGAGCAGGAGATTCCGAACAATCGGTATCACATGCGAATGCATTATACCATTCACAAATAATCGTTTTGAATCCGTAATAGGCCTCCCCTTCGATTGATACGCAAGGTTCGTCAGTTGGCGTACATGGATTAAAGTTGGCATTGGCGTCGGGACAATTCTTTGTGGATATATTATTCCGGATCAGATTCGAAAGGCGGATAGCATCAATGATGCTCTTCATGATTTCATCCCTCAACTTGATCACAGCATCGAGTTTTAGCTTGTAATCACTGAGATGCTGAAGAATTCCCTGGTTCGGGATCAGCGAAGGATCGTTGACCCGGGTGATGCATGTTTGAAGGCTGTCATAAATCAATTTGATATTGTCGATCTGATTGAATATGTCGCGGATCATGCAAAATAATATTTCGACCGCCTGCACTGACTTGCATGAATTAAACCATATTTTGTCTGATTGAAGGGCGATCAACTTTAGCTGGTAACAAACCTCTGCCGAAAGGTTTTCGGCTTTGATCAGCTCATCGATCCATGTCTTGTACCTGTCACGCCTGGCTGTTACAAAACTGAGTTTATTCTGAAGCTGCTGGGCCAGTTCTACTGCCTTATAAAAATCCGAAGCCACTTTTTTCAATTCATCCTGCCAGTTGTCGTAACAACATTCATTACAGTTTGAATCATCAGCCGGCTGTTTCTGGCAGCATTCAAGTATGGTTTCCTGGTCCCAGTTATTGTCAATATCAATATAATTATGTCTGGTAAGCATGGCTACATAGATTTTTTAGGATAGTTAACTTCCGGCTTTTTGCCTGGATCCGTATCGTCTGGTTTACAGCAGAATGTTGTTTTCACATCATCACAGATCTCACATATCTGCGATTCACAGTCTTTTAGTCTTGGCTGGCATAATTCATCGCAGCCCTTTTCCTCGTGCCTGTTATCGTTATTGTCATTCTCCGATGGCACGCAGTCACATGGAGGACAGCACAGGAATTCGGTGGCATCATAGTATCCCTCGAAGTTTGCCCGCTGTGTATTGCGTTCAATGGCTGACTGGGTAATTGTTTTAACAGAGACAACAAGCTCATCCTGCAATTTTTCCATGTCTGCCTTGTGCAGTTTCATCGTATCGTTTATGTGCTTTTTAAATGTTGCCGATTTTTCAGCGAGGTCCTTCTGCAGCTGGTCGAGCGTATCAACATTTGAAAAGATCTGTATTCCGATGACATCGGAAGAAGCTTTCAGGATTAATCCTGCATCTTCATAAAGCCCTTTCGGTATGCAGATCAGCTGGTCGATCTGGCTGCCTGCGTCCTTGCAGGGTTCAGGCGGTTTCTGCGGATCGTCGCAGTTTTCGCTGGTTTTGCCCGTTAACGCTTTCCGTTGTGCGGAATTGCATTGTTCATTGTACGCGTTATTTAGTTTGTACGCGGCATCCTTCAGATCGGAAAACTTGCCCTTAATGTCCTTGATCTGTCTAAACAGGTTATTCAGCGTGGCATTCAGGGTTTTATTCCAATCCTTCAGCTGACCAACGCTGACCTTCATCATATCGTTGGTTTGAATCAGTTCAGTTCCGGCCGTAATGTCAAAATTCCGGTATCGCTGATAGTTTTCCTCCGTTTTAATGAAAATACACTTCTTTTCATTATACAGGTCATTTTCACCGTCGAACCGGGTCTGTGATTTGACAACGAGACCTTTGGAATCGTAGAGTAAAGCACACAGTAACTGCCGGCTTGCATTAATGCTTACCTGGGTGGCATTGTCCATGTCCTTGCAGTCCTTGCAACCATCATCATGCTGATCTGGTTTATCTGGTATTTGTTGTACAGTCATATTCTTTCCTTCATTTAATGGTTATTCATTATGATTCCTGCAGCATTTTGTGCATGAACCTCAGAATAATGAACTCTGCAGGCCGCACAACAGCAAGTCCTATTTCCACAATCATCCGGCCCTCAAACAGGTCAAGTTCCGTCATGGTCTCGCCCAATCCCACATGTACAAAGAATGCCTCCTTGGTTGAAGCACCCATCAGGGCACCGGATTTCCATTGCTGTGTCAGATAATTCTGGATCATTGATTTTACCCGTACCCAGGTATTCTCATCGTTCGGTTCAAAAACAAACTGTTCCGTGGCGTTTTTTGTTGATTCTTCCACCATGTTGAAATACCGCCGTACAGGAATGTAGCGCCATTCATTGTCATTTCCGGCAAGCGTGCGGGCACCCCAAACGATTGCAGGACCACGTCCTTCAAATTTGCGGATGACATTGATGGATTTCCCATCTACCGCATCTACATTGAGATCCTTCTGTTCATCATGAGTGATCAGGTACTGGGGAGATATGGCATTATCAATGTTCACATTGGCCGGGGCTTTCCAAACACCCCTCGCATTGTCTACCTGGGCATAGATACCCAGAATGGCGGGTGAAGCAGGCATCAGCATCTGGATATTGGCAAGGGCGCTTTTCGATTGAAAATACTCAGCATTGCTCCCTTTTTTCAATTCAGCCAGTGTCGCCCCTCCCGAAAAGCCGTCGATTACGATCGCCTGGTCATTGTCATCGGTAACGCTGCCTGTTTTCTTATAACTAAAATCAACTCCCGTATAAATGCAGGGAAAATATACGGCAGCATATTTCAGCACATCTGTGGTACCTGCCAACGTGTTACGCAGCAGTTTAACGTCTTCCTCCCACCTGTCGCCATTGTCGGCGACATGGTATACATCCAGCACTGTAAACCGGTCCTGCAACGCTACACACTGATCAATAGCTTCCTTATGCACATCATAGTAGTCGGTTACAGAATCGAGGTTAAATGCATCGGGAAAAGAAAGAAGCGTGACTTCGTTGATCCGGGCAACCACTGCCAGGCCATCCTTAAGATCCTGTGCAAGGATAACCCCTCCGGAGGACTGATAATCGCCTACCGAGGTAATCCAGCATGGACCGCCGCCATTCGCGAAGAACATCTGCAGCGAATAATGCATCAGGAACTTCGAGCGTTTGGTTTCATCCACCTTTCCATTGATCTCGGTTCGTGAACCGGACGTGGTAAAGGCAACAGACAGGCTTTCCTTTTCGGGATCGGGATAGCCGAAAAATTGCTCATACTCCAGTAATGAAGTAATGCGCCAGGGTTTCCTGGTCAGATCACCGGCTGCTTTCCACTGCGCTTTTTCGGTATACCCGATAAAGGCAGGGATCGCTGTTTCAACAGAGGCAATGGATGGTGGGAGATGCGGAATCTCTTCAATGTACACTCCCGGTGTTTTGTATTCTTGCATATATTTACTTTTTAATACAATTAAACATCAAACATCTTCAAGTATAAGATCCTTAATGACAGGAACATAAATATCCGAATAAAGGATGCCGCCGCTATCGGTTTTTAACGACTGATCGGCCGGGTTGGGCAGATATACGCTGGCAATGGCGGGATTGGTATCCCTGAATTCAAGGGGTGAAGCTGCCATCACAACCGGTTTCCTGGTTCTGAGGGAACCATTGTCGGCAACCAGGTATGGATTGGTTCTGGGTGAAGTCTTGAACCGGATGCCATTGTTTGAGCGGTATCTCCAGTAAGTGACCCTGCTTTTCAGCCGGATCTCAAATACAGGTAAAACAGGTTTCAGGCTCCCGTCAAAATCGAACAGGCTGAAACCGTTATTATCGCTTGTATTTAAAATTTCCACAGCACCAAGACCGGATGGCTGGCACAGGTCATCTGAAGGAAATATCCTGCGGGTCTCATGATATCCGTTATCTCCGGTCACTTCGAGAACATAATAAACCTGACCGGGCAACAAGGCGTCTGAAAAATTGAGAAAGACCTTATCAAGCCTGCCGGGTGATGCTGCATGGATCGACTTGACAATATCCCCGTTTATTGTTTTCAGGGTAAAATCCGCCTGGCTTACAGCAATGGCACGGCTAAACGAATAGGTGAATTTTGCCGGCAGCAGCAGGCGATCTCCCTCATGGGCAACACCTGTGGAATTTGACACGGTCCAGTCAGAAGCCTGGTCGCTGGTGGTGCGCGTCAGTGCTTCCAGGGTCACACCTCCGATATTTGCCAGGTCACCCTGTTCATAAAACAGCCCGGATGCAAAATCACTGACAGGTGATGACAAGGATGGATATAAAAGTGAGGACAGCGGGTCAGAATTTGAAAAAAAATATTGTGAGGCAACGGTTGAGTTTAGCCGGAGTGAAGTATAATTCCTGAAAGCCGGGTTAAGGATACGGATATGAAAGATGAGCGGATCATTTCCCTGGTCAATGAACGGGTAATACTTGTTATTTGAAGTTTTCACCCGGACACCCAGAACAAATCCGGTCTTCGTTCCCGCAAACCGTATATGCCTGCCATCCATTAACTTTCTTGATGCCTGGGTAGGCTCAATTACCAGGTCCTTCCAGATATCATACCGGTGATTTATAATTAAACTATTAAGACCTTTTTCTCTTGTAACATCGTCTAAAAAAAAGAAATTCCGGGCACTGTCGCTGATCAGGTAATACTCATGAAGGATTCGGAGTTCAAAGAGTTTCCTGTAATATATGGTGTCAGAAAATGGCATAGCAGGATATTAAAGGTTTGCCAGGTTATTTTGGATTTCCTCAATCAGGGGAACCTCCCTGAACATTGAATTGGACTGGATCTTAACCAGGCGTATCTTATAAAGGACCGAAGGCATTTGTTTCCCGCCAAGGGATCCCCAGAGGTGATTCAGCTGTTCGAATGTCATCGTATACAGATCGAGTGTTACAGAAAGATCAGCGTCATCTGGTTTTGTCAGGTCGAGTACTGCCGGAATGGGCTGCGAAGAATTTATGCTGAACGCTTTTCTGAACTGGAAAAACTCTATAACGCTGGATAAGCGCTTAAGTGCTGTTTCATAGGAATTCGGGTAATGTGAGCAGAAAAGTACGTACAGGTTAAGATAAATGGGAGTCTGGTGAAATTGTTGTCCCGTACCCTGTCTCACATGATTTACCGTGTTTTTCAGTGTGCTCTCTTCCTCAATATTTACCACACCCACCACAACCTTATCTTTCAGATCGTTCTGGTCGGGCGCATCCGCAAGCGAAACATTGCCCAATACCACTTCGTCTCCGCCGGCGAGGGGTACAATATACTGGTTGAGCTGGGACAAAATGAGTAAAAGGGCCTTTTCGATCATGGAATGGACTTTGGTATGATAAATTTCCCACATCCCTTTCTAAAAAAAATGGAAACTTTTTGAAGGATTTGAAGGATTTTTTGTTCAAATTAGTATATTATAATTCAGATATAGAGTAATTTACGTGTTTCATTTTGGATATAATCGACCAGAATACAGAACTTCGCCGATTTCATATGCCGGTTATATTCTGATCCCTTCAAATTTTATATTTTTGAAGCAACCATTCCTGCCCTCTTCCCATCCATATAAAAAACAAACACTATGAGCCGGATTTATATTTCATGTCTGATTATAATGGCCGTAATGGCCGGTTGTTCAAAAGATGAAAAATCAACTGAGAACAGGGAACTGGTGCAGGTTTCCCTTACCCCTCGTCAGAAATCCCTTGTATTGGCTAACAACGCATTCGGATTTGATATGTTCCGTACGATCAATAAAAGTGAAGACAGGAATAAGAATGTTTTCATCTCGCCGCTCAGC
>JBGSSF010000030.1:0-146192 GCA_041737175.1 Bacteroidales bacterium
GTTCGAGTTCTTTAACTTTACTTTTTTTAAAATCTTCGCTGAAACGACGATTAAAGAGAACTCGCTGATTTTGATCTAAAATTCCTACTTTTGACATAATGTTAACCGTTTTTTTGGTCAACATATTTCAGGCATCGACAAAGGGCATGAGTTTGGGTGTGGCACACTCTCTACCCAAGACTCTTCACCCACTCATCACTCATGACTCATCACTCATTACTCTTCACTATTCCAAGAATTCATTATTTTTGTTTTTCCAATTTCTGAATAATGCCCGAAATCAAAAAGTTGCTGCATGGAGTTAAGGCCTTTGCATTTGATGTGGATGGCGTATTTACCAATGGAGCAGTCATGTTGCATCCCGGTGGTGAATTCATCAGGATGATGAATATCAAAGATGGTTTTGCCGTTCAGCACGCGGTCAAGATGGGTTATCCCATTGCCATAATCACGGGAGGCACTTCAAGAATGGTACGTAAAAGGTTCAAAAGTCTTGGGGTTAAAGATATTTTCATGAAAAGCGCCAATAAGATCGCAGCCTTTGATACATTTTTGGCAAAATATCAACTTCAGCCGGCGGATATTTTATACATGGGTGATGATCTGCCCGATTACGAAGTCATGAAAAAGTCTGGTTTTCCGGCATGTCCCGCCGACGCTGCCGAAGAAATCAGGCACTTGTCATTTTATACTTCTCACAGGAATGGCGGAGAGGGATGTGTGCGTGATGTAATTGAACAGGTCCTCCGTCTGCATGGAAAATGGATGAATGATTTTTCCTTTACATGGTAAGGATGCTGAATCATACTTTGGCCTTATTGAGGTTACTCCGGTGGCCTAACCTGCTGATAGTGGCTGCCAGCCAGGTGCTGGTAAGGCAATGCGTTTTGGTTCCGCTGCTTAAAAAGGCGCATATGGAACCGCAACTTCCCACAGGGCTTTTCATACTTTTGGTTTTGGCAACTGTATGTATCACTGCGGGAGGGTATGCCATTAACGACTATTTCGACCGTAAGCTGGATCGCGTGAATAAGCCACAATCACTGATCGTTGGCAGGTTGATTTATCCACGGCACGCCATGGCTTACCATTTGGTTTTCAGTATTATCGGAGTGATTCTGGGATGCTGGGTGGCATTCAGGTCAGAACAGTTGTACCTTGGCCTGGTTTTCTTTATAGTCAGCGGTTTGCTCTGGTTCTATTCCACCACGTATAAACGCGAATTGATTCTGGGCAATATCATAGTGGCATTAATGACAGCCATGGTGCCTTTCCTGGTGCTTCTTTTTGAATTGCCCCTGTTGGCAAGTAATTATGGATCAGATGTTAATCCTCTAACAAAATATTTGCTGATTTGGGTGCTCGGTTTCTCCCTGTTTGCCTTCCTGCTCAATCTGACCAGAGAAATAGTCAAGGATGCCGAAGACTTCGAAGGTGATGAAGCCTATGGTAAGAGAACCATTCCGGTTGCCTGGGGGATGCCCGCTGCCCGCTGGATAACCGCAGCCTTCATTCTTCTAACCATTGTTATGCTTTTGCTTGCCTGGATGCTGTTCATCCCCGATACCATTACCCTGTTGTACTTTTTGGTTGCACTTATCATTCCGCTGTTGTATGTTTTATTTGTGCTGTTCAGGTATCGCGACAGAAATTCGTGGCATCGCGCCAGCTCAGTTTTGAAGCTTGTCATGCTGGCCGGATTGGGCTATATGGTGGTTGTGAACCTTGTCATCCGTTCCATGTCATGACAACCCCGGAAGTGCTGAACAAACTGAACGCCTGTGATATAATCCTGGCATCTAAATCACCGCGAAGGCAGCAACTTCTGAAAGAAATCGGCTTGAATTTCAGGATTGTCAACCATCTTGAAATGGATGAAGTTTATCCCGCAGTATTAAAGGCAGAAGAGATTCCGGTTTACCTTGCAAAAGCCAAGGCAGCCTTCTATGAATCCCTGATCGGTCCCGAAACCATACTGATCACTGCAGATACCATTGTATGGCTTGAAAGTGAGGTTATCAGCAAGCCGGTTGATTACGAAGATGCTGTGAACATGCTGATGAAGCTTTCAGGTAACATGCATGAGGTTTTTACAGGTGTCTGCATTAAAAGCATTGACAGGGAAACCGTATTCCATGCCAGTTCAAAGGTTTTTTTCCGAAAGCTGGGAGAGGAAGAGATCCGGTTTTATGTTGATAAATACAAACCTTATGACAAGGCCGGCGCATATGGCGTGCAGGAGTGGATAGGATATGTCGGCGTAGAAAGAATCGAAGGATCCTATTTTAATGTGATGGGACTTCCGGTACAGAGGCTTTATTGTGAACTGGTTAAGATGATTGAAGATAAGATCTAAGATCTAAGATCTAAGATCTAAGATTCAAGATTGAAGATTCAAGATTGAAGAAACTAAACCGTATAATTCATGAAGTATTTGCTGTGGTTGCTGATGTGTGCCAATGTACTAGTTGATATTCGTGCCGGTGAAGGAATGTGGAATCTTCTGCTGCTCGATAGTCTGAATTACAAAGATATGCAGGAAAAGGGCCTGCGGCTGAGCCCCGAAGAAATATACAGCATCAATCAGGCAAGCCTCAAGGATGCGGTTGTCATTTTTGGCGGAGGATGCACAGGAGAGGTAATATCGCCCGATGGACTTTTAATCACAAATCATCACTGTGGTTATGGCAGGATACAATCCCACAGCACTGTGGAGAAAAATCACCTGGCCGATGGTTTCTGGGCCGGATCGAAATCCGAAGAACTTGCTAATCCTGGATTGTCAGTCACTTTTCTGGTACGAATCGAGAACGTAACCACAAAGGTTTTGTCCGGCATACCCGATACCCTTTCAGAAGAGGATAGAAGCGTACAGGTGGTTGCCAGGCTTTCCCGATTGCAGAAGGATGCCATTGCTGGCACGCATTTCGAATCGGAAATCAAATCATTTTATTTTGGCAGGGAGTATTACCTTTTTGTTTACGAGGTATTCCATGATGTGCGTCTTGTGGGGGCTCCGCCTGAAGCCATAGGCAGGTTCGGGGGTGATACCGATAACTGGATCTGGCCCCGCCACACCGGTGATTTTTCCCTGTTTCGGATATATGCTGACAAAGATAATAACCCCGCTCCTTATTCACCTGATAACGTTCCGTATAAGCCCAAAAAACATCTCAAAATTTCTGTTAACGGGGTAAAGGAAGGAGATTTCACCATGGTTTTGGGCTATCCCGGCAGGACCGATGAATATTTGACTTCAGATGCCTTGCGGATGATTTCCCAAAAATCATTGCCTGCTAAAATTGAAATGAGAACTTTGCGCCTGAATGCGTTGGAAGATGAAATGGCAAAAGGCCCCGAGGAACGTCTGAGATACTCAGGCCGTTATGTGGGTGCCAGCAATGCCTGGAAAAAGTGGATAGGCGTTACCAAAGGGGTGGAACGTACAGATGCAGTCAGGAAAAAAGAGCTTCTTGAGGACAGTTTTGATGCCTGGGCAGACGATCTACCAATGGATACCGCCGGGTATTCTGCATTGATGGATGAATTTGAGAAAATCTATACCATGTATGAGCCTTTGTATGTCACGAATGATCTGGGAAATGAATTAATGAATTCTGTGGAGGTTTTCAGTTTGGTTAACCGTGCACAGACAGATTATTATTCCCTTCCCGATTCATCGGAACAGCATAAAAAAGCAGCCCTGCAAAAAATGAAACAAAGGGGAACAGGTTTTTTCGCGTCCGAGGCTTTGACCATTGATCAGCGCATATTACCATCCCTGCTGGCCATTTATGCCGGGAATACGCTGCCTCAATACCATCCTGAATTCTTTGACCGGATCAGCTCGGACTTTGGCGGGAATTACCAGGCATTTATCGAAAATGTCTTTAATCAGAGTGTTTTCACCGATAGTATAAAGTATCTGAGGCTTCTTGATAAGTCCCCGGAGAATATTCGTAAAAAGTTAATTACGGATCCGCTCGTCATAATGCACCGTGATTTCAGCAGGACCATGGCGATTGATGTTTACAGAAAAACAGACAGTCTGAACCGGGAACTGAACCGGCTGTACCGTAAGTATTTGTCCGGCATGATGGCCATGAATCCCTCACGGATCCTGTATCCTGACGCCAATTTTACCATGCGCCTGGCCTATGGAAGGGTAGAGGGATACGAACCATCGGATGCCATTCATTACATGCACTACACAACACTTGACGGAATAATGGAAAAAGAGGACCCTCAGGTTGCCGACTACCTGGTCCCGGAGAAATTAAAGGAGGTATACAGCAACCGTGATTTTGGTGCCTATACCATGGGTGACAAGGTCCCGGTATGCTTCATCGCATCCAACCATACCTCCGGTGGTAACTCGGGAAGCCCGGTGCTCAACGCTGAGGGGAATCTGATAGGAATCAATTTCGACCGCAACTGGGAGGGCACGGTAAGTGATTATGCCTATGACCCATCCATCTGTCGCAACATTTCTCTGGATATCCGGTATGTGCTTTTTGTCATCGATAAAGTGGCGGATGCAGACTGGATATTGGATGAATTAACCCTGATAAAAAATTAGTCTATGATCGTAACCTTGGTTCATGTATGGGTCAAAGAACCCTTTGTTGATGCTTTTGTGGCAGCGACTATGGAGAACCGGAAGAATTCGGTGAAAGAACCGGGAAACCTTCGGTTCGATATACTTCGTGATGCCGGGAATCCGGCCAAGTTCGTTTTTTATGAAGCTTTTGAGTCGGAGGAAGCAGTTGCAGCGCATAAAGAAACCGCACATTATCACATGTGGCGTGATACGGTGGCTGACTGGATGGCTCAGCCCAGGCGCGGTGAAAAACACATCGTTGTTTCTCCGCTTGAAAAATCCCAATGGTAAGTCAATTCAATCTGATCCGTACACCCAGGATCCTGTTCGGTAAGGGACAGACAGAGGGACTTCCCGGCCTGCTTAAAACCCTGGGCCGGCATATCCTGATTATTACCGGCGGACATTCACATAAGCTTTATCCTGTTCTGGGCAGGACATATCTTCTACTTGAGAATGAAGGGTTTTCATTACATTTCGACAGGATTGAAAAAGAGCCCTCACCTTCTGACATTGACCGGATTGTGAAGCGTTACCGATCCATCAACCTGGATTTGGTCATTGCCATTGGCGGAGGCAGTGTGGTTGATGCCGGCAAGGCTGTTTCGGCCATGTTGCCGATTGACGAGACCGTCAGGAATTACCTGGAAGGAGTGGGAACCCAGGCGCATCCCGGAATAAAAAAGTTTTTTGTTGCCATACCTACCACCTCCGGAACAGGGAGTGAAGCCACTGCCAATGCGGTGCTTTCAGAAACAGGCGCGCAGGGATACAAGCGTTCGCTACGTCACGAAAACCTGGTGCCCGATATAGCGCTTGTTGATCCTGAACTTACCCTGGCCTGCCCTCCCGGCATAACCGCCTCAAGCGGAATGGATGCCTTCACCCAACTTATGGAATCCTACCTGTCGGTTAAATCCGCTCCGGTTACCGATGCGCTGGCCCTTGAAGGGATCAAGATGGTCCATTCAAATCTGATAAAAGCCGTGACGAGCGGCGACGATATCGGGGCCAGATCAGGCATGGCGTATGCATCTCTGTTGTCGGGCATAACCTTGGCAAATGCCGGATTGGGACTGATACATGGGTACGCTTCATCCGTGGGTGGTTTTTTTCAGGTTCCCCATGGTGTAATTTGCGGTACCATGATGGGCGTGGTGAACCGGCACAATATCAAATCTCTTCTGCGACAGGATGAGATCACACAGGCGCATGAAAAATACGGTTCACTGGGTACCCTGTTATCCGGAAGGCATGATAAGAATCTTCGGTGGCATATGAAATTTGTTGCTGATTATATTGACGAACTTACAGAAAGTCTGAATATCCAACGCCTGGGTGAGTTTGGAATTAATCCTGCCGATCTGGAAAAAATCGCTGGAAATACGGATCATAAGGCCAACCCTGTGAAATTTGAAGAGGAAGAGCTGGTGGAGATGTTGAGGGAGAGGTTGTAGGAAGAATTAGGGGGACAAGGGGACAAGGGGACAAGGGGACAAGGGGACAAGGGGACAAGGGGACAAGGGGACATTGCTACTCCGATAAATAAATATTCTTAAGATCCCGCTCAAAAATCGTAAACGTATCCTGCTCAAAAACCAGGAAATCAGCTGCGCTTTTTTGTCCGGGGAACGGCGTAAAGTAATGTTTCCGGTTACTGTTGCGCCACACCATGAGATAAGAAATATTTCGCGCCAATGAATCTTCCCGGATGGGCTTGAGTAAAAACTGCGTCCACCAGTTCCTTACCGGGATACCTTCAAACCCGCATTCCGTGAGCGCAGCAAGTTTCTTTCTCTGGTTGGCCATGGTGACAAGCATTCTGAGTTGATTTATTCCATTCGATATGGATATCCCTGTCTGGAAATCCCAGTAATTCTCGCATCCGAGGATATCCACCCATGCGTCTCCGGGATACCTTTCAAGGTATTGTTCCTGTGAATCAAACATATCGGTGGAATAGGTATACAAAAGGTTATGCACGTGCAGCGAGTCGCGCAGGTAACTCACCGTAAAACGCCATAATTGTATGTATTCATCTGCTGTGCAATGTCCCTTTCCCCACCAGAACCAGTTGCCGTTGTTTTCCTGGAAAGGCCTGAATATGACAGGCACCTGGACACCCCATGCGTTTCTTAACTGGCTGAAGAACGTGGCAATTCTCTGTAATTCAAGCTTATATTGCAGATGCAAATTACTGTCGGGCAAGATATACCTGACGGCCTGGGTCACATCCCAGGCTGTTCCGCCGGTCAATGGGTTGTTCAGGTGCCAGGTGACTGTGTTAACAGCACCCCGGTCAAAAGCCCCGATCATTCTTTGCTGAATGCTGTCCAGGGATATGCTGTCGATGTTTGCACCTGCGGCGTTTCCTGCAATTTCCCATCCGTAAAGGGCAGGGTGAGTTCCTGTGATTTCCTTCACATCGGACTTTCCTGCCTGGTTTTTCCAATCGACTCCTGATATTGTGGCATCCTGTTGACCGAATAAAACTCCCCTGCCCTGAAGTTTTTTCAGATTGATCCAGAGGGCTTTGGTTTCTTCAGTCAATAATGAATCTACCGGCTTTTCCCTTGGGGCAGTATGGGTAACGATATCAGCAGGTATAGCATTGGTTTCCCGATGATTTGACCGGCATGAAAATAATAGCAGAAAAGCAACTGCCGGATAGCAAATCAACCGGAAGCAATGCCTGATCATTATTTTAAGCATGATGTCTCTCCTTTAAGACTTCAATCACATCCTCAATCCGGCTGCCTTTGGCTGTCAGCAATACCAGTAAGTGATATAAAAGATCCGCCGATTCATTGAGGAACAGGGCCCTGTTATCGTCCTTGGCTTCGATGATTAATTCAACAGCTTCTTCCCCGACCTTTTGGGCAATTTTATTGATACCCTGACTGAAAAGGTTGGTTGTATAGGATCTCTCAGGCATTTCATTCCTGCGGCTATCAATAATGTCCTGCAGGGTGATAAGAAAATCAATACTTTTTTCAGACATACAATAGATGTTTAGGGGTTTAGCGGTTTAGGGGTTGAGCTGTTTAGCTGTTTAGGAGATTGGCAAATTTAATTATAAACGGACCGGTATGTTGCGATCCCTTAAGTAATATTTTAGCTGGGGCACGGTTACTTCATTAAAATGAAAGATACTTGCTGCCAGTCCGGCATCTGCTTTCCCATTGGTGAACACCTCGGCAAAGTGCTCCATATTGCCGGCGCCGCCTGATGCAATCACCGGGATGGAAAGGGAGTCTGATAACCTTGCCAGTGCCTCGCAGGCAAAGCCGTTTTTGGTTCCGTCATGGTTCATCGACGTAAACAGGATTTCTCCTGCGCCGCGATCTTCACACTCCCTGGCCCAGGAAAACAATTCTTTTTCAGTGGGTATTCTGCCCCCATTGATATAGGCAGTCCATTTACCCCCTTCTTCCCTGGCATCAATGGCCACCACTACAAACTGACTTCCAAAGTTCAGCGCCATCCGGTCAATAAGCTCCGGTGTGCGGATAGCTGCGGTGTTGAGCGATACCTTGTCGGCTCCTGCGGCAAGCAGCGCTTCGATATCGGTGAGCGCGCCTATTCCACCGCCCACTGTAAAAGGGATATTTAAATGAACGGCAATGCGTTTAACGAGCTGCACGAAAGTTTTCCGGCCTTCATGACTGGCTGTGATATCGAGGAACACAAGTTCATCGGCACCCTGTTCGGCATAGGCAGCGCCCATTTCCACGGGATCACCCACTTCACGGATGTTGACAAAATTGATTCCTTTGACAGTCTGCCCGTTACGGACATCAAGGCAGGGTATGATTCGCTTGGCAAGCATGGTTTGGAGTTGTTGTGGTTGTTGTGGTTGTTGTGGTTGTTGTGGTTGTTGCGGTTGTTGTGGTTGTTGTGGTTGTTGTGGTTGTTATTAGTCTACAACATTAACTTCCACAACCATCACAACCATCACAACCATCACAACTATCATGATAAAAGAAACTCTTTCAACTCTTCCAATTTAATTTTACCTTCATATATTGCCTTTCCTATTATCGCCCCTGTCACGCCAGCATCATTCAGTTGGTGCAATTCATCAACGGATGAAATGCCTCCGCTGGCCATGATCCGCATGGTTGGGAAATCAATGACCATTTTTTTATAGAGTTCTACGGAAGAGCCTTTCATCATGCCATCCCGGGCAATATCGGTGCATAGCACCTGATTTACGCCGAAAGCCTTATAATAGGTAAGGAAATCCACCAGGCCGATATCGGTGATGTCGGTCCAGCCCGATACGGCAATTCTGCCTTCCTTCACATCAGCTCCGAGAATGATTTTCTCCGGTCCGTAAGCAAACAACCAGTCCTGAAAAAGATCCCGGTCGGTTACGGCAATACTGCCGATTACGGCCATGGCTGCGCCGCTGTCAAATGCGATATGCAGGTCGCTGTCGGATTTGATGCCGCCACCAAAGTCCACAACCAGTTTGGTCTTTGAAGCAATCCTTTCAAGCGTGCCATAGTTCACGATGTGAGAAGCCCTTGCTCCGTCAAGGTCAACCACGTGGATCCTTTTTATTCCCTGATCTTCAAATCGCATGGCTACAGAAAGCGGATCCTCTTCATATACCTTTTTTAACCGGTAATCGCCCTGTTCAAGGCGAACGCACTTTCCGCCGATTATATCAACCGCGGGTATAATTGTAATCATAGTTCCAAAAAATTTTTCAGGATTTGATAACCCGGTTCCCCGCTTTTTTCGGGATGGAACTGGGTGGCATAAAAGTTATCCCGCTGCAATGCAGCACTGAAAGGCACTGTATAATCACACAGGGCAACGGTGTCAGGTCCGACGACAGCATAATAACTGTGAATAAAATATACAAACCGGTTACTGAGATCCCCTCCCAGCAATGGAGTTTTAAGGTCATAAATCGTGTTCCAGCCCATGTGCGGAACTTTCCACCTTTCTTCTCCGTTGGCCGGAAGATCAAATTTCCTGACCTCTTCTTCAAAGATACCGATGCATTTTGTGTTGCCTTCCTCGGAAAGGCGGCACATGAGCTGAAGGCCCAGGCAGATTCCCAGCACTGGTTGTTTCAGTTCAGGCAGCAAAAGGTCCAGTTTCCTGTCTTTCAGATATTGCATGGTAGTGCTGGCTTCACCGACACCCGGGAAGATCACACGGTCTGCGTTCCGGATAAACCCATGATCATCGGTAACAAGGGGATTTATACCCAGCCTCTGCAGGGCATAATCGACCGACATGATATTGCCGGCGTTGTATTTGATGATGGCTACATTCATTTTATCTGAACCAGGATATTTAGTTAAATACAACTGTTCTGTTGTTGTATACCAGGGTTCGTCTTTGCAAATGCATGAGAATGGCGCGTGAAAGCACCAGCTTTTCAACATCCTTTCCTTTCAGAATAAGTCTGTCGATCGAATCCCGATGAGAAACACGCACAATGTCCTGGTCGATAATAGGTCCCGCATCGAGTTCCGAAGTAACATAATGACTGGTTGCCCCGATGATTTTCACGCCCCGTTCATAAGCGGAATGATACGGCTTTGCCCCGGGAAAAGCCGGAAGAAAGGAATGATGAATATTGATGATCTCATTCGGATACCGGCTGATGAAATGGCTGCTGAGGATCTGCATGTATCGGGCCAGTACAACAAAAGTCACCTGGTGTTGTTTCAGCAGTTCAAGTTCCCGGATTTCCTGTTGCAGCCTGTTATCCTCATTCTTCTCAGAATAATAAAAGGGGATGCTGAATTGCCGTGCAACCGGTTCCAGGTCAGGATGGTTGCCAATGATCAGCGGAATATCGACGCCAAACTCACCGGCATGAACGCGTGAAAGGATATCATACAGGCAGTGTGAAAGCTTGGATACAAAGATTGCCATCCGGGGTCGCCTGTCACTGAAATAAATATTCCAGGTCATGTTGTACCGGCCTGCAATCAGAGTACTGAAAAAATCAGCGATTTTTTCCTGTGGGATCAAAAATCCTTCCAGTTCCCATTCAATACGCATGTAAAATACTTTGTCCAGCCTGTCCACATGTTCATCCAGTGAAATGATGTTACCGTTGTTGTCATTGATAAATCCTGTAACCTGGGCCACGATCCCTTTATTATCGGGACAGTGGATGAGCAGAATGGCTGAGTTTCGGTTTCTTTTCGGCATGTTTTAGATTATTCCTTTTGTGGTTGGTAAATTCGGATCAAGGGCATCGCGCCGGACTGCCATCCTGATAGCTCTTGCCAGGGCTTTAAAAATCGCTTCAATTTTATGATGCTCATTGGCCCCTTCTGCCTTGATATTCAAATTGCAGCGGGCAGCATCGGAAAACGACTTGAAAAAGTGCAGGAACATTTCGGTAGGCATCTCGCCGATTTTTTCACGGTGGAATTCAGCGTTCCAAACCAGCCAGGGCCTTCCTCCGAAATCAATGAGCACCTGTGCCATGCAATCATCCATGGGCAGCGCAAATCCGTACCTTTCCATACCGCGTTTGTCACCCAGGGCGAGGAAGAAAGCCTCGCCGATCGCAAGCGCAGTATCTTCGATGGTATGATGCTCATCCACGATGAGATCCCCACTGACCTGCACCTTCAAATCACAACCTGAATGGCGGGCCAGTTGGCTGATCATATGATCGAAGAATCCCAAACCGGTGGCGATTTCATGGTTCCCAGTACCATCAATCTGCAGATCCACCCGGATGCTGGTCTCTGCAGTTTTCCGTTCCACTACAGCAGAACGCACGCCCATTGCTACCAAACGGTATATTTCATCCCATGTGCCGGCAATCCAGGTTGATCTGTTGTCTGCAACCTGCTGCGGATCCGAAAAGCCATCCGGTGATAACCATATGGCTTTGCAACCAAGGTTGCGTGCCAGTTCCACATCAGTGTGCCTGTCGCCGATAACAAAAGAATTTTCGAGGTCATAGTCTCCCTGCAAATACCTGGTAAGCATGCCCGTTCGTGGTTTGCGGGTGGGCGCATGATCTGATGGCAAAGACTTATCAATCAACACATCATCAAATGTAATACCTTCGTTCTCAAAAGCTTTCAGCATCTTTTCCTGTACTGTCCTGTAAGCCTTTTCCGGATAAGCGGCCGTGCCAAGGCCATCCTGGTTTGACACAATGACCAGTTCATAATCCAGGTTTTTACGGATGTTGTGTAGGTTCCGGAATACGCCCGGAATGAACTCGAGCTTTTCAAGTGTATCCACCTGAAAATCATCCTCAGGTTCCCGGATCAGGGTTCCGTCGCGGTCAATAAATAGCGCTTTCTTCATGGTTTTGCGTTATTCAGGTTCTTAAGATAATAAATCCTGCAATGCGTTGATCAGCCCTTGATTCTCCTCCGGGCTGCCAACCGTGATCCTCAGGTAGCCTTCACAAAGGGGCACTTTGGAACGATCGCGCACGATGATCTTTTTCCCGATAAGGTATTCAAAAACCTTCCCCGGATTGTCGAACTTCACCATCAGAAAGTTGGCATCACTGGGAAGTATATTCCTGACCATGGGGAGCTGCTCCAGTTCTTTCTGCAGCCATCCTCTTTGATCAAGGATCATATTTACCCAAGCGTCTTTTCCCGCAGTTTCCTGCAGGTGATCCAACGCGGCGCGCTGGGTAAGCACATTCACATTGTAAGGGTACTTGATGCGATTCAGGAGGGTGATGATCTCCCTGGAGGCGAAAGCCATGCCCAACCTGATGCCCGCCATTCCCCAAGCTTTGCTGAAGGTCTGCAGGATCACCAGATTGGGGAACCTGTTTAATTCACTGATCATCGAAAGGTTTGCAGAGAAATCAAGATAGGCCTCATCCAGAATCACCAGACCGGGGAATTTGCGGATAAGCAGAAGTATATCATTACGGTCCAGGCTGTTGGAAGTCGGATTGTTCGGTGAACACAGGAACATAAGTTTGCTGCGGTTATCGACCAGGCCAAGAAGCGCCTGTGTATTGGCCTGGTAATCTTTGTTCAGCAAAGCTTCCCGGAATTCCACCTGGTTAATGTCGGCACAAACCCTGTACATGCCATAGGTGGGTTTAATGCTGACAATATTATCCGTCCCCGGTTCACAAAACGCCCTGATAAGCAGGTCGATCGCCTCATCACTTCCGTTTCCGAGAAAAATATGTTCAATCGGTACTCCCTTGAGCTCAGCGATCCGTCTTTTCAGCTTCATTTGTTGCGGATCGGGGTAACGGTTCAACGGAGTGTTGAAAGGATTCTCGTTGGCATCGAGGAATATGGCTTCCTCACCCTGGTATTCATCCCGGGCGGATGAATAGGGTACGAGTGACCGTATGTTATTTCTTACTAATGTGTTGATATCGAACATAGCTGGGATAATCGAATTATTTAAACCTTATGGCTACGGCATTTTTATGCGCTGTAAGGGTTTCAGTCTCGGCCATTTTCATGATGGCCGGGCCGATCATTTGAAGCCCTTCACGCGTGATCTGCTGAAAAGTGATTTTTTTCACAAAATCATCCAGGTTGACTCCGTTGTATGCCCTGGCATACCCGCTGGTCGGAAGGGTATGGTTGGTGCCTGAAGCGTAGTCACCTGCACTTTCCGGCGTGTAATGACCAAGAAACACCGAACCTGCGTTGATGATACTGTCAGCTATTGCAGCAGCATCATCTGACGCAATGATAAGATGCTCGGGAGCATAATCATTGACCATGTCAATGGCTTCGGCCATGCTTTTCAAAACAATGATCCTGCTGTGCTTCAATGATTTTTCAGCGATTTCCTTTCTCGGAAGCTCCTGCAACTGCCTTTGCAATTCCTGTATGGTTGCTTCTGCTTCGATGACACTGGTGGTAATGAGCACGACCTGGCTGTCGGGGCCATGTTCAGCCTGTGATAAAAGATCTGATGCAACAAAAGCCGGATTGGCTGAATCGTCAGCTATTACGGCAAGTTCAGACGGACCGGCAGGCATGTCGATAGCGACGTCATCACGGGATACAAGCTGTTTGGCTGCAGTTACATATTGATTTCCGGGGCCGAATATCTTGTATACCCTGGGGACCGATGTTGTGCCATATGCCATGGCAGCTATGGCCTGAGCACCACCAACCTTGAAAATCCGTGTCACGCCCGTAATTCTGGCTGCATACAGCAGTGCTGGATGCAGTTTCCCCTGGCTGTCGGGCGGGGAACAAAGTATAATCTCAGAACAGCCGGCAATGCGTGCGGGAATGGCAAGCATCAGCACGGTAGAAAACAAGGGGGCAGTTCCCCCGGGGATATACAATCCTACTTTTTGAATGGCAACGGCTTTTTGCCAGCATTCAACACCGGCAGATGTTATAATGCGCGCAGGAGTGATCTGCTGAGCCTGGTGAAAGGTTTCAATATTTCTGATGGCAATGGCAATGGCATCTTTCAGCTCGCTGTCAACCATCTTGTCTGCTGCATTGAGTTCCTCCTCGCTGACAGCAAGTATTTGGAGATCTGCTTTGTCGAACTTTTTAGTGTACTCCAGCAGAGCCCCATCGCCCCTTTTTCGTACTTCAAGTAAAATGGGCATCACCAGGGAATCGACTTCCCGGCTGTCCAGAACGGGTCGCTTTAATAAACCGGACCAGGTTGATTTATCGGGATAACGGATGATTTCCATGGTAAAACAGACTAAAGGATCATTTTCTCAATAGGAATGACCAGAATTCCTTCGGCGCCGAATTTTTTCAGTTTATCAATGATTTCCCAGAATTCATTCTCATTTACAACAGAATGCACTGAGCTCCATCCCTTTTCATACAAAGGAAGGACGGTAGGACTTTTCATACCCGGCAATAACTTTACAATCTGATCCAGTTTCTCATTGGGCGCATTCAGCAGGATGTATTTGTTGTTTTTGGATTTGCGAACGGCATTGAATCTGAATAACAGGTCGCTCAGTATTTTTTTCTTGTTTTCACTGGCTCCGGGTGATGCAATGACAACGGCTTCCGATTCGGCCACAACTTCCACCTCTTTGAGCCGGTTGCTGATGAGGGTACTGCCGGTGCTTACAATGTCGAATATGGCATCAGCCAGACCAATGCCAGGGGCAATCTCAACCGAGCCACTGATCTCATGAATTTCAGCATGGATATTGTTCTTCTCAAGGTACCTGCCGAGGATATGGGGATAGGAAGTGGCAATTCTTTTACCGCTGAAATAAACAGGGCCGGTGTATTCATTGGATTGCGGAATGGCCAGTGACAGCCTGCAACGGGCAAAACCAAGTCTTTCAACCACCTCCACGTTACGGTTCTTTTCCATGACCTCATTCTCACCCACAATACCGATATCAGCCACAGCATCAGCCACGTATTGCGGTATGTCATCGTCCCGCAGATACAGGATCTCAACCGGGAAATTCTCACCAATGGAGATCAGTTTTCTTTTGCTGTCCTGGTTGTGACGGATACCTGATTCCCGGATCAGCTCGAGTGATTTTTCACTTAAACGGCCGTCTTTCTGTATGGCTATCTTCAGTTTTTCCATGTTTTATAACGAATTAGCAATGATAATACAAAAAAAAAGGTTTGCAGTATTGCAAACCCTGAAAATATCTTCATGAGACACATACTGCCATGGTCCGTTTTACGGCTGATGATGGTGATGATGTGTCAGATTGTATTTCATATTTATGATATTCGACTGCAAATATACAACATTATTTCAGAAAAGCAAGAATTTGAATTGTGATTGTTGTGGTTGTTGTGATTGTTTCACTTTTTCTCCAGCAAGACAAGCGTTTCAAGATGGTGTGTATGCGGAAGCATATCGAAAGGCTGAATTCGTGTTACCTGGTATGCTTCTGAAAGTTGTTTCAGATCATAGGCCAGCGAAACCGGGTTGCAGCTTAGGTAAAGGACTTTACCGGCGCCGGACATATTGATGGTTTTCTTGATCTCAATCAGAGTTCCGGCCCGCGGAGGATCCAGAACAATGAGATCGGGCTTGCCATGCTCCGATAGTAAACCGGGTTTGAAAGTGAGAAGTATATCACCGGTAATGAATTCCACGTTGCTGATTCCGTTCAGCAGGGCGTTTTCCCTGGCATCCTCAATGGCAAGCAAGGAGCCTTCGATTGCAGTAATATGGCGCGCATAGGATGCCAAAAACAAAGCAAATGTTCCCACACCGGAATAAAGATCGTAAACTTTCTCATTCCCTGACAGATCTACCCATTCACGAGCGGCCACGAAAATGTTTTCGGCCTGCCGGGAATTGGGCTGGAAGAAAGAGGAGGCATGAACGCGGAAACGATTGCCGGCCAGCATCATGTAGAGGTACGGTTTGGTTCCTCCAAAAGGAATTATCTCGCCCTGAAGCTGACTATGACTGTGCGATAAGTGAATTGTCCAACACAGGGAGACAATAGATAGAAATTCCTCCTTCAATTTCTTAAGCAGGATCTCTCTTTGAACCGGACGGTCTTCGGCAAATCCAATCAATACAAGAGCCTCACCCGACCGGGTTACCCGTATGGAAAGGCTTCTCAGGAACCCTGTTTTTTGTTCGTGGTTGTAAAAATCATACCCCTGTTCCAGGCAAAATGCCTTGACAAATTCACAAATGGTGCGTGAAGGTTCAGACTGAAGATAACATTCCTTGATATCCAATATTTTGTCCGGGTCACCGTAACGGTGAAATCCGAGGATTGCCCCGGTACCTCCTGCCTCTGCGGTTTGGATCTCCTTTGGATACGAAGAGGAAAAAGTGTATTCCAGCCGGTGCCGGAAATAATGAATATCCGGAGAGGGCACTACCGCTGGTACCTTGGGTGTGTTGATCTCATATTTGTTCAGGGCGTTGGTCAGTATCCTGTGCTTCAGCTCCAGCTGAAAAGGGTAATCGATGTGCTGCCAGGTGCATCCGCCACATTGCCTGTAGTGAATGCAAAAAGGATCAATCCGGTGGGGGGAAGAGGCGATAAGCTCAATCACCTGACCCGCCCTGTAACCCTGTTTTCTTCTCTCGAGGGCATATGTCACATTTTCCCCCGGGATACCGAAATCAAGATATACCGACTTATTTTCATAAACAGCCATGCATCGCCCTGAGGAATGCATTCCGTCAAGAACAACCGGACCCCGGATCAGCTTTTGCTGGGATTCTGCCATTGAACTAATGAATTAACGTATTGGTCAAAAACAAGAATCTTGTAGTCTTATTCCATTGAATTTACTATGAAGTATACAAATATAGTGCAAAACGGGATTCGCAATTTTATTTTATCCCTGCAGCTTCTGATTTATGTCAAACTGATATTTCTCCCCGGGCCTTTCAGCGGTTTACTGAAAGGCCTTTTTTTACCTTTCCCACTGATACACAATACCTATAAGTGTGGTTCTCCAATGTCATAAAATCTTTTTACATTTATGACGGATAAAATGAATTAGCATGCCTAAAAAAGTACTTGTTGTTTATTATACACAAACCGGTCAGTTGCGGGAGATCGTGAAATCGGTTACGGCACCGCTGGAAGCAGATCCGGGAATTCAGCTGGTTTTTGAAGAACTAAAACCCAGGCCGCCGTTCCCCTTTCCCTGGACATCCGATGAGTTTTTCCAGGCCATGCCTGAATGTGTGCAAGGCATTCCCTGTGAACTGGAACCCCTGACTGTTAATGTGCAGGAGGATTTCGACCTGGTTATTGTGGCCTGGCAGCCCTGGTTTCTGTCACCTTCTGTTCCCTTTCACGCTTTTTTTCAAGATGAATCGGTAAAAAAACTCTTGAACGGCAAGCCGGTCGTTACCTTGACCGGCTGCCGGAATATGTGGTACATGGCACAGACCCGTATCAGGCAATACATCCAGGAAGCAGGAGGCCGTCTGGTAGGTAATATTCTGCTTTTCGACAAAGCGCCTAACCTGTTAAGCCTGGTATCGATCATACGGTGGATGTTCAAGGGCAAAAAGGACCGGTACATGAAGATCATTCCTCCTGCCGGAGTCACCCAGGCCGATATTGACGGTGCAAGCCGTTATGGTCATATTATCAGGGAATCACTGCAGGATGCAAGCCTTGATAACCTTCAGCCTAAGCTGGTTTCCGCGGGTGCTGTTGATGTCCGGACGGGTCTTGTGATGATCGAAAAGCGCGGTATCGTCATGTTCCGCTTATGGGCGGGGTTTATTTTAAAAAAAGGTCCTTACGGAGCAAAGTCGCGTCTTTTGCGCATCAGACTCTTCAAGTATTATCTGCTTGCCGTGCTCTACCTGGTATCACCGTTTGCCACCTTGCTTTACCAAATAATCAAGCCCTTCCGGGGACAAACTATTAAAAAACAAATATCTTTATATCAATCAACATAGGCTGTTATTGATGTTTTTTATAGTTTTGCACTTTCATTAAAATGTCGGGTTCATATGTCAAACGAGGTTTTTATCACCAACATCAGCAAATTCCTGCCAAACGGGCCTGTTTCGAATGATGAAATGGAAGAGTATCTGGGCATGATCAATAACAAGCCTTCCAAGGCCCGACGAATCGTACTCCGGAATAATGGTATTGTCAATCGGCATTATGCCCTTGAAAAAGGGGGTAAGATTACACACAGCAATGCCGAACTCGCAGCTGCTGCTGTCAATCTTTTATTTGATGACAGGTTTAAAAAAGACGAGTTACAGTTGCTTGCCAGTGGCACAGCTTCACCCGACCAGGTGATGCCATCGCAGGCCTCCATGATTCATGGACTGTTGGATATTCCTTCCATTGAAATAGCTTCATTCTCCGGATCATGTTGTGCCAGCATGCAGGCACTCAAGTTGTGTTATTTGTCGGTTCTGTCGGGAAATACCTCAAATGCGGTTTGCACAGGTTCCGAAATTTTATCACACTGGATGCTTTCGAAGTATTTTGAGAAAGAAAACGAGAATGAAGGCAAATTAAAAGAAAATCCTCTCCTGGCCTTTGAAAAGGAGTTTCTTCGCTGGATGCTCTCTGACGGTGCCGGAGCTGTGCTGGTTGAAAACAAGCCTGCCGGGAAACTGCCCTTACGGATTGAATGGATTGATATCCGTTCATATGCTAATATCAAGGAAACCTGCATGTATGCCGGCGCGGATAAGGGAGAGCATGGTGAATTATTGGGATGGTGCAGGTTTGAACCTGAAGATTGGCTGAATAAATCGATATTTTCCCTGAAACAGGATACCAGGATGCTGGGTGAATTCATTGTTAAGATGGGCGGACAATTTCTGAAAGAGATCATTGAAAGCCGCCATTTCGACATTGGAAGCGTTGATTATTTTTTACCGCATCTTTCTTCCGAGTTTTTCAGGGAACCGATTTTCAAGGAACTGACCGAACTCGGCATCAATATCCCAAAAGAGAAATGGTTCACCAATCTGTCCACAGTTGGCAATGTTGCCACAGTGTCTTTTATTCTCATGCTGGAAGAGCTAATCCGTACACGGGAGTTAAAAGCAGGGCAGAAGATCCTGATTCAGGTACCGGAAAGTGCACGTTTCACCTATGCTTATGCCTTGCTTACAGTATGTTGATTGTTGATTACAGATTGCAGATTACAAAGTGCAGAGGAGGATCCGAAGGTTATGAAGATTGATGAAGTTCCGCAGGATGGCGCATACATGATCAAGGGCAAGATCCGCGATTTATGTTATGCCGTGGATAAGGATGGTCATTATACCAGTACGCTCAGCATGGGATGGAAGCCCAAGAATGAAGCCATACGGCTCGCCTGGGAACAGGTATATGAACATGTGGAAGAAAAACGGCAACTGGTATTGGCCGGAAAACTCAGCCCTATAGCATTTTATATGGAGCTGTGCATCATGACTCCTTCACTGCTGGCAGAGTATACCGGATTTTCCCGTTGGAAGGTCAGGAGGCACCTGAAAATGAAACATTTCGTTAAACTGAAACCGGAAGTCCTTGCGAAATATGCTGAATCCCTGAATATTACTCCGGAAGAACTGGTTGATTTGAAAAAGCTACGCGAGATAGTAATAAAATATGAAGATTGATTTTCAACATAATCTTGCCGCACACTGTGAAAACGGGGTAACAGCAAACCTCCTGAATTATTATGGTATAAAGCTCAGCGAGCCGATGATCTTCGGAATGGGATCGGGTTACTTTTTTTCACACATGCCATTTTATAAACTGAACGGAATGGCGGTAACTTCCTTCAGGGTTTGGCCTGGTTTAATATTTAAAAGAGTTACCCGGGGACTGGGAATTCACGTGAAGCGATACAAATTCAGGGACCGGGAAAAAGCCATGGAGGAACTCGATCATCTTCTGGAAAAAGGCATTCCGGTCGGCATGCTTGTTGGCGTATTTCATTTGCCTTATTTCCCGAAGGAGTACAGGTTTCATTTCAATGCGCATAATATTACGGTTTTTGGCAGGGAAGGAGACCGGTACTTCGTGAGTGACCCGATCATGGAACATGTGGAGACACTCTCCCGCGAGGAACTTAAAAAGGTCAGATTTGCCAGGGGAACCTATCCGCCCAAGGGAAGAATGTATTGCATTTCCAAGGTTCCTGAAAAAGTGGATATCAGACCTGCCATTATCCGCGGAATCAGGAAAACTGCCAAAGATATGCTTACCATACCGATTCAGATGTTTGGCATTGACGGCATCCGTTTCCTGTCCGGGAGATTGCGCCAATGGCCGGTCAAACTGGGTGAAAAATCCGCTATCCTGAACATCGGGCAGGTTATTCGAATGCTCGAAGAAATAGGGACCGGAGGTGCCGGTTTCAGGTTCATTTATGCGGCTTTTCTGCAGGAATGCGCTGAAGTATTGCAAAAGCCCTGGCTGAACGATCTGAGCAAAGAAATGACAGGTGTCGGGGATCAGTGGCGGGAATTTGCCGTAATGGCAGCCCGTTGTTTCAAAAACAGGGATAAGGGACAGATCACCTATGGTCAATTGGCCGACAGGCTACTGGAAATTGCGGACAGAGAGGAAAAGGTGTTTATGCAACTCAGAAAAATCAGCCTTTGATGAACGGAAATAATGCCATTCACATACAAGACCTGACCAAATATTACAGGGGCAATCAGGAACCGGCTGTTGACAAGGTCAGTATGGATGTGTCGGAGGGACAGATTTTTGGATTGCTGGGCCCCAACGGAGCCGGTAAAACAACCATGATCCGGATACTATGCGGTTTGCTGACACCTACCGGTGGCACCGTGACCGTGGGTGGATATGCTCTGGATAAGGATATCCATAAAATAAGACGGATCATTGGTGTTGTCCCCCAGGAAATTGCATTATACCCGACTCTTACAGCAAGGGAAAACCTCCTGGTATATGGTGGTATTTGCGGATTAAAAAAGAATGAGCTGAAAGAAGGCATAAACCGGTGGCTTTCTGTTTTCGGCCTCGAAAAAAGCCGGCACCAGCAGGTGGGTCGATTTTCCGGAGGAATGAAAAGAAGGTTGAATCTTATTGCCGGACTCCTGCATAATCCGCAGATCCTATTTCTGGATGAACCGACCGTCGGAGTTGATGTTCAATCCAAAAACGTGATCATCGAAAATCTGATGGAAATCAACAGGCTCGGGGCCACCATCGTTTATACATCGCATTATCTCGAAGAAGCCGAAAATCTTTGTTCCCACCTGGCGATCATCGACGAAGGACGTATTATAGCCCGTGGAACACTGAATGATATCAGAAAGGCCCATAATACAGAATCCAGGCTGGAGGACATTTTTCTTGAACTTACTGGTAAAGATCTGAGGGACTAAAGCATGCGCGCAATACGTAAACTGGTTTATAAGGATTTCCTGGTTATTTTCAGGGACAGGGGCGGACTGGCCATGCTTTTCCTTATGCCCATGGCACTGGTACTTATCATGACAAGTTTGCAGGACAATACCTTTAAAGCACTTAACGAAAGCGGAATTAACCTGATTATCCTCAACAATGATCCGGATTCCCTGGGTACGGCCATAGAACAGGAGATTGTGAGTTCGAACTTTTTCAACATCCACCATTCCATAAACGGACAAAAGCCAACGGAGCAGGCAATTGTTGATGCTGTTGCAGCCGGAAAGTTCCAGATAGGCATTGTAATTCCGGCCGCTGCAACGCAAAGGATCCGCGACAGGGTCAGTCAGAATGTAACTCTTTTCTTTTCCGGTGATACTGCACAAAGCCTGAGTCAGCCTGATTCCATCACCATCATGCTGTATATCGATCCCGCCACCAAAAATTCCCTGCGTACTTCCCTGCAGGGGTCAATCCGTGAATATGCCAACCGGGTTGAATCGCGAATCGTATTGAATGAAATTACCCGGGAGATCAACACCCGGTTCATGATGCCGGTAACCAACCTGAATCTCATCAAGCAGGAAATGGTGACATACCAGGAGGTATATGTCGCCCGTGGAAACAAAACTGTGATACCCAATTCTGTGCAACACAATGTGCCTGCCTGGACGCTTTTTGCCATGTTCTTTATCGTTATACCTTTTGCCAGCGCGATGATCAAGGAACGTGAAGACGGCAGCCTGGCCCGGTTACTGACCATGCCCTGCTCCTATACAAGCATCTTGATCAGCAAAATATTGGTTTATTTGCTTGTATGCATGTTGCAGTTTGCCTTGATCACACTTATGGGAGTATATTTATTTCCCATCTTCGGCTTGCCTTCCCTGGCGGTTTACGGCCATCTTACCGGTCTTACGGTCATGGCTCTAGCCGCAGCCCTGGCTGCCATTGGATATGGGATATCTGTGGGAACCATTGCAAGAACGCATCAACAGGCTGCCATATTCGCTTCCATTTCAGTTGTTATTCTGGCCGCCATAGGAGGAATCTGGGTGCCGATTTTCATGATGCCTCCCTTTTTCAGGAAGATCAGCGTGGCATCACCCCTGAACTGGGGCCTCAATGGTTTTTATGATATCCTGGTACGCAATGCACATCTGGCTGATGTTATTCACTACGGAGTCTATATGATCCTGTTTTCACTCCTATGTTTGCTGATTGCTTTGTATTATCACAAACTGCGTAGAGAATTTGCCTGAGAATATGATCCTTACGGAGGTACATAAAATCTGCGATGAAATCGAAGTTGAGATTGAAGGAAGAATCAATGATATTGATATTGAAATTCATGCTGAACCCATGGAATCACAACAAATTTAAAATTAAATTTGTCCTTGTTTTTTAAACATATTGTAAACTAACCGGTAATAAACTTGTTGTTGAGAACTATCGGATTTATAAAGACTTTATGGAAGACCTTATCAAGCAGCTCAAACAAGATATTATTGAAGCTCTTTCCCTGGAAGATATAGTTGCCGATGATTTTGACGCCGACACACCCTTGTTTGTTGAGGGCCTTGGACTTGATTCCATTGATGCCCTCGAGCTGATTCTGCTAATGGAAAGGAAGTACGGGGTGAAGATTGAGGATCCCAAGGAGCGGCGCAACGTATTACGGAATGTCAGGGCTATGGCAGAGTGCATCGTCAATCACAGAAATACAAACGGGTAATGCATCCCAGGGTTTTTGTTACCGGTGTGGGCATTCTCTCGGCTATAGGCAACGGTACCGATGAAACCCTTGACGCACTTATAAATCTGAAGACAGGCATCGGAAAACTTTCCTTGTTTCAATCGGCTCATGAAAATATTCCCGTTGCAGAAGTCAGGTTCAGTAACCCTGAACTGGCAGAGCTGGCAGGTGCCCGGAAGGACAGTATGCCTTTTTCCCGCAATACCCTGCTTGCCCTGGTAGCCTCAAAGCAGGCAGTTCGTGCTTCGGGATGGACCGGAGTCCGGGAGAAACATACCGGAATCATCTTTGCCACTACGGTTGGAGGCATGGATCTCAATGAACAATACTATAAATCACTTTTGGAAAATGCTGAACACAAGCAGGTGATCGGGTTGCTTGACAGCGCTGACTGCACAGAGAAAGTGGCCGCCTATTTTGGTATCCGGCACCATGTGACTACCATCTCAACGGCATGTTCTTCATCGGCAAACGCTGTAATGCTTGGGGCAAGGCTGATCAGGAATAAGCATCTCCAGAGGGTTCTGGTTGGAGGTGCCGACTCACTCACCAAATTTACGCTCAATGGTTTCAATGCGCTTGAAATTTTATCTCCTACCGGATGCCGCCCGTTTGACAGGAACAGGAATGGTCTCACAATAGGAGAGGGCGCAGCTGTCCTGGTACTGGAATCAGAGGAATGCGCTGATCCCGGCAGAATAATATGTGAAGTCTCCGGATATGCAAACGTAAACGAAGCATACCATGCCACCTCATCCACAGCCGATGGCTTCGGAGCCATTCTGGCCATGAACCGGGCACTCGAATCCGCATCTTTGAAGGCTTCCGATATAAGCTACATCAATGCACACGGAACAGGTACGGAGATCAATGATCTGTCCGAAGGCATTGCCATGGATAAGGTATTTGGCAGCCACGTACCCCCGGTAAGTTCTACCAAAGCGTTTACCGGCCACACCCTGGGGGCTGCCGGGGCCGTGGAAGCAGTATTCTCCGGTATGGCCATCCGGGATCAGATTGTCCTGCCTGGAATGAATTTTACAGATCCGATGCCGGAACTATCCTTTCAACCCAGGCTTAAGGTCGAGCCATGCATCATAAATCATGTAATGTCAAATTCATTTGGATTTGGCGGTAGCAATACAACACTCATCTTTTCAAAGGTATAACATGAAAGCAGCCATCACAGCAAGTAGTGTTATTTCTCCCCAACAGACCTACAATTTCGACGGTTTCCCGCCTGAATTCATCGAAACCATCGCCGATCATCTTGTTTGTGTGGAACCCGACTACAGGAATCTCATCAACCCCATCCAGTTGAGGCGAATGCCCCGGATCCTGAAGATGGGCCTTGCCTGTTCGCAAACTTGTATCAACAGGGCCGACGGTATTTCTCCCGATGCGATTATTGTGGGGACAGGTCTGGGATGCCTCGATAATCTTGAGAAGTTCCTGCTGGAAGTGCTCAATAGTAATGAACATGTAACCAGTGTACTGCCGTTTATTAATTCAACCCACAATGCCGTGGCTGCCCAGGTGGCCATGCTTCTGAAAAACCACAATTACAATATCACCTATTGTCATCGGTGCTTTTCTTTTGAAAGTGCGCTACAGGATGCCATGCTTCAAATTGAAGAAAAAAAGGCAAAAAATGTACTGGTTGGCGGAATTGATGAATGCACGAATGATTTCATGAAATTGCACGGATACCTCGGTTACTGGAAAAACCCACAAAGCAATCTGAAGTTGCTGTCCGATAAATCCTCCGGAACCATTGCCGGAGAAGGTTCTGCATTTTTCATGCTTTCAGGCGAGGCAGGGGAAGGAGAGAATCATATTATTCTTGACGGCGTTCATACTTTTTTTACGCCCCAAAAGGCGGATAAGGCTGAGATATTGGAGGAGATAGACTGGTTACTGCAGAAATCCGGTTCCAGGCTCGATGAGATTGACGGGGTAATGCTTGGTTTAAACGGCGATTACCAGTTTGATGAACTTTATTATGAGCTGCAAAAGAACTGCTTTGCTGACAATACCGAGTTTCTTTATTACAAGCACCTTTGCGGGGAGTATTACACATCCAGCGCATTTGCCCTGTGGCTTGGATGCGTTGTCCTCGGGAACCGGCATATCCCTGATGCCTTGCGGCTAAACGGAAAATCCGGACATGCCATTAAAAACCTTTTAATTTACAATCATTTCAGAAACAAAGAGCACTCGATGATTATACTGAGATATGGGCAGTTTTGATGTCGTCATAGTAGGGGCCGGATTAGGAGGATTGTTGTGCGGGAACATCCTGAGCCGGGAAGGATTCAGTGTCTGCATTGTTGAGAAAAACCATAAACCCGGTGGTTCTCTGCAAACCTTTGGAAGGAAAGGCAAAATCTTCAATACAGGACTTAATTATACAGAAAGCCTGGAGGAAGGGCAGGTGCTGAATCAGTATTTCAGGTACTTTGGGATCATGGACAAACTGAAGCTTCGGAAGCTTGACCCCGCAGGTTTTGATGTGATTGATTTTCCCGACAGGCAGTACTGTTTAGGCATGGGCCAGGAAAACTTTGTGAATATCCTGGCTGAACAATTCCCATCAGAAAGAGGTGCATTGAAAACCTATACGGAAAAACTGGGAAAAATTTGCTCTTCCATCTCATTATATACGCTGCAGGATAAGCAGCATAGCATCATCGGCGACTATGATCTGAGTACCGGTGCTCACGATTATATCAGTTCTGTATTGTCCGATGACCGTCTGCGGAACATTGTTGCCGGGAACAATCTGTTGTACGCCGGCCATGAACAAAAAACGCCCTTGTTTATCCATGCCCTCATCAGTCATTCATTTATTGAAAGCGCATGGCGGGTTGTGGATGGAAGTCACCAGCTGGTAAATCTTCTGACCAATAGTATTGTTGCCAATGGCGGCACTATCCTGCATAGTCATAAGGTGCAAAAACTTGTGGCTGAATCCGGCACGATAAAATATGCACAGGTATATGATAATGAGCCTGTCTTCGGGAAATACTTCATTGCCAATGTGCATCCTGACCAGCTGATTGGAATGGCAGATCCGGACTTGTTAAAAAAGGCATTTGGGTCCAGGATCAGAAGCCTGGAAGATACGATGGGCATGTTTACACTCTATCTAGTGTTTAAGAAGAAGACATTTCCGTATATCAATCATAACTTTTATCATTACAACCAGGATAATGTCTGGATTGCTTCAGATTATAAACACGAGAAATGGCCGCAGAACTACCTGCTGATGACTACGGCAACCTCCGGATCACTTGATTTTGCCGAAAGCGGTTCTGTATTGACCTATATGGATTATAATGAACTGAAGAAATGGGAACTCACATTTACCGGCAATCGTGGAGGGGAATACCTTGAGTTTAAAGAGAAAAAAGCCGAGCAATTGTTGAATGCTGTAGAAAAGCAATTCCCGGGGATAAGAAGCTGCATTGACGCCTGTTATACTTCAACTCCGCTGACATGGAGGGATTATACAGGTACTCGTGCCGGTTCCGCTTATGGAATACTGAAGGATCATAACCGGCCACTAGAATCCGTTATCCCTGCCAGAACAAAAATTCCCAACCTGTTCCTCACGGGTCAAAATACCAATGTTCATGGAATTCTGGGAGTCAGTATCAGTTCGGTAGTGACTTGCAGTGAATTGATTGGTATCCGTTATCTGGTAAGCAAAATCAGAAATGCATAAACCACAACACAATCAAACCTTAAGCATGAAATACGATGTAGTGATCATAGGCAGTGGACTTGGTGGATTGGAATGCGCCTATATTCTGAGCAGGGAAGGATATAATGTGTGCGTGCTGGAAAAGAACAGGGTTCTGGGAGGGTGCCTTCAAACGTTTTCGCGTTGCGGGACTGTATTTGACACAGGCATGCATTATATTGGAGGTATGGATGAAGATCAGATCCTATACAAGTTATTCGAGTATTTTGATCTCAATCGAAGATTGAAACTCAAGAGACTGGATGAGGACGGGTATGATATCATAAGATATGACGGAAGGGATTATAAATTTGCTATGGGGTATGAAAGATTTGCAGATACAATGGCTGAACAATTCCCGCGTGACCGGGTTGCGATTGAAGAATATGTTGCCAAGATGAAGGACATCCGTAATTCAGTTGACTTCTATAACCTTGAAAATATTTCGTCTTCCAACACCAGCTTTCTGAAATACTACGGCCTGAGTATTGCAGATTTTCTCGATTCCATTACCGGCAATGAAATCCTGAAAAATGTGCTGGCCGGCCTGGCCCCTTTGTACGGAGGTATGCGGGAAACGTCCCCGCTTTATATTCCAATGATAATTCATTCCTCTTATATTGAGGGAGCATACCGTTTCATCGGCGGGGGCTCTCAGCTCAGTGATGTTCTGGCTGAATCGGTCACTTCATTTGGAGGCACCATCCTGAAAAAGGCTGAGGTCACCAAGATCCACCATGAACACGGCAGGATCTCTAACCTGGAAATCAACCATTCAGAAAGGATCGAGGCCAATCATTTCATCTCGGACATCCATCCGAAAACTTTGCTCGGTTTAATGGACCATGGCGCTTTCAAACCGGCTTACACAAAAAGGATTAGCGGCATAGGTGAAACCTACGGTATGTTCACGGTTTACCTGGCTATGAAGGAGAACACCTTCAGGTACATCAATAAAAACTTCTTCTGTTATCATGTAAAGGATCTGTGGAATGATTTTCATTACACCGATGACATATGGCCCGGCGGCTACATGGTCCATTTCTCACCGGCAGGGGATAATATGGAATATACCGATGCCGTTATCGTTAATACCATCATGCGATGGGAGGAAGTACTGCCCTGGGTGAACACTACGGTTGAAAACCGGGGAGAAGAATACCTTGCTTTCAAACAAAGAAAGACTGAACTGATCATGAGAGATCTCGAGAAAGATCTTCCGGGCATCGGCAATGCAGTAAAATTCATTTATAATTCTTCGCCGCTTACCTATCGCGATTATACAGGAACATGGGAAGGGTCGGTTTATGGCATACAAAAGGATTACAATAATCCCATGAAAACCTTAATTTTGCCCCGAACCCATTTGAACAACCTTTTCCTTACCGGACAGAATATTAATGTGCATGGCGTTGTGGGAGTGACCATCGGCGCTTTTCTGACCTGTTCGGAATTGTTGGGTAAAAAGTATCTGATGAATAAAATGAAAAATGTCGGGTAAAAAAAGATCGAATTTCCGGAGGATCCTGGTTTGGGTTTTACTGGGATTATTATTCATCATCCTGGCTTCAGTGGTGTATTTTGCCATCGTTGCCATTGACCGTCCTCCTGTAATTAAAGACTTATCGAGCCTCGAAACGAAAAGGATCAGTCTGGGAAATGATACCTATGTTTATGGCAACAACTGGCTTCGGAAAAGCGAAAGCGGACTCTGGGAAGCTTATTTAGAAGGAAAACCTTTCGACCGGGGAGTCGCTTTCGGGCAGCTGACCCGTGAATTGCTTTACTACCAGGAAACATCCTTTGTAGAGCAGATCAGGGAGATTGTGCCTTCCGAAAATTACCTGAAGCTCCTGAAGTATTTCACCGCATTCTTTAATCGGAACCTCGACAAAAACATACCGGATGAATACAAGGATGAAATATACGGCACTTCATTTGCCTGCAGTCCGGAATACGATTTCATCGGCTCGGGATACCAACGTCAGTTAAATTACCATGCTGCTCACGATATCGGACATGCCTTGCAGGGTTTGAACCTGGTCGCCTGCACATCTTTTTCAGTTTGGAATGGCAGAACCATGGATTCATCCTTGCTGATCGGCAGAAATTTTGATTTCTATATGGGGGAGAAATTTGCCGAAAATAAAATTGTATGTTTTGTTAACCCCACTGATGGTTATCGGTTCATGATGATCACATGGCCCGATCTGATTGGCGTGGTTTCAGGCATGAATGAAAAGGGGCTTACGGTGACCATCAATGCCGCCAAATCCACTATACCTGCACAGGCTGCAACGCCGGTAACGATCCTTGCCCGTGAGATCCTTCAATATGCCACCACCATTGAGGAAGCCTGGAATATTTCCCAAAAGCGGAATTTATTTGTCTCTGAATCCATTATGATTGGCTCAGCCCTCGATAATAAAACGGCTGTCATTGAAAAATCACCCGACAGGAGTGATCTGGTTGACCCGGAGTCCGACAGGATTATATGCTCCAACCATTTCCAGGGCAAAGCATTCTCAGAAGACAGGATAAATCTTGAAAACATCAGGGAATCGGATAGTTATGAGAGATACAGACGTGTGGAAGAGTTGGTGGACCGCCAGAGAACTTTTGATGTCAGTGCAGTTGTGGATCTTTTGCGTGACCGGCTTGCTCTGGGCGACAAAGATGCCGGCATGGGAAATCAGTTGGCCATTAACCAGCTGATCGCCCATCATGCAGTTGTTTTTAAACCCAATAGCCTTCAGGTATGGGTTTCAACGGCACCCTGGCAACTGGGAAAATTTGTAGCATACGATCTGAAAAAGGTCTTTGGCCTTGGAAAAGCTGATATTCAGTCGCATCGTGAAATTTATGATGCGACATTGACCATCCCCGCCGATACATTTTTAAATACCCGGACTTATCAGGATTTCCGGCGGTATCAATCCATGACCATGCAGCTTAACCAATTCAGGAAAAATAAGGTAGGCCTTCCCGGGGGGTTTGCCGAAAACTATATCCGGCTCAATCCGGCAATGTTTCTCACGTATGTTCGCCTGGGGGATTACTATCATGAAATGAAAAATTTCGAACAGGCATATGCGTGTTATACACAGGCGCTGAACCAGAAATTACCAGGAGCGGGTGAAGAGAAGAAGCTCAGGAAAGCATCAGAAGAATTACGCAATAAAACAAACCATGGCAATTCCCGAAATTGAAACCAAAAGCCTTGAAGAAATCAGGGTTTACCAGGAAAAGGAATTAGAAAGGCTGCTGGCTTACCTACAGAAAAACTCTAAGTTTTATGCATCTTTTTTTAAGCGGCACAGGATCGACATCAGCAAAATCAAAACATTCAATGATCTATTGCAAATTCCGCCTACCACCAAGGAAGACCTTCAGTCTCATGGTTCCGATTTCGTTTGCGTCGACAAAAGTCAAATTGTTGATTATATCACCACATCCGGCACACTGGGGGAACCGGTGATCTTCGCCATGACGGACAATGATCTGAATCGTCTTGCCTTCAATGAATACCTGGGCTTCAGATGCGCAGGTCTGACCAGTCATGACGTTTTTCAGCTTATGACCACCATCGACCGCAGATTTATGGCCGGGCTGGCTTATTTCCTCGGTTCAAGGATGCTGAAAGCGGCCATGATCAGGGTTGGTAATGGCATACCTGAATTGCAATGGGACTCCATTCAGCGGTTTTCTCCGACCACTCTGGTAGCTGTGCCTTCATTCCTTCTTAATATCATTGACTATGCTGAAAAGAACGGGATCAACCACCATGAATCCAGTGTGAAAAAGGTAGTTTGTATCGGTGACTCTATCCGTAACACCGATTTCAGTTACAATACGCTGGGGAAAAAAATATCCGAGCGCTGGCCCGAATTAAAGCTTTACTCTACTTACGCCTCTACAGAAATGGCCACATCGTTTACAGAATGTGAGTTTGGAGTTGGGGGGCACCATCATCCTGACCTGATCATCGTTGAATTCCTGGATGAACATGATAAACCGGTACCTCCGGGTATTCCCGGGGAAGTCACCATTACTACGCTGGGAGTAGAAGGTATGCCTTTGTTGCGGTTTAAAACAGGAGACATTTCAACGGCACATGATGAACCCTGTCAGTGCGGGCGAAATTCAATACGCCTGGGACCTGTCATAGGCCGGAAAAAGCAAATGATCAAATTCAAGGGAACAACACTGTATCCACCGGCTTTATATGATATTCTGGAGAATATCGAAGGCATTACCAATTATGTGGTGGAAGTATACACCAACCAGGTCGGTATTGATGAGATACTAATCAGAATTGGCGCGACTGATCCCTCGGAGAGTTTTGAAAAATCCATCAAGGATCATTTCAGGGCCAAACTCCGAGTGGCCCCATCCATTTCCTTTGAAACAACAGATTATATAAACAGTCTTCAGCATCCGCCGATGAGCAGGAAGCCGACGAAGCTGATAGATAGGAGGTAGTAGAAAGTAAACAGTAAACAGCCCGTGAACAGCCGGTAAAAGGTAAACGGTACTTATCAAAGTTTACCTTTTACTTTTTACCGTTTACCTTTTACTGTTTACCGTTAACCGGCTGTTTCCGGCTCCTGCTGACTCAGACAATGCCAGCTACCCAGGCCCCAGATGATTTCAACAGAGTCCAGTCCGATCACCGGCCTGTCCGTGAAACAGCTTTCCAGTAATGAAATTGCCTTGCTATCCTGTTTACACCGGTAGGTCGGTACCATGACCCCGGCATTGGCAATGTAAAAGTTGGCGTAGGATACCGGTAATCTTTGTCCCTCGTAATACATGGGTTCTGGCATTGGAAGTTCAACAACATTCAATGGCTTGCCATTTAAAAGTTTTACTTTACGCAGGGTGCTAAGGTTTTCCTTCAGCGGTATATAATTTGCATCGGACTTATGATGCTCTACCATGGATACCACAGTATCTTCACTTATAAAACGGGTGAGATCATCGATATGACCATCGGTATCATCACCCTCAATGCCTTCACCAAGCCATATTACCTGCTCCACACCATAATAATCCATCAGGTATTTTTCAATCTGCTGTTGATTCAAATCCGGATTTCGGTTAGGATGTAACAGGCAGGAAGTGGTTGTAAGCAAGGTTCCTTTTCCGTTAAAATCAACAGAACCACCCTCCATTACTATGCCCGGATGGAAAACCGGCAGGCCCAGTATTTTGCCTACCCGCTGAGGTATTGTAGTGTCAAGATCTGCCGGATATTTTCCGCCCCAGCCATTGTACTTCCAGTTGACAATGGCTTTGGGATTTTCAGTTCCCGGATCAACGACAAAAGCCGGTCCATGATCTCGGCACCAGGCATCATTGGTAGCAAGCCGGTGCAATTTTATATTTTCCATGTTCACACCCGCTTCCTGAAGTTTTATCGTGACGATATCCTCCATTTTTTTCCCGGTCACATTGATATTCACCAGTTCTTTCCTGGCCAGTTCTTTGATAAAGCTGTGGTAGAAGGGAAAAATCGTATGAATTTTTCCAGGCCAGGAAGCTTCGTTATGCGGATAGCTTAACCAGGTTGCGGAATGCCTTTCCCATTCTGCAGGAAAGTGATATCCCAGTTCACGGGGAGTGGCGTTTGCGCAGATCGTCATCGGAAAACTCAGGGTTTTAGATAACGGTTCAGCAGAGGCTTATACGTGTCAATACGCCGGTCGCGCATGAAAGGCCAGTGTGTCCGGTAGAAATCACTTAGTTTCAGATCGATCTCTACAACATGAATATCTTCCCTGTCATGGGGAGCCTGGTAAAGCACGGTTCCGAAGGGATTGGATACAAAAGAACCGCCCCAGAATCTCATTTCTTTTTCCTGCCCGGTCCGGTTAACCGCTACCACATGTACTCCGTTTGCTATGGCATGAGACCGCTGGATAGTTTGCCACGCCTGATATTGCTCCTGGTTAACGGCATCTGTCTGAGCAGATGCCCAGCCGATGGCCGTGGGATAGAAAAGTACTTTAGCACCCATGAGACTGGTAATGCGGGCAGCTTCGGGATACCACTGGTCCCAGCATACCAGCACGCCGATCCGGCCAAACCGTGTGTCAAAGATCCTGTATCCGTCATCCCCGGGCGCAAAATAAAATTTTTCATAGAATCCTGGGTCATCGGGGATATGATTCTTCCGGTACTTGCCTAAATAAGAACCATCAGCATCAATAACAGCGGCCGTATTGAAATGAATGCCGGCATCGACTTTCTCAAATAATGATGCTATGATTACCACCTGAAGTTCTCCGGCCAGTTTCTGAAGTTCACCTGTAGTGGGTCCGGGAACTGTTTCAGAGAGATTAAAATTCTCGTATGCTTCTGTGTCACAAAAATACTGTGATGAAAACAGTTCCTGCAAACAGACGATCTGGGCACCCTGAAGTGCCGCCTGGCGAATTGAATTGACTGTCTTTTCCAGGTTGGATCTTACTTCGGCATGACAGTTGGTTTGTATGAGCCCTATTTTAATGTTGTTATGATTCAAGAGCATTTTTCCTGTAAAAATAGAGAAATTGTGATTTTTTCAAACGATCTGCTAAAATGTATCACATTTTCTGCAGAAAAGCGGCAATATTGGCAGCAATACCTTCCAGAAGCCTTTCCCTGGATTCGATACCGGCCCAGGCAATATGGGGGGTGATTAACAATTTTTCAGGGTGATCAAGATGGAGCAAAGGATTCGATTCTTCCGGAGGTTCTTTTCTCAGAACATCCAAGCATGCACCGCCTATAAGGTTCTCATTCAGGGCACAGGCCAGGTCACTTTCATTAACAATGCCTCCACGACCTGTATTGATCAATATAGCATTGTGTTTCATTTTACGGAGTTGCTCATAACCGATCAGGTCATGTGTTGAATCAGTGAGCGGACAATGTAAGGATATGATATCACATTCTGAAAGCAGGTTATTGAGAGGTATGTGCTGGTAACCGGCATCAAGGTTCTTCCCGGATGTAGAATAATAATAAACTTTAGCCCCGAACGCAGAAGCAACCTCCGCAACTCTTTTACCAATGGTTCCCATACCTATGATGCCAAATTTCTTGCCGGATAATTCCGCAAATGGTCTGCCGTGATGTGTAAACAGGTGGCTGTGAGCGTAAAGGCCCTGCTTCACATAATCATCATAATACCGGGTATTGCCCATCAGATAAAAGAGCATAGAGAAGGTATGCTGTACAACGCTTTCGGTAGAGTAACCCGCAACATTTTTTACTGTTATGCCTTTGCTGGCGGCATAATCGAGATCCACGTTGTTCATACCGGTTGCAGCCACACAAATCAATCTTAAAGAAGGACAGGTATCCATTGCCTCTTTGTCGATCATAACCTTATTGGTGATCACTATTTCCCGTCCGTGCATTCTCTCAGTTTTCAGTTCCGGAGGAGTGTGCGGGTATACCGTCAGATTACCCAATTTTGTCAGTCTGTAAAATCCGGTGGTCTCACCCAGTGTTTCAGCATCAAGAAAAACAATTCCAGGCCTTTTCATAGGGTTTTGTTTTAGAGATCAAGCAGTACCTGGTTTTTGAGAATATCATCCAGTGTTTCGCGCTCACGGATCAGGTAATCTTTGCCTTCATGTATCAAAACCTCGGGTGGCCTCAAACGTGAATTATAGTTGGATGCCATGGTAAAACAATATGCCCCTGCATTCAGGAAGGCCAGATAATCACCCTCGCGGACATCATGGATTTTGCGGTTCCAGCCGAAGGTGTCGGTTTCACAAATATAACCGACAACCGTGTATATCCGGAGTTTTCCTTTGGGATTGGATACATTGATAATCTGGTGAAAGGCATCATAAAACATGGGGCGTATCAGATGATTTAATCCGGTATCAAGTCCGGCAAAAACCGTTGATAGCGTTTGCTTGATTACATTCACCCTGGCAAACAAATAACCTGCTTCGCTCACCAGAAATTTGCCGGGTTCAAATATCAGTGTCAGGTCCCGGCCGTATTCCTTGCAGAATTTCTTAAAGAGCCTTGACAGGTCCTTACCGAGACTTTCGATATTGGTAAAATAATCATCGGGTTTATAGGGTACCTTGAAACCGCTTCCGAAATCAACATAGGCAAGATCGGGGAATTCCTTGGCAACATTGAGCATGATTTCGGCTCCCCTCAGAAAAACTTCCACGTCGAGAATGTCTGAGCCGGTATGCATGTGCAAACCTTCCACACGCATATTGGTGGCCTCGACTACCCGGTGCACATGTGGCATCTGGTAAATTGAAATCCCAAATTTGGAATCGATATGACCTGTAGATATTTTATTGTGACCTCCTGCCAGAATATGCGGGTTAATGCGGATACAAACCGGTATTTTATCACCATGTATATTCCCGAACTGTTCCAGTATCGAAATATTGTCGATATTAATCTTAACGCCCAACTTAACACCTTCGAGAATTTCTTCAATGGAAACGCAATTGGGTGTAAATATGATATCCTGGGGCAGGAAGCCGGCTTTAAGACCAAGTTGTACCTCCTGAATGGACACAGCATCGAGACCGCTGCCAATATTCTTAAAGAATCGCAACACGTTCAGGTTATTCAAGGCCTTGCAGGCAAAATTTATTCTTACATGGATATCCTTGAATGCATGAAGCATTTTTTCATATTGCTGCTTCATTTTGGATGTCTGATAAACGTAAACCGGTGATCCGTACTTCTCTACCAGTTCAACTACGTCAACACCATCAATATGGTATCGGTTGTGTATTAAATTCATCTTTGCTGTTAATGTGTATGTCAGATTAACTATTTTTTACGTGTTCTCTGATTGGCTTGTTTTGACATTTCCTCGAGTCGTTTCTGGAAATTTGATTTTTTCACAGGTTTGGATTTTTTTTCTTCAATCTTCCGGAGAATTTCCTTTTCATCGATCATTTGTTTGAAAAGATAATTCTGACCAATGGTGATAACGTTGGCAAGGAAGTAATAATAGGTAAGACCTGAAGACAAGTTATTCAGCATGAACAGGAACATAACCGGCATAATATACATCATGGTTTTCATACCCGGCATCTGTTGCGTGGAAGCACTGGTATCACTCATTTTCATGCTTATTATGGTCGATATGGTCATGAGCAGGTTAAAGAGACTCAGGTGGTCGCCCAGCAGGGGAATATTGGTACTCCAGGTAAGTATGGGATCATAGGTCGACAGGTCCTTGGCCCACAGGAATGCCTCCTGACGCAGTTCAATAGAAGTGGGGAAGAACCTGAACATGGCAAACAGGATGGGGAACTGAAGCAGCATGGGCAGGCATCCTCCCATGGGACTGATGCCGGCTTTTTTGTAAAGTGCCATGGTAGCCTGCTGTCTTTCAACTTCCTTGCCCTTGGGGTACTTAACAGTAAGCTCATCTACCTGGGGTTTTAAAACCTTCATCCTGGCTTGCGACAAATAGGATTTATAGGTAAGCGGCAACAAAGCAACTTTAATGATGATTGTAAGAAGAAGAATGATCAGGCCATAGTTTCCGATGAACCGGCTTAGCCAGTCGAATATAGGTATAATCACGAACCTGTTAATCCAGGAGATAATTCCTTTTCCTACCGATACGAGCTCCTCCAGTTTATACTCTTTGTATTTCTTAAGCAGTTTGAATTTATTGGGTCCGAAAAACATTTTCATTTTCAGGGTTTCACGATCCAACCGTTGAAACGGTATACCCAATTCAGCCCTGAAATTTTTGAGGTATTTGCTTTCCTCCGGTAGTGAGGTTGATTTTACCAGAGCATTGGAGAAAGGCACATCTGCAATAATCACCGAGGAAAAAAACTGGTTCTTAAAGGCAACCCATTCCACCTGGGTGGGTATGTCCTGCTGCTGAACATCCTTACTTGCTTTGGGGCTGAAAAAATCAACATCTTCTTTGTAATGCCGGAAGTAAAGGGAAGTATACTGAATCTCATTTTTCTTAAGCTGTTCATGTTGCGGGATGTTGGCTTCCCAGGTCAAATCGAGCGCAGATGGATCACGGGTCACTATATCCTTCATCCCAACCAGATGGATGTTAAATCCTACCATATAACTGCCGGGTTCCAGAACATAGCTGTACTCAATGTATTTACCTTCATTCACAGCGAGTTTCATGATAAGGCTGTCACGCTGCACTGTAGCATTGCGGGCAAGAGAGTCAACCGCGCCGAAATACAGTTCATTGGTTGAAACAGGCTTATTCTGGTTATAAAACATAAGTCCGAATTGAGTTGAATCCCCATCAAACAAAATAACAGGCTTCCTGTTAAAGTCTTTGTATTCTTTCAACTCAACGGAATAGGGTCTGCCTCCTTTGCTTGAAACAGTAAGCTTCAGAAGATCATTCTCAATAACGTAGAATTTATTTTCACCTGCTGCTGCTGTGGCAAATTCACCCAATTCATCTTCAAGCTTCTGTGTATTGGATGATTCAGGCGCAGTAACGGTTTGCTTAATGGTGTCCACCTGAAAGCTTCGGCCGATGGTATCAGTCAAAATTCTTGCCTGTTCCGCAATTCTGGCAGAATCAGCCCGCTGTCTTTTTTCTTCCAGTTCCTTTTTGTTTGGCGCCTGAAATACCCCCCAGATTATTAAAATGGCTGCGATCAGTAAGATACCAAAAATTGAGTTTTTATCCATTAGTTATGCGTTAACTTAGTAAAGTTTTATGTTCAATAGGATCAGATTGTGGATTTGATGAAACCAACAAACAGTGGGTGTGGTTTAAGCACCGTACTATGGTATTCCGGGTGAAATTGAACACCAATAAACCACCTGTGCGAGGGGATCTCCATAATCTCCACCAGGGAGGTCTCGGGATTCACGCCTGCAGAAATCATACCTGCATTCTCAAAAGCAGCAAGGTACTTGTTGTTGAACTCATAGCGATGGCGGTGCCTCTCGGTGATTTCAGAAAGTCCGTATGCTTCAAAGGTGCGGGTTCCTTTCTTAATGATACACGGATAAGCCCCAAGCCTCATTGTTCCACCCTTTTCAGTGATTCCTTTTTGTTCTTCCATCAGATCAATAACCGGATCGGGAGTTTTAAGCGACATCTCCGTGGAATGGGCCTTCTCGAGGTGCAGAACATTTCGGGCAAATTCAATAACTGCGCATTGTAAACCCAGACAAATACCGAAGAACGGTATGTTATTTTCGCGGGCATACCTGGCTGCCAGTATTTTGCCTTCAATTCCCCTGTCACCGAATCCGGGAGCTACCAGGATACCACTATGTCCCTTCAGCAGTTCGATATAATTGCTTTCATCGATATCTTCCGAATGAATATAATGGACCTCCACATGACATTCGTTTGCGGCACCGGCATGTTTGATTGACTCATTAATAGAAATATATGCATCGGGTAATTCCACATATTTACCTACCAGCGCAATCTTTGTGCTAATTTTAGAATGCTGAAGCCGTTTGAGGAATTTATTCCAGGGCCCCAGATCGGGGGTACCCGAATAATCCATGCCCATTTTTTTCAGAACGGTCACATCAAACCTTTCTTTCTGCATTAATATGGGAACTTCATAAATGGTACTAACGTCAATGGACTGTATAACAGAATCTGAGTCCACGTTACAAAAGAGAGCAACCTTTTTGCGCAGATCATCACCGAGTTCGTGTTCGGTTCTCAGTACCAGTATGTTGGGTTGCACACCATTCTCGAGAAGCATCTTTACCGAGTGCTGGGTGGGCTTGGTTTTTAATTCGCCGGAAGCTTTAAGATAAGGCACGAGGGTAAGATGTATACTCAGCACATTCTGATCACCCATTTCCCATTTAAGCTGACGAACGGCTTCCACATAAGGTAAAGATTCTATATCGCCAACAGTACCGCCTATTTCAGTGATTACAAAATCATATTTGTTTCGACCTCCCAGGAGCTTGATCCTCCGTTTTATTTCGTCGGTGATATGGGGGATCACCTGTACCGTTTTGCCAAGATAATCACCCCGGCGTTCCTTGTTAATAACCGACTGGTATATCCGGCCTGTTGTAACATTATTGGCCTGGGATGTGGGGATACCGAGGAACCTTTCGTAATGGCCGAGATCGAGGTCAGTTTCAGCTCCGTCCTCGGTGACATAGCACTCTCCATGTTCATAAGGATTCAGTGTTCCGGGATCTACATTTATGTAGGGATCCAGCTTTTGAATGGTAACTTCATAACCTCTGGCCTGCAATAATTTGGCCAGTGATGCTGAAATAATACCTTTTCCCAAGGAGGAAGTAACACCGCCTGTAACAAAAATATACTTTGTTGGTATCAAATTGCCCTGATGTTTAATTCTTATTAGATTGCTCAATCATCCATGTCATCGATCATACTGATCTTCCGGTTAAGAAGTTCAATGTCTTTTTTTGTATTTTCAATTTTTGATTCCACGTCCCTGATCACGGATTCTGCATTTCTTGAGCGGGCAAAGAAACCGATGTTGTTTTCCCACAAAACGATATCACTTTCAAGCTGCTTTAAACGGGTAATGTATTTTTCCCGTTCCTGCCTGACACGCTGCATTCCATTAGGTTTCTCAAGAAAATCCTCGAGTTTGGTTTTGAACTTGAGCAGGTTCCGGTGACTATCGTCAATACGAAGAGCATCAAACTTTTTGTTGACGGCTTCCCGGTATTTTTCCTGTATTTCGTCTTTGTCTTTCAGGGGTACGAAGCCAATTTCTGCCCACTGACGTTGAAAATCATTTAGATTTTTCAGACTGTCTTCAGCGTTTTCAGTAATCTGGAATTCTTCGATCTGTTTGATCAATTCTAATTTCTTTTGCAGATTGCTGCCGAAAGAACTGTCAATTTCCGAAAAATGCTTCGACTTTCTTTCAAAAAAAGTATCACAGGCTGAACGAAATCTTTTCCATACTTTTTCCGATTGTTTATGGTGAACAGGTCCAATCTCTTTCCATCTTTGCTGCAGGGCAATAAGCTCCTCGGTTGTTTTCCTCCATTCATTGCTGTCACGCAGGGATTCAGCCTGAATGCAAAGATCGATCTTCAGTTGCAGGTTGTTGTTCTGTTCCTCTTTAAATACACCATAGAATTCCCGTTTTCGGTTGAAAAATGTGTCACAGGCATCACGGAAACGTTTGTATATTTTAGCATTGTCTTTTTTAGGAGCAAAACCTATAGATTTCCAAACTTTCTGCAATTCCATCAATTCATGGGACTTGTTGGTCCAGTCTTTATTTGAATTGATTTCCGTGTTGCACAATTCTTCTGCTTTTTCGCACAATGCATTTTTAGTATCCAGGTTTTTCTTCTGTTCGGTTTTGAGATCGACAAAATGTTCCTGGTGTTTCCGGTTGATCTTGGAGGTTGCTTCCTTAAACCTGTTCCATATCTCAATTCGCATTTCTGCAGGTACCGGTCCAATTTCGCGCCACTGGTCATGAAGATCCTGCAATATGCGGAATGCTTCAACCACATTTGATTCAAGGAGCAATTCCTCAGCCCTTTCGCAAAGATGAATTTTAGACTCCAGGTTTTTCTTGAGATCCAGGTCACGCAATTCCTGGTTTATACGGATATAATCGTAAAATGCTTCAACATGGTGGTGATAGGTATCCCAAAGATCCTTAACATTTTGCTGTGGAACGGGCCCCAGGGAACGCCATCTTTTTTGTAATTCCCTGAATTCCTGGAATGTACGGTTAATTGATTCTTTGTTATTCGTGAGTTCCTTGATCTCTTCAATGATTTTGTATTTTTCTTCCAGGTTATGATGCTTCTGATCGTCCTGTGTTTTATTAAACTCGGATTTCAGGTCACGGTATCTTTTCAGTTGTTCTTTAATTTCACTCTCGTAAGGATCGTCTTCAACCTTGAAATCTTCGAGTTCGCCACCCTGCTCAACAAAAGCCTTTCGTTTTTTCTCTATTTCGGCTTTGTGCTTTTTATAATAGTTGATTTTAATGTTCTCAACATCATTGATGATGGTTTCCACCGGCCGGGCTGACAATAATTCCGCAAGCATTGCAATTAAATCAACCTTGCTCAAAACGGAAAGATTGGGAGGTTCTTTCTTTTTTTCCTCCTCGGTGCTTGTCTCATTTTGCTTTACTGGGCTGATCTCATGATGGTCACCGACTTCTTCAAAAAAATCATGAAACTCTTCGGCTTCATGATCCGGCAGATCACCCTTAATTAAAGGTGAAAGTATCTCTTCCTCTTCATGCTTACCCAACGATTCAATATATTCCAAGTCAGAAGTATCGGAGAGATGAGGTTCAGCAGTATTTTCAGCTGAGTCTGATTTGGCAGGTTCTTCTGCCAAAGGCGCTAATGGATCCGTATTATCAGTGACACTATGCGTATCATTGATTTGTTCATTACGAACAGTACTATTTGAGTCACTCATTTACAGTAATTTATCAAAAAAACCACCCTGTGAAAACAAAGTACGAAAATATACATTAATGACTAATAGTCAAAGTTTTTTAGTTGAAATATGGCCTATTTACAGGCTTTCTTCAACTATTGCTTCGTAAGTGGTTGTTTTGATTATAGATAAGCTACTCAGATACCAGCCAGTCTTTGGCTTCTTCGACGGTATCAAAAACATGAAGGTTCATTTGTGTAATGGTCTGAACAATCCTGAGCAGGATCTTTTTTCCACCGGTAATACCAACGACGGCTTCTCTGGCAGTGAGCTCCTTGGTGTGTTTACCGGCCTTATTAATTTCTTATACTACGTACCTTTTATATGCAATCCGCATTCTTTATGACCCTGATCCTCCCACCACCATCTGCCGGCTCGCGTATCTTCACCGGGGTTAATGGCTCTTGTGCAGGGCTGACATCCTATGCTGGGAAATCCCTTATCGTGAAGTTCATTATAGGGAACCTGGTATTTACGGATATAATCCCATACCATTTTCTCTGACCAGCCGTTAAGAGGATTAATTTTTATCAACTGATACGTTTCGTCCCATTCAATTACATTGGTATTGAACCGGTTCAGGGTTTGATCTTTCCTTATGCCTGTTATCCAGGCCTGCATTCCGTGTAGCGCACGTTTCAGGGGTTCAAGCTTACGGAGCTGGCAGCATAACTTGCGATTCTCAATACTCTCATAAAACAGATTGATGCCTTTTTCCTTTACCATTTTCTGAACCTGCCCGTAATCAGGGAAAAAAACCTCGATAACGGTTTTATAGCGCTGGCAGGTATCATGGATGAGATTCAGTGTTTCAGGAAATAACCGTCCGGTATCCAGGGTAAAGATCCTGATCGACGGATTGATCTTCACCAGCATATCAGTCAGTACCTGGTCCTCGGCGCCCATACTTGATGAAAGGCAAAGCCGGTCGCCAAACTCAGAGCTGAAAAACTCCAGCACTTCCTGAGGGGTTGCCTTGGCAAAGCGATCATTCCATTCGGCTATTCTGGTATCCATGCTGTTCCTGGTTTAATTGTACTTTTTACTGATGAAACTGCCGGTAAATGGTCTTTATTTCAGGTTCGTGATTCAGGGATTCGAGGTTTTCAATGCGGCCGCACTCGAACCACAGCGAGTTGTCATGTTCGAAACCCATAATGCGGTGAACCGGAGCAAGCCTTAAATAAACATCAACAATCGAAAACCTGCCATGTTCGGTGATGTGTTCAAAAATTACCGGATCCAACAGGTGAATTGTGCTGAATGCCATTTTCAACTGATCCTGAACCGGCCTCACCATTCTACATTCATCGTTTATATTATTGTACCAGCCGCACAAACGGTAATCTGTGTCAAAAAGGAAATCACGTGTAGATTTGCGGTGTTTCACCGCCAACGTTGCCAGTGCTGAGACCTTCTCATGAAAACGATACATCTCATGAAGGTTGAGATCGGTGATCACATCTGACGATGTTAACAGAAATGGTTTGCCATCATCAAAGAACCAGCCTGCCTTGTGCAGACCTCCTCCTGTATCCAGCAATTCGTCAGTTTCATCAGAAAACTCGATCCGAAGTCCGAAAGCATCGTTCTTTCTGATAAAGTCCACAATCTGACCGCCCAGGTGATGGATATTGATAATGATCTCCTCAACCCCGAAATATTTCAGGTAGCGGATGGTATGCTCAAGAAGTGCTATTCCCTGTACCTCGATCAGTGCTTTAGGCTTTTTTTCGGTAAGCGGAAGCAAACGTGTTCCCAAACCTGCCGCCAGAATCATAGCTTTCATACAACTCAGCCCTTGTCAAGTTCATGATGCATAACAACAATATGGATGGCATATTTGTTTTTCAGGTAAGCTGAAAGTCTTTCTGCCATGAATACGGACCGATGCTGTCCTCCTGTACATCCATAGTTTACCATCAGACTTTTAAATCCCCGGTCGAGATATACCTTCACTGTCTGTTCAATGATATTCAAGGTGTTCATGAAAAATTCCATGACATCAGCCTTGCTTTCAAGAAAATCAATCACCGGCTGATCCTTACCTGTGAATTCTTTGAATTCTTCATACCTGCCGGGATTGTCGAGCGCCCTGCAATCAAAAACAAAGCCTCCGCCATGTCCCGAATTATCCTGCGGAATACCGTTTTTATATGCAAAACTGCTTATTGTAACGGTAAAAGTATCATGACTGATCTCATATTCCTTGATTTTGGGCAGTTTAATCAGTTTTTCAAATACTCCCGGAAGACATGTAAGGTGAAGAGGCAAAGGTTTATGTTGCATGAGCCATGAAAGGGTTTTGACCGCATAGGGAAGACTTTGCAGGAACAAGGGTTTTCGCTCTATATATCCCCGAAAACCATAGGCCCCCATAGCCTGCATAAGCCGAAGATAAACAAAGCCATAATAGTATTCCAGGAATACGTCGCGTTTAAACCAGTCAAAAGCCTTACTGTATACCGAAAGATAGTATTCCAGCAGTTCCTGCCGGATAGCATCTGAAAGCTTTGTTTTGGCTTCAAATAATAAAGAGGCCAGGTCATACTGCAAGGGGCCCTTTCTTCCTCCCTGGAAATCGATGAAGTAAAGTTCATTCTGGTGAAGCATAATGTTCCGCGATTGGAAATCTCTGAACATAAATGAGTTTCTATCTGCCTCAATCAGCCAGTGAACAATCTTTAAAAAATCATCTTCCAGATCCTGCTCAAAGAAATCAATCCTGAGCGGTTTGAGAAGACAGTATTTGAAATAATTCATATCCCACATCATGCTTTGAACATCAAATTCAGAGCGGGGATAACAAATGGAGTAATTTATTTCCTGGGATGCATTCACCTGCAAACCCGGCATGGCATCAATCACACGCCGGTATATCATGCGCATCTTCTCCTCACTGTCCTCATTTTTACGGATCTCGGCAAGGTATTCCAGCAAGGTTACATCACCCAGATCCTGTTCGAGGTATATATGTTTCTCAAGATCCTCTGCATATATTTCAGGTACGCGGTTACCGGTTCCGAGGAGGTGCCTGTTGAGGTAAATAAAGGCCTGGTTCTCACGGTTATCACTGTTGTACACTCCCATCACGTGGCGATTGCCGGAAATGATCCGGAAATAGCGCCTGTAAGATCCCGACTCGGGCAGGGGAATAATGGATTCAGCTTTCGTACTACTCCAGTGCTGGTAGAGTTCATCCAGTAAATAAACAGGATCCTTCATTCATTCATGTATTGAAGAATTATGAATAGACAAAGCCTTTTCAACGATCAGGTCCCAGGCGTTCTTTACGTGCTTTTTTTCAACCATGGTCTGGCTGACGGATATTCGGAGGGTATAGAATTCCCCAAGCTTTGTGTGTGATATATATATGGTCCCGGTTTCGTTCACCGCCAGAAGCAATCTCTCATTCATCCGGTTAAGTGTTTCTGTGTCATTAGTATCCAGGGGGTGAAATCTGAAACAAACCAGGCTGAACAGAGGGGGTGCCATGATTTCGAAATCCGGATGCTCTTCGATCCATGATTTCAGTTCACCGGCCAGTGCAATATGATGGCGGAGCTTTTCCTGAAGTCCGTTTAATCCGAATGACCGGATCACAAACCAAAGCTTGAGAGCCCTGAATCTTCTGCCTAGCTGTATCCCCCAATTGGAATAATCATTAACATGTTCAGGTATCTGGGTTTTCAGATATTCCGGTACGAGTTTGAAAGTATTGATCAGGGTTTCGCTGTCCTTTACAAAATAGGCCGAACAATCAAAATTGGTGAACAGCCATTTGTGGGGATTAAACACAAAACTATCGGCCTTTTCAATTCCTGCCATCATCCATCGGTATTCCGGAAGGATCAGCGCCGATCCGGCATAGGCGGCATCGACATGCAACCATACCTTGTATTTTTGACAGATTACTGCAATATCCTCAAGGGGATCCACAGCTGTAGAACCGGTGGTGCCTAGGGCTGCAACGACACATACAGGCTTCATTCCATTTTTAATATCCTTGAGGATAGCTGCTTCCAGGAATTCCGGTTTCATGCGATATGCATCATCGTAGCCAATTTTTACCAGGTTGTTCCTTCCGATGCCGGCTATCTTGACTGCTTTTTCAACGGAGGAATGCGCTTCAGATGAACAATATATCCGCATGGTAGCAGAATTTCTGAAGCCATCATGATTGATATTGAAACCAGTTGATTTTTCCCTGGCAGACAAAATGGCACATAAGGTGGCCGTTGAAGCGGTATCCTGGATTACTCCCTCGAAACCTTCAGGAAGTCCGACCATTTTTTTCAACCAGATCATCACGGCTTCTTCAAGCTCTGTTGCTGCAGGAGAGGTTTCCCATTTCATACATTGGGCTCCCAGGGCGGATGAGAGCATCTCAGCGAGCAGGGAAGGAAAACTTGAATTGGCCGGAAAATAGGCAAAAAAGGATGGATTCTGCCAATGGGTCATTCCGGGCATTATCAGACTTTCAAAATCGCCAAAGATCTTTTCCATACTCTCCGATTCAAAAGGCGGTGAATCCGGTAAAGCTGCAAACACCGAGCCGGGTTTGCAGGCTGCTTTAACAGGGTACTTTTCAATACTGGCATAATAATCGGCAATCCAATCCACTATTTTATGAGCTTCCTTTCTGAATGATTCCGGTGAGTCCATGATTTATTACCTTTTTTCTTTAACGGGGGCTAAAAATAATGAAAATAATGGCCAATATTAAATAATTTTGAATTGTGCTGCGGATTTAATATTTTTAGAACATGAAGTTTCTCACAACCCAAGACTATGCACATTGAATTGTACAATGCTGATTTATTGAACTTCGTGGAGTTCAACCTTACAGGGGACAATGACAATTACCACAGATGCGACGAAGAATCGAAGTACCTTGAAAGTGCGGTATTTTACCTTTTTCAGCCCTGTTTCGAAGAGGCCAATAAAACGTATGACTATTTTGCAGGAACCAAGTATAATTCCCGTAAGATTATTGTTTTAAGGAATGAATTAATCGCCAACCTTCAGCAATTTGAATCCCTGGCTGACAGCCGTGAATTTGTAAACCTGATCATCAGCCGTTTTATGGGAAGAGACTTTATTGCTGAGCTTGAGATTGAAGATTCTCAATGGATCACCTACTGGAAGGAATACAACCGAAAAATCATCGGCGTAAACAAAGACCTGATAGAATTGGTTGAAAAATGCGCGTTTGATGAGAGGGTATTGTGGGTGATCGGTTATTAAGCCAGGCGTTGCATGATTTCCAGGCATGCTCGGCTGTTATGATAGGGGCATTTCCAGAAGCCTGCCTTATCTCCCCTGAGGTTGGGTTTACCATCGGGATAAATGCTCCAGAACCACTCCCCTGTTTCCCTGTCGATCAAATTCTGACTGACATAATTCCAGCAATGCATGGCCTGCACAATATATTGTGGGTCCCCGGTCAATTCCGACAGGTTAATCAATCCTACAATCGCCTCAGCCTGCGGCCACCAATGCCTTTCCATGTCGGTATGGATCATCTCCGGATCGGTTTCGTAAATCAGACTTCCGTCATCCTGAAATCCTTCCAGTGCAGCTTTGGCCAGTGCGATGCATTTGGATTTTGTCCGGTCAAGCAGGACATCATCACCAAGAACTTTAACGGCCTCATAGATCAGCCACGAGGCTTCGATATCATGTCCGTATGAGATCAACCCGGACCGTGAATGCCAGTCCTCGTCAAAAAAAAGCCGCATATGATGAGATCGGGGATCCATGATCCGGTCCGTAAAAATCTCCACCAGGTTCTTCAACTGCTTTTCCAGCGTTTTGTCCTTCCAGATACGGAACAAATTTGTATAGGCTTCCAGAATGTGCAGATGGGTATTGGTGGTCTTTTTTTCATTGATATCTTTGGCGCTCAGCCGCAGATCTTCCAGCAATTTCCAGTCGCGGCTGTATGCCTCATAATACCCGTTCTTTTCCGTATCGAAGCTTTTCGCTTCGATGAGACGAAATAAGGTGACAGCTGTATCAAGTCCGGTTTTGTCACCTGTAGCCCTGTAATATTCCGCAAAGGCATACAGGAAAAAAGCCTGCGAATAGATTTGTTTTTTAGTATCGAGGGGCTTTCCGTCTTCCGTGATTATCCAGTAAGTACCTCCGAATGGTTCATCGAAAAACCTGGATAGAATGTATTCTTTGGCTCGTTCTGCTGTTTGCCTGTATGCCTGGTCCTTCAGGTGGAGATAAGATGCGGAGAAGGTCCACAATATCCTGGCGTTCAAAATGCCTCCCTTATCTGCTCCCTTAACCAGGTTGCCATGCCCGTCGATTCTGCCGTAAAATCCACCGTGTTCCTTATCGGTCATTTTGTTCATCCAGAACGGCAGAATGTTTTGTATCAATTCCGATTGCATTTCGGAACGAAGCCTAACTGTTTCCCGGTTCATCATGCTTTTTGGGGTGAAATTCTAATTCCGTTTTTCCGATAAATAGGAAAGGTTTTTATGGATCAGGCTTTTCAGAGTTTCTACCGATGCAGCCGAGTTATAGCCATCGGCAGGTGTATTCATGCAATAATCCACCAGCCGGTCCACCGTGCTGGTCGCCACATGCATGCGTGTATCTGATGATGCGTAATAGAGAAATACCGTACCATTATCATCAGCGATCCACCCATTGGTAAATAACACATTTGAAACATCACCGGTTCTTTCTTCTCCAAAAGGCGCCATGAGGTAACCTGCAGGTTCTGCGATCAACTCTGAGGGATCTTCCAGTGATGTCATATACATGTAAAGTACATACCTGAGACCTGCAGCGCAACCCCTTACACCATGGGCAAGATGAAGCCATCCTTTGGGTGTCTTGATCGGATGGGGCCCTTCTCCGTTTTTGACCTCTTTAATGGTGTGGTAAAACCGGTGGTTGATTATTTTTTCATCCCTGACTGCAGCATTTGTCATATCATCTATCAAAGCCCAGCCGATGCCGCCTCCCTTTCCGGCTTCAATAAAGCCTTCCTGGGGTCTGGTATACAGGGCATACTTCCCCTTGACAAATTCCGGATGGAGCACAACATTCCTTTGCTGGTTTTCTGATTTCAGATCAGGCAGTCTTTCCCAGGTCAGCAAGTCCCTTGTACGCACAATGCCTGCTGTGGCAATGGCAGAGGACAGATCGCCTGGAAGTGCGGCGGGATCTTTCCTTTCAGCGCAGAAGATCCCGTAAATCCATCCATCTTCATGCCGGGTCAGTCGCATATCATATACATTGGTTTCCGGATCGCTGAGCTGGTGTATGGTAACCGGGCGGTCCCAGAATTTGAAATTATCTGTTCCGGTGGGACTCTCGGCAATCGCAAAAAACGATTTGCGGTCATATCCCTCCACCCTGGCCACCAGTATATACTTGCCGTTAAACTTCATGGCACCGGCATTAAACGCTGCATTGATCCCAAATCGTTCCTGCAGATAGGGATTGGTTTCAGGATTTAAATCATACCGCCAGAAGAGGGGAGCATGATCTGCGGTAAGCACCGGGTTCTCATACCGTTCATATATGCCGTTTCCCGGGAGAATTTTCTTGTTCCTCTTTGTGATCAGAAATGCATGGGCTTTCTCCAGTTGCAGTAGTCTTTCATTAAATTGTGCGTTCATAAGTTTTGAATTGATTTTATTACAAAAGAAGGCACACCAGCAGGGTAACCAGTGTGCCATTTCTGAAAAAGTAGTTTGTGGGTTAAAGTGTACCTAAAGGTAATTCCAAATTGAATGGTTTTGTTGTACTATTTTATCACTTTTTAATCCAAAAATGTTATTATTTTTGATATTATTACTGGATATGGCAGTTTATAACGGACCATTACTTTCCATTACTTGTACTTATTTAACATAATCACTTATGAACACGTTGTTCAGGGAAGTTACCCCGCTTAGCCAGGATGAGTGTTTTACTATTTTTTCGCGCAACAAATCTGAATTCGATTTTCCCCTGCATTGTCATGATGAATTTGAGTTGAATTATATCACCGGTGCTGCCGGAGCAAAGCGAATCATCGGCTACCATATCAGTGAGATCGATGATCCCGAACTGGTGTTTGTCGGTGGAAACCTCCCGCATGCCTGGTTTACGCATCACTGTAAGGGCAAAAGCATTCATGAAATTACCCTTCAGTTTCACAAAAATTTATTTGATCATACCTTCCTGGCAAGAAATCAGTTGGGAAGCATTAAAACTTTACTGCAAAGGTCTGTTCAGGGAATTTTATTTTCTGCGGAAACGGCCGGCAGAATCGGCCCGAGGCTTGAAGCACTTACCGTAAAGAAAGGATTTGATTCTGTTCTGGAGCTGATGTCAATTCTTCATGATTTATCGGTTTCGCCGGAATTGCACGTGCTGTCTTCTGCCACACCCGTTGAAGGCGGACCGGATTTAAAAAGCAGACGCCTGGAAAAGGTGTTTGATTTCATGCGCAGCAATTATGACGGGGAAATTTCGCTGGGCGACGTGGCGGGAATTGTTAGCATGCCGGAAGGATCGTTCAGCCGTTTCATCAAAAAGCGCACCGGAAGGACTTTTATTGAAAGCCTGAATGATATCAGACTGGGGCATGCCACACGGTTGCTGATCAGCACAACACAAACCATCGCCGAAATTTCCTTCAGATGTGGCTTTAACAACCTTTCCTATTTCAACCGCATTTTTAAGCGAAAAAACAGCTGCACACCCAGCGAGTACAGGGAGAATTACTCCGATACGAAGGTATATATATAGTTGGGAGTGAAGGTGAGAGTGGGAGATAGGGAGAGTGGGAGATAGGGAGAGTAGGAGATGGGGAGATTGGAACAAGAGCAGATAAACAAAGGCCTGTAAGGCCGAAATGTAATAGCGCAGGGTGCAGCCCTGTGTCAATGGATGAATCCGAATCATCATAGCCCTGCTCCTTACTCCTTACTGATCTTCCATTTACCTTTTAGAGTAGGGTACTTCAAAGCTTCCTTCAGCAGTTTCAGAAAAACCTCCCTATCAATGTCCTCCGCTCCCAAAGATTTGAGGTGGGCAGTGGATTGCTGTGCATCAATAAAAAGAAATTCATGCTTCACCGACCAGTCTATCAGGCTCTGCAGTGCCACTTTGGAAGCATCGCGCATGTGATAGAACATGGACTCACCAAAAAAAGCCCTGCCCAGAGATACGCCGTATAATCCTCCCACCAGTTTTTCCTCGCAATAGGTTTCAAAAGAGTGCGCAAAGCCGGCCCGATGGAGGTCGGAATAAGCCTTTACCATGGCTTCCGTGATCCAGGTGCCATTCTGGCCTCCCCGCTTTGCAGTCGCGCATCTCCGGATGACACCTTCAAAATCATGATCGGTTTTGACAATATATATGCCACTGCGAATACGTTGCTTCAGGCTGGCAGACTGTTTGAATTTTTGGGGGAAGAGCACAAGCCGGGGATCCGGTGACCACCAGAGTATCGGGGATTGCTTATCGTACCAGGGAAAAATGCCTTGGGAATAGGCTGTCAGTAAGGATTCAATGCTCAAATCCCCGCCGGCGGCCAGCAGACCGTCGGGGTCGGCTGTACGCGGATCCGGAAACTGATATTCAAAAGACATGGGATAGTGCCCAGGACAAGACTCGAACTTGCACGCCCTGTAACAGGCGCCAGCCCCTCAAGCTGGTGTGTCTACCAATTCCACCACCTGGGCGATTAGTGTGTGTGTGGGTGTGGGTGTGACTTGGGTGTGGGTGTGGGTGTGAGTGTGGGTGCTTCGACAGCCGAAGCTTCAGCGAAGGTTGGTGCCTGGAACAGGACTCGAACCTGCACATCCTTACGAATACTAGTCCCTGAAACTAGCGCGTCTACCAATTCCGCCATCCAGGCATTTTCAAAATCGGATTGCAAATATATAAATTAATACGAATAATTGTCAAAAAATCATGAAAACAAAAAGGCCGGAATTACCGGCCTTTTGTACTCATGGTTTGATCGCCTGAACGCTCATATCTGAGCAATATCTTTACCTATTCTACGGATTTTTTTATTCTGGGTTCGATTTTTAACAATTTATATTTAGCTATTTTTTTCCCATCTGCCCGGCTTACAGTACCCATATAATCCACATAGGCAACAAACTCATTCACCTCGTTCCTGTAAAGCTGATCGGTCCTGATCCAGGTGATATCCTCCGAAGCCAGCTGAAAGTTGTTGTACTGCTCATGCCAGACATCCACGAAATAAACCACAGGATTGAGATTCTCAAACGTGGCAACACCGTTGGCATCCGTATACCCTTCAATAACCGGATTGGTCTGATAATCCCAATCCGTTACCGTAGGATAAAGAATTACGCTTGCATCGGATACACGGTAATGATCGTAATACTCCTCCACTATAACATTGAGAGTTGTGGTAAGCACTTCTATGGTCATGTATCTTCTGTCTACCACACGTTGACCAACGAAAGCCGTAAGAGTTACCTCATATACTCCGGTACGATCATAATAATGCGATGCGTTCATCGCATCCGACCATGTGCCGTCACCAAAATCCCATTCAAAGTTATCGGCGAAATCCGAAGAAGTGTTCGTAAAATAGACCGTTTCATAGACCTCTACCCTCTGCGATGAGACATAAAAATCAGCATAGGGTTCGCGCTCACAGGAGGCCAGGACAAGAATCAGCGCAGACAGTATGAGTATATTTCTTTTCATGGTTTCAGTCATTTTTACTTACTTACTGGTATTAATTCAAAAGGCATGCCAATTGCCTGATTATTTTTATAACTTTTGCAGACCGATTAATAATGTCAAATGATTGGTGATGCATAATTTTCGAAAAAATTTATATATAATTAATATTAAGCATATTATAACCGTTCTTTGTTTTGGATTAGCATTTTCAAATAACCCCAAAGGGATTAAATTTGAATAACCGTGGGTGCAACCCACGGTGTGGATAACTGAAACATTTCACAACCCTGAAAGGGTTGAATTTTATGTACAGTGTTTCAGTATTGTTCAACCCTTTCAGGGTTGTGTATCCGGGTGTATTTTGGTTTCCGTGGGTTGCACCCACGGTTATTGAGATTAAGCCACTTCGTGGCATGGCAAAATAATTGATAGATTGCAAATTAAATAGTATTTCAATCCATAATAAGGCATTTATTTAAAGCATCATTACTAATGTTTAATAATAAGATGAAAAGGAAACTTTTTTTCATATTGCTGATCCCGGCAATTTCCATGAATACTGCGTTTTCACAGTATCCCGGTCAGCATGAACTCAAAATGAAGGCGGAGATCGCTGTTCCCCTGAAAGCCTTTGCTTTTGACCTGGATGAGGTCAGGATCACCGGGGGTGTATTTAAAACGGCCATGGAAAAGGACATCGCTAATCTGTTGCTCCTGGAACCCGACCGGTTGCTGCACAGGTTTCATTTGCATGCCGGATTGCCTGTTAAAGGTGCGGTATATGGCGGCTGGGAGAGTATGGGATTATCGGGTCACACCCTGGGACATTATTTATCAGCCTGTGCCATGGTATATGCTGGCACAGGCAATCCCGAGTTCAGGAAACGGCTGGATTACATCACGGATGAATTGGAGCTATGCCAGAAGGCCAGAAAAACAGGTTATGTGGGTGCCATTCCCAATGAAGATTCAATTTTCAACCAGGTTGCCCGTGGCGATATCCGTTCACGCGGTTTCGATCTGAACGGAGGCTGGTCGCCCTGGTACACGGTGCATAAGGTAATGGCAGGCCTGGTTGACGCATATCTCTACGGAGGAAATGAAAAAGCCCTGCGGGTTGTGCTGGGTATGGCAGAATGGACAGCCGGCATCGTGGATCCGCTTACGCGTGAACAATGTCTGGAAATGCTCAATTGTGAATATGGCGGTATGAATGAAGTCCTGGTTAATATTTATGCCATAACAGGCAGTAAAAAATACCTGGAGCTATCCCGTAAATTTCACGACGAATTTGTAATGGGCCAGTTGGCAAAGCGGATCGATCCCATGCCCGGAAAACACTCCAATACCAACGTGCCAAAAGCTGTAGGAGCAGCCCGCCGCTATGAGCTGACGGGAGTAGAAGAAGACAGAACGATAGCCGATTTCTTCTGGGAAACCATGGTGCACCATCATTCCTATGTTATCGGGGGCAACAGCAATTATGAGTATTGCGGAGAGCCCGGCAAACTGAATGACAGGCTGAGTGATAACACCTGTGAAACATGCAATACTTATAACATGCTGAAGCTTACCCGGCATTTGTTTTGCATGCACCCTGACCAGGAACTGGCTGATTTTTACGAGAGGGCGCAGTATAACCATATACTGGCTTCACAGAACCAGGTTGACGGCAAGGTTTGCTATTTCGTTCCCCTTCGCATGGGAACGCGCAAAGTATTCAGCGATCCATTCAATACTTTCACCTGCTGTGTCGGAAGCGGTATGGAAAATCACGTCAAATATGCCGAAAGCATTTATTACAGGTCCGATGACGGAGGTTTGTATGTGAACTTGTTTATACCTTCCGAACTGAACTGGAAAAGCAGGGGAGTCAGGATTTCACAGGAAACCAGCTTTCCTGAGGGGGATAAAACCACCCTGCGCTTTTCAATGGATAAGAAAATCCGGTTTCCTCTGTATTTGAGGAATCCCGGATGGGCCAGGCAGGGAATTACCATAAAGGTGAATGATGCAACTGCCGTGGTCAGCAGAAATGCTGCAGGATTTTGGGTAGTGGACAGGGAATGGCAGGACGGTGACAAGGTGGAAGTCGTTTTCCCCATGGAGCTGTATTCCGAGAGTATGCCAGATAATGCCGACAGGGCAGCGTTTTTATTTGGTCCGGTTGTGCTGGCGGGTCAGCTGGGAAACGAACAACCCGACCCGGTATATGGAACGCCGGTTTTGCTGACATCTCAAAGGGATCCTGGTAAATGGATCAAACCAGTCCCCGGTTCTCCTTTGTTGTTCCGGACCGACAAAGCCGGACAACCCTTCGACTTTTTACTGAAACCATTTTTCCTCACAAATGACCAGTATTACAGTGTTTACTTCGATTTTTTCACCCCGGCGGCATGGGAGGAAAGGAAAGCGGAATATGAAACAGAGAAAAGGAGGCAGCAGGCAATTGAAAACAGGACCATTGACAATTTCAGGATTGGGGAAATGCAACCGGAACGTGACCATCAACTGGAAGCCAGTGAAAAATCATATGTGGATGCAGCTTTGGGACGCATGGGCCGGGAGGCCAGGGCAGATAACTATTTTTCATTCTCCATGACAGTCAACCCGAAGTTGACCAATCATTTGCTTTTAACCTATATCGGTGACGATACCAACCGTAAGTTTGATATCCTGGTGGATGGCGCCACACTCACTACTGTGGAATGGAACGGTGGTAAAACGGGACGGTTTTATGATGTAGAATATCCTCTTCCGGCAGAACTCATCCAGGGAAAGACCCGGATTACGGTGAAAATCCTGGCCAATCAAGGACTCACTGCCGGAAGAATTTTTGGTTGCCGGGTTGTTAGTGAATAAACAACGGTCAAATCTGTGAACTGTTCGCCGGCGTCAGGAAGATTCTGCGGATATTGCTGACTGTATCGGCGTATTCGGGCCTGACACGCATGGTATTCCAATCTTCATGCGAGGTAAATCTGTTCCAGGCAGCATCGCGATCTGCCATATCCCTGAATCCGATCATATAGATCAGGCCAGGCATGTAGTTTCCAGCCAAAATCCTGCCGAAGAATACCGGAATAAGCCCAACTCTGAGAAAAAGTCCAATTTCTTCCCGGTTGAACATCATAATCTTTCTTCTTCCTGCATCTTCACTCGCACTTTCGTATATGCGCAGTTCGAACAGACTTTTCTTTTCAGCGGGTATGCTCAGGGCAGGGAATTCATCGAAGGCTTCCAGCAGGAAAGTCTCAAACCTGGTATAAACAGCACCTGAAGCGGGCAGGTTATTGTAATTACCGGATGCCTTCAGGAAGTCAGGATCAGTGAACCACTCCGACTGCACAGCGAAATAAGCTGAAGCGTTCGGATAGGCAAACATCACATAAAGTTTTACAGGCTCCTCCAGGCTGTAATCATTGAACGCGGCAAACTTCACATTGCGTTTGTTCAGGAACGGAATCAGGGCTTCTTTGAAATATTGTTCCAGAAGTCCCTTTGCATTTGCAGCACGCGAAATATGATAGATCCTTAATTCAAAAAGACTTTTTTCAGGATTTTCGACCATCCGGCTCCCCAAAACGGGGATCGAAAGGGATACCGTGCCTGCAGCCAATGCTGAATTCTTCAAAAATGATCTTCTCTTCATGCATGTATTTTTTAATATTATGACAATCGGGAATTAATAACATTAAAATGGGTTGGTATTAAGACAATTATCTTTAGCCCTAATGTCGCCCCTAATGGGGCTTAACGAATTGTGTTTTTGCTTCTTCTACCAAAATATCGCCCCTAATGGGGCTTAAAACCATATAGCCTATATAAAGCACCAGAGGTGCGGTATTATGGTAGAAAAAAAAGTTGTGACCCAAATGATAAGCACCGTAGGTGCGACATTATGGTTTTATTCTTCAAAACCGTCCCAATATTAAAAGTTACATTTAAAGATAGGAAGAATTCTGCAACGATCGCTCAGTTTAAGAAAGTGTTTTCCTGATTTCCCATACCGCTGTTACCGGCTGGGCCTCGCATACCATTTTCTTGTATTGCTGGTATTGTGAGGCCTTGAAGGTGCCGGTTTTGTTACTTTAACAGGATGGGCGTTTTTCAGGGGAAAAGAATGGTCATCAACTACCGGTATCCTTTTGTTAATCAGCTTTTCAATATCCCTGAGGTAGGATTTTTCTTCCGCATCGCAAAGTGAATAGGCTGTGCCTGCCGCGCCAGCTCTTCCGGTGCGTCCGATACGATGGACATATGTTTCTGCCACATTGGGTATTTCATAATTGATGACATAACCCAGGTCGTCAACATCAATGCCCCGGGAAGCTATATCTGTGGCTACCAGTACACGCGTGGTCTGCGCCTTGAAATTGGCCAGTGCCCTTTGCCGGGCATTCTGCGCCTTATCACCATGAATGGCCTCTGCCTTGATATTGTTGCTGAGGAGAACACGCATGACTTTATCTGCGCCATATTTCGTACGTGTAAATACCAGCGCTGATTTAATGGACTTGTTCTTTAAAATATCCATCAGCAGGGCATTTTTATTCCCTTTATCAACGTAATATACATACTGATCGATGGTTTCTACCGTGGAGGAAGAGGGGGTGACTTCGACCCTTTTGGGATTATTCAGAATGGAACCGGCAAGCTTCATAATATCGGGATGCAGCGTGGCGGAGAAGAATAAAGTCTGCCGTTTTTTGGGAAGATGGGAAAGGATCTTCTTTACATCGATTATAAAACCCATATCCAGCATGCGATCGGCCTCGTCCAGTACAAAAATCTCAACATCCCTAAGGGAAACAAATCCCTGGTTCATGAGATCGAGCAGCCTGCCGGGAGTGGCGATCAGAATATCCACACCTCTCTGCAGAGCCCTGGTCTGATGATACTGGCTCACTCCGCCAAATATGACGGTGTTGTTTAAACGGACATGACGTCCGTAAGACTGAAAACTTTCGCCGATCTGTATGGCCAATTCACGTGTCGGGGTCAGAATAAGACTCCGGATCCGTTTTTTGTTATCGTTTGATTTATTGGCACTTAAGAGTTGCAGAATCGGGATGGCAAAAGCGGCTGTTTTTCCTGTACCGGTTTGGGCACAACCCAGTAAATCACTGCCCTTTAAAACGATGGGGATTGCTTGTTCCTGTATGGGGGTTGGTGATGTGTAACCTTCTTCTTTTAAAGAATCGAGAACGGGTTGAATAATGTTTAATGATTGAAAAGACATAAATTAATTTAAATAAAATTTGTAGTGATTTAAACCTGAATGCATCAGGCGGTGAAAAGTTTTGAGCTTAACATTCGGCAAAGATAAGATATTTAATTCATTTCTGCTTTTTATTTGCAAATAACTGGTAATTTTAACCGGAATAAAAATACAAATGATCCTGTAAATGAATTAATATCAGCATTTAACCATGAAAAAATTACTTTTTATTGCACTGTATTTTCTGCCCGTATGCACGCAAGCCCAAAACGACGCTGATTTCGATCACTATTTCGAGGATCAGACCCTGCGCATCGATTATTATCACACCGGCGATGCTAAAAGCGAAATATTCAGCATGGACAGGATTTACAAACAGGGTACCTGGGCAGGTCATCCCGGTCATTGTATTCAGCCCTTCGAAATGGGCCTTTATAAGGTAAATGTATTTGATATAGCCACCAACCGGTTGATTTTTTCAAAGGGATACAACAGCATTTTTGCAGAATACCAGACCATTGAGCCTGCCATCAGGGGCGTCAAACGCACCTATCACGAATCGGTATTGATTCCCTGTCCCCAAAAGCCCTTCATACTGATTATAGAAAAACGCGACCGTTATAATTTGCTTTCCCCGGTTTTTACACAGACCATTGATCCCGCTGACTATCACATCATAACCGAGAAATTCAGTCTCCATCACGATGTGGTCATTCCGGTAATTCAAAACGGGAATCCGCACCATAAAGTCGACCTGGTTATTCTGGCCGAAGGGTATCAGGCGGATGAGCTGGATAAATTTAAAAGTGATCTGAAATATTACACCGATTTATTTTTCAAGGTTGAGCCCTACAAGAGCAGGGCAAAACAATTCAATATCAGCGGCATTTTCAGCGCTTCCGAAGAAAGCGGAACCGATGAACCGCGGCAGGGCATTTACAGAAATACAAGGCTGGGCAGTTCATTCAATGCCTTTGACCTTGACCGCTATTGCCTTGCCGAGGATAACAAAAGTATCCGCGATGTGGCGGCCAATACACCCTATGATGCCATCCTGATCATGGTGAACCGGAATCGCTATGGCGGTGGCGGGATCTACAACTGGCAGACCGTATTTAATACCGGCTCTCCCTGGCGTGATTACGTTTTCCTGCATGAATTCGGCCATGCCTTTGCCGGGTTGGCTGACGAATATTTCTCTTCGCCGGTTGCCTATGTCGATTTTTATACCTCGGGGGTGGAACCGCTTGAACCCAACATTACAGCGTTGATTGACACTACTCATGTGAAATGGGAACAATACCTTTCACCCGGTCTCGATGTTCCTACAGAATGGGGCAAGGCAACCTATGACAGCCTGGTAATCCGCCTTTCGGCAATACAGGAAGAGAGTGAAAGGAACAGGTTGAATAAGCAGATAGAGGATTTTTTCAGGAATCACCCGCTCAGGGACAAGATAGGGGTATTTGAGGGCGCCAATTACATGACAAAAGGCATGTACCGTCCCACACTCATGTCGCTTATGCATAAATTTGAAGAGGATAGATTATCTTATGATATTGTTAATGAGCAGGCTATCATTTCAACCATTCACTATTATACCGGTGACTGAATGGCGGCCAAAGGATTGATTTTTGATATCAAGCGTTTTTCGGTAAATGACGGTCCGGGTATCCGCACCACGGTGTTTCTGAAGGGATGCCCCCTGGCTTGCCGGTGGTGTCATAATCCCGAAAGTCAGTCGTGTGAGACGGAACCCATCATTGTTACCCGCAAACTGAACGGGAAGGAATTTCAACTTCAGGAAACTGTGGGGAAGTATATGACGGTTGAGGAAGTAATGGCCGAGCTTCTGAAAGAAAATATTTTTCATGAAACTTCGGGCGGAGGAGTCACTTTTTCGGGCGGGGAACCCTTGTTTCAGCCTGAATTCCTGGCAGATCTTGCCCGGGCCTGTCGCTCCAGGAACATCCATACCTGTCTCGATACCAGCGGCTACTGCGATCCGTGTCTTTTCAGCCGGCTCATACCCCTGTTTGATTTGTTTCTCTATGATATCAAAATCCTTGACCGTGATCAACATATTCAATACACAGGGTATCCGAATGATGAGATTCTGGCTAACCTGCGTCAGTTGGATAAAACCGGGGTCCCATATATCATCAGGGTGCCGGTAATTCCCGGGGTGAATGATGATCCGGAAAGCATGAACAGTCTGCTGACTTTTACCGGGTCCCTGGCAAACCCGGTGAAGGAGATTCATTTTTTACCATATCATCCTTTGGCCTTCACTAAACTGAAGAATCTGGGAAGGATTGATAAAATGGACAAATCCATAAGGATAAATGAATCAGAACTTCATAAATTTGTGATTGAATTTGAACAAGCTGGTTATAAAGTCAAAACGGGTGGTTAATTATCTCTGACATGAATGAAAGAATACATAAACTGAGAGAGCAAAGCCTGCACGCAGTAAACCGCATATCGGCAGAACGAGCTTTGCTTGTCACACGGTTTTACCGTTCAGCAGTTGCGCATGAAGTCACTATTCCCGTTCAGCGGGCGCTTTGCTTTGATTATATTCTGAAGAATAAATCCATTTGCATTCTTCCGGATGAAGTGATCGTGGGGGAAAGGGGACCGGCACCCAAGGCAACCCCTACCTATCCCGAAATTAACCTGCATTCGCTCCAGGATCTTGAGGTACTGCATAACCGGGAAAAAGTTCATTTTCAGAGTGATGAAGAGACCCGCAAGGCCTTTGTGGAAGAAGTTATTCCATTTTGGAAGGGGAAGACAAACCGGGACCGGATGATGCGTTTGCTCCCTCTGGAATGGCACCAGGCATATGAGGCAGGTATTTTCACTGAATTCATGGAACAAAGGGCGCCCGGCCATACCGTGCTGGGTGATAAGATCTATCATAAAGGAATGCAGGATATTATTTCGGATATCCACAGATCCGTGGAAAAGCTCGACTTTATAAATGATCCCCAGGCATTTGAAAAGCAGGAAGAGTTAAAGGCCATGGAAATATCGGCAGGCGCAATCATTATATTTGCTTTACGGCATGCTGACAAACTGGATGAAATGGCTGCTGCTGAGGCTGATCCTGACCGCAAAAGGGAACTCGAAAAAATGGCATCCATCTGTCGCTGGGTACCGGCTCATGCACCGCGAACCTTTCACGAGGCGCTCCAGTATTACTGGTTCGTCCACCTTGGCGTAATCACTGAGCTCAATCCATGGGATTCTTTCAATCCGGGAAGGCTTGATCAGCATTTGTATCCTTTTTATAAAAAGGAGTTGGATGAGGGTACCCTCACCGCAGAAAGAGCTGTTGAACTCCTGCAGGCATTCTGGATCAAGTTTAACAATCATCCTGCGCCTCCCAAGGTTGGGATTACGGCCCAGGAAAGCAATACCTATACTGACTTCTCCCTGATCAACCTGGGCGGTGTAAAGGCCGACGGGTCAGATGCGGTGAATGAACTTACGTATATTATCCTGGACGTTATTGAGGAGATGCGTTTGCTTCAGCCCAGTTCAATGGTGCAGGTCAGCAAGAAGAATCCCGACAGCTTCCTGCACCGGGCGATCAGGATCATCAAAACGGGCTTTGGCCAGCCTTCTGTTTTTAATACCGATGCCATTGTACAGGAGTTGGTGCGCCAGGGAAAAAGTATCGAGGATGCCCGCAGGGGCGGCGCCAGCGGTTGCATTGAAAGCGGTGCCTTCGGAACGGAATCCTATATTCTGACCGGCTATTTTAATATTCCCAAAGTGCTCGAGATCACTTTGCACAATGGTAAAGATCCTTTGAGTGGAAAGCAGATCGGCATGATCACGGGAGATCCTGCAGATTTCAGCAGTTATGAGGAATTACTGGATGCATTTAACAGGCAACTGCGTCATTTCATCAACATCAAAATAAAGGGCAGCAATATCATCGAAAAGATCTTTGCCATGTATATGCCTGCGCCCTTCCTGTCCCTGCTCATTGATGATTGCGTTTCCAACGGGAAAGATTACAATGCAGGCGGTACGCGTTACAATACCAGTTATATACAGGGAGTGGGCATGGGCACAATTACCGACAGCCTGACTGCACTGCAATATCATGTTTTCGACAGGAAAACAATCACCCTGAAAAAAATGCTTGACGCTCTGGAGATGAATTACGGAGGACATGAGGATCTGCATTACGAACTTGTATACAATACCCCAAAATACGGAAATGATGATGCCTATGCCGATGAGAATCTGGTCAGGGTGTTTGAAATGTACTATGATGCTGTGGACGGAATGCCTTCTCCCAGGGGTGGAACCTACAGGATCAACCTTCTTCCTACCACCTGCCATGTATACTTTGGAAGCAAGATAAGGGCGTTGCCTGACGGCCGGATGTCCAAAGAACCGGTAAGTGAGGGAGTTTCGCCTGTGCAGGGATCTGATCACCAGGGACCTACGTCGGTGATCAAATCGGTGGCTAAAATAGATCACATTCGGACCGGCGGTACCTTACTGAATCAGAAATTCACTCCTTCTTTTTTTAAGGATGATGAAAGCATACAGAAATTAGGTCAGCTCATTCGAAGTTATTTCAGGCTCGACGGACATCACATTCAATTCAACGTAGTATCGGCCGATACGCTGCGGGATGCTCAGAAACACCCCGAAAAACACCGTGATCTTATCGTGCGAGTGGCAGGATACAGCGATTACTTCAACGATCTTGGCGAGGACCTGCAGGATGAGATCATCCGGCGTACGGAACATGAAGTTTTGTAGTGCAGCGATATACCTTATCATTTCAATCCGGTTCAAATGAGAAAAGTTTTCAGACTAGTAACAGCAGGCGCATGGTTAGCGCTGTTTCTTAGTTCCTGCGGATCTGAGAAAACCGCATCACCGGATTATCCGATCCGTCCGGTGCCGTTTACATCCGTACAGGTGAATGATGAATTCTGGGCACCACGCATCCGGCGTAATCACGATGTGACCATACCCATAGCGCTTGATCAGTGCTATAAGACCGGCCGTGTGGACAATTTCCTGTTTGCGGGAAAGCTTAAAAGCGGCAGCTTCTGCACGGAATATCCTTTTGACGATACGGATATCTATAAAATAATCGAAGGCGCCGCCTATTCCCTGCAAACCTTCCCCGATGCAATGTTGGAGGCAAGGATCGATACCCTGATCTTTTACATCGGCAAAGCCCAGGAACCTGATGGTTACCTGTATACAAACCGTACCATCGATTCAACGAATCTGCATCCCTGGGCAGGCAAAAAAAGATGGGAAAAGGATCCTGAACTGAGCCACGAGCTATATAACTGCGGACATTTATATGAAGCAGCGGTTGCTCATTTCCAGGCAACAGGCAAAAGATCCCTGTTGGATATAGCCATAAAAAATGCCGACCTGCTGGTAAGGGACTTCGGTCCGGGGAAACTGGCCTATGAACCCGGCCACCAGGTTGTGGAAATGGGCCTTGTCAAAATGTACCGGACTACCGGTAAAAAGGAATACCTGGATCTGGCAAAGTTTTTCCTGGATATCCGCGGCAAGGGAAATGAATACAGCCAGGATCATAAGAAAGTCACCGAACAAACCGAAGCCGTTGGCCATGCCGTACGCGCCATGTACATGTACTCTGGAATGGCCGATGTGGCTGCCATTACCGGTGAACAGGCATATGTGCAAGCCCTTGATAAGATATGGAATGACCTGATCGGCACCAAGTTCTACATAACCGGGGGTATCGGCGCAGCCGCAGGACACGAGGGTTTCGGACCTGCTTATGATCTTCCCAATCTGACAGCCTATAATGAAACCTGTGCCTCCATCGGCGAGGTATACTGGAATTACCGGTTATTTCTGCTGCGTGGGGAATCATCCTATTATGATGTTCTTGAACGCGTTCTATACAATGGTCTGATTTCAGGAGTTTCACTTAGCGGTGATCATTTCTTCTATCCCAACCCCCTGGAATCGGAAGGTCAGCATGCCCGCAGCGAATGGTTCGGTTGTGCCTGTTGTCCCAGCAACGTATGCAGGTTCATTCCTTCGGTGCCCGGCTATATGTACGCCCTGGACAAGGAAAAATTATATATCAATCTTTTCATTGGCAGCAGGGCCAATATCGACTTCAATGGCAATGCCGTGGAAGTTGAGCAGAAGACACTCTATCCGTGGCAGGGAAAAATTGAAATATTCCTTAATCCTACAAAGAGCCAGAGCTTTGATCTGGCGGTCCGAATTCCGGGCTGGGCAAACAATCAACCGGTTCCGGGTAATTTATATGCTTACCAGTCCGCGGATTCATCAGGATTTGCCCTCCTGGTAAACGGGGAGCAGGCTGCATACATTCTGGATAAAGGTTATGCAGTGATCAGCAGGAAGTGGAAGAAGGGTGATGTGGTGAGCCTTGATCTGCCCATGCCGGTGCGTCGCGTTAAGGCATATGAAAAGGTGACGGCCGATCAGGGCAGGGTAGCCCTGCAACGCGGACCTTTGGTATATTGTGCCGAATGGCCTGAGTTTTCCGATGGAAAAGTTCTGAATTTTGTACTGGGTGATAACACAAAACTAACGGCGGAATTCCGGCCTGATCTTTTATCAGGCGTGACAGTGATCACCGATGAGGGTGATTTCACAGCCATCCCCTATTTTGCATGGGCAAACCGGGGTAAAGGCGAGATGGCAGTTTGGTTCAGATCAGCCGGCAACCCACCTGAACAAGGGGTAGATTACCGATAGTACCGGAACATCATTGTATACTACATATCCTTTCCTGAACATGCAGTCTGCCTCTGGAAATTGTCTGATTACAGGCAGTGCGGTAAATTTTCCAAGGATAAGACTCAGCAGCTGCATCAGGAAACTATCGAAGATGATGATGGAAGTCACCACAAAGTAGATGGAGTCGGTGGTCCTGATATTGAAAGGATCCAGGTAGAACCTTGATGCCAGGGCAATGCCCGTGATCCATACTGCAATTCTGACTATAAACCCGATACTGATCAGGTAGGTTGTGTTTGATTTTGTAAGGCTGATTAAAAGAACTGCCCTGCCCAAAAATCCGCCAAGGATCATCCCGATGATAAACCGCCACACCACGCTCGAAATGTTAAGGAACAACAAACAGCCTATGATGGAAAGCACTTTGATCAGCGCGCATGACGTGTGCATGATGAATGCCTTCCGTGACCTTGGCACGGCAACCGAAACGCTCTGGTTCACATAATTGACGTTGTGCTGGCGGTATCCCCCGGAATTAAATTTCACATCCTTTAATTTGAGGAGATCCATTTTATAAGGTCTCGAATCAGCTGCTTTGCCGGAACAATAGTAGCAGGACAGTTCGGTGGGATGTTTTTCCTGAAACAGTGCCCTGATCCGCCGTGGTGTATAATATAAGGAGCCCGGCATCAGGTAATTCAGGAAATTGTCGTGGATATACCAGCCGATGATGGCCGCAAACGGCCACATGAAAAGGGCCAGTAAAATAAAGGTCCAGTGTTGCGTAAAGGTTAAAATAACAGGAACCACCAAGAGAAAAAGAAAGAGCAGGATGCTTACAAGACGCATCAATATGGTTAACAGCAATGCTATATCATTGATGCCGCTCTCCTGGAATGCCTCATGTTGCTTTTGAAATTTCTCATATCGCATTTTTGCCTGCCGATGAGCCTTTTCTCTCGCCTCCTGCCGGAATTTCTCATAGGCTTCTGTATTCCTGTAGTCCTCGGTGTTTTTGTAATCAGCGTACCTGGGCCAATGATTCATCAAAAACTCATAGGCTTCGGTAATCTCGCAGAACCTTTCGTGGGCATCGGGTGATTTGTTGACATCGGGATGGTATTGCTTGGCCAGCCGGCGGTATGATTTCCGGATGTCATCGGAGGAGGCGTTTTCAGGTATTTGCAGGATCTCAAAGTAGTTTTTCATGGGAGGAATGAGACGTTGACCCTACTAATTTACGGTAAAATATCAAAACAATTTCGGCGGAGTTTAAAACTCCGCCGAGCATGGGATCTAAGCGTAGTTTGTGACTACGCTTTTGGGGAGGCTAAGCGTAGTTTGCAACTACGCTTTTGCAACAATTTAATCTACAGCCTATTCTAGTAACCAAAATCAATCGTCAAATTACTTATTTCAACCGGATTATAGGGTACCAGCGTTTCAACCCTCGTTTCGAGTTCACCATAATTGCCGTCAGGTGCCGAGCCGCCTTTAACAAAGCCATTGGAACTGAAATACCCGGGGGCATCTGCATTCTTCAGATAAGGTGAAATAAATCCGGCGATTTCATCAGGCCTCAGCGTTATTCCTGCGTTGGCATAAGCAGTAACCACAAAATTGGTCAATTCACGGGTAAGGACATTCTTAATTGAATTCTCCTCGAGCAGGGCCGCTCTACTTGTTAAATCATCAGAACTCCGTGGTAGGCCAACTTCAGCCACAGCAACATCCGTGTTTTCGTTGCCGGAAGCGACAAATGCCCAGTTAAAGCCTTTATTTTCAGTGTCATAAATATTGAATAAGGCATTCGGATGATTGGAATTTCCGATCACATCTATAACATGGCCTTTTTTGCCAACAAACATTCTCATGGTTTCCACTGCATAGGTTTGTGAGACTGTGACAGGCAAACCGGCCATTTCAACGATCATGCAGGCATCATAACCATTCATCCCGTTTTCATAGTATTCAATGCTACCCATGGCATTGGACGCATAAACATTTTTATTGCGGTCGAGATTGTACGGCTTGAAGATGGCAATACCTTCCATGGGGCTTTTATTCCAGAATACCTGCATACCAATTCCGCCATCAGCATTGCCTTCTGATTCGGCATCGGTGATGGTAAGCTGATATTCCCAGCGACGACCCCGGAATTCCACGTCAGAAATAACATCCAGATTTTTCACACGATCATCGTCCTCGCTGGTGTAGCTCAGGCTTATCACATTTTCAATATGAAAGGCGCTGATCGACCACATAGCGGCTTCTACTATATCTGCAGCACCTTCGCCCACGGCAATCCAGGCATTCAGGTACCAGTAAATGTGATTGCCGCTGATCGTGTCGATCGCAGTACTTTTCAGTGAGGTTGATTTCAGGTTGTTACTCAGCGAGGTTGGAACATCAACCTTAAAATGTTCGGGAAGAATGCCATAGTTTTTATCTGTTTGATCCAAAAGGGCATCTTCACATGATGTGGATAACATGACGGCTGCAATGGCCACCATTCCGATAAGAAAACTTCTTGTGTTCATGAGATTAAGTTTTTAATTGATTAACTGGTTTCATGAATACCACACAAGAAATCGACTTTACCCTGATACTTAATAATTTTTTTTATTCAAAATACGTCGTGTCGGTCACAACTGCGCACGCAGCGAACCACCCGTGCACGCCATGATGAAAGTTAGTAGGTACATTACCCGGTTCCGCGTCAAAATAGCCACCGCGCCATTCGGTCTCCAGCAAAAGGGACCGGACAAATCCCTGGTGATCCTCACTCAAAGAATATTTTTTGCGGATGATTTCAGTCCGATGGGGAAACAGGATGACCTGCCTGGCCGGTGCGAATTCTTTTCCTATATCAATATTGTCCAGGCTGTAAAATATTTCTGCGGCTCTGCCGGCGCCATACTGCTCACTATATTGGGCATCAGCCGACCAGTCATAGTAAACTTCAGTCATAGATGCCTGTCCTTCATGATAAACCAGGCGGAAGTAGCCGTCGCTGGCAATGATATCAGCGGCTTCCAAAGGCGATACACCGGACATGGAGGCATACGCAGTGTCGGAACGACCTTCATAGGTTAAGGTAAGCCGGTATATTTTTCCTGCTGATGCTATAAACGGGACGTCCGAAACATACCTGCCCGGATTGTCCATATCCTCGGTGAACCCTATGGAAGTCAAACCATCACTCAACTGTACGACTGCTCCCGAAAAGCCATCCGGCAGTTGGTTCAACTCATCGGACGACCAGTACAGCCTCAGGTCATGATGTTTCATTTCATTGGTAATGATGCAGTCGGCAACAAGAAATTCTTCTGCATGCTGCAAATCCCATTCTGTTTTCTGCTCACAGGACAAAAGAAGAATTGCAATCATCAAAACGATAAGTCGCGGCTTCATGATCAGAACTTAAGGCTATAGGTAAATGATGGAACGATAGAGTAAACGTATTTGTATGTTGGCAACTGTTCCTGCCGGTTCATCTTATCGGTCGGAATATAGAACTTGTCATCGGCTCCCTTGATTTTATTGAAATTCAAAAAGACATAATTGCGGGAATTGAAAAAATTGTAAAGTGTAAGGGTGAAATAATGTTCAAACGTCTTCCCGATCCTGTTCAGCCGCCATGCTGAACCTATGTCAATACGCCTGTAATCCGGCAACCTGTCGTTGTTTTGTTGGCTATATTCCGGTACCTGGCTTCCCCGGTAGTAATAAAAACCAGTAGGTGTGGAAATGGTCATCCCCGATGTATAGACTGCATTCAGATTGAGTGTCCAACGGGGCCTTACCTTATAATCGAGGGACAGCGAAACATCAACAGGTTTGTCCTGGTGTGACGGATACCACCGGTCAGCATTCAGGTCATTAATTTTCAGATAACTCCGCGCAAATCCATAACCCAATTGACCGGTCAGCCTGCCCTGGGTTTTCCGGATCATCACTTCAAAACCGCCGGCATATCCTTTTCCCTGCCTCAATTCTCCTTCGAGATAAGGATTCAGAAACATTTCGGCATGGTAACTGTATCCCACCTGGTTGAACAGGTTTTTGTAATATACATCCAGGTTCAGGTCAACTGATTTACCTGGCCAGGATTTAACAAATCCCAGGTTAAAAATATCGGCATATTGCGGCCTTATATTCGGTCCGGAAGGAAGCCATACTTCCAGGGAATTAAACGGACTGATGCTGTTGTTGATCTGGTTGATATGCTGGATGGTCCGGTTATAGGATGCTTTTACAGAGGCATATTTCCCGGTCCTGAATGAAACCGAGATCCGGGGTTCAAGAAGATTCCTGGAATAGTACCTGGTTCCCTTGGCATATTCCGCATAGGACACCGGATGATAATCATGATCATAAATAATGCTGAAAGCCTCTCCGTAATTGCTCCAGTTGGAGAAACGAAAACCGTAATTAACCCGGAGCCATTTCACCGGCTCAAGCTCATCACCCGCGTACAATACAAGTTCTCCGGAATTTACCTGCGATACGCGCATCGTATCCAATGTGGCATCAGGAGATGTGTAATTGCCGGGATTAAAGAAGTACCCGCCAAGGTTAAATCCGAACCTGAAGTTATTACGCGGACTGATGTACCAGGAGAATTCAGATTTCAGGTTCGTTCCCGTTATGTCCGAATTCCAGCGGATTTTCCGGTCGTAATCCGTATAAAGTGAATAATCGAACTTGCTGGCATAAAAGGTAGTATTTGAAAACAACCTGGTGCCATAGATATGAGACCAGCGCAAGGTGAGTGCAGAATTGCCCCATTCAAGTCCGTTCCTGGTATCCCCGGGTTTGTTGATAAAGGCATCCTTACCGGCAAACAAGGTCAGGTAAAGCCTGTCGCGTTTTCCCAGCCTGAAATTGAACTTGGAAGTGAAATCAGCGAAATAGAAACTTTCCACCGAGGGATTGGCAGCCTTGACAAGCAAGCCGAAAGTTGAAATACGAAAAGAGACAAAATAGGAACTGGCCTCTTTCCTGAATGGCCCTTCAATATTGAATCTTGTTGAAACAGGGCTGATGCTGGCGCTCCCCGAGAACTTATTCATGTTGCCATCCTTTGCCCGGATGTCGATGACAGAGGACAGCCTTCCTCCGTATTGAACCGGAAAATCGGCCCTGTACAGTTCGACTTTTTTAATGGCTTCGGGAATAATGGGCGTAAAGAGTCCCAGCAAATGAGAAGGATTGTAAATGGGCGCTTCATCAAGAAGTATCAGATTTTGGTCGCGGCTGCCTCCGCGCACTGAAAAATAGCTGGATCCATCGCTTTGAAAACTCACCCCGGGAAGGTTGTCGAGTGACTTGAGCATATCGGTCTCGCCAAGCGCCGCCGATAGTCGTTGCACAACCGAAGGATCCACATGGGTTTGGGCCCCCAGAGAACTGAAAACCAGCTGCTCCTGGCTGACCGGGTTGATAATGATCTCTTTCAAAGTAAAGGGTGATGGGCTCAGATGCATGTTCAACCGGATATCTCCCGATAAATCAATGGTTTTGCTTTGTATGGTATACCCGACATAAGAGGTTTGCATGGTATATGTCCCGGCAGGCAGGGTGAGAGAATAGAAACCGTAGTTGTTGGTGAAAATCCCTGTACCTGTCTCCCTGATGTAAACAGCAGCGCCGATCATGACTTCACGTGAAGCAGAATCAGTGATGACTCCGCATACGGTGAATAATACCGGTTTTCCCGGTGTTTTGTCAGTATCCTGCTTTTTAACGGATTTTAGCACTATATATCCATCCACAAGCGTATACTGAATGCCGCAAGATTGCATTATCTCATCCAGTACCCGGCCCAGGCTTGTGTTTTCCGTGGCGTAATTTATGGTTTGGTTGATGGCAACCAGTTCGGGACTATAGGAAAACCGGATATGAAACGATCGGGACAGGTCAATCAGCACTTCCTCGAGTGGAATATCTGAAAAATGTACTCCGACCTTCTGGTTAAGATCCGGTTGTTGCGCAACTGCTATTGGACCTGAAGAAAGTAGCAGAATGCACGGAATTATCCATTTGCGAACCCCTAACCTTTTATATATGCTTATCAACATCCTCTTCCGGTTATTGAGATCAGATTGTCCTTCTGAATAATGGTGAGATCAAGGGTTGTTTTAAGAACTTCAATGACCGATCTGAGATCACGATTGTCAAAGTGAACAGTCACGGTGCAGTTTTCAAGAGCCGGTTCAATTTTAAAAGTCACATGGTATGTATCTGATAGTATTTCGACGACTTCGGAAAGCGGTGTGCTTCGAAAATCCATCACCCGTGTTTTCCAGGACAGGTCATTGGGATTGGAAGCGGTCAATTTCCTGACTGTTTTGACCGATTTGTCATAAATGCCTGTCTCTCCGGCCAAAAGCAGGGTTTCTTTTTGCGGTTCGCCGGACTCATAAAGGCTTACTGTGCCTTCGGTCACGGTGATTTTTATGATGGGCCTGTCTTCATAGGCTTTTACGTTGAAACTGGTTCCGGTGACCCTTACAGACGCTTCGTTAACAGAAATGATGAATGGTATTATCCCTTTCTCAACTTCGAAAAATGCCTCACCCTTCAGCGTGAGGTTACGGTGAGAAGTGCCAAATCCCTTTTTGTAGGTGATTTTCGAACCCGCATTCAGGGTAAGGGCTGTGCCATCGGGCAACTGCAATGAAGTGGTTTTGTCCATTGGTGATTTCCAACGGGGACCGGATATTTTATAACCGGTATATCCCAGCAGCGAGACCAGGATGATTGCGGCAGCAATTTGCAGTACCCTCGCCATGGAAATAGTTTTGGCGGGAGCCACTGAAATAACGGAATTCATTTTCTGCCATTCCGAATCAATATCAATAGGATCCTCCAGGGATGCAGTTGAAGTGATATTCCACAATCTGGCAAAAGCATTAAACTCCTCCCGGTGAGCGGGATCAGCCAGGAGCCAATCATCCACCAGCCTGTTCTCATCAGGACTTGCTTCACCTGAGAATATCTTGGGGAGCAATCCTACCGGGTCAATATGTTTGTCATGCGTATCCATTGCTTTGGTATCATTATCACACATAAGGTGTGTTTCACCCTTACCAGTTTTGCATGTTTTTTATCAGCATCAGTATTAGTATTGTCAGGTAATCCTTCAACTCTTCCCGCAGCACGTGAAGCGCCTTTGACATTTGCGTTTCAACAGTCTTGACCGAGATATTCAACTGCATGGCAATTTCTGAGTATTTTTTCTGCTCAAACCGGCTAAGTTCAAATACTTGCCTGCATTTCTCAGGCAGTCGCTGCAGGGTTTGTTTTATCCGGCTTTCGAGCTCTGCGGTTTCAAGATTTTCGGAATACGCTGATTCATCAGCAATCAAATGGAGGGCCTGAAAGTTTTCCTGACGGATGAGCTTTCTGTTATCACGGATGTAATTCAGACTCCGGTTATAAACCGAAGTGAAAAGATAGGACTTGGCCGGCTTTTCCCATTCGAAATCCGAACGGTTTTCCCAGATCCTCAAAAAGACGTTGTGTACGATCTCTTTGGCGGCATCCAGATCACCGGTATATTTCCGGGCAAAGTAACATAACCCGGTAAAATGCTCCCGGAACAGTATTTCAAATTTATGCTTGAGCAGAACATCCTCATGGTCCGGATGACTCTCACTTTGCAATGGTCCTGCCACGACTGCTGTATTTGTCAATCAATGCAAGTAATTCAGCCTTTTTTATGGGTTTGGCAATATAATCATCGCATCCTGCTTCCGCTGCTTTTATCCTGTCCTCATTCATGGCATAAGCAGTTTGGGCAATGACAGGCAGGTCAGGGAAGCGTTGTTTGATTTTCCGTGTGGCGTCGAATCCATTCATGAACGGCATCTTGATATCCATCAAAACCAGTTGTATTTCAGGATACTTCATACACTGCTCATAGGCTTCAATACCGTTGTTGGCACGGATTAGCTTAATCCTGCTTTTGGACAGAACGGTTTCAAGATATAAGTAATTGACATTGTCATCTTCGGCAATCAGAACAACCATTCCCGGCGCATGAAGTGCCGTTTGCTTTTCATTTTTGTCTTTATCCATCACCTGGCCTGAAGCTGCTTTATAGGGAATGGTGAAATAAAATACTGAACCCTGACTGGGTTTTGATACCAGCCATATTTTTCCGCCCAGTAACTCGATTAACCGGGTTGAAATGGAAAGTCCGAGTCCGGTTCCCCCAAATTGCTGTGTAACCTCGAGCTGCACCTGTCGGAAAGGCTCAAATATTTTTTCATGCAGGTTCTCGGGGATTCCTATGCCGGTATCTTCGACAAAGAATTGAAGGAATTCACCGGTTTTTGTATAGCCGAATTTGATATACCCTTCATGGGTGAACTTAATCGCGTTATTCAGCAGGTTGGTGAGCACCTGTCTCAACCTTGTTTTGTCGGTTTTGATCGTACTTTGTGTATTGCTCAAAGATTTCACCGCTTGAAGTGTGATATTCTTGCTGCCTGTCTGTGGTTCAAAAAATGCGAAAAGGACATTGATCAGGTCATTTACCGCTACTTCCTCGTAAAATAAAGGCACCTTCCCGGTTTCAATACGTGACAGATCCAGAATATCATTTACCAGGGTGAGCAATTGCTTGCTGCTTTCGATGATTATTTTCGCATAGTATTTTCTTTTTTCTACATCCAGTTCGGAATCTGCCAGTAATTCAGAGAATCCGATTATTCCGTTCATGGGTGTCCTGATTTCATGGCTCATATTGGCCAGAAAAGCGGATTTTAAGCGATAACTTTCTTCAGCGTTGATTTTGGCTTCCTTCAGCTCTTCGTTGATGGTCTGAATTCGCGCAATGCTGTTTGTGAGCTCTTCGTTTTGAGATAAATACTCCTCAACCAGTGCCTGATTTTCCTTTATCTGTGCTTTAAGTTCCAGCTCAATGTTTTTCAGCGTACTGATATCAATCACAATTCCGATCATCCGCAATGGATTTTCCGGATCACTTCTTTCAACGACCATTCCCCTGTCGAGTACCCATATCCAGTGTCCCGATTTATGCTGCAACCTGTATTCGCATTCGTAAAAATCGTTCCTGGCTTTCAGATGCATTTCAAGAATTTCATTGGATTTCAGAATGTCCTCGTGATGCTTAAGCTTTTCCCAGGCAGCCATGTCAAATGATTCAAGCTCATGGGCAGTAAAACCTATGAGTTCAGTCCATTGTTTGTTAACAAATATTTTTCCGGTTTGCAGATTCCAATCGTAAAGACCTGCCTTGGTTCCGATCAGAGCCAGGTTTAATCTCTCCTCGCTTTTCCTCAACCTTTCAGCCTGTGCATAACTGGCTGATACGTCGCTGAAAACGAGCACAACGCCCAGCATTTCTTCATCATCAGAAAAGATAGGCGCAGCACTGTCAGTAATATGATATTCCATGCCATTCCTGGCGATCAGGACGCTATGATTACCCAGACTTACCTTCTTTCCGGTTTCAAGAACATGTTCAACAGGATTTATAATCTTTTTGCGGGTATTGGCATGAATGAGATTCAGAACCTCTTCCAGTCGCTTTCCCTTTGCCTCATCGAATTTCCACCCGGAAAGGTATTCTGCAACGGGATTCATCCGGGTTATCCTGCCGCTGATATCAGTGGCAATTACTGCATCACCGATTGAATGGAGGGTGACGCGCAGGTTTTCTTTGTGATTGCTCAGATCCTGTGAAATACCATGCTGGATGAAGGAATAGAATAAAAATACCCACAGGATGGGCAACAAGGCACCGGTCATGTCTTCAAACGAATCAAGAGTATGGGTGATCCCAAGCCATTCAATAAGAAGAAATCCATAATAAACGGATGTCACGACCAGAAGGCCGGCGATAACCATTTTAATGTCGATGGCGACGGTTTGCCTTCTTTTCAATAGCAAGTAAACCAAACCTGATAGTGTAGCCAGCAATGACAGCGAATCAAGCAATGCAATGATGCTCATGCCTGTCCCTCCTTCCGGCTGTTGCCGAATACTTTAAAACACCATATGGCCAGTACCAAAGAGCTCATCACATAACTCAAGTGTTCCAGAAAGTTCAGCAAGGATTCCAGAAAGTATCCTTCGAGAACTGTCAGAATCCATCCGGTAAGAAGTAAGGAATAGCTGGCAATCAGAATTTTCCAGAAACTTATATGCCTGATATGAGAAATATTCAACAGCATAAACAGGAAGATACCAAGACCAAGCAGGAGCATTACAACTTCATTTTCATGTAACATGGTTGAGTCAATTATTTATTTTCGTAATCTTCCTGTCATAAAGATATAAAGGATTATGAATTTTTCATGAATCACATCATTTTTTCTGTCCGTGCATTTTACAAACACAAGTATAATTTCCCCCTGATTATCCTACTTTTGTAAAATATTTCACTTTTCCATGAAATCAGTTCCTTTTCTGAAAGAGATCGCCGCTCATCTATTACAACCGGGAATTTACAATTTGCAGGAAACGTGTGTTGTTTTTCCAAACAAACGGGCACGCCTGTACCTGGGCAAGTACATCGGTGAACTCACGGATAAACCTTTATGGGCACCGCGGTACCTTACAATCAGCGAACTGATGGAAAAAGCGTCCGGATATCTGTATGCTGACAGGCTTACGCTTCTGTTCGAGCTGTATCAGGTTTACATTGAAGTTTCCGGTTCCGGAGAAAGCTTTGATACTTTTTATCCATACAGTGAAACCCTGCTTGCTGATTTCGATGAAATTGACAAATATCTTGTTGATGCTGCAGATCTGTTTAGTAACCTCGCGGGACTCAAATCCATCGAAGGTCGTTTCAACTATCTGACACCTGAACAAATCGAGCTGATCCGGAAGTTTTGGAATACCTTTGATCCTGAAAATATTTCGGATGGACAAAAAACGTTCCTGTCGCTTTGGGAATTGCTTCCGGCTGTTTACCATGGATTGCGAAACCGGTTACACGGTAAAAAGCTGGCCTACGAAGGCATGGCTTACAGAAAGGCAGTAGAAAGTATTTCTGATTTTGTCAATATAACTGGCATTGACTACCGGAAATACCTGTTTGTGGGTTTTAATGCACTCAATACCTGCGAGGAAAAATTGTTCCGTCATCTGAAGAACCTTGGACTGGCTGAGTTTTTCTGGGATTATGATACATGGTATACCAACAATGATATACATGAAGCCGGTTTCTTTATCAGGAATAACCTGAAAAATTTTCCGTCACTCAGGTCCATTAACCCTGAAAATATCCTCGACAGCGATAAAAGAGTCTTTTTTGTCCCGGTTTCCTCAAACACGGGTCAGGCAGCCATGCTGCCCCGGATATTCGACACCCTGGGAATTGCAGGTGAAAAGGATAAAGATACTGCCCTGGTACTGGCTGACGAGAATATTTTGCTTCCTGTTTTGTATGCCATACCCGGTTATGTAAAAGACGTCAATGTTACCATGGGTTATCCCCTGGCCGGTTCCCTGGTTTTCAACCTGGTAGATTCGCTGTATGAACTGGTGCGGAACTCTAAAACTGATCAGCAGGGTGACCCTTTGTGGTATTATAAGGATGTGTTGGCAGTTCTGAATAATCCGCTTCTGAAATCCGGTTACAATGATCTTGCCGAAACAATCAGACAGAAGGTGCTTGATCACAATCTGGTTTATCTGCAGAAAAAAGATCTATTCCCCAACACGGATCAGGATATCATTTTCTCAGGTCTGTTATCCTCTGCAGGCGTTGAAAGTTATCTGACTGAAATTATTGCCTCCGTCATGCGTCAGATGGCATCGCAGGACAAAGATCAGGGATCTGCTGATCCGGTTCAGTTGGAAATACTTTTTCAGGTTTACACTTTTCTCACCAGGCTCGATGATCTGTTAACCTCTCACGGTATTCATCCGGGCATGGATACCTTGTTCAGATTAATCCGTAAAATGATGCGAACGATGCATCTGCCTTTCAGCGGTGAACCGCTTGCCGGTTTGCAGGTACTGGGTTTACTTGAAACCCGGACCCTTGACTTTGACAATGTTATTTTGCTTTCTGCCAATGAAGGAATATTGCCGCGGATTTCCAATGCAACCTCTTTTATTCCTTATAATATCCGGGCAGGATTTAGTATGCCAACCCCGGAGCATTATGATGCCATTTCAGCCTATCACTTCTACAGGCTCATTCAGCGGGCTAAAAATATAGCTCTTGTATATGACAGCAGTTCGGGAGGTCTCCACACCGGAGAGCGCAGCAGGTTTCTGCATCAGATAGCTTATGAGATGACGCTAAAGGTCACCGAGATCTTTCCGCAGGCCACAATCGCCAGGATTCCGGTTAAACCCATTGTCATGCAAAAAACGGGTAACGTGGCGGCGGCCCTGCATGGTTACCTGGGCAAAGACGGAAAGTTATTGTCACCCAGTGCAATCAATGAATTTCTGAATTGTCCGCTTAAGTTCTGCTTTCATCATCTCCTTGATTTGCCGCAACCCACGGAGGTTGCCGAGGAAATTGATGCACGGCTGCTGGGAAATCTTCTCCACAAGGCTATGAAGATCCTGTATTCGGGATTTGGCACAAAACCGGTCACACGGGAACTACTCGCAGCTTTGCTGAAGGAAGAAGGTTCTATTGATACGGCATTGGATAAAGCTTTCAATGAAGAGCTTTTTGGTCTTTCAGAGGGGACGGGACTTCGGAAAATTGAGGGTTATAATATGATCATCCGTCAGGTCATCCGGACGTACATTTATCAGCTGGTCAGCGCTGAAATGGAATCGGAGCCGTTCAGTATAATTGGTCTTGAGGAAAGGTACAAGACAGCATTCAATCTGTCGGTTGACGGAAGTCCGGTTGAATTGCAGATCGGCGGAATTGTTGACAGGATTGATCTCCGGCAGGGGAGCACGGTCATTATTGATTACAAAACGGGTACAGTCAAGAATTCATTTAACACCATCGAATCGCTGTTCAATTCGGAGGACAGGTTGCGAAATGACGCTGTTTTCCAGGTGCTCCTGTACGCTCACATTTATGATGAGCTGTATCCGGGCAATAAGATCGTTCCTGGACTTTATTTCATACGGGCCAGCCATTCCGGTGATTTTTCCTGCCTGATTAAACATACGGCCAGGAAAGAGACCATTAACAGTTATGCATCCGTAAAGCAGGAATTTGAGCCGCTTTTACGGCAGAACCTGACGCGTATGTTCAGCGCAGAAGAACCGTTTACCCAGACACAAAACCTGAAGGTATGCGGCTATTGTGCGTATGCGGCGATATGCAGGAGATGATAAATTGAAGATTGAAGATTGAAGATTGAAGATTAAAGATTAAAGATTAAAGAATAAGCTTAGATATGCGGATAGATATACTTACGATTTTACCGGAGCTGATTGAGGGGCCGCTCAGTCACTCCATCATCAAAAGGGCCAGGGAAAAAGGAATAGTGGAAATCAACCTGCATAATATCCGTGACTATTCCCTCAACAAGCAGAAGCAGGTTGATGATTATGCCTTTGGCGGAGGTGCCGGCATGGTAATGTGCATTGAGCCCATTGACCGGTTGATTTCCATGCTCACCGGTGAACGACATTATGATGAGATCATATACCTGAGCCCCGACGGAGAGAGGTTTACCCAGAAAACCGCCAATTACATGGCTATGCAAAACAACATCATTTTGCTCTGCGGTCATTATAAAGGAGTGGATCAGCGGGTACGCGATCATTTGATCACCAGGGAGATATCGGTGGGTGATTATGTTTTATCGGGCGGTGAACTGGCAGCAGCGATTGTTGCAGACTGCATAGTACGGCTTTTACCGGGTGGTATTTCAGATGAAACATCTGCGCTGACAGATTCTTTCCAGGATAATCTTCTTGCGCCGCCTGTTTACACAAGGCCGGCCGATTACAAAGGATGGAAAGTGCCGGAAATTCTTCAATCGGGCCACCAGCAGAAAATTGACGAATGGAGGCATCAGCAGGCGGAAGAGAGGACGATAAGGTTACGGCCGGATTTGTTGAGTAGGGACGAGGGATAAGGGACAAGGGACAAGGGACAAGTTAGTGTGAGTGGGAGTGTGAGCATGTTTTTCCTCGCTAGGTCGCAAAGACGTTAAGTCAAAACCTTTGCGACTTGGCGTCTTTGCGAGAGATCAAACCCAAAACTCAATACCACTCTCACTCGCCCATTGTCCCTCGCCCATTGTCCCTCGTCCCTTGTCCCTTGTCCCTTGTCCCTCGTCCCTTTCCTAAAACCTAAACCCCATCGTAGCAACAAACCTGTACCTCGATTGGTTCAGATCGGCAATGTTGTTGAAATTATTGGAGGTATACAGGTTGTATTTTTCCTGGTGAAAGATGCCGGAGAAACCCAGATCGAAAAAGAAGTTGTTGTCCCTGTATCCTATACCGGAAGTGATCTCCAGGTTATCGGATTTTTCATTCAGCTCATCCTTGGCATAGGGACTGGGGTAATAGGCTCCCCCGGCCCTGAGGGCAAAATTCCCGAACCGAAGTTCTCCGCCGAGCCGCAGGTTCAAAACCGAACGGTAGGCATTATCTATTTCCGCATTGACACCCTCCACAACATCTTCATCCGTTCTTGTGTCAAAATCATCATCCGTCCTCATTCTCATAGAGGCATAGTTGATGTATTCCACATCTCCGGAAAGAATGCCGAACTTGCCCAGCTGAATGCTAATGCCGCCGGCAGCTTTAAACGGCGTGTTCAGGTTGTACCGGTATTCGCCTCTCTCCATGTAATCTCCGTTTTCAAATGTGGGACGGATATAGAAGGAGGAATCATCATATTCTGAATACATGGTATTGTAATAGGATTCTTCGATGTTATAGAACGTGGGCAGCGTGAAAGTGGTACCTATCCGGATGGACTGGGTAACCCTGGCCATCAGACCCACTTTGAAATTAATTCCTGTACCGTTCACATCGAGGTCCTCCGTAAAGTCAAATCCTCTGAAAATCAATAGGTTATCCTGGTTGACTTCGCTGAAAACGGTGGTTTGTTCATACCGCAGCTGATCAATCCCGAGTCCGAAACCAACGTAAAAAACATCGCTGAAATTCAGACCGACGGCAAAAGTCCATTCACCCACGCCCCCTTTGGTCTTTATCGATTTTCTCTGATCGATGGGAACAGGCACAAGACTTTTGTACTGATCCATAGTTCCCATGGTGTCAATCACCCAGGCATCATAGGCCAGTCTCTCATAAAATGAATTCAAATCATTGGGGATAGTACCATTGGCGTATTCAACGAAAAAATCGGAGTAAGAACTGAATTCGTTGGTACCCGTAATGACCGTATTGTTGTTAAAATTATTCAGCCGGTTATAGCCGACGGCATAAGTAGCGCTGACCAATCCCTTTTCTTTGCCGGAATTGTAGGTACCGATATAGCCCATGCTGTTCATAACGAACTGGTATTTGTAATCATCGGCTTTCATGCTGATATAATCGGCCTTCGTTTGGGCATAGCCCAATCCCGGTGAGAACAGGAATTCTGATTTTCTGTAGAGACCTAATCCGGCAGGATTGACATACGCCGAGGCAAAATCAGCCCCCAGCGAGGTAAAAGCATTTCCCATCGCCATGCTTCGTGCAGTAAGGGTTGGGAAGTTCTGGGAATATCTCAAAGCATCGCTCAAGTATTGAGCTTTTGCTGCGGACAGGCAAAGGAATATACCGACTAAGATTATTAGCTTTTTCATAATTACTGATTATTAAGAAGATTAACGTTCAGAAAACTGAAGGATGAAATCTCAATTACCTTCTTCCACTGCTGGAGGACGAAGATCCTCCTGAAGAGCGGGAAGAACTGCCCGATGATGATGATGATGAACGGGAGCTGCTGCCTGAACTGTAGGAGCCTGAAGAACTGCTCGAACTTCTGTAGCTGGAGGAGCTGCTGCTGCCCGACCGGTTGTAACTGGATGAGCTGCTTGACCGCCCACTACTCGGCGTGCTGCTGGGCCGGCTGTAGCTGGGAGAACTGCTCGGCCTGCTGTAGCTGGGCGAGCTGCTGGTCGACCGGTTAGCCGGAGCGGATGACGGCCTGCTGTAGGTTGAGGACCTGTTTTCAGTGGTAACCGTTCGGTTGGTATTGCCAGATCCTGAGTACGAAGGCCTGCTTTGTGTTGTCGATGAACTTGGCCTTGAATATACCGGACGTTCCTGCGGAGCTGCATACTGGCTGGAAGTCGATTTCTCAGTGCTGGTGCTGCCCGACCTGGTGGTTGTGGTATAAGGACGACGTACGGTGGTTCCGCTTCCGGTTGTTGTTTTCACCGTGCCGCTGCTTTGACGGGTAACCGTTCCAACGGTTCCGGAAGAGCTTGTTCTCCGCCCGTTAACGGTTCCTGTACTGGTGGCAACCCGACTGGCACCTGAAGTTGTAGAACTCATCCGGCGGCCATTTACCGTTGAAGCGACACCGCTGCCTGAAGAGGCAACCCGGTTGGCTTCAATGGAACGCCTTGGTCCGTAATATACCGGGCGATGATCGTTGTAATATCCGTCATTGTGACCATAATAACCGTAACCTCCGTAGTAATACCTGTCATAGTATCCACCCCAGTAGTAAGGATTATATCCCCAGTAAGAACCGGGGTAGTACCAGGAGTAGGAATAAGGACTAAATCCGTAGCCGAAACCATAATTCCAGCGTGAATAGTAAGGCCATCCGTAGGAATAACCCCAGTTCGAGAAGGGGAAACCGAAAGACATGCTGAATGACCAGCCCGGTTCATACCAGAAAGGATCATAGTAATAGGAGTCATAATAGCCGGTGGAATAGAAAGGATCGTAAAACCTTCTGATCCGGGCGGCATAATAATAATCATCCCTGTTGTAATAATTGTTGGTAATATAGGTATTACCATCTTTTTCATAGTATTCACTGTCCACGTACTCCGGATCTTCGGCGTATTCAAGTGTGTCACCGTCATACTCCTGATTCAGGGAACTTGTCTTCTTGTTTTCCAGGCTGTTGATGTATTTTTCATAATCATCGGGTTCATAAGCTGGTTCCTGCTGGTTTACAACAGTTTCCTGTTTTTCAACAGCCGGGGCCTGTTTTTTATCCGATGGTCTGTAGTAGATATCGTCGTATTCCGTGGAAGTCTTCTGGCCCATGGTGCCGGCAAAGGCAGAAAGCCCGAGAACCAGAACCAATACTATGCGCAAAGTTGTTTTCATGACCTGCCTCCGTTTAATTTGTGTGAATATATAATTTTATTTCTTTATTTTGCAGCCATTAATTTGCGAATTAATAAACACAAATACCATACCAAATTACAATTTATGGCCAAAGAATTAACAAGCCGGAGTGAAAACTATTCGCAATGGTACAACGATCTGGTAATTAAGGCTGATCTGGCAGAAGCTTCGGCCGTAAGAGGATGTATGGTAATCAAACCTTATGGTTATGCGATCTGGGAAAAAATCCAGGGGCAACTCGACAGGATGTTTAAGGAAACCGGACATGTAAATGCCTATTTTCCGCTTTTCATTCCCAAATCGTTTTTCAGCAAAGAAGCCGAGCACGTGGAAGGATTTGCCAAGGAATGCGCTGTTGTCACCCATTACAGGCTGCGGACTGACGATCAGGGAAAAGGGCTTGTGGTGGATGAAACGGCAAAGCTGGAAGAAGAGCTTATTGTGCGGCCGACATCGGAAACCATCATCTGGAATACCTATAAAAACTGGATACAGTCTTATCGTGATCTGCCCATACTGATTAATCAGTGGGCCAACGTGGTAAGGTGGGAAATGCGAACCCGGCTATTTTTGCGGACTACGGAATTCCTGTGGCAGGAGGGTCACACTGCCCATGCCACCAAGGAGGAAGCGTTGGAGGAAACATTGAAGATGCTGCAGGTATATGCCACCTTCGTCGAGCAATACATGGCCTTACCTGTTATAAAAGGCGTGAAAACCGAAAGTGAAAAATTCGCCGGCGCCATCGATACCTATACCATCGAAACGCTCATGCAGGATGGTAAAGCGCTTCAGGGTGGGACTTCCCATTTTCTGGGCCAGAATTTTGCCCGGGCCTTTGACGTGAAATTTCTGAATAAGGAAGGCCAGCTCGACCTGGTATGGGCTACCTCCTGGGGCGTGACCACCCGGTTGATCGGTGCATTGATCATGGCCCACTCCGACGACAACGGCCTGATACTGCCGCCAAAACTTGCCCCTATCCATGTGGTGATCATACCTATCCACAAAAGCGAAGAACAACTTGCCCTGATTTCAACAAAGGCTGAAGTCCTCAAAAAAGAACTTGAAAGCAAGGGCTTATCGGTGAAATATGACGGCCGTGATACCCATAAACCAGGCTGGAAATTTGCCGAATATGAATTGAAAGGGGTACCGGTTCGCCTGGCCATCGGACCCCGTGACCTGGAAAATAATACGGTGGAAGTGGCCCGGAGAGATACGCTGGAGAAAATGATCGTGCCGGCAGACACGGTCGGGACATACATTCCGGAGCTGCTCGAGAACATCCAGGAAAATATTTTCAAACGGGCTTCCGGGTTTCGTGAAAGCAACACGCACAGGGTAAATACATGGGATGAATTCAGGGAAGTGGCGGAGGTAAAGGGCGGCTTTGCCTATGCGCACTGGGACGGGACACCCGAGACCGAAGCAAAAATAAAGGAGGAGACCAAAGCAACCATACGTTGCATACCGCTGGACAACGAACCTGAGGAGGGGAAATGCATTTACTCGGGGAAACCTTCGCGGCAGCGGGTTTTGTTTGCAGTTGCTTATTAAAATAGCAATTGCAAATCAAATACTTCTTATTGAGGCCTACTTTGCATTGTCGTATAGCCTTCAATTTCAAAACAAATAATTAAAGAAATGAATAAAAGCACCTTATTCATACGATCGTTTGGATATGAGTTCTTGATATTGATTTAGACTAATCTCTGATAATTTCATTCATCTGAATCCATCAGCCTTTTATCCTAGGTCATTTTTCAATAATCAGGGATATAAAAAGTTAACTTGATGTTTTCGGACAAGAATGAATATTATTGTGATTGCGAACAAACTTAACATTGAATTGCGTTTGACTTGTTGTTAGTAAAAATATTTTTTGGTATATGGGAATCTTTGAATAAAAATTTTACATTTGAGAAGTGATATAGTGTTAGGGGATTTTGTTGTTGGAGATAACTACTGGTGTTAGGATTTGTGAGAAATTGGTTTATTAATACTTCGAATGTCAAAGTATTAGAGCTTATAATGATTATTAGTTTGAAATTTGGCTAGTTGTTTAAGGGAATCCTTTTGCAAACATTTTACATTGCTATTAATAACCTAAAAACTAAAAAACCATGATTAAAAAAATGCACAATTTAAATCTTTCGTATGGTAAGTCGTATAATAAAAATCTTAACCATTGTTATAAATATCTAATTTTTAAAAATCTAAAATGGTTAGTATTTATTACAGTATTTTCAGTTTTTTTCACGCCAAACATAAATGCTCAATTATTATGGAATACAAATCCAGTAAATTTAGGAGATAGATGCCGTGGAACAAATTATACTCTTCAATTTTCTGTTACAAATACTTCTCCAAATATGATTACATTTTATGTGGATGATTTTACGTCCACATCTCAGACAATTTCGTCGATTACACCTATGTCAATGACTTTAGAAGCAGGTCATTCCGGAACATTTGAAGTTTATGGTGTATTTTTTCCCGATGTACTTGGTCAAATTAATGATTATTTTAATGTGTCTTATCCACCCTATTCCTCCCAGAGTCCTCATATTTCTGCGTTTGTAATGAAAATTCCAACCGCACCTTTTAATCTATCTGCTAGTAATATAACCAGTGCTGGTTGTGATCTAAGTTGGTCTTGTGAAAATGCGGGTAAGATATACTATGATATTGTTGTGGTAAATGGACAAGCTGTTGCTACAAATGTGGAAACTAAGTACAAAACGTTGACTAACTTGGCATCAGGCACAAACTATCCACTTAGAGTATTATCCCATAATTCTTGTGGTAGTGGTGGTTATAGTAACACTGTAAACGTTTTGACCAAGCCTGCAATGCCGACTAATTTCAAAGCTACTAATATCACCTATACAGGATGTACACTCTCATGGAATGCATGCACGGGAACTGTTACGGGTTATAGAATTTACGATGATAATAACAATTTGCTTTATACAACTACATCCAATAGTTTAATAACAAGTATGTGTACAGGTTCCACATTAAAATACAAAGTTTGTGCTTATAATAACTCTGGAGAATCAAATAAAACAACAGCAATTACTGTAACTACTTTATCTCCTACGATTTCCGGACAATTCGTATTATGCAGTTCTAGTTTGCCTTACACTGTAAACAATCTGCCGACTGGCTATACGGTGTCTTGGAACAAGAGTTCAAATTTAATAATGCTATCGGCATCAGGTAACACGGCTTTTTTCAAAGGAAATGGTACTAATGGCTCGGGTTGGATTCAAGCAACTCTTACTTCGGGCTCATGCTCTAAAGTACTTAACTTAAATATTTGGACAGGCATTTTTGTAAATCCGACTATTTCAGGACAGTCTGCAGTGTGCCCAAGTTCACTTTATACCTATACCGCTAATGTACCAGGAGGTCACTCCTCGTCCTATTCATATGCTTGGACATATCCGTCTAATTGGTATAATAATGGCATAAATCAGAATATGATTATTCTTCAAACCCCTTCAAGTCCGCAATATGGACCTATTCGAGTATCCGTTACCAATGCCTGTGGTGCTTCAGGATATTCTGGAATTACTGCTTATCCTGGATATAATTGTGGTGGTTATTTTACGATTTATCCTAACCCTGCTGAAGATGTTGTCAATATTGAGATTAATGAAGACTCACCATTAAATGCGTTAAATGATTCCACAACGAATATTGAAGGAAAAAATATAGGTAAACTCAGCTCTTATTCAGTTCGAGTATTCAATAATCAAGGTATTTTGATGAAAACTCAATCTAGAACTGGGCTTAACTTCTCAATTACAATTGATAATCTAGAGGAAGGTCTTTATATCATTGAAATTAGTGATAGGATTGCGGCTTATCGACAGCAGCTGATGATAAAGAGGAATTAATAAAATTTAGGTTTTTAATTTTAACAGCCGGACACATCTGTCCGACTTTTTGTTGGTTTTTATCTATGTAGAATTTCTCCTTTTCACTCAGATAGACATTTTTTTACATAATTTGTTAATTTTAAAAAATGCTTTTATTGAAATACAAAATAAGAAATTCAAATAATATTTAGATAATGGATGTCCTAAAAATAATCCTGCCAAGCCTTACGCTTATTGTACTTCACATCCCTGAGAATTGCCGATTTGGCGTTGATTGAGAACGAATAGCTTTTTCTCTCGCCGAAAGGTACTACACTGAATCGCATTTCCCAGCAGTGCAAGTCCCGGTGAATGCTGACATTGGTGGTGGAGAAGTCTCTTGAAACGAAATCATAACCGGTATTCACCCCGATTTTCCATTTGGGTGTAAGGCTGATGTCGCCGCTGAGCCTGATGGTATGATCGAATGAGGCCGTTTTGGTTTCTTTGGAATAGTCCCACGCGTAATCCACATTCAGGGACCAGGGTATGTCAAAATCCACGTATTCGCCATAATAGCCCGTGGATTCATCGAGAAGGTCAAGTGTGGGATTCGATTCATCGGTATATTCGTCAGGAGGGGCGCTTGGTGCAGCCGTTTTGGACTTGTCACCGGCATCCGACTGCAAATTGAAACCCACCTTGAAATAAGCATGGGTTGTTCTGAAAAGCTTGCCATTTTCCCGGATCAGGTACTTGTCAATCCTTTGCGTTCGGGAAGAATCCAATGCGTAAGGATTAAACGTGGCGCCAAATGTCACATTGACTTTCTTGGCAAAAAGCTTGGTGGATCCGGTCATGTTCAGCGTTGACCACTTGTAACTTTTGGCAAACGGACTGTAAGATGTTGAAAAGTTCAGGTTATCCAGGATGCTGACCTTTTTGAGCTCGCCGGTGGTGTCATTTTTGGCGCGAACCTTCATTTCGAGGTTGTTGTTCAGACTGAGCGACAAGGAACCGCTCCGGCCGTTTACAGTGGGTGTCCCGTAAATCTGACCCTTGTATACAGAATACTCCTCAAATCCGGCACGTTGCGTTATTGATCCGGCACTGGTCGCATTCCGGTAATAATCCGGCATCAGGCCCGACATGTCGGGTGTGAAGCTGAAGGAAGCGCTGGGTGTCATAACATGTCTGACTACTGCAATATAGGAGTCGGGATTTTTTAACTCAAACATGCCATAGATCTTGGGACTTGCCGATAACCCCAGGGAAGCTGAAAAAGCATGGGCATAGGTAAACTTGTTGATCGTATCGGTCTCAAACTTGTTGATAAATACGGAAGTATCGGATGAAACCGGCTTTTTCTCGATATACTTGGAGTAAAGCACGCCACTGTAATTTACCGAAGGAGATATGTTGATCAATTTGAACAGTTTGATATTGGCCAAAGAAATGGGTATCGAATGGGAAAACCCGTTTTGCATCTTATCCAGGGTTTTCTTTTTGAAAAAAGCCGTATCCGGCGCAGTGATCCTGTTTTCGAGCTTGGCGGCGTAGCTCACCTGGATGTTCTCGAACCAGTTGTATTTTCCATCAGCATTGGTTTTGCTCCTGAAAGGATAGATCCTGCTCATGTTAAAGGCCATGCTGGGGAGCGTCATGTTCATGGTGTGGGTTTTGCTGTTTTGGGAATGTTGCAGGTTGGCGGTGAGGTTAAAAGGGCTTCCCTGCCATGATTTCCTGTAGGAGATGCTTGAGGTTTTGGTGTTGGTCAGATATTCATTGATGTCATAACTCTGGTTCTTTTCAAAGGATGTTGTGGAAAAGTTGACACTGGCCGAAAACTGCCGGGAGGGATTGGCCTTAGCATCCTGCGAGTGACTCCAGGTAATCCTGAAGTCCTTTGACCTGGAGAAAGTAGGATCATCATTCACCCGGTTGTTGACAAACTCCGCATTGAACCGGCCGCTGTACCTGTACCTGACCTTGTAAACCGATGAAGCGGTCAATCCCCAGGTACCCCGAGAATAAATGGATCCCAGGAGGGTGAAGTCAATATGATCATTCAGGGCAAAGTACCATCCTCCGCTGCGGAGGTAAAATCCGCGCGCTTTTTCTTCTCCATAGGTTGGAATGAGCAGTCCCGACGACCGGGTAGTTGTATTGGGGAAAAAACCAAAGGGCAGGGCCAGGGGCAAAGGTATATCTTCCAATACCATGTAAGCCGGTCCGCTTACGATTTTGTCATTGGGAATCGCTATGGCTTTTGTCAGCCGGATATAAAAATGCGGATGCGGGGCATCGCAGGTGGTGTATTTTCCTTTGTTGATATGGATTTCCCCATCTGCAAGCCGTTTGGTACGTGTGGCATGCAGGTACCCTTCACCCTCCCTGGTGATGATCTGTTTAATGATGCCTTTACGGGTCTCAAAGTTATAACGCAGGGTATCCGAGCTGATTTCCTCGTCTCCCTGGGTAAATATGGGTTTGCCTGCGATGTGTCCTGCTGAGTCGACCATTCCGCCGGCTGTGACGGTATTCGAACTCATATCGAATTCGATATAGTCTGATTTCAGGCTGATATTCTGGTAATCAACGGCTGCTTCCTTGTAAAGGTAGGTTTTCTGAGGTCCCACCATAATGATGAAGGAATCTGCAGAAGCATACTTTACAGGGGCTTCCAGTGCATTCTTCTTTTTATCCTTTCCACCGTTGATCAAAGTATCTATCCGGATGCTGTCAACAGTCTGATATACAGAATCGGCGGACGGGGTGATACCTGGCGGCCCTGTCTGCTGTGGTTCCTGTGCGATAGCAACCGTTACAGGCATACATAGGAGAGGGAAAAACAGCAGGAGTCTGGTCAATATCCGGAAAAAAGTTGTAATACTTATATTTTGGCAACAGTTTAATAACATATAATTGTTAATTCCCGGAGAATAGCAGCCTATAGAAATCAAAACAGAAATGCTATTTTTGCAAATCAATATATTGGTTACAGGCTGTAAAGCTAATAAAATAACGAGTTGAAATGAACAAAAAATATATAAGGCCTTTCCTGGCCCTCATTTTTAACATTATTTATGCCGGTTTGCTGATCACCTGCCCGGTTTATTCCCAGGAAACCGAGAGTGAGTATAAAATCAAAACCGTGATCATTGACGCAGGTCACGGTGGAAAGGATCCGGGATCGCTGGGTAAACAGACTACCGAAAAAGAAATTGTTCTGGCCATAGCCCTGAAAACGGGAAAGTATATTGAAGAAAACATTCCCGGGGTAAAAGTGATTTACACCCGTAAAACGGATACTTTTGTCGAATTGCATAAACGTGCTGCAATCGCCAATTCCAACAAGGCTGATCTGTTTATTTCGATTCATGCCAACGGAAATGAGAATGATCTCGTCACAGGCACGGAATCACTGGTATTGGGACTTCACAGGGCCAATGAAAACTTTGAAGTGGCCAAAAAGGAAAACTCGGTAATCCTGCTCGAAGAAGATTACAATACGAAATACGAAGGATTTGACCCGAATTCACCGGAATCCTACATCATATTCTCCCTGATGCAGAACCTGTATTTTGAGCAGAGTATCAATTTTGCAGGCCTTGTGCAGGAACAGTTCAGGGACAGGGTTCAGCGCAAGGACCGGGGCGTAAAACAACAGGGCTTGCTGGTTTTGGCGCGTACCGCCATGCCGGGAATCCTGGTGGAAACTGGTTTCATTACCAATCCCGAGGAAGAAAAATACCTGATGTCGGAGCAGGGACAGGATTATATTGCATCAGCGATTTTCAGGGCTTTCAAAAGCTACAAAAACCTGATTGAAACAAAAACCTCGTTTGCCATAGCTTCCAGACTGGATGATGCGCCTTCCGAAACTGATCTTATGGCGGATAAGCCGGGTGTCAGGGCGGATTCACAATTGCTGAATGCTGAAAAAGTTCAGGCTCCCCCGGTGCCGCCGGTAGAATACAAGATCCAGATCACCGTTTCCTCCAGACCCATAAAATCCGACTCACCTCTTTTTAAGGGTCTTACCGGGATCTCCGAATACCATATTGATAATAAATACAAGTATGCGGTTGGCAACAGCAGGACATTCCAGGATGCCCTTGCCTTCAGCAAACAAGTGAAGGAGAAATTCCCCGACGCCTTTATCATTGCCGTGAAGGAAAATAAAATAATACCCCTTGATCAGGCCCTGAAAGAATCACAACCATTCAATCCAAAAAATTAAGCCATGAAGTTTACCAGAGAGTTTAAAATAGGTTTTGTTGCGCTTGTCGCCATTGCTTTGGCGATATGGGGTTTGAATTACCTGAAAGGCATTAATATTTTCAAATCCACCGACACTTACTATGGTGTTTATAACAATGTCAAGGGGTTGGTTGAAAACGCCGTTGTATACCTGAACGGCTATAAGGTGGGCAACGTGAGCTCCATTGAATTCGACAAAACCAATGTCAATAATATCACGGTAAAAATATCCCTTGCCCAGAAGATCAGGCTCCTGAAAGGCACAACCATGGTCCTTCGCAGCGGAAGCATAATATCAGGGACCAAGGACGTTGACCTGGTTCTGGGGAACGGACCCGGTTTTCATGATTCTGGCGATACACTCATTTCCGCCGTTCAGGTTGAACTCACCGATTACATCGATCCCATCCGGCAAAAGATTGAATCACTGATAACCTCTGTTGATACCCTTATGCTGGCTTTGGATGATCTGATGAATAAAGAGACGAGGAAAAACCTTCAGGGAACCATCGCCAATCTCAACGGCGCCACTGCATCACTCAGGCTCTCCCTCCAGCCATCGGGAGCCCTCAATCAGTCGCTCAGCAACCTCTCACTGGTAACTGACAATCTCAGGAAGAGCAATGAGGATATTTCTGCTATGCTTCGGAATTTTGCAGCCATATCGGATACCCTGAAACAATCCAGACTTAAGGAGCTTATCGCTCATGCCGACTCAACATTTGCCCTTACCGCTGACCTGTTCACCATGATAAACAGCGGTAAAGGTTCTGCGGGGCAGCTGGTGATGAATGACTCGCTTTATAACAGTCTGAACAGCGCTTTGACAAGTCTGGATTCCCTTTTAATTGACCTTCGTGAACATCCTAAACGGTACGTGCATCTCTCTGTTTTCGGGAAAAAAGATAAATAGATTTCATACACAGCATTTTAAAGAAAACCTTCGCAACAATTACCTGAGTTATTAACATGGAGGAAAAACCGCTGATTTTATTATTTAGATTTATTCCAAACAGGTAAAGGAGTAAAATTTTAAATCAATACTTTAACTACTCCTCACTAATACCTTAAACACCAATTTCATTATAGAAAAAGTTTATTAAGTAATTGATATACAGTGTTATATTTATTTTTGAAAAAAGTTAAAATATTAAATGGCTGAACGCAAAATTGATAAGGACTTTCCGGAATAATCAAGCGAAAAATGATTTTTTTTTTATTTTTTTTTTCACAATCTTGCTAATAGAAAAAGTGGCACCTGAAAAATCTCTATTCAACAATAACATAACCCTATAGAAATGCACAAAGAAGTCTGGAATAATTGTTTGAAAATTATAAAAGACAACGTTCCTTCTATTAGTTACCGCACCTGGTTTGAACCCATAGTCCCTCTCAGATTGGAAAACAAGGTGCTTACCATTCAGGTTCCCAGTCCGTTCTTCTATGAATACCTCGAGGAAAAATACATTGATATCATCAGTAAAACCCTGAGGAAAGAACTCGGCTATGAAGCCAAACTCGAATACAGCATTGTTATGGAGAATCCGGGACAATCCTCTTCCAGGCTTTACACCATTAAATTGCCCGCCAAGAACCAGATTGAAATCAGGAATAATCCGGTTAGCGTACCGATCAATATCGAGGAGAATGCCATAAAGAATCCTTTTATTATACCGGGGATCAAGAAAATGAATATTGATCCACGGCTGAATGCCGAATATTCTTTTGAGAACTTTGTAGAGGGTGAATGCAACCGGCTTGCCAGATCTGCTGGTTTTGCCGTATCCAACAACCCGGGCGGAACAGCATTCAATCCGTTGCTTATATACGGAGAAAGCGGTTTGGGCAAAACCCACCTTGCACAGGCCATTGGCATCGAAATCAAGGATAAGTTTCAGGATAAGACTGTTTTGTACGTTCCGGCAAACCGCTTTCAAACGCAGTTTGTCGAGGCTATTCGCAACAACACCAAGAATGATTTCCTTCATTTCTACCAGATGATCGATGTTCTCCTCATCGATGATGTGCACGAATTTGCCGGTAAGGAAAAGACGCAGGATATCTTTTTTCACATTTTCAATCACCTTCACCAGTCAGGTAAACAGTTGATTCTCACTTGTGATAAGCCGCCGGTTGAGTTGCAGGGACTTGAGCAGAGACTCCTGTCGAGGTTTAAATGGGGATTATCTGCTGATCTGCAGATACCTGATTACGAAACAAGGGTAGCTATCCTGAAACAGAAGACCTACAAAGACGGCATTGTTTTGCCCGAGGAGGTTGTTGAATACATAGCCACTCATATAACCGACAATGTGCGGGAGCTTGAAGGCGCCCTGATCTCCCTGCTTGCCCAAAGCACGCTGAATAAAAAGGAGATTACCCTGAACCTGGCCAAGGAAATGATCGATAAGCTGATCAAAAATACCAAACGGGAGGTTTCCATCGATTATATCCAGAAGGTGGTGTGCAATTATTTTGATGTTCCGGTTGATTCACTGCAGTCCAAGACCAGGAAAAGAGAAATTGTGCAGGCACGACAGGTGGCCATGTATTTTTCGAAAAATCTCACAAAATCTTCGTTAGCTACCATTGGCTCGCAAATAGGAGGAAAGGATCATGCCACGGTGCTGCATGCCTGTAAAACAGTGAATAACCTGGTGGAAACCGACAAGCAGTTTAAAAATCAGATAGAAGAGATTGAAAAGAAGCTTAAATTCTGAGGATGATACCTACAGATCACTTGAAAGGACAGCCGAAGGGATCTTCCGCGACCGGAACAGCCGGTTTCTGGCTTTTGGCTTTCCGGTAAGTACCTCAGAAGAAATAAGCAGTATACTGGAAGGTATCCGGAAAAAATACCATGATGCCAGGCATCATTGTTATGCTTACAGGCTTGGCATTGCAAAGGATATCTACAGGATGAACGATGACGGTGAACCCTCCGGTACTGCCGGCAAACCCATATACGGACAATTGGTGTCATACGACCTTACCGACACTTTGGTTGTGGTTGTCAGGTATTTTGGCGGTACCCTGCTGGGTACGGGTGGACTGATCCATGCGTACCGGTCGGCTACCGATAGCATGCTGTCTCAGGCATCCATCATCGATAAATTCGTTGAAGATCATTACCAGATAAGTTTTCCCTATGAGAGACTTAATGCGGTGATGAGGATTCTGAAGGATGAAAATGTAATTCCGCTCCATCCTGAGTATGCAGCGGATTGTACTATGCATCTCACCATCAGAAAGAGTCTGTCGGAGAAAGTGGCAGCACGGTTGTCAGTTATTCCGGAACTGTTGTTAAATCCGGTGTAAATGAACGATTAAAGTCATTGCGCAGAATAATAAAAAGCAATACCTTATATCCTGATTTATTAAAACAATTGATAATGAAAAACAAAAGCCTGGTTTCAATCACTGATTACTCAAAGGATGAATACCTGAAGATATTATCCCTGGCAGATGAGTTTGAAAAAAGTCAGGATTCCTCCATTTTAAAAGGCAAAGTAGTGGCTACACTCTTCTTTGAACCTTCCACCCGAACCAGGCTGAGTTTTGAAAGCGCGGTGCTGAAAATGGGTGGCAAAGTGATCGGGTTCAGTGATTCCAGTTCTTCGAGTGTTACAAAAGGGGAAACATTATACGATACCATCAAGATTGTCAGCAATTACTGTGACCTTATCGTGATGCGTCATCCTCTTGAGGGGGCAGCGAGGTTTGCCAGTGAACTTACCGGTATACCTGTTATAAATGCCGGAGATGGCGCCAATCAGCACCCTACGCAAACTCTGCTCGACCTGTATTCCATTTCCAAGACGCAGGGAACACTGGATAATCTGACGATTTTTATGGTCGGGGATCTTAAATACGGACGCACTGTGCATTCCCTGCTGATGGCCATGTCACAATTCCAGACCACTTTTCATTTTATATCGCCCGATGAATTGAAAATGCCTGAAGAATACAAGTATTATCTGAATTGCCTGGGATTGAAATATGCAGAACAAAAAGACTTCAGCAGCAACATCGAAACAGCGGATATCATTTATATGACCCGGGTGCAGAAGGAGAGATTTTCAGACCCCATTGAATACGAAAGAACGAAGAACGCCTATGTGCTGAAAAACAAAATGCTCGAAGGCACAAAAGATAACATGAAAGTGCTGCATCCTCTTCCCCGTGTGAATGAAATTGATCAGGATGTGGATCTGAATCCCAAAGCCTATTACTTTACCCAGGCTTTAAATGGTGTATTTGTGCGCCAGGCGATCATTGCCTCCATTCTCGGTTTGAAATAATTCAAAAGTATAATATACATGTTGCACATGAAAGACAAAAAGCTTGAAGTGAGTGCCATTGAAAATGGCACCGTCATCGATCATATTCCGGCAAAGGCATTGTTTAAGGTTATTTCAATTCTTGGCCTCGACAAATTCGACAAACAGATCACCTTTGGCACAAACCTCGACAGCAAAAAGCTGGGCAAAAAAGCCATTGTCAAATTGTCAGATACTTTTTTCCTGGACAAAGAAATCAACAAAATAGCACTGGTAGCACCACAGGCCAAGTTAAACATCATCCGGGATTATACTGTGGTGGAAAAGAAGGTTGTGGAAGTTCCGGAGGAGATTATCGGAATTGCCAAATGCATGAATCCGAAATGCATCACGAACAATGAAAAAATTGTGACCAGGTTTCAGGTGGTTTCACGCCGGGAGGTCAAACTGAAATGCCATTATTGTGAGAAAATCACGGACCAGGAACACATCGAAATTATCTGATTACAAATAGGTTACCTCATCCGGTTATAAGAATTCACCAGCATTTCATCATGCTGGATACTCCTGTAGGCCATTACATTCATTACCAGCGCCAGGATCGGAAAAACTGCCGTCAGCCGCCAGGTATGACGGAATGCTTCAAGCGTATGCATAGCACTGCTGTAATGGATAATCATGATGATAAGCAGCAACACAATTAAGAATCCGTTAAGCAAACAAATTCTCATCTGCATGATCCTTTGCTGAAAAAGAAAAATATTTGTCAGGCTTAACAAACCGGTGATCAACACCAGCACGATAACGGTAATTGTTTTTTTATATACTGAAGTGTTTACCCCGGCAAGACTATATTCGATTTTGTGCGGACGAAAATTGAGGATCTGCCCGTCTTTATGGGTAATTAGAGCGTAAGGGCGGACCAAAAAAAAGCTCATCAGCACAGTGACAAGCAACAGATAAACGGATTGAACTCGCTGGATCATAATGGTGTTATTAGTGATTTCAAAAGTATTAAAATTTTCTGTTTGAGATATTGTGTTAACAAATTGTTTACTAAAGAAATTTGAATTTGGATAATTTTGTATCAGGCAACGTCTACTGGTATGGAAAGAAATGAAATACAAGCCATGATCTCATTGCTCGACGACACTGACAATGAGGTAATCAATACTGTAACAGGTAATTTGCTGAAGCAGGGGTCAGGAATTATCCCTGACCTGGAAAAGGCCTGGGAAGGTACGTTGGATGAAAAGCTGCAGGTTCGCCTGGAAAACCTGATACAGGATATTCAGTTCAACGGGGTCAGGGACGACCTCAACCGCTGGATAAAAACAGGTGCGGAATACATCCTGGAGGGGGCCATTTACATCGCCAGATTTCAGTTCCCGGAACTAAATGTCTCAAAAATAAACGAAGAAATCGAAAGCATCCGCAAGGATGTATGGATTGAGATCAACAGCAATCTGACCGCACTGGAAAAAGTCAAGATTTTGAATTACGTTATTTTTGATCTGCATAAATTTTCCCGTAACAACGCAGATTTCTATTCCCCTCAGAATTCCTATATCAATCAGGTAATTGAAACACGCAAAGGAAATCCGATCTCACTCTCCATTGTATATCTGTCAGTTGCCTGGAAACTCGGATTACCCATTTACGGGGTAAATCTTCCCAAGAATTTTATCCTGGCCTATAAGGATGAATTCAGGCACAGGGATGCTGCCGATGAATCGGAGGATATTCTATTTTATATTAATCCTTACAACCGGGGAGCGGTGCTTGGCAGAAGAGAAATCGATTACTTCATCACGCAACAGCAGTTAAAACCGCACACATCGTTTTACATTCCCTGTTCAAACCGCGATATTATTATCAGGCTGATCAATAACCTGATACTCTCCTTCGAGAAGCTGGGTTATGCGCAAAAAATTACCCGGATGAAAGAGCTTCTCCGGGTAATGGAATCGTGATGGCAGGGACATGCCATGGCATGTCCCTACGCGGATTATTTTGCATAGGAAACCGCCCTGGTTTCCCGGATCACGGTAATCTTGATCTGTCCGGGATAGGTCATTTCATCCTGGATTTTTTTAGCAATTTCATAAGAGAGGCTATCGGCTTCCTTATCTGATACCTTCTCGCTTCCCACAATTACCCTGAGTTCCCTGCCGGCCTGAATGGCGTAGGTTTTCATGACACCCGGATATGAAAGAGCAAGAGATTCAAGGTCTTTAAGCCTTTTGATATAGGATTCAACCACTTCGCGGCGTGCGCCAGGTCTTGCACCTGAGATGGCATCGCAAACCTGCACAATGGGTGAAATCAAAGTGGTCATTTCAACCTCGTCATGATGGGAACCGATGGCATTGCAGATTTCGGGTTTCTCTTTGTATTTCTCGGCCAGTTTCATGCCGAATACTGCATGGGGCAACTCCGGTTCATCATCCGGAACCTTGCCGATATCATGTAAAAGACCGGCGCGTTTGGCAAGTTTCGCGTTTAAGCCCAGTTCACCGGCCATGATGGCGCATAAATTGGCGACTTCGCGTGAATGCTGCAGCAGGTTTTGTCCGTATGACGAACGGTATTTCATTTTACCCACCAGTCTGATCAGGTCGGGATGTAAACCATGAATGCCCAGGTCGATGGTGGTTCTTTTACCCACTTCAACAATTTCTTCTTCAACCTGCTTTCTGACTTTTTCCACCACTTCCTCAATGCGGGCAGGGTGAATACGGCCGTCGGTCACCAGCAGATGAAGGGCAAGTCGCGCAATCTCCCTGCGAACAGGATCAAATGCCGAAAGAATGATGGCCTCGGGGGTGTCATCCACAATGATTTCAACACCGGTGGCTGCCTCAAGGGCCCTAATATTACGACCTTCCCGTCCGATTATCCTGCCCTTGATTTCATCGCTCTCGATGTTAAAGACCGTAACCGAATTTTCAATGGCGGTTTCTGAGGCAACCCGCTGAATTGTCTCCACAACGACCTTCTTGGCCTCACGGCCCGCGGTCATTTTTGCCTCTGCCATAATCTCATTAACGTAAGAGATGGCCTGAACTTTTGCCTCTTCACGCAATGACTCCATAAGCTGGTTCTTGGCATCTTCAGCAGAAAGTCCCGAAATGGCTTCGAGTTGATCAACCTGCTGCCTGTGAGCTTTTCCCAGTTCTTCTGAGCGTTTCTCCAGCAAACTGAGCTGCGTATTCATGTTTTCACGCATAGTATCTAGCTCATTGCGTGTACGTTGCTGTTCTTCGATTTTCTGAGACAGCAGCATTTCTTTTTGATTCAACCGGTTTTCGGTAGCGCTGATTTTGCTGTTCTTTTCATTGATGTATCTCTCATGCTCGGTTTTCAGCTGCAGAAACTTTTCCTTGGCCTGCAGCATTTTGTCCCTTTTTTGCGCTTCACCTTCAACTTCTGCATCTCTCAGCATGGTTTCTCTTTTCTTCTTCAGCGCGAAATTCCATAGAAAATAGGAAAGGCCTGTACCCGCTAAGAAGCAGACGGTACCAACCAACAAGCCTTTCACAAGGGTTAGTGTATCTGTAAGTATGATCATTGAATCTGTTATTATTGATGTTTATAAATAAAAAAACCCGCATACATTTCTCCATATGTTGATAAAACCCCAGTACAGAATGGGTGGAGAGGCCAATATGTTTCGAACTTCCAATGTCCTGCATTACTGCAGAATTCCCGGTAAAACCGGGAATATGGCCTGTTCTTGACATGCTGAGCGATTCTCCAATTTAGTAAGTGTTGAGTTTCACAGCATTTGTAAGAAACTATGCGGGCTATGCTTTTCCAGTCAAAGAACGAATATTACTCTCCTTTCAGATACTCCTCAAGCTCTTCATTCAGTTCCTGCAATCTATGTTCGAGTGGTTGCGTATCGAACTTGTCTTCCATCTCAATCACCCTTGTTACAAACTGCAGGGCAGCCATTGCCAAAAAATCCTGTACATCCTTATCCAGATAACGCTGCTTGTATTGCAAAACCTTCTCATTAATCAATCTGGCAGCTTTTCTGATTTTTTCTTCATCCTTTCTTTCTATTTTAAGTGGATAATATCGGTCCGCTACATTTACTTTAATTGACAGTTTATCATCCATAGCAAGGGTCCAAGCTTTATCGGTTCAAGAGAGCAATACATTTATCAATCTCCCGCACGATTCTGTTTACCTGTAATTTCGTTGTGTGTACTTCTTCACCAGGCACTGAAGATAACACTTTTGCTATTTTAAGATTTTCGTATTTCTTATCCAGATCTTCCAGTTTATTCTCGAGCAATGCGATCCGTCCATTCAACTCCTCGTTTTTTTTGAGAAGCTCTCTGTTTCTGCTTTTCTGGTCTTCGTAAAGCCCGATAACGGATTTTATTCTCTGTCTCAGACTGGAAAATATTTCATCAATTTTTGAATCCATTCAATGCAAAGATAGCCTCTATTTTTGTTTCCTGAAAGTAAATATACTATTTTGTTATTTATTCAATTCACAAAAATAAAATATTAATAATAGCTTTACATACCTTGTGCAACCACATTAACAGCATCTAAAGATATGCAATATATTTCAAAGTACTTATTCCTTTCAGGTGTATTTATCAACGCTGCATTGAATGCCCAGAATCCGGTCCGGGAATCAGCCCATCCCAATGACTATGCCGCCCCTACAGATATTCCCATGCTTCTTTCGGGGAATTACGGCGAAATCAGATCGGCTCATTTTCATGCCGGGATTGATATAAAAACAGAACAAATTGAAGGGAAAAATGTTCTGGCGGCTGACGATGGCCATATTTACCGCATTGTTGTCCAGGCCGCAGGCTATGGTAAAGCATTGTACCTGAAACATGCCAATGGCCAAATGACCGTTTATGCCCACCTGCAGCAGTTTATTCCTTCCGTTGAGAAATTTGTCAGGGCAGAGCAATACCGCAGGAGGTCCTACGAAGTGGATCTTTATCCGAAATCAGACCTGTTTGCATTCAACAAGAGAGACTTAATCGGATTATCCGGAAATACGGGTAATTCAGCAGGGCCACACCTGCATTTTGAAATTCGCGACAGGTCTTCTGTTCCGCTTAATGTGTTGCAATACGGATTTGATATCGCTGATAAAATTCCTCCCAGGATCCAGTGGCTTGCTGTTTATCCGCTTGATGAACACAGCACGGTAAATGGTTTAAACGAGAAATTACTTTTACCTGTTTCCGGTAAAAACGGAAATCATTCCCTTGCTGTAAATACGGTTCAGGTTAGCGGTCCAATAGGCCTGGGCATAGAAACCTATGATTTCCTTAATAATTCGCCGAATGAATGCAGTCCCAATACGATCATCCTCAGCGTGGATGAAAAGGTGCTGTTTTCATGCCGCTTCGACAGCATTCCTTTTTCAATGGGTCCTTATGTCAACGGCCATATCGACTATGGTGAAAAAAAGAGATCAGGGATAGTCATTCAGAAGCTTTACCTGGAGCCCAATAATAAGCTCGGTATATATAAAGTGGCAGTCAACAGAGGTTTTCTGAATTTCAACGATACCCTGAAACACTTTGCCAGAATTACTGTCAGGGATACATACGGAAATGAATCAGTGCTTCCTTTCAGCCTTCAGGCTACTGACCGCGTTTATCAGCCCGGGGAAGAAACCGTTGATCCTACTTTGGTTGGCACGTTTCGGTATGATACACTGAATGTATTCGAAAACAGGGATGTCCGTGTAGTATTGCCGAAGAATACTTTGTTCAACCACATCGGATTTCAGTATGCGCAATTTAAAAATGACAGCTGCAAATGGTCCCTGGTTCATCAGGTTCACAATGAATATACACCATTGCTGAAGTCCTTCATCCTGTCCGTTAAACCTGCGCATCTGCCTGAATACCTCCAGGATAAGGCGCTTATTGCCAGCCCGGGTCCCAAAGGAGAATGGATCAGTCAGGGCGGTGCCTACAAAAATGGTTTTGTCACTGCGCAGGTGAAAACATTTGGCCGGTTTTTCATTGCTGTTGATACGCTGAATCCAGTCATCAGCCCGGTATCCTTTAAGGCAGGCAACAGGTATGCACAGGGCCAGGCATTGACTTTCAAGATTACCGACAAACAGTCGGGAATCCGGAAATACAACGGGTATATTGACAAAAAGTGGGCTTTGTTTGAATACGATGCCAAAAATGATATGTTGTCCTATAGCATTGATGAAGCAAGGCTTGAAAAAGACCGGTCACACATCCTTGAGGTTATTGTGACGGATAATAAAGACAACACAGCCAGTTTCAGGGGAGAGTTTTTTTACTAGCACCGGAAGTTATCACCATTGTCAGCACCATGAAATATTATACGGTTGTCGGAATGATGTCAGGTACAAGTCTCGACGGCATGGACCTGATACTTTGCAGGTTTCACAAAGAGTTGCAGAAATGGAAGTACCGGATTCTCGGTGCGGTAACCTATTCATATCCCGAGGATTGGAAGAAGAAGCTCAGTGAAGCTGCGATGCTCGATGCGGGTGCTTTTTTAATGCTGCATCAGGAATACGGAAGGTATATCGGCGATCAGGTAAATCGATTCATTGCCAATAACCCCCGGAAAATTGATCTGGTAGCCTCTCATGGTCACACCATTTACCATCAACCCGACCGGGGATTTACCTTTCAGCTGGGATCAGGTGCCGCCCTGGCAGCCCGTTGCAGGATTGATACGGTCTCAGATTTTCGTACTTTCGATGTGGCATTGGGTGGACAGGGAGCTCCACTTGTCCCCGTAGGCGATGAACTCCTTTTTGACAGTTATAGGTTTTGTCTCAACCTGGGAGGTTTTGCCAACATTTCAAATCGCAATGACCGGCTGAGGATAGCCTGTGATATTTGTCCGGTCAATATAGTTGCCAATCACCTGGCGCAGAGGAAAGGACAGGAATTCGACAGGAACGGGATCATGGGCAGTCACGGAAAAATTGTTCCAAAGCTTGTTGAGGAACTGAATGATCTCGAATACTATGCCAGGCCTGCACCAAAATCACTGGGACGTGAATGGGTGGAAACATCCTTTATGCCGGTGATGAATAAGTACGATCTCGAGCCCGGGGATCTGCTCCGCAATGCATACGAGCACATGGCCATTCAGATCAGCAGGTATATAAACGGCCATGAAGCCGGAGAGGTGCTTGTTACCGGGGGAGGGGCCTTCAACAGTTTTTTGACGGAGCTCCTGCAGCAAAAATCAAAATCAGTTTTATGTATTCCGGATAATCAGCTTGTCAAGTTTAAAGAAGCGCTCATTTTTGCCTTTCTGGGTATGCTCAGGTACTGCAATGAAATTAACTGCCTGTCAAGTGTTACCGGCGCAGAAAAAAGCTCTTCATCAGGAATTATCCACCTGTACAATCAGGAGAAAGAATAACAGAAAAGGGTAGTGCCCAAAAAAAAAGTATGGGTGAGTCCATTTCGGAACTCACCCAACTTTAACCCTAACTACAAAAAAACAAACTAATTATTAACTAAAACTACTAATTATGAAAATTCAACTCTAGCTTTTCTAATGTTGTTTTACTGATAATGATCAGCTACTTTTTCAAAAATTAAGCATTATTTTTATCAGCAAATCTCAATACTATGACAAACAAAATTCTTGCCACACTTATTCTTTTTTTATTTTTAGTAAGTGAGAATGTGTTTCCCTGTACAAATTTTTTGGTGACAAAGGGTGCTACCAAAGACGGATCAACGATGATATCCTATTCTGCCGATTCACATGTGTTGTTTGGCGAATTGTATTATTACCCGGCCAGGGACTATCCTGCAGGGGCTATGGTGGATGTGAAGGAGTGGGACACCGGTAAATGGCTTGGAAAAATTCCCCAGGTACGCCATACATACTCTGTCGTCGGCAATATGAATGAGCATCAGCTTGCCATTGGAGAAACCACTTACGGAGGTCGTTCGGAATTATTTGACAGCACAGGTATTATGGACTACGGTAGCCTGATTTATATGGGATTGCAGCGCGCAAAAACAGCCCGGGAGGCTATCAGCATAATCGGCAAGCTCATGGCTGATTACGGCTATTGCAGCAGTGGTGAGTCATTTTCCATAGCAGACCCCAATGAGGTATGGATTATGGAAATCATTGGCAAGGGCCCCGGGAATAAAGGCGCTGTATGGGTTGCCCTGAAAGTGCCTGACGGTTATGTATGCGGTCATGCCAACCAGGCCAGGATTACTACTTTCCCGCTGAATGATCCGGACAATTGTATATATGCTCCGGATGTGATATCCTTTGCGCGAGGCAAAGGTTATTTTTCCGGTTCTGATGAGACTTTCAGTTTTTCCGATGCATATGCGCCGCTTGACTTCAGCGGGGTAAGGTTTTGCGATGCCCGTGTATGGTCCGGATTCAGAAAAATAGCGGATGGCATGGACGAATACACGGATTATGCTACCGGTAAAAACCTTCATCATCGCATGCCCTTGTGGGTAAAAGCGAACAGGAAGCTGGGCGTTGAAGATGTGATGAGTATGATGCGCGATTATTACCAGGGCACACCGCTTGACATGACCAACGATGTCGGTGCCGGCCCAAACAAGGTTATTGTTCGTTGGAGACCCATGACGTGGACCGTTGACGGTGTTACCTATCTGAATGAGCGTGCCATATCCACCCAGCAGACGGGCTTTTCCTTCGTTACCCAGTCCCGTTCATGGCTGCCTGATCCTGTTGGCGGAATCCTGTGGTTTGGTGTGGATGATACCTACAGCACGGTGTATACGCCCATGTATTGTGGCATGAAATCAATACCACCCTCCTTTGCCGTTGGCAACGGCGCTATGATGGAATTCAGTCCCGATGCCGCATTCTGGGTTTTCAACCAGGTATCGAATTTTGCCTATACAAGGTACAACATGATGATACCGTATATCCAGGAAAAGCAAAAACAACTTGAGAGCAGGTATATTACCGAGATCATTGCCGTTGATAAAGTAGCTGCATCATTGTTTCAGAAGAGCCCGAAAAAAGCCGTGCAATACATCACCGATTATTCAGTAAAAGCGGGTGAACAAACGGTTGCAGAGTGGAAAAAGCTTTATGCGTTCCTGTTCACCAGGTATATGGATGGGAATGTTAAAACAAAAATCGAAGGACAGCAAAACCCGAAGGTTGAACAACCCGGTTATGATGAAGCCTGGTACAGGCAGGTTGCGAAGGATGCCGGTGAAAGGCTGAAGGTGCCGGAGGGGGCGGGGCATTGAGTTGCAGCGGCAGCGGCAGTTTTAGCAGCAGCAGCAGCAGTAGCAGCAGCAGTAGCAGTGGCAGTAAAAAGTAAAAAGTAAAAAGTAAAAAGTAAAAAGTAAAAAGTAAAAAGTAAAAAGTAAACGGTAAGAAACCTTTCATGCGGTCCTAAGATTCTTGAAGGGTTTCTTATTTAATGAACGCTAAAACCACAATGTCGCACATCTGGTGCTAATATTCGTGATATATAGTTTTGAGCCCCATTCGGGGCGATATATTGGTAGAAGAAACAATAAAACAATGCTTTAAGCCTCTTTAGGGGCGACATTATGGTTATTGATATTTGTCTTATTATCAACAGGCCGCTGCTACGCAGCTTGAAATCACCTATAATTGCTTTTTCTATTAACAGGCAAACCCTACGGGCTTGTTTCATTGGTAATTATATCCATAGCGCCGTAGAGCCTGCCCCGTCCGATAGGCGGAGCGCGGCCTGCTAATAGAGAAAATTATACGGAATACCAAGTAAAGCCCCGTCAGGGGTGACCTGTTGTGATGGTCTAGCTCTATTACTCTTTACTCATCACTCATCACTCATCCCTACTTCGTAGCATTCTCCAGTCGCCTCATAACACTGAAAATAAAGGCAGCTGCAAGCAGACAACATACTACAAATACACTCCACAAAACCCATAGAGGCACAAAATCCCAAAGCCCTGCTGCCTGTCCCATCAGGTAATTTCCCAATGCAGTTGCAGCAAACCATCCTCCCTGCATCAATCCTTTATATTTAGGAGGGGATACTTTCGACACAAAGGAAATACCCATCGGACTCAGGAATAATTCCGCAAAAGTTAGAATCAGATAGGTTGAGATCAGCCAATAGGTCGAAACCCTTGAAGGATCAGGAGCGCCCAATCCGCCAAGTGCTTTGGGACTAGGCAGACCGATAGAAGCAATGATTAACAACACAAATGCCAATCCGGCAATGATCATTCCAATTCCGATTTTCCTTGGTGCTGAAGGCTCTTTCCCTTTTTTATTCAGCCAACCAAAAAATGCTATGACAAAAGGTGTTAAAACCACAATGAAAAAAGGATTGAAATGCTGAAACATTTGCGGTGTGAAAGGATTCGAACTGCTGAAATTTGAGAACCTGTAAATTGCGATGGCAGCGAAAACCAGAAATGAAATGCCTCCAATTAATCGTGTTGTAGAGGAAGACTTTTTTTGAATTAAGAAAATCAGTCCAAGAATTGATAGGAACGCAGGCAATAAGGTAAACAGATCAAAGAAAATGTTAGTGAACTTTCCTACACTGGTGGCGGTATAATCTCTGGCAAAATAAGTCATGGAAGCAGCATTCTGGTGAAATGCCATCCAGAAGAAAATAACAACGCCAAAAACGAGCAACAGGGAAACTATCCTATCCTTTATTTGCTTGGGAGTTAATTCAATTGCTGCGGTTGTATCCTTGCTTTTAATTTTTTGTTTCTCAGTTTGATCAGCATATTTATAATACTTCCTGAATCCAATAAAAATGAGCATGGAGATAACCAAACTGATACAGGCAACACCGAACCCATAGTGGTAAGATTCAGAGAGCCGGTTAAGGTAATTTTCCGAGAATGCTCTCAGACTTTCCAGGTTTATTCCACTATCCTGTACCTGAGCAATGGAAAGATACTCTTGTGTATTGACAAGTTGTCCGTTAATGAATTGATGGGCCATTGCTGGTATTCTTCCATCATAGGTGTAATTATTGGCTTTCAGAATATAATTGTTAACAGCTTCTGCTGCTGTTGGAGCAAACATAGCACCGATATTGATGCACATGTAAAAGATATTGAATGCACTGTCTCTCTTTGCACCATATTTAGGCTCATCATAAAGACATCCAACCAGAGCCTGAAGATTTCCTTTGAAAAGGCCGGTTCCCAATGCTATTACACCCAAAGCCACATAAATTGAAATTAATCCTGTACCAAATTTTGTGGGAAGAGAAAGAAGGAGATATCCAATGAACATAACAACGATCCCTAGGGTTACTGTTCGACCGTAACCCAGAAGTCGGTCAGCAATGATTCCTCCAAGAAGCGGAAGAAAATATACAAATGCTATGAAAGTAGCATAAATATGACTGGTCCTGGCCGCATCAAAACCATATTTAGCTTGAATAAACAATGTAAAGATAGCGACCATGGTATAAAAGCCGAATCTTTCGCCCATATTGGCAAGTGCAGCAACATATAGCCCTTTCGGATGTCCTTTGAACATAAGTCAGTGTATTAGTTGATGAATAAAAATTCGATCTACGGCAATTATTTAAATACAATAAACCGGTTTTTGTAAAGCTGTCGCAGGAATTCAGTAACCCTCAGGTCCGCCGAATTATCTGCATTTATTGGATCTGAGCCGGAATTGCTGAGGAGATTGCATATCTCATCCGTATTCCTTATTCCGTCAATCAGCAACCAGACTTTGCTACCCGTTTCATCAAGATGGATCCGGAAATATTTGGAACGGTTTGCCGGAATAAGCCATTTACGCATCCATTCACTTTTGAACTTGGGGATCGTCAATGTAATCTTATCCCCCTCCCGGTTGAATTCCGTGATATTCCGGACGGGGATCATATCCAAAAAGTTCTTCTTCGGTTTGCGTAAAAGCATAGGATAATTCCCTTGTTAACCCGATTCAGTATCTACACCGCTGCAGTCGGTGGAACCGGTGCATCGGCTTTTCCTGCATTTCTTACCGGTATCCTGATCAAAACCACTGCTATGAGGGCCAGTACAATAAGGCTGATCCAGAACGGAGGATGCTGGAAGAAGGAGAAAATGTCATACAGGAATATGTCACCTACGGCAAAAATGGCGATGACAAGTCCCATCAATGCTTCTCCGGCAATAAGTCCCGAAGCCAGAAGTATCCCGATATTTTCGACATTGGTCCGCTGTGCCAGCGAGAATTGACGTTTTTCGGAAACAGAATCCACGGCGCCTTTGATGATCCCGCCCAGGAAAATGGCGAATGTTGTATCCAGGGGCAGGTACATTCCCACACAAACCAGCATGGGACTTTTGACCTGCATCATGATAAAACCGACTCCCATGAGCATTCCTGCAATGATGAGAGGCCATGCCATTTGTCCGCCCACAATTCCCCTCGACAGGATGGCCATCAGGCTTGCCTGAGGAGCTGAGAGATTTTTACTCCCAAAACCGCCGTCATATCCTTCACGAACACCCTTGGCAATGTCACCGTCGTTCAGAAACACCAGAACACCGAACATGACAGCGCCGGAAAGCACTACACCGATGATATCACCAATCTGCATGCGCCACGGAGTCCCTCCGAGAATATGCCCGGCTTTCAGATCCTGCAACATTTCACCGGCAACGGCAGCTGACACGCATACAATGGCTGCTACGGCAAGAACAGAAGCAACTCCCTCGTTGCCTGTGACTCCCAAAGCCACCATGATCAGGGCGGTAACAACCAGTGCGGTCAGGGTTAATCCGGATATCGGGTTATTGCTCGATCCCATCAAACCTACGAGATAGCCCGAAACAGCAGCAAAAAAGAATGCGAGAATAATCATCACAGTAGCGGCAACGAATGCTACAAGCGCAGAAGTTTCGAAGATATAGAATGTAATGCCAAAGGTAAGCAAGGCAACCAGACCGATTCCGATCAATATCCAATTGAAATTGATGTCCTTTTCATTACGCGGCGTGTCTACCTTTTGACCTGAAGCGGCTTTTTTTACATCGCCAACCGAGCGGGCTATACCTGCAGTCAGGCTCTTGCGCATTTTCCAGAGTGTATAGATAGCGCTTACAAGCATACCGCCAATGGCAATGGGGCGTACGATAAAACGCCAGATTGAGTAAAAAGAATCCACCCATACTTTGTTTGTGGCCGCATCGGCAGTGAGAGACGGATCACTTGCCATTAAGGCTGAAGCCATGGCATTCAGGTCGAAGGAGGGCGCCAGGAAGTACAATATCATGGGAGTCAGCAATCCCCATGCGATCATCCCGCCGCTGAAGTTCAGTGAAGCCAGTTTGGGGCCGATGATATAACCCACGCCCATGTAAGCAGGACTTATTCCCGGCGAACCGAGCATCATACCTCCCTGTCCGGTATAATTGGTGCTGGCTACAGTTTGTTTGGCAAAAACAATAAACTTTTCCCAGTATACCGCAAAAAGCTTTATTTCGCCGAGGAGTTTAACAAGTGCACCAAAGATCATGGCTCCGAATAAGAACATGGAATTGCCGCCGCTCGTTTGTCCCGCCTTATGTATTTCCGCAGCAGCCACAGATTCAGGGAATGGCAGTTCCGTGTCTTCCACCATCACACGGCGCAATAAGGCGACAAACATGATTCCCAGTATGCCGCCGGCGATCAGAATCAGCGTTGAAGTGATATAATGCCCGGGGGTGAAAAAAGGATCCCACAGGCCGGCGACAAAAAATGCCGGGAGCGTGAAAATAGCACCTGCAGCAACCGACTCTCCGATGGACCCTACCGTACGGGCAAAGTTTTCCTCGAGAATGGAACCCTTCATGGCTTTCAGCAGGGCCATACCAATGACCGCTGCCGGATAGGTTGCCGCAATCGTCATACCAGCCTTTAGGCCAAGATAAGCGTTGGCAGCTCCAAGCACCACGGCCATGATCAATCCGATGATCAAAGCCTTTACCGAGAACTCGGTCATATTGGTATCAGGGGATACAAAGGGAATATATTTCTTATTGTCGCTCATACTGTTAGTTTTAAGCCTGCCAGAGCAGAATTATCCTCAAATATAAAAATCTTTTTCAACCGCAATCATGATGTTTGTCGCTCGTCAATCTTCAAATTTTGAAAAGCGTTCACTCTTGGAAAAGAAAAAATTGCATTCAATTTCAGCATTCTCATCGCTGTCGGATCCATGCACGGCATTGCGTTCGATATTTTCAGCAAACAGCTTCCGGATGGTTCCTTCCTCGGCTTTTGCCGGATCTGTTGCACCCATGAGCCTTCGATAATCTGCCACAGCATTCTCTTTTTCAAGTATTCCTACTACAACGGGGCCTGAAGTCATGAAACTTACCAGGCTGTTGAAAAAGGATTTTTCCCTGTGAACTGAATAAAAATGCTCAGCATGATGACGATCGAGCTTAAGGAGTCTCAAGGATGCAATGTGGAATCCGTTTGCATTGATTTTTGCCAGGATGGGACCAACATATTCGTGACTCACTGCACCCGGCTTGATGATGAAAAAAGTCTTGGTTCCGGCCATGATGTTGCAAATTTGGTATGCACGCTAATATAGATAATTAATTGTAAATTTTTAATGCCTTATTCAGTTTGTAGGAGATGTTAAATATTTTCCATAAGCATTGTTTTTTCACAAGTAGAAAAAGCCATGAAGTGGCTTAATCTCAATAACCGTGGGCGAAGCCCACGGAATACAATGTACCAGAAACAACAACCCTGAATAGGGTTGAATATTACACATGCTAATAAATTCAACTTTTTCAGGGTTGTGATATATAGATTCATCCTTACCGTGGGTTTCACCCATGGTTATTAAGATTGAACCCCTTTCGGGGTTAAAAAATATTCTATATGTACTCATAACTTCTTCTATAAAGCATTTTTTGAGATAAGAAGTTAATTAATTTTGGGCCTGACCTTATAGAAATGAATAACACAAACCATCCTATCATTTGGAACGATATAGGTCCCACAACCCGGTTATTGGCAGTTCCGGGCAAGCAGGTTGTCGTGGTGATTCATGTCAATCCTGACGGGGATGCTCTCGGGTCAGCACTGGGGTTGATGCTGCTGATGGACAAACTGGGACACGATTGCAAAGTGATCTCCCCCAATCAGTATCCCGGATTTCTAAAGTGGATGCCCGGATCTGACCGGATTATTGTCCTGGAAGAATCCCCCGAAGTTGCCAAAACCAGCATGCAGCAGGCTGACCTTCTTTTTGCCATGGATTTCAATGAGCTGAAGCGGGTCAAAAAGCTGAACGATGCATTTACCGGTGCCTACGCGCACAAAGTGCTTATTGATCATCATCCCGGTCCGGACATAGCTGCGGATTGCATTTTATCCGATACCTCGGCCAGTTCCACTGCTGAGCTGGTTTACCGTTTCATAAAGGAGGCAGGTTTACATGCCCAAATGGATAAAGATATCGCATCCTGTTTGTTTACCGGTATCATGACGGATACCGGTTGTTTCAGTTACAACTCCTCCCAGAAGAAAACCTGGGAAGCGGTTGCTGAACTGCTGGATTACGGTATCGAAAAAGACCGTATATATGACCTGACTTACGACAATTATTCGGCAGACCGGATGAGGCTGCTCGGTTTCAGCCTCAACGAGAAAATGGAAGTATTTCCGGAGTATAACACCGGAATCATCTGGCTTACCCGTGAGGATCTGAACAAATTCAACTATGAGGTAGGGGATACGGAAGGATTTGTAAATTATCCTTTATCCATTAAGGGTATCCGGTTTTCCGCCCTGTTCATCGAAAAGGAAAACCACATACGGATCTCTTTCCGTTCGAAAGGTGATTTTGCAGTAAATGAGTTTTCTCGCAAATATTTTAATGGCGGTGGTCACGCCAACGCCTCCGGAGGAGAATCCTATATGAGCCTGGAAAAAACGCTGGAGCAATTCAGGGAATTGCTTCCGCTTTATCAGGATAAATTGCGCGACTATGAAGCATAAAGGATTATATCTGATTGCTTTCCTGGTGATCTTCCAGTTTTGTTCCGGAAACAGGGAAAAGAAAGTAAGTGATGCGGAAATACGCGAGACTGAGGAGGCGCTTATAGGTGCCAACCGTATTCTGGTAAAAAAGGATCGTGAAAAGATCCTGTCCTATGTGCGCAGCAACAATCTTACCATGAAAGAAACTCCGACGGGCCTGTGGTTTGGCATAGAAAGATACGGATTTGGTGTGAAGTCGCAGGAAAACTCTATGGTTACGCTTAAATATACGGTCTCGTTGCTCGACGGCACGATATGCTATGATTCCGATTCACTGGGAGTCAAGCAGTTCAGACTGGGGAAGGGCGGGGTGGAATCAGGCCTTGAAGAGGGTGTCCTGCTTCTTCACGTAGGTGATAAGGCTACCTTTATCATGCCTCCCCATCTGGCTCATGGTTTGCAGGGTGATGGAAATAAGATTCCGGCCCGGTCCGTCATCGTGTACAATGTAATTTTACTAAAGGTAGAACCCTGATACGATGAAAACTTCAAAATTGCTGATCCTGTCCGTATTTATCCTTGTTGCCGGCTGCGATAAGTTCTCCCGGTATCCCGGTTATAAAAAGGCCAGGCACGGCATTTATTATCAGCTGCATACCATGGGCGAGGATACGGTGAAAGCTCACCCCGGTGATTATATTACGGTAAATCTGGCCTATATGACCATGACTGATTCCTTGTTCTTTCAGGGTGCAAGAAAATTCCAGATCAATAAACCAGCCTATGAAGGGGCTATTGATGAGTGCTTTGCCATGCTTTCAAAGGATGAAAGCGCGACATTTATAATCGATGCAGGTAATTTCTTTACAAACACCATTCACACTGACCTGCCCAGGTTCCTTGCCCAGGGAAGCCCGATGAAAATAAGGGTGGAAATGATTGAAATTCAAAAAGAGGAGGAATACAACCGGCAAAAGGAGGCATTTCTGTCCTGGATCCAGGATTTTGGTGAATATGAAAGGGTCATTCTTCAGCAATACATTCGTGAAGAGAAACTGAATGTGAACCCCTTGCCATCCGGTATTTATTATCTTAACCTGGTGCCGGGCCATGGTAAAAAAGTGGAATTGGGTGATACGCTTACCGTGAACTATGAAGGTCGTTTTTTAAACGGTAAATTCTTCGACTCTACGGTCAAGCGCCGGCAGCCTTTTCAATTTGTATATGGAACTGAATGGCAGGTGATTAAAGGTCTGGAAGAAGCCATCGGGTTGATGAGCGAAGGTGAAAAATCGCTTTTCATCCTGCCCTCCGAGCTTGGTTTTGGCAACCAGGGGTCCTCCAACAGCATCATCCCGCCTTTTACTTCCTTAATTTTTGAGGTTGAAATTTTAAAAGTATCTTCGCCTGGTAAAATCTGACGCAACTTTTTGCGTTAATCTTTATCTACCTATTAATGATCTGAATTTTAATTGAAACTGTGTACTACCATGAAAGGACTAATCAAAACATTATCTTTCAGCGGATCTTTGATCATCCTCTTCACGCTGGCTGCAGGTTGTCTGCAAAATGACTGGGAGGAAAAGGAAGAACAGGAGAAAAAAATTATTGCTGAATATCTTGCAGATAATAACATATCGGAAAACAACAAGACCGATGGCGGTATTTACTACGTCGAAAACACTGCAGGAACCGGGGCTTCTCCGGTTTTGGATGACTACATCATCATCGAATATGTCGGCCGGTATATTGAGGACAACATGATCCGCGAAACCACCTATGATTCATTAAAGGAAGACTGGAGCGCAGCAGATAATTTCACCAATTACGTTTATGGTCCGGTGAAGTTTAAATTCGGCTACAGCGTGCCCGGACTGAATGAAGGCATAGCCATGATGAAAGAGGGTGGTAAGGCGCTGTTGGTGTTGCCTTCAGATAAGGCTTTCTATGATTTTCATCCGATGTCTTATGAGATTGAATTGCTCAGGGTTATCCCTGATCCGGTAGAATATGAGGATTCTGTGCTCGAAGCCTATCTCGATGCCAAAGGATTTGATACCGGCACAACGTATGCGGATAACGGAGATACCATCTGGTTTAAGGAAACGGTAACACCTGATCCGGGAGATGAGAAAACCATTGAACAGGGGGATACTGTGCTCTTCCGGTTTAAAGGCAGACTGGTAGATGGATTTGGGAACGTTCTGCAGGACGAAAGGATATTCGATTCCAATATGGGTGATGACAATCCGGTAAAAATTGTCTTCAGCAGCACGCCTTCTAAAAAATCAGGCAACATTCTCGCCATACCCAGGGGATTGGTAATGGCATTGGATTCCATGCGAAACGGTACTCACGCAACAGCAGTACTTCCTTATGCCCAGGCCTTTGATGATGGCGGAATCACCAGCACTACCTATGGGTATACCATTGTACCACCCTATCAGACTGTCATCTACGATATTATTGTTGAGGATATCCAATCTCCTGCCGGAAAGTAAATTTGCAATCAGGTCATCAGGATAAATACCGCCGGCTGGCGGTTCAGATCGGGCGGAGGTTGAAGCCGCCATTCGCGGATGGTCTTTGTTCGGATCCACTCATTGGACAAAGTCAGGTTTGCGGCAATGCATAGTTTTGTCGCAGGTTTACAGGCAGTCAGCAAGGCCTCGGTCAGCTGATTGTTCCGATAGGGTGCTTCGATGAACAGCTGCGATTGCTTTTCAGTTTCGGATCGTTTTTCAAGTAACCTGATCCGGTTGTTTCTTTCGGGACCCTTAACCGGCAGGTAGCCGTTAAATGCAAAACACTGTCCGTTCAATCCCGACGCCATTAAAGCGAGTATCAGCGATGAAGGTCCTGTTAAAGGAATTACCCGGATGTGAAGCCGGCCGGCGGCCTCAACCAACAGGGCCCCGGGATCGGCGACAGCCGGAACCCCGGCTTCTGACAACAAACCCAGGTCTGCTTCACCGGCACCGGAAAATATAGCAGGTATCTCCTGCTCCCGGGTATGCTCATTCAGGGTATATAGGGTAACCGCATCCAGATTGCCTTTGAATCCGCAACGGATGAGAAAACGACGGGCGGTTTTTTCTTCCTCCACAACAAAGTGCGACAATGATTGGATGATCCTGAGGTTGCCGGCCGGAATTACCTGTTCCAAAGGGGTATCACCCAGGGTCGTGGGTATGAGATACAAACGTCTTTCCTTGCTGGTGGGCATGACTTCATTTTATCGGCGGGTAAAAATAATGAAACTGCTATTATTATGTTAATTATGTTGCATAATAAACCAGGAATTAAATCATCGCACAGTATTCTGCCACGAAGTGGCTGAATCTCAATAACCGTGGGTGAAACCCACGGAAAACGGAATAAAGTCAAAGCAACCCTGAAGGGGTTGAACTCTTCCATATTATGTTCAGCCCACTTCGGGGCTGTTACTATCAATTTTAGCACTCCTCCGTGGGTTTAGCTTCGCTGATTTTCAATTCACCCACGGTTATTAAAATTGAACCCTTTCAGGGTTAACAGACCTTCAATCAATCATATGAGCCAAAAATTCGTGCAATAATTGAAATTTTGGATATAAAATAATAACCAAAATCTTAACCCCATGTCCCAATTTCCGTACAAATGTTATGCTTACAAGTTTTCAATGCTGTTTCGTTATATAAAAATTCTTTTCTTTATTTTCCTTGAAATCGCTGTCATAAGCCTTTCAGCCCAGGAATTAAATTACCGGAGTGATGCCATCACCCGGGATAATGGATTAACCAACAGTACGGTAAGTTGTATCATCAGGGATAAGTCGGGATTTATGTGGTTTGGTACCTGGAACGGTCTGAACCGCTATGATGGCTATGAACTGAAGACCTTTCATGCTGATCCATCTGATACCAATGCTTTGAGCCATAACAAGATAAACGCCTTATTCCAGGACAAAGAAGGATTTTTGTGGATCAGTACGGACGACGGACTGAATTGTTATGATCCGCAAACCGGAAAGTTTCATCGCTATTACAGCCGGGAGCGTCAAACGCTCACATACAAAAATGACGAGATCAATGGAATAACCCAGGATTCTCGCGGATTATTCTGGATCAGCAGAAATGACGGCGGATTATGCTCCTTCAACAAAAGCACCGGCAGGTTCAAACATCATCCCAACCCTTACTCAGTGAAAAGCAATACGGTATTCTGTGTGTTAGCTGATAACCAGAATCCGGATCATATATGGATTGGAACCGCCGACGGATTATTTCTCTATGAGGTAATTACCGGGAGTTACAGAAGATTGAAAGCAGGAAAAGAGGATGCATCTGTTACCGTCAGAACAATTCTTCAGGACGCATCAGGGACTCTTTTTGCGGGAACTTCAGGTAACGGATTACTGAAATATGATCGAAAAAATGAACAATTATCATCCTGTTTTTCGGGATCGGTTAATTACCGGACTTTCACAAACAGCATGATCCGGCAGATTCTTCCCGGGAAAGATGGTAGTATTATATTGAGCATCAGTGAGTATGGACTGATTTCATTCAATCCTGCAACCGGTAAAATTACAGATTGGATGACCAATGAGATCTTTCGGGAATTGAATGAGAAGTTCATCTTTTCAGTATATAAGGATCCCACTGGTATTCTGTGGGTAGGAACTTACTATAATGGGATCAATAAACTGGTTCCCCTTACCAATTCTTTCAGGCACTATGGCAGCAACGGTACTTTGCCCCCCGTAAGGATCCGGGGCGGTGTAACTGCCATACTGGAGGATTCCAGGGGATATTTGTGGCTTGGTACACGCATCGGAGGACTGTACAGGGTCAATCGAAAAACCGGACAATATACAGGGTATCAGCGCCAGCCCAATGGTGCAAATGGAATAAGCAGCAATAGCATTCTTTCGATGGCAGAAGTGAATGATGGCAACAGGCAAATCCTGTGGATCGGAACCAATGATGGCCGGTTGAATTGCTTTGTTCCGGAAACGGGTCACTTTACAGTATATGCCAGGGGAAACGGAATTCCAGGAAACCAGGAAACACATGGTATTTCTGCCATAGTGCCCTATGACAGTGATCATTTACTGATAGGCACCAACAGCAGAGACATGGGTGACGGTATTGATGTTTTCCAGGTCAAAACCGGAAAATTTGTCAATCTGAAAAACAATCCGGCCAATCATACAAGCCTGAGCAGTAACAGTGTACTGGCATTGTACAGGGACAGATCGGGGGCGGTTTGGGTAGGAACGCGAAATGGGGGATTGAATAAACTGGTTGTCAAAGATATCAATGCACAGGTTCCCGACAGCGTTGGTTATTTTGTGAGGTACATGAATAATCCTGCAGATCCAGGTTCGTTGAATCACAACACAGTATATGCCATCCATGAAGATTCACAGAAAAATTTATGGGTCGGTACCGGCATAGGCGGATTGAATCAGTTTGATCCCAAAAAAGGAACCTTCACGTCCTATTCCAATTACCAGTATTTTAAAAATAATATCGTTTATGGAATTCTGAGTGATAATAACCAAAACCTATGGCTGAGCACAAGCAGGGGCCTTATTGCTTTCAATCTTAACTCAGGTCAGATACATAGGTTTGATAAATATGACGGTCTGCAGGAAAATGGTTTTATTTATGGATCTTCATTCAAATCACAGTCAGGAGAATTATTTTTTGGAGGTATCCAGGGATGCAATTCATTCCATCCCGACAGTATTAAAATTAACCTCAGGGTACCGAAAATAGTCATTGCATCACTTGCCTTCAACGGGAAAAAGGGTGAAAAGGATGTATCTGAAATGACTGGTAAATCAGCTCTGGCCTCTAAAAGTGTCAGGGCGCCCTGGTATTATAACAACTTCTCGGTTTCATTTTCTGCCCTGGATTTTCAAATGCCTGAGAAGAACCGCTATAAATACAAACTTGACGGACATGATCAGGACTGGATAGAAACTGATGCTTCCCGCAGGTACGTAAATTATACAAACCTGTCACCCGGGAGATATGTTTTCAGGGTAATCGGCACCAACAGTGATGATGTCTGGAATCATGCAGGCACATCAGTTCAGATCATCATACAGCCTCCGTTCTGGGATACAACGATCTTCCGCGTTTTATTGGGGTTGATCATCCTGGGTGCAATAGCTTGGCTTGTCTACCGCACATATGAAAGTTACCAGAAAGGCAAAAGGAAACTTGAGCAGGATGCCTTTGAAACGGTTCAGGATGAGCGCTGGCAGTTGATTACCCTTATCGACAGCATGCCTGACCTCATTTTCATCAAGGACAGGGAAAGCCGGTTTACAGTGGCGAATAAAAGGACAGCAGCGGTAATGGGAACTACTCCTGAAAATCTCATCGGGAAAACCGACTTTGATTTCTATGCTCCTGATCTGGCCCAAAGTTTTTACAATGCTGAACAGGATTTAATGAGAACCGGCACTCCATTGATCAACTTCGAGGAACCTGCACTGGATGAACTGGGCAACCGGATTATCCAATCCACTACGAAGGTGCCATACCGAAACAAAGCCGGCGAAATAATAGGTCTTGTTGGCATTTGCAGGGATATCACACGACTGAAAAGGATCGAAATTCAGCTCAGGAAAAAATCAGAGGACGTGCAGGAAACCAACAGACTGTTGGAAGAAAGGCAGGAAGAAATCCTGTTTCAATCGGAGGAACTGACGGAGCAGGCCCAGAATCTCAGGATCATTAATACTGAACTCGAAAGACTTAACCGGACAAAAGATAAGTTCTTCTCCATTATCGCCCATGATTTAAGGAATCCGTTCAATGCCATTATCGGCTTTTCCGAGTTGTTGCGAAATGACTTCTACGAGATGGACAATCAGCAAAAGCTGAATTTGCTTGAGTTAATCAATGTTTCTTCAGAAACTGCATATAACCTGCTGGAGAATTTACTGCAATGGGCGCGCACACAGACAGACAAAATCAAATACAATCCGGAAAATTTTGATCTGAGCGAAGTGGTTAACCTGGTGATAAACCTGCATGGCATAATCGCGCAGAAGAAAAACGTACTGTTAAAAAATGATATCAAGCCCCATACGCTGGTTTATGCTGATAAAAATATGATTAACACAGTTTTACGGAACCTTATCAGCAATGCCATCAAGTATTCAAAGCCCGAGGGTGAAATTGTCATTTCGGCCACACACTCAGCGGAAGATATCGAGGTGAATGTTATTGACAGTGGAGTGGGGATGAACCGGGAAAGTCTGGGTAAATTGTTCCGGATCGATACGTATTATTCCACCTCAGGTACCATGGGTGAATCAGGTACCGGATTGGGTTTGATCATCTGCAAGGAATTTGTCGAGAAGAACAACGGCCGCATCCGGGCTACAAGTCTGGAAGGAGAAGGAACAACCCTGAGTTTTACACTGATTCCCGCTAAATTAAATTGATGCTATTCAAATTCCAGTCTGTACAGCGAGGCATTATTATCCAAAACTCCTTCAGAAGATATGTACACCGTGCCGTCGGAAGAAATTAAGATGCCTTCCGTTTGGGTACCCCAGTAATCTCCGAAATCTTTTCCCTCGCGATTCTGATAGGTCAGATTATCAGGTGAAAATTCCGTATAAATCCGGATAAAAGGTATGAGCGGCGTATATCCGAGAAGGAGCAATTCCTGGTTACCGGGCGCCCAGGCTGCGGCTGTTACCAGGCCAGGCAAGCTCCAACGTGTTTTATATTTAGCCACCTGTGTTCCCGGTTCTATCGAAAGCGAGTAAATCCGTGTCTCGAAATCCTGCCAGTTTTTGGTAAACAGGTAGAGCGAATCTTCGGTTGCAATAAAAGCTTCACAGTCATACGGCGTATTTTCCACCTGCGGAGAAAAGCTCGTCTGGTCACTGTACCGGAAAGCAATGGTTCCTGCCATGGTTATCGTGTCGGTATCTGCGAGAAGCTCACTTTTGCTGATGATATTGATGCGGAGGTCGGTTCTGTCTCCTGCATTGTTTCCGAAGTCACCTATGAACAGGTAATTTTCATTTTGCACAACATCTTCCCAATCCGTATTTACAGCATCCCTTACCACCACGGTCCTTAACACTGCATCCTGCTCCATGCTGTATCCGTAAAGAGCAGGCTCATTGCCTCCGTCATTGATGAACCAAATGAGATCCCCCAATTCGGTCATTCCGGAGTTTTCCTGAAGAACAGCCGGTAATTCCCTGATATAGCTGAGCTGATAGGTTGCCTCGGGCTCCTCCCTCGGAATGCATGAAAATAAAACCATAATGATGCCCAGCATGAGTAGTGCTATTTTGGTTTGGATGAAACGAAACATAGGTTCAGGAATTTTTGAATTATGGCTGAACAGGGGCTTCAGGATTCAGTTCAAGCAACAACATCATCTTTTTAAAAATGTCGGTATTCTCCTGGATTCCCTGGAAGAGTTCTGCACCTGGTCCCCAGGCAAATACCGGCACCATAACACCGGTGTGATCTGTTGTGGCGAATTTGGCTGTCAGTGTACCCTTCTGGTAGTCCCCGCCTGTTATCGCCATACCACCTGTTTCGTGGTCGGCAGTGACAATGACCAGCGTATTACGGTCCTTTTCGGCAAATTCGAGGGCTTTCCCTATCGCTTTATCCAGATCTATCATTTCAGCCGCGACCAAATCCGTGTTATTGGCATGACCACCCCAGTCGATCTGGGATCCTTCAACCATCAGGAAGAAACCTTTTCTGTTGTTGTTGAGAATATTGATTGCCGTTACCGAGGCAAGCGGCAACATATCTCCGCGGCCTTGCAGCATGGAAGGAGCGTGCTCGGGTACAACCAATCCTGCAAGTTTACCGTGTTGGATGCCGGCAACGCTGTCCATCGAGTAAATCACCTGGTAACCTTTATCACGCAGTTCCTGCACCAGGTTGCGTTTGTCTTTTCTGGCCGTAAAATTATTCCTGCCGCCTCCGATAAAAACATCAATGTCAGTATCCAGAAAATCTGCAGCAATGGCTTCATAATCGTCCCGGAATTTCTCATGTGCAATAAATGAAGCCGGCGTGGCATGCGTGATTGAACTTGTTGAAACCAGGCCGGTGGATAAACCTTTTTCCTCGGCAAATTCCAATATGGTTTTACAGGGAACGCCTGCCATGTCAACCCCAACGGCACCGTTATAGGTCTTGTTGCCTGTTGATATGGCCGTACCACCAGCTCCGGAATCTGTAATGTAATCGGATGCGGAATACGTCATGCTGAATCCCAGGCTCCTGAATTTCATAAGGTTGAGCTGTCCTTGATTCTTGGTAAGTCCCGCGTATACCTGTGTTACCCCCATACCATCGCCGATGAACAGGATAATGTTGTCGGGCTTCTTTACCCGGATAGGTTTTGTGATGCTTTTTTGGGCGATTCCGGCTGAAGTGGCGCATGCAAGCAATAACAACACAGAAAACGGACGAAGGTAAAGAGAGAATTTCATGATAGAGGAATTTTATGAATAGAACGATTATTTGATGCAAAATTATACTTTTGTGACGAACCTTTTAGGAATTTCAGGATGAAAAAGTATAAATGTCTGGTCTGCGGTTATATATATGATCCGCTTGAAGGTGATCCCGACGGTGGTGTTGCACCGGGCACTGCTTTTGAAGATCTTCCCGAAGACTGGCACTGTCCGGTTTGCGGGGTATGTAAGGAGGATTTCGAACCTGTGGAGTGAATTTATGAAGCCAAGCGTAGTTTCTGTAACCATAACCAACTTAAGGTTTAAATGCAGAGGTTTAACCGCAGAGCGGTTGAATTTGAATAACCCCGGGTGAAACCCGGGGTACACTATGTGTGCGGCTTTCCAACCACGGAGTGGTTGAATTTGCAGTTAAAATGTTTTTAATTAGTATTCAACCACTCCGTGGTTGGTAAATCGCCCCGTCTATAACACCGGGCTCCGCCCGGCGCTATTCACATTTAACCGCTAACGCGGTTTAATCTTAAGTTGACTATGGTTTCTGTAACTACGCTTCGGATTATATGTTAAAACCTTATTCCACCGGTACATTCTCCAAAACATCCAGCAGCAGGTTCCAGAATTTCTCCGTGGTAGGTACGCTGATCCGTTCGGAAGGTGAGTGCGGATCCACAATGGTTGGCCCAAAAGAAATCATATCCAGATAAGGGTATTTTTCCAGGAACAAGCCACATTCCAAACCTGCATGAATTGCCTTGACGGCAGGTTCTGTTTTGAACAGCCGCTTATAGCTGGCACTTGATATCCGCAGAATTTCTGAATCGGGATTGGGATTCCAGCCCGGGTATCCTTCCGTTTGTTCAACCATGGCCCCCGCCAGTTTAAAAGTGCTTTTGACCGTGTTGGCAATCTGCACCTTGGCAGAATTCACCGAACTGCGCTGGCTGGTGCTGATCACGATGTGATTAAGGGGTTCGAATTTGATGGATGCCAGATTGGTGGATGTTTCCACAAGATTATCCATGACCCTGCTCCATGCAATTACACCATGTGGACAGGCATACAGGGAATTCAGCAGCTTTTCCTGGATCTTCTTCTTCATCACTCTTTCAGGCAGTTCAGCAGGCTGAAGGCTAAACTGGATCTGCGGCTCATCGATAATATATTCCGATTTCAGTATCCTGGTAAAATCATGAAAATAGGCCGTGAACACCTCACAGTATTTTTCCGGGATCACAATTACCGCATAAGCTTCCCGGGGTATTGCGTTTCTCAGGTTGCCACCCTCGAATACCGATAACCTGGCGCCAAAACGATTGCGTGATTCCCAAAGAAACTGATTCAGCATTTTAATTGAATTTCCCCGGTTCTTATGGATGTCTGTTCCACTGTGACCACCCTGCAAACCGGCAACTTCTATCCTGAAAGCCGCCGAACTGTCGGGGGTTCTGCGCAAGTTGTATTTCAAAGTGGCCAGCGTGTTCATGCCCCCTGCGCAACCAATGAACAATTCACCCTCATCTTCCGAATCCAGGTTGATCAGAATCTTACTTGTAAAAAATCCCGGCCCAAGTCCCTTTGCCCCGTTTAAACCGGTCTCCTCATCTGTGGTAAAAAGACACTCCACAGGTCCGTGATTCAGGTTGTGACCCGACAAAAGGGCCAGTTGTGCCGCAATTCCGATGCCATTGTCCGCTCCCAGCGTTGTATCCTGGGCCCTGACCCAGTCCCCGTCAACAAGGGTTTGTATGGGATCGGACTCAAAGTTATGCGAACTGCTGCTGTTCTTTTCACATACCATATCGAGGTGGCTTTGCAGGCACACGGCCTTCCTGTTTTCATAGCCCCTGGTAGCAGGCTTCATGATCACGATATTGCCGCTCGCATCTTTCCTGTGTTCAAGTTGATGCTTTTCAGCAAAAGCAATGATAAAGTCAATGATCTTTTCTTCTTTTTTGGAAGGTCGCGGTATTTTAACAATTTCTTCAAAATACTTCCATACTTCGGTCGGTTTCAAAGCGCTTAGCTGTGCCATAGTATCAAATCCCTTAGGTTAATATTTGTGCTTGCTCAAATATAGGTTATATTCGCAAAGTTTTTTTTGCTTATGATCACATTCGATCTGATTTTGGTGTATGTAGTGCTCTTTTTTATTCTTGTTTCTTTATACTGGAATATTCTGGGCATATCATTCACTTTCCTGATCGCTGTAATAACCTTGGGCATCTTTGGCGTGCTTACTCCATCCGAGATCATAAGCGGTTTTGGGAATGAACAGGTGGCAGTGGTTATCCTGATGCTGCTGTTCAGCGATGTGATAAAAAAAACCGATATCATTGAGTATATTTTCGACAGGCTGTTTTATAAAACCCGCACCTACCGGGGATTTATAGGCCGGATGTCTCTTGCGGTGGCCGGATTATCGATGTTTATGAACAACGTTCCGCTGGTGGCGGTGACCATGCCTTATATCAACAGCTGGACCAGGCGCAACCGGTATTCCCCTTCCAAATTTCTCATACCGCTGTCCTATGCCGCGATCCTGGGTGGCTCGGCAACACTGATCGGCACTTCCACAAACCTGATCGTAAACAGCATGGTGATAAACCAGACCATATTGCCGGGACTGCAAAGCCTGAGTATGTTTGAGTTTGCGTGGGTGGGTATTCCCATGATCATTATCGGAAGTTTATATCTTTTCCTTTTCAGCAATATTTTGCTCCCTTCCAAAACTCCTGTGAATGATGAATTAAGCTCGGGAGCCCGTGAATATGTTATTGAAGCCAAAGTGCGCACCAGGTCTCACCTGATTGGAAAAACTGTGGGAGAATCAGGACTGGCGGACATCCGCGGATTGAACCTGGCGGCCATTCTCCGAAAATCATTCAGAATTACGGATGTACCTGCGGATGTTGTTCTTGATGGAGGCGATATACTTGTTTTTACGGGAGAAACCACGAATATTGCAGATCTCATCCGCGATAAATCAGGCCTCATTCTGCCCGAGGTAGGTATGCTAACCCGGGTAAGGCATGCCAATGTTATTGAAGTGGTAGTATCGCAGAATTCCTACCTGATCAACAAGTCGGTCAGGAATACCGATTTCAGGGGAAAATTTGATGCCGCCATTATTGCGGTGCACCGTAACGGTGAAAAGATAGAGGGAAAGCACGGCAATGTCATCCTGAAATCGGGTGATGTATTGTTGCTTTTTGCCGGCGAGAACTTTGTAAGCCGCGCAAAGGACTCTACGGATTTTTATTTTATTTCGAAAGTAAGTGAATTTATTAAACTCGACTGGTACAGGGTGTTCATACTGGTTGGGGGATTGGCCCTTGTCATTGCCCTTGCTGCTTTTAACGTCATTTCCCTGTTCATGGGTCTGATCATTATGATTTTGATTTCCATGATCTTCAAAGTCACGGATCCGAAAGAACTGCCCAAAAATATCGATTATAACCTCGCCCTGGTGATCGTCCTGGCCCTGGCCCTCGGTACTGCAATGATGAAATCAGGCGCTGCAGGTCTTTTGGCTAACGGGATCATCTCAGCATTTCTTCCTTTGGGCAAGATCGGGGTGCTGCTGGGAATTTACCTGGTTACCTCTTTGCTGGCGGCCTACATTACTACCAAAGCCGCCGTTGCCGTTGTTTTTCCCATTGCGCTCAGTGTCGCGCAGCAGCTTGGGGTTCCGGGTACACCTTTTGTTCTGGCTGTAGCCTACGCCGCTGCATGCACTTTTATCACACCGTATGGTTATGTGACCAACCTCATGGTGAACGGTCCCGGAGGATATTCTTTCAGAGATTTTGCCAAGATCGGCCTGCCGCTTACCTTTATATATATGGCAGTGGCTGTTCTTATTCTGTCGGCTGTTTATTTTTAAAGGACTTTTCTGTATATGCGGTAGCGCTTTCCTATTGTTCCGCCTAATCTCTCGTATTCTGCCCGCATTTTGGTATTGGTTTCCAATACAAGGTGACTGTCGAGAGACTGGAAATTTTGTTTTTGTGCGGATTCAAGCATTTTTATGCCAAGAACAGCGTCCAGTCCTCCATTCCGGTAATCGTCGCGGATAGCACCCAGGAGCATGGTTAACAGCCTGGAATTACGCGAAGCTTTCAGGATCTTCAGAAAACCAAACGGAAAAAGTTTGCCGCGGGCATTCCTGATCCCTTCAGATAATTCCGGCATGGCCAAAGCAAAAGCAATGAGTTCACCCTTTCCGTTATAAATGACCTTTACGAACCTCGGATTGATAATGGCAAGATATCGGTAGGCGAAATAGTTGATCTCCTTGGGCGTCAATTCACTGAAACCGTAAATATCATAATATGTTTTGTTGATCAGTTCAAAAACTGGCCCGATGACAGGTCTGAGCTGTCTGCGGCTTTCATATTCCACCAGTTTGAAACTGTTTGTTTCCAGGGTTCTGTTGGCAATATTCTTATAAAATTCAGGAATTACTTTGGGAATGGGTAACTGGTAATCAACGCAGTCAATTTCTTTAGTATAACCGCATTGTTCCATAAGATCCACCATATAAGGTAAACTATAGTTGGTGGCGATGATTGCCGGAAAGTCAAAACCCTCGATCATAAAGCCCTGCGGATCTTTATCGGAAAAACCAAAAGGACCGATGACCTTTTTCATCCCCTGTTTCCTGCACCAGTCTTCAATGTATTGAATCAGGGCAAAAGCTGTTTCGGGATCATGATAACACTCCAGTGCAAAAAAACGTCCATTTTCTTCATGGTGAACGGCATTGTATTTATGATTCACAATGCCCATGATTCTTCCGCACACTTCATCTCCACGGTAAGCCAGGAGCAGAATGGTGCTGCAGCTTGCGAAAAACTGGTTTTTTGCCGGATTGTAAAAATCCCATTCATCGGAATACAAAGGATGTACCCAGTTGGAATGACCGGCATGTATTTTTTCGGGGAGATAAATAAAAGCTTTAAGGTCAGATCTCGAGGCGACTTCTTTGACAGTTACCGGCATTCTGAATTTTTGCGGAAAGATATGAAAAAAGAGTTACGCTGATGTAGATATGCAAAATAATTGTAGATAATACAATTCCTCCTCGTCCCTTGTCCCTCGTCCCTTGTCCCTAATTCTTCGCCTGCCATAAACACCTCGCCGGTGAAAATACTTTTCCGTCGGTATTCAGCTGTTTAATCGCCTTTTCAGCATCCTTTTTATCAATTCCGGCCAGTTCGGCAACTTCACCGGTTCTAAGAGGCTTGCCTGCCTTATTCATGGCGGCAATTACTTTTTCTTTAATTTCCATGTCAGTTAAAAATTAATCCATAAAGTTATTATAAAAAATGAATTTATATTTGTGCCTTTCAATTCAGATGAGATGCAGGTTATTGAACAAATCCTTACCCGGTCGGTAGTTGAAGGGATCAAATTGTTATACAGGCAGAGTTGTCCTCCTGAACTGATTCAATTGCAGAAGACAAGACGGGAGTTTGACGGCGACATTACTTTGGTGGTATTCCCTTTGCTGAAGCTGTCGCGTAAATCACCCGACATCACCGCTGCTGATATCGGCAGTTATTTGCAGGATTATTGTCAGGAAATTGTCAGATTCAACGTGATTAAGGGATTTTTGAATCTCGTGATCAGCACGGGTTATTTCCTGGGACACCTGAACCGTGCGCTGGATGCGGAACGATATGGATTCTGCGGGGTTTTGCCTGACAGCAGGACCATCATGGTGGAATACTCCTCTCCCAATACCAATAAACCACTGCACCTGGGACATATCCGGAATAACCTGCTGGGTTATGCCGTAAGCAATATCCTGACAGCCAATGGCCAAAAGGTGATCAAGACGAACCTGGTGAACGACAGGGGCATTCATATCTGTAAATCAATGCTTGCCTGGCAGCGTTGGGGAAATGGTGAAACTCCGGCGGATTCAGGTAAAAAGGGCGATCACCTGGTAGGGGAATTCTATGTGAAATTTGATAAGGAATATAAAAAGCAGATTGCTGATCTGGTCGCTGCAGGCAGGTCACAGGAGGAAGCGGAAAAAAATGCTCCTCTGATGATCGAGGCACAGGAAATGCTGAGGAAATGGGAGGCCGGAGATGAAGCTGTTCTTCTCCTATGGAAAAAAATGAACATGTGGGTTTACGAAGGATTCGACGAAACCTACAAAAGGCTGGGCGTTCATTTTGATAAGATCTATTATGAATCCGAAACCTGGATCCCCGGGAAAAATGCAGTTCTCGAAGGTCTCGGCAAAAACGTGCTGATACAACGTGATGATGGATCGGTTTGGGCGGATATGCGTGATAAAGGTTTGGATGAGAAAGTCCTGCTGCGTTCAGACGGAACCTCGGTGTATATGACCCAGGATATCGGAACAGCCAAGGTAAGGCAGCAGGATTATGCGCCCGACAAAATGGTTTATGTGGTTGGCAATGAGCAGAATTATCATTTCAAGGTGCTTGCCATCATTTTGGACATGCTGGGTTTTCCCTGGGCAAAAACGCTGCACCATTTGTCATACGGCATGGTTGAGCTGCCCGAAGGCAAAATGAAATCCCGTGAAGGAACCGTGGTGGATGCCGATGACCTCATGGATGAGATGATCAAAACAGCCCGTGAGATGTCAAAGGAACTCGGCAAATTGGAAGGCCTGAACGATGATGAGAAAGAGGATATATTCAGGATCATTGGTCTTGGTGCATTAAAATATTATATGCTCAAAGTGGATCCCGTAAAGAATATGTTGTTTAATCCACGCGAATCCATTGATTTCGATGGCAATACAGGTCCTTTCATCCAGTACACCTATACCCGCATCCTGTCGGTTTTCCGCAAGGCTGATGAATTGCATATTCACCAGCCCGACAGGTCGCCTGAGAACATCGCTGTCAATGACAAGGAAAAAAACCTGCTCCGGCTGATACACGAATTCCCTGCCGTCCTTGCCGATGCAGGGGAAACATTCAATCCTTCCCTGATCGCTAACTTTATCTTCGAACTGGTAAAGGAATACAACCAGTTCTACCACGATTATTCCATATTGAAGGAAGAGGATCCGGAAATCAGGAATTTCAGATTGGTGCTCTCCCGGGTAGTTTCCGGGATTGTGAAAAACGGTATGGAGCTGCTGGGGGTTGAAATGCCGGAAAGAATGTAATATCTTTGAGAATGTGCCAATTTGCCAATTTGCCAATGTGCTTTATATTTTACTGATTTTAACATGAATAGCTCGGATGCAGTGACCCCAAAGGGGTCCAATTTTAATAACCGTGGGTGCAACCCACGGACCTTGAAAGATATATGTCTCACAACCCTGAAAGGGTTGAATTTATTGGGTAAGAAACCGTCTTTATATTCAGCCCCTTCAGGGCTGACAGATATGAGGTTTTGCTTTCCGTGGGTTGCACCCACGGTTATTGAAATTATGCCACTTCGTGGCATTATTAAATAATTGTAGATTGGTATGTTTTTAAACATCTCAGCACATAATTCACATTTATAACTAAAAGGTAATTAAATGTTCGACAGTTTATCCGACCGGCTGGAACGGTCATTTAAAATATTAAAGGGCGAAGGCAGGATCACAGAGATCAATGTGGCTGAAACGCTGAAGGAAATACGGCGGGCTCTGCTCGATGCGGATGTGAATTACAAGATTGCCAAGAGTTTTACCGATAATGTAAAGCAGCAGGCCCTGGGCCAGAAAATACTGACCTCGGTGAAACCCAGCCAGATGATGGTCAAGATTGTGCATGAAGAGCTTACCAGCCTCATGGGAGGTTCGCATGTCGACATCAATCTCAAGGGAAACCCGGTGGTTATTCTGATTGCCGGTTTGCAGGGTTCAGGTAAAACCACCTTTTCAGCCAAGCTTGCCAGCCATCTGAAACAGAAGCGGGGTAAAAATCCGATGCTTATTGCCGGCGACGTTTACAGGCCGGCGGCTATCGAGCAGCTGAGAATACTGGGACAACAGGTGGATATTCCGTTGTACACCGAAGAAAACAACAACGATCCGGTGAAAATTGCCCAGGCAGGGATCAGGGAGGCCAAAAGACTGGGTTATGACCTTGTAATTGTGGATACGGCGGGCCGTCTTGCCATTGATGCTGCGATGATGGATGAAATCGCGTCCATCAAAAAGAACATCGCTCCCCAGGAGATCCTCTTCGTGGTGGATGCCATGACAGGTCAGGATGCCGTCAATACGGCAAAGGAATTCAATGACCGGTTGCATTTCGACGGCGTTGTGCTTACCAAGCTCGATGGTGATACACGGGGCGGAGCGGCGTTATCCATCCGTTCAGTTGTCGATAAGCCCATCAAATATGTAAGCGCCGGTGAAAAACTGGAATCCATTGAGCTGTTTCACCCCGAACGTATGGCCGACAGGATCCTGGGCATGGGTGATATTGTTACGCTGGTTGAAAAGGCGCAGGAACAGTTTGATGTTGAAGAAGCACGGAAAATCCAGAAGAAAATTGCCAAAAACCAGTTCACCTTCACTGATTTTCTCAGCCAGATTCAGCAAATCAAGAAAATGGGGAATGTCAAGGAACTGGCCAGCATGATCCCGGGTGTGGGAAAGGCCTTGAAGAACCTGGATATGGATGATAACGCCTTTAAAGGAATTGAAGCCATCATATTTTCAATGACTCCTGTAGAGCGCAATAATCCCGAAGTTCTTAATGGTACCCGCAGGAAACGCATTGCCGATGGAAGCGGAACAACCATACAGGAGGTGAACCGGCTGATAAAACAGTTTGATGAAACACGCAAACTCATGAAAATGATCACAACCAATAAGAACCCGATGCGCATGATGGGTAATCTGCCGTCCATGCGTGGTAAATAATCATTAATTTCAAATTCATGCAACTCATCGACGGTAAGAAGATCGCTTCCGAGATTAAACAGGAAATCGCCCGCGAGGTCGAACAAATCAAAGCACAGGGCAGGAAAATCCCTCACCTCGCTGCTGTTCTGGTTGGTCATGACGGCGCCAGCGAGACCTATGTTGCCGGAAAAGTAAAAGCCTGCGAAGAAGTGGGTTTTACATCAACCCTGGTGCGTTATGAGGATGACGTTTCCGAAGCCACGGTATTGAATACGGTGAATGAACTGAATAACAATCCGGATATCGACGGGTTTATTGTTCAGCTTCCTCTGCCGGATCACATTTCGGAAAGCAAAGTGATTGAGGCCATCGATCCGAAAAAGGATGTGGATGGATTCCATCCGGTTAACCTGGGGCGCATGGTTCTTGGCATGCCTGCCTTTATTTCGGCCACTCCCGCCGGGATCCTCGAACTGATCCGCAGGTACGAAATTCCCACATCCGGGAAAAGTTGCGTGGTGGTAGGACGCAGTAATATTGTCGGCAAGCCGATCAGCATCCTCCTTTCCCAGAAAGCTTACCCGGGTGATGCTACGGTTACGCTCTGTCACAGCCGCACCCGAAATCTGAATGAGATCATCAAAGCCAGCGATATCATCATTGCTGCACTGGGAAAGCCTGAATTTGTGCGTGCCGACATGGTCCGGGAAGGCGCTGTTGTCATCGATGTGGGTATCACCCGGGTGAAGTCCGATGTTACCAAATCGGGTTGGAAATTGATCGGGGATGTGAAATTTGATGAGGTTGCCCCAAAATGCTCCTTTATTACCCCGGTACCGGGTGGTGTCGGACTGATGACCGTTGTGTCGCTTCTTAAAAACACACTTCTCGCCGCTCAATGTGAAATTTACCCTTAACAACGCATGACAAACCGTCTCTTCATAATTCTTTGGGTTGTATCCGTTTTTTTTACGGGCGGATGCATGAAAAGCAAGGACCAGGAAGAGCAACGTTATACCTGGTCAACCGAGGCTCCACTGACTATTCCGTATCGCACGCGACTGCAAAGATTTGAAAGGGGCAACGTGATCCGCAATCCTTCCTTTGAAACAGGAAGAACTTTTACGCTCAGCTCATCAGCATCATCTTTTGTGATCGACGGATGGCAACAGATCGGCCAGCAGGTTCAATGGGTGGATACCCGTAAGGACAGCTTGTTTGCCCGGGACGAAACCTTTTCGGGTTACCGGTCCGTAAAAATAACCAGGAAGAATGCCTATGAAACCGATGAACAGGGTGACGGCATTATGAGTGAATTCATCAAGGTGATACCGGGAAATTATACTTTGTCTCTCTACACCAGGCTCGAGAATATTCATCCTCCGAAAGCGCGGTTGGGGATAAAAATGTACGATGCTATCGATGTGCAGCTTGTGTACTTCGACCGGAATAAAATTGCCATCAGCCCGAACCAGAAGTACCCCGGGAAAGATCAGTTCATCAACACTTCTTTTAAATCGCTCTCTTTTGCCAATTACGATCAAATTGCATCCCTCGGCTGGGGCAAAATCATCGGTAAATCTGCGCATTTTCCTTTTCCCGACGGTGATATCCCCTCCAATGCTCATTACGTTAAGATTTTCATCGGTCTGAAAGGCACGGGAACCCTATGGATCGACAGCATTCATTTTTCATACAGTGACTGTAATTTCTCCGTAAATGAGAGGATGCGGATTTACACCGACACGTCATACTCACCCATTGAAGCCATTGTTCCCACGCCGAAACATTACCGGAAACTGGAATCCGTCATTTTTCAATCTCCCGGTATAACCGGGGAACAACAACCCCTGATTATCCTGCCATCCTACCCGGATGTGCTGATTGATAAGGCAGCCGGACTGCTACAGGATGCTCTGGGGATATCCGATAGTCGTGTGATCAGGGAAACGGACCCGGTGGAGCTGGAAAAATCAAAGCTTGTTTTCAGTCTGGGAGCCACCGGTGTATTCAGGCAATACCAGGCAGGTTTACCTGAAAACGCCATCCTGCAGCATCCCCAGGGTTATTATATATATTCTCCTGCGAAGATGCCGCATTTCGTATTTCTGGGCGGCAACAACAGCACCGGCATCTATTATGCAGTGATGACAGTGCTGCAAATGATCGATAAAAGACAACCGGTTTATCACAACGCCCGGATCATTGATTATCCCGACTTCACCAACCGCTTTGTAGCCATGAAGGATCACCCTGGTGCCCCGGAAAATCAACAGGGCGGCCTGGCTGAAGAGCTTACCCGCTATAAATTGAATGGCGCTTTATCTGCTACGCAGCCTACTCTTCACAATCAGCTGCTGGATTCTGCCGGATTTGAAAAACGATATCCCGGGCACAGGATCGGCCCGGAATTCTATTCGGGGAGTTCCTGGTTCAGCATCCGCACGGATCATGCGGATATCGACAGGTACATTTCCTACAGCGGGATTAAACCGGTTTTCATGGATAATTCCATGCAGATTTCCGCCGTAACAGCGCAGTCTGCCGGGAATGACCCCGGGACCGCGGGTAAGATAAGATTGTACAACCTCTTTGAACCCTATGGCAATACCGAAATCCGGGAACATTTTTCAAAACTCGATACGGCAACATTTTTTATCAACCTGGCAGCCGGCTCTGAGATTGATGTAATCAGGCTGGCTACTGCCGCTGATTTTATGTGGAACGCCGCTGCCTATTCGGGCGACCATTCCCTGTGGAAAGTGCTTCAGGCGCGTTATGGAGCTGATGCATCCCGGAAATTGATCCATTATGCTGATAAGTACAGCCTGATGCTTGAAGTTCTGTTTAAGTTGAAGATTACCAGCCAGGTACCGCGGAATCTGAAAAACGAACAGCAGATCCTCGCAGAGCTCAATTTGCTGGTTGCCGAAATAGGGCAGATGCTCGGTCCGGATCACAGGCTGGTAAAGGAACTGAGGGCGTTGAACGGGGCCTTGAAAGAGGAATTGAATCGGTTCGCAAGCAAAATTATGCCTTAACCGCGGTAACAGGCCGCGCCCCGCCTATCGGACGGAGCAGGCTCTATGGCGCTATACAATAACTGACAAATAAATCAAATCCGTAGGCTTGCTTTTTAATTTCTACCATAATGTCGCCCCGAATGGGGCTTATTCAAGCATGTTTTATTAATTCTTCTACCAATATATCGCCCCTAAAGGGGCTTAAACCATTGTTTTATTGATTCTTCTACCAATATATCGCCCCGAAAGGGGCTCAAAACCATATATTACAAATATTAGCACCAGAGGTGCGACATTATGGTAGAATATAATATTGTGACTCATCTGATAAGCGCCGTAGAGCTTGCCCCGTCCGATAGGCGGGGTGCGACATTAACCCTCGTTTCCCAATCCCGGTAAATAACTTTGTCAAATTCGTGCAATTCTTTCATCAAATATCCTGTATGCTCATATTACTTTTTTATTAAATTAGCTGCTAACATTTCTGCCGATGTTTGGAGACTGGGAAAATTATCACGATGAAGAAGAGACCCTGGACGTTCTGAAACGCTACCAGGAGATGCTCATTCACCGTCGCCGCAGTTTCTTCGATCTGAATGAATACGAATGCCTGATCGACTATTTTATTGAACAGTTTAATTTCAGGGATGCCATAAGTGCTGTAAATCTTGCTATTAAGCAGTATCCTTTTGCCTCCTCCATGAAACTCAAATATGTTCGGCTCCTGATCGAAACCGGTAAACCTGCCAAAGCGCTGAGCATCATTAAAGGCATGGGCAACACCGAATCATCGAATTATGAACTTTTCCTGGCCAAGGGTATAGCCCTGAATCTTACGGGCAAATACAGGGAGGCGTTCTCGGTCTTTGAAAAGGCCATCGCGCTTTGCGATGAATCAGGCGACGAGGTGGCCTACAGTATCGCCCTGTCTTATATTCAGATCGGCATGCATACGCAGGCCCTTAAATATTTGCTGGATGCCTACAGGCTGAACACGGACAATATCCTGGTTCTTTATGACCTGGCACTGACCTATGAAAAGCTGGATTGCCCCGAAAAAAGCATTTTCTATTACAACAAATACCTCGACCTGGATCCTTTTGCAGAGCATATCTGGAATAACCTGGGACTTATTTTTACAAGCCTGAACGATATTGAAAAAGCCACAGAGGCATTCGACATGGCCATCGCCATTAATCCCGGGTATTTCCCGGCTTATTACAACAAAGCGGATATGCTGCTGATGATAAATGATCTCCGGGGGGCTATCCGGGTATATGCTGAATTGCTGACCGAGGACAATGACAACATCAAGGCTTTATGTGATTCGGGGCATTGTTATGAGGAAGCAGGTGATATTCAGGAAGCGTTCAGACTTTTCAGAAAAGCGCTGACAATCGATAAGGACTGCTCTGATGCCTGGTATGGCTTGGGACTGATCTATTTTAAGCAGAGGAAATTCAGGTTCAGTATGTCTGTGCTGAAGAAAGCAATTGACATACAACCGGATAATTCTGATTACTGGTTTATGCTTGGGGAAACCTTCGCGGGAATGAGAAGGTACAATATGGCCATACAGGCTTATACCAAAGCCTATGAGCTTAATCCGCTCGATTTTGAGGCTTGGATGGCCAGCGCACAGGTTCTTTTCAGGAGAAAGCGGATTGAGGAGGCTATCCATACACTCAAGCAGATCTACCAGTATAATCACGACAATTCAACCGTTAATTACCGGCTGGCAGCTTATTATATCTATCATCAAAATCCTGATACAGCCCTTTATTATTTTGAAAAGGGACTTAAACTGAACTTCAGTGAACATAAAGAAATATTCAGGTATTTTCCAAAAACAAAAATCTGTCATGACTTTCAGCGCCTGGTAAAAAGTCATGCCTGCGCCGACTGATCTTTACAGAATTCTTTAATCACTTTGATATGAGCATAAACCTTCCACATTTGCCTGAAAGGCCTGTCAAACCCAGGAATAGCGGTATCACCATGATGATGGACAAAGGACTGAGTACCCGTGAGGTCGAAAATTTCCTGGAGAATAATGCGCAGCATACCGACCTGGTGAAGCTGGGATTCGGCACTTCATTTGTTTGCAGTAATGTAGAGCAGAAAATTGAATTGTATCACAGTGCCAATATTAAGGTGTATTTAGGAGGTACTTTATTTGAAGCGTTCGTTATCCGGAATATGTTTGACGACTATGTCAATCTGGTGCGCAAACTGAAACTTACCACTGTGGAGGTCTCCGATGGCTCGATGTACATGCATCATTCCCGGAAACTGGAATACATCAATACCCTGTCCAGACAATTCACCGTGTTATCTGAAGTGGGTTCCAAACTCAAGGGAGTTGAAATTCCCAACGAGGTCTGGGTTGAAATGATGAAAACGGAACTCGAAGCCGGATCATGGAAGGTCATCGGTGAAGCTCGTGAAAGCGGTACCATCGGCATTTATCACAGCGATGGCAGCGCAAATGCTGATCTGATCAATCTGATCAGTTCACGGCTGGATGGTTCTTCCATCCTGTGGGAAGCGCCCACCGGAAAACAGCAGGCATGGTTCATCAAGCTTCTGGGACCCAATGTGAATCTGGGGAACATCGCTTACAATGATATCATTCCGCTCGAATGCCTCAGACTTGGTTTGCGGGGCGATACGTTTTTCGATTTCCTGCCGGCCGGACTGGCTGACATGAAGCCGGATTCGGAGAAGTACCATCAGCTGGATTAGCTGATTATAAAACTTTCCGAAATGAAGTGCTATGGACTGATTGGTTTTCCGCTGACACATTCCTTTTCACAAAAGTATTTTACGGATAAATTCGAGCGTGAAGGAATCCTCCATTGTTCCTATTCCAATTACCCCATCGAAAGCATCGGATTGTTGCCGCAGCTGATCGACAGCCATGAGAACCTTGCAGGGCTTAATGTTACAATTCCCTATAAGGAACAGGTAATCCCTTACCTGGATGAGGTGGATGACAACATCCCGCTGATCGGGGCCGTGAATACCCTGAAAATAAACAGGAAGGGCGGAAAAGTTCACCTTAAAGGCTATAATACGGATGTATACGGTTTCAGCACTTCTCTGAAGCCATTTTTAAAGGAACATTACCAAAAGGCCCTGATACTGGGAACTGGCGGAGCATCCAAAGCCGCGGCTTTCGTATTGGCGGGACTTGGATTTGAAATTACGTGGGTTTCAAGGAATCCTCGGAATGACAAGCAGATCTCTTACGCCCGGCTGACTCCCGCACTGGTTGCCGGAGCCAGGGTAATTGTGAATACCAGTCCGCTCGGTATGTACCCCGATACCGGTTCGCATCCGGACATTCCTTACGAAGCCATCACACCCGATCACGTGCTGTTTGACATGATTTATAATCCGCCTGAAACCAAATTCATGGCCCTTGGAAGACAGAAGGGGGCAAAAGTGGTCAACGGCCTTCAGATGCTGCATCTGCAGGCCGAAAGATCATGGAAGATATGGAATTCCGAAAGTTAGATGGTTTTCTACATGGAAGACAGCGACATCTCCTGAAGCTTTGAACTGAACTTGATTCCGAATTTATTGGCATTTTCGGCTTTCAGTTCAAACCGCATCTTATCCTCCAGGATGATGAAATTAATGGCCGAGCCTTCATCGAGGGCGCCATTTTTTTCCGTAATGATAAGGGTGCTTTTTCCGCTCATGCCTGCAAGAACCTCGCTGACCTGTTTCGTCCTGGAAAAGGGAACAAACAGGATGTGGCAATTCTGGATCTCTGTAGGCGCTTTGTATCTTAAGATTTCAATAACCTGTGTTCCGACCTTTTTACCTTTTGTATAGGCTTCCAGCTCGGCAGCTACCTCAGATGATCCCAACACGCCAATAACAAAATTGCCTGTACGGTAATTGGCCGGCCATTCAATAAGCCTGGAGAAATTGTAGATAAAAAGTGTCTGTGCTTTTGGAATTGTGGTTTGCGTATAAGCGGCTGAAACCATGAACAAAGCAATCAAAGTGCCTATTATCTTTTTCATCTTGGGATATTGTTTTGTATTATTTATACGGTGAGAAAAGCAAATTGTTCCCAAAATTTTAATCGTTGTTACAATTATTGAAAATCTATGTACGGATTTGGGCTTAGCTAAGCGTAGTTTGCAACCATAACCAACTTAAGGAATTGTTAAAAGCACGGAGTGCTTTAATATGAATAGCGCCGGGTGAAACCCGGTGCAATAGACGGGGCGATTTACCAACCACGGAGTGGTTGAATATTAATTAAAAGCATCTCGACTGCAAATTCAACCACTCCGTGGTTGGAAAGCCGCACACTTGGTGTACCCCGGGTTTCACCCGACGCTATTCACATTGAATCGCTACGCGATTTAAAACTTACATTCATATCCTGATGCCTGCCGGATATTCAATCGCCACAAGCGACAATCCCTCAGGGGGAGCTGAAACCCCGGCCAGGCTGCGGTTCCTGCCTTCCAGTATCCTGAAAAAATCATCCCCGCTGATCTTTCCCCTTCCTACGTCCACCATGGTTCCCACCAGGGCCCTTACCATGTTCCTTAAAAAGCGGTCGGCGCGGATCACAAAAACGAGCTTGTCATCACGGATGTTCCATACCGCCTCATGGATATGACAAATATTGGTTTTGGCATTGCTGTGCAATTTGCTGAAACTTGTGAAATCATCACAATCCCTTAGCCTGGCAGCTAACTGGTTCATGATGTCCCGATCGAGCGGCACAGGATAATGCCATGAAAACCCGGTATCAAAAGGGTCCCTGACCTGGCGGATGGTGTATTCGTAAGTTCGGGAAAGTGCGCTGTAACGGGCATGTGCATCGGGCAAAACAGGGTAAATGTCATGTATAACTATATCCTGCGGCAACAATGCATTCATCTTATGCATTAAACCGGACTGATTGCTGAATGCTTCATGATCACTGTCAAAATGCGCTGCAAAATAACGGGCATGAACACCGGTATCGGTACGTCCTGCGCCGGTGGTTTTTATGTGTTCCCGGGTAAGCGTCATCAATGCTTCCTCAACAATGCCCTGCACCGAGGTGGCATTGCGCTGCCGCTGCCAGCCATGGTACTGCGTACCTTTGAAAGCCAGTTCAATGAAATATCTGTTCATGGTTTCCCGTATTTGAGGGGAGTCTCCGCATCAAAAATAATACTTAAATATTTGGTTCAGGCGGTTTGGCCGGATTCCATTTAACAATTTTTAACAGAATTAAAAATGCAGATTATCAATTAATTAACATACCTTAACACAGTCGTTGGGGATGTTATGGAGCAAAAATTGTTACTTTCGCTTCATTCTGCAAGAAATTTAAAGGTTTTACATCATTGATAATTCAAATTTTGTATTATGTCGGATATTTCTGTCCAGATCAGGGAATTAAATGAAAAGATCGAGCGTGAAAGCGCTTTCACTGAAAGAATCAACCAGGAGATCAGGAAAGTGATCATCGGTCAGAAACACCTGATCGACGGACTGCTTATCGGGCTGCTGTCTGACGGACATATATTGATCGAAGGGGTTCCCGGACTGGCAAAAACCCTCGCTATCAATACACTGGCGAACACGGTAAATGCTGATTTCAGCCGGATCCAGTTCACCCCGGATCTTCTTCCCGCGGATCTTATCGGAACCATGATATACAGTCCCAAGAAGGAAGAATTCCATGTCAAGAAAGGCCCGGTATTCGCCAACTTCATCCTCGCCGATGAAATCAACAGGTCGCCGGCCAAGGTTCAGAGCGCATTGCTCGAGGCCATGCAGGAAAAGCAGGTGACCATCGGCAGCCAGACATTCGAGCTTCCCAAACCTTTCATGGTGCTGGCCACCCAGAATCCCATTGAACAGGAGGGGACCTATCCGCTGCCTGAAGCGCAGGTGGACCGGTTCATGCTGAAGCTGGTGATCACTTATCCTGCCAAGGATGAAGAAAGACTCATCATGCGTGAAAACATCGGCAAGGACTTTCCCGTGGCCAACCAGATCCTTACCACCGGGGATATCCTGCGATCCAGGGAAATAGTCAAGGAAGTGTATATGGATGAAAAGATTGAACAGTATATACTCGATATCGTTTTTGCCACAAGGTTCCCGGCCGATTATCACCTGCCGAACTACAAGAACATGATCAACTACGGCGCTTCACCAAGGGCAAGCATTAACCTGGCCAAGTCCGCCCGGGCATACGCATTCCTCAAACACAGGGGCTTTGTGATTCCCGAGGATGTAAGGGCGGTTTGCCATGACGTAATGCGTCACCGGATCGGACTGACCTATGAGGCGGAAGCGGAAAACATAACCACTGAAGATATTATTACTGACATTCTCAACAACATAGAGGTTCCATGATCATGAAAAACCATATCTTTTATTTCTCTCTCATCCTGTTTCTGGCAGGCAATTCGGGCATCGCATTAGGTCAGAACTTTATTGGCATGAACTCCGCTGAGATTGCTGGTTTGATGAAAACATCCAACCCACAGTTCAAACTCGACAAGAGCGCCGTCAATCATACTTTCAAGTATCTGAAGTATGTGGATAAGATCACCGAACAAACTGCGCTTTTCTTTATGACCGACAACGATGTTTGTACTTATGTCCGCTGGATGTCCGACTATTCCAACCTCAATGACATGATCGGCATGCTGAATAAAAAATACAGGAAAAATGGCGCAAATTCATGGTCCTTTGTGGATAAAGGTGAGAATTATACAGTAACACTGGTGGAAGACGAATGGTATTTTACTGTCAGTTACCGTAAAGATTAGTCATTTGGGGGCTGCGTGATGGAAACCAATGAATTGCTGAAACGGGTACGCAAAATTGAAATCAAAACAAAGGGTCTGTCGAGGCACATTTTTGCCGGGGAATACCATTCTGCATTCAAGGGCAGGGGTATGGCCTTCAGTGAAGTCCGGGAATACCAGTATGGCGATGATTTCAGGAGTGTCGACTGGAATGTGACCGCCCGCTTTAACCATCCATTTATCAAGGTTTTCGAAGAAGAACGTGAGCTTACGGTCATGCTGCTCATCGATATCAGCGGTTCAGGTGAATTCGGAACGCAAAGCCGATTGAAAGCCGGACTGATAACGGAAATTGCAGCTGTGCTTTCGTTTTCAGCCATACAGAACAATGATAAGGTCGGTGTGATCCTTTTCAGTGACAGGATTGAAAGGTTTATCCCTCCCAAGAAGGGCAGGCAGCATATATTAAAAATCATCCGGGAGCTGATCGACTGCAAGCCCGAAAGCCGGCTGACCAACCTTACCATACCTCTCAGATACCTGGTGAATGCCATCAACAAACGAAGTATCACCTTCCTGATCACGGATTTCATGGACCAGAGCTATGAAGATGCCCTGAAAATAGCATCCAGGAAGCATGACCTTGTCGCGCTCTGGATATACGACAAGCGAGAAACAGAACTCACCGGAATGGGCCTGATGAAGTTAAGGGATGCCGAAACCGGTGAAATGGCCTGGGTGGATACAAACAGCAATTATGTCCGTCATGCTTACAAGGAGATCTATAGGAAGAAACAGGAGGAGACCATGGATATCCTGAAAAAGTCGGGCGTTGATTATGCCACCATCGCATCGCACGAAGACTATGTTAAACCGTTAATGCGGCTGTTCAATAAAAGGGCTAAGTGATGGAGAAGGTTAATCAATTGGTATTGGTGCTTGCCCTGGCCGGTTGCTTTACGGTAATTTCCGCACAGCAGGTTGTTATTAAGGCTGAACTCGACACAAACCGGGCATTGATCGGCGATCAGCTGAATCTGCTCCTGTCGGTTGAAAAGCCTGCGGATCTCCGGATCGAATTTCCCCGGCTCAAAGACACCATTACCCGCAAAATCGAGATTGTGGGAGATTCCTATACCGATACAACTTCTGTCTCCCAGGGCAGGGTCATTTTTAGCCGCAACCTGCTGATTACGGTCTTTGATACCGGTCTTTTTGAGATCCCTGCGCTGGATTTCATGGCATATACCGGACAATCACCGGACACCTTCAGCACATTGCCTGTGCAATTCGTTGTTTTACCGGTCACGGCCGATACGACCCTGAAGGACATCAAACCAAATTTCAAAGCCCCGGTCAACCTGGCGGAGATTTTATATTATGCAAAAAAGAATTATCCATATGGTCTGCTTGCCATTGCAGTGGCTTTATTCACCTGGCTTATCATTCGCTACATCCGGAAAAAACGCAACCGGAACGGGGATATTCAGGAAGAGATCCCGCTTGAGTTGCCTGAAGTGATTGCACTGCGTGAACTTGAAAAGCTGAAGGAAGATAAGCCCTGGATGCACAACCGGGTGAAGCATTATCACTCGCGGCTGTCGGAAGTGCTTCGCCGGTATATCGAAGGCAGGTATAGCATCATGGCGCTTGAGCAGACCACGGAGGAGATTCTTATGGCATTAAGATCAACACCGTGCGGAGCATCTGATCTGAATAAACTCTCCGGCATTCTCAAACTGTCTGACCTGGTAAAGTTTGCCAAGGTAATTCCTGCAGTCGAAGAGAATGCATTGCAGCTCGATCTGGCGACGGAGTTTGTACGCAGCACTGCTGAGCGTGCTGAAGAAATGAACAGGGACGAGGATCCTGAAAAGAAATTAGTGCATACCAATACAGTTACCCATGCCTGAACTGGAGTTTCTGCATCCGAATTATCTCTACCTGCTGCTGCTTTTGATTCCGGCAACAGCATGGTATATATACCGGCACAACCAGGTTCAGGCCGATATGCAGATTCCGGCGCTCAAGCCGTTCCGGCAAATGAAAAAGAGTGCGCGTGTGTATTTCAGGCATCTCCCCTTTGTTCTCAGGATGCTGTTGCTGGCGCTTCTTATTATTGTCCTGGCGAGGCCCCGGTCTACCAACCGCTGGGAAAATGAATCGGTTGAAGGAATCGATATTATGCTCGCCATGGATATTTCGGGCAGCATGATGGCCGGCGATTTCATTCCCAACCGGCTCGAAGCCTCCAAGGATGTGGCAACATCGTTCATATCAGGCAGACCAGATGACAGGATCGGAATAGTGCTGTTTGGGGGCGAAAGCTTTACCCAGTGTCCACTTACCACCGATCATGCTGTTCTGCTCAATCTGCTCAAGGAGGTGAGTGTCGGGATCATTGAGGACCAGTCGACTGCCATAGGTCTCGGATTGGCCAATGCGGTCAAGAGATTGAAGGACAGCGATGCCAAAAGCCGCGTTGTGATCCTGGTAACCGACGGCATGAACAACGCCGGTTCGGTTGATCCGCTCACAGCCGCGGAAATTGCGAAAACTTTTGGCATCAGGGTATATACCATCGGCGTGGGTACACGGGGCATGGCCCCCTTTCCTGTGAAAGATGCCTTCGGCAATATTTTCTACCAGCAGTTTGAAGTAGAGATCGACGAGGATATACTCAGGCAGATATCCATCATGACCAGCGGCGAATATTTCAGGGCCACCAATAACCAGAAACTCAGGGAAATATATGCTGCGATCGATCAGCTGGAGAAATCCAAAGTCAATGTGAAGCAGTACTCACGCAAGCATGAGGAATTCAGAGCTTTTGCCATCGCAGCATTGATACTGCTGGTCCTCGAGATTCTTCTCCGGACTACGGTTTTAAGAACGGTAACTTAGAAGCGGTTTAGACATGTTTAGATTTGAACATAAAGAATATCTCGTGCTCCTGATCATTCTGCCCGTATTAGCCGGACTATACCTGCTGTTTCACTATAAACGGAAGCAAAAGATAAGGGAGTTTGGCAATCCCGACCTGGTTTCCCTGCTGATGCCTGATTTTTCCCAGTTCAGAAGGAACCTGAAATTTATTCTGCTGTTGCTGGCTTCTGCTTTTGTTATCATTGCCGTTGCAGGTCCCCAGTTCGGTTCCAAACTCACAGAAGTCAAACGTGAGGGAATAGAACTCATTGTGGCCCTTGACGTATCCAACAGCATGATGGCCGAGGATGTCAGGCCCAACCGGCTGGAAAGGGCAAAACAGGAACTGACAAAACTGCTCGACAGGCTGGAGAACGACAGGATTGGACTGATCATATTCGCCGGGGACGCCTATACACAAATCCCGGTGACCAATGATTACCTTTCCGCCAAAATGTTTTTGTCGGGCATCAGCACCCAGATGGTATCCAAGCAGGGTACCGCCATCGCTGAGGCCATTGAACTGGCAGTCCGGTCTTTTAATATAGAGTCCGACGCCGGGAAAGCCATTCTGATTATCAGCGATGGTGAGAATCACGAGGGGGGAGTGACTGAGGCCGTCAAAATCGCAAAGGATAAAGGAATCAGGATCTTTACGGTGGGCATGGGACTGAATCAGGGCGCCAGGATACCTGTCAGCGGCAATCCCGGCAACCGCGATTATCACAGGGATGAGGACGGCAATTTCGTGGTCACCCGGCTGAATGAATCCATGCTCAAGGAGATAGCATCGGGCGGGAACGGCGACTATTACCGGGCCAGCGCACCCAATATGGGGATGAATGCCATGATCTCCAAACTGAAAGGAATGGATCAGGCCAATACGGAATACAAGGTATATACCGAATATGAAGAACAGTTTCCGGTCCTCGTTTGGCTTGCACTGGGGATCCTGGTGCTGGATCTACTCATCCTGGAGAGAAAGAGCAAAAGGCTTAAAAACGTTCAATTGTTTGAAAGGAAAAACTGAATAACGATGAAACCACTGTTATTGCTGATCATCACAGGTACTACAATCGGAGCGTACGCGCAAACCGACAGAAGCCATATCAGGCAGGGCAACGGCAAATTTGAAGACGGCCGTTACCAGGATGCGGAGATTGACTACCGGAAAGCGCTGGAGGAAGATCCGCAATCCTTTCGCGCCGACTATAACCTGGGCAATGCACTTTACAAGCAGAAGCAGTATGATGCGGCAGCCCTGAAATATGCAGCCCTGACCAAAAACGAAAAGGACCGGCAGAACCTGGACCGCTATTTTTATAACCTGGGGAATGCTTATTATGAAAATAAAAAATACCAGGAAAGTGTCGAAGCTTATAAAAACGCGCTGAGGAAGAATCCCCGTGACATGGATGCCAAGCATAACCTTCAGCTGGCGATGAGGAAGCTGGAGGAAATGAAACAGCAGGAACAGCAACAGACGCAACAGGGAAAAGATAAGGAACAACAGGAAAAGGAAGAACAACAGCAGGAAAAGCAGAAGCAGGATCAGCAACAGAATGAGCAACAACAAGAGAAGGAAGAGCAAGAGAATCAGGATCCGGGTAAGGAGCCACAGCAGCAGGCGCAGCAGCCGGAACAGATGAAGGGACAGATATCACGTGAAGATGCGGAACGGATCCTGCAGGCGCTGGAAAACGAAGAGAAGAATGTGATGAAAAGGGTTCAGGAACAGAAACAACACAGGCAAAAGGTTCCCCTCGGGAAAAACTGGTAATCATCTACAGGATATTTACTATGCGTACATTTCAGGTTATACTGCTTTTATTGATCCCCCTGAGCCTCCGGGCGCAGGATGTAAAATTCACGGCTTCGGCTGCACCGAATGTACTGCGCGTTGGCGAACAATTCAACCTTACCTACACGTCCAACCAGGAACTCGATGAAATTAATATTCCGGAGATCCGCGACTTTGAGCTCCTTGGCGGTCCCAGTCAGGGCCATAGCCAGAGTGTATTTGCAGAGAACGGCAAAGTGACCACTTCTTCCACCTGGACGTATACCTACTTTTTCAGAGCGGTAAAGGAGGGAAAGTTTACCATACCGCCTGCCACCGTAAAAATTAAAAACAAAACCCTTCCGTCCAATGCGGTGACGGTTGAGATCGTGAAGGGCAGGGAACCGTCCCCTGCGCAAGGTCAGCCGGTTTCCACCCAGGAGTCATCACAGAACAACAACGTTTCTGATAAAGATCTGTTCGTCAGTGTGATCCTCGATAAAAAGGAAGCCTATATCGGAGAACAGATCATGGCTACCATAAAAATATTTACAAGGGTGAATCTTCTGGGAGTTGACCAGCGCTTTAAAGGACCTGATTTTACGGGTTTCTTCACGGAACCTGTTGAAGTGCCCCCGTTAAGAAGCCTGCAGCGTGAAGCCGTGGACGGTGATGTATACGGCACCGGCATCCTCCGGAAAGTAATTATCATTCCCCAGAAAAGCGGCGAACTGGTAATTCAGCCTTTTGAACTCGAAGTTTCCCTCCGGCAGGAAGTACGGCGCAAATTTGCCGACCCCTTTTTTGATGACTTTTCCATTCCAGAGGTACAGGAGATACCGCTGAAAATCAAAAGCAAGGCTGTTAAACTGATGGTAAAAACATTACCGCCCAACGCACCCAAAACCTTCCAGGGAGCTGTGGGTAACTTCAGGCTGACATCCGAGATCAATAAAACCAGCACCACCACCAATGATCCGCTAACCCTGAAAGTGACCGTCAGCGGCCGCGGAAACCTCAAGCTTCTCAATGAAGTGGGAGTCACTGTACCCTATGATATGGAAAAATACGATCCGGTGATCAATACCCGCATGGATAATCCGCTCTCCGGCACAAAAACTTTTGAATACCTTATCGTGCCGAAGTTACCCGGAAAATTCACCATTCCGCCGGTGGAGCTGACCTACTTTGATGCAGGGACCAGCCAGTATAAAACCCTGAGAACGGAAGCATATCTGATCAGTGTTGAAAAGGGAGCGGGAGATACACTGATCACATCGATGCCCGGAATGACCAAAGAAGATGTGAAACTGCTCAACCAGGATATCCGGTTCATTAAAACCAAGCCATTCAGCCTTACCAGAACGAATGCGTTTATCATGCGGTCCCCGGGTTACTATCTGCTGTACCTGCTGGCCCTGGGAATTTTCATTGCAGTTTTGTGGAACCGCCACCGGATGTTAAAACTGAATGCCGATATTGCGGGGTTGAGGCTGCGAAAGGCAGATAAATATGCCAGGAAAAGACTGAAGAATAGTGAAGTTTTGCTGAAACAGGGTAATGATGTTGCTTTTTACGAGGAATTGCTGGGGGCAATCTGGGGCTATCTGAGCGATAAGCTGGGTATACCGGTGGCCACGCTCTCCAAAGAATCGGCAAAAACAGCATTGCTCAACCGGGGAGTGGAGCAGGAAATTATGGATCGTTTGTTCAGCGTTACCGAAACCTGTGAAATGGCAAGGTATGCGCACAGTTCCGGAGATATCGCCAGGGATAAACTCTACCGGGAGGCTTTGGAAGCGATATCGGACCTTCAGCAAAAACTGAAATAATTTTATGTCGCCCCTGACGGGGCTTACAATATGGGTCGTGGTTATCTGTTCTACCATAATATCGCCCCTATGGGGCTTAAAGCAATTGACCGCAATTGAAAGCACCAGAGGTGCGATATAACGGTAGAAAAAATTATTATGACCAAAGTGATAAGCGCCGTAGGTGCGACATAATGGTAGAAATTACGGATTAATACAGTTGAAAGCACCAGAGGTGCGGCATATTGGTAGAAATTGCGGTTTAATGCAGTTGAAAGCACCAGAGGTGCGGCATAACGGTAGAAATACAACGGTGCGGAATGTTCAAAAGCGCCGTAGGTGCGACATAATGGTTTAATTATTCATTTAAAATATATGTTTGAAATGGTATCGTTAATAACCAGAAATATATCAATGTTGAAGACCCATTTTATTTTCCTCTTTCTTCTTCTTTTCTTCAATCTTCCATCTTCAATCTGTAATCCTCAATCCTCCCCCGATTCCCTTGTTTTACAAGGCAACAAGCACTACATGAACCGGGAATATGATCTGGCGGCTTCCAGTTACGCCAAAGTGATCAACCAGGGCTTTGAATCCGGAGAGCTTTATTACAATCTGGGAAATGCTTATTACAAGCAGGATTTCCTGGCCCGTGCCATCCTTTGTTACGAAAGAGCCTTGCTGTTAAAACCGGGCGATGAGGATATCCGGCAAAATCTGGCACTGGCCAATGCCCGGATCATCGATAAAATTGACCCCATACCTGACTTCTTTCTTGCCCGGTGGGTGAAGTCGGTTCCCTGGCTTTTTTCACCCGACCGGTGGGCGATCATCAGCCTGGTGTTGTTTGTGCTTGCCCTGGGCGCATTTCTTGGGTTCGTCATGAGCCATGGGTATACGATGAAAAGGGTGGCGTTTGCGACCGGGATCCTGCTTGCTGTGCTCTCGCTGACCGGTATGCTGTCCATGTGGAACCGGGCAAAGCAGCTCACGCAAAGCGGATCTGCCATCATCATGACATCCTCCGTGAATGCCAAAAGCTCACCCGACGAACAAAGCACCAACATATTCGTCCTGCACGAAGGCACAAAGGTAATGCTGCTCGACAGCGTTCAGAACTGGAAAGAAATCCGCATTGCGGATGGGAACAAGGGATGGGTTTTGAAGGAGGCTTTAGAGGAGATTTGAGTTAGAGTAAAAAGTAAAAAGTAAAAAGTAAAAAGTAAACAGTTTACCGGCTGTTCACCGTTTACCGGCTGTTCACCTTTTACCTTTTACCTTTTACCTTTTACCGGCTGTTCACCGTTTACTTCTCACGACCTAACCTCAAACCCCCCGAACCCCATAACTTCCCCGTCATAAACATCCATAAAATTGATCTTTGCCCGGGGTGGGCCCTGCCTGCACCATCGGATATAATCCTCAAGGTGATTGGATTCTCCTTCAACTTCCAGGTAGACATCCCCGTTCGGAAGATTCCGGACAAATCCTTTCACGCCGTAAAAAACTGCCATGGATCGTGCCGAATACCGAAAGCCAACCCCCTGCACCCTGCCGGAGATCCGGATGTTTTTGTGAAAAACGGGCTGATTTGTCATGGGTTTTTAGTAACTTTTCAGTAGAATTCAATCTAAAATTAAGGAATTTTTGAACACTGTTGCAAGTGTTGTTCGGTGCAGTTCGGCACAGGCAGTTCGGCTTAGGCTGTGCCTAAGTCGGCTATATGGTAGCAGGCTTTGCCTGCTATCAGATACGTGGTTAATATTCAGGCAAGAGCCTGAAAAGATATATTCGACTCAGGCAGTTCGGCTTAGGCTGTGCCTAAGTCGGCTATATGGTAGCAGGCTTCGCCTGCTATCAGATACGTGGTTAATATTCAGGCAAGAGCCTGAAAAGATATATTCGACTCAGGCAGTTCGGCTTAGGCTGTGCCTAAGTCGGCAATATGGTAGCAGGCTTC
>JBGSSF010000014.1:0-16607 GCA_041737175.1 Bacteroidales bacterium
TATGATGAAATGGATGAGACTGAAACAGCTGGAAATTTTTGACTTTATTTTTGGATGGTATTTTAGGACTATAATCTTGGTTCCGGTGGATAACTCACCCAGGAAATTTTGAAAAAAACTGAATTAATAAGGATCAACTAAATAACAATTGTAAATCTAAACTAGATGGGATAAGTCTTTAAGCTTTTAAATTATATAACATTTACCTCATTACCTATCCCAAACCTCCCATTCGCCCTTGCCAAACCATTTACCACCTCAATAATCACATCCACATCATGCGCAAATCCCTGTTTTCCGCGGAAATTGCCTTCCTTGGTAGTGTGAAAGATAAAAATGAAAGAGGTTTTAGGATATTCTTTACGAAGTTTTGTAAGATATTCGGCTGTTAGTCCGGCCTTGCTTACTGAATCAATAAAAACAAACTGGTAGGGTAATAAATCATCCGGAAGTTTTTCGGCAATCACCAGGTTTTGATGTATAGCGTTGAGCCGCTCAAACTTCTCTTTGAGGGTATAGCCAATGCCTTCTTCAATGGCCACATACAGCACTTTGCCATGTTGTTCGGCCAGGTGCCTGGCAAAGTCAATACAAAGTGTGGATTTACCACTTTTGGGAAGACCATAGACCATTGCAGTAAAACCCACAGAAGGATCTCCTATCAGCTCGCGGTATTTTCCCTGCAGGCCGATGGTTTCAAACTGCATTCCGGCAAGCTCTGTACTGCTTATTGCTCTTACCGGTGCGGATTCTTCAGGAATTTCTTCCTGCAATTCTTCCGGGATTTCGCTTTCGTCCGAGCTTTTTTTTTACTGCCGTTGCCTGCAATCCCCATTAAACCATTTAAGGCAGCAGAACTGATTTCCGGAACCGTGGTTTTTCCTTCGAGGTATTCCTGCAGGGATTTGACAACAACCTGAAGTTCATTAATGTGAGGATCAGTTTCAACAATTCGTTCCTCCTTCAAAGCTTTGTTTATTCTGTTTGATAATCCCTGAGCTTTTTCTTTTACTCCCTTCCTACCATGCAATCCTATAAACTGTTTGATGAATGCAACTGATAACATGGCTTTTTCACTGAACGCTATGGCAGTATATGATTCCATGGTTTTATCATCAATGTTTACCTGGACGGATTCTCCCATTTTTTCATAACAGGCTATGAGCTGTTCCTGGATGTTCTCAATCTCTTTTGCATAAGGTGAAGTCTTACGGATCCGCTTTTCAACAATGGCTTTCTGAAGCCCGTTGATAAAACCAAGAATCTGTTTCCTGTCCTTTGTTTTACCATGTAAGCCAACATAACGCTTAATGAAGGCTATTTCGGGGGTGACCTTTTCCACCGGGGTGGACTCATTCGTCTTTTTATCCTGTTTTTGAGAATTCTGTTTCGGTTTCTTCTTTGCACCTGTTTCGGGTTTTTTCCTGGCCTTTTTCTGTCCGGGAATTTTCTGCTTTGCAGTCCATTCGTTGATTTTCAGCAGATAGGCATCCACCACTCTTTTGATGTTTTCATTGGAGTTATAGGCCGACCAGCCATTCTGCGCGGCTCCCCGCGTGAGTTTATCGCCGTTTTTGAGCGCTTCCGGAAGACTTGCAAAATCAATATGGGTAATGGCTTCAAAGTAATTTTCCGTGGTAATCATGGTATAGTGTTTTTTTAGTTTCTAGATGCTTAATAAATCAAGTTCCACCTCCAATGCAAGGGCTTCAAGCTCCAGGACTGAAACGTCTTTATTGGTTACTTCCGGCTTATAGGACGGTACTTTCACCGTTGGAGCTTCATGGTCTCCGGCCTTGTATGCCAGCAGGTAGTTGAGTGTTGAAAACTCCGCTGCCCGGTCAGCCGGAGTGCGACCTTCCACCATCAAAGCGGACTTTTTCTCATGGATCTCTTCCTTCAGGATTTTCCATCGTTCAGAACCGGCATCTCCCTTATACAGTTCAGCTTTTTTCTGAATAGCCTGTTTTTCCAGTTCATATTCATCCAGTACTTTCGTCAGATCGCTGTCAATTGTATATCCTTTTGGTTTCAGTATGGTCTTTTCGGTTTTCCGGACTTTGGAAACATATTCCTTAAAGTACCTCACTGACCAGCTATTCTGGAAATACAATCCCAGGGATGGGTAACTGTTCTCAATCCTACGACCTGTGGTGAGTATATCCTTGTCCTCAAAGGTTGAGTTCTGAAGCAAAGCATCAATGTCATCCCTTAATTCCCGGGCCTTTTTAATCAGTTTGGCGCCGGGTTCCGCCGGATCCTGTTCAGTGGCATCTGTTACTGGTGTCCTTAAAAATGATGATTTAACCAGTGTATTATAGAAATTCCTGATGGCTGTGATGGATTCTTCGCGGTACCTGTTATAGTATTCAATATCGTCCCTGATTTCATTGACCATTTGTATAGCCCTGTTCACTTTGTTGAATTCGCGCTGCAACTGTTCCTTTTCCTGGTCAAAGAACATTTTTACCAGGCGGTCCACATCGGTTATCAGTGCCAGCTTGATTTCCTCAGGGTTCAGACTTTCCAGGTCGAGCACGTTTCCCCGGTCACCCTTGAACCAGATATCGTTGATCCTGGAGGTCTTTTCTTCCAGTTTCTGGAACACGAATACATCCATCGAATCCTGTACCAGGGGCATTACGATCCGCACATACCCAAACTGATTTCCTTGTCTCCAGATCCGGCCTTCCAGCTGCCGCAGATCGGTTGGATTCCACTCCGGGTAACAATTGTAAATGACGGTTCCCCTTTTTTGCAAATCAATCCCTTCCCGGATAGTGGCCGTCCCGATAATCACTTTAACTATGCCTTCCAGGAATGCTTCTTTGATGGTTTCTTTCCGGTTATCATTGATTTCGGAACTGATAATCTCCACTTCATCCACCCTGGTTTTATCGAATAGTACACCGGATTTAAACCCGATTTCCTCCAGGAGGTATTTCTTGATCATCGGAAAGAATTGCTTTCCACGGTTCATATAGATCACCTGGCCAGATACTTCTTCCCCTTTACCTACATGCCAATCCTTTACACTCCGAATGCATTCCATCACGTAGTTGATCTTTGGGCTTTCACGAACAAATTCCCTAAAATCTTCCGGACTGCCGCCAAGAATAAATGGCGATAGCGCATTATCCAGGGAATAGGCTAGGGCCCGAAACAAATTGCCCATGTCTAATCGTCCCTTGGTAGAACTCCTTGCCAGTTCCACGATTTTATTCTGATTGATCCGCTGTTTTTCCGTCATGCTGATATAGGTCAGGATCTGCTTTGCATGCGGCAGACGTTGCCGGTTGTCTGCCTGAAAATCATAGAGCAGCGGCAGATTGATCTTGGTTGGACGTTTTACCCCGGCTTCTTCCCCTGTTTTATACAGGATATGATTGTAAATAAGTTTTTGAAGGATTCGGCGGTTGGTAAAGCTTTTGATGACTTCCTTTTCCACAATTTCTTCTTTATAATTGGCGGTCCACTCAATGGTCGGAAGAACAAAAAGATCGAAGAATGTGTCAATATTATTGATCCCTCCTTTAACTAAATTTTCATGGGCCACCAGCGATAGCATCGAATAAATTTCCAAGGGAGAATTGGTGAAAGGTGTTGCTGTCAGAAGCATGGTATTCCTGCCAAATTTCCGCTGAATGTAATTCAGGATCAGAAAGGCTTTCTGGCCGGTCTCCGAGGTGGCAGACTGCAGATTGTACCGCTTGTTCCCGTCATCATCGGCTTTGACCTGGGAGAATACATTTTTGCACCGGTGGGCTTCATCGATCACTACAAAATCAAATCCCAGAAGATCCACATCGGCCACAGTGTCTTTCAAACCGACACCGATCATTTCCCTGAATTTCTGATACTCGATTTCTTTATCGCGGGCCGATTTCTCACGGCTTTGTCCCAGGATATTGACCAATTCTACAAATAAATCTTCCGATACGCTTTCACCGAATCCCAGTCGTTTAAAGCCTTCATAAGTTACCAGGGTTATCGAGTTGTCCGGTACCGGCTTATTCAGGTTGATTTTTTTTACAATATCTGTTCCCAGGTTGTACCAGTCATTCACGGTTACCCTGGTATGGGAAAGAACTCCGGAAACAAATTCCCCGGTTTTTTTGTCATCATAACCAATGATCTCATTCATCCATTTTTTATAGGTGGGCTTGGGAACCACCACCAGGGGTCGTTTACATTTGCCCGAATAAATGTTGTGGGCCAGGGTGGCTATACTGCACATGGTTTTTCCCACACCCACATCAAAGGCATTGATCCCGCTTCCCATCATTTCCATAAAGGCAATGCCTTCGCGCTGGATATCGGTAAGCTGGAGGATCCCGCTTTTAAACTGGGTGGAACATTCAAAACCGATAGGCACCTTTTTGTAATTGATATCACTTTGCCCGTTGTAAATCCGGTTCCAGAAATAATCAAGCTGTTCCTGGTCCCTGGCTGTTATCACTTCATGAAGGAACCTTGAAAACAGTTTCTCTCCTTCGATCCTGGCATTGGCTTTCAGTTCAGATTTCTCTTCTTTGGTAAGCTTATCATCCCGGAGAGCCCGGTTAGCGATGTAATAATCCGCAATATCAATGGCCGATGATTTCTCAAAGTCGGAATCAGCATTCAGTGTGAAAAGCCATTTAATGAAAACTTCCTGTAGCGAATATTTTTGAAGTCCGTCAAAGCGAAGGTTGATTTTTTCCTTATCCCGCTTTCGCTCTACCTTTCCATTGACCTTTTTCAGTTCTTCGGCAGTCTCCACATCCATGAATTCTTCCCGGACTTCGGTAATTGAGAACACATTGGTATCAGCAGAAAAGTCAGAAATTACTGTAATAATAGGACGTTCCTTTTCATCGGGATTGGTCACTGTGAGTAGTCCAGGCTTCGCCTTATAAATTGCTTCCTGGTGCCTGGTAAAAGTATCCTGGCCCCACTGTTCCAGGATGGCATCTTTGTCCTTTTCAAGTTGCAGTTCCCTGTCATACATGTTACCATAGGTATATACAGGAAAGGGTACCATTTCTCCTCCCAGGTAAAATAACGCTCCTCTTTTTACCAGTTCTGACAGATCATCCTTGTTGGAGGTGATGGAGGATTTAACGAGCCTGCAGACTTTGGCCGGAGCATAGTACAATCCTTCACTGTTTCGAAAAATGTAATATTTCTCCCCCTCGGCATAATCATGGGTTTTAATGTACTTGCCCAGGATCACCCCTTTCTCAACATTTCGGATATCCCGAAAATGATTGTCTTTGATCATAGTTCCTGAGATGGTTTCGACATTCTCAACCAGCTCTCCTCCCTTGATGAAAAACTTCTCCCAGCCGGTCATTGGGACACCCAGGGACCGTTTATACCAAACCCAGGCCTTGATCTCATCGGCTGTAATGCCCCGGTTATAACGTTCCACCACTTCGTCAAAACCCATCGTCTTTTTGATGGTTTTGGCGATTTTACCCAATCCGTTAAACGCATGTGCATCCTGTAAAACCTGCCGGATGATCTGTTCATTTTGCAGAACATTCATGCGTATTTCACTGGGTAAAGCGCCCAGGGTGGTTATGTCGGATATGCCGTTTAAATAGCTCATAGTTGCAATAATTGAAGTTCTGTCTCGATGGCCAGGGCCTGCAGTTCAAGTTGTCCCGGATCAGATTCAATATGTATGGTGTTCATGATATCTTCTTTGCTGCCTTTGATAGTGATGGGAAATTCAATGGAAGTAGTCACAATTTCCTTTCCGCATACCTTTCCGGGATACATCGAAAACCAGGTGTTAAACCGGGTAAATTCGGAAAAAGTCAAAGCATCTTTACTGAAGGTCTTTTCAGCCAGTTTTTTCCGGATCAGTTCATCTTCATTGAATTTTCCAGAAAATACCCCGTTTCGAAGCAGAACAATATCATTTCCCTTTTCCGTCCGGTTAACATCCAGGGTGGAAATGAGCTCCCCAATGACCTCGATCCTGGCACGATAATATGAAGATCCCCGATTCATCAAACTTCATCCATTTCACATTCCATCTGCGGAATAATGGCCGCAGGGACAATCTGCTGGGACAGAACCCTGCTGATAACCTGTTCTTCCAGGATCCTGTATCCTTCCCTGGTTTGAATTTTTTCCCAGATATGTGGTGAATTTACCCGGGTTACTTTTTTCAGCTGAAGCAGGATCTCCTCCCTGAGTTGTTTTTCCAGGTCATCAGATTCTTTTGAACCGAATCCGGAAAGTTCCCCCTCATCAGCAAATGAATAGTAACCGTTTTTTGTGGCAATAATATGATCCAGGACTGCCACATCGAAGTATTTGAAACCATCCTTGATCTTTTTGGTGATTGTCTTGTCCGCATCGCTGGGTGTTGTGTTACCCGAAGGATGGTTATGGGAAAGGATTACGGCCTTGGCCAGGATTTTCAAACCGGCAGCCACGATAAGCTCCACATCCACCTGGGTGGAATTGATTGTCCCCTTGGTATGCTTGTAATAGCCGATCAGCTTGTTGGCATGATTCAGGTATAGAACAACAAAGTGTTCCTGGATCTCAATTCCGTCTGCAATCACTTCCTTTATGAAGTTGTAAGCATCACCCGATGAACGGATGGAGGAAAAGATCAGCCTTTCCTCCCGGAAGGTAATATCAATCTCCTTTACCCGGAATTCCTTTTCAATATCCCGGATGCTCTTGTTCAGCTCGTCCAGATCGGCATCATAGACAAACAGGGGTGTGCTTATGGGTATGTCGTAATTGGCCATTTTATTTGCGTTTTAATACAATAATGTCAACAGGAACCTCAGAAAACCTGAACACCGGAGGTAACCGGTAAGCATCCAGGATGTCGGCAATCTTTTCTATTTCTACTTTCTCAGAATTATAGGAGATCCCGTTTCTGAGAAAATTGCTCGATGTAAGATAGATGAGCAGCCCTCCGGATTTAAGCATTTGTAACCCATAGAACATAAAGAACAATTCAATCTGGTGCATTTTTGGTGATGGAAAGTAAGCGCTGTATTTGTTCTTGTATTTTCCGTAGGGAGGGTTACCGATAATCAATGAAAAGGGATACTGCGGCAACCAGGTCAGCTTATCTTTCAACTGGGTTGTAAACCTGGGTGGTTGTAAAAAGGCTGTCTCAAAGTACCCGCGATGGATGGTTGCTCCCGGAAAGGTGATTTCGGCAATCCGGGCTGATACCGGATTGATTTCAAATCCCACGCATTTTTCCTTTACAGGCGCGGGTCTGATCAGCCTGCCGGTTGCAATTGAAGGTTCCAGAACATTGCCCTTTTCTTCAAATCCATACCTGTAGGCCAGCTCCCACATCAGATCCACGATGTAATCTGGTGTATAAAACTCATAGAGAATGCCTTCACCTTTAGCTCCTTTGCTGCCCTGGCCGCCGCTCCCCTCGTACCTGCCAATAAAATCAATATCAGCCCCGGAAAAGCGCTCGTTTCTGATATCCTTGTCCCGGATGAAGGCTTCAATTTCCCGGTTAAGCTGATATTGATTTTTTGCCATGGTCTATGCTACTGCTTTTTCAAGTGCTTTTATTCCGGCCTTAATGCTGCGGATCGATTTTTTCACCTGGGTTTTTCCCTTTGCCTTAATGCTGCTTTTTGTTCTCGTGGCAGACTTTTTTACACATTTCTTTCCTGAAACAGGTTTTCTTCCTGTTTTTCCGGACCTGGTGCGGGTTTTTCCGCTGGGATTTTTTTTCCTAATCATGTTTCTTTTGTATTTGAATGGTTTTGTTGTACAATATGGTGCTGGAAGGGTTCTTGCTGGTAATTACCTGCTCCGGGCTTCTTTTGGAAAGGATCCACAGCCAGGGATGAATACGCCTTCCCCGGTAAACCACCTGGATGATGCTGTCCCTCGACTGGATCCGGACTCTTTGTGAATCGCCTATGGCAATGCCATTTACTGAGTAGAACGGATCCTCGTAATCAAACACCCTGGCACGAAAAGTATCCAGCACAATACTGTCCCGAAGGTTGGTCCGGATTTCCTTTTCCTGTTTAATCACGGTTTCTGAATATTGGGTCAGGTGCTTCGGCCTGATTTCAAGGTTTCGGACTTCTTCAAGGATCCTTGGGTATACAGCTGCCATTTCATCATACCGGAGCTGCATAACCCTGTTTTGTGCTGCCATCCTGCCATTCTTCAGTTTGTAGATCTGAACGGAGGTTTCAGCAATCGCAAGGTTGGTTTCCATGCGGTTTTTGTCCTTTCTCGCCTGGAAATATTCCCTGGCGAATCCGAATGTGGTAAAGCACAGGAAAAGAAAAACAATGCCGTAAATGATTTTTTCTTTCATAAGGAAAATGTTTTTAAGACGGGCGTTTGGTTTCACCCCAGATATAGGTTGAAAGTATGGTCAGGATTCCGGCCACACATCCTGTAGCTACACCTTCCATGGATCTGAAAATTGAAAAGCCTGCCAGGAGTGTCAGGATAATACCGGCGGCAATGGTAATGAGGTATCGTTTTGAAAGCTTCATTTTCTTCGGTTTTTATGTTTCTTTTTAAATCGCTTGTAGAGAAAAGTGGCTCCAATTCCAAGGACTATAAACCCGGTCAACCCTATCTCTAACTTTTTTTTTCAAGTCCGGCCATCACATCGGCCACAATTGCCTTTGGAATAGATTCGTACATGCGGCGTTTGATTTCCCCCACGGTAAGCTTTCCGTCTTTATTCACATCGAAAAACGGATTCTGTTTGGCTATGGTGGCGGCTGATAATTTGCCGGTCTGCAATACATAATCATCCGGTTTACCAATGGCTGCCGGAAAGAAGGTCACCAGGTACAGGTCGAAATAGCTTTTCATTTTGCCGGTCCATGGCTTGAAGTACTTGTATACATAATGCAGCTGGTCGATGGCGTTCATCGAATACAGGGCCTTGTTTGTGGTTCCCAGACGGATTGCCGTATCCGGCATAAACTGTATAAGACCAGTTGCCCTTTTCGATGACCTCGCAAGAGGATCCTCCGTATCACCCTGTTGCTTGTTTACCGCCTGTGCATTCAGGCGGCTTTCACTCCACATCACCATCATCAGCCAGCTGGGATTTATTTCCAGGCTGCCTGATATTACACCGACAGCCTGCTCAAAAACAACCTTGCTTTCGCCCTTGTTTCCTTTGAATTTTTCAATCAGTATCATTTTCTTACCTGTTAATGTTTACAGTATCTGCACGCACCCAGCGTTCGGTGTTGTCAACGGTTCTGAATTTTATAAACCGGCTGGCCCCGGTATCCAAAGCCATCAGGTACTCTCCCAATAAAGTCCGGGGCCCAACCAGGATAAAGGGCTGCATTTTATCATCTAACACCTGGGTGGATTTTTTGGTTATTACCGGGTTCATAATGGCGCCTTTAAGTCCCGTGTAAAATGTCAACGGCTTCTTATAAGCAACTTCAGCCAGGGTTGACGGGTATTTTGCCAGCATGTTTTTGTAGATGGAAAATATCTCCACATAATCAGCGCTTGAACTCACCCAATAGGAAAACTGCTTCCCGGCATAAGGTTTCATCGATTCCGGGATGCCGTCCTTCTTCACCAGGTAGGCCACCTCGATGAATTTCACATTGTTCTTTTCATCAAAGTGCTGATTCCCGGTAGCATAACCCAGGAATTCATTGGGTTTCGCTTTCCGGATTATATTTTTATTTGCTGATACCTCGTAAATGGCACCGTGATAACTGGCATCGGGTGAGCTTCGCAGGTATACATCCGTTTTGGCAACTACCAGCTGATTCTTTTCAGCAAACCTGTAGGTTGTACCGGATGTCTTTTTTGTATTGGATGAAATGAGGGTCAGTACCTTCTGGTAATCGCCGGTATTCAGCTCGTTTTGCAGCTCCTTCAAAAGCTCTGCGTTGTATAGCTTCCTGTATGTGTTTGCCACTTCATCCAGGTTTGTAATTTGTTTGGCGGTTTCCAGTATGGCATTCACATTGGTAAAATCAAAGGACCGCATCCATTTGGCACCTGAAGGATTCACGGCTGAACGAAGGGCCATGGCCTGGCGTACGGCAGGACTGTCATCGGCCAGGCTTGCAGTATTTCGTTGCCGGATGCCGGATATGATTTTCCTACCGAATTTGTACAGCAGAAAACCACCCACACCCACCACTGCTCCTCCTACGAGCAATCGCTTTGGGTTGTCCAGGAAACTGTATATGTCCTTTTTTCCGGCCATCAGATAAACAGTTTTGCTTTTTTCACCAGGGAGGGTTTTGCTTTGAGTTTGCCTGCAAATTCAATGAAATCCTTTGTGCCGGTTTCCCGGCGGATGGTCTTCATAATATCGAACATCGAAAGCAGTACTTCACGGGCCTCTTCCCGGTTCTCTGCCTCAATCATTACGGTAAAATCATACTTCTGCATGATGGTTCTCTTTTTTCCGATTTATAAATCCGACAATCTCCGGAGCCAGGCTGTTATTCTGTTCCACCTCGGAGAAAATGGTGAAAATCGCCCCCAGGATCTCATTGGAGGTGGATTTCAGGTATTCGGCCACCAGGGCAATGATCTCGTTTCGCTTCTGTTCCTCAACTGATAATACATTCACCGGTTCCCTGGTTTCTACTATCCCTGAGGTGTCATCTGACTTCTGCTGAATTGATTTTGGGTTTTCTCCTGCTTCATTCAATCCCATCAGCTCTGCCAGCGGCTTTTTTACCTTGTCCCTGGCAATACCGAAACTCTCCAGGATATCCCCCAGCATCCCGGCATAGTACCGTATCTGCTTTTTACTTTCAAGCTCGGTTTCAACTTGTGAGGCATGGTTTTCCAGTTCCTCAATGGCATCCCTCAGTTCTTCATTTTCTTCCGATAATTCCAGCACCCTTTCCTTCAGCTGTTCATATTCAGCCAGTCTCTGGCGTTCCTTAAACCGTTCATCCACAATCCGGCTGATATCCGCTTCTCCCAGTCCCCTGAAATTTTCCGGTTCAGTGTCATTTCCAGGTTCAGGCAGGGCAAGCTGAATTTCCTTCAACCAAAGTGGATTCACCGCTTCCTTTCCATCATACAGCTCAATTCTGACCTTATCGGGTTTCTCATATTTCAGGTTTTTGGTGATCAGCGAAAGCTGTTGCACAGGAGCCCGGTCAATAAGCTTGTTTTTTTCACGGCCTGTAATGAATATGGCCGAGAAAAGAACATCCTTACCCTGTTCCTGGTAAGTCCGGATCTTTGTCCGGATGTTGCTCAGATTCACTGTAAACCTGTTGCTTTCCATGATACCAGATGCCCTTAATCTATGATGATGGGTATTACCCGGATAAACTCAAAGAGCTGCTGGCCGCTTCCGGGAGGGATCTGAATATGAACATTGCCTGTGAAATCCTGTACTCCCCCGACAAGCATGTAGCTGTAATAGTCCCAGATCTGGAAGTAATTGCTGTCCGAGGTGATCTCGGAACCATAGGGCAGCTCCTTGGAGACCAGGAACAAAAACTCGTTAATGGCCATGATATCCACCTGGGTTTTGTCATTATTCAGCAATACCAGGTACGGTTCAATGCTGTAGTTCTTGATATCCATTTGCTTCATCCGTGAAGCAATATAGGCCAGTGCATAGCTATCCATGATCAGGTTTGCGAAATGGTTATTTCCGACAGACATTGCAGGTAGATTTGTACTTTATAGGGAAATTCAACGATATTCTTGAAATAGCCGGTGACCCTGGTGCCTCCCGCCAGGGGCTCTTCCAGTTTGAAGAGAACCTGGTCAAGTCTGGTCCGGTAAGGGATCCAGTTCCCGGGCAGATTCACAGGCTGGGCAGCGCGGTTGTTAAACGACAGGCTCAGTTCTCCCAGCCTTGTTCTGATATAGAAACCACTCAGACCGGAAATGGAAACCATGACTCCCGTGCAGTGAAATACATTGGCCGGAAGTTTATGATCAAAGGTGGTTACACGTCCTTCCTCGATATCAAGGGGGATGATCACCCATTTCTCGTGCCGATCTTTAACCGTCTTTTCCATCATACCTTATCTTCCAGCCGCAAATACAGATTTGCCGTGTAGGGATAGGGAAATCCCATGGTATCCCCGCCATCCCTGAACTTCGCCTTGATGGTGCTTCCGGCTGCTTCCTCATCAACCAGGTAAAACATCTCGTTCGGAGGTACGCCGACACCATAGGCGATCAGTTTCGCATCAAATTCCTCGGGAAAGATTTCCTTGTCGTTGATGGAAAGCGACATGGCAGACCGCTGTGTGAAATAAGCGTAGAAAGGAAAACAGATGAGGATCCCTTTTATGCGCTTGTACATCCTGTCGGATGTGACATTGATATTGACCGTGGCACCCGGCTCAGGCACCGTAACCTTGATAATCTGGTATTTAATTGATTTGGCGTTGTCCATGGCTGATTCTGGTGAAGATTATTATTACAGTGGTTCATCCTGCAGACCGGAGCTGGTAATTCCTGTACCAGTCCGGTCTGCAAAGTGGCAGCGGTTTAGTACTTGGTTACAGCGGTACCAACCAGGATGGCCTTGATGAACTGCGGATCCACGGCATTCTGTCCCCATTCAAGGTTCAGTTCCATGGCCTGCTGGTCATAGATGATCTTGGCATTGTCCAGTTTGTAATACCCCATTTGCCTTTCGGTGCCATCGGTATTGAATACCTCGCACGAAGTAGAAGGAATGAGGGTGGTACCATTGGCCTTGAACTCAAACTCACCGTTCCGGATATATTCCGGCAGGACATAGAATGCGCCTCCTTCGGCGGTTGCACTGTTGTTGGCTCCCAGGAGAATGATCCCACTGAGCAGCATCACATTTCCTTTTTCCAGTTTGGCGCTGGAAATGTTCGAGATCCCGACAACCTTGTTGTCATCGTCTTTGAGCATTTTCACCACCTTGTTGTTGGAAACATTCTTGGTGACATAGTATGCCACATCCACTGCCTGCAGCGTTTTACTTGCCAACCCGGCCTGGATCTCCTTTGGGAGAAGATGCAGTCGTTTCTCAAACTCTCCACGGGAATTTCCACCTGCCGGAGCTACTACCTGGGGTGCTGCTTTTGGCTGTTTCAGCCTTTTCAGGAAGGCTTTACGCTCTGCCTGGGGGGCTTTATCCAGGGCACCGAGAAGTTCCTCATCGGTCATTACGCCCATTAACTCGAATTCACTATTGATGATCTGTCCTAATGTAAACATGGTTTTTGATATTAAGTGTTTTGAAATTTGTTGACTTGTTTGATTTAATGATATGCAGGTTAGAGAATCTCTACTTCCTTGATCTCCTCGTAGGCTCCCATTTCGCTGCCATTGATCTCATCCTCGTTTTCCACCGGCAGGGCTTCCACCTGGGCAGGAGGTAACTTGGGAAGTTCCGGGTTGTAAGGCTCAATGCTCAGGTTCACCGGTTCCCGGAATACCTGGCTTACCGGATCGGAGTCGCCCAGCCCGGCGAAATTGGTTAGGCCCTGCAGGATGTCCTTTTTCAGGAAGACTTTTACACCTGATGCAATACCGCTTGCAGCCACACCTGAAGCGATAAGCTTCATATTCTTGTCCTTCAGAAATAAAGCCCCGCCAACACCAGCTGATATCTGCACAACCGGTTTAAGAAGTGCCTTGACCTGGAAGCCTGTGGCCTCGGGATCCACTTTAACAACCTTGTCGATCATTTTTCCGGCCATATTGCCACCCACCATGCCCAGGATGATCAGCCCGGGAGTCTTGAGTTCCTCGATGATGGCTTTTGTATCCAGTTTTGGCGTACCGGACTTTTGCCTGTTTTTTGCCATTTTTTTGCTTGTTAAGTTTGTATTGATGAGATAATTGGACTATTTCAGGGTGATTGCGGATATTCTCCGTTTTTCCTGTTTTTTACTTTTGTGATTACTTTTCTTTCGGCCCGGAAATGCGCCCAGGTTGTTTCCGGACTTCTTTTTATTTCCGAGCAGTTTCGTCAGACCCCAGATACCCAGGGCAGCCCCGCCGATGACAATAAGTGGCTGCTTTTTGACAAATCCGACTATACCTCCCTGTGTATCCAGATTGTCCGGAGTTGTTGAATTTGAGGAATTCGAAGTATTTGCGGCAGTTTCTTCCGCACCTGAATTAACGATATCCGGATCATTGGCGAGCTTGTCAGCCTCTGATACTTTGGCATTCATTTCGGCCTGGATATTATCGGCTTCTTCTTTTTTCATTACGCCACCATCCACCATAATCTTAAGAGCCGCGGTGATGACAGGAACAGCAGCAGCAAGGGCAGCAGCCGGCAGAAAACCAAATCCGTCAAAAGAATCATCTTCCGCTCCATTTAATCCGCCGGCCTTGCCCTTCAGAATTGCATTCTTTAATGCGCTTTTCTTTCCCTGGAGTTTATCCACAAAAAGCTTTTCCACTTTATCCAGGGCTTTCTTTGATTTTTCCCATTCCTGGGCAGAAACACCCTTTTTGGCAGCTTCCTCTTTGGTAGCAAAACCCCATTTGAGTTTGCTGCCCATTTTTTTCATATTGAGTTTCATGGCCAGGAGAAATCCGGCCCTGGCTGAAATAGTTACCGGGTTGAAACGAACAATTGCCTTTACACCCTTTTTGATTGCCTCACCGACTTTCTTGAAGAATCCCTTTTTCTTGGCCGCCGCTTTTCCAAGGTTTTCCGGGTCAAAATCATCTCCAAAAAGATAATCATCCAGGCCGTCAAGCTCATCGTCATCTTCCCCGTCAAAACCGTTTAACCGGTTCAGGGCATCCTCATTTTTGGCAAGGATTTCGAGGGCCTTGTCCCGGTTGGGGGTATTCCAGTTTTCGATGGCATAATCCAGCATTTTGAGGAAAGCCGGGGGATAATCCACATTGCTGATCAGTGAGGGCTTTTCAGCAATCATATTCCTGGTTTTAACCAGGTGCTCATAAATACTCTGAAGGCGCTGGGCTTCGTTGTCAATGCCAAGCAATTCCAGATCGTCAAGACCTGCAACCAAGTCCAGGACATTATCCGTTTCTGCGCCTGAAAGCACAGCCACGTTGATACCGTTTAAACTCATAGAAAAATCTTTTTTAGCGGTGAATGGTTTTTCGTAATTAAACTGATTGAGAACACAGTCAATCGTTATGTAGTCGGATTTACCACTTGAAGGCACAATCACGTACACATGCTGGTATTCATCCCTGTTGTATTTGGCGATCCGGAATTCATGCGGAATTTTCAAATTGGTAAGGATGCTGGAAACAAAAATTGAGAAGCAGTCGCAGTCGATCCCGGTTGTGCGATCTGCCCAGCTCCGGTTAGGCCTGCGCAGTTGCTCCAGGCCTTTCTGGTCAAGTTTGTACTGGATATGGTTAAATAAAAAGTCCCAGATGCTCTGACAGGTCGAATGCAGCGTACCTCTTTCAAGGTACCTGGCAATTTCCCTGGTGTCATCAAGGTACTTCCAAACCACCTTTTTCATCAGGTCAACGGTTTCTTCCACCTCGCCATCCTCGATGATAATCCTGTCCTGTTCCTCAGGTCGGGCAAAGAACCGGTCGAACCAGCTCCCGTCTTTGATCTGCCGGTAACCGGATGATATGCTGGCTTTATGCAAGTAGTTGCTCATCACATCAGTTTTTCCGGTACAGATTCATAGTAGATGCCGTTGGCATAGAGGGAGTATTTCATCTCCAAAGGAATGGCCAGGGTGGATGCGACCGACTTCAGGTCCTTATTCCTGAATGCAGTGATCAGGGCCGGGGCCTTGCCGACAATACCAGTAAGATATCCTGCCAGTGTTGACCATGTAATGGGGATTTCAATTGTGTCAATATCGGTGGTTGTCAGCGGCTGAATATTGATAATCTTTTGTTCGGGACTGTTGCTGGTGATATACTTGCCGTTTGAGGTCAGTGTAACGACAGGCTTGGTAATGGACATGGTGTTTTTGGTCGGATTCTGGATTTTGATTTCCGTGCGGAATGCAATACCGGATAAATCAATCTTGTGAATGCGTGGATTGGAGAGGTTACTGACCATTTTGTCCGAAACGGTCTTCATTTTAAAGAGCTTGATAATGCCAAACACCAAGCCCCCGGCGATCCCTATTCCAAGTAGTTTGTTCATTTATGCTGCTTGATAAAATGGATAATCTTGTCAATGGCTTTCTTAACGCCATACCCCACCATGGCAGATATGGCAGCATAAAAGGCAACATCAATGATTCCGATGAATGTAATATTTGCCAAAATAAGTTTGGCCGAAATGGCTTTACCCACACCGCCGCAGATACCGGAGGTTGTGGCTACTAGGGAATTAATCTGAATTTGGGATGCTTGCATCTTGGATGAAATTGTGATGCAAGGGTATAAATAGATGAGAAGAACCAAACAACAGAAGATCGTTAATCAGATAATTATATCTTGTCTTCATAAAACTACAGTTATAGTAAATAAAAACTAGTGTAAAGCTTCAACAATGCTCAATTACCCTGATTCATTAATATAGATACTTAATTTATAATTAGACTAAATCTAACTTAACAGGAATAGTGATAAGATATCAACAGAATTTTTATATTTGAATAACAGTGTTTAGGGAAAAGAGTAGTTGCAAATTGATAAGTGAAGAAAGCAGTGGCGTTGGATGGCAGTAA
>JBGSSF010000012.1:0-198911 GCA_041737175.1 Bacteroidales bacterium
TCCCAAGGGTTCGGCTGTTCGCCGATTAAAGTGGCACGTGAGCTGGGTTCAGAACGTCGTGAGACAGTTCGGTCCCTATCTGTTGTGGGCGTTGGAGATTTGAGAGGACCTGACACTAGTACGAGAGGACCGTGTTGGACATACCGCTAGTGTACCTGTTGTGGCGCCAGCTGCATCGCAGGGTAGCTATGTGTGGTCGAGATAACCGCTGAAAGCATCTAAGCGGGAAGCTTACCTCAAGATGAGATCTCCCTTAAGGGTCGTCGTAGACTACGACGTCGATAGGCTGCAGGTGTAAAGGCAGTAATGTCAAAGCCGAGCAGTACTAATTACCCGTGGCTTTCTTGTTAACAGCTTAATATATAACTATTCCGGCATGTAATTTATAATCCCCCCGCCATCGGCGTGGGGAGAAATTTTAGGTGACTATAGCAATGGGGCACCACCTCTTCCCATTCCGAACAGAGAAGTTAAACCCATTAGCGCCAATGGTACTGCATTCGCGGGAGAGTAGGTCGTCGCCGATCTTCAATCCCGGTTTCATGCAAGTGAGACCGGGATTTTTTTTAAATCTGACAGGATTACGCTATCTTGCCTTAAATATCTCAAAACTACCAGCATGAAAAAAATGTTGCTGGCCATATTGTTTGTAATCATCCTCCCGGTATTCCTTTCAGCCCAAATCGATACCACAGTTGTTGTCTATTCCTGGAAACTGGACGGATTTTATGCAAACCGCACCCGTGTCGAAGTGGATACCACACTTGCCAATTTCCAATGCTATAACCTTGCTTATAAGAAATTTACAGGCATTGCTACCCTTGGGAATTACGGACTCCCGGTGCAAAGTATCGTTTATTCCGAACGCCCACAATACCAGGAGTTTGTGCTCATCAATAGCTTTTTCCCCTTTATGAAACATTACGATAACACCGCCTATATCAATACCCGAAAACCTTTTACCAGGATTTCCTATTTCAAGGGCGGCTCCAGTCAAAACAAAGAAGAGATCCTGGATGCCTTTCACTCCCAGAACCTTACCAAGAAACTCAACATCGGTTTGCATTACACCACAGTTGGTTCACTCGGACAGTACCAGTTTCAGAAAGTCAAGAACAATTCCTTTAATTTCTTTTCCAGCTACTCAGGAACTGTTTATAATAATTACCTCAGCGTTAATTATAATAAGATCATAGCAGATGAAAACGGCGGAGTTCAGAATGACTCCCTGGTCACCGATACAACCTATGCTTTCACCAGGGATATCCCAACCCTGTTCAGCGGCACAGATAACGCATCCCGGCACAATCCCGACGTCTTTAATGAGATCCGGAATATAAACTTTCTGACTGTCCAGGAAATTGCTTTCCGGGGAAATCGGCAGGCTTCGGATTCTGTCGGCAAACCCGGGAAACTTCGGATCTTTTATCCCAAACTGGTTTATATTGTAAGCCTCGACCGAACATCGCGGCTTTTTACGGATCGTGATCCTATGGTTGGTCTCAACAATGGCCTCTACCCGGCCTTGAACGTGAGTGATTCAGTTACCCTGGATTCATTACTGTATTGGAAACTGTTCAATTCGGCACGCCTTCAGTTCCAGGGACGACGAAACAACCATTATTTTGTGGATTATTCCTATGAAATGCTGAATTACAGCATGGCCGTCAGCAACGGTAAAGCAACAGCCGACACCCTGGAACAGGTATGGTTTATTACCGATAAAATTCAACTCCCCGGATTGGAATATAAGAGCCGTTTGTTCAATTCCTATGTCTCATCAGGATTCACCAGGGTTTTTGCCAGCCTGCTCGAGCTGAATCTCTATGGCCGGTATTACCTTTCGGGCCATCGTCAGAGTGATTTCCTGCTCACCGGAGATGCTAAACTCACCCTGGGCAAACCGGAACATCCTATGACCTTTAAGGTGAAGATTGACAACGAACTGAGAACTCCTGATTTCCTTTATTCTCACTATGCGTCCAATAATTTCATATGGACCAAAAATTTTAACAAGACCTCATTGAATCATTTGTCAACAAACCTGACCGTTTCATCAAAGAAGTTTGAAGTTGAGGGCGATTATTACTTACTTCGTAACGTAATTTATCTGGATAACAACGCAGTTCCGAAACAATACCAAACTGCTTTGTCACTTTTGGTCCTGAGTGCATCCAAGCGATTTGATTTTTGGAAGATCACGAGTGTCAGCAAATTGGTATACCAGAAAAGTGAAAATGAAAATGTTCTCGATCTGCCCGAAATTGCTTTGTATAATTCAACGTATCTGACGCACCTGTTCAATTTCAGGGCGACAGGCGGTAAATTGATGACCATGTTAGGATTTGACCTCTTTTACAATTCAAAATATTATGCGGATGCCTATATGCCGGCTTTGACTTCGTTTTACCGGCAAAATAGTAAGCAATTGGGCAATTATCCATATTTTGATGTTTTCCTCAATATTCAGCTGAAAAGATTAAGGTTCTTTCTCAAGTTAGAGCATATTAATTCAGGTTGGATAAACAAGAACTACTTCTCAGTGTTACACTATCCACGGAACGAGCGTGATTTGAAATTTGGGCTTTCCTGGACATTTTATGATTAGTTTGTTATTGCAGGGCTCATAAAAAGTGGTGTAGACCAGCAGCGGTACGTGTTTTTTTACTAAATTCAGAAATAGCTATGTTAAAGAAAATAATCATATTTCCCCTTCTGTTGATCTTTGCAGCCTCCTGCAACTTCAGCAGCCACAGGACAGAAGAAGTCCGGTGGGAAAAGGACCTGGAGAATATCAAGGAAGAAGGAAAAATTACTGTTCTGACAGATTACAGTTCAACGGATTACTTCATTTATCGCGGACAGCCCATGGGATTTCAGTATGAAATGCTCCAGCAACTGGCCAACCACCTGTCGGTTCGACTTGAAGTTCGCGTTAGCCGCAGCCTGAATGAAAGTTTTGAATTGCTCCGAAACGGTGAAGCGGATCTTATTGCGCAGAACCTGGCTGTCACCAAGGACCGGCTTCAGTTTATCGATTTTACCATGCCCCTGGTTACTTCCAGACAGGTACTGGTGCAGCGTAAACCCGAAAACTGGCGGAAGATGAAAGCGATGGAAATCAGGGAGCACCTGATCACCAGCCCGCTCGAATTAAAAGGTGTGACTGTATATGTTATGCGCGGATCTGCCGCCAACATGCGGTTACGCAATCTCGGGGAAGAAATTGGAGGCGACATTGGCCTGATTGAAGTGGATGAGAGCCCGGAACAGCTTATCAACCTTGTTTCCGAGGGCGAAATACCCTTTACGGTGTGCGATGAAATTGCCGCCAGGGTGAACGCAAGCTATTATCCCGATGTGGATATTTCTACTCCCGTCAGCCTTGAGCAAAATATGGCATGGGCAGTTCGTAAAGGTTCCACAACCCTGGTGCAGGAACTGAATACCTGGCTTGCGGATTTTACCAAAACCCGCAAATACAAAGCCATTTATGCCAGGTATTTTGAAAGTCAGAAATCCGCTACCATGGTTGAGAGCGATTTCTATGCCATCAACACCGGCAAGATTTCTCCCTATGACCGTTACATCAAGCAATACAGCTCATCCCTGGGGTGGGACTGGCGTCTTATGGCTTCACTGATCTACCAGGAATCAAGGTTCAAAAATAACCTTACCTCCTGGGCAGGCGCCTGGGGATTAATGCAATTGATGCCTGGCACGGCAAAGCGCTATGGCGTGGATACCATCTCCTCACCCCGTGAACAGATCCGGGCCGGCAGCGAGTTCATCATCTGGCTTAATAGGCAGTTCAGTGACATCCCCGATGAAAATGAAAGGATCAAGTTCATACTTGCAGCTTATAATATAGGCCCCGGACATATCATCGATGCGCGTAACCTGGCCCGGAAAAACGGAGCCGATCCCGATATATGGGATAACAATGTCGCCCGTTTCCTGCTTTCAAAAGCAGATCCGAAATACTACAACGACCCCGTGGTCAAGTTTGGCTTCTGCCGAGGCACCGAGACCTTCAATTATGTAGCCGACGTGCTGGAACGGTACGAGCATTATAAGAATATAGTGGGGAAGTAGGGAGAATGGAGTAAGGAGTAAGGAGTAAGGAGTAAGGAGTAAGGAGTAAGGAGTAAGGAGAGGATTATGTGATTGATAATCAGTGTTTTATCACATGCGCTAACTCTCATGCTTAAAACTCACTCCATACTCCTTACTCCATTCTCCCTACTTTTTTCACTATTTCCAAAAACTCGCTCAAAATCATCGCCGTAGCACCCCAGATGTGGTTGTTTTGGATGTCAAAGTAGGGAACTTCAATCACATTACCGGCAATTGACATGATTTCATGCTTTTGGTTCGCAGGGTCCAACAGCTCATCCATACCTGCTTCAATCAGGTATTCCACTTCCGCGGGATTATGCTTAAAGACCGGACGATTGTAACTGATACCAACATAAGGAAACACATCTGCCTGGCTTACCGGGATATGCAAGGGCGTGAGCTGCCCGATGATTTTTATCTCGTCTACCGGTATTCCAGTTTCTTCCATGGTTTCACGCAATGCTGTGCAGGCCAGATTTAAATCGGTTTCTTCATATTTTCCGCCCGGAAAACTAACCTGGCCGCTGTGAACGCCTTCATATTCCGTGCGTTTTATAAATACAATACAGATGGAGACATGGCAGGGATATAATAACAACAATACACCGCTTTTTTTAATGGGTTTACCTGAGGTTGAAATTCTTATTACCGAAGGTGACATCCTTAACTGAGCTTCCACTCCGGGCAGGGGTTTTTGCAATTCTTCCGAAAGCTTTGATATCCAATTGTTCATCTGAATCAGTCAAATCGAATGGTACGTGAAGGGCTGATCCGGGCAATGACCATGGAGGGCAGGGTCAGTATAACCAGGGTTATCAGCAATGTACCTATATTCAACACAAGAAGCTGGGTAAGGTTTATATTGACAGGAACATATTCCAGAAAATAAGATTCGGGATTCAGCTTTAACAGTTTAAAATAATACTGTAACATGCATATGCCTATGCCTACCAGGTTTCCGTAAAACAAGCCTTTGACCATCAGGTAAACCGACTGATACAGAAATATATTGCGCACACCCCGGTTGTTCATTCCCAGCGCTTTCAGAATCCCGATCATGGTTGTCCGGTCGAGGATGATGATCAGCAGGCCTGAAATCATATTGAAAACCGATACGATCAGCATCAGCCCAAGCAGTACCCAGACATTTTTGTCAATCAGTCCCAGCCAGTCAAATATCTGGGGATATCGTTCACGTATGTTGATAACCCGTAGTTTGGACCCGTCGGGATTGAAACTCAATCCGGCTATGTTGAATACTTCTGCTGAAACCTGGTCGAGATCGGAATAATCGTCGATCAGGACCTCAAAACCCGATACCTGCGTAGAATCCCAGTTATTTAAACTTTGCAGGTGGCCGATATCCGCCAGGATAAACTGCTTGTCGAATTCCATCAGGCTGGTACGGTATATGCCCGATACTGTAAAAGACCTGCCTCGAGGTTGATCATTGATGAAGTACATGGCAAAACGGTCCCCGGGTTTAAGCTTCAGCAAATCAGAAAAATACTTTGATATCAGCACCTGGTCGGTTTTTGAACTGTCATTCACGGCGAACACTGAACCCTCCACCAGGTTACCGGAGAAAAAGCTCCAGTCGAAGTCACTTCCGACGCCCTTTACAATAGCACCCTGGATATCGCTTTTTGTTTTTATAATGCCGGGTTTTGTCGCAAATACCTGCACGTGCCTGACTCCCGGTGTGGAATTCAGCAAAGGAAGGAAAGCCTGATCCTTTAAAACAGGTTCCGTTTCAAAGGAATTGTTTGCATCGTAATTGATGATCTGAACGTGCGAACCGAAGCCGATAATTTTACGCCGTATTTCATTTTTAAATCCCGTAACAGTGGCTACTGCAATAATCATCACAGCCAGGCTGAGTGCAATGCCGATGACCGATATGCGGATAATGGGACCTGCAAAGGAGGATCGGTCTTCTTTATTGAAAGTTAACCGCTTAGCTATGAATAACCCGGTTTTCAACAGTTACATATCTATAGGCTTCAAAGATATTAAATATTGTTGCTTAAACTGCATGGCCGGCATCATATCCTGTTGAACGGGCATGATATTGACAAAGCGGTACTTCGCCGATTTGATTAATTTTAAAACAAATGAAATTATTGCGTTAATTTTAGGAGGTTATCTGATATGGCAAATTTTTACCCATGAATTGGTATAGAACATTTACATGCATTTCTGTATTTCTCGGGCTTCAACTTTTTCAAGCCTGTGTTGCAAAATCCGATCCGCCCCGGCAGCCTGTTAAAACCGGCGCGGACCAGACTTCCCTTTACTTTCCCCTTTTGGAAGGGAAATCTGTGGGACTTGTCGCCAACCATACCTCGGTCACCGGAAAGGTTCACCTGGTAGATACAATGATTCATTCCGGGATTCACCTGGTGAAAATATTCGCACCCGAACATGGTTTCAGAGGCCTAATTGATGCCGGTGAAAGCATCAGTAATGGTGTTGACAGCAAAACCGGAGTTCCCATCATCAGCCTGTACGGTTCAAAATCCAAACCTGCAGCCATTGACCTGAAAGGCATTGATGTGATGGTATATGACATCCAGGATGTGGGGGTAAGATTTTATACCTACATTTCAACACTCCATTATGTGATGGAGGCCTGTGCGGAAAATGATGTGCCCCTGCTGATACTGGACAGGCCCGATCCGCTTGGGCATTATATAGATGGTCCCGTGCTTGACACCACCTTCAGATCATTTGTAGGCATGCATCCCATTCCGGTTGTTTATGGGATGACGGTCGGCGAACTGGCCCGGATGATCAACGGGGAAGGCTGGTTGGCCGGCGGTCTTGCCTGCGACCTGAAAATCACTCCCTGCAGCAGTTATGACCACAAAACATTTTACAATTTGCCTGTTGATCCTTCTCCCAACTTGAATTCCATGGAAGCTATCTATCTATACCCGTCGCTGTGTTTTTTCGAGGGCACCATCATGAGTCTGGGCAGGGGAACTCCATACCCTTTCAGGGTAGTGGGACATCCCGATTACCCGGTTAAAACCTTTTCATTCACTCCCCAAGCGACAGCAGCCAATAAAAATCCGGTTCACAAGGATAAAATTTGTTACGGTACCGATTTCCGGTCGATGCCCATTGCCGATTTGCAGCAGATGCGGGGATTGAATCTCCAATGGCTCATCGGGACCTATAAGACCATGGGGAAAAGGGAGGATTTCTTTACCGATTATATCGATAAGCTGGCGGGAACAGGCAGTCTGCGGAAACAGATCGTGGAAGGGTTGACCGAGGAGCAAATCAGGCAAAGCTGGCAGCGGGAACTCAATAAATTCAAAGTTTTGAGAAAGAAGTATTTATTATATAACGATTTTGAATAGGCATTAAAAATTCAGCCTCTACAAGCATAACCGTCAACTTAATGAATGATTGCGCGCCTTCAGGGCTTATATTCAATGGGTTGATGAATACCACAGGGCGATGCCCTGTGTTAGTGATAATGCCCTTTCAGGGCGATTTCTTGTACATTTGATTTAAGCCCTGAAAGGGCATTATCAATAGCCCGGGGCATAGCCCCGGGTTACAATAATTGTCGGAAATAAAAGCCCTGAAGGGGCGTAATCAAAAATAGTGGCTCTTAAGTTGACCTATATTCAACAAGGTTGAATCGGTTTATTTTATATAATTCTTCTACAATAATTTATCCTCTACGAGGATATGTTTATGCCATTTTTATCAACTTCGTAGAAGCAGATATCCGATATTTAATATGATCCAAAATCCAGAAAACCATACAATCACCAGCGGAAATGCGAAGCTCGCGGTAAAAATTTATCCCCGCGCTGCCACGGGAACGGTTATTCTCCTTCATGGAGGTCCCGGTGTTCCGGACGAAATGACGGAAGTCCGGGAGTTCCTGACCGGACATCTTCAGGTGATCACCTTTGACCAGCGCGGAATCGGAATGACGGACAGTCAAAATTGCAGCTTCACTATGGCTGACTACATCAGTGATGTAAACCATATCGCGGCTCATTTTACCCTGGACGGATTTCACCTCTTCGGGCATTCCTGGGGAGGTTTGTATGCGCAGCTCTATGCCTATGAATTCCCGGAACGGGTGAAGAGTCTTTTTTTATGCAGTCCTGCATCGGGGACAGGCAGGCAGTGGTTGCTGACCGAAAGAGAAGTGTTCCGGTACAACCGCGAACGTTCAACCCTTGGCGAATGGATCGGGATGGGCATTAACACAGCGTTGGGATTGATTGGAAGCAGCAGCGCATACCGCCGATTATTCAGACAAATCATCATCAACTACCATAAAGGGTACAACGTGGAACCTCCTGATAATGAAAAGCTTACCCGCATAAATGCCAAAGCAGGCACCCAAACGCGTAATGCGATTAAGAAACATTCACCACTCGGTGTATTCGGAAAAACACCTTACCCGGTGATGATTACATACGGTGAATTTGATGCCTATGGCAAAAGCAGGGAATTCGTCCTGGAGCGGTTCCCTTATGCCAGAACCGCGATAATACCGGGTTCCGGCCATACTCCCTGGAAGCACAACCTGAAGGAGTTCGGGAAGATCCTGAATGATTTTTATGTAAAGGAACACTGACAGGGTACCTCCACCCCGTTCGCATCTATGCCTTTTTGGATTGCCTGAATTCCCTGACCATTTGTTCAAACAATTCCTTGTCGTCCATGTCAACCAGTTCTTCAGGGACATCTTCCTGAGGTTCTTCCTTTCTCCGGGATTTATCACGAGGGTACCTGTATATTTCCCAGACGCCCTGGTTGTACTCCAGGGAGGTCAGGTTCTCTACCCAGTCACCCGAGTTAAGATATTGGATATGACCAACTTTTGGTACAACGATCTCTTTCATTTCAGGGTGATGGATGTGACCGATTACGATGGCCTTGAATCCTTTATGAATCGCAAGCTTAGCAGCAGTATTCTCGAAGTCGCCGATGAATTTCACCGCTGATTTTACATTGTCTTTAATTTTCTTGGAAAATGATACTTTCCCCCTTCCGAAGATCCGGCTCACGAAATTGAGGACAGCATTCACAATAATCAACGCGTCATATCCCATGGCGCCAAGCTTTGCCAGCCATTTATTATTATGCAGGACCATATCGAAAACATCACCATGGAAAAACCAGGTTTTTACACCGTTCAGTTCCAGTTCCAGTTTATTGAGGATCTCAAAATTCCCGATCCGGAGACCTGCAAACTTGCGTAACGTTTCATCATGATTGCCTGTGATATAGTAAACCTGGCAGCCTTTGGCCGCCAGGTTCAGTATTGATTTGACCACCTTCATGTGTGTATTGGGCCAATAACGTTTGGAGAACTGCCAGAAATCGATGATGTCACCGTTCAGTATAAGCTTACCGGGTTTAATGCCCAGGAGATACTGGTTAAGATCGTAAGCCTGAGATCCGTAAGTCCCCAGGTGAACATCGGAAATTACAACCAGGTCAACCTTGCGCCTTTTTGGTTTAACAGCAGCACTCATATCATGGAAAAATTAAGAGTCCGGGAAAATTTATTTTCCGGAATCATATACAAGATTATTAAGAATTCCGGAAATATTTCCTCAATAGCGATTTATTTTCTAACCCCATCATGTCCGGAATATCATTCGCCGAATGCCGGGGTCCAAACTCACCAGCCGGGTAATTCATCCCTTGTCAGAACCTGGGGCGCTTCGTATAAACTCCGGATCTCCTGCTCCGAGTTAGATTCGACAACCAGTTCTGCCCAGGGCATGAAGAAGACCCAGCGCGGCTGTTGCGTCAACATTTCAGCCGAAGGCAGTTTGGCACACTCCCCGATGGCAATGGGTTTGTCTCCGGCAACGGATAAAACTTCGTTATACCATGACGGGTCATAGCCTTTATCATATACATCAAAGGCAAAGACATCCCAATACTTGTCGCCGGGATTATATTCCGCAAAATCACGGCTCAGGTCCTGCATATCCCAAATCCAGATCAGGTTGCTCAGACCTTTTATGTTGGTGAAGTAATCATGGGTAATTCGGTACAGTTCAGCTGTGCCTTTCGGACCTTTTCTGCCGCCCCACCAGAAAGCGCCCTGGTTCATTTCGTGCAATGGCCTGAAAAGAACCTCAACGCCGCTATCCTCGAGATCCTGTAGATAAACGGCTATTTTATCCATTCGATTTTTCCAGCTTGTGTTCAAAGGAGTTCCGTCAGTGATCAGTTCAGCCCACTGTTCATCCGACAGGTGGCTCATTACTCCCACCGAATCCCAGGCGCAGGGTTCGTCAAATGCCGGATTGCATGCATGCCACATGAGGTTGATGACAGCTCCATTCTCCCATTGTTTTTTAGCTTCATTGATCATTACAGTGCGGTTATTGATATTCTCCTCCTGGAACAGAAAATCACCGCTCCATAATCCCGGAAATTTGCCGGTTATTCTGTTGATCTCACGGGCCCACTTGTCAGGTATGGCATTGGGTTCTTTGTTGTGCTGGCCCGCAATGGTTTTTTTACCTGATATTTCATACAGGTAATCCAGGGTTTTAAAAGGGGGTTTTTTTAGAGTAGCACAGCCTGAAATGAGGAGGATGCCACAGATGTAAATCAGGGGGAATGGACTTTTCATAACAGGAATGTTGTCTTGGTTTGTAACATTGGACAAATATAACAAGTATAAGACCATAACCAGCACAGGAAATACAATTCGCGGATATTCAACCTGACATTAATACATAACATGATTTTTCGCCTTCGGAACATATACCTTCTCTTTTGTTTTCTATCTATTACAACATATGTTTTTCCTGCAGTTTTCAATAGCGAAGTAATACGTTATGCGACTTTTGTTGAGATCAGCAATGACAAGCTGAGCACCATAGATACCATTATCCTGCAAATCAACAACCGATCCGGTGAGATTTATTCAGAGATTGAACTGAACTACAGCAAAGATCGTCCCATTACTGATTTATCTGCATGGATCGAAGATCAAAACGGAAAAATAATCCGTTATCTGAAAAAACAGGAAATTACTGAATCCAGCGCAATTTCAAATGCCTCCTTCTATGAGGATAGTTATGTCAAGATTTTTGTATTGAAACACAATGAATATCCTTACAGAATCGGATATACATACAAGACTACCAGCAGGCAGTTCCTGCATATTGCGAATTGGTATCCCATTCTGGGATTTGATGTACCAACAAAACTGGCGCAACTGACTTTTACATCACCTGAAAACTACCCGGTTCATATCAAGGAACATCAAATCAAACCGGCTGTAATAACCCATGCTTCAGGGATAACCCGGAAAGTATGGAATGCCGGATATGATGGGAAATTCAGTTCTGAGGTCTATTGTCCGGATATATCCGGCATTCTTCCTTCAGTAAAAATTGTGCCGGCGGACTTTTTTTACGGAACAGCCGGCAGCACTGATAATTGGATATTATTCGGCAATTGGCAGTACAGTTTGATTCAGGGGCTGGATGACCTGCCCCAAAATGAAAAGCTTACCCTTTCAAGAATGATTCAGGGTATTCAGGATAAAAAGGAAATTGTCAGGATTCTTTATCATTATATGCAGGATCATACACGGTACATAAACGTGTCCATGGACATAGGGGGACTTAAACCATACCCCGCCTCTTATGTTTCTCAAAACAAGTATGGCGACTGCAAAGCGCTTACCAACTATATGAAGGCATTGCTAAATCATGCCGGTATCAGGTCATACTATACACTGGTTTATGCAGGTACTCAGCCCCGACGAATAATGGAGGATTTCCCTTCACAACAATTCAACCATGTAATCCTCACGGTTCCGCTTGAGCATGATACGATTTGGCTTGAAAATACCAATAATGCCAGTCCGGTAGGATATGTGGGGACATTCATTCAAAACAGAAGTGCATTACTTATTGATGATCACGAAAGTAAAATAATCAGATTGCCTTCCTTGCAGGTTCAGGAAGCACTGGAAGGCAAGCATATTGACTTTGTGCTTCAGAAAGACATGAATTCCGAGATTAAAATGCGGATTACTTACCGGGGCCTGGGGTTTGATCGCTTAAACGCTCTTCATAGCCAATATAATCTGGGGGATCAGGATCAGATTCTGAGAAAAATCCTGCCTTTCCAAAATTATGACTTGAAGGAGTGGAAACTCGTTCAAAGGGATCGCGATAGCAGCGCCATTACTTTTGTGTCCGATCTTTCATTAAAAAACATCCTGCAAAAGGCCGTTGACGAATACTATTTTACCCTTGTCCAGCCCGAGATCCCTGATTTCACAACACCCAAGCTGCGAAAATTGCCGGTTAACATTCCTTTCCCGATAGGTTCATCCGATACACTGGTTTATCATTTGCCCCTTGGTACCACCAGAGTTTCTATTCCCGAGAGGGTAGACCTGTCCAACCGGTATGGACGATACAAAATGTCCTGCGTGAGAGAGAATAACACGTTGACTGTGTTCAGGGTATTCTGCCTGAATCGGGGATATTATAGCCTGGAGGAATATCCACAATTGTATGAATTTGTATCAGCTGTAAAAACTTATGACAAACAAAAAATTATAATCCAATAATCATGAAAAGATCATTGTTGTTTCCCTTACTGGCATTTTTCTTCATCCTGCCCACACATGCGCAAAACTATTTTGACGATTTCGGGAAAATAAACCTGAATGAACTCCAAATGACAACCTATAATCGGGATAACCTTGCGGAAGCAGTGGTTTTATACGATATAGGGAAGACCCTTTTCACCACCGGTGATTTAGGAGTGCGTTTTTTATTTGAAAGAATAACCAGGATTAAGATTCTGAGCAAAGCAGGTTTAAAGTATGCGGAGATCGAAATACCTTATTACATTGACAAGGATGGAATTGAGAAAATATCAGATATACAAGGAATTACATATAATCTGGAAGGCAATACAGCCAAAACTTCGAGACTGGATCCCAACCAGGTTTATGATGAAAAGATCAATGAGAACTGGAGTCAGAAGAAATTTGCCCTGCCCGATGTGAAAGAAGGTTCCGTGATCGAGTACAGGTACAGTATTGAATCACCTTTTCTTTTTAACCTGCGTGACTGGAAATTTCAAAGCACGATCCCGGTTGTATACAGTGAGTACACCGCCAGGATGATCCCCTTTTATGAGTACACCTATATTCTTCAGGGGGCATCCAAATTTGATGTATACAAAAATGTTCCGGGTAATTTTAAAAATCATTATGCAACAGTGGATTATTATGATAATATCTACACTTTTGGCATGAAGAATCTGCCGGCATTCAGGGATGAGGATTTTATTACCTCAATCAACGACTATATTGTGAAAATGGACTTTCAGTTATCTATGATCCGCTATCCAGGAGGGTCAACGCGTGAAATCATAACCACGTGGCCTCTACTGATTCAAAGCTTGCTAAAACTAAACGAATTTGGCCTCTATATGAAGGCAGTTACGAAATCTTCTGATGAGTTACTTGGTACTTTGGCCCTTGATTCAAAATCCAATGAAGATAAAACCAAGATGATAGTGAGTTATGTTAAATCCAACTTTAATTGGGACGGTTATTCAAGCAAGTATGCCAACAAATCAACCAAGGAGTTTCTCAAAACAAAGACCGGCAACAGCGCCAATATTAACCTCTTTCTGGCTTCCATGCTGAGTGAGGCAGGCATCGAGTCCTACCCGGTATTGTTAAGTACCAGGGATCATGGAAAAATTCCGGTGGATTATCCGTTCGAACAATTCCTCAACTATGTTATAGTCCTTGCTAAGATTGACAATAAGCAAATCCTGCTCGATGCCACTGAACCACTCAGTCCCTTTGGAATGCTTCCTGCCAGGTGCATCAATGAAAAAGGGCTCATTGTTCATAGGGAAAAAACCGAATGGATTCAACTTGCAGACAATGGCATTTCTGAAGAGGCAGATTCAGTTTTTATCACTTTTAATGAAACCCTCGATAGCGCTTTTGCAGATATTCATGTTCAATCATTGGGACATAAAGCTTTGGAGCTTAGAAGATCTTATCACAATGATGCGGACAATTTAAAGGAATATTGCATTAAGGATGAAATTGAATTACGGAGCGACATTGCAGTAAAGAATGAAAAGTCCATTGAAAACCCTTTCATATTTGATTATAAGGTGAAAACGGGAGTGGAGATGGTCGGAGATAAATTGCTGGTTACAGCTTTCCCCGGGTTGACTCCTTCGCAGAATCCACTGAGAGTAGGATTCAGATCCTACCCGGTAGATATGGTTTATCCAAATACAAATAGCTTTACAGCTGTCATTGATATTCCGAAGGGATACCGGTACGCTGAAAACAAAAAAGATGTTTCCATCGACAACCCGTTGATGAATATCCGATACCATATTGATAATACAACGGACAAACTAAAAATAACCGGGAACTACACTTTTAAAAAGCCGGTTTATCTGCCACATGAATACTATGACCTGAAAAGTTATTATACTACCATCATAGAGACATTCAATAATAAAATAGTGCTTGTAAAAGCTTCCACCTAGGTATTCGTTCTCGGGATATTATAAATTGAAAGAAAAGGGTGTTTTCTTGAATTAATATCGCAATTTTGCTTCCCAGCGATATTTTATGTTAGTATGATCACCCTATGTGCTATAGCTTCGGGAAGCAACGGGAATTGCTATTACATTGGCAATGAAAGGGATGCTGTTCTGGTGGATGTGGGTATCTCCGCGCGCCAGACCATCGCCAGGATGCGTCAGCGGAATTTAATGCCGGAAAAAGTCAAGGCCATACTGATTTCTCATGAACATGCTGATCATACCAGAGGAGCGCGTGTTATGAGTAAAAAGCTGATGGTGCCGGTATACATGACCTCAAGAACTTACATGGCCTTATATCCCCATCACCGGCCCATGGCGCCAAGGTTTTTTGAACCCGGTCCTGAAATCAGCATCGGGTCCTTTCGCATATTTCCTTTTCTGAAAAGCCATGATGCTGCCGAACCCTGTTCTTTCAGAATTGAGCACAACGGATTGCATATTGGTGTTTTCACCGATATTGGCACACCCTGCGAGAATGTAAGGAATCACCTGGGCCAGTGTCACGCGCTTTTCCTTGAAACCAATTACGACGAAAAAATGTTATGGGAAGGAAGCTATCCCTGGCCGCTGAAGAGAAGAATTGGTTCCGATCACGGTCACCTGTCCAATGACCAGGCATTTGAACTGCTAAGGGATTATTCGGGGCAGTTCTTAAAAATGGTTTTTCTAAGCCATCTTTCTGCTGAAAATAACACCCGGGAAATTGCGATGAACCGTTTTGCAGAGTTGAAGGATAAAATGCAAATTCATTTGACTTCTCGGTATGAAGCAGGGGAAGTAATCCATGTTGGAAATAACACCGAACAAGGAACACTGAATTTCGAATATTGATCTTTATAGACTTCTTAAATCGTCATTCCTTGTTCGATATTCGTTGTTCAATCCTATAAGTTTCTCCCCGGGTACTCCTCCAATCCCTTCTTCAAACATTCCATGGCTTTTTTGAGATCATCGATTTTAAGCACATATGCAATCCTCACTTCCTGTTTTCCCAGTCCGGGTGTTTTATAAAATCCCGAACCCGGAGCCAGCATAACGGTTTCCCTGTTGTATTCAAATTCCTGCAACAACCACATGGCAAATTTCTCAGCATCGTCAACGGGCAGCCTTACCATGGTATAAAAGGCTCCTTTGGGCGTGGGGCAAACTATACCCGGTATGTCATTCAGGGCTTTTACCAGGTAATTTCTTCGTTCGAGAAATTCATTGAAAATATAATCATTGTATTCAGGAGGCGAATCCAGGGCAGCCTCAGCGGCAAGCTGTCCGATGTTAGGCGGACAAAGGCGTGCCTGGCCGAACTTAAGCGCAGTCGCTATCAGCTCGCGGTTACGGGAGGCTATGACGCCAACACGCAGGCCTGTTGCACTGTATCTTTTGGATACTGAATCCAGCAGTATCAGGTGCTCATCAACTCCTTCCAGCAGCATGGATGACCTGACGGATTTGCTGTCGTAGGAAAGTTCCCGGTATACTTCATCACAAAGGAAGAACAGGTTATGCTTTATGGCCAGGTCCCTGATCTGTTCCAATTCATTCCAGGAATAGAGGTAACCTGTAGGATTATTCGGGTTGCAGATGAGCACGGCCCGTGTACGGGGAGTGATCTTCTTTTCGAATTCAGTGACCGGTGGCAGGGCAAAACCATTTTCAATGACTGAAGTAACTGGTATAACGGTCACGTCAGCTGCAATGGCAAAACTTAAATAGTTGGCATAGAAAGGTTCGGGTACAATAATTTCATCCCCGGAATTCAGGCAGGCAAGCAGGGCGAAAGTAATGGCTTCAGAACCACCGGTAGTGACCAGAATATCCTGGTAATCAAGATTTACTCCAATTTTTTTATAAAAGTCGGCAAATTTGCGCCGCAGTGATTCATTACCAGCGCTGTGCCCGTATTCAATAATGTTGGTGCCGATATTCCGGATGGCTTCAAGAGCATTGGGTGAGGTAAGAAGATCAGGTTGGCCTATATTCAGGCGAAAAACATGGCATCCTCTTCTGGCAGAACTCTCGGCCAGTGGCACCAACTTTCGGATGGGCGAGCTGGGCATCAGCTGACCGCGTTTGGATATCTCGGGCATGGAAATGATGTGTTTATTTAATCATTATGTGATAATGCAGCGCTTATTTTTTTTCTGGCTCTTCTACTTTCCCTTTGATGACGAGGACATAAGGCTTATTGCCGGCATTGCAATAAACGGAGATTGATTTTGAGAAAGTACCTGTAATGCGTGTGTTGTAGCTTACTTTTATTCTGCCTTCCTCACCTTTATCAATGGGTTTTTTAGGCCATTCGGGTACTGTACAGCCACAGGACGACCGGACGTTGTTCAATACAAGCGGAATCTTCCCGGTATTTCTGAAAACAAATTCATAGGTGCCGTCTCCCCCCTGTGGCAGGGTGCCGTAATCATGTTCCGTGGTCTCAAACTCGATGGCTGCGCCTTTGGTTTGACTTTCAGCAGGTTGTGCTGATTGTGAACAACTCATGGTGAAAAAGAAGGCTGCCAGAACATTAATCAAAAGAAATTTTCTCATGGTCCGATAGTATAAATGCGAGTTCCTGCAAAATTAATGGATTTCAACAAATTCCATTCAGGAACCATTAAAATATTGAGCAGGGTATCCGATTGCTCCTACCTGAAATCCATATTATCTGCAGGTTAATCAGCGAAAAATCCTATTTTTGTCAGGTTTTAATGAGCAGTTCAACAGAAAAACAGGCAGAGATGGAAATTCCCAGCAGGTACAACCCAAGGCATGTAGAGGATAAGTGGTATAATTACTGGATGGAGCGGAAATTTTTCAAATCGGTTCCTGATGGCAGGGAGCCCTATACCATTGTAATACCTCCGCCTAATGTGACCGGTGTGCTGCATATGGGCCATATGCTGAACAACACCATCCAGGATATTCTGGTACGGCGGGCCCGCATGCAGGGTAAGAATGCCTGCTGGGTTCCGGGCACTGACCATGCTTCCATAGCTACAGAAGCAAGAGTTGTGGCCAAACTGAAAAGTGAGGGGATCGATAAGAAGAGTCTCACCAGGGAGGAGTTCCTAGAGCATGCCTGGGAATGGAGACGTAAACACGGTGATATTATTCTGGAACAGCTCAAGAAACTTGGTGCATCGTGTGACTGGGATCGTACCAGGTTTACCATGGACGATGCCATGTCGGAAAGCGTCATCCGGGTATTTGTCGATTTGTTCAACAAAGGGCTTATATACAGGGGAGTGCGAATGGTGAACTGGGATCCGCAGGCCTTGACAGCGGTATCAGATGAAGAGGTGATTTACCGCGAGGTCAAATCGAAATTATATTACATCCAATACAGGATAAACGGAGAAAAGGATTACGTTACCATAGCAACCACCCGTCCGGAAACCATACTGGGTGATACAGCGGTTTGTGTAAATCCAGCGGATACCCGATACAGAAAACTGGTAGGAAAAAAGGTCTTTGTACCCCTGGTTAACCGGTTGGTGCCCATTATAGAAGATGAATATGTGGATATGGAATTCGGCACGGGTTGTCTTAAGATAACGCCCGCGCATGATATCAACGATTATGAAATAGGCATCAAGCACAATCTTCAGAGCATCGATATTTTTAATGAGAATGGCACACTGAGCGAGAAGGCTGTCCTTTTCACGGGGATTGACCGTTTTAAGGCCAGGGAACTTGTTGTGAGGCAGCTTGAGAAAGAGGGTCTGCTGGCAAGGACGGAGGAATATGTGAATAAGATCGGATACTCCGAGCGCACGGATGCGGTCATAGAACCCCGGCTTTCATTGCAATGGTTTCTTCGGATGCAGCAATTGGCAGGTCCTGCGCTGGATAATGTCATGAACGACACCATCACGCTGTATCCGGCAAAATTCAAAAATTCATACCGGAACTGGATGGAGAATGTCAGGGACTGGTGCATTTCGCGGCAGTTATGGTGGGGACAAAGAATTCCCGCTTTTTATTATGGGGAAGGACAGGATTATGTTGTGGCTGAAAGTCCCGATAAGGCCCTGGAACTTGTAAGAAAATTACCGGGGATGGAAAATACACAGTTTGCTGACCTCAGGCAGGACGAAGACGTGCTTGATACCTGGTTTTCCTCCTGGTTATGGCCCATCTCGGTATTTGACGGAATTCGTAATCCCGAAAATCCCGATATTAAATACTATTATCCGACAAATGATCTGATTACAGCGCCGGAAATTATTTTCTTCTGGGTTGCCCGTATGATCATGGCCGGTTACGAGTACCGGAACGAAAAACCTTTCAGAAATGTATACTTCACGGGGATCGTAAGGGATACAAAGCGGCGCAAGATGTCAAAGTCGCTGGGCAATTCGCCCGATCCGCTGCAACTGATCGAGAAGTACAGCGCTGATGGTGTTCGCATCGGTATGCTGTTGTGTTCTCCGGCCGGCAATGATCTATTGTTTGATGAGAGCTTGCCTGAACAGGGGCGCAACTTTGCCAATAAAATTTGGAATGCTTTCAGACTGGTTAAATCCTGGCAGGTGGATCCGGAGGCAAAAGCGACCCAGGCTTCCGAGATGGCCATTATCTGGTGTTACGAAAGGCTGAAGCAGGGTGTTCGTGAAATTGAGGAAGCCTTCAACCAGTACCGCATATCGGAAGCACTTATGACTGCGTATAAACTATTCTGGGACGAATTCTCTTCGTGGTACCTTGAAATCATCAAACCCGAATACCAGAAACCTTTGGACAAACGCACATACCAGGCGACCATTGAGATATTCGAGGCCATGCTGAGGATCCTCCATCCTTTTATCCCTTTCATCACCGAAGAAATATGGCATCTTCTCAAGGAAAGGCCGCTGGGATTCAGTCTTATGTATGAAAAGACTCCATCGATAAAACCGGTTGATAAGGAGAAAATAAAATTGTTCGAACAGGTTAAAGAGGTGGTCACCTTTATCAGGAATACCCGGGTTGAAAAGCAGATCAGCAATAAGGAAAAACTTACCCTCTGCGTTAAGTCAATCGATTATAATGACGATTTTGACCCGGTTATTGTAAAACTGGGAAATCTGGATGAAATCAGAATGATCTCGGAAAAAGTGGAAGGAGCCGTAAGCTTTATAACAGCCTATGCGGAGTTTTATATTCCGGTTGGCGAATTGCATGATCAGGAAGGGGAACTTCAAAAGCTCAGGGATGAACTCGACTATACCCGTGGTTTTCTGGAATCAGTAATGCAAAAACTCAGTAATGATAAGTTTGTAAGCCATGCCCCGGCCAAAGTGATTGAACTGGAAAACAAGAAAAAGGCTGATGCGGAAACGAAGATCAGGGCGATTGAGGAGAGGATTTTGTCGATGAAAAAATTATAGGTAGGGACATGCCATGGCATGTCCCTACGGCATCACGGTGCCAGCCGGTAAACTTCCCACATATTGTCATTTCTTGTGTACTCGAACCTGTCGTGCAGGCGGTTTTCACGGCCTTGCCAGAATTCAACCAATTGCGGTATAAGTTTATAACCTCCCCAGTTCTCTGGTCTTCCTAGAGTTCTGGTCCTGAACATTTCCAGGTAATCTTTATGCAGGTTTTCCAGATATTCACGGCTTGGAATTCTCTGGCTCTGAGGGGACGACCAGGCACCGATTTTGCTGCCTTCGGGTCTTGCTTCAAAGTAAGTATCCGATTCCTGCCGGAGCGTCTTAAAGATCTTCCCTTCAATCCTGACCTGTCTTTCAAGCCGCGGCCAGAAAAAAAGCAGGGAACCAAAAGCATTGGAAGTGAGCTGCACTCCCTTTTTACTTTCGTAATTGGTGAAGAAGGTAAATCCGTCATCATCCAGGCTTTTTAGCAGGACCACGCGGGAAGAAGGTTTACCATCGGGTGTAGATGTGGAAAGCACCATGGCATTGGGTTCGTCTGCACCGGCGTGTAATGCTTCATTCAGCCAGAACCTGAATTGCACAATCGGATTGGCATCCAGACTGTCGATCTCAAGCCGGGCAAATTTGTATTCCCTGCGTATGTCGTGTAATTCGCTCATATAAAGTTATCTGATTTCTACAATCTACAATCTGCAATCTGCAATCTGCAATCTGCAATCGGAATAACACTTCAGATGACCGTTGGTTCAAGTTTTTTATTTCTGGCGTTCCGGATACTGGCGTTCAGTTCGAAACCTGCGAGCAGGGCCATGGCATTGAAATTCATCCACAGCATGATGGCAATGAGGGTTCCGATTGATCCGTAAAAGCGGTTGAAAGGGGCGAAATGGTTCACGAAATAGGAGAAAGCCAGGGAAGTTATTATCGAAAGAAAGGTGGCCAGCGTGGATCCGGGTGTAAACAGGCGCCATTTCGTCTTCCTGGCCGGGGCCCAATAATACAGGAAAGAAATTGCCAGAAAAGTCAGTGCAAGAATGATGATCCATTTGCCGGTCATTAAAAGGACATAGGTGGTGTAAGCCTTGATGATTCCCTCCGAATAGAGGTACCTGACTCCCATGTTGGAAAATGATAGCAACAATATAGCAATGGTCAGGATTATAAAGAGAATGATAAATAATACCACCGATATCAGGCGGCTTTCATACCAGCGTGGTGATATGATGGTGTGATATGTTGCATTGAAAGCCTCAATGATTCCGTTAAGCCCCTTCAGAATAAAAAACAGGGTGAGCAGAAATCCAAAAATCTGCAACCCGTGATGCTTTTGAAAAATTTCTCCAAGCACTGATTCTAAGACGAGATAGGAATTTTCGGGAATGATGTCCACCAAAATATCGAGCAGGTCGGACTGGAAATTACGAATCGGCATATAGGGAATAAGACCCAGCAGAAATATAACAGCCGGACCCAAAGCGAGCAGAAAATTGAATGCAATGGAGGTAGCTCTAATGTTCAATGATCCTTTCATGAGCCCCTGGAAATACAGGGTTACCACCTCATGAAAGCTTAATCCCCTTGATCCCGGGAATCTGATTCTTTTACAGCGATCACCGAGTTTATGGATCTCCTTGTTTAATATTTTATAGGTATATGTGTGCTGGTCCGGACTCATCAGGCTTATAATTTAAGGCCTTGAGACTCAGGTCAAGGCTTTTTATATGATGGGTGAGTGCCCCTACGGATACAAAATCAACACCACATACTGCATAATCCCTGATATTTTCCAGGGTGATTCCGCCTGATGACTCGGTTTCGTAACGTCCGGCAATGATTTCCACGGCCTTTTGAGTATTTTCAACGGTGAAATTGTCCAGCATGATCCGGTCGATCCCGCCCATATCAAGAATAATCCGTACATCATCGAGATTGCGGGCCTCAATCTCAATGGCAAGGTTCCTGCCGGTTTTTTTCAGATATTCTTTTGTACGCTGAATGGCATGAGGTATGCCACCAGCAAAATCAATATGATTATCCTTGATCAGGATCATATCAAATAATCCAAACCTGTGATTGAGACCTCCTCCGATCTTTACCGCCTCTTTTTCAAGCATGCGCATACCTGGAGTTGTTTTTCGTGTATCCAGTACCCTGGTTTTCAGACCGTTGAGCCGGTCAACATATTGCCTGGTAGTGGTGGCAATGCCACTCATTCGCTGCATGATATTGAGCACAAGTCTTTCGGCCTTCAGGAGAACGTGTATTCTGCTTTCTGCCATGAATGCAACATCAGGCGGAGCTACATGGTCCCCGTCGTGTTTGAAGATTTCCAGTCTGACGTCCGGATCAAGCCGGGTAAAAATTCTGACAGCCATATTTACCCCGGCCAGGATACCTTCCTCCTTGATCAACAATTGGGCTTTACCGACAGCCTGATCAGGGATACAGGCCAGTGAAGTATGATCACCATCACCTAAATCTTCATTTAAGGCATTTTCAATGAATTGGTCGATATAGTTAATCGGCATTTTCCTCTTCAAAACGAAGTTGATGAATATAGGGTTTACTTTCCCTTTGTTTGATCAACAGAGTCACCCTGAAATTCCCGGTGGAAGTAATGAGGTTTCCAATGGCATATTGTGAACCCTCTTTTCCGCCCTTATGCAGGATAACGAAATTGGATGGCACATGTTTTGCAAAGAAATTTTTAACAATCAGTTCTGCCTGCTGACTGCTGTATATATCTGTCTGACCTGGAATGGCAAGTTCTATGCTGGTATTGAAAAATTTGGATAGCTCAACGGAATTGCCTGACTTCAAAGCATCAACCATGCCCTGCGGAATATCTCCCGGGGCTGAGGCGCTGACTCTCACAGCAATGGAAAAGATCAGGGGTATCAAGGCCAGCACTCTTTTGAAACGGTTGATTTTCAACATGGTGTTTATCGCGCTCATGTCAAAATAAAAAGTATTTTTGAATAATGATAAAACCATTAGTTCACAAATTTAATTATTTAATTCAATTATGATGATGGATCAAAATCCGGGCCAACTATTCTCTTAAATTTTTTTTTTCATGAAGATCAGCATCATTACTCTGGGAGCTACTCAGGAATCTTATTTGAAGGAAGGGATTGCTTTGTATGAGAAAAGGATCAGGCATTATGTACCCTTTGAATTGATTTACCTGAATGAGCCACGTAATATGAAAAGCCAGCCTGAGAGTGTGCTCAAGGAACATGAAGGGAAAATACTGCTGTCGGCTCTTGAAAAAACAGATCAATCTGTATTGCTCGATGTGGAAGGTAAACAGATGGATTCTGTTGCCTTTTCGGCTTTCATACAAAGAGCCATGAATATGGGAACACGGAACCTGGGATTTATCATTGGCGGGGCTTTTGGTTTTTCAAAGGAAGTTTATCAGGAAGTACCCGAGAGATTGTCTTTATCGTGCATGACTTTCTCCCATCAGCTTGTCAGGCTTGTATTTCTTGAACAGCTTTACCGGGCTTTTACCATAATCCGGGGAGAACCTTATCATCATACCTGATTGTGTTTGATAACTAAATTCGAAGGATGTCTCTATGAATACCAGTAAATACATTGCGATATTTCTGACATTACTGATGATCACAATGGGGATCAATGTCATATTGGACAACTGGCATTTCAAAGAAAGCGATCACAGAAGACTGCAAAAAGAAATCGATAAAAAATTCCTTCAAACGGATCGCATATTTAAGAAATTGCAGGATAACAACTGGCAATTAAATGCACAGGTGCCTGACGACAAAGGCATTACCATGGTGGTTTACCACAACGACAGCCTGATTTACTGGTCGGATAATACCATGAGCTTTAAACCTTTTGAGCAGTTTGAACTGACCGGAAAGCGTTTTGATTCTATTTCTAATGGGTGGTATGTAATCAAGACCTATCGAATGGATTCCATAAAGGCTTACGGGTTGATACTGGTAAAATCGCAATATCCCTATGAGAATGAATTCATGATCAGTGGCTTTCACCCCGACCTGAAGCTGCCGACTTCAACGAAACTTCTTACCGTTGCCCAGCCGGGGTCCTTTGCAATTCATGACTGGGAGGGTATTTATTTGTTCTCAATCAAATTCAGCATCAGTGAACTCAGGTATTCGCGGCTGGAAAAATTACTGATCCCTGTTCTGATATTTTTGTTGATCATTGCGTTCCTGCTGCTTATTCACAACATCCTGGGCAGGATCAAAAAACCGGGACTGAAAAACGCTCTTTTATGGATGATGATCGCATTCTTTGCATTGCTGAGGTGGATTCAGTACAGGTACCATGTTCCTTCCGATCTCTATAACCTTGAATTATTCGGTCCCGTACCCTTCGCAAAATCTACCATTTTGCCTTCTCTGGGAGACGTCTTCACAAATACAATACTGGTTCTTTATATTGTGTTGGAATTCACCCTGGGATTCAGGTTTCCGAAGTTTCTGAATAAAGAAAAAAAGTCGGGTCCTAATACAGCCATTGTGCTGATGATGATCGTTCTGACCGGTTTCTTCCTCTATACCCATTTCATTCTGTCGAACCTGATCCTGCATTCAACGATCAATTTTGAATTTTACAAAGCTGCCAGCGTCAGTGTTTATACATTTATCGGACTGCTTATAACGGCCATGCATTTCGGCGCATTGCTTTTGCTCAACAATTATTTACTTTCACTATGCAAGGATAGCTGTGATTTGAGCAAACTGATCCTTACCTTTATTCTCGTAAGTTCCTTGGTGCTTATTCCGGCATACCTGCTGAATTTCGGATTTGACTACGTTTCACACCTGGCCTTTATGGTGATGTTTGCGGCCCTGGCTGTCCTTCATTACCGCAGGATACCGGTGGGTAATTTCACCACCATGGCTTTTGTTGTTATCTTTTTCTCCTCCTACTCGGTTTACCTGTTTAATCATTATGCGAAACAGAAACTGATGAATAACATGAAGGTCATGGCAGAAAATCTGGGAGCACAACATGATCCTGTTGCAGAATACTTGCTTGAGGGTATCAGTGACAGGCTTAGCCAGGATAAGACGCTCAGTAATTTTATGTTTAACTGGTCGATCAGCGATGAACAGATCCATGACTATCTTCAAAGCAAATACTTTAATGGCTTTTGGGGAAAGTACAAGCTGCTTTTTGAAGACTGTTATCCCAGTAAGGAACTTTACGACGGCGATACGCTGAAGAACTGCTATGATTTTTATAACAGGCGGCTGGAAGAGGGTAAAAGCATGCAACTGCCCCGGTCCAGGTTTTATTTTCTCGACCTCCAGAACGGAAGAATCAATTACCTGGGCTGGATAACTTATAAACACCCCACCAGGAATATCGAGGTTTCCTTGTTCCTCGAACTGGAATCGAGGTTGGTTGCCGAGGAACTGGGTTTCCCGGAGTTGCTGCTTGATAAGAAATACAAGGAGAACCGGTTACTGACAGAGTATTCTTATGCCAAATATTATAAAAATCAACTGCTGGCCCAATCCGGAACCTTCCAGTACAGTCTCGATCTGAATACCTATAAAGGAAAACCTGTCAAATTCGAAGGCTATGACCACATCATATATTATCTTACCAAAGACAATGTGGTAATGGTGAGCAAACCGGCCACCACATTCTTTAATCGGCTGATATCATTTTCCTACATCTTTTTATTCAATTATATAATTGTATTAATCATCATTGGCATCCGGAATTTTTCGAAACTGGGCGGTGACATAAAATTCAACTTTAAGAATAAGATCCAGCTTTCCATCATTGCCATATTATTCCTGTCACTCATCCTGGTTGGCGGAGGCACAATTTATTTCAGCATTCAGCAATACCAGAAAAAGCAACTCGACCTGCTCAGCGAAAAAATCCAGTCGGTATATATTGAACTGGATCGCATGCTTGCTTACCTGCCCAACAAGATCAGCCCTTACCAGAAAGGTGATGGTTTTGACAACCTGGAACAACTGCTGATCAAGTTTTCAGATATTTTTTATTCCGACATCAATTTGTATGATCCCGATGGAAATCTGCTGGCTACCTCCCGGTCTGAAATATTCAGCAAGGGAATACTGGGCGAGAAGATGGATCCTTTGGCGTACAGTAAAATGGTGAAAGAAAGACAGGCTGAATTCATCCATCGTGAAACAATAGGAAAACTGAGCTTTTTATCGGTATATGTTCCTTTCGTGAATGTCGAGAATAAACTGCTTGCCTATCTTAATCTGCCTTATTTTACCAAGCAGAATGTTTTAAGAAATGATGTTACAACGCTCGTGGTGGCCATTGTAAATATTTATGTGTTGCTGATTTTGCTCACCATTGCCATGGCCGTCCTTATATCCAACCAGATAACCCGGCCTTTACGGATGATCCAGCAAAAGTTCAGCCAGATAAAGATCGGCAGGAAGAATGAAGAAATCATTTACAAAGGGCATGATGAAATTGCAGGATTGGTTTACGAGTACAACCGGATGGTGAAAGAACTTGTGAAAAGCGTGGAGATGTTATCACGGTCAGAACGTGAAAGCGCATGGCGTGAAATGGCCAAACAAATCGCCCACGAGATCAAGAATCCGCTCACGCCCATGAAACTGAGTGTGCAGCATTTACTCCGTTCATGGAAAGACAACAAGGAGAATTTCGATGAGAATCTTGAAAAAGTTACACACACGCTGATCGAACAGATCGATAACCTTTCCTTTATCGCTTCGGAGTTCAGCAATTTTGCGAAAATGCCCAAGGCATTCAATGAAGGGATCAATATCGTGGATAAGATCAGGAACTCCCTCAATCTTTTTGCCAACACCGAAAATGTTGACTTTGTTTTTGAACATGAGAGTGAAGATATATTAGTATTTGCTGATAAGGAGCAGTTGTCTAGGGTGTTTATCAATTTGTTGAAGAATGCCATCCAATCTATCCCGGAAAACCGGCATGGCAAGGTGGGAATCAGCCTGGTACTGAACGGTAAAATGGTGCGTGTAAGCATTACCGACAATGGAAAGGGTATACCCGAAGATCTTCAGGGTAAGCTGTTTACGCCAAGTTTTACGACCAAATCCAGTGGAATGGGATTGGGTTTGTCGATCGTAAAGAATATTATTGAATCTTTTGGAGGGAGTATTACGTTTAACACAAAAGTCAACCACGGCACGACTTTCATTTTTGAACTGCCGGTTCATCATTTGTAAAGCACTGCGGATGGTTGTTGATATCTGATGAAATATATTGCATGATAATTTTATATATTTGAAACACAACAATCAAACCGACTAACCCAACTTTGGCTTTGAAGAGGATTATTGGCATAATATCGGGCTTATGGATTTGTTCCTTCTTAAGCTTTTCGCAAAACATCCAGATTTCAGGAGTCCCCAATTATTACCTGCGTGTTGATGAAGTGCAGACTGACCGTGTTCGGGTAACCGACGTTTTGGGAGGTCAGATCAGCCACTTTCAATCGGAAAGCAAAGTTTTACTGATCCAGATGACCGGGGCCGTCCCATACTCCGGAGCTGATTTCAGAACACTGGAAGCACGTACAAAAGACAATATGGCTGATGTGGGCAGCTACGAGATATTTCAGGTTGATGAAGTAGTTCCTATCAGTGGCACGGAAGCCTGGGTGATTTTTACCGATGATAGATCCCGTACCTATAATGCAGGTGAAAAAATTCAGCTTGTAAAATTCGTGGAAGGCGAAACGGTTTCAACCACGGGTGCTGTAAGTGCACTGGATTGGAACGGCACAGTGGGGGGCATTGTCGCCATTATAGGTACTGACTCGGTAAAACTAAACCACAATATTGACGTCAGTGCCCGGGGTTTTCGCGGAGGTGCCATTCCTTCCGAGAATTATACGGGAGGTTGCCGGTATGGCTTGAGTTTAGTCATTAAAGACACTTTATTTTTCCTCCCGACACAAATGAACCGGTCGGGAAACAAAGGCGAGGGCATTGTTACCACTGCATTTCCATATACCAAGGGTACGGGATTCGCCATTAACGGCGGAGGCGCCGGAAACGGGCTTTACTCCGGTGGCGGTGGCGGCAGCAATTACGCCGTAGGCGGTGACGGAGGCCGGCAATCTCCCGTATGTTCCGGTTTATATCCGGCATTGGGCGGCTGGGGCGCTTATGGATGTTTTGAACTTTATACAGCCGGAAACCGGAAGATTATCATGGGCGGTGGTGGCGGCAGCGGAACAAAATTATCAACGTCAACTCCTTCCAAGGGAGGTGACGGAGGGGGTATCGCCATCATCATTACCGGGGTGCTGGCGGGCAATGGCAAATCAATTTTGGCGAACGGGGAGAATGCTACAGCCACAACCGGAAGCGGGGGCGGCGGCGGCGCAGGCGGAACGGTGATCATTGATGCAACCAGTCTTTATGGACCATTGACGGTTAATGTCAAAGGAGGAAGAGGCGGAAATACGACTGATGACGGCAATTGCACGGGATCAGGCGGCGGCGGAGGCGGTGGAGTCATTTGGCACAACGGCGCTTCCCTGGCTGCAACCGTTGACTATACATATGGTATTGCTGGCGCTGTTGGCAGTTCCTGCTCGCTGGTACTGGGTATTCCCGGCACGCCGGGTTCAACGGGTGCAAAAATCACCAACCTGATATCACCGCTGACCGGATTCCTTTTCAATTCCTTGCATGGAAAGGATACCATTTGTGCCGGGCAGACTCCCAATCTTCTGACCGCCAGCCAACCCAAGGGCGGTGACGGCACGTATATCTTCATATGGGAGAAAAGCACTGATAATACGAACTGGACGGATGCATCCGGAACACAGATGAGAACCTTCCAGCCACCGGCATTGAATCAGACAACCTGGTACAGGAGAATTGTCACTTCAAACGGTGTATTTGACACAAGCCGGGTAATTCAGGTTTATGTATATCCTGTCATCAGCAACAATACAATTTACGGCATTGATACCATTTGTTACAGCAATCCTGCCAAATTGATTACAGCAGCGCAACCTGCCGGCGGAAACAACTCATCCTACATTTACCAGTGGCAGTCACGCGACAGTGAAAGCATATGGAGCAACATGGGCGCCCCCCGGACCTCAAATACGTCGCTTGATCCGGGAGTACTGATGAAAACGATGTATTACCGTCGCCTGGTGAGCTCAACCGCATATTGCGCAGATACCAGCAATACTGATAAGATTACGGTTTTGCCTTCAATCTCAAACAACAGCTTTGCCACCAGTGATACATCCATATGCATGAATCAGAGCCCGGGACAGCTCAATGCCTTAACTCCCGGCGGCGGTGATGGCACCTATTCTTTTTCCTGGCAATATAAGCCGGCAACCGATAACTGGACAAGTTTGGCTTCAAGCAATGTGCTCCGTTACAGCGCAGGTGCGCTGAACAATGAAACTCTCTTCCGCAGGATTGTATATTCAGGGAATGACAAGGCTTGCATTGACACCGGAACCGTCAAAACGGTGCATACCATGCCCCTGATAACCAACAACAGCATCCTGGGCAGCGCCGTTCAATATACATGCTTCAATACACCTATTTCATTGCCGGGTTCTTCACCGCTGAACGGATTCAACACCTACGCATACCAGTGGGAACAAAGCAATGACAACAGCACATGGAATCCGGTCACGGGTACGAACCGCGATTATGTGTCAGCAAACCTCACCAGCAGGAAATATTTCAGAAGGATTGTATATTCCTCGCCTGCTTACCACGAATGCACCGACATCAGTGACGCGGTGGAAGTGAGGATCAATCCGCTGCCTATTGGGGATGTAAGTGTGGATCGGGATACAATATGCGCTGGTGAAACCCTGTATGTAAAATTCAACCTGGCAGGTAACGGACCTTTTAATGTTGCTGTCGCCGGTGAAAGTATTCCCGGTGCATCCAAAACAGGCATTACCGTGCTAACTGATTCTGTAGCCTTTACTCCCGCTACCTCACAACAGTTCACGATGTATTCGGTGGAGGACGACAGCGGTTGCTTTGCCGATATTACGGGTTTTGCCAACGTTTCGCACGGGATAGTATATGCAGTTCCAGTCGCCAATGCCGGGGCCAGCCAAGAGACATGCGGTCTGAATTATACATTGCAGGCTGTTAAAAATATAAGTGGTTCTTCGGGTTTGTGGACAGGAACCGGTGTGACATTCAGCGATTCATCCAATGCCGCCAGCCAGGTTACTTCGGGAAGTTATGATACCAAATTACTTACATGGACTGAAACCAACTGGCATTGTTCTGATGAGGACGATGTTGAAATTACTTTCCAGGAGCAACCGCCAGCGCCTGAAGCCGGTCCCGACCAGAGTCTTGATTTTAGTTTCATGACACAGATGCAAGCGGTTGAACCAATAGTTGGAACAGGAAAATGGACCATTGAAACGGGTTCAGGAGAATTTGACAATGACATACTGCCCGACGCCGTCATCAGCGAGCTGAACAGTGCCACCACACTCAAATGGACCGTTACCAACGGAAGCTGTCCTGAGGTTTCCGACATCATGGAAATCCTGGTCAATCCGCTGGTCATTAAAAAAGGCTTTACGCCCAACGGTGACAGCAAAAACGATGTATTCGACATTGGCGCCACCCATGCCGAGTTTATCAGGATTAAGGTTTTTAACAGCGCAGGAGTGCTTGTATTTGAATCGGATAATTACCAGGAAGGGGATCTCTGGGATGGATACAATATGGATGGAGTTGAATTACCCGAAGGCACCTACTTTTATCTGATCGATATGAAAATTACGGGCAGGCAGGAGGAAGTGCAATTCAGGTCATTTGTTGAAATACTTAGATAAATGCGAAGAACAACTATCATATTGTTTTGCCTTTTGCTGTCTGTCATCCTTGATGCCCAGGAGAAAGCCCTCCTCTACAGCCATTACAGCTTTAACGGGCTGGCTATTAACCCGGCATATGCCGGTAGCAGGGAGATGCTCAGCATCAGCCTTTCTCACCGAAGCCAATGGATGGGCTTTGAGGGTGCTCCTTCTTATAATATCGCCGGCCTTCACACTCCCTTTAAAAACACAAAGATGGGACTGGGATTGCTGGTAATGAATGAAAGCATCGGGCTGCGCAAGTATACGGGCATTTATGTAAATTATGCGCACCGGTTGACGCTGGGGAACGGAAAGCTTTCCCTGGGACTGAAAGGCGGCATTTCCACCGGAAAATTTGAGCTGATCGATCTGGGTGGAGATGATGTCGTTTTCAGTGAGAAGTCGAGCAGTTACCTGCTGCCGAATTTTGGCATGGGGATGTATTATTACACCCGAAAGTTCTATGCAGGCCTGTCAGTGCCGCTAATCCTGGGTTATGAAACCAATGAGACGGGCGATGTCACAGCCTATCACGATTTCAATAAATATGCGTATTACCTTACGGCAGGAATTACATTTGACCTTGCTGATAACTGGCAGTTGCAGCCTTCGGGCCTGGTGGAATATGATAAGGCAGGCGGGGTCATTGCCGACGGCGGTTTAAGCTTGTTATACAAGGATGCCCTTCGTGTTGGCGCATCCTACCGCAGCAAACAGGCAATAGTAATGTTGCTTGACTACAAAATAAACTATCAGCTGCGGGTGGGCATTGCCTATGATTACGGATTGAACGACCTGAATGCCTATAACCGGAGCTCCTTTGAGATTGCCCTGGAGTATAATTTCGGATATCAGATCAGAGCAGCAAACCCGACGATATTTTAAACAACGATGTGTTCCAATAAAAAAATATTTTTATCCGTATTCCTGATTCTTTATGCCTGCCCCGGGCTTTTTTCCCAGGATCACTTTGAGGTGAAACGCCTGCCATTAAACACATCGGCCAGGGAGATGGCACCGGCATTTTACCGGAACGGAATCGTGTTTTGCTCCGACAGGAAAAATGAAGTGCTTACCAGTTATATCGACCTGAACTATAATATGTTCACCAACCTTTATGTGGCGGAACAGAAGAAACCCGGCAAGTTTGATCATCCCAGGCTGATGTCCAGGGAGCTCACCACTTTTTTATATGAAGGTCCGTGTACATTCAGTAAAGACGGGAAAACCATTTATTTCACCCGTTCAATCAATGTATCGATGAGTTCCAGGAACAAGAACCGGGCAGATACAACCTTCGGGATATTCAGTGCCACCTGGTCGGGTGGTGATTGGGTAAATCTTACCCAGTTCAGGTTCAACAGACCCGAATACAATACGGGTTACCCCTGCCTTTCTGATGACGGCACCCTGCTGTTCTTTTGCTCGGATGCCCCGGGCGGTTTTGGAGGAATGGACATTTATGTTTCGAGTCTGGAAAACGGGCGGTGGGCAGCACCCGAAAATCTGGGACCGGCCATCAATACTTCTAAAAACGAGGTCTTTCCTTTTCTGCATTCCAGCGGAAGACTATATTTTTCATCCAGGGGTTTGACACAGAAAGGTGACCTGGATATATTCTATACCGTAAAAATTGACGGTGTATGGCAAAAACCCGTGTCTATGTCAGAACCATTCAATTCAAACCACGACGATTATGGGCTGATTCTTAATGCAGCCGCAGATACAGGCTATTTTGTTTCGGACCGCTCAGGTTCAGCGGATATTCTTTCAGCCTATTCAACAGTTCCCACTTTCACACATTGTCCCGATCAGCAGGAAAATGATTATTGTTTCGTATTTTATGAGCCCAACAACAACGAGGTGGATACAACAACCTTTGCCTATGAATGGGACCTGGGTGACGGAACTATAATCAGAGCGCTTGAAGCAGAGCATTGTTTTGCCAGGCCCGACACCTATCAGGTAAAGCTAAATATCATTGACAAGCTTACCAGGGAATTAATGGCCAACCAGGCAGATTATACCTTTGTAGTGTCAAAAATCGAGCAGGCTTATATCCAGAGCCCGGAGACAGTGGCACAGGGACAGGAGATAACCGTGAACGGACACGAGACCTATCTGAAGGATTTTACCATTGATCAATACTATTGGGATTTTGGTGACGGATTCCGGGCCTCCGGATCCGATGCGAAGCACCTTTATGTTTTCCCCGGTACTTATCATCTCACACTGGGGGTAACCGATAAAAAGGATGACAAAAATGAACCTGAACGCGCAAGCTGCATAACCCGCAAAATTATTGTGGTTAACCCGCAAAAGTAATTGCCCTTTGAGGATTCATGTATAAAATGAATCTATTCCCGTTTTTTATCGTATAGCAAGTAAACAACAACCGAACGTCTGAATTATATCCTATGAAGTACTTCTCATTTCTAATATCAGTCCTGTTCATTACTGCCGGTTTACAAGCCCAGCCTGTACCAGCAGGAGATGAAAATATTCCTTATCTCATGACTTTTGGCCCGAAAGCAGGAACATCCTGGGGCGATGATGATTTCTCGCAGACTTTCTTTTTTCTTGTACCCAAAGGTTTTTCACAATCGGTTTATATAAGGGTGTATGATCCTGATATCAGCGGCGCAACGGATGAGCTGAACGGAGTCTTTGATACAAAGATGACGTATTCGGTATATGGGGGCAAAGAAAGTTATTCGCACAAAGACGCAATGGAAACATCACCCAAAGGCAACTACAAGAGCGGGAACCTGCTTGCCTCGAAAACATTCGGAAACCAGATCGATTTTGATAACAAGTGGTATACTTTCGGACCTTTCAATCCATCAGAAGGTGAATTTGTACAAAGATTCGACGGCTATGTATTTAAAGTGATCTGTGACGGCGCGGCTGGAGATGATGGCAACCTATACAGGTATTTCCTTTCGACCAAGATGGATGAGAACAAAGCCATAGAGGGAGCCAATGCCTTTGCATATGAATATTCGTTTCGTATGCATGACAATGCTGCAGAAGTATCGCACATCTACCCGCTGGTTGACGACAGGACCATCTCGGTGAAACTCTCCAATTTTGACTGGGATTCTGACGGAATGATACGCTGTGTATCTGTTGCCCGCAAGGGCCAGCTCTGCCCGGTATCCGGAGAAGATGTATGGACCGAGAAAGAATTCACCATCTTTGATGAAGAAAAAAACACTTCCCTCGATATTCAGTTTATCAAGCGAAAAACACCACCTGTCAAAAACAACAACGTGGTTGTTAATGTCCGCAACCAGTATGGAGAGTTATTGCCCTTCTACGTTATTCCAATCGGCGGTGTTCCCAAGTATAAGGCTGGCATTGATGTCAGACCCATGACGAAGAAATAATTTTTACCTATGCGCAAGGTTTTTTGTTCAGTTCTAGCGGCTATAGCCCTTTTCTTTTCCCTGCCAGGCACATCCCAGGAATACAGGATAAGCCATTTCGGATTAACCGAAGGCATCTCGCATCAATACGTATATACAGTCAGCCAGGATAACCACGGGTATATCTGGATAGGAACCGGACAGGGATTATGCCGTTTCAACGGAACTGCATTTGACACGGATATCTTACAGGACTCGCTGGGTACCGAGGTGGCCCAGTCAAGCATCAAAGACAGCCGGGGAGTCCTCTGGTTTGGCTACCAGAGCGGGGATATCGCCAAATATGACGGATCTTCATTCTCCACCGTAAAGCCAGGAGTAGAAATTACAAGCGCTGTTACCGGTTTTGCAGCAATGGAAGATGGAGACCTTATTGTATCCACACAGAACAACGGACTCTTCAGTTTGAATACACAAACAGGAGCAGCGAAACCCGTTTCCGGCATTGACAAGGGTTTGTTTACAGCTTTGTCCGTAAAAGGCAAAATGCTTTTGCTGGGTTCCATGGAAGGATTAACCGTTTACTCGATCGACGGGACAGGCACCAGTGCTAAGGTTCTTTTGAAGATTTCAGAGCTTGATTTTATCAAAATACAGGATATTCAGCCTTCTTATGCTGAGAATACATTCTGGATAGCAACCGAGGAAGACGGGATCTTCCGGCTAACATGGCATGGAGATACCTATGATCTCACCAAAACAGCCACTGAATCCAGGTTAGGTTCGGCAAAAGTGCAGTCAGTGCTTGAGGATTCTGATAAGCATTTATGGATCAGTACATTATTAGGTGGATTATACCGGTTGGGCTTGCCTGACAAGAACGGGAATTTTACTTCGGTAACTTTATATAATAAGCAGAACGGACTTTCTGAAAATGCGGTAAAGAAGGTGTTTGAAGATATCGAAGGTAATATCTGGATTGCTACCTATGGAGGCGGTTTGAATTTATTTACCGGACAGGCATTTTCTTTTTTGCAGCAGGATGTGAATGGGCTGGACAATGACATCCAGTCCGTTGTTATCACCGATGAAGGCATAATGTACCTGGGAGGACCCGGTGGATTATTCCGCGGTAAAAAGGGTGCTGACAGATCCGTTACCAGAATTGCCGGCGTTCCGGCAGACAGGATTATTGTATTGCATATCGAAGGGAACAAGCTTTACATAGGCACTGAGAAAAACGGTTTATTTCTGATGGATGTCAGGAGTGGTGCTGTCCGCAAAATTGCCTATGAAGCCGGATCCCTCGGCAATCAGGTAAGCGCTATCGCCACCAGTGACCGGTATGTTTACCTGGGCACCAGGGACGGGATCTACAAATTCGGTAAGGATCTGCGTGAAGCTATACATTTTACCACCACCAGCGGATTGCCGCATAACAGTATTGAACAGATCTATTTTGACAGCAAAGGCAGACTTTTGATAGCAACCCGCGCCAATGGCATTTTCCAGCTGACAGAGGATGACAGCATCAAAAATCTTTACCCGTCGGGAAATACCGAAATTGAGTTTAAATCTGTAATTGAAGATGATCAGGGAGGCATATGGGCTGCAACCTATGGTGACGGAATTGTTTATTTCAAGGATGATTCTGTATACCAGTTCACTGTTTCCTCGGGTTTGAAAGCAAATTATTGTTACAGCCTGGCAAAAGGATCTGATCAGAGCATCTGGATCGGGCACAGGCTCGGATTGAGCAGGATCAACACAACGACCATGAAAATCAGCGTTTTTGATAAGAACATGGATATTACCGGTGACTGCAATCCGAATGCTTCGTTTGTTGATAAAACAGGGGTCCTGTATTTTGGTACCACCGAAGGTCTTGTTACCTATGATCCTTCCCTGGAAAATGCGAAAAAGCAGCCACCATTCACCAACATTGTGAACCTTCTGATTTCTGACAAGCCTTATGATTTCACGAAAGAAATAGTCCTTCCATACCGTCCCTATAAACTGAGAATTGACTTCATCGGTCTGAATTATAGTGATCCGCAGTCGGTTCGCTACCAGTACAAGCTCGAAGGGAACGATCTGGAATGGTCCGATGTCACAGCCCAAACCTATGTTACCTATCCGAGGATCGAGGATGGGGAATATATTTTCTACCTGAGGTCTTTTAATAACGAAGGTCTCAGCCAGGAAACACCGGTAATCGTTAAAATCAGGATAAAACCGCCATTCTGGAAAACCTGGTGGTTCATGGCTTTATCAATTCTTGCCCTTGTGTCAGCTGTATACCTGATCATCAAAATACGGGAACGCAAGCAAAAACAATTGCAGGAATACCTGGAACGGGAACTTACCCTGCGAACCAAGGAGGTCGTGGAGCAGAAGGAGGTCATCGAAATAAAAAACCGGGATATTACCGACAGTATTAATTATGCAAAACGCATACAAACCAGTATGCTGCCACCCATCAGGAGGCTCCAGCAACACTTTTCAGGATGTTTTGTTTTCTACAGCCCCAGGGACATTGTGAGTGGTGACTTTTACTGGTTCGACCAGGTAAACAACAGTAAGTTCACCATTGTTTGTGCGGATTCAACAGGACACGGGGTACCGGGAGCCTTTATGTCAATGATCGGTTCAACACTGATCAAGGATATTTGCACACGTGAAGCCGGTAATTCTCCTTCACAGGTTTTACAGGTTCTGGATAATGAATTGAGAAATACACTCAATCAGAATCTCGAAGATGGTACCAAGCCGGGTGACGGAATGGATATCATTGTTTGTGAAATTGATCTCAAAACACATTATGTCAGATATGCCTCAGCCATGCGACCCATGATTATTTACCGCAACGGTGAGGAATACTTTGTGAAGGGAAGCCGGAATTCAGTGGGGGGACATTATGACCGGGAAGAGAACCTTTTTGAAGATGAAGGTCTTCAATTAAGCAAAGGCGACATCATCTATATGTTCTCCGACGGTTATTCAGATCAGTTCGGAGGCCCCATGGGTAAAAAATTTAAAATGGTGAGACTGAAGAACCTCCTCCAGGATATTCACCTGAAACCCATGGAAGAACAGTACACGCACGTGAAAAACACCTTCAACCTGTGGAAAGAGAACTATGACCAGGTAGATGACGTGCTGTTCATGGGAATTAAGATCTGATTATTTAAAGGCATTCATTTTCAGCATGGCGATTTCTTTCTCCGAAAGAAACCGCCATTCTCCCCGGCGAAGGTTTTTCTTGGTTAATCCTGCAAAATAAACCCTGTCGAGTTTGGCAATTTCATACCCCAGGTTTTCAAAGATCCTGCGTACAATATGATTCCGTCCTGAATGGATCTCAATGCCAACCTGTTTTTTATCTACCGGATCAGCATAGCTGATGGAATCAGCTTTAATAAAACCATCCTCCAGGGTAATGCCGGATGCTACCCTATCCATGTCTCCCTGTTTCAGATTTCTATTCAGGTATACATGATAGATTTTTAACTTTTCAAATCTCGGATGCGTCAGTCTTTTGGTAATTTCACCGTCATTTGTAAGCAGCAAAACACCCGTGGTATTGCGGTCAAGCCGTCCCACCGGATAGACCCTTTCTTTGCAGGCGCCTCTCACAAGCTCAAGAACGGTTTTTTTTGCATGCGGATCTTCAACGGTAGTAACATAATCTTTAGGCTTGTTCATCAGAATGTAAACCTTTTTTTCTTCGCGCAATGTTTCCCCGTTGTATTTCACCTGGTCCGTTGAACTGACCTTAACACCCAGCTCAGTGACCAGTTTTCCATTCACGGTGATAAGCCCGGCCTGAATAAATTCATCGGCTTCACGCCTGGAGCAGATACCTGTGCTGGCAATGTATTTGTTCAAACGGATGAACTCACTTTCATGACCCGTTTTGGGCATTTCTTTGAACTGTCTTTTCGTTCGGGGCACTTTCCGTTCTGTTTTTATCGGTGCTTTTCCTTTCGCAGGAGCGCTTCTTTTTTGGGATGCAGCTCCCGATTTTCTGGAACCTCTGGCTATGACCATAGTTGAAGTACAATTTAAATACGTAATTTTGCAGTTCTAAAAGTACTAAAATCGAACTGCTTTATATAGTTAAAATTCCTAAAAAACCACTTATGACATTAATTAAATCGATATCCGGGATTCGCGGAACCATTGGAGGCCTGCCCGGAGAATCACTTACCCCGCTTGACATTGTGCGGTTTACTTCTGCCTACGGCACCCAAATCAAACAGAAGCGTGAAAAGGCAGCTTACAGGGTTGTTATTGGTCGGGATGCAAGGATATCAGGAGAGATGGTTTCCATGCTGGTTGCCGGAACTTTAATGGGAATGGGTATCCACGTAATTGACCTGGGATTTGCCACAACGCCTACCGTTGAAATAGGTGTCACCTACCACAAGGCGGATGGAGGTATCATTCTTACGGCAAGTCATAATCCGGGCCAATGGAACGCGCTGAAACTACTGGGTGAAAGTGGTGAATTTATTTCTGCGTCAGAGGGAGCCGAGTTGCTGGCCATTGCTGCCAGGGACAATACAGAATACGCCCAGGCGACTGAACTCGGAAAACTTAGTCGTTTTGACAAGATGGATGCCCTGCACGTTGAAAAGGTAGCTGAAATGAAATATGTAGATGTCGCAGCTATCGGAAAGGCCGGATTTAAAGTGGTCATTGATTGTGTCAACTCCGTTGGGGGAATTATTCTACCGACCTTGCTCAAAAAGCTCGGCGTGCATGAGATTGTCGAGTTGTATTGCACTCCTTCCGGAATCTTTCCCCATAATCCCGAGCCTCTTCCGCAATATCTTGGCGATATTTCAGGTGAAGTGGTTAAACACAAGGCAGATCTCGGCTTTGTGGTCGATCCCGATGTGGATCGGCTTGTGGTTGTGAATGAGGACGGTTCCATGTTTGGTGAGGAATACACATTGGTGGCCGTAGCGGATTATATTCTCAGTCAGCATGCCGGTAATACGGTATCCAATCTGTCATCCACCATGGCGCTCCGTGACATTACCCAAAAATACGGCGGTTCATATACAGCAGCTCCCGTAGGAGAAGTCAATGTCGTTACTGAAATGAAGAAAACCAATGCAGTCATTGGCGGAGAAGGTAACGGAGGCATTATTTACCCGGGTTTGCATTATGGCCGGGATGCCCTGGTCGGCATTGCTCTTTTCCTGACCCACCTGGCCAAATCGGGGAAGAAATGTTCCGAATTGCGGAAAACCTATCCGGATTATTTCAACTCCAAAAATAAGATCGAGCTCCGGCCCGACGTTGATGTTGATCGGCTGATTCTCACAGTGCGTGAGAATTACAGGAATTACCCGGTGAATGATCGCGACGGTATCAGGATTGATTTTGACAGGGAATGGGTGCATTTGCGCAAATCCAATACCGAACCTATCATCAGGATTATCAGTGAAAGCACATCGCCTGAAAAGGCGGAAGCTCTCGCATCAAAAATGATCCGCGAAATTCATGAAATAGTTGGATAAATTTATGATCCGGCGACTGCTTCTGCTGATTGTGGTTCTTGTGCCATGCGGGTGGCTCTGGTCGCAGGATGACTATGTTACGGGCAGGGTGACCGATAGCATAAGTCACGAACCGCTGGCTTTCGTCAGCATTGTATATAATGCATCGGGACAGGGAGTTGTGACCAATCTCGAAGGGATATTCCGTATTCCGCGGTCAAAAAATGTGCAGTTTCTGAAACTGAGATACCTGGGTTACCGGCAGATCACTATCTCATACCAGACAGTCAGATCCGGTAATAACCTGATTATCCGCATGGTTCCTGAGCCTTACGATATTGCTGAGGTCGTTGTATATCCCGGGGAGAACCCGGCACATCGCATTATTAAACTGGCATCCGAAAACCGGAATAAAAATAATCCCGAGAAAGCCGGTCCGTTTTCCTACATTGCTTATGAAAAAATGGTATTTGACATTGATCCCGATACTTCCCGGGTATCGGCGCCAAATGATTCAACAGTCCGGGGAAAGTTCACCCTGCCTGACAGCATTCCCATTGGCATGGACCAGAAGGGCAGGATTGACCTGCAACGGTTCCTGGATAAACAGCATTTATTGATCATTGAATCGGTAAGCAGCCGTAAGTTTTTTTCTCCGGAAAAGAACAGGGAAGAGGTCATCGCATCCAGGGTGTCCGGCATCTCACAACCCTCCTTCATGGTGCTGGCCAGGCAGTTTCAGTCATTTTCGTTCTATGATGATTTCGTGAACATTGCCAACAGGAAGTTCATTAATCCTATCAGTCCGGGCAGCACCGACAAGTATTTCTTTATTATTCAGGATACTGTATATACAGAGCGCCAGGATACGGTTTTCATTATTTCGTTCAGACCCTGGAAAGGACGTAATTTTGAGGGTTTGAAAGGACTACTCTACATCAATTCAAACGGGTATGCCGTGCAAAATGTGCTGGCCGAAGCCAGTGAGGAGGATGCCATGTTCAGGGCTTCCATTCAGCAGCAATATGATTTTATGGAGTCCTCCCGGTGGTTTCCGACTATGCTGAACACCAGCGTAACTTTCAATACGGCACAGTTCGGCGGAGGCAAAATGCCTGTGAATATAGTTGGCAACGGAAAGTCCTATATTGTGAATGTCAAATTCAACCCGGCTTATGATAAGGATGAGTTCGACAAGGTTGAACTTGAGGTCAGCCCTGCAGCACACAAACAGCCCGAGGAGGTCTGGAACGCTTACCGCGTTGATTCACTCAGCATCAGGGAACTAGAAACTTACCGGGTAATTGACAGCCTTGGTAAAGCTGAACATCTTGACCGGACCATCAACTCTTTTGAAACCCTTTTCACAGGTTATTTGCCGGGACGATACTGGAGTTTTAATCTGCGGAGGTTTGTGGACTATAATCCATATGAGGGTTTCAGATTCGGGGCCGGAGGAAAAACCACCAGCCAGCTCTCCAGGAAATTCACACTGGGGGGATATCTTGCTTACGGCCTGCATGACAAGGCTTTTAAATACAGCGGCAGCTTAACCTTTCATCTCTGGCCGGTTCATGAACTTGGATTTACTTTGCTTTACCGGAATGATGTGAATGAATCGGGAGGTGTCAGGTTCAATGAATCCTGGAATATATCGGGTTCAGCATTCATCAGGGATTATATGATTGAGGTAATGGACCAGACCAGGGAGGTTGAAGCGTCTGCAGCATTCCGAGCCCTGAAATATTTGACAGCGCAGACATATCTGATCCACAGTACGATTATCCCAACCAACGGATACGGTTACAGCCTCAACGAAGGCAATCCCCAGGTTCTTCTGACACGATTTTACCTCACTGAAACGGGTATCCGGTTGAAGTATGCCTTCAAGGAAACCTTCATGAAAACGCCCAGGGGCAATGAATTCTCTATGGGAACCGTTTATCCGGTGATTTATTATAACCTGGCCCTCGGGGTGACCGGACTAAGAGGGGATTTTAATTACCGGCGCAGCGAATTGAAAATCACGAAAGTTTTTACAACAAGGACTTTCGGAGATACCCGTCTTGCTTTGGTTGCAGGTATGGTTACCGGGGATGTACCTTATAGTAAACTATACGTGGGGATGGGCAGTTACAAATCATTTACCCTGGAAGCAGAACACTCCTTCGGCACCATGCGTTTCAATGAATTCCTGTCCGACAGGTTCCTGGCCCTTTTTTTGAAGCAGGATTTCGGGAAACTTCTGTTCAAACCACGCGGAAAATTTCAGCCGGAAATCGCCTTTGTTCAGAACATGGGCTTTGGTGAGCTCAGGAATGCCGGGCACCACGAGAATATATCTTTTAAAACCATGGGCAAAGGATATTTTGAAAGCGGTTTGCTGATTAATAATATCTTCCGGATCCAGATATTGCGCTATGGTTTTGGTGTTATGTACCGGTATGGTTCCTATGCATTTCCTGAAACTATGGATAACTTTGCATTTAAATTGACATTGCAGTTGAATATGTGATGACTGAAGCCCAGGGTAATTGAATAGGCGAATGTCATCAAAAGCCCCAGGCTTCACCCTGGGGTCAATGAATGCAGAAGACAAACAGGGCTTTAGCCCTTTATTTATAAATATAAAAGATGTTTAAATCAGGCTTTGTAAATATAATCGGCAATCCCAATGTTGGGAAATCTACCCTCATGAATGAGATGGTGGGCGAACGTCTTTCAATAATTACAGCAAAAGCGCAGACTACCCGTCACCGGATCCTGGGTATTGTTAACGGTGAAAATTTCCAGATTGTTTTTTCAGATACGCCCGGAATTGTAAAACCCGTTTATAAACTGCACGAAAACATGTTGCGGTTTGTAAGGACAGCCCTCTCAGATGCCGATGTTATCCTCTATGTAACCGATGTGGTGGAGACACCCGACAAAAATTTAAATTTTGTAGAAAAAATCAGAAAATCTTCCGCCCCGGTCATTGTAGCTATTAACAAAACAGATCTGGCAACGCCTGAGTCACTTGAGATTCTTTCTGCGCAATGGAAGGAAATGCTTCCCGACGCATCGCTTATTCAGATATCCGCACTGCTTAAACACAATCTGAACGATCTGTTTGCTTTGATCCTGGAAAGACTTCCCGAGGGTCCTGTTTATTATCCCGAAGAATCGCTTACCGACAGGCCCGAACGCTTCTTTGTGTCGGAAATCATCCGCGAAAAAATATTTCTGAACTATAAAAAGGAGATCCCTTATTCCTGTGAAGTGGTGATCGATTCATTCCGGGAATCCGAAGATATGGTTCGTATCAATGCAATCATTCACGTGATGCGTGATACACAAAAAGGCATCATTATCGGGCATAAGGGTGGAGCGCTGAAAAAAACGGGCATTGATGCCCGCCTCGATATTGAAAAATTCCTGGGTACCAAAGTCTATTTGGGATTGCAGGTTAAGGTAGCGCAAGATTGGCGCAATAAGGACAAAATCCTGAAAAAGTTCGGATATTGACTACCTTTGCACAAATTGGGTAAAATGATAAAGCATATCAAGGAATGAGTAATATTGTTGCCATAGTGGGTCGGCCGAATGTTGGGAAATCCACGTTGTTTAACCGGCTTACCGAAAGTCGCGAAGCCATTGTACATGAGACAAGCGGCGTAACCCGCGACCGGCATTATGGCAAATCGGTATGGAACGGAGTGGAATTTTCTGTAATTGATACCGGTGGATATGTGGAAGGTTCGGATGATATCTTCGAGGAAGAAATACGAAAGCAGGTTTTGCTGGCCATTGAGGAAGCCGACGTCCTGATATTCCTGGTGGATGTCCGGGAAGGCATTACGGATATGGACAATACCATTGCCGGGCTTTTGCGCAAAGGCACCAAAAAAACCTTTGTGGTTGTGAATAAGGTTGATCATACCATGCAGCAATATGAAGGGGACATCTTCTATAAACTGGGACTGGGAGAGCTGTATAAGATTTCTTCCATAAGCGGAAGCGGCACCGGTGATCTGCTGGATGACGTGGTGAAAGCATTTGCCGGAGCTGTGGAGGAGGAACTTCCTGAATTGCCTCGCATTGCAGTGGTCGGACGACCCAATGTGGGTAAATCTACGCTGATCAATGCGCTTCTCGGTGAAGATCGGCATATCGTCACACCGATTGCCGGCACCACGCGCGATTCGATTTTCACCAGGTACAACAAATACAATCACGACTTTTTTCTGGTTGATACAGCTGGAATCAGAAAGAAGGGAAAGGTTACGGAAAACATAGAATTCTATTCCGTTATGCGTTCAATCCGCACCATTGAGTATTCGGATGTTTGCCTGCTCATGATTGATGCCGCCCAGGGGCTTGAATCCCAGGATTTATCCATACTTAGCATCATCCACAAGAACAACAAGGGATTGGTGATCCTGGTAAATAAATGGGACCTGCTTGAAAAATCAACGAACACGGCCAGGGATTATGAAAAGGAAATTCTAGAGAAAGTTGCACCTTTCCGGAATGTTCCGGTACTATTTATCTCTGCCCTGAACAAGGTGCGCATACACAAGGTGATCGAAAAGGCCATGGAGGTCTGCAACAACAGGAGACGCAAGATACCGACTTCCGTGCTGAACGAGGTTATGCTCAAAGTCATCGAGCAATACCAGCCTCCGGCCCTCAAAGGCAAGTACGTGAAGATTAAATTTGTCACCCAGTTGCCCACCTATGCTCCGGCTTTTGCTTTTTTCTGCAATTTCCCGCAATATGTGAAGGATCCTTACAAGCGTTACCTGGAGAATCAAATCCGACAAAATTTTGATTTTACCGGGGTCCCTATACAAATATTCATGCGAAAAAAATAAATTTGGCTTATAATTTGAGGCATTCTGTTCAAAACCAGGCAATATAGTTATGAAAACAATGCGCTTCATTATACCGGCACTCCTGTTTCCGGTAATCCTTTTTTTATCCTGTGAGCCTTTTGAAAAAGTCAGCGATGTGCCGGAGATCCACTTTAAAAGTTATTCACGGTATCTGGTGGATACCCTGGATTTAACCATTGAATCAGGCGAGCTGGTTTTTTCATTCCGGGATGGTGATGCTGATTTTGGCGTGGATACGATTGAATATCCCGAGGATACTATTAACCTGTACATAATCCCTTTTCAAAAGGTCGATCAGACCTACGATTCTATTGATATGGATATTTACGGACGTAAATATGCCATACATTCCAATGAACGGCTTGACCGCACTGGTCAGAACAAAACCATCCAGGGTGAAATCAAAGTTCGGATCTATTATTTTCTGATCCCGCCTTACGACACCATCCGGTATGATTTTTACATCATGGATAGGGCAGGGAATAAGAGTAATGTAGAGTCTACTTCTGATATAGGATTTTAATTAGTTATGCAGTTATGCAGTTATGCAGTTATGCAGTCTTGCAGTCTTGCAGTTATGCAGTCATGCAGTCATGCAGTCATGCAGACTTGCAGACGTTCTGCTATTAAAGACACATATCGACTGCACGACTAAACGACTGCACGACTAAATGACTGCTAATTACTTCGCAGAATAATCTGTTCTAAGTACTTTAAACTCCGTCCGCCTGTTGAGGAAATGCGCCATTTCCTGCCGGTCTTCATCACTCAGGCCATTGATAAAATTCTCGGAAAGAACCGTGCCTAATGGGAGGAAAGAATAGGCCGCGTTGTCCTGTTTGTCGACAGTTTTGGGCTGTGATTCACCATATCCCTTGGGAACCAGACGTTCTCGGGATATGCCTTTTTCAATCAGATAATTTACAACCGACTGGGCTCTGCGGCGTGACAGGTCCATATTGTAAGCATCAGATGCCCGAGAATCGGTATGTGAGCCCAGCTCAATGACAATATTCGGGTTATCATTAAGGGTTTCTACAAGTTTATCCAGAGAAACCATAGATTCCGGCCTCAGGTCGGCCTTGTCGAGATCGAAAAAGATGTTCTCCACCTCGATGGGGGTTTCGATGGAAGCCAGGAAGATCTCGGTTTTGAATTCAGTGCTTTGTGAGATCCCTTTGGTGGATTCCCGTTCCTTACCCTTTAAAAAGCCAGGTTTTTCGGCAATAAATACATAATCCGTACCGGGTTTCAAGGTAAACCTGAAAATACCGTCCCGTCCGGTTTTTGTGTCAAGGGTTATACCGTCGCTGCCAATGGATTTAATGATGGCTTCGGGGATGATCTCTTCGGTCTTTTCATTTTTCACAACTCCAACAATGCTGAATTTGAGAGGGGGCAACAGGAAGGAGTAAATATCATCACCTGTCTTGCCTTTTCGGGAGGACGAAAAATAGCCACTTTCACGTTCCTTTTCAAAGATGATCCCGAAATCATCAGCAGCAGAATTGACCGGATATTTCATGTTATCAACCTGCCATTGTCCGCTTTCGCTTTTGACTGCTTTGTAAATGTCAAGTCCGCCCATGCCGATATGTCCGTTTGATGAAAAATACAAGGTTCCGTCGGCATGCACATAGGGGAATAATTCATCTCCCGGCGAATTGACGGGACTCCCCAGGTTGACCGGGCTGCCCCATTTTGCATTTGCGCTGGCGCGGGTTGCCATCCAGATATCTTTGCTGTTAATACCTTCGGAAGATTTTATGCTCCCTGCCATGTCAGAAACAAAATAGAGCGTCAGTTCGTCGGGTGAAACAGCCGGGTGGGCGATTACCGTACTGTCGTCGGCCAGGCCCAGCGACTGAACATCAACCCATTTATCACCGTCACGGGTGGCGGTGAAAATCTCACATCCCAGGGCTTTACGCTTGCTTACGTTGCACCGTGTAAAGTACATGGTATTATAATCCGTGGAGAATACAGGTGTGCCTTCTTCTGCTTCGGTGTTAACTGTTTCGGGCAGGGGCAGGGGTGTACTCCATTTGCCTTTTTTGTCCATGGAAGAAAAGAAAACATCCGCGAACTGCTGACCGGTGCCGCCATGTTCGGCATTGCCTGTTGTTTCATCCCTTGAAGAGGTGAAATACAACTCCTGGTAGTCGGAACGGGAATAAAAGGGACTGTAATCGTTGTTCTTTGAATTGATGAACTTCATTTCTTCTACCTGGTAACCTGTGGGCTGGTCAATCCATTGCAGGGCAAAATCACAGGAAAGAATGCCATCGGATCCGCGGGGATCATCGGGAACCAGTTCTTTATACCGCTGGTACTGGGCTTTGGCTTCTTCATAATTCTGGTTCTTTCGGAGCGCATCGGCATAATACAATACAGAAAGCGGATTTTCATAATCTTTGGCAATCACCTTGCCATACCAAAGAGCGGCCTGGGGAGCGTTATCCATTTTGCGGTAGCATTCGGCGATGTAAAAAGCCATGTGCAACTTTTCCTTTTTGTCAGTAGTCCTCTGATAGGCTTCCTTAAACTGATCAACGGCGATATAATACTCTCCTGCATCGAAAGTAGTATAAGCTTTTGATGCTCTTTTATTTTGGGCGTCCACCGGCAGGAGCAGAAAGACGGGCAGGAAAGCGAACAGGAGATATTTCACTTGTTTCATTTTCTTTCAATGTTTTTACAGTGATAAACGGATGATCATCAGACTTCGTATACAAAAATAGTATAATGAACAAATATAGTAAAAAGAAGATATACACAGGATGGAAAGCTTTTGTGAGCCGGGAACAAAAAAAGCCCCCGCCCCGCCGGTGCGGGAGGAGGGCTGCCCCGTCCAGCCGGGGCGGGACGGGATTAACCTAACAGAAGTATCTTAGCGGATGAACAGCAGTTCGCGGTATTTGGGCAACGGCCAGTATTCATCATCCACGATCAGCTCCAGCTTGTCAACATGATAACGGATATCATCGAGGAAACAAAAAATCTTGGTTGAATATTCCATGGCTTTCTCTCTTTCATCTTCAATTTTATTGACCACTTTGCGGGCCTCGATCATTTCATTGGTTTTGGCTTTGATATAACTGATGTGCTGCGAAATCATACGGATCAGTTCAAGCCGGGCGCCTGCCATCTCCTTGTACTCCTTCTCGTTGAATAGTTCCTTCAGGCCTTTTACATTTTCAATAAGCTCGGACTGGTAACGAATAGCTACCGGAACAATGTGGTTCATAACCAGGTCACCCATTACGCGTGCCTCAATCTGAACGCGTTTGGTATAAATGTCCCAGCGTACGTGAGCGCGGGCTTCATTTTCACGTTCCGTTAATACATCGAGGGACGTGAAAAGCTTTTTGGATTTTGGAGACAGATAGGCATCCAGGGCTTCCACAGGATTGGTTAAATTGGAAAGTCCGCGTTTGGCAGCTTCTTTCTTCCATTCATCACTGTAATTGTTGCCTTCAAAACGGATGGGTTTGGAATCGGTAATATACTGCCGCAAAACCTGGAATATGGCTTCATCCTTTTTGATATCCTTGGCAATCAGCTTATCAACATCTTTCTTGAATTCAATAAGCTGCTCTGTTACTGCCGAATTCAGCACGGTCATAGCTACAGCCGTATTGGCCGAAGAACCAACCGCTCTGAATTCAAATTTATTCCCGGTGAATGCAAAGGGGGATGTCCGGTTCCTGTCGGTATTGTCAAGTAAAATGGGAGGGACCTTGATGATATTAAGCTTCAGTTCTGTTTTTTCGTCCGGCGTCATTTTATCATTGGAGACTTTTTTCTCAATTTTATTAAGCATGTCAGTCAACTGCTTGCCTATAAAAGCAGAAATGATGGCCGGAGGGGCTTCATTGGCTCCCAGTCGATGCGCATTTCCAGTGGTTGCAACGCTGGCCCTGAGAAGGTCCGCATGTTTATATACGGCTTTCAGGGTGTTAACCAGGAAAGTAAGGAACTGCAAATTGCTTTTTGGATTTTTGCCCGGTGATAACAGGTTAATGCCTGTATTGGTAGCAAGTGACCAGTTGCAATGTTTGCCTGATCCGTTAACATGGTTGAAGGGCTTTTCATGATGCAAAACAGCAAAATGATGATGCCGGGCAACCTTTCTCATCAAATCCATCAATAGTATATTGTGATCGACGGCCAGGTTGCATTCTTCGAAAATCGGGGCGCATTCAAACTGGTTGGGTGCAACTTCGTTATGCCTTGTTTTTACCGGGATACCCAGCTTATAAGACTCTGTTTCGAATTCGTTCATAAAGGAAGATACTCTTTCGGGTATCGATCCGAAATACTGATCTTCCAGCTGCTGATCCTTGGAGGAAGCATGACCCATAAGTGTCCGTCCGGTAAGTACAAGATCGGGACGGGCATTGTACAGGGCCTCATCAACAAGAAAATATTCCTGTTCCCATCCCAGGGTTGATATGACCTTGTTTACATCCTTGTCGAAATACTGGCATACATCCACGGCAGCCATGTCGATGGCATGAAGGGCTTTGAGAAGCGGGGTTTTGTTGTCCAGGGCCTCACCGGTATAGGAAACAAATATGGTGGGTATACTGAGGGTCTTGCCAACAATGAAGGCCGGGGATGAAGGATCCCATGCCGTGTATCCGCGTGCTTCAAAAGTATTTCGAATGCCCCCGCTTGGAAAACTGGAAGCATCCGGTTCCTGCTGGGCGAGCAATGATCCCGAGAATTTTTCGATTACCGTGCCGTCGTCTGCAAAATCAACAAATGTATCGTGTTTTTCCGCAGTTCCTTCTGTCAGAGGCTGAAACCAGTGCGTGTAGTGAGTAGCACCCATCTCAATTGCCCAGGCTTTCATACCTGAGGCAACCTGATCGGCTATTTTCCGATCGATCCTGGTGCCTTGTTCAATAGCATCCATAACATGGTTATAGGCCTCTTTCGAAAGATATTTAACCATCTTTCTTTTATCAAATACATTAATGCCAAAGTAATCCGAGATAAGTCCTTTGGGTGTTTCATAAGGAACTGCCTGCCTTCCAAATGCTTCTGAAAGTGCGCTAAAACGAATTTCTGCCATATTGTTTTATTTAAATATTTGTGACAAAAATAATAAAAAAATGAATACACCCCAAAAAAAACACTTAAAAAATAAGAAAAAATAAAAAAATATTTAGAAATAAATAAAAAAATAGGGGTTAATTCAAAAAAAATAGAAAATATTTTTGAATTAAACTTTTTCACGATATTCTCAGACTGTTTAATATTTTGTACAGCAAAGTGAGGATTCCGAATATTTGTCTAATTTCATATCCGGAAAACCTTAAAATCGCCGGTATGAAAACAATAAGTCTGGTTTTAGCATGGGTAACCTTGTCATTGCAGTTGTCATTGCAGGGTTGCACCCCCGTTTCATCTCCTGAGGTCCTGGTTTTTGCCAAAACACAGGGATTCTATCACACAAGTATTCCCAAAGGCTTGGCAACCATCATGCATATTTGCAGCGAGAATGGTATTGCGGTCGACACATCCCGCAATGCAGATGTATTCACTTTTGAGAACCTCAGACAGTATAAAGTCATTGTCTTTTTGAACACGACTGGCGATATCCTCAATGAAGCACAACAGGCTGCTTTTGAAAAGTATATTCAATCAGGCGGAGGATTTGTCGGCATTCATGCCGCTACAGACACCGAATATGACTGGCCTTGGTACAACAGGCTTGTAGGGGCCTATTTCCTTTCCCATCCCGCCCAGCAGCAAGCCACGATCCGGGTTACTGACAGGTTGCATCCTTCCGTCGGTTTCCTGCCGGAACAATGGACACGGACTGACGAGTGGTACAATTTTAAAAACATCAGTCCCGACATTCAGGTATTGGCTTACCTTGATGAAACAAGTTACCAGGGTGGCGAAAACGGTGAAAAGCATCCCTTCATTTGGTGCCATGAGTTTGACGGGGGACGTGCTTTGTACACAGGCGTGGGTCATCGGGATGACAATTATGATGAACCGTTACTGCAAAAGCACCTGCTGGAGGCCATCCTGTGGGCCGGGAAGATTAAGTAATGCAGGTATCGCCGTTTACAGCGAGTCAGAATTCCTTGTGATCTCAAGGTTTCTGGCGGCTGTTTCCAGCAGGCTGAACCATGGTGAGCCGTAATGTTGGGACAGTGCGTTTTTGCAAAAAAGGTAAACCGGCATTTGCTGTTCTTCTCCCAACCGGATTGCAGGTTGGCAGATTTCCCAACGGTCATAGTTAACCGCATCAAACTGCCGGTATTTCTTGATCCTTACGGGGTAAAGGTAACAGGAAACCGGTTTCCGGAAATTAATAACACCTGCCATAAAGGCTTTTTCAATGGCGCAACGTGCAATTCCGTTTTCAAACAGCGTATATGCACATTCCTTCCCTTCAATTAACGGGGTTACGGTATCACTTTCAATATCAATGACCGATGTTCCATGTTCCTGGATGCTTCTAACAGCCTCATCACGGAGAAAGGGTTTCAGGGTCGGATAGATTTCTTCCAGTTTCTTTACTTCATCTGCTTCCAACGGGGCGCCTGAATCCCCTGTGACACAACAGGCGCCTTTGCAAGCATTCAGGTCACAGGTGAAATGGGATGTGATCACGTCAAGACTGACCAGGGTTTTGTCGATTTCCAGCATGGAATGAATATTTGGGGCGAAAGTAAGGAATAAGTTGTAAAAGTTGTAAAAGTTGTAAAGGTTGTAAAATCCGTTTCGTCATGCCGAAAATTTTATATATTTGCGCCACTGTAAAAAATCAGATTTATAAACTAATATCAATATAGCAATGCGTAACAAAGGAGCCATCTGGACATTGGCTATCGCGCTCGTGCTGGTCTGCCTATATCAGCTTTCATTCACCGTGGTTACAAATAAGGTAAGGAAAGACTCAAAGAAATATGCACGGGATGCACAGAACGTGGTTGACCTGAAAAAGGCTGATTACTACCTTGATTCCATAGCCGGTGAGCCAGTATATAATTTCCTGTGGCTGAAAAAATATACTTACCGGGAATGCCAGGAAAGGGAAATAAACCTCGGTCTGGACCTGCAGGGTGGTATGAACGTGATCCTCGAGGTTTCTGTGGTGGATGTCATCCGGTCCATGGCCAATTATTCCAAGGATTCTACCTTTAACAAGGCCCTTGCGCTTGCCAAAAGGAACCAGGTGGGTTCCAATGAGAATTTTGTAACCCTTTTCGGACGGGCGTTTGCAGAGGTCGATCCGAATGCAAGACTTTCCGCCGTTTTTACCGCACCGGAACTCCGAGACCTCATCTCTTACAACACATCCAACGCTGACGTACTGAAAGTGATACAGGATGAAGCAGATAAAGCCATTTCCAACTCATTCAACATCATCACCACCCGTATTGACCACTTCGGTGTTACTTCACCCACAGTACAGCGACTGCAAAACGGTGACCGGATCCTGGTTGAATTGCCCGGTGTGGAAGAAAAAGACAGGGTCAGGAAACTTTTGCAGGGAGCAGCTCGTCTTGAATTCTGGGAAACTTACAGCAATACCGACGCTGAGATCCGTAACGGCTTACTGGCATTAAACAACCTGGTTAAAGAAATCAATAAATCGCAAAAATCGGCGACTCCGGCTGTTCAAACCTCCGCAGCTCAGAATGTTGTTGACAACCAGGCTGCAGTTACCCAGCAGACACCCGATGAAGATACTCCTGCTTTGTTGCAGCAGTTATCCCAGGATAGTACAAAAACTGCACAGGACACAGCTTCATCCTCCACAGATGCTTTATTACAGGAGAATCCGTTGTTCAGCGTGCTGGTTCCTTACGTCAGTCAGAATGGCGAACTGCTCCCGGGATCGGTTTTCGGCCAGGTTCATTATAAAGATACGGCCCGGGTGAACCAGTATCTCAGACTGGCCATGCAGCGCAATCTTTTCCCGCGCAATTTCAAATATTTCTGGTCGGCAGAGCCCATCATAAATCAGACTACCCAAAAACCGACTGATTATTATGAAGTGCATGCCATTAAGGTTACGAGCCGCGATGGTCTTCCGCCCCTTACAGGGGATGTGATTACCCGGGCCACGAACCAGTATAATGAAAACAGCGGCGAGGCTTATGTTTCCATGGATATGAATGCTCAGGGCACACAGATCTGGGCGCGACTTACCCGTGAAAATGTCGGGAATATAATTGCCGTGGTAATGGACAATTATGTGTATTCCTATCCCCGGGTCAATGAGGAAATACCTACCGGCAGTTCACAAATCTCTGGCTCTTTCGATGCCAAAGAAGCTGAAGATCTTGCCAATCTCCTGAAGTCCGGCACCATGCCTGCCCCCTGTAAGATTATTCAGGAAGAGGTTATAGGACCCTCCCTGGGTAAGGAATCCATCCGGACGGGTTTGAATTCTCTGCTGATTTCCTTCGTGCTGATATTCTCCTTCATGATCTTCTATTATACCCGAAGGGCAGGTTTGGTCGCTGACGTTGTCCTCTTCCTGAACATGTTCTTCCTGATCGGAGTTCTGGCTTCACTGGGCCTTGCCCTTACGCTGCCGGGTATTGCCGGTATCGTGCTCAACATCGGTATGTCGGTGGATGCAAACGTCCTTATCAATGAACGTATCCGGGAGGAACTGATGGCCGGCAAAGGCGTTAAGATGGCCGTCGCCGACGGATACAAGAATGCCTTATCCGCCATCATCGACGGAAACATCACAACCCTGATCACCGGTATCATTTTGTACCTGCAGGGTGTCGGTCCGGTGAAAGGTTTCGCCACCACTCTGGTTATCGGGATCATCACCACCTTGTTCTCCACGCTGTTTATCAGCAGGCTGATCTTTGAAATCTGGCTCGAAAAGAATCCAAATGCGCTCACTTTCAGCACAAGACTGTCTGCCGGTGCTTTTAAAAATATTAATCTCGATTACATCGGGAACCGGAAAAAGTTTTACATACTGTCCGGTGTAATTATACTTGTAGGAATTGGCTCACTCGTAATTCGGGGACTTGACCAGGGTGTCGACTTTACCGGTGGACGCAATTATATTGTGCAGTTTGAGAAGCCGGTCAGCACCGTCGAAATTGCCGGGCTGCTTGAGACTGAACTTGGCATGCGTCCGACGGTCATTACCTACGGCACTGAAGACAAAGTGCGTATCACCACCAAATATGGCGTTGATTCGGAAGATCCCGAAGTGGATAATCAGATAGAAGCGTTAATCTACAAGGGTGTCAGGCCTATTATCGGTGAAAATGTAACCTATGACCAGTTTAAAGACGATTATGTTCAGGGATTGCAGCGGGTTGGCCCTACCATCGCAGCTGACATCAAACGAAAATCCTTCATTGCCATTTTCCTGTCCCTGATTTTCATGTTTCTTTATGTTGGGTTCAGGTTCCGGAACTGGAGCTTCGGACTGGGTGCCATAGCCTCACTGGCCCACGACGCCTTTCTTGTAATAGCCGGGTTCTCATTGCTATACGGATTGATGCCTTTCTCCCTGGAGGTGGACCAGACTTTCATTGCGGCTGTCCTGACCATTGTCGGGTACTCGGTGAATGATACCGTGGTAATCTTTGACAGGGTGAGGGAGTATCGGGCTTTGCATCCCAAAATGGATTATAAGACATTAATCAACAAGGCAGTCAATGATACTTTCAGCCGGACCATCATCACCTCGCTTACTGTGCTGATTACCGTGGCCATTATCTTTTTCGTCACCGGCCAGAGCGTCAGAGGATTTGCCTTTGCCCTGCTGATTGGTTTGATCTCCGGTATTTATTCCACCGTATTTATTGCATCTGCCCTGGTATATGATACCAGCATCAGGAGAGACAAGAAAAAACTTGCGCAATAAAGCGCTCATTGATTCTTAAAACCCGGATTGCTGATCCGGGTTTTTTTAGCATCTTTTACTATATTTGTAGGCTTAAATAAAATCTATGCAGCATATTTTTGTTTTTCTCAGCGGGGGTGAGTTGCTGGTTGTTTTTCTGGTTTTCCTGCTGCTTTTCGGATCAAGTAAAATTCCCGAGCTGGCAAAGGGACTTGGAAAGGGTTTACGCGAATTTAAAAAGGCCACCGACGATATTAAAAAAGAAATCAACAACAGTACCGGAGATATTACCAGAGATATTAATGACAGTATTGGGGGAATCCAGAAAAATATAACGGATATTACCTCGGATATCTCAAAAGATATGAACGAGAATGCCGGTTATGTGAGCCAAAGCTTTAACGAAACTTCAACAACTGTAAACCAGAATATTGCGGAAACTGCTTCGGATGCGACAAAAGATTTGAATAAGGGTGGAGAAGACATCCATGAGCAGATCAACGAGATCACGGATAATATCAGCTCCTGAATTGCCATGGCAATAATCGAGGCAACAAACATCAGCAAGTCTTTTGGTTCATTGCAGGTTTTAAAAGGAATCAGCGTAAATATACAGCCGGGCGAAATAGTCACCATTGTTGGTGCAAGCGGTGCAGGTAAAACAACCTTTCTTCAGATCGCCGGCACGCTCCTCAAACCATCGGAAGGTCTGATCAGGATCAACGGAACGGAGGTCAGCCAGCTGAAGGACAAAGATTTAGCCAGGTTCAGGAATAAGCACATCGGATTTGTATTTCAGTTCCATCACCTGCTGCCCGAATTCACAGCCCTGGAAAATGTATGTATACCCGCCTTTATTGCCGGAGTGAACCGAAATGAAGCCCTGCACCGTGCCGGCGACATCCTTGAATTTCTCATGCTCAGTCACCGGCTGAACCATAAACCGGCTGAATTGTCCGGCGGCGAGCAACAACGCGTGGCTGTTGCCAGGGCGCTCATCAATAATCCTGATGTGGTGCTGGCCGATGAACCCTCCGGCAACCTCGATTCACATAATAAAAAGGAACTTCACGAGCTGTTTTTTTCCCTACGGAACAAGTATAACCAGACTTTTGTAATCGTCACCCACGATACGGAACTGGCCGGCATGAGCGACAGGACGATCACCATGCATGACGGGTTACTGGTGAGTTAATGTGCAAATGTGCAAATGTGCAAATGTGCTTCGCCCGCCGAAGCCTTGGCGAAGGAGGGGAAATGGAAGAAATAAAAGCATTCCTGGACGCGAAGGTTGAATTGTATAACCGGCGGGAGTTTATTGCATCCGATCCCATACAGGTACCTCACCTTTTTTCGGATCCCGGGGACATCGAAATAGCCGGTTTTCTTACCGCCACCCTGGCCTGGGGACAACGGAAAACCATCATCAGCAAATCCAAAGAACTGCTTGGATTAATGGATAACAGGCCGTTTGATTTTATTACCACGGCCAAAGAAAAGGATTTCCAGAGATTCGAAGCCTTTTGTCACAGGACTTTCAATACGACTGACGCCCTTTACTTCCTGCTATCACTGAAAAATATCTATACTCGACATGACGGGCTCAGACACGTGTTTGAACAAGGATTTCAAAAGAACAGGGAAGCCGGAACGGCCATTTCGCATTTCAGACAGGTGTTTTTTGAAGGAGAATACCCTGTCAGAACCTGCAAGCATGTACCTGACATCACGAAGGGTTCAGCCGCCAAGCGCATCAACATGTTTTTACGGTGGATGGTAAGATCGGACGGGCATGGGGTGGATTTTGGCCTGTGGAATACCATCAATCCGGCCTGGCTCTCTATCCCGCTCGATCTGCATACCGGTTCAACTGCCCGGAAGCTGGGATTGCTGACCCGAAAACAAAACGACTGGAAAGCTGTTCGTGAGCTGACTCACCGGCTCCGGGAATTTGATCCTGCAGACCCGGTAAGATATGATTTCGCCCTTTTCGGAATAGGTGCCTTCGAAAAAAGGTGAAGATGTCAAATTCCTGGTTTACATTTAAGCAATTTACGATTCAGCAGGATCGGTGCGCCATGAAGGTGGGAACCGACGGTGTTCTGCTGGGGGCATGGGTCAATGTGGAAGGCGCCGGGAGGATCCTCGACGCGGGTTCAGGTACCGGGCTTATTGCCATTATGCTGGCGCAGCGTTCCGAAGCATTGATCGATGCAGTTGAGATTGATGAAACAGCTTTTGCGCAGGCCAGAGAAAACATTGCTGCATGTCCATGGAAAGAAAGGATCAGAATTCATTGTGATTCGTTGCAGCATTTTATGGCTGGATCACCCGGACCGTTTGATATTGTAGTATCCAATCCGCCTTATTTTCGCAACTCACTTAAATCACCCTCAGAAATCCGATCCCTGGCAAGGCACGATGAAAGGCTTGGTTATGAAAGCCTTCTCTTTTGTTCAGCTCAGCTGCTTTCTGCAAGGGGACAGCTTACTGTCATCATTCCGGCGGCTGAATCCGACCGGTTTAAGGAATTGGCTTATTTCCACGGGTTGTTTCCTTCATGGCTTGTCATGGTAAGACCTTCACCCGATAAAAATCCTGTACGTTGCCTTGTGGAATTTACTAAGGACAGAAACAGACGTTGCGAGGAAGGCAGTTTGATTATCAGAAATAAAGAATCAGACGCATACACAGAAGATTACAAAAAGCTGACTGAAAAGTTTTATTTGTAGAAACACCCTTCAAGGGTGTGCAACCCCTTGAAGGGTGTGATTTCAATATGTCAGAGCAATTAAAGTCTTCAATCTTCAATCTTCAATCTTTAGTCTTCAATCTTCAATCTTCAATCTTCAATCTTTGATCTTTGATCTTCAATCTTCAATCTTCAAACTTTCATCATTCTTCTCAACGGTATCAACATTACCACCCAGGCCAGTTGGGATACTATAAAAAAGACATTCATGTTGCCCGGAAAGAAGAGAGCGGTAATTGTCACACCCAGTCCGATGTTATTGGCACCTGAGCTGATGGAGAACGTTTTTCTGACATCTTTGGTTTGTGAGGGGAACATAAAATAGCCGGCCAGATACATCAAAAAATAAAGGGCCAGGGCTTCGACGGCATATAAACCCACCATTCCGGGATTGGCGAGTATGGTGGGTTTGTTTCTGGCGGTGACCACTATGAATATTGCACTTAGGCCCAAAAGGGTGAACATAGGATTGTAACGCCCGATAAAGTCCTTCAAGACCCTGAATTTCCTTACCAGAAGATGCACAATGAAAGGCAAAACTATCGTATAAACAAGTGTAAGAAGCATTTTTCCGGCCGATACATCAATAGTTGAACCCAGCAGCAGACTCAACAGGAAGGGGATGGTGAGCACGGACAGAAAACTACTGTAGATCAAAATTTTAAGTGATAATTCAGGTTTTCCACCGAAAATCAACGTGAATGAAGGAGAGGATACCGCTGCCGGCAAAAGGAAAGAGAGTAGCAATGCCGGGGCATAAAAGTCACTGATCCATTTAAATGCAAAAAAAATGGCAAGGGGAAGGAGGACATAGCGCAAGAACCAGAACCGGAATGAGATTCTGAAATCGGTTTTCAGCGACTCGGACGAGAAATTGATCTGAAAGAAAGAACAAAAGATGATAAAAGCCAGTGCAAGAATAACGATGAGCGGAGTAGCTTCACCAACAGAAGGAACAACCATGCCAACCAGGCAGGAGACCAGTAAGAGTGTACCAAAATAGCGCTGAATAAAGCTCATAGGCTAAATAGCCCTGAAAAACTCATAATTAATGCTTTCCAGTTCAGACATGTTAGGATACCGATAGAAAAGCAGGTTATCTTTATCACCCACATAGAAACCAGTCTGGATGGTCCTGAATAATAATGATCCATGATAAAAACGCTGAACGGTTTTCATGCACTTTACTTCATCGGTCTTGAGTATTTCAAGGCAGTCTCTCAAATGGCCCACAGACGGATAAGGCAAATGTTCAGCTGAACCGGCCATTGGATTTGTTGCCAATTCACCCAGTTTCAGGTCAACGAACAATAATTTGGGGAGGTATATGGGTTTGGTGCTGTCGGTAAGTTCCCTTAAAAACTGCGAAGGGGTTAACTTACTGGCAATCTGTGGCGTTACGGGGCATAATTCCTGGTACAGATGAAGGGCTTTTGGCGTTTCTTTGTTTTTATCGTAGGCGGTTTGTTTCAGTTCAAGCACGATTCCATTGTCAGTGCTGACATACAAGCTTTTAAATGCTTTAAGTGGAATGGTTTCCAGTACTTTATACACGGATAAGTAAACCGAATGTTTCGGACTGCCATCGGGCTGTCTGACACAACGTTTATTGATATAGTCCATGTTAATCAAATGCTTGATCTGGTCCAGGTCGATCTCGAAAAAGATAGACTGTCCTCTGTTGCGTTTCTTGGTACCGGTAGCCATGTAAGCCCCGAATTCCATCGGGGGGATCATGGAAGCAATCAGTGCTTCAGGTGTAATTGAGAGGTAAATATACTTTTCCATACGTTCTTGTATAATTGATGAGTAAATAAAACCTCATCTTAAATTTAGCTAGAAATTTGCTCACTTAAAAGAAATAAGTGCTTTTATTTCATAGAAAATAGGTAAAGTCAGACTATCAAAAAGCCCTCATTCAAGAAATCAATGAGGGCTTTTTAAGTAAATGACCGGTGAAAACCAAGAACAGTTGGTATAAAGATTATGGTGCAGGCACCAGATCAGTGGTTTTAATCTTAGCTGGTGTGAAAATGCCCAAAACACCTTTCAGGCCAACACTCATAACAATGTTATAAAAGAATACAACAAATCCGATGAAGATCAGGGTACCTGAAAGTGCAGCCAGGATCATCAGGAGGTTAAACTCACCATTCACATACAATGCTCTGCGCAACATGCCATGAAGTCCGGCCATGCCCATAAATGCGCCCATCCCGATTCCACCGGTAAGATGGCACCAGAAATGGATATCCACGAGTTTCTGACTGTAAACTTTTGCACCGTTGGTAAGAATCGGGAAAAGAAAATAAACAGCTGCATAAAGAGTCATGGTAAGGCCAACAAGGACTGCAACGTGAACATGAGGCCCGACAATCCACTGGGTATTATGAAGAATCCTGTTCAGTCCAACGTCAGCCTGCATTATTCCAGCTGGCACGGCAAGCGCGAAACCGAGTAAACCTCCCAAAAGGAATTTCAGGGGGCCTGTCATTTTGAGAGGACGTGCACTCCAAAGGGTTGCCAACGTGATGAAAAATGCCAATCCCTGGGTTATAAGTTCAAAGGCAGTTACCATTTCACCTGAGATCACCTTGAGCGCTCCCGGCTGTGCTTGGTCCGACAGAAGGTGATGCGACCATACGGTCCATGATACGATCAGTTCCAAAAGCAAAGCTGCCCTGGCAATATTCTGCATGAAGAGCGGTTTGTTTGTTATCATCATGGCAAGCAGGTACCAGGTGCCTGCGACAAAGATCAGTACCAGTCCGTCCGCTATCAGATCAAGGCCCCACCAGAACCAGTTTTTGTACAGCAGCGCATCAATGGCGGTTTCCTTAAGATCGTACCCGAGTATTGAACCAACCATATAGACGAGAATGAGAACGCCGGTAAAAAGAATTGTGATGGTGTTCAATGCCATATCAACGCTTCCTCTTGCTACGGCTGCCACAGGAAGTGGTACCAGATGCTCTTTCTTGTTTTTTCTGAAAAGATTTTTAAACCCGGTGACACCCAGGGCGGATGCCATTAGAGCGCCTGACGGTTGTTTCTCCCAGCCTTTCGGAGTATATGCAATGGTCTTGAAAACATTAAGGATAAAAAAAGCAGTTCCTACCATTACCAGGGCAATCCCGACAATGAAGAATGTTCCTCCCCAAACGCTGAATTGAGAGAAGTCAGCAGGTAAAGGCCAGTAGAGAGTATATAGGGGAGCATAATGACTGATAAAACCTGAAAACCAGAAAATAAATGTTCCAACTGTAATCAGGATAAATGTCCAGTTGCCAAGTTTTATGCTCCAGAGGGGTTTTTTCATCAGGAAGGGAACCAGGAATAGAAATGCTCCGCAAACAATGGAATAGGTAGATCCGAATATTCCAACAAGCGGGTGAGCAGTGAGAATGGCAAAGAACTGAGATTCAGTAATAAAAGGGAGGGGCTTAACCTCATAAAGTCTCATCAGCATACCTTCAATGACTACGAAGCCGAAATAAATCAGACCTACAACGACAAACCGCAATGTCAGCTTTTGCATGGGAGTAAGGGTTTCCGGTTTAAAAATACCTTCCTCACCGTTTATTAATGTCTTATAAAAATTCATAGGAGTAGGAGTTTAAGGTTACTGATTATTGTTTTGGTTTGCAGGGTTCTCTGACACCACTTCAACCGCATCCTTCACGATCATGAATACCCCCTTTGGTCCGGAATACTCTGTGGAACGTATTGTATATAAGCCCGGTTGATCAAACCTCCAGAGAATATCATTGCGGTGGCCCGGTACAACCTGCATCTGAAAAAGCATACTGTTATCCTGCCGGAAAAGGCCAAAACCATAAGTCAGATCTTCCGATTTTACATCGAAAAGAACCAAGTCATTGAGATGAATAACCATTTTTTCCGAAGGAAGAATGAATTCATGGTTTCTAACGGTAATGTTAAATGTTTTATCAGGCGCATAATCAGACCTGTTTAAGTCCACTTTTGTCCAGGGTATGGTGTTGTACGTTATGATGTGCAACGATACGCCCAGGACTGTCAGAAAACCTACAAAAGTGTAAAACAATGCCGGTTTAACACTTTTTTGCTTGCCATTACCCGTGACCCTCCAGGCAAACCAGGCAATCAGCAGAATAATTACAATACAGTAAAATGTATATGCAATTGTCTGACCCGCTAATACCATCTGTGAATCAACCATAGGACCTCCTTTTTTAGTTGTTTATTACTGTTTTTTTCAGGTTATTCGATTTTGATTAAAAGATCGGCCAATGAAGTTTTTTTCAGAATGCCCAGAATTTCTTCCTTCATCCTCATCCATACAGGATGTAAATAGCACTGCTGTTTGAAAGGACATTCACTGAATCCCATCAGGCATTTATTCAAACTGTCAAGCCCTTCGGTAGCTTCGATGATATCAGCCATGAATATTTCGGTTTTGTCCTTTCCCAATCTGAAACCGCCGTTTCTGCCTTTGATACTGTCAACCAAATGGCTTCTGGTAAGGTTTCCCATTATTGTGCGAAGATAGGAATTGCCAACGTATCTGTTCATCTTCAACCAACTTGCTAAAGGGGTTCCCAGGTCATATCCCTGTCGAGCGGATAACTGGGACGATGAACATTTTTATAGGGCAAATTCGGAATATCGAGATTACAAAATCCCGAGGTCAGAGCCATTAAATGCACCGGCGCTATATCGCGAAGTTCAGGAAACAAATAGCCCAATTTGACAACCACTATTTTGAAGTCCAAAGGATTGAGCCCAACCTCCTTAAAATCCCTGATCTCCACAAAAGAGCGACAGGATTTTAAAATGACGGTCGTCACACCCTCCGTTTCAACAACGGCTGCCCCCCTGCTTGTATTCATCACCGAATCAGGAGATATGAATACTACTTTTGCGCTTATTGGAAGCGGCTTCCCAAAAACTGTATCAACTTTGCCCCCCAGCGTGAGATCTACTTTTTGCCCAATCCCGGCTTCCATATATGTTGTCAAAGCTTCAGGATCAACAATGCCTGCCATCAGGGCATTCTTACATTTATGATGTAGCAAAGCACCCAGTACCTGTGTGTTATCACCAGGTGCGCCTGCAGTCGTGTTATCTCCTGAATCGGAAATAAAGACAGTAGTATCCGCATATTCCTGTGATTTGAGTATCATCTCATCCATGGATCCGGAGGGCACATCCAGTTCAAGTTTTTTTCTGTTGTCCCAGATCTGCCGGGCCAGGCGAACGGCTTCATTTTTGGCTGTTGCACTGTATTTTTTATCTTTGGCCACTACAAAAACCCTCATTGCGGAACGAGGAAGGTCCGCCCAGCAATAACCTGCAAAAATGGAAGCATCGACCAGGCCTTCCATTTTACTGATGCCAGGGATTTGTTCATAGATGGGGCGCAAGGGCTCCACTTCCGTAATGCTTTTTTCACCCGGCACCAGTATGGGTATTACTACACTCTCGATCTGAGGTTTCCATCCGGATTTCAGGGCATCCACAAGCATTTGTGCAGCCCTGGCCCTTGTTTCGGCTCCATCTCTGTGTGGCGCAGTGCGATAAGCGGTTAACATATCTATATTTTCCACAAACTCGGGGGAAGGATTTCCGTGAAGGTCGAAACTTCCAGAAATGAGAATGTCTTTTCCCACCAGGTCCCTTATTCCCTTGATGAGGTCAACCTGGGCGTCTTCGTAACCTTCAACATGCAATGCGCCATGCATATCCATATAAATGCCATCAATTTTTCCTGCATTTTTGATATCATTCAGTATCTCGTTCCTGAAGTTTTCATAGGCTGACCGTTCGACTATCCCTCCCGGCCAGGCATCTGCATGCAGGGTTGGAATAATTTCCATGCCCGCGTTTTTCAACACATCGGCCCACAGTTGATCCTTCAGAACTTCAGTTCCGCGCAGCACATGAAAGTCGGTTTCTTTTGTAAGGAAGGTTGAAAACGTGTTGGACTCATGACTGATCCCTAAAGTCAATATCCTTTTCCGGGCTGGTTCCTGCTTACATGTAAAAGCTGAAAACAGGAATAATCCTGACAAAACATATTCTATAAGGTTTTTCATGACTGTTATTTGAGGTTTTATTCAGTACGTATGTGCAATTTAGGAAATTAAGATAAATAATAGTTAATAAATACTATTGTATATCTTTGTTTATCAAGGGACGTTAGCTCAGTCGGTTCAGAGCGTCCCGACTGACAAGTCGGGAATTTCACTGGTTCGAGTTCAGTACGTTCCACTTAATTACACCAGGATCTGCCTTGCATAACCCGCTACGAATTCTAAATAAACACAAATGCGTATTCCATGAAGCAATTCTTCAAAATCCTGCTATACACTATCGGCTCACTTTTGGGTCTGCTGATTCTGCTGGTTCTGATAGGCTGGCTTTACATGGGTATTTCCTCACGGTCATCCGTCAAAAAATGCAAAGCACTTCAGTCCGGCGAAGTCAAAACGCTAACTATTGACGATTTTACATTCAGAGACCTGAACAAGAACGGTAAACTGGATATCTATGAGGATTCCAGGAAACCGGTCGATGAGCGGGTGAACGACCTCATTTCAAAGATGACAATAGAAGAGAAAGCCGGAACGATGTTCTTCATGATGATCTCCATGAAGAAAGACGGTTCCATATCCGAAAAACCAGCCCTTTCAGACCCATTTTCCTTTATAGTCCCCGGAACCTCAAAAATGATGTTCCTGAAACATCTCAATCATTTTAACATCCTCTATGGAACCGGAAAGAGGGAGATGGCCAACTGGAACAATAACATCCAGAAGCTGGCGGAAAGAACAAGGCTGGGCATACCGGTGACCATTGGAACCGATCCGAGGAATCATTTCTCGAACAATCCGCTTGCATCGGCCATTGCCGGAGAATTTTCCCAGTTCCCTGAACCCCTCGGTCTGGCGGCAATAGGGGACTCACTTACAGTGGCGGAGTTTGCCAATATAGCCAGACAGGAATATTTGGCTGCAGGCATCAGGGTTGCCTTGCATCCCCAGATTGATCTCGCCACGGAGCCAAGATGGGGCAGGATGAACTCCACTTTCGGAGAAGACGCCGCTTTGTCTGCAACACTGACGGTTGGCTATATCAAGGGGGTTCAGGGCGACAGTCTGGGTATTAACAGTGTTGCCTGTATGACGAAGCATTTTCCGGGCGGAGGTCCCCAAAAGGAAGGAATCGATCCTCATTTCAAGATTCAGAAGGGCCAGGTCTATCCCGGCGATAATTTCAACTATCACCTCCTGCCTTTTGAAGCTGCCTTTAAAGCCGGAACAGCTGAAATAATGCCGTATTACGGTGTGCTTATGGGGCAGACCCGGGAAGATATCGGAATGTCATTCAATCGCGAAATCATTACAGGATTGCTTCGTAACAAATACAAATTTGATGGGATTGTATGCACCGACTGGGGAATTATTTCAGACTGGAAGGTATTTGGAAAAACCATCATGACGGCAAGAGCCTGGGGTATGCTAAACCATTCCGAAAAGGAAAGAATTGAAAAGGTGATCAATGCAGGTGTTGACCAGTTTGGTGGCGAAACTTCTTCTGAGTTAATCGTTCAATTGGTTCATGAAGGAAAAATCAGTGAGGCAAGGATTGACAGTTCTGTCAGAAGATTAATGAAAATGAAATTCATTCAGGGTCTTTTTGATAATCCCTTTGTGGATCCTGAATATGCCTTGAAAACTATTGGCCGGCCTGAATTCAAAGCCGCCGGCGAACTGGCACAGCGGAAATCAATGGTTCTTCTGAAGAATGATACCATGGATAACAAACCCATTCTGCCGCTGAAAAGGGGAATTAAGATTTATGTCGAAAACATGGATCCTGCTGTCGCCTCGATGTATGGAACAGTAGTGAAAAAGCCGGGAGAAGCAGACTTTGCCATCATAAGGCTTAAATCTCCCTCACAACCATTGAAAGGGGCAGGTCTGATAGGCAGAATGTTCAGCAGTGGTGATCTCGACTTCAAAGAAAAGGAAAAGGCCGAAATTCTCTCTTTGCTAAATAAAGTGCCCACCATTGTTGATATTTATCTGGACAGGCCGGCTGTTATCCCTGAAATTGCAGCAGCTTCCAAAGGTCTCATCGCAAACTACGGATCGAATGACAGGGCACTCCTGGATGTTATTTTCGGAGAATTCAACCCCGGGGGAAGACTTCCCGTTGAAATGCCCTCATCCATGGAAGCCGTCAGGAATCAGAAAGAAGATCTGCCTTATGATTCCGGAAACCCGTTGTATACATTTGGCTATGGATTGCACTATTAAAAACGAATGTAATCACTTGCTATTTCGAATTCAGACGAAACACCCTAAAAATTAGAAACCCTGTTCCTGACCGGTTACCGGCATGCCGGAATAATGAATATGAACAAGCTTCCACTCATTGTGGCTCTTTCTCCAGATCTGGGTCTCACGTCCTTTTGTCTGTATTGGTGCATTATTTGCCTTTAAAACGGCATCAAATATCCAGTAAAACTCGACAATGGCTATATCATCGTAAATACTGTATCGTTCCTTTATACTTCTGAGGTCCCGTTTGGAAAAGTAAGTCCAGAAGAAATGATAAATATTCTTTTTAATATTATCCAAACCGACCTCATGACCCCGCGGATTGATAAAAGATACATTATTGCCATGTTCCCAGAGGGATGAAGCCAAAATGCTATCCGCATCATTAATTGACCGGCAATATTCTTGTACCATGTCATGCAGCTGAACTGAATCCGGCTGTTGTGACCAGGCAGTTAATTGAGTGCTCAGAAACAGGAATAAGACCATTAGAAAGATGTTCGTTTTCATAGGATCATGCACATTTTTAGCTTGCTTACAAATTGAAAATTAGTTACTTATTGTGAGCTAAAGTTAAGATACAAGTTGTAAAAAAGCAAGAACTGACAAAATAGTCCAATATTTACTAAAACATATTAGTCAGTCACTTAATTTAGTGAATGTGCAATTTCAATTTTTTTTATAAATTAACAGTATTGTGTAAACAATAATGTTTATATTTGTGTTATGAAAAATCAATTATCAATAATAAAAGGGATCCACCCAGGATTAATACTTGAACGTGAGCTTAAACAACGCCATTTGCAGAAAGGACCATTTGCTATTTCTTTGAAGGAATATCCTCAAACGCTAGTATCTATCACCAAAGGAAGGAGAAGGATGAATACAAATCTTGCCTTAAAAATAGAGAACGCTCTGGAAATCGAAGAAGGGTATTTTATGACTTTACAGCTCTATTATGATATTGCAGAAATAAAAAGAAGACAACCCAGGTTACATCCTGATCTTACTAAATTGAGACGAATTCTGTTTTGGGATACAAAAATGGAAAATATAGACTGGAAAAAACAAAAGCGTGCAATTATTAAAAGAGTATTTGAAAGAGGTAATGAAATTGAGAAAAAAGAGATGATTCGATTTTATGGACGAGAAAATATCAATCATATTTTGAAAACGCATGGAATATAAGCTGCATTACAATACCACTGGTAATCAGTTATTAGGCATATTAAAAGCACTAATGGCAGCTAAGGAATTTAATGCCTTTAGGTTAGTTGGCGGGACTGCCCTAAGTTTGTTAAGAGGACACAGGGAATCAGCTGATATTGATTTATTTTCGGATACTCCCTATAATTCCATTGACTTTGGCGTAATTGATGCATTTTTATGTAAAACATTTTCTTATTTTGACGCAAATGAGAATAAAGTTGTGGGACAGGGTAAGTCCTATTTTATTGGGGATAGTAAAGATGATTGTGTTAAATTGGATTTATATTATACGGATGGATTTATTCAGGAGAGTATCCTTGTAGATGGCATTAGATTGGCGACTGTTGAAGAAATTATCGCCATGAAAATTGATCTTATTTCCAGGGGTGGAAGGAAAAAGGATTTTTGGGATATCCATGAATTAAAAGATGATTATTCAATAGAAAAAATGATTGCCCTTTATAAGCAAAGAAATCCATATGCCCATGATGAGAAGCAAATCAGAAGCAATTTCACAAATTTTAAAAATGCGGATGATGATTTTGATCCAATTTGCTTAAAAGGAAAATACTGGGAGATCATAAAATTAGATATGATTGATTTTGTAAAGTAGGCAAAAATCATTAACCTTTGACAGGCCAAGCGTTATCAATAATCCAGGCTTTTGCACTATATTGGTATTTCAAATTCGGTTTTATCCAGGTTAAATGAAAACATACAGTATTATTTGGCATATTTTATTACCTGTTCTGTTTATAATAGTGATTGTCGCATGCAAAAGTCAGAACAGGGTGATAACCAATACCGTTTTTTGCACCCATCAGGTAGTTCTGGATGAACAGGGCAAAATCATTCCGTGGTTCACTCCCTCTGAAAAAGCCTATGATCATTTTCTCCGCCTTCGATGGGACTTTATCAAAAACCGGGCGCCTTATTCACCGGGCCCTGATCCCAGATCGAGATATCAGCAATACTATTTTTACTGCGCGTTCAAGGTCAGGAACGACTCTATTTTACCCGATACCTGGATGAATGATATTGGTGAAAAAATCCCGAACTGGTTTGAATCGGCGCGGCTTTATTATGCTTACACAGGTGATGCCAGTGTGATGAAGACCGTTAGAGATTTTGTTGATTATACACTGGAACACGGTACCAGCTCTCCGGAATATGCCTGGCCCAATTTTCCCTATTCCACTGCCAATGCAGGAGATACTTTATTTCGCGGATTTTCAAATCACCATGCCTTTGTACTGAATGAAATACAGGTCGACCACGCAGGTGAAATGGGTTTGACCTATTTCAGGATGTACCAGTTTACAGGAGAGAAAAGATATCTTGACGCTGCCCTGAACGTAGCTGATGTACTGGCAGAGAAGGCAAAAACGGGAACAGCAAATGAATCTGTATGGCCTTATCGTGTAGTGATGACTGACGGTAAAACTACAGCCCCTTATGGAGCCAATTGGACCGGATGTTACATGTTGCTGGAAAACCTGATCCGGGCTAATCTTGGGAACGTGAAAGCATACCGGAATACGAGCGATAAAGCCAGGGATTTCATACTTGAACATCCCATGAAAACCGGATACTGGACCGATGGTCATTCTGATACCGACGTGAGAAGTAATACCTATAAGAGCAATCTCAGCGCCAGTAATATGACACTTTGCCTGTTTGATTATCCTGAACTCGATCCGGATTGGAAAACCAGTATACCCCGGCTGATCAAATGGACTGAGGATTATTTTATCTATCGCAATGCGCCCGGAGAACCATCCACCATGTGGGGAGCAAATATTGTGGGCGAACAAGACACTTTCCTGTATAAAATGGATTACCAGACAGCAAGATATGCCGCGGAATGTGCAAGGTGGTTTGCAGTTTCGGGAGATGAAACCTACAGGGAAAAGGCTTACCGTTCCCTGAACTGGGTCACCTATTGCAACGATTCCACCGGACTGGCTTTTGAAAGTCCTTTAAGCAAGGGCATCTCAAGCTGGTGGTCAGATTGTTACGGGGAATGCCCACGGATGTTTTACCAGGCTTTTGCCGGTGTGCCCGAATGGGCTCCTCCGCGCGAAGACCATATATTGTACTCGGAAGGTGTACTGAAAAATGTTCAATATGCTGAAAAACAGGTAAAGTATACTGCTGTGGCTGCTGATGGTGTTGAGTATCTGAGATTGTCCTTCAGGCCAGGCAGGTTAACCATTAACGGTGAGGAGATCTCAGCAGATAAAGTCCTGATGCGGAATTCATACGTACTGAGGAAGCTGGGCAAGGGTGACTACGCCATAACTATTAAACACAGTAAACCATGCGATGTTCTGATATCAGGAGGCTGACAGAAAGCCTCATCATTCTAATACTTGGAGTTATAATTCCCGCGGGAGCTTCTGCGCAACCTGCAGAAATCAGGATTGAGATAGATGGTGCGGCCAGGTATCAGACCATGGATGGGTTTGGTGTTAACATCAACCCTGCGTGGTGGTATAATGGCAAATATGAGGATGCCAAAGTGGTTCAACCGGCAATTGATCTGCTTGTTGATTCACTCGGAGCCACCATTTTCCGGGCGGTAATTGAAGAGATGGATTGGGAAGCAGTCAATGATGATAATGATCCCAACCACTTCAATTGGAACTATTACAACAGTGTTTTCTCGAATGCCAGGTTTCAGGGTGTTTGGAAAACCTTACACTATCTGAATGATAAAGGGATCACGGATGGTTTGGTTATCAGTTTCATGGGTGCACCGCCCGCTTCAGCCCCCCTGACTGCTCCGGACCCTCAAAAAAGCTGGATGGGTGGTACAGATCATTCTATTGCAACAACTCTGGAAGATGAATTGGTGGAGTCGATTACTGCGCTGCTATATTATATGAGGCATACGGCCGGGATTCAATTTACCCTTATATCACCCATGAATGAAACGGATATAATGGCAATGACCAAAAGTGCCGACCACCCTGATGGAATAGTAGAAGGTCCGAATATGCCTGATGCAATCCAGTATGTAAGAGTAGTCCGGAAACTTGCCGAAAAACTGGATGCAGTTGGAATGGGCGATATCAGATTTGTTGCACCTGACGCTGGATCAGAACGCTTATTTGGTGATTGCCTGCACGAAATGGTAAAGGACGATTATCTTATGGGCAAGCTGGCATGCTGGGGTGTACATCAATACGGCAACGATGCGGGAAATTACAGGAATAAAATCTGGAGATCCGCGTATCCAACCAGATCCTTCTGGGTAACCGAAACAGCAGGTATCAGGAATTTGCTCGGCCAGCTCGATGACGATGCCAGGGCTTTTATTTTTTGGGATGGATTTGACTGTGTATACCAGCATGGCAGACGGAACGGGTATGGTGATGCACCCCCAAATGACTGGGTTTTCTGGGAGGAAGATGAGGGGAGACCCCTGATCGAATTTCATGCGGCGACAAAGGAATGGATACCCCGGAAACAGTTCTATGAATTTGCCCATCTTATGAAGTTTGTTAAGCCAGGCTCCGTGCGCATCGGTATAGCAGGGCAGGACAGCACACTCTCAGTTTATGCCTACCACAACCCGGATGGGAAAGTTGTGATCTTGGGCAGGAATAATTCCAACCGTACGCTTGTTGTCAGCGGAATTTTTTCCAATCTTCCGGCTCAGAAAAACATGAAGTTGATTTATACCAATTCCGCAGCCAATTTAAGGGAGGGGAATGAAATGGTTGGTTCAGGAACAAATTTCAAGACTTCTATCCCTGCAGAATCTGTTTTTACAATAACAGGGATAGCAGATGGATCTTCTGCAACGAATGAATTGAAGCCTGAACCTCCGGACTGGTATGCCGGAGATATTCATATTCACCGCAATTGCGGGGATGTAACTCCCATAATTTCCGAGACTGAACTGACTGCGATGATGGAGCAGAATGACCTGGCTGTTATTTCGGTGTTGGCCGACATGGGCAACGGAGAGGTAAAGGATAGCAGGAGCGATCTGCCCAGGGTCAACGGTGCGGATGCCGGCTATTCAGAACCCGGCAGGATAGTCCACTGGGATGCAGAGTGGCATTTTGATCCGGCGGGTGTAACCTTTGAAAACAAAGCCCTGGGAGGGCACATCGTCCTTCTTGGTCTTCGCGAGGCACATCAGATATGGGAAGAATCAGCGTATAAAATTCTTGAATGGGGAAAATCACAGGACGCTGTCATGGGACTTTGCCATATGCAATATCTGAACGATACCATACAGAATGATTTAACATGTTGCATACCTGTTGATTACCCTGTGGAGGCAGCTCTTGGGACGATTGATTTTCTTGCGGAAGATGTCTGGCTGAATGACGCAGCCATAAATGCCTACTACAGGCTTCTCAATTGCGGATTCAGGCTTGGGTGGGCTGCAGGAACTGATTATCCCTGTAATGACAGCAGGCCTTTCGGTTCTTTGCTGACTTATGTTCAGGTAAAAGATCTGCCCATGACCTACAGAAAATGGATTGAAGGTATCAAAAATGGAAGGACAGTAACAACAACAAACGGCCATATCGAATTCCTTGATCTGAAGATAAACGGGGCATATGGTCCGGGTGATGAGATAAAGCTTAAGGGAAAGAAAACCATTGATATTGAAGTAAACTGGAATTCGGTCAGGACTTTAACCGGACGAATCGAGATCGTATGCAACGGGATGGTCGTTGAAAAGCTGGAGGGAACATCTAAACCAGGAGAACCGGTCCATCTGAAAACCAGGTTTAAAGTTGGTCAGAGCAGCTGGATCTGTGCCCGCCGGATGGATGAAAGGGGCCATCAGTCGCACACTTCACCTGTATATGTTACTCTGAAAAACGCACCTGTAAGGGCAAGCGCTGAAGATGCCCGGTATTTTGTGAAATGGATTGACAATATTCTGGCCAACATAGCTCCCGGAGGACCCTGGAATCAGTATTTTACCAGCGATCTGGACACCGTTCAGAAGAGATATCGGATTGCACGGGAGATCTATGAAAAAATTACGTTTGAAGCTTCAAAAAATCAATGATACAAAAAGCTTTTCTTACCATCATACTTCTTCCCGGCATTATTCTGCTTTTTGCAGTAACGGGTTGTTCATTGGAACGATCGGCACAACCTATATTAATTCTTGCTAAACATAATAATTTCGGGGCCTATACCGGTGAAATCCTTAAGGCAGAAGGTTTCAACGAATTCATTACCGATTCACTGGGAAGCAAAAAAATAAGTAAATCATTCCTGGCTCAGTTTGATAAGGTAATCCTTGCAGAAAAAGTAAATGATACACGAACATGGAACATGTTCAGGGGATATGTCCGGGAAGGCGGTAATCTTATAGCTTTGCAACCGGGTCAGGCTCCTGCCGACCTCTTTGGCATTGAAAAGATACCCGGGAGTATCGGCGGGCCCTATATGACCATTGATACTTCGTCCGCCGAAGGAAAATCTCTCACCAGCAAAAGAATTCAGATCCATGGAATTGCAGAGAGATATGTTCTCAAAAACGCAAAAGCAGTTGCCTGGTTCTGCGGTAAATCAAATCCGGTATATGGATTTCCGGCTGTTGTGACATGTAGCTATGGGAAAGGCCGGACGGCAGCATTTCTGTATAACCTGCCCGGGAATATTGTTTATACCCGGCAGGGTAATCCTGCATTCGCAGGTATTGAGAAAGACTGCATTCCCGGTCTGAGGGCAATGGATTTATTCACGGATGGATGGGTTGATACATCCAACAACATTTTGAATCAGGCTGATGAGCAGATGATTTTGCTTTCTCATTGCATCGAAGGTATGAGCGGAAATTCAAAGCCTTTGCCCCGGTTTTGGTATTTTCCGGATACATTGAAATGCCTTGTGACGCTGACAAACGATGGGGAATTCAATGATGAAAATGACTTTGAGCCACAGTTCAGGGAGGTTGATTCAATGGGAGCAAAAATGTCACTTTATGTGCTTGATACAGAAAAGGTAACAAAGCAATGGGCCGAAAAATGGATAGCCCGGGAATTTGAAATTTCTGGTCACCCGGACGATACCAGGGAGGCGTCAAGTCCTGTATGGAGGAACATGGATAAAGTGCTGTCGGCTAAAATGAAAGAAATTTCCAACCTGTATGGAGTATCCATGTCAACGGTTGTGAATCACTGGTTTGTTTGGTGCGGTAACAATGAATCCGGAGATCCCGAATTTTCTGCCCAGGCTGAAATCGAGGCAAGGCAAGGCTTATCTTTGGATGTCAATTATGCCCATTATGATAACAATTCCGGACAGGGCCATTTCCTGGGTCCGTCGGGAAACCGCCAGGGAAATTTTACAGGAAGCGGATTGCCCATGAGATTTGCGGGGAGCTCAGGTAAGATCATTGATATTTTTCAACACCTTACCAATGTTTACGATCAGCAGTACAATGAAAATCGTGATCCGGTAGGATTTTACAACTGCTTTAAAGGACTAATGGACAGGAGCCTGAATGGTGAAGTATATTCATTTATCAGCATCAAATCGCACAATGATGAGTACTATTTTTCCAGGGAACCACTGATGAAGATGTTGGCCTATGCCAACAGTAAAGGAATCCCGGTGTGGACGGCATCAAAATTTGCTGAATTTGTAAAAATGCGGGATGAAGCCAGATTTACAAATATATCCTGGTCGGACAACCAACTGTCCTTCACCCTTCAATCCTCATTAAACCATAGCGGAGGACTGACGATAATGGTCCCCCTGGAATACGGGGGCAATAGATTAATGGGAATTGAATGCAACAGTGCAGAAGTCAAATACATAAAAAGAACAGTAAAAGGATATGACTATGCTTTCGTGACCGTTAAGCCTGGAGCAGAATATTCATGGGTTATTGATTATGCACCCTGACCGGCCAGATGTGTTTAGTAGACCTGGCTTTAGCATCAATTTAACATGAATAACCAACTAAAAATGCAATCATAATGACAAAAAGAAGGGAATTTATCAGGAAGAGCGTATTAGGCTCTGCAGGTATTGCCATTGGTGGAATGGGGTTCACTTCAAAATCTTATGCTTCAATCGTTGGCGCAAATGAGCGCATCCAGGTTGCGGTTATTGGTATTCGTAACCAGGGGCTTGTACATATGGATACCTGGTGCAGCCTGAAGGAAAATCAAAATGTAGTGTTGAAAACCCTATGTGATACAGATGAACAGTTTTTTGATTCCCGTTCAAAAATCGTACAGGAAAAGACTGGCGTGAAACCTTTGACAGAATGGGATATTCGGAAAGTACTGGATGATAAGGAGATCGATGCTGTATCCATTGTTGTGCCGAATCATTGGCACGCCCTGGCTACCATTTGGGCCTGCCAGGCAGGTAAGCATGTTTATGTTGAAAAACCGGCCTCACATAATATCCGGGAAGGCCGGAAAATGATTGAAGCCTCTCGCAAGTATAACGTAAGGATACAGGTTGGATTTCAAAGCCGTTCGGGGAAAAACATGCAGGAAGCATTGAAATTCCTCCGCGATGGTGGTATAGGCGAAGTCTATATGGCCCGCGGTCTTTGTTATAAATTGCGTGATTCGTATGGTATGGCAAAAGACAGTACTCCTCCTGCTACATTTCATTACGACCGTTGGTTAGGACCTGCTCCATTTCGTCCCTACAATGTGAAAAGGAGCCATTACTGCTGGCACTGGTATTGGGATACAGGAAACGGTGATACCGGTAACCAGGGGCCCCATCAATTCGACATAGCCCGCCTGGGACTTCGTGAAAACGAACACCCGGTTTCAGTATATTCTGTGGGAGGCATTTTTGGTTTCAATCATGAAGATAGCACTCCTGAAAACCATACACCGGGAACTTTGGTTTATGGAGGGGTTGAGGCTTATGGTCATGATAAGACCTTGCAGGAGACTCCAAATACCCAAACCAGCATATTTAAATACGGAGATGGGAAAATACTTGAGTTTGAAACCAGGGGCAGATATACCAACAGGGAATCAAACGCAGATATTTCAGTAGGTAACTTGTTTTATGGAACTGAAGGGTACCTCGAGCTAAAGGACGAAGTAGCTACACCATGGAAAGCTTTCCGCAGAAGGGAAAAAGAGCCTTTTGCAGGTTCTAATCAAGAATCAAATGCAAGGCAACAAGGCCAGGATATACTTGCTGATCACTTTACCAATTTTCTTGAAGCAATACGTTCGGGTAGGGACGAGACGCTGATCTGCGACATAGTTGAAGGTCATTATTCATCTGCACTTCCCCACCTGGCCAATATTTCCTACCGACTTGGACGTGCATTAAAGTTTATGGGTGATTTTGAAAAGTTTGCCAATGATTCTGAAGCAGATACACTCCTGACAAGAGAGTACCGCAAGCCTTATCTAGTTCCGGAGGAAGTGTAACCAATGGTTAACACTTCTTGAAACTTTTGTGCTTTATATTATGTTTGCTGCCCCCTTACTATTAAAAGCTGCAGCCACTCCATGTCAGCATTTGCAGCATTAATATTTAATTAAATCAAACTTCCAGGTATTTAGATATTAAAATTGAAGTATATTTTGTTTGCAGAAATCAAAAACTCGTTTAATTTTGCACCACCATTTGAGGTGCCAAACACAAAGTGGATATAGTTCTTGGATAAAGAATTATTGCGGAAATAGCTCAGTTGGTAGAGCACGACCTTGCCAAGGTCGGGGTCGCGAGTTCGAGTCTCGTTTTCCGCTCAAAACAGAGGGCTGATGCAATTCATAGCCCTTTTTTTATCTTATCCGCCCTAGCTTAAGCGAAGGCGGATCGTCGCCCGAATGGTGGAATTGGTAGACACGCAGGACTTAAAATCCTGTGGCCAGTAATGGCTGTGCGGGTTCAAGTCCCGCTTCGGGTACCATATCATCCAAGAGGTCAATTTCGGCCTCTTTCTTGTTTTTGGGATTTCACGTAATCGCATGAATCCTGGAGATGATTTCAATGAGTTCTGCAAATCGGGAAGAACTAAGTATTCCGGCAAAAACATATTGTTGACCAGCGGCATTATTAATTGATAAACAGCTGTTGCTCATCGGTTTTTCTTATATACTTTTAAGCCGTAAACTGCTAAGCGTTCTGTTTTCACACGGATCATGAATAAACGACTATTTTACATCTTATTGCCTGCCTTGATCATGACAACGTTATGTCAAAATGTCCTTTCCCAGGGAATCCGAATCACTGAGGTAATGAGTTCCAATTCTACCAGTTTCTATGATGAAGATCTGTCCACCCCGGATTGGATTGAACTATACAATGAAGGACCCAGAGGGATTGACTTGCTTGGCTATGGATTAAGTGATGATATAAAACAGCGCTATAAATGGATCTTTCCTTCGATATACCTGCATCCGGGAGAATACCTGGTAGTCGCAGCCTCAGGTAAGAACAGGAAAACACTCCCGGTATACTGGGAATCCCTGGTATCAGTGGGTGATACCTTTCGTTACAGTATACCATATTCAGAGCCTGGGCCCTGGCAAAACAAGGATTATGACGACGAAACCTGGATACTGGGTACTTCAGGATTGGGATACGGTGATAACGACGATGCCACAATAATTCCCGATGGCACTACAACCTTGCTGGCAAGAAGGAAATTCCATGTCTATGATCTGTCCACCATTAAACAGATGACGCTTCACATGGACTATGACGATTCCTTTGTGGCCTATCTCAACGGTCATGTCATTGCCCGTGCGGAAGGTTCCGATCATGAGGCCAAACTTTACAGGGGAGGAGAGCCGGATGCTTTTCTTTGTGATGAAGCAATACCTTATCTGGTGCGGGGAGAAAATCTGCTTGCTGTTGAAGTTCATAATGTCTCCGATATATCCATGGATATGAGCTGCATTCCATTTCTTTCTATTGGACGCTCAGTAAGATCTCTGTCTTCCGGCATAATGTCACCATATCTTACATTACAAAGCTCAACGCTGCATACCAACTTCAAGATTGATTCCTCGGGTGATACGATTGTGCTGACCAGTCCTCTTGGGAGGATCGTTGACAGCCTTTATACGGGGAACATACCTACTGATGTATCGCTGGGTTATAAACCTGGCATTGAACACATCAGGTATCTCTTCGAAAAGTCCACTCCTGGAGCCGCTAACCTGAGCCATGCCTATCCGGTGCGTACGGTAAACGACCCTATTTTTTCGCATACAGGCGGATTATTATCCGGGCCTATCAATCTCGCAATCTCAGGTGCCGGACCCGGCGATACAATCTGGTATACCAATGACGGATCTGCGCCTAAACGAGGAACCAAAATTTATACCGGTCCTGTCTCTATTGATGAAAGCCAGGTGATCAAGGCGGTAATTACAGGTCATAAAAGGATGAATAGAAAACCGGTATCCCATAGCTTCCTTTTGCGCGAGGAAGAGCCTGCACTCACAACGATTTCATTGTCAACTGATCCGCCTAATCTCTTCGACTGGGACACCGGTATATATGTACTTGGACCGCGTGCCAGCACGGAAGAACCTTATCTTGGAGCGAATTTCTGGGAGGACTGGGAACGGCCTGTTCATATTGAATTGTATGAGCCTGATGGATCATTGGGTATGGAGAGCGATGCAGGAATGAAAATTTACGGCTCGTGGAGCCGGGCATTTGGACTGAAATCCCTTGCCTTTTACGCACGCAGTAAATATGGTTCAAAAGTCTTTGACAATAAATTGTTCCTGGACTTGCCATTTACAGAGTATAACAATTTCCTTTTGCGGAATTCAGGAAATGACCTGGTCAGCACCATGTTCCGCGATGCATTGATGACCAGCCTTCTTTATCAGACCGATCTCGACAGGCAGGCCTACAAACCGGCTTCGGTTTATATCAATGGAAACTATTGGGGAATTATGAACATCCGCGAAAAAATCAATGAACATTTCCTGGCTACCCATCATGGTGTTGATCCATACCAGATTGATTTTCTTGAGGATACAGGAAATCCCATTGTGGGTGACCCTGATCATTATAACAATATGCTTGATTTTCTCAACAACAACAGTCCGGCCTTGGCAGAAAACTATAATAGAGCAAAATCGTTAATGGATGTTGAAAATTTCATGGAATATCAGATCGCTGAAATTTATTTTGACAACGTGGACTGGCCGGGCAACAATCTCAAGTTCTGGAGGCCTAAAACACCCGGTGGCAAATGGAAATGGATCGTTTTCGATACGGATCTGGGTTTTGGACTGTACTCTGACGATGCATATGCCCACAATTCACTGGCATTTGCTTTGACGCCCGATGGTCCCGAGTATCCAAATCCACCCTGGTCCACCTTTTTGCTACGCCGGCTGATGGAAAACCAGGAGTTTAAAAATGGATTCATCAATCGTTTTGCCGACAGGCTTAATACTGCATTCAGCTATCAAACAGTACTCCAGCACATCGATCAGATGAGCAATGCCATTGCTGACGAAATACCTTTCCATAATGCGCGCTGGAACCTCTGGAACGGGGATGTTGAGGAATGGCGGAACAATGTGGAAGGATTGCGTGTTTTTGCCGGCAACAGGGTATCATATATGCGGAGATACATCGGCCAGCAATTCTCTGACATTGACACAGCCTCCATTAGACTGCTTACCTCCGCTCCGCAAAGTGGTAATATCAGATTAAATTCCCTGATGCTAAAAAGCTTCCCATGGAAAGGCGTCTACTTTGAGGATATACCTGTTCGTATTAAGGCAATTCCGGGTCCCGGTTACCGGTTTGTGAATTGGGAAGGACCTGTTGATGAACCCTTGTCTTCCTTTACAACAGTAAATTTGAGCGGATATTCCACCGTCAAAGCTGTTTTTATGAAGGATGGATCAAACCCCGGCGACATAGTCATCAATGAAATATATTACCAGGATCCTGCCGGATTTGATGCTGATGATTGGGTTGAACTTTATAATATGGGCGAGGCAATCGTTGATTTATCAGGCTGGATCCTGCAGGATGATGATCCCTCTCACAGCTTTATCATCCCTGCCGGTACACTCCTCGACCCCAATGATTACCTTGTCATTTGCCGAAATGCCTCAAAATTTAAAAAGGCTTACCCCGACGTAAGACAGGCGGTCGGGGATTTGTCTTTTGGACTAAATAATACAGGCGACTGCATAAAGATGTACTCGGATGAGCAAGACCTGGTTGATAAAGTTTGTTATGGAGTTGTTGATCCCTGGCCTCCCGAACCCAATATTAATGGAGTGAGCGTGGAACTCATACAGCCGGTGTATGATAATTCCATGGCCATTAACTGGCAAGCATCTGCAGCACTTCACGGTACACCCGGAAAAATTAATGATGGCACGCCAACTGCGGTGGACCCAGAAATAAAACAACCCCTTACCAGAGGAACAGTGCAATGTTATCCCAATCCGTTTTCCTCTTTCACAAGAATCCGTTTTGAGCTTATGGCAAAGGAGTGGATCAGATTATCAGTTTGCGATCTTCAGGGACATTTTGTCATTACGCTATTTGAAGGTGACTGTGAACCGGGAGTGAAGGAATTGATCTGGGACGGCAGGGATTATCTCGGATCATTGCCGGGAACAGGAATTTTTATCTGCGTCCTTCAAACCAAAACGACTGTTGTTCACTGCAAACTGGTAATGAATAGATAGCCTTTACTTCAAACCTATCATCTTCTTAATTTCATGTAACTTATTCAGTGCTTCAATGGGTGTGAGGTTGTTGATATCCACCCGCCTGATCTCATCACGTATTTGTTTCAGTACCGGATCATCGAGCTGAAAAAAACTCAACTGCAAACCTTCCCGCTTTTCCGCAATTCCGGTCACCGGCCGAGTGGGAGTTTTTTCATCGTGTGAGTTTTCAAGCTCGGTTAGAACTTCATTGGCCCGGCTAACCAGACTTTTAGGCATGCCGGCCATCCGGGCCACATGAATTCCGAAGCTGTGTTCACTGCCTCCTCTAACAAGCTTACGCAGGAAAATCACCCGGTCTTCCAGTTCTTTAATGGATATATTATAGTTCTTTACTCTTTCAAAAGAGTTTTCCATGGCATTCAGCTCATGATAATGTGTGGCAAACATGGTCTTGGGCCTGAACTTGGAATGACCATGCAGGAATTCAACCATGGCCCAGGCGATGGAGATGCCATCATAGGTGCTAGTTCCGCGACCAATTTCATCGAGAAGAATCAGGCTGCGATCCGAAAGATTGTTCAGGATGCTCGCGGTTTCTGTCATTTCAACCATAAAGGTAGATTCACCCATGGAAATATTATCCGAAGCGCCCACCCGGGTAAAAATTTTATCAACGTACCCGATATCAGCGCCGGCAGCCGGGACAAAACTGCCCATCTGCGCCATCAGAACAATAAGGGCGGTTTGCCTGAGAAGGGCAGACTTGCCCGACATGTTGGGCCCGGTGAGGATGATGATCTGCTGTTCACTGCTGTTCAGTGTAACATCATTGGCAATGTAGGGTTCCGTGGCCGGAAGTTGCTTTTCAATTACCGGATGGCGGCCCAGTCGGATGACAATACTGTCGGAATCATTCACGACAGGTCTTACATATTTGTTTTCAACGGCACACCGCGCGAAGGAAAGCAGGCAATCCAGCTTTGCCACCAACGCGGCATTCAGCTGAACCGGGGTTGTGTATTCGGCGATAGCCAGTACGAGTTCATTGAATAAACGGATTTCGAGCTCCTGTATCTTTTCCTCAGCTCCCAGAATCTTGGATTCGTATTCCTTCAGCTCTTCCGTGATGTATCTTTCAGCGCTGACCAGGGTTTGTTTCCGGATCCAGTCGGCCGGGACCTTTTCCTTATGGGTGTTTCGAACTTCGATATAGTATCCGAAAACATTATTAAAGGATATTTTGAGCGATGTTATCCCCGTTCGTTCGATCTCGCGTTGCTGCATTTTCAGCAGATATTCCTTTCCCGAATGGAGCAGGGTCCGGAGTTCATCAAGTTCTGCTGATACCCCGGTTGCAATGATATTCCCCCGGACAATCTGTGCGGGAGCATCGGATTGCAACTCTTTTTCGATACGGTCACAAATCAGCTGGCAGGGATTCATTTGTTCACCGATTCGCTGCAAAACCGGCAGATCTGATTTCTCACAAAGTTCTTTCACCGGGAGCAGGGCATGCAGGGCCAAACGCAGCTGAACCACCTCCCGGGGGGAAACACGCCCGATGGCAACCCTCGATATCAGCCGTTCAAGATCGCCTATGCGGGAAAAATGGTCTTCAAGCTCTTTTCGCATTTCCACATGATCAATCATGTGTTGCACTGCATCAAGACGATCATTCACCGGTTTGATATCTTTCAGGGGCATGGCCACCCAGCGTTTCATGAGCCTGGCGCCCATGGGAGACAATGTACGGTCAATGATCTCGATAAAAGCTTTACCCCCTTCGAACAAGGGATGAAAAAGTTCGAGATTTCGGACTGTGAATTTGTCAAGCCAAACAAAGTGATCTTCCTGGATCCTGGATAGCGTTGAAATGTGCCTGACCTGTTTGTGCTCCGTAATGTCGAGATATCTTAGAATGGCCCCGGCAGCAATGATGCCTGATCTCAGGTTGCTGATGCCGAATCCTTTGAGAGAACTTATCTCAAAATGCTTCAGCAGTTTGTCTGTAGCGGTTTCTTCCGTAAATATCCAGTCATCCAGCTTGTATGTGCAGAAACGGCTGCCGAAAAGTTCCTGGAATTGCGCGCTCTTGCCCCGTTCATAAAGCACTTCTTTGGGTGAAAAATTATGCAGCAGCTTATCAGCATATTCGAAATTGCCCTCCGCAGTCAGGAATTCACCTGTTGAAATATCAAGAAAAGCAATTCCTGCTGTTGTCTTTTCAAGGTGCAAGCAAGCCAGGAAGTTGTTCTCTTTGTGCTCCAGCACGTTTTCATTGATGGCAATTCCCGGTGTGACCAGTTCCGTAATCCCGCGCTTGACAATAGTTTTTGCCAGTTTGGGATCTTCGAGCTGCTCACAAATGGCAACCCGCTGACCAGCCCTGACAAGCTTGGGCAGATAGGTATCAATGGCGTGGTAAGGAAAGCCCGCCAGTTCAACAAAGGAAGCTGAACCATTGGCCCGGCGCGTTAAGGTAATACCGAGAATATCTGCGGCTTTGATGGCATCCTCACCGAAGGTCTCATAAAAATCCCCCACCCGGAATAACAGGATAGCATCGGGATGCTTGGCTTTGATGCTGGCATACTGCTTCATCAAAGGTGTGTCTATGAGTTTTTCTCCTTTCAGGGGAATGATTTTTGAAATGTATAAAAATAGTGCAATTTAACAATATGCTAATGCAAATGTGCAAATGTGCAAATGTGCAAATGTGCAAATGTGCAAATGTGCAAATGCAAATAGAAGGAATTTAGTATTTTTGACGATATTTAGGAAAGATGGATGTTCAGAATTTTCTGGAGTTTTTTATTAAGGAGCTTGAGGGTAACCGTGATCTCCAAACTTACTACCACCTGCTGAATAGCAAGCATCGATTCTTATGGAGAAAGGCATACCTGGAACAAAGGTTGACATACGTTGACAGCCATTTGGGGACAACATCGGGCAAAATCTGGGATGCAGGATGCGGATATGGAACCACGGCAATTTTTTTGGCATTAAAAGGCTATGAAGTGCTGGGCAACACGCTTGAGTTTTATTATGACAAGATAAATCCCAGGCTTGATTTCTGGAGCAAATACGGAAATCTGGATAAGCTGAAATTTGAGTATGCCGATCTGTATGATATGCCGGATTCCGATTCGCGGTACAATGCAATCATAGCCCAGGATACCCTGCATCATCTGGAACCAGCTAAAGACGCTGTTGGTATATTTTACCGTTCGCTGAAGCAGGATGGCAGACTGATTGTTGCAGAGGAGAACGGCGGCAATGTTTTCATCTGTCTTAAAAATTTCCGCAAAAGAGGATTTAAGCGGACCATTGCCTATTATGATGAGAGGCTTAAGAAAAATATTGTAATGGGCAATGAAAATGCGCAGAGTTTGCAGAAATGGAAACAACTGATGAAGGTTTGCGGTCTGACACTTTTGGATTTTGAATATATCCGTTTCCTGCCTCCTGTATTTTTTAACAACCGGAATTACCAGCGCATTATCGGTTGGGAAAAGCAAACAGGAAAGAAAACAACGCTTTTGCGCGAAATTTTGTTTTTTGGTATTAATTTCACTGCCGTTAAACCAACATAAATGCATTTCCATGAATGATTCAGCCACTCCCGTAGAGGTATTCGCGGGCACTGCCTGGGAAGCGGCCCTGGTTAAAAGCCTGCTCGAAAACGCTGAGATTGAAACTTTTCTGAAAGACGAAATACGGGGCACCCTGATTCCCTGGCATGTTTCTCCCGGGGGGGCCAATCCTGTAAAGGTTGTTGTATCGAGCGAACATGTCGAAAGAGCATTGCAGGTAGTGCATGAGTTTGAGGTCAACCGCAAAAATGATGATGCCTGACCTCCGCAATCCATAATTCACAATTCATAATTCATAATTCATAATTCATAATTTGTCCACATGGCTCTCAACCACGGTTCAGATAATAAACGTGCAGTACAGGCAAAATTCGATGCACAGAAAATTGCCTTCGGTCCCATTATGTTTCAGGCCGCTTTGGCTCTCAGGAACCTGGGCATCCTTCAGCTGGTAAAAGATGCTGAGAATGGCATTACTATGGAAGAAATTTCCCGCAAACTGGAACTTCCGTTATATGGCATCAAGGTATTGTTGGAAGCGGGTTTGAGCCTGGAGGTAGTTTGGGTTGAAAACAGCAGATTCCGGCTGACCAAAACCGGCTGGTTTATTTTATGTGATGAGCTGACCCGGGTAAACATGGATTTCACCAATGATGTAAACTACCTGGGCATGTTCTCGCTTACCGAATCCATTCGGTCAGGAAAACCTACCGGTTTAAAGGTTTTTGGCGACTGGCCCACGGTTTATGAAGGTCTGTCACAACTCCCCGCAAAGGCTCAGAAAAGCTGGTTCGGCTTTGATCATTTCTATTCCGACTATGCATTTCCTGAAGTCCTGCCGGTTGTTTTCAGGAACAGTCCAAAACATATTCTCGATGTGGGCGGGAACACGGGAAAATTCGCCATCCAATGCGCTACCTATAACCGCGAAGCCAGGATTACAATTCTTGACCTGCCGGGACAGCTTGCAAAAGCGGCACAAAATATCACTGCCGCAGGAGTGGAGGACCGGATTGATCTATATCCCATCAACCTGCTGGACCATACACATCCTTTCCCGAAAAATCCTGACATCATCTGGATGAGCCAGTTCCTGGATTGTTTTTCACAGGAGGATATCTCCGGACTTTTAAAACGCTCGGCGGATGCCATGCATGACAATTCGGCCCTTTATATCCTGGAAACCTACTGGGATCAACAGAAATACGAAGCCTCAACATACAGCCTTCATGCAACATCATTGTATTTCACCAATATTGCCAATGGCTGCAGCCAGATGTACCATTCCGATGATATGCGGAAGTTGATTGAGAAATCGGGACTGGTGCTGGCAGAAGAAATAAGGAATGTGGGCGTCAGCCATACATTGTTTATCTGCAGGAAAAAAAAGTGAAACAGTGAAACAGTGGAACGGTGGAACAGTAATATCTTTAACTAAACTTCAATTCGATGAATAACAACAGTCGCAGAAAATTTTTAAAAAATGCAACCGGACTGGTTGCCACAGGATTGGTCGCCAATTCCGCCCTGGGCAGTACGATACAACATATCAAACCTGCAGATGAAAAGAAGGAAATGATCTGCAGAATCCTTGGAAGAACAGGCATCAGCCTCCCCATTGTAAGCATGGGTGTGATGAACAGCAACAATCCCAATTTGCTGAAAGTTGGCTGGCAGTCTGGTATCCGCCATTTCGACACTGCCTGGAATTACCAGATGGGGAACAATGAGAGAATGGTTGGCGCCATGGTAAGGGAACTGAACATGGACAGGAAGGAGGTCATCATTACGACCAAAATTCTCCTTGACCGGAATCTGAAAAAACCTGAGCTCGCGAAAGAAAGAAAAGCGCAGTTCATGGCAAGGTTCGCCCAGAGCATGGATCGGCTTCAGATGGATTATGTGGATATTCTGATGTATCATGATGTCAGCACCCTTGAAGAGGTTTCAGACCCGGTTATCATGGAAGCCATGCAGGAATTGAAGGATCAGGGAAAGATCAGGTTCCCCTCATTTTCTACACATGTGTATTGGCCCGAATTACTTACTGCTGCGGCCGATCAGGGATTCTATGATGTTGTATTGCTTTCTTTGAATTATTCCATGGCAGGAGATGAAGCATCACTGAATGCCATGCGCTATGCTGCCTCTAAGGGCGTAGGTATGATTGCCATGAAAACCCAGTGTCAGCAGGATTGGTACAAGCAAAATCTCCCGGCTGAAACGCAAAGGTTTTATGAGGGAAGCCTGATGCATTCAGCCCTTCTCAAATGGGCCCTGCGCAATGAGCAAGTTGCCACCGCCGTGCCCGGATTCACCACCTTTGAACAATTACAGGCCGATGTTGATGTGGCTTACAACCTGGAGTATACCCAGGATGAGATAAAATTTCTGGAAGACCATAATGTGAAGCTTGCCATTCAGTCGGTTTGCCGCTTCTGCGGCGGTTGCAAAGGAACCTGCCCGCATGGAGTGGATATTCCCGCGCTGATGCGCACGCATATGTATGCTGCCTCATACGGAAACATGCACATGACCAGATCAACCATTTCAGGTATTGAACAGGGCAGGGGACTGGATGTTTGTGAACAGTGCGGCGAGTGTGTGGCACAGTGCAGGAATAAGGTGTTGATAGCAGGTAGAATTGAGGAACTAAAAAGTATGCAGGTATAAAAGAAGATTGGTTTCTGTTGATGTAGTTGCATTAATATGGATCGACCCAGGACCTGTATGAAAAATTCAAACATTGAAATACGTGAAATCAGAGAACAGGATAACCACAGGCTGGCAGAGATAATTCGCAAAACGCTTGTTGAATTTGGTGCCAATAAACCGGGAACCGTTTTCTATGATGCCAGTACCGACAGGTTGAGCGAAGTTTTTAAAATAAACAGCAGTTCGTATTTTGTGGCCAGTATGGATGGTGAAATTGCCGGTGGAGCCGGAATTTATCCGTCCGCCGGACTACCTCCGGATACCTGCGAGCTTGTCAAGATGTACCTGTTGCCTCAGGCGAGAGGAAAGGGACTGGGACGAGAATTGCTGGGCCGTTGCATCGAATATGCCAGTAAAACCGGATACCGGCATGTTTACCTGGAAACCATGCCGGAATTGTACCTGGCCATTGCATTGTATGAAAAATTCGGATTCAGGCGGCTGACTGGCCCCCTGGGCAATACCGGTCATTCCGGCTGTGACATCTGGATGATCAGGGATATTGAATCAGGAGATGAAAAATAAATGGGTTGACCCACCCCATTGCATGTAACGGTCAACCCATCAGTGATAGACAGTGAATAGTGAATAGTGAATAGTGAATAGTGAATAGTGAATAGTGAATAGTGAATAGTGAATAGTGAATGGTTAATTGGTAATTGTTAATTGGTAATTGTTAATTGTTGCATTAATTCCTGACCTCGACGACAGCATATTTGGAGATCTTCCAGAATGTCGCCGGATCTTTGATTTCGATATATGCTATTTTGTCCTCATTATCCTTGATAAGAGCATAGGAGTTAGCAGGATGCTCGGTGACAAGCTTGGCGTCTTTCGAATTTACAGGTATGGTAAGTGTTTCAGTGATGTCAATTTGCGTGAACAAATTGTCATTGTTGAAATTCTCCTGCAAGGATTCCTTTCTTCCAAGACCCAGAACGCCGCCCTCCTTAATCAGTAATCCCTTTTCCTTCAAATCTTTATATGTGCCGGATACCACATAGGCTGTATTCATCTCATCCGTCTGTTGAGTAATCTTTGATTCTTTTTCAGCCACTGCAATTTCCATGGTTCCGACTTTCTCATTGAGTTGTCCGATCTCGAAGTTCCGGTCGATCAGTTCCGTCTTGAGCGCTGCCATGTCTTTGTCGCGCAGGGCAATATGCGCATCAAGCGTATCAACCCTGGCCTGCAGGCTTGCAATTTTTATTCCTGAAGACCGCAGTTGCGAGTTCAAAGAAGTAATTTTCTTTTTATTCTGTTCGATCAGTTCCCGGATGATCTGAATCTCCTTCATAATCTCGTTTTTCTTGTCCTGTGTAATTTCGGGATCCATCGACTGGATGCTGAGCATATTTTCTCTTTCCGTGATCTTTTTAATATCACTTTCAATCTCGTTAAATGCAAGCACCCATTCATTGATGATAGAATCACGCTGGTTTAATTGCATGGCCAGTTCGGTTTTTTGGTTTTCAAAGATGCTGGCTTCCTGCAGTCTTTTTTTATTGTTCTGTACCAAAAAGATCGCAGCTGTAAGCACCACAAGCGCCAGGGCAACCGTTAAACCTGCTATAAGGCCTTTTCTTCCTTGGTTTTCGGTTTTGTAAACACTTTTATTTTGATCTGTTATTTGATTGTTCATGGTAATTTCCTCCATTTACTGAATTTAAACATTATGAATTGTCTAACCGCATGATCAAGGATTGTTCCAAGATATGCCGTAATTCATAAAATGAAGAAAGTCAACACAATAGAAAACCATCACGGAATTTTAATTCTCATTTAGAGAACAATGGTTTCATTTTGGGAAGGGTGACTTTACTGGAGGTCTTTCATCAACCTGTAAATGGTGGAAACGCCGATATCGAGTTTACCGGCCACCATTTTAATATCATGGTTGTATGTTTCCAGGAAGGATTTGATAATTTTCAGTTCATACTCCCGCAGGGTAAGTTCTTTACCCGGTAAATCGCTGCTTTTCATATGGGTGTCGAAAATGAGATCTTCCGGCCCGATCTCCTCATGATCCGACAGGGTAATTGCCAGTTCAATAACTGATTTAAGCTCCCTGATATTCCCGGGATAGGTATGCGTCAGCAATTTTGCCTGTGCGCCTGCAGAAAGCTTACTAGCCGGAAGGTTGTTTTCTTTGCTGAAGACATCCATAAAGTGCTTTGCCAGGATCAGGATGTCATTCCCCCGCTCACGAAGCGGCGGCAGTTCAATGGGCAGTCCAAGCAACCTGTAATACAAATCTTCCCGGAAATTTCCCCGGGTAACTTCCTCTTTCAGATTCTTATTGGTGGCAACGATGATACGGCAATCGGTTTTCACGATTTGGTTGCTTCCAACCCGCACAATCTCTTTTTCCTGCAATGCTCTCAGCAGTTTCACCTGGAATCCGGCATCCATCTCAGCAATTTCATCCAGGAAAAGAGTGCCTCCGTCGGCTTCCTCAAACTTGCCTATTCTTCTGTAGGTTGCGCCGGTAAAAGCGCCTTTTTCGTGTCCGAATAATTCACTCTCAATCAGTTCAGAAGGCACTGCAGCCACATTAAATGCAACAAATGACTTTTCTTTTCTTTTGGAGTTATAGTGAATGGCTTTGGCAACAAGTTCCTTACCCGTTCCCGTTTCGCCGGAAATGGATACCGTGATGTTTGTGTTGCGCGCCTTTTCTATCATTTCATAAACATTGTTCATAGCGGGACTTTCCCCAAGGATACTTTTACGGAAGTCATATTTTTTCTGAACCTCCTTGCGAAGCTTCGTGATCTCCCTGATGAGACCCATCTCATTACGAATATTCTGAACCGTGTTCAGCAAGCGATCACGGATATCATTGGATTTAATGATGTAATCCTTGGCGCCAAGTTTTAATAATTCCACAACGGTATTGATATCTTCTTGCTCGGATATAAGAATGACCTGTATTTCGGGATGTTCCTGCCTGATTTGTTTCAGCAGCTCTGATCCGCTGATATCAGGTAATCTGTAATCGAGCGTCACAATTCCGGGAGATTCATGTAAACTGTTCAGGAAATCCCTGCCGTTGACAAATCCCTTAACCTCATAATCGGGATTTAAGGATAATGTATGCACCAACAACCGGTTATACCAGTCATTGTCCTCAACAACAAAAATCTTAACCGTAGTATCCGCCATACTTAGCCGATTTTCAAAAGATGATCCTGCAGCACCTTTTCAATGTCAGAAAATTCCTTCAGGGAGTTCCCGGACAATTGTGCCAAGATAACCATATTTTTATGATTTCCTGCTTCCTCTTCCAGGGCTTTCAGGCTTGAGTACAATCCATTTGCCCCCAGATGCTTGCAGGGAGATGCTATTTTATGCGCGGTTTCCAGGACTTCATCAGCATTTCCCGCTTCAACGGCCTGTTGAATTATCTCCAATCCCTCGCGTGTGCTAATCATAAACTGGTCCAGCATCTGTTTCACAAATGCAGTATCCTGGTCCGCCAGGTGATAAAGATTACGCAGATCAACTTTTGGTGTGCCATTTTGATCAGCGGCAGAGACTGTAATCTCTGTCGCAGACAATTTACCTGCAAAGGAATCTGAAACCGAAAGGATGACATCCAGCAGCATTTTTTCAGTAAAGGGTTTGGGTAGGAACGTGTTCATGCCGCATTGCCTGAATTTTTGCAGGTCATCGGCTGAATGCGTTGCGGAGATACCAATTACAGGGAGGTCCGAAGAATTTATACCCAGTTCATTGCGTATGCTTGCGGTGGTTTTCAGACCATCGGGTCCCGGCATCCTTACATCCATAAACACAAGGTTATATTTCGATGATCGCAACTTTTCCAGCGCTTTCATCCCATCCGGGGCTTCATCGTATTGAACATTCCACCGGTTGAGAATGGTCCGGAAAAGCATCCGGTTGTATTCCTCGTCGTCCACAACAAGCAGTTTCAGGCTCTTTACCGTTTCCGGTATAAACAACTTCTGCGTTATTACCGGAAGCTGGTCCCATTTACCAACGATGTAGGGCAATACGCAGGTAATTGTTGTGCCTTTTTGCGGCTGGCTTTTAAGGGTAATGCTGCCCTGATGCAGTTCGACCAGCTTTTTCACAATGGACAGGCCAAGTCCGGTACCCCCGTATTTTCTTGTGGTGTCAGTTTCCGCCTGTGTGAAATCGTCGAAGACTCTTTCCTGCATATCATCACTGATGCCAATGCCGGTATCAGCAACCTTCAGAATGAGGTCGAGGTTGTCAGCGGATCTCATGACGCAGTCCACTGAAAAGTGAATTTCACCGTCGGCCGTAAATTTCACGGCATTGCCGACCAGGTTGATTAGAATTTGTTTAAGCCGGTAGGAATCTCCCAGGAGAACAAGGGGAGTGGATTTGCCAATGGAGTAAGCCAAGTGTGTATGGGATTCCATGGCTCTTTTTTCGAAAAGCAATTGTATTTCTTCACAAACCTTCTTGATCTGAAAATGAGATTTTTCCAGTTCAATGGAAGCATTCTGCAATTTCGAAAAATCAAGGATATCATTTACCAGCTTCACCAGGTGATCCGACGAGGACTTGATGATGTCGAGAAGCTCCCTGCTTTTATCATCAAAGGACCGGTAAAGCAACTGTTCCGTAAATCCGTAAATGGCGTTCACCGGGGTCCGGATCTCATGACTCATGTTGGCCATAAACAATTCCTTGGTGCGCGCCAGTTCTTCCGTTTCTTCCTTGGATCGGATCAGGGCCAACTGGTAGTCGCGGGTTTTTCTGGAATATTTCACTACAACAATCAGCACCAGAATGACCAGCAAAGTGCCCAGCAGGGTAAACATGGCCAGCCAGCGGTAGGTATTCATGGCCAGCTTGTCAGCTGCCACTGCTTTTCTGCTGATGGACCTGATTACCTCGCCTTCCATCCGGGAGATCATGAAATTGAATCGTTCCCTGATCTCACTGCCTGTCTGTGCCAGCATCGATTCTGTTGCCTGCAATTGCAGGTTCTGAATGCTATCCTGTTTTTCAATCTTATCCAGGTCCCTGATGATCTCCTCCTGGGCCAGTTTGGCATCAGGTCTTTTTCCAAATATTCGTCTCAGGATACTTCGCTCATTGTTTTTGTCGCTTAACATACCGACTGCCACTTTAGCCGAAAGCTTGCGGATGAAGCGATCCAGTGAATCAGTGTGATGAAGCGCCAGCATCCTGTTCCAGATCAGGATATTCTCTTCGATCAAACTGCTGATGGTATCAATCTGGGTCAGCAGCATGGTATCGCCAATGCTGGCATCCCGGATCCTGTTGATTTCATCGTCAAACCCCGCAATGGTGGCGTAATAGGGCTCAATATCCTGTCGTTTCCGGGTGTGGGTATACAATCTGACACTGTTTTCGGCCTTGTCGATGTCATTGGATATTTCCCGGATTGCCAGAATCCGTAAATCAGGAGCGGATTTTACCTGTATGGAAGCTACAATGGAAGAAAGGCTCCGATAGGAAAGGTATCCTGTGGCCGAAATCAGCAAAATGGCCAGCGTCATCAGTGTGCCGATTTTTACAGGCAGTGAGATCTTTTTCATAGATCAGTAGGCAATCGTGTATCAAAACTACATTAATTACGTATTAATTTCAGGTTTATTTTAAGTAAGACGACAATGTGTATATTTGTTTTTTTATGTAAACTGCGTTAGATTAATATTTTTTCATGACCACCACGCAAAGTATCATTATCGCTATCGTTGAAGGAATAACTGAATTTCTTCCCATCTCCAGCACAGGCCACATGATCATTACCCAGAAATTGCTGGGGATAGAAAGCAGTGAATTTGTCAATTTATTTACGGTTAATATCCAGTTCGGGGCCATCTTATCGGTGGTTGTTCTTTACTGGAAAAGGTTTGCAGAACCCCTTAAAACGGAGAAAATCTCAGGAAGTTTCGGGAAAAGGTTCACGCACCGATTTGATTTTTACCTGAAACTATTGATCGCTGTTTTGCCATCGGCAATTTGCGGGCTGCTTTTCATTGGTCTCATTTATAAAATGCTCGGAAGTGTTGTGGTGGTAGCTATTTCATTGATTCTTGGAGGAATTGTCCTGCTTTTTGTGGACAACTGGTTTAAGAATCCTGCCCAGGACCAGAGTATGTCTTATTCCAGGGCGCTAAAAATTGGTTTATTCCAGGTAATTTCCATGATACCTGGTGTATCCAGGGCTGCTGCCACCATCATTGGCGGGCTTACCCAAAAACTGAACCGCAGGAATGCAGCTGAATTTTCATTCTTCCTGGCAGTACCAACCATGCTGGGCGCTTCAATGCTTGAATTGTTCAAAACATACCAGTCCCTAACGCCTGAACAGATTAAAATCCTGTTATTGGGCAATGTTGTTGCATTTATTGTAGCCCTGCTGGCGATTAAAGGATTTATATCCTTCCTGACAAAACACGGTTTCAGGGTATTTGGGTATTACCGGATAATTGTAGGGATGGTGATATTGATCCTGATGATTTTGGGGATCGATCTGAACATGGTGGGATAATTTGTGTTATTGTTGTTAAATTAGCTGACAACATTATACATCCTATGGGCAATACAATAAAAATTCTATCGTGGAATGTTAACGGCATCCGGGCACAAATTGGAAAGGACTTTTTCGGGACCTTCAAACAACTGAATCCGGACATTTTGTGCATTCAGGAAACCAAGGCACAATCAGATACCATGCCCAACCTGGGTAAAGAACTGATCGAATATGAAATATTTTTCAATTATGCTGTACAGAAAGGTTATTCCGGAACCTCTGTCCTGTCAAGGCTTAAACCTGTTCATCACTCGAATAATATCGGCCGGGAAGAGCATGATCAGGAGGGCAGGGTCATAACCCTTGAGTACGAAACGTTTTACCTGGTGAACGTATATGTCCCGAATTCGGGACAGGAACTGAAAAGACTCGATTACAGGAAAGCATGGGACCAGGAGTTGCTGGCCTATCTCAGGACCCTGGATGCCAGAAAACCGTTGATTTTCACAGGTGATCTGAATGTGGCCCATGAGCCCATTGATCTAGCCAGACCTGAGGAAAATTACAACAAGACCGCCGGCTATACCCAGGTGGAAATCGATGGATTTAAGAATTTTTTAAACCTGGGACTGGTTGATACGTACAGGGCGATACACCAAGACCGTGTGCAATATTCTTACTGGAGTATGCGGTTCAGGGCACGTGAGAAAAATCTGGGCTGGCGGATTGATTATTTTCTGGTGAGTGAAAGGCTGATGCCCAAAATCAAGGATGCGTTCATACTCGATCAGGTCATGGGCTCCGATCATTGCCCGGTAGGTATTGAATTAGAACTGTAAAAAGCCCCTGTTATTTGTAAAAATACTTTAATGAGGCGACCAGGTTGATCAGTTCCGCATCGGTCTTATCATTGTACTTCAGGTAAACCTCATTGTGAAAATCATGGATTTCTTCCAGAACAGGTATTATTTTTTTCCATTTGTTCTCATCAATACCGGAAAGGAACATGTCAATCTCTTCCTGGAGCTTTTTCGTGGCATTTTTAAGCAGTATTTTTCCGCTTTCGGTAATTCCCAGCAGGCGGGTCCTTTTATCCGATGTATTGGGAAACTCATCAAGAAATCCCTGGTTGATGAGCCGTTTGATGATGTCCATCCCGGTTGTGAATTCCACCAGCTGCAAATGAATAATGTCCGTCTTTCTCACCTGACCCAGGACATCCACGGAATACAGAAAGAGGTATTCCAGCCTTGTGTTGATGGGCAGGTCGTTCAGAAATTTGCGCAGGTAAAAATCATGAAACCGGGAGATGCGGGCAATCATATCCAGGATTTTGCTTTTTTGACTTTGATTCTTAAGGTATTTTGTATATTCAGGAAAGAGCAATGATCCTGACAGATATCTTTTCTGCCGGGAAGTATTGTAAGATCTTTTATCCTGCATGAGGATCCATTCTGCAAAATCATGAATGGAGCTTCTCTCTGCAACTTCTTCGTATTCCTCCCACAAATCAATTAGTTTTTTTATTTCGGAATAACTTTTCTTTTTCATAGGGAATATTTTGTTTGTAAAGATAATATTATTAATTTTACAACGAAAACGTAATAAAAAAATACGATATTATAGTCAAATGCAAAAGCTGAAATCCATGCATTTCAGCTTTTGCATTTGTCATTGAGGATCATAGGATGTTCAGGCTTATGTGTATGGCAGCAAGAAATATAACCCAACTGGACTACAACCGGCTGATGAATCTCCTTCAGGATGATCTGGGGCAACCGGCTGTTCCGCCGCAGAGTCTCCATCGGCTGTATTTATTGCTGAATACGGCTCAAAAATGCCGACCTGAAGAAATACAGGAAGAAACGGTAACCATGAATTCCGATATTCTGATCCGTTACACCCGATCAGGTCTCAAAAGCATCATCAGAATTATCTATCCCGCTGAGCAAAATCGATATGACAACCAGCAGGATAAAGTCAGGTACCTGCCGGTTTACGAACCAATGGCTTTAGGGATCCTGGGCCGCAAGGTGGATGATGTATACTATGACAGGCAGAAGAATAATGAGCCTGTAGTTATTGAAAAAGTCTTATTTCAGCCCGAAGCACGCAGACTTTATAATTTATAGGATGATTTGCCTTACTCTGCCGGGGTGGTATCATCACCCCGGAAGGGTATTTTAATATTCAAATAGTAAAACGATGGAATTATGAAACCCGGAGAAATTTACATCACGACACTGGACTATGCACGGTTGTCCAGTTTATTGTCCAACGAACGGAACCATGGAATGCAAAGTGCAATCAATCTGCAGAATCTTGCCAGGGAACTGTTTAGAGCTGTGAAAGTGGAGCCTGAAAAAATACCTGCGGACATAGTCACCATGAATACGGTAATTGAGTTCACGGATCTGGATAATAATATTAGTAAGGAACTCAAACTGGTGTATCCCCAGAATGCGGATATCAGAAAGGGATATGTGTCTGTTATAGCACCGATAGGTACTGCACTGCTTGGCTATAGAAAGGGTGATGTTATAGAATGGGATGTACCTGCGGGGAAAAAGAAATTTCTGATCAGCGAAATACTTTACCAGCCTGAGGCAAATGGTGAATACGCGGTTTAAGAAATTCCTAAAAGCAAACACCCTTCAAGGGTTACAAACCGCCTGAAGGGTGTATTTTTTGATGTGGTGCCACGTGGAGTTGAACCACGGACACACGGATTTTCAGTCCGTTGCTCTACCAACTGAGCTATGGCACCTTTTTTTTCAGAGCTGCAAATCTAAAGAAAAAAACCAATCATCAAAACATTTTTTGTAAAATTATAACATCCGCTTATTACAGCGGTTTATACCTTTATTGTTACTTTTGCAGCGCTATGCTAAAACCTGAATTTCACATCCATACTTTAAAAAATGGAATAAGGCTGGTGCACCGTGCTGTCGACAGTCCGGTTGCCCATATCGGCCTCTTCATCAACACAGGTTCGCGGGATGAACTGTTGGATGAGCATGGCCTGGCCCATCTGATTGAACACATGCTTTTTAAAGGTACAACCCGGCGAAAGGCCTACTACATCCTGAGCCGGATGGAGGATGTGGGGGGCGAGCTGAATGCCTATACCACAAAAGAAGAAACCTGCATCCACGGTACTTTTTTCCAGCAGTATTACAACCGCGCCCTCGAGCTGATCAGCGATATTGCCTTTAATTCGTCATTTCCGGCCAATGAGCTTAAAAAGGAACGCGATATCATTCTCGATGAAATCAATTCTTATAAAGATTCTCCCTCTGAATTGATTTTTGACGAGTTCGAAGAGCTACTGTTCGATGGCAATCCCCTGGCCCGAAATATTCTTGGCAGTGAGGAGCAACTGAAATTATTTACCCCTGACAGTATGCGGAATTTCATGGGTCGTAATTACTGTACCGAACAAATGGTGGTATCTTCAGTCGGCAACATCCAATTTGAAAAGCTGGTAAAGCTGTTTGAAAACCACTTTTCCATACCTGCCCTGCAACCGGGAAACCGCAGAATGGCCGTGAAATATGATTATAAGCCCGTATACCGGAAGGTGGAACGCAATACCTACCAGGCGCATTGCATCATCGGGAATCTGGCCTATAAAATTGAAGACGAAAGGAGACTGGCGCTTTACCTGCTGAACCATTATCTCGGCGGACCCGGAATGAATTCCAGGTTGAATATGGCTTTGCGTGAGCGAAGAGGCTATGCCTATGCCATTGATTCGATGTATACATCCTATTCAGATACGGGGAATATCACCATTTATTATGGTACCGATAAAACCCTGATTGAAAAGTGCAGGGATATCATACTGAAGGAATTGCAGATGCTTCGTGAAAAGCCGCTCAGTCAGATTCAGCTTCAGAAAGCCAGGAGGCAGGTGCTCGGACATATTGCTATTTCCTCGGAGAACAATGAGAACTACATGTTGTCGATGGGGAAGAGCCTGATGATCTTCAATAAAATTGAGCCGCTGGAAGAAACAGAAAGAAGGATCGAAGCCATTACATCCGGGCAGCTGCTAGAGATAGCCAATGATGTGCTGGATGCGGGCAACCTTTCTTACCTGATTTACCATTAAAATAAGTCCATGACCGATAATTTCAGCCTGATTACGGAATATGCCCTTCGGCATTCGACTGCTGAGGATTCGGTTCTCAACAGGTTATACCGCGAGACCAATCTGAAAACCGTTTACCCGCATATGTTATCGGGCCATTTGCAGGGAAAATTGCTGGAGATGATCAGCCATATGATCCGTCCCCACAGGGTACTGGAAATAGGCACTTTTACGGGATATTCAGCAATCTGTCTGGCCAGGGGATTATCAGAAAACGGATTGCTGCATACCATTGATATCAATGATGAACTAACTGAAATGGCATTGAAATATTTCGGACAGGCAGGTCTGACCGAAAAGATTATTGTGCATACCGGAGACGCCAGGGAGATCATTCCCGGACTCAGGGAGAATTTTGACCTGGTGTTTATCGACGGTGATAAGGAACAATACCTGGAATATTACCAGCAGAGCATGAAAACTTTGAAGACAGGCGGATTTATTATAGCCGACAATGTTTTATGGGGAGGCAAGGTATTACCCGGATATGCCGGTCGCGATAAAGAGACAGCCGGTATTGCTGAATTCAACAGGTTTATTGCAGATGACCCACGTGTTGAAAAAATTCTGCTTCCTTTCAGAGATGGATGGTTTATTTTGCGTAAAATAGCATGAACAGTCTGACTGAACTTTTTGTTCCGGGAGTTGTTTAATTTCCAAAGCAGGTAAAGAAATGGGTGCATATACCATACGGGAACTGGAAAATTTATCGGGAATCAAAGCCCATACCATTCGGATATGGGAAAAGAGGTATGGTCTTATTGCACCACAAAGGACCTCGACAAATATTCGCTCTTATTGCGATACCGAGTTGAAGAAACTGCTGAATATATCCATCCTCAACCGCAACGGATTAAAAATTTCCAAAATTGCCCAGCTGTCCCCTGCTGAAATTGTTAGCAAAATCAATCAGTTTACGCAGGATGGGACAAACACGGACAGCCAGATAGAAAGCCTCACGGTTGCCATGATCGATCTCGATGAATTCAGGTTCGAACAGGTACTCGCCAAATCAATCATTATGTTTGGTTTTGAAGAGGCTGTGACGCGGGTGCTCTATCCTTTTTTTATACGTATCGGGCTCATGTGGCAAACAGGAAGCATAAATCCCGCCCAGGAGCATTTTATAACCAACCTGGTGAAGCAGAAATTCTTTTCGGCGATTGATGGTCTTACCGGAACCGAAAAGATCGGGGCCAGGCGATTTGTTTTTTTCCTTCCCGAAGGCGAACTGCACGAGATCGGTTTGCTTTTTGCGTGCTATCTTGCCAGGAAAAGAGGCTTCAGAACGATTTACCTGGGACAGTCATTGCCCCTAGCAGATTTGGTGGAAGCCATGAAAAACAAGCAGGTGGATTACCTGTTTACAACGATGATATCTTCCTATCACGGGAAAGACCTGTCGGGTTATTTTAATTTGTTGTCCGCTACCTTCAAGGACAAGACAATTTACATTTCCGGCTCAAGGGTCCTCGATCTGGCTGATAACCTGCCATCCAACATAAAGCTGATGCCTTCACCGGAGCAGTTTCTTGGAGAACTTGCCCTGCTTCAGAAGGAACCTGTTCCGGCGGGATGAGGAATCCTCCTAAACAGATGGATGAGAATTTTGTACTATTTCAATTCATGGTAAGCATTCCATGTTATCCCGTCAGCCAATGTGCCAAAATTGTCCCTGAATGGGCCTAACAAACCGGCGTATACAGGATCGAAACCTTTGTAGGGTACGTTCAGCAAGGATGCAATGGTTGCAGCAATCTGTGCATTATAATACTTACATTCTGTAAGTATTTCTCCCCGGGATTTGATGTCAGGCCCCATTATTGCTATCCAGGTTTCACCTGAATGCGGTGTAAGCCTGCCATGTCTTTTCCAGCCCTTGCCTTTGCCCCGGCCATGGTCGGTGGTGATGATCAATGTTGTCTTATTGCTATAAGTGCTGTCGTTTTGTATCCAGTTCCATAATTCTCCGATCATCTTGTCAGTTTGGTGCGCGGATTTCAGATATAAATCATAACGTCCTGCATGACCGAATTCATCAGTCTCATCGAGAGCAATCATGAGCATGCGGGGTCGCTCATTTTTAAGGTATTCAAAGGCTTGCATAAAGGTGAAGCCATCATACCGGACATCACCGATAAACCTGGGAACCAGATCGTACATGCTTTCGATATTCAGCTGAACCTGGCTAACTAATTTTTCAGGAACCCGTTTGAAAGAACTATTTACAAAGATTTGGCTACGAACCTCATTCATGATATCGGGAAATGCATTCCAGGAACTGAATACTGCAACCCTGTTTCTGTATCCAGGCAGGTTGTTTATATATTCCAGAACCGTGACGTGTGGATTGGGTCCCAGGGAATTGCTGTTGATTTCTTTACTGGGATGTCCGGTGAGAATTTCGTGATACCCGGGATATGAAAACCAGTAACGGTTGGCAACATTTACCTTGCATCCATGATCACGATTACCAAATAATGAACCCTCCGATGCCATTGTTGACCATAAAAAAGGCATTAAAAGCCGGCGGCGTACGTATGCGTCTTCATGCCAGAACTGCCTGGCAGTTTTGTTCTTAGCCAAATTCCTCCCGGTTGATTTCAGCAGCTTATAATCCGCTCCTTTGAACACCTCACGCCAGCGAAATCCGTCAAGTGTAATAACAATCACATTTTCGGTCATTTGCCCCGAACCAAAGGGACAATTGAATATCAGACCAATCAGCACCATCCAGGGTATTAACTTATTCATTTTATTTGTTTTTATTTGTTTTAGGTTGTCCTGCCAAGTCAACTATTACCGTTTTGATAGGGTTATTCATTGGCCTTAATCATTTTCTGATTTGTGGCCGAAATTTATCAGGCCGCTATTACATCATTATGAAACTACCATATAGATTGTATGAAATACTATGTGGAAACGGGTTACAAGAGTACATCGGAATGGATATAAATCAAGCCCGCCGGTATCTTACCAGCGGGCTTCAGTCAACATTATAAACCTGAAAACTTACAACCTAACGGATCATTTCGGGATCCAGACTTCCGCATTGATCTCATCTTTACCAAAAGTCTTGGATGACAATGCTGTTTCTTATTGGCGTAATTGGCGCGAATCTTTCGGATGTAAAACTAACCTGCGTGTGTTAGGAAAGTATTAAACGGTCATTATATAATGATGAAGGTTATATTGGCATAAGTAGAATACACGGCTCGGCAGGTATTCACTTTCTTTCTATTAAATGCCTCATAAATAAGATAATAAGATCCCATAATAGAGTGTTGAATAAAAAAATCTAAAAACTAAACATTCATTTAACACCTGTTTAACAGTTTTTCCAATTTAGAAGTTATTTAGAAAGCCAGGCCGGGATCCCTTTAAAAGCTAATAATATCAAATAATCGGTGTTTATCAAAACCATTTAATTTTCATGAAAATTTGTTATTTTTAATTAATCCAAATAAAAAAGATTTGCACAATGTTTAAAGAATGATTACTTTTGATGAACAAAATAAAAACAAAACGCCATGACTGCCATAGAATTTAATTATCAGCTTACAAGTCTGAGCGACAGTCTTGAAAGATTCGCCAACAGTCTCACATCAAACCGGGAAGACGCACGCGATCTGTTGCAGGAGACTTTTGTAAAAGCCATATCATACCGTGATAAATTTGCGGACGACACCAACCTGAAAGCCTGGACATTTACGATCATGAAAAATACCTTTATCAATAATTACAGGCGGATGACGAAGGCAAACACCACCTTCGACCACACTGATGATTTGTATTTCCTGAACATGAGCCGGGAATCTGGCATTGATACACCTGAATCTTCAGTATCCGCAAAAGAGATTGAAAAGCATATCGAACGGCTTGAAGATGAGTTCAAAGTTCCATTCAAAATGCATATACAAGGATACAAGTACAAAGAAATTGCCGATAACCTGGGATTGAAGATCGGTACGGTCAAAAGCCGGATCTTCTTCACACGCAAGCGATTGATGAGTTCCCTGGGCGTCGGATACAATTAGGGTTTTTGGGTTTGGTTAAATGAGTTAGTGGTTGAATTATCCCCCTGCCTTAGGCGGGGGGATTTTTTATTCCCCAGTTTTATTAACTTTGCACCACTTTTACAACCTTCAACCGTATGAGCCAAACCTCAAAGTATAACCAACGCGGCGTTTCACCGAAAAAGGAAGATGTTCACCGGGCCATCCAGGATCTTGACAAAGGGTTGTATCCCAATGCATTCTGTAAGATCCTGCCAGATGTCCTGGGCGGCAATGAAGAGTATTGCTGTGTCATGCATGCCGACGGTGCAGGCACAAAATCGTCCCTGGCCTATATGTACTGGAAGGAAACGGGTGATTATTCCGTGTGGAAAGGAATCGCACATGACGCCCTGATCATGAATATCGATGATCTGCTTTGTGTGGGTGCTACGGATAATATTCTCATGTCCTCTACCATTGGCCGCAATAAACTGAAAATCCCGGGAGATGTGCTGATGCACATTCTCAAAGGTTTTGATGAGACAATTGAGGAACTGGCCCGTTGGGGAGTGCATGTATATCTTACCGGCGGTGAAACGGCTGATGTGGGCGATCTCGTCCGCACCATTATAGTCGATTCCACGGTAATAAGCCGTATGAAACGTTCTGAAGTTATCGAAGTGAATATTCAGCCCGGTGATGTAATCATAGGACTCGCCTCATCCGGTAAAACTGTATATGAAAACGTATACAACAGCGGCATTGGCAGCAACGGACTCACCTCGGCGAGGCATGACGTTTTTACCAGTCACCTGGCCGATAAATACCCGGAGTCTTATGATGACCTCATCCCCAAATCTCTTGTGTATACCGGGAAGTATCAACTCACACAAAAAATTGCCGAATTGGGCACGGACGCCGGAAAGCTGGTACTGTCCCCAACCCGGACCTATGCCCCGCTGATTAAAAGGGTGCTTGATAAATACCGGCCGGAGATCCATGGAATGATTCATTGCACGGGGGGCGGACAAACCAAGGTCTTGAAATTCATCAGTGACCTGCACGTGATCAAAGACAATCTTTTTGATGTACCGCCTTTGTTCTCGATCATTCAGGAGTCATCGGAAACCGACTGGGATGAGATGTATGAAGTATTTAATATGGGTCACAGGTTTGAAATTTATACACGTTCTGCAATTGCCGGTGATATCATGAATATGGCCGGCGAATTGGGCATTGAGGCCAAAGTGATAGGGAGAACAGAATCCTTTGCAGGGCATAAGGTGACCATTCAAAGCCCCCATGGAACCTTCACATATTGATTTGTAAAATACTATAATTCGCATTTGCATGAGCAGAAATCTTATCATGGATAAGCTGGAAGGCGTCAAAATGAGGTTTGAAGAAGTGGGCAGACTACTCAACGAGCCTGAGGTGATGAACGATATGAAGAAGTACATCCACCTGAACAAAGAATACAAGGAACTTAATCCGGTTATTGACGCTTATATGGACTACAAAAATACGCTGAGCAATATCGACTCCACCAAAGAAATTCTGGCCGATGAAAAAGATGAAGAAATGCGTGAAATGGCCAAGGCAGAACTGGATGAGCTAACCGGAAAGGTGGGAGGGCTGGAGGAGAAGTTAAAAGTGCTGCTTCTCCCTGCTGATCCACAGGATACCAAGAATGCCATACTCGAAATAAGGGCTGGTACAGGAGGTGATGAGGCAAGCATCTTTGCCGGGGATCTTTTCAGGATGTACACCAAGTTCTGCGAGCAAAAAGGCTGGAAAACCGAAATTACCAATGTCGCTGAAGGTACTGCCGGCGGTTATAAGGAAATTATTTTGGATGTCAGGGGCGACGGAGTTTATGGTATTTTGAAGTACGAATCAGGCGTTCACAGGGTTCAGCGTGTACCGCAAACGGAGACCCAGGGTCGTATCCATACTTCTGCTGCCACAGTGGTTGTTTTGCCCGAAGCCGAAGAATTTGATATTGAAATGAAACAGGAAGATATCCGCATTGACCGGTTTTGTTCTTCAGGACCTGGCGGACAGTCTGTTAATACTACTTATTCTGCTGTAAGGCTTACCCATGTGCCAACCGGTGTTGTCGTTTCATGCCAGGATCAGAAATCACAGATCAAGAATCTTGAAAAGGCCATGTCGGAATTGCGCACCCGCCTGTATAACATCGAATACCAGAAATACCTTGACGGCATTTCCAGTCAGCGCAAAACCATGGTATCAACGGGCGACCGATCCGCGAAAATCAGGACCTACAATTACCCGCAAGGCCGGGTAACCGATCATCGCATTAACCTTACCATCTATAATCTGCCAAGCGTGCTCGACGGGAATATCCATGAGATAATCAGCCAGCTGCAGATGGCTGAGAATGCAGAAAGACTGAAGGTGAGCTCTTTTACCTGAAATTTTTGGCAATGAATTCGGAAAAGCTTTTTGACCAGATCAAACAGAAACAGAGTTTTCTGTGCATAGGCCTCGATACCGAGATCACAAAAATCCCCGGCCATCTTAAGGATTCAGAAATGCCCCTGTTTGAATTCAACCGGGGGATTATTGATGCCACACATGACCTGGCAATTGCCTTCAAGCCCAATCTGGCTTTCTATGAATCCCATGGAACAAAAGGCTGGCAGCAGTTTGAACTGACGATCCGGTATATCCGTGATAATTTTCCTGAAATACTGATCATCGCTGATGCCAAAAGGGGAGATATCGGAAATACATCAAAAAAGTACGCTGAAACATTTTTCATGAATCTGCCATGTGATGCCGTGACCGTTGCTCCTTACATGGGATCTGATTCCGTGCTGCCGTTTCTTGAATATCCCGGGAAATGGGTGATTCTGCTGGCACTTACCTCAAATCAGGGCGCAGACGATTTTCAGTTCCTATCCACCATCCATCATGAAAGGCTTTTCGAAACGGTATTGCGGAAATCCCTGCAATGGGGTAATCCGGAAAATATGATGTACGTGGTCGGGGCAACACGGGCTGCCATGCTCGTTAAGGTCAGGGAGATCGTGCCTGACCATTTTTTGCTGATCCCCGGAGTGGGCGCTCAGGGCGGCGACCTGGAAGAGGTAGCGGGTTACGGATTCAACAGCAGGTGCGGACTGATCGTGAATTCGTCGCGAGCCATTCTTTATGCAGATGATTCGGAACGTTATGCAGAAGCTGCCAGGGAAAGGGCGCTTGAGGTGCAACTGAAGATGAAGGGGATTCTGGGGAAGAGGTTGTAGAAGTTGAATAGGTTATAGAGGTAATAGAGGTTGTGGGTTGTTGTGGTTGTTGTGGTTGTTGTGGTTGTTGGAGGAAGAAAAGTTATAAAACCGTTAATACGTTAAGCCATGACAGAAGATTTTCTCCATTTCATTTGGAAATACGGACTTTTTGAACGTGCCGGAATGATAAGTAATTCCGGCGAAGAAGTCCATGTGATTGTGCTTGGTGAACACAATACCGATGCCGGTCCCGATTTCCTGAATGCACGCGTTAAAATTGGGCAAACCACCTGGGCGGGTAATATTGAAATTCACCTGTATTCGTCAGATTGGTATGAACACGGACACGGAAGCGACAAAGCCTATGATAATGTAATTCTGCATGTCGTCCATCGGAACAATCAACCGGTTACCAGGTCCGGCGGTGAAATCATTCCTACAATAGAACTTCATTTTGATCCTGCCTGGTTTGAGAACTACCGGCTGCTGTTAAACAGCAAGGGAAACCTTCCCTGTCAGTCCCGATTAAAAAACCTGGATCCCTTTATATTGGATTTGTGGCTAAATTCTCTGGTGGTGGAGAGGTTGCAGCAAAAAGCGGTGTTCATTTCCGATCTGCTGGATAAGTATAAAAATAACTGGGAGGAAGCTTTTTACATCAGCCTTGCCCGCAGTTTTGGATTCGGATTGAATGCCGCACCCTTTGAAATGTTGGCCAGGTCCGTTTCATTGCTGCAGCTCTCGCGCAGCAGAAACAGTATTTTTCAGGTTGAGGCCATCTTAATGGGGCAGGCAGGCTTTTTAACGGATGCTGTCATGTTCTCAGGATATTATAACGATCTGCGGCAGGAGTATCTTCATCTCCGGAAAAAATTCGGACTGAAGCCCCTGGAAAAGCATTTGTGGAAGTTTTTACGATTGCGCCCGATGAATTTTCCGACTATCCGGATTGCCCAATTTGCGGCTTTGCTTGCCAGGAATGAAGGTTTACTCTCGAACATTCTGGCCTGTGATAAGATGGATGGCCTGTGGAAATATTTCAATGTTCATGCTTCTCAATTCTGGAATACCCATTATACTTTTGAGAATATTTCTCCCAACAGGATAAAAGCGATCGGAACTGATGCATTCCGGGTGATCGTGATCAATGCGGTAATTCCCTTTCTCTTTGTTTACGGTCAACATTCAGGCAATGAAATTTTGAAAGAACGGTCGCTCGAATGGCTAATCCAATTGCCGGCTGAGGATAACCGCCTGGTTGCCCGTTGGAAAAACGCAGGTATTGAAGCCGAAACTGCATTTTACAGCCAGGGTTTGCTTCAGATGTCGAAAAACTATTGCAGCAGAAAGCGTTGCCTGGCATGCTCCATCGGGATGAATATCATAACCGGGGGCTAAAGCCCGAGTTTGGGGCTATTACCGGCCCCCAGGCTATAGCCCGGGGCTATTGAAAACATGCCATAACAAGACATAGTGCTATTTGGTAACTCAAGATTACTAGCCCCAAATGCCAGGACATTTAAATTTCCTTAAAAAATATTTGGATACTTCAAACCAATGATGTACATTTGATATCAAAATAGTATCATTAAAATATCAAACCAATGAAAACAGAAAAAGCTATTCAACCCATCAGCGGGTATGTCATGGTTGCCATTGAGGTTGTTCTCCTGGCAGCTCTAATCCTGGCCGGCATTAACCAAATCGTATGGCTGGTCATTGTCCTGGTCATCCTTGTTGGCTTTATCACTCCCGGTTACTTCATCATCAACCCAAATTCATCCAAGGTGTTGTTGTTGTTCGGCGCCTACTCGGGAAGCGTGAAGAAATACGGATTCTTCTGGATGGTACCTTTCTATATAAGAAAAGAAATCTCGCTCAGGGCCCGTAATTTTGAAAGTGACAAGATCAAGGTCAACGATAAAATCGGGAATCCGGTGCTTATCAGTGTGATCCTGGTTTGGAGGGTGAACGACACCTTTAAGGCTGCTTTTGAAGTTGACAATTATGAAGATTTTGTGAAAGTACAGACCGACTCTGCCGTGCGCAAACTTGCCGGTACCTATCCGTATGATCACTTTGAGGATGAGCGGGCTGACATTACCCTGAGTTCAAACTTTGAGCAGGTCAACAGCAATCTGGAAAAGGAAATCTCGGAGAGGCTTGAAATGGCAGGTCTTCATGTCATTGAGGCACGTATTGCTTATTTGGCTTATGCTCCTGAAATTGCACAGGCCATGTTGCGTCGGCAGCAGGCTACAGCCACGGTTGCCGCAAGGTTTAAGATTGTTGAAGGGGCAGTGGGAATGGTTGAAAACGCGCTTCAAATGCTTTCGAAAAAGGGCCTCATTAATCTCGATGAGGAGCGGAAGGCTTCCATGGTCAGCAACCTGCTGGTTGTGCTTTGCGGTGACAGTCATGTTGAGCCGGTGATCAATACAGGAACATTACACCAATAGGAAATGTCAGAGAAGAAGTCATTTGTCCTGAGGATTGACGCGGAAACCATGAAAAAGATCGAGAAATGGGCTGCCGATGAGTTCAGAAGTGTGAACGGACAAATTGAATGGATGCTGAGCCGGAGCCTGAAAGAGGCAGGACGCATGAAGCATAAAGAACAGCAGGAGTAGGTATTTTTTGTGCAGAATTTGTTGATTTGTAAAAAAAAATAAATACTTTTGCAATTCAAATTTTGAAGAAGTGTAATTTATTAGAACCTATGTATTTAACAACAGAAAACAAAAAGGAGATTTTTAAATCATTCGGTAAATCAGAAACCAATACCGGCGGGGCTGAGAGTCAGGTTGCCTTGTTCACCCACAGGATTAATCATCTTACTGAGCATTTAAAAACCAGTAAAAAAGACTTCGGCACCCAGCGTGCACTTCTCAGGTTAGTTGGCAAGCGCAGAAGGCTTCTCGATTATCTCCGCACCCGCGATATCGAAAGATACCGGTCTATCATAAAAGAACTGAATCTACGTAAATAACAAAGAAAAGGGCAATTTTGAAATTGCCTTTTTCTTTTCCAATATGGCCCGATACGGGCCATTCATTTAATTCAATACAATATGTTTAAGACATTTCAAAAAACAATCACCCTTGATGACGGTAGAACCATTACCATTGAAACCGGTAAGCTGGCAAAGCAGGCAGACGGATCAGTGGTAGTGAGGATGGGCAACACCATGTTGCTGGCCTCAGTGGTATCTGCAAAAGAAGGTGCTCCCGATAGTGATTTTATGCCCCTTCAGGTTGAGTACAAGGAAAAGTTTGCTGCTATTGGTCGTTTTCCCGGCGGATTCTTAAAAAGAGAATCACGTCCAAGCGATTATGAAATACTGATTTCCAGATTAATTGACCGGGCTTTACGTCCGCTGTTCCCCGAAGATTATCATGCAGAGACTTTTGTAAACGTGATGCTGATATCCGCGGATAAAGAGACCATGCCCGATGCGCTGGCCGGTTTGGCTGCATCATCGGCCTTAATGGTTTCTGATGTTCCTTTCAATGGACCCATTTCAGAAGTGCGAGTATCCCGGATCGATGGAAAATTTATCATTAATCCTCCCTTCACGGACCTTTCAAAATCCGACATTGATATCATGGTGGCTGCAACACCTGAGCACATTGTCATGGTTGAAGGTGAAATGAGTGAAGTCTCCGAGGAGGATATGCTTGAAGCCCTGAAATTCGCCCATGAAGCTATTAAGGTACAATGCAAAGCCCAGACAGAGCTCATGGAAGAAGCCGGTAAAAGCAAAAAGCGTGAATATTCCCATGAGGTGCATGACGAGGAACTCCGGAAAAAAGTCTGGGAGGAAGGTTATGACAAGTTTTACCAGATTGTTAAAAATACTCCGGCCAAGCACGAACGTCATGATGCACTTGAAAAAGTACGCACTGATTTCATAGCCTCTTTTCCCGAAGGCACCGAAATAAAGGAAGTACTTATAAACCGGTACTTCCATGATGTCGAAAAGGAAGCTGTCCGCAATCTTATCCTGCAGGAAGGATTACGGGTAGATGGCCGCAAGACCACAGAAATCAGGCCCATCTGGTGCGATGTTGATTATCTTCCTGCAGCTCATGGTTCTGCTGTTTTCACGCGGGGCGAAACTCAATCGCTTACCTCCGTTACCCTTGGAACCAAGCTCGATGAAAAAGCAATTGATGAAGTGCTGATTCAGGGAACTGAAAAATTCGTGCTGCACTATAACTTCCCTCCATTTTCAACAGGTGAAGCCAGACCTTCACGCGGCATTAGCCGACGTGAGGTCGGACACGGCAACCTGGCTCACCGGGCACTGAAAAGGATGATCCCTGCTGATAATGCATATGCCATCCGCGTCGTATCCGATATTCTCGAATCAAACGGTTCCTCCAGTATGGCGACTGTATGTGCCGGAACCATGGCGCTTATGGACGCAGGCGTGAAAATTCAGAAACCTGTTTCCGGTATTGCCATGGGATTGATCACCGATGAAAAGACCGGTAAATTTGCCATACTCTCTGATATTCTGGGTGATGAGGATCACTTGGGTGATATGGACTTCAAGGTGGCAGGAACCCGCGATGGCATCACCGCTACCCAAATGGATATCAAGGTAAAGGGACTTACATTTGACGTTCTCAAAAAAGCGCTCGCTCAAGCCCATGAAGGTAGAATGCACATCCTGGGTAAGCTTGTTGAGGCCATACCTGAACCCAGGGCTGATTATAAGCCACAGGTACCACGCATGGTTCAAATATCCATCCCCAAAGAGCTGATCGGTGCGGTAATAGGCCCCGGAGGCAGAGTGATACAGGATATCCAGGCCAAAACAGGAGCTGTTATTAATATTGAAGAAGTTGACGGAAGAGGCGAGGTAAGTGTTTATTCTGCCGACAAGGCTTCTATTGATGCCGCCCTGGCCAGGATCAACGCAATTGTTGAACAACCGGAAGCCGGTAAGGTATACAAGGGAGTCGTCAAAGGAATCCAAACCTTTGGCGCCTTTGTTGAAATTCTGCCCGGCAAGCAGGGATTGCTGCATATTTCCGAACTCGACTGGCAGCGGGTTGAAAAAGTTGAAGACATTCTTAAGGAAGGTGATGAAGTGGAGGTTAAACTGCTCGAAATTGACACGAAAAGCGGTAAACTCAGCCTTTCACGAAAAGTATTGCTACCTGTACCCGAAGGCTATGTTCCACCCGCTCATTCAGCAAGGCCTCATGAATCAAGAGGTGACTCAAGGGGCAGAAGGGACTCACGGGACTCACGGGATGGACGTGATCGACGTGAACACCGGGGTAATCGCGAACGCAGGGATTAGAAAAAGATCGGCTTTGGGATATGTATGAAAAATGTAATTTATTCCCAAAATTGTGTAACACTTAATAATTGGTGAGTGGCTACCTTGCAATTACAAATATTTTTGTATCAGTAAACCAGGCTGATAAATAAATTTATTTTCACACCTGATTTACTTTTTTTTGTAATTATAATTTTTTGGCCCGGTTTTTGAAAACGATGGAGGCATCAATCGATCGGTGAGGTTGCCCTTAATATGAACAGTATTTTATATTTTTATTATCTTTGTTTATAAATAGTACTGTTTAAGGGCAAATAAACTGATAACATTTTGTAAGTTTGTAAACGCCATAATCTTACATAGCTTTTTTCAGAATTGTAAAACAAATAACTATTGAATCATGAAGAAAATTAAACTGAACTACCTAACCATTCTTGTTCTTGCCGCTTTTTTTATAAGCGGTTGCGCCGGGCTCACCAAAATGAGGGACGAATCCGGTACAGTTTCATACCAGGTTAACCCCAACCCCCTTGTTGAACAAGGCGGTGATGTTAAGGTGACTGGTGATGTGAAATTCCCCGAAAAATATTTCAATAAGAAAGCAGTTATTGTTGCTACTCCTGTTTTGAAATATGACGGCGGCCAGGTTGAATTCCCCACTACCACCCTGCAGGGTGAAAAGGTTGAAGCCAACAATAAAGTGATCCCTTATGACGGCGGAGGTTATACCTTCAGCGGTTCCGTTCCCTACAAACCCGAGCTGATGAAATCAGAACTTGTAGTAAACTATTCGGCCCGTATTAAAGAAGGTGACCCCGTTGAATTCGGATCCACAAAAATTGCTGACGGTGTTGTTGCCACTTCAACTCTTGTAAAGGTTGATCCTCAGACGGTTTCTATGAACGATAATTTCAAGAGGATTATTCCTGAAAGCTATACAGCCGACATTCATTATGTTATCAACAAGGCCGATGTTCGCAGAACTGAACTCAAGTCTGAAGATGTTGTTGCTCTTGAACAGAAAATGGTTGAGGCCAAAGCTACTCCCAACAAACAGATCAAAGCCGCTAAGATTTCTGCCTATGCTTCACCGGATGGCGCTCTTGACCTGAATGAAAAACTATCGGCCAACCGTGAAAAATCAGCTGAAAAATATTTCAAGAAAGCACTGAAAGACAAAAAAATCACCGAAGCCGAAGCTGAAGGTTTCCTCAGCATGATGACCACACCGGAAGACTGGGAAGGTTTCAAAGCTTTGATGGAAAAATCAAGCATTCAGGACAAGGAATTGATCCTTCGCGTATTGTCAATGTATTCCGACCCGGTAGTCAGGGAAAAAGAAATCAAGAACATTTCTTCAGCTTATAAGGAAATAGCTGACGACGTTCTCCCACAGCTCCGCCGTTCAGTTATGAGCGTGGATGTTGATGTAGTTGGCAAATCCGACGAGGAATTGTTAAAACTCGGACTCAGCGATCCCAAAACTTTGAATCTTGAAGAAGTTCTGTATGCTGCCACCCTTACCAATGATCTGAAGGAAAAGGCCGCTATTTACAAAGCTGCTTCTGAGGCTTTTCCGCAGTGCATCAGGGCCCACAATAACCTGGGAAGTACATTACTGCAACAGGGCAATGTAAATGATGCCAAAGCTGCTTTGACAGCTGCAAACGCACTTAAAGACAATGCTACTGTAAAAGCAAACCTTGGCGCAGTTGCACTTGCCGAAGGTGATCTCAAAACCGCTGAAGAACTCCTTACCGCCGCTATGAGCGCCGGTGACGCTCCCAGCTACAACCTGGGCATCATTAAGATCAAACAGGGTGACTATGCTGCTGCTGCCAACTATTTCGGCAACAAGCCTTCATTCAACGCAGCCCTGGCTCAGATGCTCAATGGCGGTAATGAAAAAGCCATTGCTACGCTGAATTCACTTGGCGATGTTAAGGACGGCTGGGTTTATTACCTGAAAGCTGTCGCCAGCGCAAGAGGTGGTGTTGCCGAAGGTGTTGTTAACAACCTGCGTCAGGCAATCAGCCTTGATCCGAGCATTAAAGCCTATGCACTTAAGGATGCTGAAATGCTGAAATTCGTTACCAATGAAGCTGTTGCAGCACTTCTGAAGTAATTGATCTGCCACAAACATAAAAAAAACCCTCCCGCTTCGGCAGGAGGGTTTTTTTGTTTATGCCTCAACAGGGACTGCATTCTTCTGCATCAATACCGATTCATACAAACTGGCAAATGAACCGGAAACCCATATGGCTGCGGGAAACACCCCAACAACCAAAAGACACAGGCCTGCAATATAAATGAAGAAGGAAACAATGGCCATGAAGAATATGGTCCACCCATGTCCTCTTGTCATTTTCCAGCTCTCTTCTACGGCTATAATGGGATCAAGCTTTTTATCCATGACAAGATAACCTACAAAGGCCAGACGGCATGCGATTATGATACCGGGGATGAAGAGCGCAATGAATCCGAGCATGATCAGGGCCGATGTAAGCAGGTTGGCCAAAACAATTCCCAGGTAATTCTGCCGGAATCCGTCTATCAGCATATTGAAATCAGGACGGGTATCCCTAACGGCCTGTAAAAACATCATTTTGCCCCCGTACCTGAAAACAGGCACAATCAACAAAGTATAAGCCAGGGCAAATAAGGCAAGGATAGAGGCAAACAATCCAAAGGCAACCAGTCTGAAAGTGGGGAAATTCCAGTCCCAATCCCTGTCCCACCGCCAGTTATCATGATCCGAGGGATCGATATTCCACCGGAAAGTGTCCATCGGTCCAATTACGATACCCACAATGATCACAACCAGAAAAAGCACCAGAAAATACTTTTCCATTACCTTCCAGCTATGGCCGAAACTGTTGTTGAATGAAGGAGCAAGTTTACTTTGTTCAATGGTTTCCATTTTTCAAGGATTTAAAGTTTATAAAACTGAGACAAATGTAATTGTCCCCGGATTATCATGCTGCATACCAAAGTAGTGTTTTGAAAAAATCCTACTAAAGTATGGAGCCCCCTACTTTGGTAGTGTTTAAATTTACCTTTAGATTCATGAAGGATAATTATTATCTTTAAACATGGTGAAATACATTATCGCGCTGGTCTTTATGTTGTCCGCGGCGATTGTCGCCAGCGGAATATTAATATCCGCCAGGTTGAGAAACACTTATAAACAGGAGTGTTTTTCCTCGCTGATGTATTTCGAGACCTTTTATTTTACTTTTGGATTTTATGCCATCTGGGGGCAGGTTATCCTGGTTTCATTGCTTTCACAACTGATTACAGGGGAATTGATGAGCCGGACAAGTACTTTTCTGACCTTGCTTGGAACCCCTTTTATTTTTTTCACCTGGCTTATGTTGCAACGTTTTGTCATGGAATTATCCGGAAGAGATGCTCATTCTAAATTTATTGCGACCTATTTGCTGAGTTTTGCCTTGCTGGTAACCGGGATTTACTTTGTATTTCCCGTGTTCTCCGTGGTTGATCCCTTTACCATAATGAAAAATGGCTTCATGGTAATTAATTTTGCATATACCGTTACTGCTGTCATCATTCTTCTTACCGGCCAGGTGAAAAAGGCAATGCTCCGAAGAACTGTATTGCGGCAAATCGCCGCAGGTCTTCTGATTAACATGCTGCTGCAAAATGTGATCCTCATTTTTTACCAGGGGAATGTTTATATCGCCATGGTCTTTATTCTGACCTATTTTATCGGTGGTGCCTTTATCCCTGTTTATATCCGTTACAAGGCCGATCTCTCCAGGATGATCACCGGTTCCGGATCCGGATATTCCCTGGATGAACTATGCAGGAATTATAATATTTCAGCCAGGGAAAGAGACATCATTCATGAGATCTGTCAGGGCCTTTCCAACCAACAAATTGCAGATAAATTATTCATCAGCCTGCAGACAGTAAAAGACCACACCAGCAGGATTTACGATAAAACAAATTGCAACAGCCGGACTCAATTAATCACGATGGTAAAGAAATAAGCCATTTTACGCTAGCACATTATTTCTGATAATACCGGAAGAATTCCCAAAGAACTATCCCTGCGCAAACGGAGATATTGAGCGAATGTTTTGTCCCATGCTGCGGAATTTCGATAGCCCCATCACACAAATCCACCACCTCCTGCTTGACGCCCTTGATTTCATGCCCGAAAACCAGGGCATATTTTTGGTTTCTCAAAATGGGAATGTCGTGAAGTGCCTTACTGTGAACTGTTTGCTCAACGGCATACACCACATACTTTTGATTCCTTAGCTCCTGAATGGCATCTTCAGTGTTCCTGAAATATTGCCAGTGAACCGATTCAGTTGCGCCAAGGGCTGTTTTGCTGATCTCACGGTGGGGTGGAGTGGCTGTTATCCCACAAAGGAATATGCTTTCGATGAGGAATGCATCACAGGTCCGAAATACCGAACCGATATTGTTCAGGCTTCTCACATCATCAAGCACAACCACCAGCGGATACTTTCCTGCTTTTTTGAATTCTTCAATGGTCTTTCTGTTCAGTTCCTCGTTCAGCAGTTTTTTCATGGTACCGGACTGGCGGGTTAAATCTTTGCAATGATAGTAATAGATGAGAAAAATTGGATATTTTCGTATACAGAAATTAAAACTATTTTCAAAGTATGAACATTCACGAATACCAAGGTAAAGCAATTTTAAGCCGGTTTGGTGTTTCGGTGCCTGGCGGAGTTGTGATTGATAATGCAGAGGATGCCGAAAAGGCGGCACTGGAGATTCAGGAAAAGACCGGCGCATCCTGTTGGGTGGTGAAGGCACAGATACATGCCGGAGGAAGAGGCAAGGGCGGGGGAGTTAAACTGGCCCGCAGTCTCGAGGAGGTCAGAAAACAGGCGCAAAATATACTGGGCATGCAGCTTATTACACCGCAAACCGGTCCGGAGGGCAAGAAAGTCCATAAAGTAATGATCCAGCAGGATATATATTATCCGGGCAGCAATCCGGTCCGGGAGTTATACATGAGCATACTATTGAACCGGTCCGCAGGACGCAATATTGTCATGTATTCCACAGAGGGAGGGATGGATATTGAAACTGTGGCGGAAAAAACGCCGCATCTGATCTTCAAAGAAGAAATTAATCCAGCGGTAGGCATTCAGCCTTTTCAAGCCCGAAAGATTGCTTTTAATCTGGGTTTGGAAGGCAAGGCTTTCAAAGAGATGACCAGGTTTGTTAATGCTCTTTACAGTGCTTATATTGCCAGTGACGCTTCCCTTTTCGAGATCAACCCGCTTGTAAAAACCTCTGATGATTTCATCTTTGCTGCGGATGCCAAAGTCAACCTGGATGACAATGCTTTCTTCCGACACCCCGATTATGAAGCATTGCGTGATTTGAATGAAGAAGATCCGACTGAAACGGAGGCTTCCAGGAACAATCTCAATTTTGTCAAATTGAACGGAAATGTGGGTTGTATGGTAAACGGCGCCGGATTGGCCATGGCTACCATGGACATCATCAAACTGTCAGGTGGTGAACCAGCCAATTTCCTGGATGTTGGCGGAACAGCTAACGCACAAACCGTGGAAGCCGGGTTTCGGATCATCCTCAGGGATCCTGCTGTAAAAGCAATACTGATCAATATCTTCGGGGGAATTGTTCGATGTGACAGGGTGGCCCAGGGTGTTGTGGATGCCTACAAATCACTTGGATCGGTCAGGGTGCCCGTTATTGTCCGGCTTCAGGGAACCAATGCCCGGGAAGCCAAAACACTCATTGATAATTCAGGATTAAAGGTTTATTCGGCTATTTCTTTGCAGGATGCTGCTGATCTGGTAAAACAAAATGTTTAATAGGCCAGGCCGATTTTTTTATGGGTATTATCACACCAGGGTTTTGTTGAGGATCCTCCGCAGCGGCAAATATAGAGTTCCTGCTCACCCTTGGTGATCTTACCCGATGAATCTTTAAAAGCAAAGGTCCCTTTTATCATAATAGGGCCATCTTTCAGTATCCTGACTTCTGCCGGCTGATGAACCGTTGTTTCTTTTTCCTGCATAGCGATCATTTTCCTGTATACCCTATCTTGCGATGTGTTCCGTCACAGAAAGGCAAAGTATTTGAAGCCCCGCATCTGCACAATGACGTCATCTTATAATGCTTCAATTCCTTTCCATCAATATCATATAAAATAAAACTTCCCTTCAATACCAGCGGTCCGTCCTCCATAATCCTGGCTTCTGCATCGGTTTCCTTTGGACCGGAATTTATTCCGGCTTGCTTGTCACCATCAATATCCTTGTTATACTTGAAAGCGAGAGCCTGCGTAGGGCAAAGCTTTACCACCCGGATGATTTCTTCCGTGGAAGCACCATTCATGTTAACCCATGGCCTTTTTCGCGGATTGAATACTTCTATCAGCTCGCGATAGCAAGTAGTGGCATGAATGCACTTTTTAGGATGCCAGAAAACGGTTATCTCACCGTTTGTGTATTTCCTGTCGGTCTTATCCATGCAACGGTTTTTTGTAAAAATAGCAATTTAAAAGTATTGTTTGTAACTATACATAAAACAATGCCGGAGTTAATCCGTTAAACAGATTGACGGTTTTGGTAAATATTTTGTTATTTTAGGCTGCAATGCCAAGGATTATCATACTATGTTGCATTTTCGCAGGATTTATGCTTCAGGCATATACCCAGGATACCATCCGGATGGAACTCGGGGGATTTCCCGTGCAGGCGGTTATTCAGGACGGAGATACCATCTTTGTCACAAGTATTGATGAGGTTGTCATTCAGCCCCGCAAGAGAGCTGCCGCCACCCGTGATCTCAGGCAATACAGAAGATTGATATATAATGTTAAAAAAGTATATCCATACGCCAAAATTGCCGGGGAAAAATTCAGTGATGTAACTACCTACATGGAATCCTTAGAAACCGGGAAAGAAAGACGGCAATATACAAAACAACTGGAGGATGAATTGCTGAAGCAATACGAGGAGGATCTAAAAAACCTGACTGTAACACAGGGCAGAATTCTTATCAAGCTGATCGACAGAGAAACCCGGAAAACCTCTTACGAAGTGGTGAAGGAATTGCGCGGATCCTTTCAGGCAGCATTCTGGCAAGCCATCGCACGAATATTCGGTTCAAACCTGAAAACAGAATTTGATCCTGAAGGCGAAGACAAGGTGCTGAATGAGATTATGATCATGATAGAGAATGGACAGCTGTGAGGAAGCAGTAGGGACAGGCCATGGCCTGTCCTTAATACGCAGTAAGAAAAGGCGAAACCCAATAATCAAATCTAAAAAAATAAAAAATTTCGCAATGGAGTATATTCCGAACCTGCGGAGGTGAGTTTGCTTTCATAGAGCACTATACTCTTTATAAGTTCCTCCTGAAACAAAACGTCTTTATAGGTAGCAACTAACTGCGCCAATTGGTTTACCTGACGAATCTCCTTAATCCTGCCGAGCGTCAAATGGGGAGAAAACTCCCTGTATTCGGGCTTAAAACCCAAACGACTCAGATTATTGTCAAGCTCTTTTTTCATTTTCTGCAATGGCGCACATGGATCACAGCCAATCCATATTACATGGGGATCATGGATGCTTTTAAACACGCCGAATGAGCGCAATATAAGTTTAAATTCGGTATGCCTGATGATAGCACTTTCAATGCTTTGAGCGATTGCAGGCATTAATTCCTCATCAGTTTCTCCCAGAAAATACAAAGTAATATGCAAATTGCTGATCGCTACCCAGTTGATCTTCTCAAGCCGCATCCTGTAACGCGCCAGTTCATAGACCTCTTTGATTTTATCTGAAGCAACAATGTCAACTGCAATAAATACTCTTTTCATCAACTTTAAATTCCGGTTATTTTCTTACGCCCTTTCAGGGCTCGGATTACGTTTCTTTATCTATTACCGCAGGGCTGCGTCCTGCGCTGTTACGTTCCGGCCTTACAGGCCTCCCGCTCTCCCCATCTCCCCATCTCCTTATTCCTCTTAAATCCCCTTCCTCTTTACAATCGTGAGTATGGTATAAATTATGATCTTAAAGTCGACGAAAAGCGACATGTTATCAAGATAGATCAGATCATATTTAAGGCGTTGTATCATTTGATCAACATTTTCGGCATAGCCATATTTTACCTGTCCCCAGCTTGTTATGCCGGGTTTTACCTTGAGCAGGTGCAGGTAATGCGGGGCAATTTGAACGATCTGATCGATAAAGTGCTTACGCTCAGGCCTGGGACCCACCAGCGACATATCACCCTTTAAAATATTCATGAAATTGGGAATCTCATCCAACCTGACTTTCCGCATAAATTTTCCAAAGCTCGTGATTCGCTCGTCTGTTTTAGAGGAGAGTTCAGGTCCGTCCTTTTCAGCATCTATATACATGGACCGGAATTTATAAATCAGGAATGGCTTTCCATAACGTCCGATCCTTTCATGACTGTAAAAGATGGGCCCTTTTGAGGTCAGTTTGATGCCTATGGCCAGGAAGATGCTCAGGGGAAGTGTTATGAGTAAGGCAAGTGAAGCGATAAAGTAATCGATGAAGTTTTTAATGTTTTCCTGCCAGACCGGCATCAGCGTGTGAGAAACAGATATAAGCGGTGTGCCCAATATCGAATTCATTCTCACCCTTCCTGTGAGGATATCATACAAACTGGGTATTGCCTTGATTATAGCTTTAGAATCAATCAACCGGTTGATAATGCGGTTGATCATATCATGTTCCGAAGTTTCAATGGCAATAATTACCTCTTCCACTTTCTTTTCTTCAATGATACTGCGGATTTCATCAATGCTTCCCAGGTGCGGAAGAAAATGTCCCAAAATATTTTTTGAATTGTTGTTAACATTCACAAACCCGACAAATAGGTTACCGCTTCCCTGTTTCTGACCCATGACTTCATGCCAGGCATCCAGGGCTTTTTCATTGCTGCCAATCAGCAGGGTGTTAAATCCGATCTCACCACGGTGAACTTTACGGGTCGTAATGGTTGTGATAATCAACCTGGGGAGATAGGTAATCAGAAAATGAAGGATGAAAAAGCTGAAATAGGGTGAAAGCGTACCGGCCCGGTGGACGAATTCAGGACGGTTCAATTTCAAAACAAAAAAAAGAACAACAGTTCCGATCAACGTATTGCCAAGGGTTTGCCAGAGTTCCAAAAGTCTGGACTTCCGGAATACATCATTATAGTAACCTGTAATTGAATAAACAAAAAGCCAGAAGAAAGGGAGCATCAGCAAACCGGTACTGTATAGTTTTTTCAGGATCGCCGGACTGTCAGCATCGCTTGCGGAGAGATCGAGAGCATATTTCCGGTAAAGATAATAAGCACTCCAGCCAGCCAAAGCTGACAGAAGATCGATACCAAGATACTTTACCTGTTGTAGTCTTTTATTCATGAATCACATCCATCCCAATAAAACAACCCATTGGAATCTCAGGCGCACTGGATAAGTGTTTTCATTATCTTATCAAGTATCCGATCTGTTAAAACATAAGATTCAAAGCCACTGTCATTTAGAGTCAGAATTGTCTGGCCGGAACGAATCATGGAAATGAAATCAGACAATTCACCCCAAAGGGAATCTGTTTGTTCAACCTGAATATTTTCGATAAAGATAGGACTTTCATTTCGATTCAAGGTACGATGGAGGTGCCATCCTGTGAATTCATTGGTAATAAAATTGTATTTCAGTATTTTATTTTTGGCGACCAGGGTGATGAAGAATTCGTTCTCCGCAGCAACCAGATTCGAGTTGTAGTTAACCGCACATCCGTTGTCGAATTCAAGTCTTGCATTGATAATCTCAGGTTCTGATGTTAACATGCACAATCCCTTGGCCTTGATTGAAATTATCCTGGCATGAATCAGATTGTTGATTATTTCCATGTCGCTCAGCAGGGCCACCGACACGCTTTTTGATTTGAAAATATCTGATATCAGGCTATAATGCTGAAGTTCAACCATGCTTATGGAATCGATGTCAGGCAGTGCCTTAACCAATCCATGAATACCGGTATTACCCACTCGTCCGCATTTCAGAATCACATTGGCTTCATGTGAGAGTTTGATGAGTTGATTGGCTTCGTTCACCGAACGGACAACTGATGGGTAAAGAAAAACATGACGTGCTTTTCTGAGCGCAGCTATAGCTGCTGAGTTGCAAAAATTTCCGGGATCAGTAATAATGAGCGCATCTGCATTTTCGACAACGCTGACCGGATCGGAACATATCATTCCGGTTTCAGTTTCACTGGCAGATTCCTGCATTCCGCCCGAAATCCAACGGCCCGTGATCCGGATATCCTGGATTTTTACCAGCGTGCGCGCATGCCTGTCGATAGCTGAATATGAGCCAACCAGAGCAACATTAATCATTCATCCGGTATTTACACAAACATAAATTATTTAGAAATAAGGGATAATTTTTTTAGATTTAACTTATCAACTAATTTTGTTTTTATTAAACACAGGGCAATTTAAATGATGGAGGACAGCTTTCAGCACAAGGGATTACGCAAAAAACTGGTGGACGAGATCAGGCGTAAAGGAATAACGGATGAAAAGGTGCTTGAAGCCATTCATAAGGTGCCTCGCCACCTGTTCATGGACAGCGGATTCATCAAATTTGCCTATCGCGATCAGGCCTTCCCCATAAGGGCAGGACAAACCATTTCTCAACCCTATACGGTTGCTTTTCAGACGCAGCTGCTTGATTTACATCCCCGGCATAAGGTGCTTGAAGTCGGCACAGGATCGGGGTACCAGGCTGCAGTGCTTGTGGAGATGGGAGCTGCGGTATATACCCTGGAAAGGCAAAAGGAACTTTACCTGATGGCCCAGTCCCTGCTTGGTTCTTTAAATTACCGGCTTCATTTCTTCTACGGAGATGGTTACCAGGGTTTGCCCACCTACGGACCTTTCGACCGTATCCTGATAACTGCGGCGGCTCCTGAAATTCCGGAAAAACTTCTTGAACAACTGAAACCTGGTGGCAGGCTGGTTCTGCCGCTTGGTGGGAGCGGATCGCAAGTGATGACCCTGATTGAGAAAAAAGGCGAAGGCGATTTCGTCAGATCTGATCATGGATTGTTTGTTTTTGTACCCATGTTGGGTGGAAAAGAATAACTTGCAGGACATTTTTCAATACCATCACAATGATGACCATCAAGAACTTTGTATTCAATGAATTGGAAGTAAACGGCTTTGTATTGTATGATGAAACACTGGAATGCATCATTGTTGATCCGGGATGCAATTCCCCGAAGCAATGCACTGTATTAAAGGAATTCGTCTCGGAACATCTTCTGAAACCCGTTTTTATAGTAAATACGCATGGGCACTTTGACCATATTTTTGGAAATGCCTGGTGCAAGGAAACATACAAATGCCCATTGCTGATCCATGAACACGATCTGCACATCCTTGAACAGGGCGATAAATTCGCCGGCATTTTCGGCTTTGAAATTGACAGATCCCCAATGCCCGATCGGTATCTAAAGCACGGTGAAACACTTGTTTTCGGTAATACCCGGCTGGAGATCCTGCATGTTCCCGGTCACTCACCCGGAAGTATTGTTTTGTATTCGGCACCCGATCAGCTCATGATTAGTGGTGATGTCTTATTCAATGGCAGCGTTGGCCGCACCGATTTGCCGGGCGGCGATCATAACCAGCTGATCAGTGGAATTCGCGAAAAACTGATGGTGCTGCCCCGGGAAACCGTTGTTTGGCCCGGCCACGGACCAAGAACCACAATCGGGCACGAATATGATACAAATCCTTTTTTAAGATAAGCAATGAACTCAATTTTACGGAGGCTTACGTAAATTGAAGTTTAAAAAATCTATAGATAAGCATTCCTATGAATAATGATCATTTTGCCTTCAGGCACACAGGACCGCGACAGGAGGAAATTGCTGCCATGCTGACCAGGATTGGCGTGGATTCTCTCGATGAACTGATCGAAAAAACAATTCCTGCCGGCATCCGAGTTAAAGGGGAACTCCCGTTGAATCCCGGAACAGATGAACAGGCATACCTTAACCGCCTTCGCACCATAGCTTCCCGGAACAAGCTGTTCAAAACCTACATAGGTATGGGTTATTATGGAACAGTTATGCCTGCCGTTATACAGCGCAATATCCTGGAGAACCCGGGTTGGTATACATCTTATACTCCATACCAGGCTGAGATTTCACAGGGCAGGCTTGAAGCATTGTTAAACTTCCAGACTGTCGTGCTTGAACTTACAGGTATGGAAATCGCTAATGCCTCACTTCTGGATGAGGGAACAGCTGCAGCCGAAGCCATGATCATGTTGTATAATGCCCGTTCCAAAGAAATGATAGGCGAGGGCGCCAACCGTTTCTTCGTTGATCAGGACATCTATCCTCAAACCCTGGAAGTAATCAGAACCCGTGCCGGATTTCTTGGAATAGAGGTATTAACGGGAAATTGTGAGGAAATCAAAGCTTTCAGCCAGGTTTTCGGGGTAATGGTGCAATATCCCGGAGGCGGAGGAAGAATAACCGATTACCATAACCTGGTTCAGGTTTTGCATTCACAGGGCATACCGGTGGCTGTTGCAGCTGATATCATGAGCCTGGTGCTGCTTGTTCCTCCCGGTCAATGGGGAGCCGACGTAGTTGTTGGCTCTACCCAAAGGTTTGGAGTACCCATGAATTTTGGCGGACCTCATGCCGCGTACTTCGCTGTACGTGAAATATACAAGCGCTATATGCCTGGCAGAATCATTGGTGTGACTGTTGATCGGGAAGGCGGAAAGGCACTCCGGATGGCCTTGCAAACCCGTGAACAGCATATAAAGAGAGAGAGAGCCACCTCAAATATTTGCACCGCACAGGCATTATTGGCAAGTATGGCCGGTATGTACGCCGTTTACCATGGCCCTGACGGACTTAAAAGAATTGCGTCACGGATTAATCAATATGCAAATGCTCTGCGAGATAAGATCATTGAACTGGGGTTTGATGAAACCAATAACGATTTCTTTGATACTTTAAGAATCAGGATACCCGCAAGCCTCTCTGTAGAGAAAATCAAATCCTTTGCCGTGGAGGAAGGGATCAATTTCAGGTATTTTACTGATCAAACCATCGGGATCAGCATTGACGAAACCACTGGTCTGGATGACCTGAATAATATCATTGAGGTGTTTGAAGCAGCTGCCGGGAAGAAAGGTGGGAGGATTACACAGGAGAGCCTGGAGCCCGTGCGGATCCATAAGATATTTCTCCGTGATGACAAATACATGAGCCTTGAATTGTTCAGCCGGTACCGATGCGAGACGGAAATGATGCGCTATATTAAACTTCTCGAAAGAAAGGACTTCTCGCTGGTTCATGGCATGATCCCGCTGGGTTCATGCACCATGAAACTGAATGCGGCTGCGGAAATGCTTCCTTTAAGCTGGCCTGAACTGGGGAATCTGCATCCTTTTGTCCCGGCAAACCAGGCAGAGGGATATTATCAGATCTTTCATGAGCTTGGGGAAATTCTCAAATGTGTTACCGGTTTGGCAGATGTGTCATTCCAACCCAACTCGGGAGCTGCAGGTGAATACACCGGTTTGCTCGTGATCAGGAAATACCATGAAAGCAGGAATGAAAGCCACCGCGATGTTGTCCTCATTCCGGCATCGGCACACGGAACAAATCCTGCCAGCGCAGCCATGGCAGGATTGAAAGTAGTGGTGGTAAACTGTGATGAAAAGGGTAATATTGAAATGTCAGATCTGAAGGCCAAAGCTGATATCCATAAAGACAAACTGGCAGCTTTCATGGTAACCTACCCGTCTACGCATGGAGTTTTTGAATCGGCCATTCAGGAAATGTCAGCCTTAATCCATCAATATGGCGGCCAGGTTTATATGGACGGGGCCAATATGAACGCCCAGGTTGGTCTTACCAATCCTGCCATGATCGGCGCGGACGTATGTCACCTGAACCTTCACAAAACCTTTGCCATACCTCACGGCGGTGGCGGACCGGGAGCAGGTCCCATTCTCGTGGCCGGTCATCTGTCAAGGTTTCTTCCCTCGCATCCGGTTGTCAAAACAGGCAGCGCAGAGGGCAGCTATACTGTAGCTTCAGCTCCCTGGGGAAGCGCAGGCATACTGGTTATATCACATGCCTATTGCAGCCTGCTGGGAAAGGAAGGCTTGTCCTATGCCACCAAAATCGCCATACTGAATGCGAATTACCTGGCAGCCTGCCTTAAGGATAATTATAAAGTGCTGTATACTGGAGAGAATGGTTTTGTGGGTCATGAAATGATCCTGGATTGCAGAAGCTTTAAATCGTTTTCGGAGGTAACGGAAACTGATATTGCCAAAAGACTAATGGATTATGGATTTCATGCTCCAACCCTGTCATTTCCGGTTCACGGCACGTTAATGGTAGAACCCACAGAGAGTGAATCATTGTTTGAACTCAACCGGTTTGCTGATGCTCTGATTTCGATATTCGGGGAAATTGAAGAGGTTATGGCAGGCGGAAACAAACAGGACAATGTCCTAAAAAATGCACCGCATACCCAGCTCATGATATCTTCAGAGACCTGGAATCATCCTTATACAAGAAAACAGGCTGCTTTCCCCAATGAATGGTGTGAACGGAACAAGTTCTGGCCGACAGTCAGCCGTGTTGATGATGCCTTTGGCGACAGAAATCTGGTTTGTACCTGCGCACCCATTGATATGTACCGCTGAATTGTGACTCCGGATCTGGGATAGGGTTACTTTACGGGACAGTCAGTCTTGCTGATCGTTTGGATTTATATACGGCGAAAATTCATTAATACACTTTATTTTTGTATACTTGCTGAAATGCACTTTTTTTTATTTGAAAGGGTTACTTTTTTGCACTTCGCAGTATTAAGCATGTTAGATCAATGAAATATTCAGACGCTGAACTTCTCAACGGCCTGGTAACCCGGGATGAAAAGGTTCTTCGGGAATACTATGAGCTTTATTATCAAAGCATAAGACGCTTTGTGCTGAATAATAAAGGCAATGAGGAAGATGCGAGGGATCTTTTCCAGGATACATTGGTTGTTTTATATCAGAAAGTTCGAAGGGAGCCATTTAAACTTGCCTGCACCCTGGGAACTTATCTTTATTCCATAAGCCGACATTTGTGGCTGAAAGAGCTAAGCAGGAAGAAAAGGCTGATTCATAAACCAATAGACCAGGAAAATTTCATAGATGCAGACTCTGACGTTGATCAGATCAGCGATTACAATGAGCGTCTGATCATGTACAGGTCATTCTTTAACAGGCTTACTGCGGATTGCCGGAAGGTTTTGGGTCTATTCATGGAGGGTCATTCTATCACTGAAATTACTCTTTTGATGGGTTACAGCAGTGATCAGCATACCCGAAACCGGCGTTACCGTTGTAAGACATCGCTTATTAAAAGTATCAGGGCCAGATATGGACATGAAATAGAAGGCTATGGAGACAACCAGATTAATTGAACAGTACCTCGATGGCACACTGAGTACCGAGGAAGGAAGGGCAGTTGACGAAAGGGCTTCGAGTGACGAGGCATTCGGCAAACTGATCGTGCTGCATAAGGAGGTTAATGATTGTATCAGGGACAATGACTTTTTTACGTTGCGTGACCTGATGGCAAGAATCGGCAAGGATTACAGTCCTCATAAAATTACCAGCAGAGAGGTTCCGAAGAAAAAGTTGCAACCGTTATCCTATCGTTTGTTTGCGCGTATAGCTGCATTTTTAATTCTTTTGGCTGCTGCAGGTTTCATTCTCAGGTATGTCATTTTTAACCATCCATCGGCTGAACGGATCTATCAAAAGTATTATGTCGTATATGATCTGGACGTTATTGCCCGTTCAGCACCAATCCGGAATACGCACCTTGATGAAGCCATGCTGAGTTATGACCAGGGCAAATACCAGGATGCCCTTTCAAAGCTGATTGTGATCCTGTCGGCGGATCAAGACAATTACATGGCAAGGTTTTGCCAAGGACTTACCCTAATGGAAACAGGTGACCCCGAAAGCGCAATTCATTCATTCAGAGAGATTCCGGCTAAATGGTACAGCCCTTTTGCGGAACACCGTGACTGGTACCTGGCTTTAGCGTTACTGAAAACGAATAACCTTGTGGAATCTTCAAAGATCTTTCAGCAGATTGCATCCGGCGACGGATATTATGCCCGGCGAGCTGAACAAATCCTGAAAAGCCTCAACGATTGATCCTCCTGTATATGAGGTAGAGAAGAAATATCACGGTTGTGGATGAAAGCAAAACAATAATCCAGAAGGTGAACCTGAAAACAGGCACCGGATCTGTTTTTCCAACAACTATGTACCCCGACCAGTAATAGGGATGCGCCATGACCGGATCAGCATTTTCCAGATAACTGAGCTTGGTTTTTCTCATGGCCTTATCCAGTGGCAACCGGCTGCGCAATGCCCTGTAAAAAGAACTTATTAGATCAGCCCCTGCCTTGTCAGCCAGGGGCCATAAAGTATAGGCAATAGTGCGTATACCCGTATACAGGAAGCTGCGGGCTATACTGATCAAACCTTCATTTTGCAGCAGCCATCCGTATCCTGTATTGCATCCACTCAGCACAACCAGTTGAGCCTGCAGTTTCAGCTGGGAAATCTCATAGGAATAAAGATTACCATCATTCATTGTATCATGGGGAGCTGTCATGACCAGATAGGATAGATCCGGATCCGTGACATTCATGATCGAATGTGACGATATATGCAGTATCCTGTAAAGATGTGCCTTCGCTTTAAAAGCTGATTCATCAGCCCTGTCGCGTCTGAAAAGCTTTCCACCAGTCATCCTCCTGATTTCCCGGGCTTCATAAGCAGCTCCGTCCAGTGATACTAGCGGACTGTCTCTTTGTGAATTTCCTGCAGAAGGACTATATTCAGGCAGAAATATGGCGGTTCCCGAACCATATCTCTTCTGGTTATTGTCCATCAGCAGGTTGGCCGAGAAAGCATAGGCGACCGGAAACTCGCGGATCAGGTAATTGAGTGACCGGTAATCAGGCTGGTCTTTTTCCGGTACCTCCCGGATCAATACCTCGAAGGGTATCTGGGTAAGCTGATTGTGGGGAACAATCAGGAGCCGCTTACCTTTAATTCTATCGTAAACAGGTTCTATCAGTTTCTTGTACAGATAGCCGGAGGAACTGATAAAGGCCTGAAAGCTTAGCATCGTATCCGGTTGCAGGGGATCGGAGGAGATCATTTGCCTGAGTCGGGCAATATTATCAAATACCTTTTTGTCAATTAGCTGAAAATAAATGGCATAGTCACTTTTGGTGATTACAAAAGTGATAATTTCAGTGCTCAATACCTGGTATTCCAGGATAGCCTGATCCTTTTCAAGGAATTCCTGCAACTGATCGATTCCTGCCACTGTAAATTTATGTTTTAACCGGGCATAAGCGGGATATTCTTTTCCCAGCCGAATGGTCAGCTCTTCACGCTGATCATACAATCCGGTCAGTTTGGCCAGTGCTTCCTCACCTGAAACATCAGAACCTTCATTTTTTTCCAGAAGAGCCAGTTGGTTCTCAATATTCAGAATCTCATTGTGCAGTTTTTCATGTTTGCGGACCAGTGAATCAGGTAATCCGGAATACAACAGGTGGTCCCTTTTCATGGTATTAATGGACAGTACCTGCATTTTGCTTTTTTCAGCAAATTCCCAGGCTTTGTCAGCATATTCCCGGTCACCCGTTTTCAGATAAAGCAATGATGCGTAACTTACAGCATTGTTCATAGCTCTCTTCCTGAGATCAGACATAATCAATTCCGATCTTTCTTCATCGATATCGGCCAGGCTTCTTTCAATGAGCCTTACCGCAAGTTCCTGGCAGGAAAGGGCGCTTTCAAGATAACCGGGAGGATACCCTTCTTTTTCGTAAAGGAGGTACAATGCATACGCCTTTTCTGTGAGCGGGGTGATCAGATTTTGAGTTAAAAAGATATCTTCCAGGGTTGGATTGGCAAAATACATCGTATCTGAAAAGGTCCGGCAACCGGAAATGATGGATTGCTGGAAATAAAATAAGGCAGTGCGGTAATCCTTTGTTGCCATGTATGAACTGCCCAGATTCCTGTTGATGTTGTTAACCGCGTACCCTTTTAAAGAAATCCTTTTGGCATAGTTCAAGGATGTTTGCAGATAATTGCGGCCTGCCTTGAGATTATTCTGTCTCAGGCTGATATTTCCCAGTTCCTGGTATGCCCTGGAGGAACAATAATTGTTCTGGAGTTTTTTGTGATCAGCGGTCAGCGAAACAACTATCTTCAGGTTTTCAACCGCCAGTGGAATGTTTTTTAATTGCTGGTACGACAGTCCAATCATGTAATATAAATAGGCCGGGGATAATCCTGCCTTTTCCAAACTATCGATGGCCTGCCTGCTGAAATGGATTGTATTTTCATAATCACGTTCAAGCCAGTAATGGATCCGGGCGATAAGATGGTAGTTCATTTGTTTATAAAAATCCAGGAAGGCATACTTCGACATGATCTGAAGTGCGTGCTTGGAATATTGCAGGGTGTTCTCAAAATCAGAAAGCTTGTATTCTATATCTGCCTTCTTGGTATACAGTATTCCTGCATAATAATGATCGGCGGGGAAAAATTTTTCCTGAATCCTTGTCGCAGCATCGAGAAGATCCCTGGCTGTGGAATAATTATGGAAGAAATTGTAACTATGTGTTGTCAGGCCCAGGTAGGCCTCCATTAATGCCGGATGCAAAGGATTTACAGCAGTATCGATATAAGCCAGACAGTTTTGAACCAGCTTCAATGACAAATCTTTCTCCTTTGTATACCAATAAGCATCAGCCTGCTTTGCTTTTAAAGTGTTAATTTCGTGAAGGTCCAGGAATGTGTTGCCGGGAATAGATTTAATGGCCATGTCGTAATAATGGATGGCGTCAAAAAATGAATCCAGCAGATAAAGCATATATCCTGTTTCACGGTAGAACCAGGTTAATTCGTGAGGGTGTTCTTTGCCAATAAAGGAGGAATGAGCTTCAGCCCGACGAAAACATTGAAGCGCTTCACTGCGGTTACCTGTGAAACGGTACCTCCGTCCCTGAAGAAAGAAATCATAAAACTGCAACAGGTGGTCCGGATCTTTCACATGCTGCATGATTACTTTGGCTTCGTTCAATTTTTCATTTCCCGATGCCAGGTTGCCCTGGGCATAATAAATAGCAGCTGTTTTAAATAGCCAAAAGGCCTTTCTTTTACTCTCATGCAAAGAATTCCGGCTACATTCATTGGTTGCCTGCAAAGCTTTCTCGAATTCAAAGTTTCTGATATGGCAATTAACCAATGAGTCCGCTTTATTATCAAATTCCGTAAACCATGAGGCCTGACCTGATATAGGTTCCAAAGTACAACTCAGTGTGAATATGAGAAGGATCCGGAAAGTGATAATGCTGTTAAGAAAATGCATGTGAACCAGTTAATTTGTAATTAAAAATAAGCATATTCACCATTGACTTTCAGCCAAAAAGCAATAAATTTAAGTATATTCACTTAAATTTATGGTTATGAGGGAGTTTAAAGAAGAAAGTTTAACAGAAGAAGTTATGAACCAGGCTCCGGAGCCAGAACCAGAACCAGATCCGGAGCCAGGACCTGATCCAGACGACCCAGGGGACTAAGGGAGTATTATCCGCCGGTTGCATCACGGTCGGTAATGTATTTCCGCCATTTTTCGATCAGCAGTTGCATATCTGCTGGTAATGCAGCGTCAAAAACCATTTCCTTACCGGTTTCAGGATGTCTGAATGCCAGTGATTTAGCATGAAGTGCCTGACGTGGAATTAATTTGAAGCAATTCTCCACAAATTGCTTGTATTTTGAAAAGACGGTACCACGTAAAATCTGGTTGCCCCCGTACCGTTCATCGTTAAAAACGGGATGTCTTACATATTCCATGTGAACTCTGATCTGGTGGGTGCGGCCGGTTTCAAGCCGGCATTCAATGAGACTTACATGTCCCAGATTTTCGAGCATTCTGTAATGCGTTACAGCGGGCTTTCCGGTTTCACCATCAGGAAACACCTGCATTTTTAACCTGTCTCTTATGTTTCGTCCGATATGACCCTTAATACTGCCTTCGGGAGGGTCGAAAGTTCCCCAGACTACAGCATGATAGGTTCGTTGGGTTGTATGATCGAAAAATTGTTTGGCCAGCCGGTTCAGCGCAATGTCCGTTTTCGCAATCACCAATATGCCGGATGTATCCTTGTCAATCCTGTGAGCAAGGCCGGGACGCACCTCACCCGACTGAAACAGGGGAACGTCCTTGAGATGCCAGCAAAGTGCATTCACGAGTGTTCCGGTATAATTACCGTGCCCGGGATGGACAACCATACCGGCCTCTTTGTTCACAACGATAAGATGATCATCTTCATAAAGAATATGAATCGGTATGTCCTCGGGAACGATTTCGTATTCATAATGCGGGTAGGGCAGCAATATGGTGATCACATCACCGGGCTTTACCCTGTAATTAGGCTTGACTGCATCACCGTTCACCTGCACATTGCCAGCTCTGGTGGCTATCTGTATTTTATTGCGTGAAACGTTTTCCAGACGGTTGGAAAGGAATTTATCGATTCGTAGCAGTCCCTGCCCTTTATCGGCCACAATACGGTGATGTTCATATAGTTCCGATTGATCAAAAAATTCATCCTGCATTAAAAAGCGTGTTAATGACTTACGACGATTTTCCGGGTGATGGCGGTTTCCCGATCCGATATCATTTTTACCTGATAAATGCCTGGTAAAAGCCCTGAAACATCAATGTATTCCGGACCGTCCCGGGCCTGTAGAACCAGTCTTCCATAAATATCATACACATACAACCGGGCAATTGAAATACCGTTTGCCCTGATATTGAGTTTTTCTGACGCCGGATTTGGAAACAAGATAACCTCCAGCGGATCAACAGGTGTTTCCGTATCTCCTGTAATAACATTCTTTTTTCCGAATACTGCCCTGATCATGAGGGATCCTGGTAGAATGCTGTTACCGGGATTGTACCATTCACCTGAAGTATTGACAAATGTTGTGTTGAGGTTGTTTCGATTGACATCATAGCCAACGTTGAGGAACTCTTCTGAAACCTGCTTCCAGCCAATGTATAGGACGGTGTCGGTAACAATCAGCTCAGTTTCCGGATGAATGGCGTATCTTTTGAATTCAGAACTTCCGGATCCAAATTCCGGTTTGAATTCTTCTGTGGACATATATACCAGTTCACCGGGGCTTCCACCGTCATCATCCCATACACAGAGGTGGAATCCCAGGTTGGCATTATAATTATCACGGGTTTTGTTAAAGTATATATCCAAAGCCCTGAGGGTATCCGTTCTAAATATTCTGAAACGGTAAGCAAGCAAAGCACCTGCCATGGATGGACCTGATATGCCAAATCCATATTCAGGACTGCCGTCGTCATAGGCATAGTAATCTTTAAAATGAAGGGTGGTCCTGGATGTATCGTTTTGTTTAAACTGACCTTCAGGCGTTATCAGGTAACCTCCTACCTCAATGCTGCCTTCCTCAGAATCATCCGGACGCGTGAACGGGGCCATAAAAGGATCATTTCTGCGAATTATTTCTTCCTGCACAAAATCATCATAGAATTCCTCGGCAAATTCAGTGTACCCTGTATTCAGATTCCTGGTATAGTAACTTCTTCCCAGGTTTTCAATTTCTTTCTTTTCCAGATTCCGGAAAACGTAATGCAGGTAATTACGTGTAATACTCTGTGCTTCATTAAGATGCAGCCAGGGAATGGATTCATAAAAGTCCATCAGGTACCTGGGGGGATCCACAAGGGCGATATCCTGGACAAATTCATGGGCTGAAGCGGACCGCGTATCCATCTGGATATAATCAATATTCCAGCAATCCACATTGCTTAAAGCACCTTTCCCTCCGTCAACTTCATCAGCCGACAGACTGGTATAGTTTCTGAACCTGAACCGGAATCCATTCTGGTAATACTGCCCGGGAATCTTAAGAATGACCTGTTGAAAAGGTGTTGCTGTATCAAGGATGGAGAACCAGATCCTATTCCATTGGTTTTCACCCGGCGAATAGAATTCAAGCAACAGGGAATCCATCATTTCAGGTACTTCTCCCTTGCCGCCTGCCTGATAGAAAAAACTAAGCCTAACTGTATCTCTGGGCTGGGAATAGGATGAAAGGTCGAAATCCAACGAGGTCAGCATGTCCGATGAAGCCGGCTGATCGGTAAGGGCATAAATATCGCCGTTTTCATCAATAGCATCCAGGGTGGCCACTCCAACTGAAACAGGTTCTTCGGCAAAGGATGTGTTGATGAAAGCAAACCGGTCGGACCATTTACCGGGATCAGGGAATATCAAAGGGCCTGAAAAATCCTCAAAGAACGGAAGGGTCAGCAACTGCGCACTGGATGATGATTTGAGCTTTAACGGATTGGCAGACAGGTATTTTTTTATTTCCCTGTTTTCCGTTAGCCCTTGAAGACTTTGAGCAGCAAGGTTTGACACGGTGAATGAAAGTAGCACAAAGAATATGTATCTGATCCTGATCATGGGCTTACGGACAGGGTATCTCCTGCAAAATTGAATGATGAGACTTTAGTGGAGTCGAGCGTGATCCATACATCAATTGCCGAACCCATGGGAAGTGTCATATTCGATCCGGGATCCGGTTTCTGCCTGAAAATAATGGCTTGGGCTTCATCTTCAGAAGTCAATATGGTCTGATCGTGAACGGCAGCACCTACACTTAGAAACCTGTCCGAAGCCAGAATCTTTGCCGCTTCCAGATGTAAACCTACCAGATTCGGAACAGCTGCCTGTTCGTCGCTTAATCCTTTGCCCAGAACGATATCAATCCTGGCTCCTTTGACTACCGAATCACCGGGGGCTATTTCCTGCCTGTTCATGCGTTGCGCTAAAACAACATTGATGAATACATGCGGTTCGTAGGAAATATGTCCCACTTTCAACCCGAAGGATTCAAGTTTGGCAGTGGCCTGTCTGATGGTCAGGTCAACCAGATTAGGCATGGCAACCTTTTCCGGATTGGTGGCATTCATGGTGAGAAAAATCTTCCTGTTTTTCTTTACCTTAAAACCTGCCTGCGGATGCTGTTCCACTACAGTGCCCCTTTCAAAATCAGACAGGAAAACGGAGTCGAACACTTCAATACGAAGATCTTTTTGTTCAGCAACATCCATGGCATCAGTCAGGGTTAGTCCTGCAAAATCGGGAACCGTCAGGTCAAGATTGTGCCGGGTATAAATCTTCAATATCTGCATGATGATGATAGTTCCGAAAATCAATATGAAAAAGGCGAGAATGATATTTCTCAGCACAATTCTTTCTTCAACATAACGGATCAGGTCTCGGATTTTGGCAATAATCTGGTCGGTGTTCATAACATGAATGAATAAATATTAACGGACAGACAAAGATAAAATTATCCGTAATATATGTCATTTGCCATAATGTATTTAAAGCAAATGCTTCATCAGGAATAATCCGGCCAGGATGTACATGATAACCGATATTTCTTTCCATTTGCCCGTGAAGAACTTGATGAATACATAGCTCAGCATTCCAAATGCGATGCCTTCGGAGATACTGTATGCCAATGGCATGATAACAATGGTAAGAAAAACAGGCAAAGACTCGGAATAATCCTCCAGGTTGATTTTCTGAATAGGGCTTATCATGAACAAACCAACCAGAACCAATGCGGGAGCAGTTGCTGCGCTTGGGATCATGAGGAATAGGGGTGAAAAGAACAGTGCTGCCAGGAACAGCAGCCCAACCACCAGTGAAGTTAGACCGGTCCTCCCTCCGGCGGCTACACCTGCAGCGCTTTCAATATAGGATGTCACTGTGCTTGTTCCCAGGATGGCACCTGCTGCGGTTCCCACAGCATCGGCGAACAATGCCTGTCTGGCACGTGGCACACCACCATGAGAATCAAGCAGATTTGCTTTTGAACAGACACCCACCAGGGTGCCGACGGTATCAAATATATCCACAAACAGAAAGGTAAATACAACCACCAGCATATCGGTTGTAAAAATCCTGCTGAAATCAAATTTGAAGAAGACCGGGGCTGGTGATGGCGGAAGACTTATCAGGCCATGCTCCGGCAACTGGGTAATTCCAAACGGAATGCCAACCAAGGCAGTGATCACAATACCCATTACCAGGGCACCCCGGAACTTGAATACCAGCAGGATACCCGTTATGATTATGCCTGCCAGTGCCAGTAAAACCTGGGGCTCCGCCAACTGTCCCAGGGAGACCAGTGTGGCATCATTCTTCACAATAATTCCTGCATTGCTTAATCCGATAAGGGCAATGTACAGACCTATTCCCACCGAAATTGCATTTTTAAGACTTAGGGGAATACTGTCGATAATGGCTTCCCTCACTTTAAAAAAGGTCAGCAGTATAAAAATTACACCTTCAATAAAAACAGCCGTGAGGGCCATTTCCCAGCTATACCCCATCTGAATGACAACAGTATAGGCAAAAAAGGCATTTAACCCCATTCCCGGGGCAAGCGCAATGGGCAGGTTGGCATAAAACGCCATGATTGCAATGGCAATGAATGATGATAGTGCGGTGGCTGTAAAAACGCCATCACGGTCCATGCCGGCATTCCCTAAAATGAAAGGATTCACAGCAAGAATATACGCCATGGTCATGAATGTGGTTATCCCGGCAATGATTTCGGTTTTTGGCGTGGTACCGTTTTTCTTTAACTGGAATAGTTTTTCAAGCATGTTTACTACAATTGAATGTAAAGAAACCAGGATTTATCGCATGATCAAAGTCATAAGCTGATTAAAAGCAACATTCTGGTCATACTTTTCCCTGACAATTTTTTTGCCGGCGTTGCCAAATTGGGCCCGCAGCAAAGGATCTCTTACAAGCAATTCCACTTTATCGGCCAATTCCTTGCCATCTTTGTTTCTTACTAAGAATCCGCTGATATTATCCCTGACCATCTCGGGTATCGATGAATTGTTAAAAGCCACAACGGGCAGACCGCTGTGCATTGCTTCCAGAATTACATTGGAACAGCCTTCCCAGGCAGAAGTAAGTATGAAAAGGTCAAGACTCCCATAAAATTTTTCCATGTCTGCCACAAATCCGCAAAAGCAGATGTGATCGTCAAGTCCGGCATCATGGCTTTTTTGCTTGAGGTCCTCCATCAACGGACCTTCCCCGGCGATCAGGAGTGTGAAATCAAGTTTTTTTGCTTTTAACTCACGGGCCATCTTGATCAGCCAGTCCATGCCTTTTTCCTGGGATAATCTTCCGGCTGTGCCCAGAACGACGCCTTGGGTCCGGGCAGGTGGTTCTCTGCCGGAATCTTTTTCCTGCGGCAAAAGATCGTCCACGCCATTATATATTATAGTGATCTTCCCGTCATTTGTCAGTTTGGGATTATTCTGCAGAATGCTCCGTTTGATCTGGTCCGAATTGGCAATGATGTCTGTAAGTACATGACGGAATAGAAGCCTGTTCGTCAGGGTGTTCCTGACAAAAACCGGTGACCCCCGCCTGTAAATGATTTTTTTCACCCCGGCCAGTTTGGCTGCTAAACCTGCAAATTTAACATCGGACGGAAGATTTAATATAATGGCCTGGATGTTTAGTTTTCTAAAAGTCAAGGCCAGCTTCACCACCTTGAAGGGGTTCAAAAAACTGGTGTTATTTACCCTGATCCCTATGGATGAAATTCCTGATCGGATGGTACGTTTTAGTAATTCGCAGCCCGTCTGTCCAAAAACCGTTACATCCAGATTACTTTTTTTCATCATGAATGCGGTATTGTAATGCCATTTCTCTCCTCCGCCCCATACCCTGTTGCTGTTGAAAAGGCCGATATGGCTGATTTGTGTAGTATTGTAACTGGATTGATTCCTCATGTAACGGCGGATTAGAAAATTGCGGATTTCTTCATGCAGATTCAGGATTTTATTATTCCATAGGGTGAATAGCCTGTTTTTCGCTGTTTATTGTCATTCAGAATGCTGTAATTCGAATCATTGAATTCCAGTCTGCGATGATAATAATGATACTGGATGGCCAGATGTTTCAGGTGCCTGAATTTACATGCGTTTAATCTCAGACGGAATTCCAGGTCGGTGTCTTCACCTACATAGGGTGACAGGTACCTTTCATCAAAACCATTTATGGCAAGCAAATCAGCTTTGTGCAATGAAAAATTTGATCCGAGTAATCCCCGGTCTTTCTTATTCAGTCTTTTTCTGATACATCTCCATTTAACGTAAACAGCATTTTCCATGTATTGCCCTTCCCCGGACATCCGTTCAATCAACATCCAGGGGAAAAGCAACTTTTCAAGGTATCCGTGCTTTACCCTGCTGACTGTAAGAAATTCACTGACCCTTCTGCTGAGAAGCACTCTTCGTCCGGTAAGCACATGATTTGTTTCCTTTGCCAGGAGATGTTCCTTGATAAAATGCCGGTGTGGAATACAATCACCATCTGTAAATATGATGTATTCTGAACCGGCCGAAACTATGGCCCTGTTCAGGATAATATTTTTCTGCCATCCGTTGTCGGGGTGCCAAACATGTTTTATCTGCAATGGCGATGCCTTTATGATCCGCTGCAATTCATCTACCACAGGATTAGCGGATCCATCGTCAGCAATAACTATTTCAAAGTCGTTCCGGGACTGCCGTTCGAAACCTGCAAGCACCAGTTTGAGTATTTCAATCTTGTTGTAAAAGGAAATGATTACAGAGGCATCAAAACTCATAACCTGTCGGATTTTAATTCAACATTTACCAGGCCTTCAAGCAGTGATTCAACTTTTCTCTGGTTGTTCTCCAGTGCAAAAAATTCTTCGACCCTTTTTCTGCCGGCTTGTCCAAAAGCCTTACACATATCCGGATCACGGCCCAGCAATTCAACTTTTTCTGCGAAAGCGTTAATATCCATGGGATTAACAAGGAAACCGGTTTCATGATTCAACACAATCTCGGGATTGCTGCTGATATTGAATGCCACCACAGGCTTCCTGCAGGCCATCGCCTCCACCAGCACATAACCAAATCCTTCCCAGTTGGAGGGCAGTACAAAAATATCAATGTTGTCCATGAAGGTTTTTACATGATTGACAAAACCTAAAAATATTACTTGGTTTTCAACACCATACTCAATGGCCAACTGGCGGAGTGATTTTTCAAGAGGTCCTTCACCTGCAATGAGTATTTTAAAGTCAATTCCCTTTTGCTTCAATATTTTAGCCATTTCAATCAGGTATTTCTGACCTTTTTGCAGTACCATCCTGCCTGCATGGCCAATGACAATCTCCCTGTCCCCTTTCTGGTAAAGTGGTGTCCCCGTCTGCCCGTCAAGCTGCGCCAGATCAATGCCATTATAGATCACAGTGATTTTATCCCGAGGGAACAGATGTATGTTGTTCTGTAAAATTGTGCGTTTGGTTTCTTCTGAATTGGCAATGATAGTACTGATAATATTTTTATATAACAAACGGTTTATAAAGGTGTTTCTAATGGGTATGGCACTTCCCCTTCTGTAGACAATATGCCTGATTCCTGCCAGTTTTGCAGCAATACCGCAGGTTTTGACATCAGCTGAAAAATTGAGTATTACGATATCTGGCTTTTCTTTCCTGAACAACCGGATGAACGAATGGAGGCAAAAGGGATTTAAGAAACTGAAGTTGGAGATTACAACGGGGAAAGTCCGAATTCCGGCAGCCATGGATCTTTGATAAAGCGCTCTTCTGGCATAAGCAAGAATGGTCACATCGTGTCCTTTATTCTTCAGGTAAATGGCGGTCTCCAGATGCCATTTTTCGCCACCGCCCCAGGTCCTTGTGCTGTTTATCAGGAAAACTTTCATCGCTCATTCATGAATATAAACCCGCTTGACGCGTTCCGAGATCCCGGTTAATACTTCATAGGGTATGGTATCCAGGGTGCGGGCCATGGATATCACCGATGGATTTCCCCCGAAAATGATCACTTCATCTCCTTCCCGGGCACTTGTCCCGGTAACATCTATCATGGTCATGTCCATGCAGATATTACCGATGATGGGAGCAAGTTTACCCCTCACCAGAAACTTCCCTTTGCCGTTACTCAGCCTCCGGTTGAGTCCGTCCCCGTAACCTATCGGGATTATGGCGATCCGTGAATTTTTGTCGGGCCTGCCCATTCGTCCGTAGCCGACCGTTTCACCGGGTGTCACAGGTTTTATTTGAAGAATGGTGCTTTTCAGGGTACTGACTGTTTGAAGCCTGTTCTTATCCACACTGCTGAAACCATAAAGTCCGATACCCAGCCTGACCATATCAAATTGCGCATCGGGGAAACGCTCAATTCCTGAGGAGTTAAGAATATGCCGGATTACTGGATAACCCAGTGCCGCTTTTATCTGGTCCGAGTTCTGCCTGAAAATGTCTATTTGTGATGCTGAAAATGCATCATGGTTATCCTCATCACTTCCCGCCAGGTGCGAGAATATGGAGAAAACCTTCAAGTTTTTCAACCTGACAAGTTCTCTGCATAATGTTCCTGTTTCAGTGGGAAGAAATCCCATCCTGTGCATTCCTGAATCCAGTTTGATATGCACCGGGTAATCAATTTCCTGGTTTCGGATTACGGCTTTGTGAAACATCTCCAGGATCCTGAAACTGTATATTTCGGGTTCAAGGTGGTATTGGATTATCGTATCAAATGATTCCGGCTCCGGATTCATTACCATGACCGGAAGGGTAATGCCTGCCTGTCTAAGGCCGACACCTTCATCGGTAAAAGCTACTCCCAGGTAATCAACGCGCTGATACTGCAAAATGCTGGCAATCTCATGCCGCCCGCTTCCATAGGACAGGGCTTTGACCATGACCATCGTTCTGGTTCCTGGCTGCAACAGGGAACGAAAGAAATTCAGATTGTGAACCAGGGCATTGAGATTGATTTCAATTCTTGTAGTATGCTTTTTCTGTTCCAGTAAACCGGAAATTTTCTCAAACTCAAACTGCCGTGAACCTTTGATCAGGATGGCCTCATTCTGAAAATCACCTGGGTAAAAGCTGTCAATAAATGCCTGCGTAGTCTCATAAAATGTTCCGGAGATGGTGAATAATCCTGAATATTTCTTAATGGAGCTGCCCACCCCGATCATCCGGCTTATACCTTTTTCTCTGACCAGGGCGGCAACCTGTCTGTATAATTCTTCCTGCTTCTTTCCACTTTGCAGAATATCGGACAGGATGAGGGTTCTTTTGGTATGCTGAAGCTGCTGATTCAGCACTTCAAGGGCTATCGACAGCGAATTCAGATCCGAGTTATAACTGTCATTGATCAGCGTGCACCCGTTGATGGCGCTTTTTTGTTCAAGACGCATGGCTACCGGGAGCAATTCGGCCATTTTCGAAATGACCGTATCCCTGTCCACATCAAGCCAGATTAAGAAAGACAGGCAATGCAATGCATTTTCTATGGAAGCACCGTCTGTAAAAGGAATTGTGACATCAAGTGTACGTTTTTTATAGTGAGCCCTGAAAGAAGTTTTATCCACATCCTTATGGATATCCGTAATCTGAACATCCCCCAATCCGTTAACCGACCAACTGAAAAGCTTTACCCCTGATAATTCCGGGGTATGCTTTACGATTTTGTCCAGTAAAGCGTGGTCACAGCAGTAAATCAGGGTCTGGCAATTGTAAAATAGCTCCAGCTTTTCAGCAACTTTCTGTTGGATGTCCGTGAAATTTTCCTGGTGTGCTTCACCAATATTGGTAATAATTCCGGTTTCAGGATTGATCATAGTCTGCAATTGCTTCATCTCACCCGGGAAGGATATGCCGGCTTCAAAAATTCCCAGGGTGGTATTCTCGTCCATGAGCATCAGGGATAAAGGAACGCCGACCTGCGAATTATAACTTTTTGGACTTCGGGTGATCTGATATTTTTCAGAAAGGCAGTGATAGAGCCATTCTTTGACAATGGTTTTCCCGTTGCTGCCTGAGATAGCCACTACCGGACAGGCATACTGCCTTCTGTGAAAACCGGCAAGCTTCTGCAAAGCCTGAAGAGTATTATTGACAACAATGAAACCCGCACCGTTCAGCGCCTTAAACTGTTCTTCCGGTTCGGAAATCACGAAAGCTCTTACACCTCTTTGGTACAATTCGGGAATGTAGCGATGTCCGTCATGATTTCTCCCGGTTAGTGCAAAAAAAAGCGAGGAGGATGATACAGAAGCAGAACGGCTGTCAATCAGCAATTGGTGAACAGAGATATGATTCACACCTTTCAGAAGGCCCCCTGTGATTTCAGCTATTTTTCCGATTGAATAAATTGCCATTTTAAGATACGATTTTGCGGCAGTGTTATACATTTGCAAACTCAGCCATATACTCCAAACGCGATACAAATATAAAAGCATTTAATCAGAAATTTTGAAAACGTATAAACACCTTTTCTTTGATCTTGATAATACCTTGTGGGATTTCAAGGCAAATGCCCGGGAAGCTTTTCATGGCATATTTACCAGGTTGGGATTGCTTGACAGGATTGATTTCGATAGGTTCCTGGATACGTATGAAAGGCACAATGAGAATTTGTGGACTGAGTACCGCAAAGGGAAAATGAAGAAGGATCACTTAAGAACAGAAAGGATGATCCTGACATTCAAAGAAATGGGCATTGATGATCCGGATCTTCCGCAAATCACCGGGGACCTATACATTCAGGAAGCGCCTCAGAAAGCAAACCTGTTTCCCGGAGTTCACGATACGCTGAAGTATCTGGGAGAGCGTTACAGGCTGTACATTCTCACCAATGGTTTTGCTGAGGTTCAGTTAAGGAAAATCAACAGCAGTAATCTGCAAACTTATTTTACCAAAGTATTTATGGCTGAAATGGTAGGTTATCAGAAACCAGACAGAAGGTTTTTTGAATATGCCATTAAATCAGTTCATGCCCATAAAAATGAATGTCTGATGATTGGTGACGATCCGGAGGCCGATATCCGGGGGGCGTATTATGCCGGGATTGATCAGGTGTATTTTAATACGGGGAATAAACCCTGCGCTATTGAACCAACCTGGGTGATTGATTCAATAGCTGCGCTCAGGGATATACTATAATTACTTCTTCTGCTGCCCTTCTGACTTCGCTATGGAATCGCGCATCTGTGTGTCAGCGTCAATATTCTTGAGTCTGTAATAATCCATAATTCCAAAGTTTCCTGAACGGAAAGCTTCAGCCATAGCCAGCGGTATCTGTACCTCCGCTTCAATGACCTTGGCACGTGCTTCCTGCGCCTTGGCCTTCATTTCCTGTTCAACTGCCACCGCCATGGCTCTTTTTTCCTCGGCTTTGGCCTGGGCGATATTCTTGTCGGCGTTGGCCTGGTCCATTTGCAGAACGGCCCCGATGTTTTTGCCAATATCAATATCAGCAATATCTATGGAAAGGATTTCAAAAGCAGTACCTGCATCCAGACCCTTGTTCAGAACAACTTTAGAGATATTGTCAGGATTTTCCATAACCTCTTTGTGTGAAACGGCTGAACCGATTGAAGATACGATTCCTTCACCAACGCGAGCCAGAACAGTCTCTTCTCCGGCGCCACCAACCAACTGGCGAATGTTTGCCCTAACAGTAACCCGAGCTTTACAGATCAGCTGAATGCCATCTTTTGCAACAGCAGTTACAGGAGGAGTGTTAATAACTTTTGGATTAACAGACATTTGAACCGCTTCGAATACATTTCGCCCGGCAAGATCAATAGCTGTACCGGCTTTGAAATCGAGCGGTATATTTGCCTTGTCGGCTGAGATCAAAGCATTAACTACCTGCTTTACATTGCCTCCTGCCAGGTAATGGGCTTCCAGTTCGTCGGCATTCAGGTTTAATCCGGCTTTGGTTGCACTTACCAGGTTGTTCAGAATAATTGACGGCGGCACCTTCCGGATGCGCATTCCGATCAGTTGCCAGATGGGAACGTAAACCTTGGCGAAAACGGCACTGAACCACAATCCAAGGGGTACAAAATAAAAGAACAGCCAGATAAAAACAATGACAGCCGCTGCAACTACCAGATAAATGCCGATTCCTGTTCCCATGATAAATTAGTTTTTAAGTTTAACAATGATTTGCGTGGTCAATACTTTTACTACTTCAATGTCCGAGTTCTCATCAATAAATCCGCCCTGCGATTTGGCCTCACAGGTGATATTGTTAACCATAGCTTTACCGACAGGTGCAAGCCTTGTAATGGTCTTTCCCATGTCACCGGGATGAATTTTGTCTGTTTCAAAAGGCTCAACTTTGCTATTGATATTGGTTTTTAAGCCCAGATTCTGCCATGTTTTTCTTTTAAAAACAAAATAAATGGTTGATAGTGAAACAATCACCGTAGCAGCCAGTGTAATACTTCCGATCTGTGCACCATGGTAATAATAGGATGATCCAACACCCAGCAACATGAAGGCAAATCCACCGACACCAAAGATGGTGAAGCCGGGAATGATGAGAAATTCGACCAGAAGCAGAAAGATACCCAGAATAATGATGATAATAATAGCTAAGATGGACATCAGGCAGTCAGTTTTTAAGATTAATCAATGGTGGCGTTGAGCCCGCGTTCGATCAGGCCTTCTTTAAAGGGCTTCAACAGGCCAAAACTACCCTTTTTAACATCACATTTGCCTTTATAATGCACTAAAAATGTACATTGTTCTGCCTGTGTCGGCTCCATATCGCATATTTCTACAAGTGTGTCAATAACATAGTCAAAACTATGAACATCATCATTGTGGAGGATCAGAAAGCGTCCCTCGGATTTTCCTTCTTCAATCAGTTCTTCAAAATCGGGTTTATTGCCCGTGTATTCCTTCGGTTTCATAGATTATGCCAATGTATAGTTCTTTAATCTTTTCTCCTTTGAATGAATATCCAAAATTACGAAAATACGACTGCAAATGTTGGAAAAGTTATTAAAGTTATTAAGGTTGGGAAAGTTATTAAAGTTATTAAGGTTGGAAAAGTTATAAAAGTTGTAAATTGTAAGTTATTAAAGTTTAAATCCTTCAAATTCAATATCTCTTGCTTTTTCTGTCGAAATAAGTTTGCCGTCAAAAAAAGCAACGACAAAAGCATCCGGAAAGCCATTTATCCGAATCTGATCGAGTGCAAGGGTCACGGTATTGATACTTCTGAACAGCCCTGCATAGTATTTGAAAACAGCGCTGCCGCTGACCTGTTCGTAAGCAACCGGACTGATCCCCCCAAATGCATCATTGGGCCTGATTTTACTGAATGCGCCCAACTGGATCCGGTAAACGAGCCCGGGGTGCACACCAATGCCACGGGGGATTGGACTGGTATTACTATAGGGTGACTTTTCCAGAAGAGCAAATTCGTCTGCAATCCGGACCATCTTCTTTTCAGAAGCCGGCCGGAAAGGTCTGTACTGGTATACCTTTATCCCGTTTATTTCTTTTGTTAGTTCAATCAGAGAATTGGCTTCATTTGTCTCCGGTATTTCTTCTACCTTCAGGCTTCTGGCCATGGCGAATTTCAGATCGGCCTCACGCTGGATGAGTGCAGCAGCCTTATCTGTCTGAACGGTTTCGGATACCAATTGCTTTTTCATCTCATCATCAGGTGTGTTTTTGGCGAGAATGCGTTTATCCCTGGCAATCCTCGCAAGTGAGTCAGCTTTAAGCTGCAATATTAGCGCTTCTGCAAGTACCCGTTTGTAATCGGATGTTACCCTGACAGGTTCCTCTCCCATGCTTACCTTAAGGTTATCCTGTGCTGCCAGCCCGGAACAACAGATCAGCATTATAATGAAAGCCGGCACCCGGCCAAAAAAGTTGTTCATTCGAAACAGATTAAGAATAAATGGCTGAAATTACTAAATGCCGGTTGATTCACTTAAAAGATTTTTAACAATTTACTCACAGTTATAGATAAATACCCTATATTCGCTGCTTAATTTTTAAAAAAACCAGTACAATGAAAAAGATCGGAAATTGGCTGATACTCCCTGCATTAAGCCTTATTATTATTTCATCATGCAGTTCTGAGAAAAAATATGCAGCCGTCAAATTAAAGTCACAAGGAGATACAGTAAGTTATTATTTGGGGTTGACCTATGGCAGCGGTATTAAACAGGCCAATATCGACAGTGTATTTAGTTACCAGGCATTCATGAAAGGAATGAATGAATCCATCAAAGAGGATTCACTTCCTGTTTCCCAATATGCAATACAAGGCTATCTGAATAATTTTTTCGTTCAATTCCAGCAGGAACAGGTTAAGAACCAGTTCAAGGATTATATTGCCCAAAACAAGACCTTTCTTGACGCCAACGCCAAAAAGGACAGTGTTATAACCCTCCCCAGTGGCCTTCAATACGTTGTATTAAGAGAAGGTACGGGAAATAAACCAACCGCAAACGACAAGATAAGAGTTCATTATACCGGCACACTCATCGACGGAACTATATTTGACAGTTCTTATCAACGCAATGAACCAGCTGAATTCAGTGTCGGACAGGTTATTCCTGGTTGGGTTGAAGCTTTGCAGCTCATGCCTGTAGGATCAAAATGGAAAATCTTTATACCTGAAAACCTGGCGTATGGCAGTCAGTCACCGCAGGGTTCCAATATCAAACCCTATTCCACCCTGATATTCGAGGTTGATTTGCTGGAAATTCTTCCGGTGGAATAAAGAAGTTGATCGGACGATATTAAGTAAGAACACCCTTCAAGCGGTTGCAAACCCTTGAAGGGTGTTTTTTTATCCTATTCAGGAGGATGCCTCCCTGTATTTATGGGAAAGAAATATATCCAGTGACAGCAGAAGTCCTATGCTGGCAATGGCTATTGTTGCAATGAGCAAAACACCAGAACTGAGATGAATGGACAGATTTATATTGCTCAGAAAGTCCCATACCGGTTTAACCACGGTCGTGTATCCTGATTCAACCGGATTTTCATTGGAAAGAACCAGCCATCCAACCAGAACCAGCAGAATCGTGAAGGTCACCAAAAGAAACCATGCTTTCCGGCTGAGGAGAGGTTTATATTCCGGACTTTTCTGATCGCTTTCCCGGACCATCTGCATGACCCGCTGTGTAAAATCAGGTGCAGTTGTCAGCAGACCTTCCTCCCTGATCAGCCTTTTAAATTCATCATCCCTTTCAAACAGTTTTTCCTTATCCATGGCTTGATTGGTTAAATGTAAACACTCTGGGCCATTAATCCCACCAAATCCTGGAGTTTTTTCCTGGCCCTGAAAAGTTTTACCTTAATGTTTGATTTGCTTAATCCGGTGATCCCGTGAATCTCTTCCACCGTGGATTCATTGATATAAAACAAAGTAATCAGCACTCTTTCATCTTCGGACAGCCTCTGCAGCGCCCTTTCAAGCATTGATCCTCTTTCAACCATCATGTCCTCTTCTTCGCTGCTCCTGTCGGGATTCTCCTTTACAAACGGCAGTTCATCAATCCACTGAAATCCGGGTTTTCTGGAACGTTTTTTTGATATGGCAGTATTGTATACAATTCTGAATAACCAGGTGGAGAACCTGGAATCCTGCCTGAATCCCTTCAGATGGCGATATGCTTTGACAAAGGCATCCTGTACTGCCTCTTCAGCATCTTCCCGGTTGTTCAGCAAACGGTATGCAAGGGTGAAGGCCAGGTCTTTGTGCCTGTTTATCAGAATCGAATACTCCTGCACTGCCCCGTCCAGAATACGATTGATCAACTGATTATCATCATACTGCATCATGCATTTTTTAGACGCACCGGGAATGGATGTGGTTACAAAATTACTGAAAGTAATTGGTAATTGGTAATGGGTGATTGGTGATTGGTAATTGGTGATTGGTTGTGGTTGTTGTGATTGTTGTGGTTGTTGTTGTAAAACCCTTCGACTCCGCTCAGGGTGACCAACGTGTCATGCTGAGCGGAGTCGAAGCATTCCGATTACCGATTACTCTTTGCTGATTACTTTTTACTTTTTACTGTTTACTGATTACCGTTTACTGATTACCGTTTACCTTTTTTGTAACCTCTCCCCCAAACCCGGCGTCATAGATTCAGACAACAGCAGTATTAATAACCATTAAATTTTAAAGTCATGGGACAAGGAGAAGCATTTGTTACGATTATGTTCTTTATCACTTTTTTCGGCTCCATTTTTGGAGTAGCCTATTTTTATTACACAACCCGCAACAGAGAAAGGCTTGCATTGATCGAAAAAAATGCGGACGCGTCTATTTTTAAAGTAGAACCAGTCAACATTTTTAAGAAGTTTTCCATCAAGCTGGGTATGTTGTTCATGGGCGTAGGCCTGGGCGTGCTGGTGGGAAATATCCTTACCGTAGCCACACGGCTCGAAGAACCAGTTGCTTATCTTTCGATGATCTTCCTGTTTGCCGGAGCAGGTCTTGTATCATCTTACTTTTTTGCACGAAAAATCAAAGATTAAATATTTCTTGTTATAAAGGGCGCCAGGTTAATGCTTTAAAACCTGGCGCCCTTTGTTATTTGCATTTTAAGCGGATATGCTATATTTGCGGCAAAATCCAATACAATGAATATAGCCGCAGATTCCAAACTGAGGTTCCTCTTTGACATTCAGCGGATCTTGCAGGGGTGGGGACTGAGCACTGCTCATGCTGAAAATGTAAACATGATTTTCGGGATCTTCTTTATCCTGCTGCTGGCCTTTTTATCAGATATCATCACCAGAAAGTTATTCATCCTGATTGTATCCCGTCTGGTTGCCCGGACCAAAACCATCTGGGATGATATCCTGCTTGAAAAGAGGGTTTTTAACCGGTTGGCCCATCTTGCTCCTGCCATTGTTTTGTGGCACAGTGTGGGACATGTTCTTTCCCAGTACCCGGTTATTATGGGCTTAACCCAGAAGGCACTCAGCATTTACATGATCATTGTCATTTTGATGGCGCTCAATGCTTTTCTGAAAGGCCTCAACGATATCTACCTTACCCTTCCGGCCGCGCAGGGACGGTCCATCAAGGGTTATATCCAGGTGGTACAGATCATGATCTATTCCATTGCCATTATACTGATCATCTCCATTCTTACAGGTACTTCACCCAAAACGTTACTGACCGGGTTGGGCGCTGCTGCCGCCGTGCTTATGCTTATTTTCAGGGATACAATACTTGGACTGGTTGCCGGTATACAGCTTTCCGGCAACGATATGCTGAGAATCGGGGACTGGATAACCATGCCAAAATACGGTGCGGATGGCAATGTTATGGAAATTACACTGAACACGGTTAAGGTAAGAAATTTTGACAAGACCATTACCACAATCCCGACCTATGCCATGGTTTCGGATTCATTTATCAACTGGAGAGGTACCGAGGAGGAAGGAGCCAGGAGGTTCAAGAAATACCTGAACATCGACATGAAAAGCGTGAAGTTTTGCGATGCTGCTTTGCTTGAGAAACTGTCGGGCATTCAATCGATAAAAGATTTTCTGGGCCGGCAGGCAACCAAAAAAGTTAATAAGGGCGATGGAAACAGGGTATTTCATGAGGGCGAATTCACCAATCTCACGCTTTTCCGAAAGTACCTTGTGGGGGTATTAAGGAATCACAGTGGTCTGAATCCTAAAATGCTGATGCTGGTCAGGCAGCTTCAACCGACAGAGAATGGTATTCCGCTGGAGATCATAGCTTTCTGTAAAGGTACCGATTCGCTGGTTTATGAAGAGATTCAATCCGATTTATTCGATCATATCCTGGCTGTGATTCCTGAATTCGGACTTCGGGTATTCCAAAATCCGACGGGCCTATTGTTAACAGAATAAAAAACAAGTTGAGGTTGTTCAAAAGGATTGTTTTACGGCGGAGTTACAAACTCCGCCTAGCATAAATCACAGAATATCAGAATATTACGCTCGGCGTAGTTTGCAACTACGCTTAAATCCCTTTGGCCTATATAGCCTTCCCCCCACGTTCTCCGGTCCTGATGCGGACGCATTCCTCCAGCGGGGTGATGAAAATCTTGCCATCACCAACATCACCCTTTGAATTGGTGCGGGCTGATTTGATAATGGTATCCACGGTGATATCGACGAATGCCTCGTTAACGGCAATATCGATTCTCACTTTGGGGATAAGGTTTGGAATAACCTTTGATCCCCTGTATATTTCTTCGCTGAGCTGCTGTCCGTGACCCGATACCCGGCTCACGGTGATGCGCGTTATTTCTGCCTCTATCAGGGCTTCTCTTACCTGATCGAGCTTGTTTTCGCGTATAATGGCTGTAATCAGTTTCATGGCTGTACATTTAAAGATTTAAATAAATGATGGGTTACCTGGGATTTAACATACCATATCCTTGTTCGCCGTGGTAAGTATGATCAAGTCCCTGCATTTCAGCTTCGGTTGATGCCCTGAAACCAACAGTTTTATTTACAATAATGATGATCACCATGGTGATTATGGCTGCGTAGGCGATGGCAATACCCACAGCTGCAGCCTGTACACCAAACTGCTGAAACATGCTCCATGTTCCGCCCGCTGCTTCGGCGGCGCTTGTCATCCAACTGTCACGGATGAAAAATACCAGCAACAGGGATCCTACAATTCCACCTACGCCGTGAATGCCAAAAGCATCCAGACTGTCGTCATATTTGAGTTTACCTTTGAGTATAATTGCACCGTAGCAAATAATGGCTGCGGCACATCCAAGAGCCAGGGCGCCGACAGGTTGAACTACCCCGGCAGCGGGCGTTACAGCAACGAGGCCTGCCAGTATTCCGCTTGCGAATCCCAGTGCAGTGGATTTACCCTGGTGGATGGCTTCGACAATGATCCAGGTTATGGCGCCGGCAGCTGCTGCTGCCTGAGTGGCAGTCAATGCCTGTGCTGTAAGCAAACCGCTACTTACGCTGCTTCCGGCATTAAAACCAAACCAACCTACCCAGAGCAGGCCGATTCCAACCATGGTCAATACCAGGTTGCTTGGTGCAACAACGATTTTCGGGTGACCTCTGCGCGAACCAAGATAGATTGCAGCAACCAGTCCACTTACTCCCGAGGCAATATGAACTACAGTACCACCGGCAAAATCAATGGCGCCCATGGCTCCCATATTGAAGAGGAAGCCGTCGCTTGCCCATACCCAGTGGCACAATGGATTGTACACAAACAATCCCCAGAGAGCAATAAAAGCAACATAACCTTTAAACGAAACGCGTTCCGCAAATGCACCTGCAATGAGCGCCGGTGTGATGATGGCGAATTTACCCTGGAACATGGAAAAGACATATTCGGGTACCCCCGCTGCGGTAATGTTTTCATCAATGCCTTTCAGAAAAAAATAATCCTTGTTCCATCCAAACCATCCTCCCAGGATATTCGATCCGAAACTCATGGAGTATCCGACGGCAACCCACAGAACTGCCATTATGCCCATGGCCACAAAGCTGTGCATCATGGTTCCGAGTACGTTCTTGGTCCTTACCAAACCTCCATAGAACATGGCAAGTCCCGGTACCATTAGTAAAACCAGTGCCGTGGAAGTGAGCATCCAGGCGGTAACTCCTGTATCGATCGGAGTTCCGTCGGAAGCAATAACCGAACCGGCTGCAAAAAAGAGCAAAACGGCTGAGGCAATTGCGCTTCGTTTAACCAACCCTTTCATAATTTATGTTGTTAAGTTGTTAATTTGTTTTTCCGGGACAAATATATAAAAAAATAGGGTATGTAATACAAAAAATATAAAAATAATATAACATACCCCTATAAAAAAATAATAATAGTTATAAAAAAACATATTAAGTATAACATACCTATACAAAAATGGGGTATATATAAAAAAAGTAGAGACGCATTGCATGCGTCTCTACAATCACAAATATTTTTTATTTTGGATCCCCAGAGCCTAGATCTTGCTGGCCCGTTTGCGATCGTGTTCACTCAGCATGATCTTGCGAAGCCGCATGGAGTTTGGAGTAATCTCCACATATTCATCTTCCTGTATGTATTCAAGGGCTTCTTCGAGACTGAAACGCATGGGGGGCGTGAGTTTTACCTTTTCATCGCTTCCTGATGCGCGCATATTGGTCAGTTTTTTGGACCGGGTTACATTAACCACAATGTCTCCGGCACGGCAATGCTCACCAACTACCTGACCGGCATATACTTCCTCCTGAGAATCAATGAAAAACTGTCCGCGGTCCCTGAGCTTATCAATGGCATATGCAAAGGCGGTTCCCGTTTCCATGGCAATCAAGGAACCGTTGATCCTCCGTTCAATGGGGCCCTTCAGGGGTTCGAAATCCTTGAAACGGTGCGACATGACTGCTTCACCTGCTGTGGCCGTGAGCAGGTTGCTTCTTAACCCGATAATACCCCGGGAGGGTATTTCAAATTCGAGATGGATCCGGTCACCCCGTCTTTCCATCATCAGCATCTGTCCTCTTCGGGCGGATGCCATTTCAATGGCTTTACCGGAATATTCTTCCGGCAGGTCAATATACAACACTTCCATGGGCTCACAGGGTTCACCGGCGATACGCTTGATAATGACCTTGGGCTGACCAACCTGCATCTCATAACCTTCACGCCGCATGGTTTCGATAAGAATGGACAGATGCAAAACACCCCTTCCGAAAATAATAAACGAATCGGCAGAATCAGTCGGTTCGAGCCTGAGGGCCAGATTTTTTTCCAGTTCCTTGTCAAGTCTTTCTTTCAGGTGTCTGGAGGTTACATATTTGCCATCTTTGCCGTAGAACGGAGAATCGTTAATGGCGAACAACATGCTCATGGTAGGTTCGTCAACATTAATTGACTCCAGCGCTTCCGGATCATCGGCTTCCGCTATGGTATCACCAATGTTGAATCCCTCAATTCCCACCAGGGCACAAATATCACCACAGGTCACGCGATTTGCTTTCCTGTATGTAATGCCCTCATATACAGAAAGCTCTTTAATTCGCGTTCTTACAACACTTCCGTCTCTTTTGACCAGGGATACATTCATCCCTTCAAGCAGTTCACCCCGGTGAAGTCTGCCAATGGCTATTCTTCCCAGGTAATTCGAATAGTCGAGATTCGAGATCAGCATCTGGGGTGATCCATGCAGTTTCTTTGGAGGCGGTATATGCCGGACAATGGCATCGAGCAGGGGAGTTATGTCCTGCGTGGGCTTCTTCCAGTCATCTGACATCCAACCTTGTTTGGCAGATCCGTATATGGTAGGAAAATTCAATTGGTCATCCGTGGCATTGAGATTGAACATCAGTTCAAACACCTGTTCCTGCACTTCCTCGGGACGGCAATTGGGTTTATCCACCTTATTGATCACCACAATGGGCTTCAGTCCCAGGTTCAAAGCCTTCTGCAGAACGAATCGTGTTTGCGGCATAGTACCTTCAAATGCATCCACCAGCAACAGCACCCCGTCAGCCATATTCAAAACCCGTTCAACTTCACCACCGAAGTCCGAGTGTCCCGGAGTATCGATAATATTTATTTTTATATCGGCATATATCACCGACACATTCTTGGCCAGAATAGTTATGCCCCTTTCCCGTTCAAGTTCGTTGCTGTCCATGATTAATTCACCCGGATTTTCATAGTCCTTGAAAAACTTGGTCTGTAAAAGTATTTTATCAACCAGGGTGGTCTTGCCGTGATCAACATGGGCTATAATAGCAACATTGCGGATGTCTTTCATTCAAAATAAAATTGGGGGGCAAAGGTACAATAAAATAATTATTACATTTGGATTGTGAATTACAATTCCTGATTACATTAGTCATCAGCGAAATGAAAACCACAACCCTTATCATTTTTCTATTGATTGCTATGACAGTTCATGCGCAAAATAGCCAACCTCCTCAGTCCGCAGTACAGGTTGACCCTGGTAAATGCCTGGGCCGCTGGTATGATATTGCATCTTATCCCACAGGAATCCGGCACGATTGCCGGTGCACAACGTTGGATTTTGAACCGGTACCGGACAGGGAATTCATAAGAATTACGAGCCGCTGTGTGAAGTTCAGAAATGGCAAATCCAGGCTCAGTGTTACCCGTGGGAAAGCATTTGCAGTTCAGGGAGCGGATATTACCCGGTTTAAAGTGCATTTCTTTTCTCCCTTCCTGCGGAATTGCCAGATCATAGGGCTGGCTGATGACTATTCATGGGCCATTGTCGGGCATCCCAATCATAAATGTTTGTGGATACTGTATCGTGAATCCTATATGCCGACGGATTCATATAATAACGCCCTCCAGATCATTAAGGAAAATGGTTACGATCTAAAACGCATTCAGAAAACACCCCAAAACTGCGATAACCCTGAGTAAGATGTTCTTTTCACCCAAAACAGGCAAGGGGGGAGTTGCGGAAATGCTTTCCATTGCCCTGCCCATGATCGTGTCAACATCCTGTGACGGGATTATGACATTTACAGACCGGTTGTTCTTATCTCGGCTTGGCCCTGAGCAAATGAATGCTGCCATGGGAGGCGGTGTGGCCATGCAGATGATGATGTTTTTCTTCATCGGGTTAACAGGATATACAACTGCCCTGGTGGCTCAGTATTTCGGAGCCCGGCAGAAAAGCATGACTACAGTGGCTACATTCCAGGCCATACTCATTGCCATTGTCGCTTACCCTGTTATTTTAATCTGTAAACCTCTGGGCCTTGCTTTTTTTGATTTTATGCAGATTCCGGAGGGTCAGTTAGTTTATCAGAAAGCCTATTACAATATTGTTATTTACGGGGTGGTGATCGGAATTCTCCGGAATGTTCTGAGTTGTTATTTTTCAGGAATCGGGAAAACCAGGATCGTTATGATCGCATCTTTATCTGCCATGATCGTGAATGTTTTGCTGGACTACCTTCTGATATTCGGAAAATGGGGGTTCCCGGCCATGGGTATTGAAGGAGCTGCCAAAGCAACCATTATGGGTGGATTTTGCGGTCTTGTCATTATGACTGTTGTTTATTTTGGAAAACATAACCGCGATGAATTTCACGTGGGTGATTCCTTCCGCTTCGATTGGAATGTCATGCGCAAACTCCTTCACTTCGGATATCCGGCAGGCCTCGAATTGTTTCTGAATTTCCTGGCATTTACATCCATGATATTTATTTTCCATTCTCATGGTATGGTTTCTGCCACAGCAAGCACTATCATGTTTAACTGGGACCTGGTATCTTTCATACCCCTGCTGGGAATCGAAATTGCGGTGACCAGTCTGGTTGGCCGCTATATGGGTGCAGGAGCACCTGAAACGGCGCATCATGCCGCCATGTCAGGAATAAAGACAGGAATATTCTATTCCATGGTTATTTTAATCCTGTTCCTGCTGGTACCTGAATATCTGGTGAAAGTTTTTCATCCGAAGAACGAAAGCGACCTGTTTGATCAGGTTGTGCCGGTGGCGACTGCCATGATCCGCATTGCATCCTTGTATGTGCTTGCTGAAGCTGTCATGGTGGCGATAGTAGGCGCTTTACGCGGGGCCGGAGATACCCATTTTACCATGATCATTTCGGTGGCGGCTCACTGGTCCTTCGTTCCCATTGTGTACTTTATGCTGAAGGTATGGAATATGAGTCCTGTTACAGCCTGGCTTGGCCTGGTGATCATGTTCCTTCTGTTCTGTGTGGTGCTGATCCTGCGTTACCGGAGCGGGAAGTGGCAGACGATAAGGGTAGTAGGGAGTAGGGAGTAGGGAGTAGCGGCAGTAGCAGCAGCAGTGGCAGTAGTAGGGACAGGCCACGGCCTGTCCGGTAAACAGTAAACAGTAAACAGTAAACAGTAAATGGTGATCGGTAATTTGTAATCAGTGATTAGGTGATGAAGTGATGAAGGGGCAGTGCGTTGGAGAAAAAAAATCAGCGGTATTTAATTCTGCGTGATCTGCGAAATCTGCGAGAAACAAAAATCTGCGAGAAACAAAAATCCCTGAAATCAGCGGGTATTAATTTTAAATTTGCTCTTCCATATATAATACACCGGGATACCCAACAGCACAATAATGAGACCCGGCCACGTATATAAAGGCTTGTAAATAAGCAGTATGACCATAATAATGGCAACAACTGCCATATAGAGAGCCGGCAAAGCCGGGTATAGCGGAACCCGGAATAACCGCTCTCTGTGCAGGTATTTTTTTCTAAAAATAAATACCGATGACAGGGTGAGCATAAAAAAAAGAAGAACCGTAAAAACGACATAATCCAAAAGATTGCTGTAAGTACCCGACAGGCAAAGCAATGAGGTCCAGACTCCCTGGATGATCAATGCCCTGCCGGGAACACCGTGGGAATTCAGAACTCCGGTTTTCCGGAAAAACAATCCGTCAACGGCCATGGCATAGTAAATGCGGGCACTGGCAAGGATAATGCCATTGTTGCAACCAAATGTTGATATCATTACCAGAATGGCCATTATCAATGCAGCTTTCTCTCCCAGTAAACCCTCCATCGCTGCAGTTGCCACCCTGTCTTCGGTGGCAAACTGAATGCCCCTTTCGGCTGCGGTCGATCCCACGGCTGATCCCCTGAGTGGTATGGATGTCAGGTAAGAAATGTTGACCAGCATGTAGATTACCATAACGATGATAGTCCCGTATACCAGGCTCCAGGGTAAGGTGCGCCTTGGATTTACCACCTCATCCGATGCGAATGTAATGTCGTACCAGGCATCCGAAGAGAAAAGTGAACCCACCATGGCAACTGAAATGGCGATAACCAGTCCAAAACCGGCCAGATCTGTCGGATGCCCTCCGTTTTGTGCAGAACCTGACCAGAAAATTTCCCGGTTTATTCTCCAGGATTCGGCATCACCTGCAAAAAAAATCCCAAGTACGATAAACACCAGCATGATCCCTACCTTGGTGGAGGTAAATACATTCTGAATGATCTTTCCCAGTAAAATACCTCTGGTATTAAAAAACGTCAGGAAAACGATGGAACTGATGGCAACGAGATGAACCGTTGAGAATTTGAGAAAATGCCATTCAAACCAGATGTTTTTTTCAGATACCCAGGGAAGCAGAACACCGGTAAATTTTGCAAAACCCATGGCAACAGCCGCAATGGTACCACCCTGAATTACCAGAAAGGCAGACCAGCCATACAGAAAGCCGATCATCGGATTATAGGCTTCCTTCAGAAACACATACTGTCCCCCCGCATGGGGCATTAAAGAGGCCAGTTCTCCATAGGTCAGAGCTGCAATAATCGTCAGGACCCCTGTAATAAGCCAAACCACAAGAAGCCATCCGGGCGCTCCGACATTACGGGCAATGTCCGCACTTACAATAAAGATACCCGAGCCAATCATGGAGCCTGTTACAATGGCCGTTGCATCAAACAGCCGCAGGCGTTTTTGAAATGTACCGGGTTGTGCCGACTTCATGGAAATATATATTATGGTATATAATCTAAAATTAGAGATTTGCTCCGCTTTTCCATAAATTTTAAATGAATATTTTTGGCCGCTTATGCTAAATGAATTAACTTTCGGCCCTCAAATCAAATACAATACATTATGCTACATTATAAAGAATTAGGGTTAGTTAATTCAAAAGAGCTGTTTAAGAAAGCAGTAAAGGGCGGTTATGCTATACCGGCTTTTAATTTTAACAACCTCGAACAAATGCAGGCCATTATCAGTGCCTGTGTTGAGACAAAATCACCGGTTATTCTCCAGGTATCCAAAGGTGCCCGTAAATATGCGAATCAAACCCTTCTCCAGTTTCTTGCCAAAGGAGCAGTAGAATATGCCAAAGAACTGGGTTATGCCATTCCCATTGTATTGCACCTGGATCACGGCGATTCTTTTGAGACCTGCAAATCATGTATTGAGAGCGGTTTTTCATCCGTGATGATTGACGGATCACATTTTTCCTATGAAGAGAACGTGCGATTGACCAAGCAGGTTGTTGAATATGCGCATCAGTTTGATGTGACCGTTGAGGGAGAACTTGGAGTGCTCGCCGGCATCGAAGACGAGGTTTCTTCTGATCATACATCCTATACACGGCCCGAAGAAGTGGAGGATTTTGTTAAAAAAACAGGAGTTGACTCCCTGGCCATTTCAATCGGTACCTCCCACGGGGCTTTCAAATTCAAGGTAAAACCCGGTGAACTTCCTCCTCCTTTGCGATTCGACATTCTCGAAGAATGCGAAAAAAGGATCCCGGGATTCCCCATCGTTCTGCACGGTGCTTCGTCCGTTCCGCAGGATATCGTGGATGAGATAAATAAATACGGTGGTAAAATGGAAAATACTGCCGGCGTTTCAGAGGATCAGTTACGGAGAGCTGCAAAGTCAGCTGTTTGTAAGATCAATATTGACAGTGACGGTCGCCTGGCTATGACAGCTGCCATTCGCAAGGTTTTTGTTGAAAAACCCGGCGAATTCGACCCGCGCAACTATCTGGGACCGGCCCGTGATAAACTCAAGGAGCTCTACAAACACAAGATCATCAACGTGCTGGGCAGCGCTGACAGAGCATAGTTTTTCCCGGCCTAGGTTAAAACACCCTTCAGGAGGTCTATGAACCTTGAAGGGTGTTTTGTTTTTTGGCGTAGTTTTTGAGCGAAACATTACGGCATTGCTTTTTTGCAGGAATAAACTAATTTTATCCCTTGTTAGTTCCTTACAACTTATTTGGAAATATGAAAGAGGGTTTAAGAAAACCACTGTTGGTCCTGTTTTTAACTGGTCTTTCGCTGAACGCATTTTCGCAGTTTTACAACGGACACCAGATGAGTTTTGGCAAGAATCGTGTTCAGTATGATGAATTCGTTTGGTCATACAATCGTTATGAAAAGTACGATGTTTATTTCAATGAGGACGGCAAGAACCTGGCGGATTATACAGCGGATTTTGCTGAACAGATAATACCCAAGATCGAAGGTTTTTTTGATTATACACTGGAAAGACGCCTGCAGTTTATTGTTTACAACCGGCTCACCGATTTCAGGCAAAGCAATGTTGGTCTGGTTACCGGGAAAGATGAGTACAATATCGGGGGGACCACTACAATCATTCAGAATAAGGCTTTTCTGTATTTTGAAGGCGATTTCAACAAGTATGATGAGCAAATAACGGCTGCTGTTACACGGGTCATTGTTAATGAAATGATTAACGGAACGGCCTTGATTGATAACGTAGCCAATGCTACCCTCATCAACATTCCAAAATGGTACAGCGAGGGATTGGTGGCCTACCTTTCAAAGCAATGGGATATCGTGACAGAAAACCAGGTTAAGGACGGGATTATCAATGGCAAATACGAAAAATTCAACAGGCTCACCGGGGATGACGCTGTATATGCGGGACATTCATTCTGGAAATACATTGCCGATACCTATGGAGAATCTGTTATACCGAGCATTATCTATCTGACAAGCATTAGCAAATCCATTAAAAACGGGTTTTCCAATGTCCTTGGCTTTTCAATCAAGGAGCTCACCTATGAATGGATGGGTTATTACCTGAGTCTTTTTGCCGATGATAATACCAGGCAAAAAACGCCTGATTCAGGCAAAATGCTGAAAAAGACAAAAAAGGGAGTTGTCTATGAAAGTATTAAAATCAGCCCGACTGGTAATTATCTGACCTATGTCACCAATGACATGGGCCTTTATAAAATTTGGCTTCTGAATACACAAACGGGAAAGAAACAGAAGATTTTCAAGCGCGAATACAGGCTGGAACAAATCACCGATCACAGTTATCCTGTTATTGCATGGCACCCCTCCGCACGTTACATCGCTTTTATTACCGAAGAAAAAGGAGGTCTTAAACTCTACTATTACAACATTGCCGAGAAGGAGCTTACGGTAAGGAATTTTCTGTACTTCGACAAGGTACTGGACTTTTCGTTTTCACAGGAAGGATCCATGATTGTTTTTGCGGGGACACGGCTGGGTAAGACTGACATTTACATTCATGATATTGCTTCCGCAACCAACAGACCGGTGACGGATGACCAGGCCGATGACAACTTTCCGCGGTTCATTGAAAACGACAGCAAAATCATTTTCAGTTCAAATCGCCTGTCTGATTCAATTCGCATTGAAACCGGCAGAACGGGCAGGGCACTCACCAGCAACCTGTTCATATACGATTACAAGGGAAACTCAGATGTGCTGATGCGCCTGAATGATAATCAATATACACATAAGACGGATCCAAATGAAGTTGGGAAGAATCAGTTTATCCAGCTAAGTAACGACCAGGGAGTCATTAACCGCTATATTGCCAAATTCGACAGCACCATCAGTTATGTGGACACAACCGTGCATTACAGGTATTTCGCCCAGACTGCTCCGCTTACGCAGTATGTGAGGAATATCCTAGAACAGGACTATAATGCCTCCAATGAAAATATAGCAGAAATAATCTTCAACGACGGAAGGTACAATATTTACTATAACCCACTTGATAAGCAGGCAGTAATCGCTGAAAAGATCCAACCCACCATTTCACAGAAGATGCGACGAAACAAACTGGCTGCCAGGGATAGTCTAAGCAGGATTCAAAAGGAAGTCATACCCATACAGGAAGTGGCAGACAATACCATTATAACCGATGAAGATACAGTAACTCTGGGAAGCAATCTCATCGATATCAATAAATATGTTTTTGAGATTGAAAAGATTAATACTTACAATGAACGGCTCCGGGACAAGAAACTGGAAGTAGCCATGGATACTGCCCAGAAGAGGAGACCCAGGATCCGTCTGTACCAGCCTGTTTTCTACCAGAACAACATGGTGACTCAGATCGATTTTAATTTTCTGAATGCTACCTACCAGGCATTCACAGGCGGGGCGTATTATTTCAATCCGGGTTTCAATGTGTTATTGAAAATAGGGGCCAACGATCTGTTTGAAGATATAAAATTAACAGGCGGAGTCAGGATATCCCCGGATCTGGATGCCAATGAATACCTTCTGAGTTTTGAGAATCTGAAACGGAGACTCGACAAACAGGTAGTTTTCCACAGGCAGGCTTTCAGAAACAATGTTTTCGACGAGGATGGCATTTACGAAGGTGAAATTAAAACCCATATGCACCTGCTCTCCCTGATTCTCAGGTATCCTTTAACCCAGGTAAAATCCCTTTCTTCCACCTTCTCCTTCCGCAATGACAGAACTGTTTATCTCTCCAGCAATGTCAACTACCTGAATTTGCCGAATGAATACAGAAACTGGCTCGGCGTGAAACTGGAATACAACTTCGATAATACACGTTCGCTGGGGATGAACTTGTATACAGGTACCCGTTATAAACTGTTTGCTGAAGTCCAGGAACAAGTGTATAAAAATCTGTATGAGCTGATTGTATTCGGAGCTGACATAAGACACTACACCCGGATTCATCGTTCATTGATTCTCGCCAGTCGTTTCGCATGGAGTTCTTCCCAGGGATCAAGCCGCATTGTTTATTATCTGGGTGGAGTGGATAACTGGATCAATCTGAATCCCGGCCGTACGCCGACTTTTACTCCTTTCACGGAAATCCCGATTGACAGAACACAGAACTATGCATATCAGGCCGTAGGAACCAATATGCGTGGTTTTTCACAGAATATACGCAATGGCAATAATTTTGCTGTTATCAACAATGAAATCCGATTCCCTGTTTTCAAGTATCTTGCCAATTATCCGTTGAGCAAGAGTTTCTTCGAAAATTTCCAGCTGGTAGGCTTTTTTGATGTTGGTTCAGCCTGGTCGGGTCCCACACCCTGGTCGAGCAAAAATGCCTATGATTCAGATGTCATACACCAGGGACCCATTACAGTCACTATTGATGCTGACCGGGATCCGATCGTGGCTGGGTACGGATTTGGTGTTCACACCACATTGCTGGGATATTTCATGCGTTTTGACTGGGCCTGGGGTCTTGAAAACAGACAGGTACTACCTCATGTATTTTACTTCTCCATGAGTCTAGATTTTTAGGAACGGCCAAGAATCAAGAATCAAGAATCAAGAATCAAGAATCAAATCTCACTACCCCATAACCAAAACCCACTTGTTACTCGTTACTCATTACTCGTTACTAATCTTAATAAAATGACTCTCAATGAAATATTAATACTGGCACTCATCGGTCTATCGGCCGGTATCGTTTCCGGCATGCTGGGAGTGGGCGGGGCGATCATCATTGTTCCGGCATTGGTCTTTTTCTTTGGTATGACACAACATCAGGCGCAGGGGACAAGTCTGGCAGTCCTTCTATTCCCGGTAGGATTTCTGGCTTTCTGGAATTATTACAAACAGGGTTATGTGAATTTTAAAATTGCGCTGGTTGTTATACTCGCTTTCTTTATCGGCGGTTATTTAGGATCAGTAATAGCTGTTCAAGTACCTGAGAAACTCCTGAAGACCGGTTTTGGTATTCTGATCATCCTTTTGGGATTCAGAATGGTGTTCGGCAAATAAGGCCCGATGATAAAATTCCTTTTGTTGTTTCAATTATTGAATTAAATTTGTCGCATTAACAATTAAATTTTTCGTCATGGCTTATCAAATTAGTAATGAATGTACTGCCTGTGGCACATGCTTACCCGAATGTCCTTCCGAAGCAATATCTGAAGGAGATATTTATAAGATTGATCCCGACAAATGTATCGATTGTGGTGCTTGTGCTGATGTATGCCCGGTAGAAGCTATCAGCCCGGTCTGAAAATAAACATATACAAAGTTAACTGGCAACAACCCTTCAGGTGGTCACAGACTCCTGAAGGGTTATGTTTTTAATGCAAACCCATGGAATCCAAAATATACGAACCGGTATGGCGTGAAAAATTCCAGGTTCGCTCGTTCGATACCGGTCTGAACCACAAAATGCGCATAAGCAGTTTGTGCAGTCACCTCCAGGAAGTCGCCGGGAAACATGCTACCCATCTCGATGTCGGATATAGGTTTGTGCAACAATCCGGTCTGGTATGGTTACTATCGCGACTGTACATGCAAATCAATAAATTGCCCGGATGGGGCCAGGAGTTTGACCTCGAATCCTGGCCACTGGGTACCGAACGGATTTTTTACCGTCGTGATTACCGGTTGAGCATCGAAGAGGATACCCTTGTAAATGCCACATCGTGGTGGATCCTGCTCGATCTCAAAACCCGCAAACCGACTGTTTTGCCGTTGAACGAAAATGTTCTTAAAGCCAATCAGGGGCGGTATAGCATGCAGATGCCTTCGGAAGGTTTTCCTGCTGTATCCTCCGGTGAAACTGAGATCCATACTGTGAAGTACAGTGACCTTGATCAGAACCGGCATGTGAACAATGCCCGCTACGTGGAATGGGTTTTTGATCTCCTCGATCAGGATCTGCTGGAAAAGAAATCCCCTTCCTTCTTCGCCATCGAGTACAAACACGAAGTGAAATCAGGAGATATTGTCCTCTTAAAAAAGGAAGAAGTCAAAAACCAACCTCACACCTATGCGGTAGAGGGATGTATTTCCGGCAGCAATCAGGTTTGTGTGAAATCGAAGATTGTATTTTAAAAAGGTTGCCCTTCGACTCCGCTCAGGGTGACTGGCATGTCAGGCTGAGCGGAGTCGAAGCCCCTATTTCATCTTTTCAACAATCTTCTTTTCAATTTCTTCAGATAATTCCGGATTGTCATTGAGCAGTATTTTTACAGCATCACGGCCCTGACCAAGCCGGGTTTCCCCGTAGCTGAACCACGATCCGCTTTTCTTTACCACCTCAAGCTCCGTGGCAAGGTCAATAATTTCGCCGATCCTGGATATGCCTTCCCCATAAAGAATATCAAATTCAGCCTTTCGGAAAGGAGGGGCCAGCTTGTTCTTTACTACTTTAACCTTCGTGCGGTTTCCGAATACCTCTTCACCTTCCTTGATCTGGTTTATTTTCCGGATATCCAGCCGTACGGAAGCATAGAACTTAAGAGCATTTCCTCCCGTGGTAGTTTCGGGATTTCCGAACATCACGCCGATCTTCTCGCGCAATTGATTGATAAAGACACAACAGGTATTGGTTTTGCTGATGGTGGCTGTGAGTTTTCTCAAAGCCTGTGACATCAGTCTGGCCTGCAATCCCATTTTTGAATCACCCATTTCTCCTTCTATCTCAGCTTTCGGGGTGAGTGCCGCAACCGAGTCAATTACGATGATATCAATGGCCCCTGACCGGATCAGGTGATCGGTTATCTCGAGGGCCTGTTCACCGTTGTCAGGCTGCGAAATTAAGAGATTTTCAATATCCACGCCGAGTTTTTGGGCATACGTACTGTCAAAAGCATGTTCGGCATCAATAAAGGCCGCTATACCACCTGCCTTTTGGGCCTGGGCTATGGCATGAAGCGCCAGGGTAGTTTTACCCGAAGATTCGGGCCCGTAAATCTCAACCACCCTGCCACGCGGATAACCACCGACTCCCAGGGCAATATCCAGAGCAATCGATCCTGATGGAATTATCCCTACTGTTACAACGGCATGGTCACCCAATTTCATGATGGCTCCTTTGCCAAAATCTTTTTCAATTTTGCCTAATGTAGTTTCAAGTGATTTAAGCTTTTCTTTTTTAATGTCGTCGATCGTCTGTTCTTTAGCCATTATTTTATTGTTTAATTGATTCCCAATTCTGCCAGGATCTGCCGGGTATGATCCCCGGTATCGACTTTACGTATGATCTTCCGGATAATGCCCGTTTCATCAATCACGAAAGTCGTTCTCAACACACCCATATATTTTTTCCCGTACATGTTTTTCTCGCCCCAGACGCCATATGCATTCAGTATTTCTGCCTGAGGATCTGCCAGCAGGCTGAAAGGCAATTCATACCTTGACCTGAATTTGGCATGTGATTTTTCATCGTCAGGACTCACCCCGACTATGGCAAATCCCCTGGTCAAAAGGTCATGATAATTATCCCTGAGGTTACAGGCTTCCGCGGTGCACCCGGGTGTATCATCCTTGGGATAGAAATACAAAATAACCTTTTTTCCTTTAAAATCTTCCAGGCTTACCCACTTGCCATCCTGGTCCTTTCCTTTAAACATAGGCGCTTTGAAGCCTTCTTTTAATTCTGTCATACAGTTCTGATTTAGTAAAAATACAAATTACAGTTCGATCGCAATAAAAATTTTAGAGAATAATTTCAATAGAATATCAACAGGAGAGGAGGAGGATTGTTGATATTACAAATGAGGATAAAAACCAATATCGAACAAGGAATATCGATTTAAGAATATCGAAGGGGGATCTTCAGAATTCATCATTCAGTGTTCCTTGTTCGGTGTTTTTGTAAAGGAGATGAATTACTAAGGTACTCAATTTCACTTCGGCACATACACCAACTTCTTCGTCTCAAAAAACGGTTCAAAGAAATATTCACCCAGGTTATAAACCTTTACCCCCGTTCCCATGGACTTCAGCTCTTCGCGCAGATCTCCTCCCTTCAAAGCAAGCAGTCCGTTCTTTAAAACATGGTTTCCGCCCGGAATGATGTTCCTTTTGACCCAGTCAAACAGCTTTGGTATTTCGGTAACAGCCCTGCAGACAACAAAATCCACGTTTTCCTTCAGGTCTTCAAGACGAAAGTTCCTGGTTTCACAGTTTGCAATTTTAACTTCCCGGAGAATGGTATCGACAATCCTGATCTTTTTGGCAATGGAGTCCACCAGCATAAAATGCACATCCGGAAATAATATCGCCAGGGGAATGCCGGGAAAACCTCCGCCAGTGCCTGCATCCATAATGACTGACCCCGGATTGAAACGTATAATTCTGGCAATCGACAGGGAATGCAGTATATGATGCAGATAAAGATGATCAATGTCTTTTCGGGAAATGACATTGATTCGCTGATTCCAGTAATGATACAGCGGACCCAATTGCGAAAATTGTCCAGTTTGCCAGGAGGTTAAGGGCGAGAAGTATTTTTCGATGGTCTGCATGAAACCCCGTGGTATATCAACGGGAAATTACATCTTACCGGTGGTGTTCTTGAGAATATTGTAAAGAAGCTCCCGGGCCCTGAAAAGCTGGGCTTTTACAGTTCCGATCGGCAGTTCAAGCTCTTCAGCAATTTCCTCGTAGGATAACTCACTGAAATACCGCAATTCAATGAGTTTCCTGTAACGTGGTTTCAGTTTGGAAACCAGGGAACGCATCAGCTTTATTTTCTGCTCATTGATAAGTGTTTCTTCCGGGTCCATTACAGGAGCCTGGATATCCTTGGTGGCTTTTTCGTGTTCCTCATTGCTGTGATCGAGAGAAACATGGCTGGTCTTTTTCTTTCGGATAAAATCAATGCAGTTGTTGGTGGCAATTTTGAAAAGCCAGGTGCTGAAAGCGTAATTGGGAGCATATTGGTTGATGTTCTTGAATGCCTTACCGAAAGCTTCAATGGTAAGATCTTCCGCATCACTGGCATTATTAACCATTTTCAATAACATATAATAAATGGCATCACGATACCGGCCCATCAGTTCGGCGTACGCCCGCTGATCGCCTTCGGTGGCTCGCTGCACAAGCATATAATCGCGTTGCGCTTTTTCAGATAGGTTGGCGTTTACTTCCATTGGTAATTCGAAGGTCTGATACGGCTTGTCATTATCAAAATTAAATTAATGAACAGGGAAAACAAGTCAAACGGCAACGAAATTAGCAATAAATTCTTCTCGTTTAAATGAATCATTGCTTTTTTAATAACAACCAACTGGGTTATCAGGCGAAAGGCAAACAATGATAAAACGAAAGGTCTGTAAAAAGGTATAATTAAAAGACCGATAAAGCCGGCATAAAACAAAAACCTGCTCAGGGGTTCCAGGGTAAGCAAAAATTTATGTCCGGGCTTATAAAGTTTGTTGGTTGTAAAGTGCCTTTTTTTCTGAAAAAACCACTTGGCATAAGTTTCTTTGGGCGCTGTACGCGTATGACTCTCGTATGAATATTCAATGGCCGTATTGGTTTTGGTGGCATTTTCATTTACAAACAAGTCATCGTCTCCTGAAGCCAGATGAAAATGACTTTTAAATCCCTGTCCGGCAAAGAAAATAGAACGCTTGTAAGCCAGATTCCTACCCACGCCCATATAAGGTTTGCGGAAGAGCGCATAACTGAAATACTGAAGGGCGATCATCAGGGTATCATACCGGATATATTTATTGAGCATACCTGGTTGATTGAAATATCCGCCATAACCAAGCACTATGTCAACCTGATCGGAAAAATTCGACGACATCCTGCTTATCCACTGATTGCTTTCCGGTTTGCAGTCGGCATCTGTAAAAAGGAGCCGGTCGTGTTTTGCAGCTTTGATTCCGATCGTAACTGCGAGTTTCTTGCCATGCGCAAACTTTTTATCTTCTTTGATCAGACTGGTCCTGAGCCTGGGGTATTGCTCCATATATTTGTTAATAACAACATCTGTATCATCGGTGGAACAATCGTTCACAACAATAACCTCATACTCCGGGTAGTCCTGTGTTAACCAAACCGGCAAATAATTTTCGAGATTATCCGCCTCATTGCGCGCACAGATAATCACAGAAACAGGATCCTGGACCGAAGGGCCCAATTTCTTTTTATGAAATGCGAACCGGATATATATGAACAGATAATAAAAAAGCTGAATAATAAAAGCAATCAAGAAAACGATAAGAACAATAAACCATTGTTTATTAGCAAAAAGGTTGGAAAAGTATACCATGGGTCATTTTTAATCCAGTTTGGCAATTTTATTAAAGTTTTTGTTGTAAACCAAATTCTACGGAACGAAGTAACTAACTTTCATGGTAATAAATTATATATTTGCGGCCTAACCGGGTTTTCATGAAATTCGAAATTCACCATAAGGACGCTTCGACAAGGGCACGCACCGGAAAACTCTTTACTTCACACGGAGAAATCGAAACACCTGTTTTTATGCCGGTAGGCACAGCTGGAACGGTAAAGGCAGTCCACCAGCGTGAACTCTCGGATGATCTTAACGCCCAAATCATACTGGGTAATACCTATCATCTGTATTTGCGTCCCGGTATTGATATTATCAGGCAAGCCGGAGGTCTGCATCAGTTCATGAACTGGCAGAGGCCTATATTAACTGACAGTGGCGGATACCAGGTATTTTCATTATCGGGGATCCGTAAACTCACGGCTGAAGGCGCCCTGTTCAGCTCACACATCGATGGTTCAAAACATCTGTTTACACCTGAAAAAATTATAGAGATTCAAAGGACTATCGGCGCCGATATTATCATGGCACTCGATGAATGTACGTCCTTCCCCAGTGATCATAAAGCCGCCGCCAAGTCGATCGAACTGACCCACCATTGGCTTGAAAGGGGATTCGCGCATTTTCAGCATACCGAGCCCGTTTATGGCCATGAACAATCCCTTTTCCCCATTATACAGGGTAGTGTATACAAGGATCTCCGGATCAGGTCAGCCGGCGAAATATGTACTTATCCTGCTGACGGTTATGCCATTGGCGGATTATCAGTAGGTGAGCCTGAAGAGCTGATGTATGAGATGGTGGATGTGGTCACTGGTATCATGCCCGAAGACAAACCCCGGTATCTGATGGGTGTTGGTACTCCTGTAAATATTCTCGAGTCGGTGGCGATGGGCGTTGATATGTTTGATTGCGTAATGCCAACGAGGAACGGAAGAAACGGAATGCTGTTCACATCCAGGGGTATCATGAATATGCGCAATAACAAATGGAAAGATGATTTCACATTACTGGACCCGGATGGGACCTGCTTTGTGGATCAGCATTATTCAAAGGCCTACCTTCGTCATCTGATCATCTCCAAAGAGATTCTGGGTGCACAAATCGCTTCCCTTCATAATTTAAGTTTTTATCTTTGGCTGATGAAAGAAGCACGGAAAAAAATCAATGAAGGTGTTTTTAGTGACTGGAAGAACAAAATGATTAAGCAGCTTTCCGAGAGATTATGAAGAAGCCCGAACTGAAAATATTGGATTGGTATATCATCCGGAAATTTCTCGGAACTTTTGTCTTTACCATTATACTCATCGTGGCAATTGCTATTGTTTTCGACTTTTCAGAAAAGATTGATGACTTCCTGGAAAACAATGCCCCGTTTAAAAAGATCATGCTTGAATACTATCTCAATTTCATTCCATCCTTTGCTGTACTGTTCAGTCCGCTATTCACTTTCATCACAGTCATCTATTTCACATCACGAATGGCTTACAACACCGAGATCATTGCCATACTAAGCAGTGGTGTAAGCTTTAAACGCCTGCTCATCCCTTACTTCATTTCAGCCTTTGCCATTACAACCTTTGCCTTTGTGCTCAACAATTATGTCATACCCCATGCCAATGCCCGAAAAATGGCATTCGAGGAAGTGTATTATCATAAAACTCCCCGGGTAGTCAGGGAGAGGAATATTCACAAACAAATTGAACCAGGCATCTATATCTATCTGGAGAATTTCAATACCATGACCAACAGCGGCAGGAAGTTTTCCATGGAAAAGTTCCAGGACGGGAAGCTGATCTCCAAGCTTTTTGCAGATGAAATTCGGTGGGATTCCATTAAGAATAAATGGCATATCCGCAACTATTACATCCGTGACTTTAACCAGGATTCCCAGATCATCACGGAGGGAAAACAGGCAGACACAACGCTGACGCTCAGCCCCGAAGAATTCAGGCGAAGGGATAATGCCGTTGAAGCCATGAATCTGGGAGAGCTGAACAAGTTTATCAAGGAACAAAAGTTACAGGGAGCCTCCGACATTGATCTTTACCTGATTGAAAAACACCGGCGATATTCATTTCCCTTCTCTGCTTTTATTTTAACCCTTATCGGAGTATCTGTTTCATCCAAAAAGGTCAAGGGAGGCATTGGTATGCAATTGGGCATCGGTCTTCTGATCAGCTTTTCCTATATCGTTTTCATGCAGTTTTCTGCGCAGTTCGCCATCAGCGGGGCTGTTAGTCCCTTTATCGCAGTATGGATTCCCAATATATTGTTTGCCTTTATTTCAGTATTCATCTACCGGCTGGCACCCAATTAAATCTGTCCGCACGTTGCAGGTTGCAACCTGGATTGTTTGTATTTGTTTATTTTGCCCTTATATTTGGGCCTTCAAAATAATTTTCAATCATGGCCATTAAAAAACAAATTCAGGAGCTTCAGAAACGACGTGAGGAAGCCAAGATGGGTGGCGGAGAAAAAGCCATCGAAAAGCAGGAAGCCATGGGCAAAATGACAGCCCGCAACCGCATTCTTGCACTTCTGGACGAGGATTCGTTCCAGGAATATGACATGTTTGTGCAACACGAAGCCAGGGACTTTGACATGGCAAAGAAAATACTGCACGGCGATGGTGTAATTATTGGCACCGGTACTATATCGGGACAGCCTGTTTGTATTTTTGCGCAGGATTTTACAGTAGCGGGGGGGTCACTAGGTCTGATGCACTCCCGGAAAATAACGAAAATCATGGACCACTCCCTGAAAATGAAGGTTCCCCTGATCGGGATCAATGATTCAGGAGGAGCGCGCATTCAGGAAGGCGTGAATTCCCTGGCCGGCTATGGCGAAATATTTTTCAGAAATACCCTGGCTTCTGGCGTTATACCCCAGATCTCAGTTATTCTGGGCCCCTGCGCGGGAGGTGCAGTTTATTCTCCGGCACTTACCGACTTTGTTTTTGTGGTGGAAAATATCTCCAAGATGTTTATCACTGGTCCCGAGGTGATCAGGACTGTGCTTGGCGAGGAGATCTCCATGGAAGACCTGGGCGGAGCAAGAGTGCACAGTGAAATTACCGGGAATGCTCATTTCTTTGCTGAAAATGAACCGGAATGTTTTGACCAGATCAAGAAGCTTCTCTCCTATATTCCGGGAAATAACGACAGAAAAGCGATAAAATGCTGTCCGAAACCTCCTCAATCCACTTACCGGATCGGTGAAATTGTGCCCGATGACCCGGCGCTTCCCTATGATGTGCGTGATGTGGTTCGTGCCGTGGTGGATGATTCCGAATTCTTTGAAATTCAGCAGCTCTGGGCCGCCAACCTGGTCATTGGTTTTGGAAGAATGAACGGCGAGACCTGCGGATTTGTCTGCAATCAGCCACTCGTTATGGCAGGTGTTCTCGATGTGGACTCGTCTGACAAGGCAGCACGTTTTATCCGGTATTGTGATGCTTTTAATATTCCGATCATCACCCTGGTTGACCTGCCCGGATATCTTCCCGGAGTGGACCAGGAACATGCCGGTGTGATCCGGCACGGCGCAAAAATCCTGTATGCATACAGTGAAGCCTCGGTACCCAAACTTACGGTAATCCTGAGAAAAGCCTATGGCGGAGGTTATATCGCCATGGGTTCGAGGCACCTCCGGGCCGACTTTGTCTTTGCCTGGCCGACTGCAGAAGTTGCTGTAATGGGACCTGAGGGCGCTGCCAATATCATTTTCAGGAAAGAGATATCGGAAGCTGAAAATCCTGATGAGATGAGACAGCAGAAGGTGAAGGAATACAAGGAGAAGTTTGCCAACCCTTATGTGGCCGCTTCCAAAGGTTATATTGATACTGTAATTGCCCCGGAGGAAACCCGGAATATTCTTTTGCATGCTATCGAGGTTTCGGTAGAAAAAGCCGTTAGCCTGCCCAGAAAGAAACACGGAATTCCACCATTTTAAAAGGATATGCCATGAAAGAAAATAAATCACAGCCATCACAAAAAGAAACTTCTGAACTGAAGAAGCTTTCTATTCTGGGTGACACCTATTACACAACTTTTACGAGGAAATACCAGGAAAAACAAAACTGGGTCAAACCCGACAAGAAAAAGGTCATTTCCTTTATCCCGGGAACCGTAAAGCAGATCATGGTGAAGCCCGGCGATAAGGTCAATGCGGATGACAAACTGCTGGTGCTTGACGCAATGAAAATGCTGAACACAATTCATTCACCCCTATCAGGCATCATAAAGTCGGTCCTGATAAAGGAAGGTGACAGGCTTCCCAAGGGCACGGTTATGGTGGAATTTGAATGAAATCCTAAACTGAAGTACTACCATTCATTCCAACATCGAACAAGGAACTCTGATTTAAGAATAATGAAGAAAATATTCGGGATTCGTCATTCGGTGTTCCTTGTTCATTATTCAATTGGGGAAGCAAATCAATTATTACAACAAATCACTGGTTGATAACCAAAGGCCCTGACCAATAAAAGTAACCGGGGAACTGATCCTTCAGATCCGGGGCTTTACCTTTAAATAATCCGTATACCGAGGAACCACTGCCGGACATGGAAGCATATACCGCTCCCGACTGATAAAACCTATTCTTGATCTCTCCAATATCCGGGTGCCTGAGGAAAATACTTACTTCAAAATCATTGAAGACAGCATCACGCCATTCTTCAACGGGCATCCTGATCAGTTCTTCAAGCGCATGCATGGGTTTACCGGGTCGAACACCCGCATAAGCCTCAGCAGTGCCAATATGAACTCCGGGGTTTACCACGACTATTTCAAGATTTTCAGGAAAAGCTGGAACCTCCCTGAACCTGTTCCCCCTTTCATAGCCAAAAAGCGGCCTGTTCCTGACAAAGAATGCACAATCACTGCCCAGATGTGAAGCATAGTCGCAGAGCTGCTCATCATTCAATCCCAGGCTAAACTGCATATTGAGGTATTTCAGCATGAAGGCGCCATCGGAAGAGCCCCCGCCAAGTCCGGCACCCAGGGGAATAATTTTATGCAGATGCACATCCACTGCCGGTAGTTCAAAATCCTTGGAAAGCAACTGATAAGCCTTCGTGCAAAGATTATTGTTATCCGCACCTTCAACAAGAATGCCGGTATTGGTGAAGGTGGATTTTCCAGATGGTAATCCCGGCAGGGGAACAAATTCAAGAATATCTGTCAGCCCGATGGGACAAAATACAGTTTCGATATTGTGAAATCCGTCGGATCGCCTGCTGATCACATTCAGTCCGATGTTTATTTTGGCATTGGGGAAGCAAAGCATGACACTAATCCGGGATTGAATTGTTTTGCATAATATAAGGATTTAACCTTAATCCATCGGGATACTCGCCGGATTATTTTATCAACAAAAAAATCATGCCTGGTTTGTAACGTGTTTATAAAGAAAGCCCGGGTTACTTGTTATATCATTTCTCCAATGCCTAATTTTGTTGGTCTGTAAAGGCATTGACCAAGGCAACATAATTCAACTAAAATGGCTCAAAAGAGAAATACACCAACGACTGCTTCTATTGTACCTGTAGGCATTGATCTGGGTAAATTGCCACCCCAGGCACCTGAATTGGAAGAGGCGGTTTTGGGAGCCATAATGCTTGAAAAAGACGCAATCCTTGAGGTAATTGACCTTTTAAAACCTGAAAGTTTTTACAAAGAGGAGCATCAGAAAATATTCCAGGCTATCATTGATCTGACCTCTGCCAACAAGGCCATCGATTTGCTTACAGTTACCGAGGAACTCAGAAAGAAAAAACAAATTGAGGAGGTCGGCGGGCCTGTTTATATTACCCAGCTAACGAGTCGCGTAGCTTCTGCAGCCCATGTGGAGTATCATGCCCGTATAGTTGCCCAGAAACATATTCAGCGGGAGCTGATCAGGGTTTCTTCAGAAATACAAACAAGGGCTTTCGATGAGGGTACCGATGTGGATGATCTGCTTGATTTTTCAGAATCTGAATTATTCAATATCGCACAGGGGAACATCAAAAAGGAATCACAAAAGGTGAATGTCCTCATCAGGGAAGCCATTCAGCAGATGGAGGAAGCCAGCAAACGCGCAGACAGCCTGATTGGTATACCATCGGGATTCATCAAGCTCGACCGGATGACCAACGGTTGGCAAAACTCTGACCTGGTGATTATTGCAGCAAGACCCTCCATGGGCAAAACGGCTTTTGTTCTTTCCATGGCCCGGACCATTGCAGTTGAACACAACCGTTCAGTGGCCATTTTCTCCCTGGAAATGGCATCGCTCCAACTGGTTAACCGCCTGATTGTTGCCGAAACCGAATTACCGTCCAACCGGATAAGGAATGGTAAACTGGCTGATTTTGAATGGGAACAGCTGGATTACAAAATTAAGAAACTGGTTGACGCCCCGATCTTTATCGACGATACTCCTGCAATCTCCATCTTTGAGTTGAGAGCCAAGGCACGTCGCCTGAAAAGGCAGCACAACATGGAGATCCTGATCATCGACTACCTGCAGCTTATGACTGGAACAGCCGATACCAGGGGTAACAGGGAGCAGGAGGTCAGTACCATATCGAGGGCACTGAAAGGAATTGCAAAGGAACTCAATATCCCAGTGATCGCCCTGTCACAGCTTAACCGCTCCGTAGAGATCCGTTCAGGTACCAAACGACCCCAATTGTCGGACTTGCGTGAATCAGGAGCCATCGAACAGGATGCTGACATGGTGATTTTTATTCACCGGCCTGAAAAATACGGACTTTTGGAGGATGAAAACGGAAACTCACTGCGGGGCCTGGCGGAAATCATTCTGGCAAAACACAGGAATGGCCCTATTGGCGATATCTTTTTGAAATTCAAGGATGAATTTGCCAAATTCACTGAACTCGAAGAATCTTACCTTGCGCCCCTGGCCGATGTCGAGATGCAGCCCGTGGCGGTTACCCGGGGTTCTAAAATGAACAAAAATATCACCGGGGATGGTTTCAGCAAAAACGACCTGGCCGGAGCCGATTTCACAGATGAGGTTCCGTTTTGAGAAAAAGCTACCTTCACTACCTATGGAGTTGCAGTATGCCGAATCTATTCAATAAAGTTCCCTTCAGTGAACTCGATTCCCGTCTGAAACGATTGCGGGCAATTATGGACACCCATAATCCCGACTGGAAACTGGCGGTTATCTTCAATAAAATTAACCTGTACTACCTGACAGGAACCATGCAGGATGGGATGTTGCTGATTCCGCGCGATGAGGAGGCTGTACTGTGGGTTCGCAGGAGTTATGAAAGGGCAGTGGATGAATCCCTTTTCCCCGACATCAGGCCCATGAACAGTTTTCAGGACGCGGCCAAAAGTGCTAAATCCATTCCAACCGTGGTATATACTGAAACCGAATTTGTTCCGCTTGCCTTTTTGCAGCGATTCCAAAAGCATTTCCCTTTTACGGAAGCTTTGTCCCTGGATACCCGGATAGCTTATGCCAGATCCGTAAAAAGTGATTATGAAATTGATCTGATGATCCGGTCCGGTGAACTGCACCGTATTGTCCTGGAAGAGCGGGTTCCGGAGCTATTACATGAAGGCATGAGTGAGGTGGATCTGGTTGGAGCCCTGTATGCCGAAATGTTGAAACAGGGACACCATGGCGTGGCCCGGTTCGGCATGTTCGGCACCGAAATCGCCATCGGCCATATTGCTTTCGGCGAAAGCAGCCTGTATCCTACCAGCTTCAACGGTCCCGGAGGCAACTACGGCATGAGCCCGGCAGTTCCCCTGATCGGGAACCGGAACAGAAAACTGATGAAGGGCGATCTGGTTTTCATTGATATCGGTTTTGGCCTGGATGGTTATCACACCGACAAAACACTGAATTATGTTTTCGGGAAGGAACCGGATGAAGAGGTTCTCAAGGAACACAACGTTTGCCTGGATATTCAGTCACGCCTCGCAGAACAGTTGAAACCGGGAGTCATCCCTTCTGCCCTGTATGATCAAATCATGAACAGCCTGTCCCCTGATTTTCAAAAGAATTTCATGGGCTTTGGCAACCGGCAGGTAAAATTCCTGGGGCACGGCATTGGCCTGGTAATCGACGAAATACCTGTGATTGCCAAGGGCTTTGACAACCCCCTTGAGGAAAACATGGTGCTTGCCCTGGAACCCAAAAAAGGCATTACCAATGTGGGAATGGTGGGCGTTGAGAATACCTTCATCGTAACCCCCGGCGGAGGACGGTGCATAACTGGCTTCAGTAAAGGCCTGGTGACTGTTTGATGATATTATTCCATAATTTGCCTCTGGTAATCTGACGGAAGCATTCCGTATTTCTCCCTGAAACACTTCGCAAAATAGGACAGGTTGTTGAATCCTACCTCGTAAGTAACTTCGGCAACATTGCCAAAGTTTTGTTTTAAAAGCTGCGAGGCCCTTTGCAGCCTCAGGTTGCGTATTAGTTCACCGGGAGTCTGATTCACCAGGGCTTTTAATTTCCTGAATAGTTGCATCCGGCTCATTCCCATCTCGGGATAGAAGCTGTTCACATCGAAATTGCAGTCGCTGATGTTTTTTTCAATAACCTTCCTGGCTTGTTCAAGGAACCTTTCATCCACGGATTCTGATTTTGATCCAACGGCATCAGAAAAAACCTGATGTGTATATTTTTCCCTTAATTTATTCCTCTGGTCAATGAGGTTTTTGGTCCTTATAATCAACTCTTTGCTGTTAAAAGGCTTGGTAATATAATCATCAGCGCCTGTTTCTAGTCCTTCAATTTTATGGTCCACCTCAGCTTTTGCCGTAAGCATGATAACGGGAACATGGCTTAAGCGGTCATCTGTTTTCAATTTCCGGCATAATTCAATGCCATCCATTTCAGGCATCATCAGATCCGTGATGATCAGATCAGGTATGATTGCAACAGCCTTTTCCAGGCCTTCTTTCCCGTTTCCCGCTTCTTTTACCAGAAAATCAGCACCAAGTGATTCCCTGATGTGACGCCGGATATCCTGGCTGTCATCGATGACCAATACGATAGGCCGGTCGCTGTTCCCTGTGATTTCATAGCTGTCCTCACTCTCTTTTGGGGAATTATCGGGAATACTGCATTTGATGATCATGGATTGTCCTTCCACGACTTCGTTTTTTACAATCACATATTCATTGGGTTGCAGATGATCCTTTCCGACAGGCAGCCTGACAACAAAAAGGCTGCCCTTTTTGGGATCACTTTCGACCCTGATATCGCCGTGCTGCAAAGTGGTTAATTCTTTAATCAGGGAAAGTCCGATCCCTGTGCCGCTGGTTTCTTTTTTCCAGCCATCTTCAACCTGGTAAAAGCGGTCGAAAATTTTCTCAAGCTGTTCCACGGGAATACCGGGACCTGAGTCGCTTACCCAAAGATCAACATACCTTGTATCGACTGCATTCTTTAGATCCTCAGTGGAAGTCCGGCAGATTATTTCACCATGATCGGGGGTATATTTGAATGCATTTGAAAGCAGATTAACCAGGATCTTTTCCATCATATCCCGGTCGAAGAAGCAATTCAGTGTTTCTTCGGGAATCTGGATGCTGTATTTAATTTTCTTTCTTTCTGCCAGCGGGGCAAATCCCCGGGATACCAGCCGGAGTGCTTTGTGAAGATCATAATACATCAGGTTCAGTTTCATGCTGCCGGCATCAATCTTTGCTAAGTCAAGTAACTGATTTACAAGTCCAAGTAACCTTAATGCGTTCCTGTGCATGATTTCAACCGTATCTTTTTTATTTGAGGATAGTTCCTTATCCACCATGAAATCTTCCAATGGCCCGAGGATCAGGGTCAGAGGTGTTCGGAATTCGTGGGAAACATTGGAAAAGAAACGGGTCTTCATCTGATCCATTTCCATGATCTTCACATTTTTACGTTCCAGGTCAGCCGTTCTTTCCTTTACAATACGTTCAAGGTTACGCCGGAGATCTTCGAGCCGGGTGAGGGAATCATATGCCCTCAAGGAAGCCAGGGTTACGGTGAACAGTTTGAAAGTGGTGAGTTCGGTTTTGGTTTTGTAATCATTGATCTCATAAGTGGCAATTACCTCGCGTTCAGGAGCCTGTCCGGGATATCCCGTGCGTAAAACGATCTGAGTAAAATGGTTTTTCATTACATCCCTGATGTGCTTCACCAGATCGAGTCCGGCATGGTTGGTTTCCATCACCACATCCAGGAAAATCAATGCTATGTCTTTATTTTTTGGCAACAATTGTCTGGCCTCCTCACCGGAGTATGCATGCAGAAACTGTATCTCTTTGCCCCGGAATGAAAATCCTTTCAATGCCATCCTGGTCACACTGTGTATGTCTTCTTCATCATCCACCAGGAGCACCTTCCAGGAGTCAGTTGGAACAGGCGATGCGGAACGCTTTTCTTCAGGCAATTCTGCACCGTTTTTAAACAGAAGGGAATCCTCCCTTTCCATTGGGTTATCTGTTCCAAAGAGCTTTTCTTTATCGTTATTTTCCATGAGTCTATGTTGTTATGGGTAATTCAATCATGAACAGCACTCCTTTCCCGGGGATGCTTTTACAAGAAATGCTTCCGTGCAACTTTTGTTTGACAATATTATAAACGATATTGAGTCCTAACCCGGTACCTTTGTGCTGATCGGAAGTAAAAAAGGGCTCAAAAATGTGTGGAAGGTCCACGCTGCTGATACCGTTTCCGTCATCGCGGTATTCTATTTCAAGCCTTCTTTCCTTTTGTTTGGCGGTAATGGTAACTTTCCCCTGCTGTCTATCGTGAAAACCATGTGTAAAGCTGTTCAGCAGCAGATTGGTGAATACCTGGGCATAGGCGCCGGGAAACGAATTCAACAAAAGTTCTTCGTCACACTGAAGGTTGAATTTGATATCTTTGTGTTTGAATTTTGGGGACAGACTGCGGATGATGTCCTCGAGGTACGATTTGAAATTAAACGAACGCTGCTGCTCCGAGACCTGGTCAACGGACACCTGTTTGAAACTCTGGATAAGCTGTGCCGTGCGCTCCAGGTTCTTATGGATCAGACTGGCGGAATCATTTGCCGACTCCAGGAATTCCTTGAAGTCTTTGCGGCTGATCTCATCCTTTTTATACAATGAAGCCATTTCCTTTATTTCTTCCTGCAAATTGCTGACGGCCGTCACCCCAATACCCACCGGTGTATTGATTTCGTGGGCCACACCGGCCACCAGTCCGCCCAGGGCCGATAACTTCTCCGATTCGATCAGCTGTTCCTGGGTTTTCTGCAGGTTTTCGAGGGTGGTTTGCAGTTCTTCCTTTTGCTGGAGTAATTCTTCTTTTTGTTCTTCCAAAAGGGTGTTTACCTCCTCTATCTCATTCTGGTGTTCCTTGAGAAGTGAGTTTGCTGCCTGCAATTCTTCCTGATGCTTTTCAAGCTTTGCATTAGCAGCTTTCAGTTCTGAGGTTCTTAATCTGACAAGATTCTCAAGATTATGGCAGTATTTCTTCAGCTCTTCCTCATTCTTTTTGGCTTCAGTAACATCCTGAGAAATTCCTAATAGAAATAAGGGCTCATTATTCTCATCATAAATAGGTGTTTTCACAGTACGTAATATCCGGCGACCGAGATGGGGAATATAAAGAGGCTCTTCCGGTATGATCAGAACGGAGCTTTTTTTAAACACTTCCATATCCATTTTTCGAAAAAACTCTGCCTGTGCTTTAGGAACAATATCAAAATCTGTTTTATTGAGGGCAGAAGCTGCTGAAATACCTACAAGATCCTCCTCCGCTTTGTTCCAGTATACAAATCCTCCATCCTTGGCTCTCTTTACAAAGATTGGATAGGGTAAGTTATCCAGGAAAACTTTGAGGAATTGTTGCGTTTCCTTTTCTGTGGCAAAATTTTTTTTCATTTTCATTATCTCCAATGTTGAGCTAACGCATTATAAATAGCAATAACTATTTGAAAGTTACAAAAATCAAGTGTTGAAGGCAAGTGTTATTGCCTGATTCCCAGATTAATTCTGCAAAGTTATTATTCAGGAAAGGAGCAATCTAATAATATTGTAACAGGGATTAACAGATTTGTAACATGAGAACAGTAGTGAGTGATGAGTGATGAGTAATGAGTAAGACCAGGATATTATGCCGGGAGTTGTATCCGGTTTATAATTTCCTGGAACCGGGGATCGTCATTAAAAGCTTTGTAATGCCGATTCATTCTTGACCATGGAAAGAATTGATCATGTTGGTTGTATGAAGTTTCAAGCCACTGAATGACTTTGTCTTTGTCGCCGAGTATTGCATAAATATCGGCCAGACCCCAGGTATACCAGCTACTATTTGCCTTTACCATTTCAGATGCAATATCAAGTGCTTCCTTTTTCTTGCCGGCACGGGCATAAGCAACACCCAGTCCACACAGGTAAGACTGATCAATGGCAATTCCCTTTTTATGTGTTTCAATGGCCTGGTCATGCATTCCCTTTTCCGAATAGGCAGATCCCAATACGTACAATGCCATTGGATCGTTCGGATTCAATTTTAGTGCCTTTTGTGAATAAACAATTGCTTCTTCCAGTTTGCCTTCGTATAAATAGAACCAGGCCAGGTAACCGACACAGAACGGATCCAGTGGCTCAATTTCAACAGCTTGTTTCATTTCTTCTTCTGCTACATCCCGTTCTCCTTTCAGAAGCATATACCACCCCATGGTGTAATGCAATGAAGCAATATTCGGATTCAGGGCGATGGATTGTTTCAGCGCTTTTTCCGTGGCAGGAAAGTCCCAGTCATCATAAAGATATTGTGTGGCAAGAACAGTATAAGCTTCAGCCAGTGTTGAATCAAGTTCAAGGGCTTTGAGGGCATATTCTCTCGACAAGCGGTGGAGATCTACTCCGGCATCCGAAGCATGACCGGTATTGCTGTATGCCAAAGCCAGTCCAAGATATGGCAATGGGTCCCTGGGATCTATTGCAATTGCTTCGTTCATGTATTTTTGTCCCTGTTCAAAATCTTCCTTGGTTAGTTTATTCATATAAAATACTCCCTGGAGATATTTTTTATAAAGTTCCGCATTAACAGGCCGGTTGGTGTTAAGGTACGTTTGCTCCTGGGTAGTGACATCAGCTTTGATATTCTTCGCAATTTGTTTCGCTATATCCCTGTACATGGTTAAGCTATTTCCCAGATCCAGATCATAGGTGTCACTCCAGATCTCTTTTTCTTCCGGAATAAGCTGTATCAGCTGTATTAACAGGCGCATCCCTTCATCGGTACATACTACTGAATGTTTGACAATTACGTTTGCACCAAGCTCGTTTCCAATTTGTTGCACCGGTAATTTGCTGTCCAGGTAATTCTGGGTGGCAGTCTTTGATTTGACCAGCAGGCTGTTGATATTCCCAAGCTCGTTGATTATGGCATCATGCATCCCGGCAGAAATATACTCCAGCTCGGGATCGCACATGGAATTGGAAATCGGAATAACGGCAATAGACGGATTTTCAATGCTTCCTGCGGCTTTCCCTTCACGAATGCAGGTATTTAAAGTACATATCAGGAATAATGAAGTAAGAACGCCAATAGTAGTTAGCAGTATCTTCCGGGAACAACCAGGTTTCCGGAAGCCGATCATCCATGTTTTTTTCATTAGAATTGGGTTTTTGTGGTTGTTAAACAAGTTATATCAAAAGTCTTTGAAATCAAAATTTTCAATTGAAAAACTGTTATTTATAATCCTTATTTACAATGGTTTCTGCATTAATTCCATGCCGGTAAACCCGAAGGGATTTCGATTTTAAACAGAACTCCCGTTCCGGGTTCACTTTCACACGTAATACTACCATGCAGTTTCTGCCTGATCAGGTTGTAAATGATGTTCAGTCCCAGGCCAGTCCCTTTATGTTCATCAGAAGTATAAAATGGTTCAAAAATATGTGGCAGGTCTTTTTTACTGATACCATGGCCATCATCACGGTATTCAATATGGAGCATTTTACCGGCTGAACTCACCCCGATGGCAACAGTTCCCCGCTCCCTTTCATGAAAACCATGCACAATGCTGTTTACTATTAGGTTTGTGAAGATCTGCGCAAATGCACCCGGATAGGAATTCAATTCGAGATCCCCGTCACAATCTATGTGAAAGACAATTTTCTTTTGCTTGTATTTCGGGTATAGGCTGAGTATGATATCATCGAGGTAGGCTTTCAACTTAAATAAGCGTTGTTGTTCTGTTACCTGGTCCACGGAAATCTGTTTGAAGCTTTGAATTAGAGAGGCGGTACGTTCCAGGTTCTTTTGGATGAGTTCTCCGGTATCGTAAGTCGACTGAAGAAAGTCTTTAAAATCGCCCCGGCTGATTTCATTTCTTTTGTACCTTTCAGCCATTTTCTGCACATCATCCATCAATGTGGTTATGGCAGTAATACCTATACCAACCGGTGTATTGATTTCGTGTGCCACCCCGGCCACCAGACCTCCCAAAGCTGCCATTTTCTCTGATTCGATCAATTGGTCCTGTGTTTTCCGAAGGTTTTCGAGCGTTGTCTGCAGTTCTTCCTTTTGCTGTAATAATTCCTCTTTCTGTTCTTCAATCTGCCGGGTTCTTTCGCTAACCTGCAGTTCCAGTAAAGCTTTTTCTTTTCTCAACTTCAAGGTTCGCCAGAAAATATATCCTCTCAGGAGTAACATAAAAAATATGGCATATATAATATAGGCCAATGTTGTCTTCCAGAATGGAGGCCTGATGAAGATTTGAACGGAAGCCCCCCGGTCATTCCAAATGCCATTATTATTCGACCCTTTTACTTGAAAAGTGTATTTACCCGGATTCAGATTGGTATAGGTAGCGATCCTGGTGGCTGCATCTGTTTCAATCCAATCTTCCTGGTATCCCTCCAGCCTGTAGGCATATCTGTTTTCTGCGGACCTGTAATAATCGAGAGCTGCAAATTCAAATGCGATGTCATTCTGGTTATAGCGCAGTTTTATGCTATCGGTGTATGAAATATTGGAGGTCAGTAACGCATTTCTTGTTAAATCGATTTTAACCGGTTTGTTGAAAAGTCGGAAATCTGTAATTACAACAGGAGGAATCATCTCGATGTTTTTTATGCTATCGGACCGAAAACTGTAATAGCCTCCGATTCCGCTAAAATACAATGCACCTTCCTTGTCTCTGAACGATGCATGGTGACCATGAATCTCTATGGGCAGTCCCTTGCTTTTATTGTAAGTGGTTATCTTACCGGTGACGGGATTTAACATGGATAATCCGCTTGAAGTTCCTAACCACAGGTTGCCCTGGCCGTCTTCTTCAATGGCACGAATAATATTAAACGATAATCCGTCGCTTTCCATCCATCTTTGGATGGAGCCGGAATGCAAATCCATCTTCAGCAAACCGTTATTGGTGCCGCACCACAAAATGCCTTTCCTGCCCGGATAAAGCTTATTAATGGTTTCTGTTATTTCCGGACCGTTTGTTGCAGAAGGAGGCAAAAATGCAATCTCACCTGTGGCACCATTGAGTTCAAATCTGGTTAATCCCCGGCTACCACCTGCGTAAAATTCCATATCCCCGGTTCTGCAGATGGAAAAAAGAATATTCGACTTTAACCCGGCACCCGTATTTTGATCGTACTTATAACGTTTTAACTCTTCCGTATGCAAATTGTAAACAAACAGACCTTCACCCCATAAGGTAAATAAAACATATTTGTTGATCCTCTGAATATCATATACATAATTATTAATTTCGCCAAACCTGTTATCGGTGAACAGTTTCTTTGATCTGCCCGTTCCGGCATTGAATTGCCAGATACCATTGGCCGCCCCTATCCAGAAAATCCCTTTTTCAATTTCCAAAAGAGACAATACACCGTTTCCTGACTTATCACCAATGGCATCATCTGTTATTTGATAGTTGATTACTTTCCCTTCCTTGTTTATTTTATACAAACCGCCCCCCAATGTTCCGGTCCAAAGATTTTCATCTTCATCTTTATAAATCGGATTGAGATCATAATTTGAAAAATGAAGTCTGACCAGTTCTTTATAGGAAGTAAAACAATTGCCCTCCGGATCAAATTTCCGGATCCCGCCATATTGGTGTCCTGCCCATATTAAACCTGTTCTGTCCTTCATTAACGAGAAAATGGTTCTTATTCCTTCACCTTCAGGTTCCAGCAAATCTGTGTAAACCTCTTTGAATGCAGGCTTCCTGTTCTTCTCATACTCCATCTGGATGAGACCATTCAGGTATGTCCCAATCCATATTGTATTCCGATCTCCCCGTAATAATCCCATAATGAGTTTCATTTCAAGGTATTGCTTAAAAACAAGCTGTGTTTTATTAATCGCTTTTCCTGCAAGGGATGCTGTCATATTGGATATTCTGAATACCCCGTTGCCCGTGCCAACCCAAAACACATCCGGATTTTCTTCCAAGATGCAGCTTATGAACGGATCACTTAATCTTGATTTTCCGGATATATCATCATCAATGCGTATACCAGGTCCGCCCCCTGAATTAATAATATATAGACTTTCTTTTCCTCCGATCCACAGGCGTCCCCGACTGTCTTCATATATCTCGCTTATCTGGTTAACACCCGGAGTGCCATTTTTATCATTGATTTTTATTACGGAAATGGTGAAAACCGACTCAATTCCCTTGTTAAAGATTTCATCTTTCATGGATGTGCCCGACTTATTACCGGGTTTCATTTTCAACAATCCGTTAGCTGTTGCGCACCATATATATCCGTTACCATCCTCTATTATCTTGGTTATGTTATTGAGACTATGACTATTCTGTGAGGATTCAGTGATGTAATAATGAATCGACTTTTCGTTTTCAGGATTGAAAACAATAATGCCATTTGACGAGCCCAACCACAGCAAGCCCCTTTTGTCTTCCATGATTGAATTGAAGAAACCTGATGAATCCAGGTAATTCTCGAATTTATAACCATCATATCTTGTTATTCCCGGATTCCCGGCAGTTCTGAACCAGATGAATCCCTTGTGGTCCTGGTATAGGCTAAAAACCCGGTGAAGTACACCATCGTCATTCTGAATCTGATCGAATAGGATCTCCCGGGTCTGACCGAATAATTGCGTAACGATTGAGAAAATGAACCAAGCCAAACAAATTCTTTTCATCGGTTTAATTTCAGAATGTCAGCATCTTGATTTCTATTGTTAAGGTATTAAAAATATATCCTTTTATCAATCATCATCACTTTCGTTTTCATTTTCATTGAAACTTCCGTTCTTGTCACCGGCGAAAAAGATTCTGATCTGGGCGTGGCCTTTGATGTAATCCACCTTGCCAATTTCAAAGCGGATGATGTTGAGCTCTGTCAACGCTTTCAACTCCTGCAGCAACTGTTGGTGGTTACTTGGTTTTAACAGATCAGGTTTGTTGAATGTTATGGTTCTGCGGGAAAGCCTTGTGCTGAAGTAACTCTTTTCCATACTAAAAGTAAGTACAATAAGGAAAATGTTGGCGAAAATGACCCACTGCAGGCATTGACTTACCTGAAGCAGCGCATTAATGGCTGAAATTCCGACTACCATGAAAAGGTAGGCCATTTCTTTCACCGGAACGTTAAGGGTCCTGAACCTGATGATGGCGAATATGGCGAACAATCCAAGGGCCAGTCCAAGTTCCAGCTGCACCCAGCGAAGCATGGCACAGATCATAAATACAATTGTTCCGGTAATGAGCTGCACAAACATATACTCCGGATTGCGGTTCCACTTGAAATACATGGCTCTGGAAAGGATCAGCAGCACCACTATGTTAATGCCAAACTGAATTAGCAATTCATAGAATTCAGCACTTGCTACCGACGGACAAAACTGAATCTCTAACAGTTGTGGATTAAATATTGCTTTCATTTTCTTTCCTCCCGGATTATATTTTGGTTTGTATAATTTTCAAAGTAAATGTACGATCGTGTGAGGGTCGGAATCTAACAGGGATGTAACAGGGATTGACAGATATGTAACAGTTGGCTAAAACTGCTTGCATGAGCATTTAAGATCATGCAAGAGGTAGTCTGGATTCTTATAGGTTTGGTAGAAACTATCAATATAATGGGTGACCGATTTTTTATCTGCTTTTGGAAGATATTCGAAATCGTTGATGGTGCCCAGGAGTTTTTCCTGTAATCCCTGGAATTCCTGTACGATTGGCTTTAATTCCTCGTCTTTATAACACAGACCCATATAATACCGTTCTGTTACTTCCTTTATGGGAAGCTCTATAAAAGGTATGGCATATACGGTGTTGACAAGACCGGCATAATCGAAATCATAGACAACAGGTATCGCTTTGTCAGAAAACACTTCGAGGGATCTCATGATTTTAATATTGTGTTGGAGTGGTACCGACCAATCGGTATTGCCTATCAAAAAATTAAAGACGGCAATCCGCGCCATATCATCCGGAACCATGTTCTTTTGTGTCAGTTTATCACTTTTAATCATGATGGCCTGGTTCCGGGCCGCCATTTTATCTTCATTTTCAATCAGGAATCCAAAGGCCAAAAAAGCTTTTTCGGGTTTGTTGATATCTACATATCTGATTTTAACGAGTCTGGTTTTCAGGCTATAAGGAGTAACCTGATTGAATAACCTGTAGGTAAGGTATTCCTTTAATACATAACTTTGATAAAGTTTCGAAGGCATGCAATGGGTAACCAGTTTTAGGGTACCCTTCCCCTGGATCTTTTCGGTTTCGTTATCCCTGTCACAGAATTTCAGCATGATCGGAGGGAAGCTGCAATAGGCCCGGCGCATTTCCCCCCTTGCCTTCACCTTAATTTTCTGTGAAACGGAATCGTCCTCATCCATTTTCACTGTCAGTACTGCCTCAAAATATTCAGGTTTGTGCTTGGTTCTTAAGAATTCCTTGATATCAAAGCAAAGAGTCACTTGCAGGAGTTCGTCCGAAGCAAAGAAATCAATGCCATCTACATTTATTTGTTCAGTTTCCGGTGATTCTTGGGAACAGGAATCAGCCGTTGATTCACTCACCTGGCCAAAAGAAAGGCTCCCTGCGCTGAGAAAAGCAATACCAAACAAAAACATCAGATTGTAGTTTGATTTCATGGCGTTTAATAATTTTCCTGGTTTTTTACTATACTGGTTGTTTGAGTTTTGAAACCGGCCGCCTGGTATTATTGCCTGACGGCCGGTCATTCATCGCCGGAATGCAGGATGATTTAATCCTTATTCGGCATTGGGTTTGTAGGTCAGGAAAGCTTTTGCCTCGGTTTCTTCTGCGTTTTCATTTTCTGCAAGTTCCACGGCATTTTCCTGTTCCAATTCGGGAGCTCTGTACCTGATCTCTTGTTCTGTCTTTTGTGCAATCCATTCCAGTCTTTCGTAAGCTGCCCGGATATCATCGTATACATCCATCGGGGCTGTATATCTTAATGATTGCTCAGTGGAGACCACTAAAGCGTTGAGACGCTCAAGAGCTTCATTAACATCATTGGTGGTGCTTGCATCAGGCTGAGACTGTGCCATCAACACGGTGCCATAAACTAATGCTGCCATCAATACAGTTGCCATCTTGCAGGCGCGGTTGGTTTTGTTTGTTGTTTTCATTTTTTTGTCCTCCCAGATTATTTAGTTTTTAAGTGAAATTTCTGATGTAAATGTATGGCAACGGGGAGGCCTGTTTCTAACAGTGATGTAACAGGGATTGACAGATTTGTAACAAGGGGGAAATGGAAGGACAATTACAGCAAATAATTACTGTTTACCGAACATCCCTGCCCGCCTCTGCAAGGCCTAAGCCTGGGCAGGCGGGGAACACGGTACAGTCAATGATGATTGTGAAATTCTGTTTGCAAATAAACGTTTTTACCCTAAAAGATCAACAACTCTTTTCAGTTTGGCGGTGATTTCTGATGCCAGAGGTTCCAATGCGGGATTCTGAACCGCCATCATCGAAGCCAGAGGATGCACGGCTGCCACTTCGGTGGTACCGTTCTCTTTTCCGATTACTACAACATTGCAGGGCAGCATCACTCCTATTTTCTCCTCCTGTTGCAATGTCTTAAAGGCATAAGCCGGATTACAGGCTCCCAGGATCTTATAGGGCTTGAAGTCAACTCCCAGTTTCTCCTTAAGCCTGGCCTGCATATCAATTTCGGAAACAATGCCAAATCCCTCTGTCTTCAGCGCTTCGGTCACTTTGGCAATGGTCTCGGCGAAATCTGATTTCAGAATGGTTGAAAAATAATATTCCATGATTTTGATTTTGAATTATTAAAGGGCGTAGTTGAAAACTACGCCCAGCGAACGGCCTGTAGGCCGGGGCTAAAAGATTCTTACTCTTTCTTTTTACTTGTGTTCATTCCAAAAGGCAAATACAACGGACAGAAACTAACCAGACTGGTTATTACGAATACAGCTGCCAGAATCAGCAGCACAACTGCCCACACACCTGTAATTACTTTGGCAAACGCCAGTATAACAATAACCAGTGCTGCTACCAGCCGGACGGTTTTGTCGGTGCTACCCATGTTTTTTTTCATACTCGATTTTTTTATTTCGTTTATTGATTTGAATAAGTAACCCATGAAAGGTATCAATTGTTTAATAGAATTTCAAGATTCTTAGACAATAATTGAATAGGCTGGGATTTTGAATATACCCCGGTTTGTATTTATCTTATTTTTCCATTTTTAATGGCTATGCACCCTGAATTTGTGAAATAAGATATTCTTTTGACTTTACACCGACAAAGCGATTGACCTCCAATCCATTTTTGAAAAGCACCATGGTGGGTATTCCCCTGATTTTGAACTTTTGGGCCAGCGACTGGTATTGTTCCACATTCACTTTGCCAACATAGGAACTCCCTTTCAGTTCTCCTGCTATTTCGTTCAACACGGGTGCCATCATCCTGCATGGGCCGCACCAGGCTGCCCAGAAATCCACCAGCACGACTTTATTTTTGGTTTGATTCTGAAAGTTCTTATCTGTCAATATTATTATCTTTTCATGATCATTAACCAGGGGAATGTTCTTCATCCTGGCCTTGGCCCTGAAAACCATAAATGCGAAAAGGGCGATTACTGCACCTGTTATAATTAGTGTTGTTTGCATATTAAGCTGCAATAAGTTGTTTTTGTATTGATTTTTCCATATCTATAAGGCAGTTACAACAACAGCAAATTCCTTATCAAGAATGGCTGTAACCTGGTCTCTGGTTTGGATACTGGAAGTGGCCTTCACTACCTTGCCGTTTTTATAATAAATGGTGAAAGGTATTCCCATAAAGCCTCTAATTTCAGGTAAATTGCGGATCACATGTGATTCGGGATTGTCAAATTCCATATCATAGAATTTCACATGCCTGTATTCGGTTTCAAGATCCTCTGCAATAGCGTATACCGGTATACACATGGGACCCATGCGTCCGCAGATAACCATTACGTTTTCGTTTTCACGGATGGCCTTTTGATGATCAGCGGCCGATTCGAGGTGTTTTAAATGGGTGTATAACATTGCTATTTTAATTATGAATTATGAATTATGAATTATGAATGATGAATGATGAATGATGTGACAAAATTAGTGAGCAAAGTTCAGTGAACAGAGGATTCCGGCTTTCAGGGCGACAATTCCTGAATTGAAACAGTACAATTCTTTTATTGATTTGGATTAACTTTATGGCTGCATCATTAAGCAGTCACATGAAGACCATTCTTGAAACCGACCGCGAATTTATTTGTGATATTCAGGCACCCTGCTTTCAAATGTTAACTGCCGATGAGGTTGAACTGGTCAGGTCCAGCAAAACCCAGGTGCTTTTCCGAAAGGGTGATAGTCTTACCAAACAGGGCGCATTTGCTTCGTATGTGCTTTTCGTCATGAATGGACTGGCCAAACAATACCTGGAAAATGAATCTACCAGCAATTACAATCTCCGGATCATTGAACCCGGAGAATTTATTGGACTTTCAGCTGTATTTTCTAAAAATACCTTTCATTATTCCACTGTGGCCATAACCAACTGCCAGGCATTTCTGATTGAGAAAGATGCCATCCTCAAAGTGGTTCAACAAAACGGTCCGTTTGCATTCCAGATCATTAAACGGTACTGTGAACAAAACGCAGATCTTTTCAATACGGTTCAAAACCTTCATTACAAGCAGATGAACGGAAGATTGGCCGATGCCTTGCTTTATATTGATAATCTGAAGAATGAGAACCCTGGAATTTTCCAGCTTCTTTCCAGAAAAGATCTGGCTGAATTCGCGGGCATTTCTACCGAGAGTACCGTGAAGCTCCTGAAAGCTTTTGAGCGGGATGGATTGATCCAACTTGATGAAAAGAACATCATTGTTGTAAATCACGAAAACTTGCTGGAGATCAGTAAAAGAGGGTAATATGAAGGTTAAAAGAACATCGAATATTCCAATGCTACTCCAATTACGGTCCCATCCGGATAATCTTTGGAAGATAAGGGTACATAAAATGCCCTTATGCCTGCCACCCTTGTCTTTTGTTGACCTTTAAACTCCAGACCGAATTGCCAGCTTATAAAAGGCCCGGCGGCAAAAAATGAATCATCTCTGTGCTTGAGATCCGATTTGTAATCCGGACCGTAATTCAGACTCACACCCAGTCCTGGTCCTGTGAGCAAAGCCTTGCTATCATTCAGAACTTTTCTATACTGAAAAGTGAATTCCGGTTCAAACTGAAGCATTTGAAAGGCAAGGCCAAATAACAGAGGTCGCATTACAGGCAGGTTAAATGTAACTGAAGATTTCTCAGTAAATGTGTATTTCGTTAAAAACATAATGTCGGCAACCGGGCCACCTTTGACTCCGCCACCAGTTGCCACACACATACGAACATTATCATACCTGGCTCCTGCCATATAAAGGATTCCAAATGAAAAGCCTTTTTCAACTGTTTCCTGCGCCAGCATGTCTGTAATTAAAGACAGAATCAGTCCGGCTACTATTAAAATACGCTTCATAGTTAGTTTTCTTTTTCAATAGGTACTTGTTGCCATTAAACTGAATGGTCGCGAAATTTATAGTTTTTTGCGATTCAAATTAAACCATTTGTCAAAACAAGAGTCTGATTATACAAGTACAAAAACCGGAATATTAATTGTTAAGTATATAATGCAAATTTTAATTTCACAACTATGAAAATGAAAAACAGATTATTAGGGGTAATGCTTTTTACAACAGCAGCAGTTTTTATCACACAGTCCTGTTCAAAGGATGAGGACGGAAGCGTTTCAGGTGCCGATATTGCTCTCGCCCAGGATGAGGCCTATGTGGAGGCGTTGTATGACGAGGTGGACAATATGGTTTTCAACGAGGTTAAGACGCTCGATGATGACGATTATGTCGTTGCCGGTCTGAAATCTACTTTTGAGGATGTTTGCTACACCGTTACCGTAAATCATCCCGACACCACCACCTTCCCAAAGGAAGTGATCATTGACTTCGGCGAAGGTTGCACCGTAGTATTCAATGGTGATACAATCACACGTTCAGGGCAGATTGTGGTTACAGTCACCAACCGCTGGTTTATGCCGGATGCCCAGCATATTATGACATTCAATAATTTCTATTTCAACGGAGCCAGGGTGGAAGGTACCCGGACTATGACCAATAATGGTCTGAATGAAAGAAACCGGCTCGAGATAGGTATTGAGCTGGAAAACGGGAAGGTCACCTTCGGTGATGCCTATATGACCCGCACAGCAAGTCACGTTCGTGAATGGGCCAGACACATCAATCCATTGAACGACACTATTTTCGTAACCGGTTCAGCCAATGGTATAAACGTGCTGGGTGAAACATACAGCCGCGTAATAACTGAGCCACTGGTTCTTGTCCGTTGCGCTGAATTTCAGTACCGTTGGGCTGTATCTGCCGGCAAGGTGGATATCACCAACAGCGCCCGGGGAAATATGACCATTGAACATTCAGGCAATGGCTGTTCAGGAGATGTGATTGTTGAAATAGACGGCAACCAGTATGAGTACCAGTTCAGGTATAAATACCGCAATGGTAACGAAAGCAATTAGTTAAGTGTAAGGAGTTATGTTTAGTTGGGGTAACCCCGCTTCGGCGGGGTTCTTTTTTATGAATAATTGCACATGGCCTCAATGGATTACCCAAATCCTGAAAGAGTTAATGATTAAAAGCGCTTGCAGGTGCGATTCAGGGCGCTTATCAGGTAGGTATTCTGATTGTAGCTTTTGTAAAAGCTGTTCAGATAGTTTTCCACAAATTTCTTTTCATTTTTTGGCAGGTATTCAAAACTCCTGATGGTGCCCATGAAATCATCCTTCAACTCCTCGAATTCCTCAATCACCGTGTTTAATACTTCATCCTGGTTACAGATGCCCAGATAATATCGTTCTGAAACGTCCTGGATGGGGAGTCTTTCATGTGGTATAGCATATACTGCATTGACCAACGCCGAATAGTCGAAATCGTAAACAACAGGGATCGGTTTCTCAACAGGAGTTTCGAGGGATTTCATAATCTTGATGTTGTGCTGGTAAGGTACCGTCCAGTCGGTGTTGCCGATCATATAATTGAAAACAGCAATTCTCGCCATATCCAGGGGAGACATGTCCTTTTGTGTGGCATTCAATACTTTGATCATAACGGCGTGGTTTCGCTCAGCCAATTTTTCCTCGTTTTCGATAAGGAAACCATACGCTTCAAAAGTTTTTTCGGGTCTGTTGATATCGATATAAGTGATCTTTACAAGCCTGGTTTTGAAACTATAAGGTGTAACCAGGTTAAACATTTTGTATGCCAGGTACTCCTTCAATACATTGCCTTTAAAATCTGCTGTTGCATTACAGTGGGTAACAAGTTTCAGGTTGCCCTTGCCGCAGATCCGACCGGAATCCTTTCCGCTACCCTTGAATTTCAGCATGATGGGGGGGAATGCACAATAAGTACGCCGCATTTCTCCCCTGGCCTTCACTTTAATCTGCTGTGACAGCGAATCCGTATCACTGAGTTTCACCGTCAGGCTGGCATCCAGGTTTTCAGGCTGACTTTTGGTCCTGAGAAATTCCCTGACATCAAAACTGAGGGTCATTTCCAGCAATTCATCAGATGCGAAAAAATCGAATCCATTTTTTACGCCATGCTCTGTTGCAAATGGTTCCTGAGCAACCGTATCCATTATGCCGGTCATTTCCTGGCTGTATGTCCAGGTGCTGATCATGCTAATGAAGACAACCAGGGTTATATGGTGTATTGGTTTCATGATTTGCGGGTTTTTATCAATCATCATCGTTGTTGTTTTCACCTTCATTAAAGCTTCCGTTCCCCTCACCGGTAAAAAATATCCTGATCTGGGCCTGATTTTTAATATAATCAACCTTGCCAATTTCAAAACGCATGATGTTGAGTTCAGTGAGGGCTTTTAATTCCTGCATCAATATTTCTTGTTTACTTGGCTTCAATAATTCGGTGTTGTTGAACATAATTGTTCTCCGCGAAAGCTTTTTACTGAAGTACGCCTTCTCCATGGTATAGGTCAGCCCGACCAGGAAGAGATTGGCGAAAATGACCCACAGCAGGCACTGGCATATCGGAAGCAATGCATTGATCGCTGAAATTCCCACCACCATAAAAAGGTAGGCCATCTCCTTTACCGGAACATTGAGTGTCCTGAACCTGATAATGGCAAATATGGCGAACAGGCCCAATACAAGGCCGAGTTCAAGTTCAACCCAGCGGAGCATCGCACAAATCAGGAAAACAATTACTCCGGTGATAATTTGCGCGAACATATACTCGGGATTGCGGTTCCACTTGAAATACATGGCTCTCGATAAAGTCAGCAGGACCGCCAGATTAATGATGAACTGTATCAGCAATTCATAAAATTCAGCACTTGCCAGGGGAGGGCAAAACTGGAATTGTAAAAGTGTGGTTATCATTAAGGATTGCATTGTTTTCAGTTTTCAGGTCCGAATAACAATGTTCACTAATTGTGCCAAACTTCGCAAAATACAGAAATACAGATATATACAACTATTTTAATCTGATTTATTATCCCCTAAAAGTGTTTATTTTTATACAATTGTGTGTCCGGATTCGGGCACTGTATGGATATGAATGCAATCCGTACTTTTGGGATTCCTGATTAATTATTTCAATGGTGTCAGGGTTACAGTTCCCAGCAAACCTGATGGCAGAGGGTTCCAGTTTAATGTTGTGAAGAGCCCGTCGCTACCTCTGTTATGCCTGTCATAGGCCGGGAAATTGACATTGTAGAATTTTCTGTAGGGAATACCCATTTGATCCATATAAATAATGCGGTTGGCCATGCTGTTGGCAACCCTGATCTCGAGCAGGTTATTCTTTTTCAGCAGGGATGAACTGAAAATAGTGCTGAAATCTTCACCAATGAGAGTGGCAAGGTACTTACCATTCAGCCATACATCCGCGCTTTCTTTGACTGTGCCCAGGTCCAGGAGATGAAATTCTGCTTTCACTTTGGGTTTAATAAAATGAATGCTGTATTTGGCAGTACCTGAGTAAGACTTCAAATCAGGATCTGTCCAACCGGTCCATGAACCCAATGTTTCAATTTCCAGTGCATCCGGCAAAACCGGTCCTCCATCGGCAAAGCTAACCTTCCACTTACCGGTAACAGGCACTGCTGGTCCTTTTTTCCATGAATACAGAAAAGGCTGGTCCTGCATATATTCTGTAAAGGCTTCAATCAGTAAACTGGTTCCGGATTTCAGCTGAACAAAGATTTCTAGGATACCGGGAGAGGATCGTCTTGTTTGCGCTATTCCATTCCGTCCGGTCAGCGCATCAAACAAACCTGCGGACAACGCCTTGCATTGCAAAGGAAGCCATCCTTCCCAGGGAGTAGATGCGCCATTCACAATAAAGTACAAAGTATTTCCGTCAATTATTCGGCGTACAAATTGGATTTGCCGATCTATCATGGACTCCCGACGGATCCCGGAAAATGTCAGCAGGTCATTGATTTCACTGCCGGTTATAAACATGCCATTACCATATTGAGCCTGTCTGATCCCGTGTTTGCCACTTTCCTTAAAAGTAAATTCCGAGGATAACTGCTGAAATTCTGATCTGTTTTTTCCGAGGTTTGCCAGACCGGGAACGTCTTCAGCCAGTGATTTGAAGAAAATTATCCTGGCCCCGGCATCCGCCAATACAAAAAGTCGCCGCAGTGTTTCGACCGGCATGTATCTGCAATCCGGTACCACAATGGTTTGGTAACCCGATGTACCTGTCCGGATCAGGCTATCCTTAAAATCGAGATTTTGTATCTGGCTGTCTGATATGTAATCGAAAGCATATCCCTTTTGAAGCATGTATTCCGCAACTTCCCGGAATCCGGAACCTTCAAATTCCCTTTCCATTCCGTCGAAGTGCCTGAGCAGCTGATTCCCGGGATCAGAAAACCTGTCAGATAAGGGATAATATAATAATACGTCATTATCGGCATGTCCCTGCTGAAGAAATGACTGGCAACGGGCAACATACTGATTCAGGGCCGGAAAATGCACCCAGAAAGGATTGACAGGCTGAAAATGTACAGATGCATAGAACAGTCGGCCCGGCCAGGGATCTGATGGTGGCGAATAGGCTGTTCCGTGATACAAGATATGATTTACACCCCCCAGAAAATAGGCATCAACGGATCTTTTAACATCACCCAGCGTGGACAGGAAATGATCTTTAAGCCAGGTTGCTGCTTCAGCAGATATGAGTCGCTTACCAGCGATGTTACCGGCCGATGAGGCGAATTTAAAACGGAGGATATCCCTGCCTTCTGTTTCAGGAATATCCGATGATGCATATAAATCCAGGATATTGGCCGGTGATCCGTGGGCCTGGTTTCGGATCATGGCATCTTTCCCGGATGCCCACTGGCGCCAGGTCTCTGTGAAATTATCGAGTAACATTTCACTTACAGTCAGGCGGTAGTCGTATATTACCCTGATACTGACCTCGCTGGTATCAGTCATCAGCAAGACAGGCAGGTAATCACGAAGGTCATAACCCCGGCGGTTTTTAAACTCGGTGAGGAGATCCGGGGTCCAGTCAGCCTGTCCTGAAGCGTCATCCAATTCATAGGAATCATTAAAAAAACAGCGCAGGCTACTTATATCCCAGTTTGCGAAAGCACTGTCGAAGTGCTGTAAATACTGCCACACCGCATCACGCGAGAAATGGTCAATGGCATATCCTTCAGCGCCGGGGGCTGCTCTTTCCACCAGTTTGCCATGCATACCGTTAAAAAGAGCTATAATTTTCCATGCACCCGCCGGAGCTTTCCATCTGAGCCAGCAGGAATCATCCAGCGAACCGGTGATATCAAGCGATCCTGCTTTGCCATAGGCCATCACAACCTGTGGTTTCAATGCGGATGGGAACTTAATCTGATCAATGGCAAGGGATTGCAGATCCTCATTGGCCGAAACAGGTTGCCTCAATTGTGTGATTTCCGGTTTTACAGTTCCGGCTGTCCTTAATAACACGGGCTGCCTGAACGTAATCTTCTCCGTTATCGATTCACCCTCATCAAGTTCATAATGCTTCAGGTACACACACCGGGCTGCTTCCTCATCCCTAACAAATGTACCTCCAAACGGCCATCCGGTGCCATTGGCCATATCGATTCCCAAATCAAGTTTGCCGGCAAGGGACAGGGTATTGTCAAGCACCTTCATCCAGGAGGGACTCAGAAAAGGAATAAACTTATCCTCATCGCCTGTGACACCATAAACAGGCACAATTTCAAGCCCGCCAAGACCAGCCTGGCTGTATTGATACATAGCTTTTGCCATATCAGCTGTATCAACTGCGCTCCCCAGCCACCACCAACGTGTCCATGGTTTGTTTTGGGAGGTTATTTCCGGCCATTGAAGTTGCCCGGTTGAATTAAAAGATGCAGCAAATAGGCACAATACTGGCAACAGAAATCGTGGCAGGATTATTTTCATTCTGCCTTCAATCTGGGGCTGCCGTTCCTGTAATTCTCCGGAATATCGGGAATTCCATTGCCATTGATATCGGGCTGTTGCTGAAGGTACCACAGTAACGCCGTCCATTCCTTGATTTCCTGGGTTCCGGGAATAGCAGGATCAGCATCAATCAAAGCATCGGCGACAGAACGGATCGGATTCCCAGATTCATCTTTCAGGGTAACCTTTACCAGCCCTTTGCTGAGTTTTTTAATGATCCCTACAAATTCAAGAATATAAGTATTGGCTGTAAGACTGTAAAGCTTGTTGTTTTGTTTTGACCAGTCGACAGGCAGAAAACCTTTCTGGTCATCTCCGGTCTTAATGGATGTAATCTTTTTAAAAAGACCCTTGTCGGAATTGTAGGTAGCTTTTAAACCTGCATAATACATGTAATTGTCAGGACTTTTTGACGGGGCAAGGTATAGAATCTCCAGAATTCCTTTAAGCTCTTTCCCGGTAACGTACACGCGGGCCAACGGGTAACCCGGCTGCTCATCATTGCCGCTTCCGAGACAAACTACCCTGAACAGATCGGCCACTGACTGTTTCCCGGTTTTGCCCGGCTCAATATTATCGCGGATCATACCCGCCGGAAACAACACAATATCCGCGCCTGAGGCATCATGATTGTTCAGGTAAGCATAAATGGCCTCGGTAATTAACGGAGCTATGTTGCTGGTCTCAGAATTATTACCCTCCTGGTAGAGCAGCGGAAATGAGGTTTCGGTAACGACATCGGCATAGCTCAGCTTTAAGGGTGACAGGATATCATGGGTGATCCTCTGTTCCTGGGATACAATAAGCTGCTGAATTTCAGCCTTTCCCTCAATGGCATCGGTAACCGGAATCACCCTGGATTCTGACCGGATAATTTTTCCCTGTCTCACTTCCAGTTCAAGTCTTCCCAATCCGGTCCCGTTTGCGCCTGTTTGAACTATGGGAATGCCATTCACCACAAATGGCTTATCAATAAGCGTATGGGTATGCCCGCTGATGATCACGTCAATATAAGGCGCTTTTTGAGCCAGTGTCACATCTTCACCCGACCAGTTACCGTTTTTGTCTTTGTTAACTCCACTGTGAGAAAGGCATATCACCAGGTCGACTTTCTCGGTTTCTTTTAAGTACCTGGAGATCTTCTGTGCTGTCTTAACCGGGTCAGCAAATTCAACCGGTCTTGACAACGGAGCGTCGTGTATGGCAACATATCCCAGAATATTGAAGACGCCAAGTTTCAGCCCGTTTTTCTCAATGATCTGATAAGGTTTAAGAATGCCTTTGTCAACCAATGCTTTGAGATTATCATCGGCATTGTCTTTTTCTGAAAAGAGCATATTGGATAGAGTCAGCAGGGGCACCGGTCCAGTTTGAACGGACCGGTTCAGAATGGATGCCAGAGAGCCGGGTCCGAAATCAAATTCATGGTTACCCAAACCAACGACATCATAGCCCATCTTATGCATCAGGGTAAGCTGAAAACCGGTTTCTTCCTCGAGGGCATGGAAGAATGTACCCATCAGGAAGTCACCTGCATCAACAACAAGAACCTGGCTGCTGTTATCCTTTTTTTCCTCATCAATGAGGGCAGCAATCCGGGCAAACCCGCCCAGGGTCTTGTCATCATTGATGCTTTCAGGGGAATAGTCGGTTTCGGGCGAAAACCCGTTTAGTCTGCTGTGCAGGTCATTGGTATGCAGAATGACCAGCTTTTTTGGCTGATCCTGGGCAGTAACCGATGCTATGCAGGTTAAAGTTGCCAATGATATTATTGTGAAGAGTTTTCCCATGGGTTTCAATTTTTCAATTGAATAACAAAAAATAAATATAGTGTTTTATTGAAAAGGTTTTATTAAGAATTCACAACATAGATTTTTTATAATTTATGTATTAATATTACATGGGCTTAAGCCAACAGCTATTATAATTCAGGAACAGCGCCATGAAAAATGTAATTACTATTGCCATTGCAGCTTTTTTACTTTTTGGTAATACAACGACGGTAATCACCCAATCCTTTGTTAAAGGCATTGTATATGCAGATCTCAACAAAAATAAAATCAAAGACCGCAAAGAGAAAGGCGTTCCCAATGTGGCCGTTTCAAACGGAAGAGAAGTTACACTGACTGATTCGAAAGGCGAGTATTCTCTTCCCATTGCTGCAGATAACATTGTTTTTGTAATCAAGCCCGGCAATTATGCAGTACCGGTAAATGAATTCAACCAACCCAGGTTCTTTTACATTCACAAACCCAAAGGTTCACCGGCTTTGAAGTACGCCGGAACGCTCCCTACCGGCGACCTTCCAGGATCGGTTAATTTTCCTTTGATACCTTCCACAGTGGAAGACAGCTTCAGGATGCTGGTTTTTGGTGATCCGCAAACTTATACCCTTGAAGAGGTTGATTTCTTTTCCAGGGGGATCGTTTCCGAGCTGAAAGGCATCAGGGATGTCGATTTCGGGATCAGTCTCGGCGATCTCGTGGGCGACAATCTCGACCTGCATGCTCCTTATAGCAGTGCAGTGAAAGATATTGGGATACCCTGGTATAATGTCATGGGCAATCACGATGAAAATTACGATGTAACCGCAGATAGTCTTTCGGATGAGACTTTTGAAAAGAATTTCGGTCCGGCCACCTATTCCTTTAACCACGGTATGACGCATATCATTATGCTGGATGATATACTCTACCCTGATCCGCGTGATGGCAGAGATTATTGGGGTGGTTTCAGAAATGACCAGCTCGAATTCATAGAAAACGACCTTCGCTATGTACCCAAAAACCATCTGATCATCCTTGCCTTTCATATCCCCATCGGTGAAGATCCGGATAATGATTCATTCCGTGATGAAGACCGCCGTAAACTGTTTGAGATTCTCGGGGATTTTCCATATACCCTTACACTTTCGGCACATTCTCATGCTCAAAACCAGGTCTTTTTCACTGCTTCTGACGGCTGGCCCCAGGAAAACAGGCATCATCATTATAACGTGGCAGCAACCTGCGGCAGCTGGTACAGCGGAAGGCCGGATGCAAACGGAATACCGGTTTCCACCATGGATGACGGTACGCCAAAGGGTTATGCTTTTATCAATATCAGTAAAAATCAGTACGCGATCGATTACAAGGTGGCAGGAAAGCCAGCCGATTATTATTTTGAGATCTTTGCCCCCAAAGTGGTTGCGCAAAACAAGGTGACCAGCGCCGGTATTTATGCCAACTATTTTATGGGAAGCGCGACCGATACCCTGTATTACAGGATCGACAGCAACAACTGGCAAATGATGACCTGCGTCAAGGATTATGATCCATCCTATCTTCACCTGCTTCATGAATGGGATTATTCAGAGATACTGCTTGACGGAAGCAGACCTCCCAATCCAGCTCTGTGCAGTCATTTGTGGCGGGGAAGCATACCCACTTTCCTGCCAGCCGGGGAACACATTATCGAAATAAAGGCAAAGGACATGTATGGCCGTGAACTTACACAGAAAAGCAGTTATAAGATTGATGCCAGAAAATGATGCTGTTTATTTGGAAGCTTTAGTTCTTTCTGACCAATAATACCGATAAGCCGCTGCTGGTTGGTTTCTCATCGGAGACTGAAAATCCGGCAGATATAGCCATATTTAGGGATCGTTCGAAATCCATTGCTGATACATGCCCTGAAGGCTCGGCAAATAATACCTTGCCACCACGCTTTGTCATACTGAAAATATCATTGAAAAGCTTTTGTTTGTCGGGAATCTCGTGGGCCACGTAAAACAGCAGTGTAAAATCGATCCGGTCTGTCAGCGTAGCGGGATCGAATGTTTTACCCACCTGCAATGGTTTAATAATATGATCCAACCTGGCTTTACGAGATCTCTGCTGTAATTTTACAAGCATTTTTTCCTGTATATCCACACAATAAACTTTTCCGTCATTGCCTGTCATTTTTGCCATGGGCAGACTGAAATACCCCATGGCACAACCGTAATCGAGCACATTCATTCCCTGTTTTAAGAATGGCCCAAGCATCTTATTTGGATTATTGCTTAACTTTCTAAACGGGATGAGTAACAGGTACCCCATCCACCAGGGACAAATCCGATCTTTTTCCATATTCAGTTAATATTTTAATGCTTTAAATATACCATTTTGTTGGCGACAACTTTAAAATAACCGAGACATCATTTTGAATTATCAGGAGGAATAGTTATCTTTGACGTTAGTAATGTAAAAAGTTAGTATGATTTTATCATTCGGTTCCAAGGATACTGAAAAGATATGGAATGGAGAAAGGGTAAAAAGGATCCCTTTAGAGATCCAGCAAATTGGAAGGAGAAAATTAAGAATGTTGAATAATTCGCAAATTGTCGGTGATTTAATGATTCCCCCATCAAATAGACTCGAGAAATTATCCGGAAATTTCAAGGGATTTCATAGTATCAGGATTAATGACCAATGGAGGATCATCTTCAAATGGGAATCTAACCATGCGAGTGAGGTAGAGATAATTGATTATCATAAATGAAAATGGTAATGGAAAAACTGGCAAACATACATCCTGGAGAAATTCTACTTGAGGAGTTTCTTATCCCAATGGAAATTACGGCATACAGGCTTTCAAAGGATATTGAGATTCCTCAAACTCGAATTTCACAAATTCTGAAAGGCAAAAGGCGAATAACTGCTGACACAGCTTTAAGATTGAGTTCATATTTTGGCAATTCTGCAAAGTTCTGGCTTGGGCTACAGGACGACTATGACATTGAGGAAGAGAAGCGCTTGAATGAGGCTACTTTAAGGAAGATTCAATTGCTAAGGTCAGCTTAGAATAAAACTCACTCCAACACTGTTCTAAGGCAAAACCAAATTTTTGATCAAAAAAATTAGGCTGCAAATTTGTGAAGATCGATATACGGAGATCCTCTTTTAACAATGGCAAATGCCCGGAACACCAGTTTATTACGAACA
>JBGSSF010000029.1:0-12632 GCA_041737175.1 Bacteroidales bacterium
GCAACAGGAACTCAACCCTGAAAGGGTTGAATATTACACATGCTAATAAATTCAACCCTTTCAGGGTTGTGATATATCGTGTCATTCTATCCGTGGGTTGCACCCACGGTTATTGAAATTTAACCCCTTTTGGGGTTACAATTCAATTCAAATCAAGAAATAAAAGAACGTTTATATTATGTTTATCATCAATATTATACTAATATTTATGTTGAGTTGACGCATCACCAGTAATCTTCAATCTTAAATCTTCCTATTCCTCTGATTTGTAATTTTTTTCATTTTATTGACTTTGATCAATAACAAATAATTATTACTTTTAAGAAAAAACAACGATGAAGAAAACCGTAATTTTTATTACAGCTTTGTTGTTGTTATGGATTACAGGCAGTTCCTGGTATTATGTATGCAAGGTCAGAAATGATTGCCAGGCAGCCGCTCTGGTTGCCCAGGAGGAAACCCGACCTGAATCCGTAACTACTGACACCTTACCAACCCCTCAGGCCGAGGCCCAGTCCAGTCCGCCTCCGGCTTATTCCGTTGAATTTGAAACAGGTAAAAGTTCCTGTCTTTTAACTGACGGGGATAGAAGTTACCTGGCTCAGATTAAACAATACCTTTCCGAGAATCCCGGAAGAAGTGTAATTGTGACCGGTCATGCGGACAATACAGGATCAGATGAGGTCAATCAAAAGCTAAGCGCTCAGCGGGCGGCGTATATCAGGCAACACCTTGTGGATTCAGGAATCGATGATAACAGTATTGAAACCGCAGCAAAAAGTTATCTCGAGCCTGTTGCCGATAACAGCACACCAGAAGGGCGTGCAAAAAACCGCAGAGTAGAAATTAAAATCAATTAAAAAATACAGTCATGAATGAAAGATTTGCCTCAGATTTGGGTTTTATACTATTTGTTTTAATAGTTGCAGCTTTGCTGGGATTCTTAATTGGCTATTACTTGCGCAGAATAAGACGCAGCAGGTTCCTGGTGCTGGAAAATGAAAATGAGCAGTTGAAAATTAAGCAGGATGCCAGTTTGAAGCAATTGGATGCCTGCCATAAACAACTTGATACCTGTAATAAGCAACTGGATGACTGCAAGAAGCAAAAGCAGGAGCATGCATTTGACGCCTCCGCCGCCCGGGAAGCTTTTAATATGAAAATTGTGGAAGATGATCTGAAAATTGTGGAAGGAATCGGAGAAAAGATTGATAGCATTTTAAAGAAAAACGGAATTGTTACCTGGTACCAATTGTCGCAAACTTCCCCTGATAAAATTACCGAGATCTTATTAACCGATGGAGGGCCAAATTACAAGATACATGATCCGGGAACCTGGCCTGCCCAGGCATTGCTGGCTCATGAGGGCAAATGGAAACAGCTCAAAGATTACCAGGATCAGTTGAATGGCGGTAAGTAACCTCCGATAGTAAATTGCTGAAGGTATATTTTTGAAACAACAGTTTGTGTAACATTCAATTTTATCTGTCATGCGTTATAAAGGACGTGAACAAAGTGGAAATGTTGAAGATCGCCGTGGGATGAGTACCGGCAAAATGGTTGCGGGCGGTTCAATTGGTACTTTAGCTATTGTATTGATAGTCTGGTTACTGGGCGGAAATCCCGCGGAGATCATCAACAAAATGCAATCCAGAGGGACTGAAACCACCGAGGTTGATCCAGCCATTTTCGAGGCTGAGTCAGAGATGGCCGAGCTGGTTACTGTTGTTTTAAAGGATACGGAAGACGTCTGGAATCAGATTTTCAGTGAAAGCGGTAAGACGTATCGAGAGCCTACCCTGGTTCTCTTCAGCGGCGCAGCTGAATCAGCATGTGGATACTCATCCGCAGCCACCGGTCCTTTTTATTGTCCCGGGGACGAAAAGGTTTACATCGATCTGTCGTTTCTTCAACAACTGCAAAGCCAGGTTGGCGCCACAGGTGATTTTGCAGCAGCCTATATTATAGCGCATGAGGTGGGACATCATGTGCAGAAACTGCTTGGGATCACTGATCAGATGAATGATATACGCAGCAGGGTTTCTGAGACTGAATACAACCAATACTCTGTAAGACTTGAGCTTCAGGCTGATTTCCTTGCAGGTGTATGGGCACATTATGCGGAACGGACAAAAAACATACTGGAAGAAGGTGACCTTGAAGAAGCCATAAATGCTGCCGCAGCTGTTGGGGATGACCGTATAATGATGGAGGCACAGGGCTATGTTGTTCCCGATGCCTTTACACATGGCACTTCCGAACAACGCCGAACCTGGTTCATGAAAGGATATCAGACCGGAGATCTGAACCAGGGAGACACTTTTTCCTCTGTCCAATAAGTAACAGGATTGATTTTGACTTCGTCTGAAAATACGATTGCGGTTATTCAAACCATCGGGCTTACCAAACGTTTTGGCGATATAATTGCTGTTGATAGTCTGGATCTGTCAATTCACCAAGGCGAAATATTCGGATTCCTCGGACCTAACGGGGCCGGGAAAAGCACTTCCATCAGCATGATGTGTGGTCTGGTTGAACCCGATGCCGGACAAATACTGATTAAAGGTGAAAAGGCCGGAAACAACGGGAGACTGCGAAATTGTCTTGGCCTTTGTCCCCAGGAAGTGATTCTGTGGCCGAGACTTACCTGTCTGGAACAACTGATTTTCATGGGTGAGATGTATGGCATGCCTGCCCCGGATGCCAAAAGATCAGGCTTAAACCTCCTGGAACAGCTGGGCCTGACCGCAAAAATGAATAAACTCGGCTCAACCCTTTCAGGTGGCATGAAGCGCAGGCTTAATATATGCCTTGCGCTGATCCATGATCCGGAAATAGTTATACTGGATGAACCGGAAGCGGGACTGGATCCCCAGGGAAGAATCATGGTCAGGGATTTCATCAAAGGATTAAGAAAATCAAAAACCGTTGTTCTTACCACCCACAATATGGATGAAGCCGACAGAATGTCGGATCGTATTGCCATTATTGATCATGGAAGGTTGCTGCGGATCGATACGCCGGAAAACCTAAAAAAAACTGCAGGAGCCGGTGATGTGCTGGAATTTACAGTGTTGGCTGAAGAAGGAATGGATCTTCGGGAATCGGGTATTGATTTTCGGTCGGTAACGCAAAACGTTTCAATACTCGGATCAAACATCCTGATACGTGAATTGAATGCCATTGAATTAATTCCGGCTGTAACTGCCATATTAAGGGAGAAGGGTTTCACATGCTCTGAAATCAAAATGCGGGCAAATACCCTGGAAGATGTTTTCATCCAGCTTACAGGAAAACGCTTAAGGGAATAATGTCATTACCTGCAATGCTATGAGAATATTTGGCGTAATAAAAAAATCGCTTAAGGAGCAGGCAAGAAGTTTCTGGCTTCTGCTGCTTACAGTCAGCACTGCTCCCTTTTTTGTTGTGGTATACAACCTTATCAGTGAAAGCTATGTTCCCTCTTATGATATCCTGGTATGCAACAATGATAAAGGAGTTCCGGAGTCGGCAACTATCAACCTGGGAGATTCACTGATTCAATATCTCCTGCAGAAAGAGGATAAATCTTTAAAGATCGCCGAAGTCCAGTTACGGTCTGAAGCGGAGAAAAAGCTGAAAAGCAAAAAAGCCGACCTGCTGATGACTTTACCGGAGGATTTTAGCAGCCTGATGACCAAAACAGGACAGGGTGACAGTTTGAAATCCTTTGAACTGGGATTTCTGGGCAATTTGTCCGATGTCAACTACATGATTACCGCTATCCTGGCCTATAGTTATGTTTCAGATTTTGTAGTTGCACAAACAGGTATCCAGCCACCCTTTCAATTTGTTGAAACAGGTATTGGCAGTTCCGGTGCACTGACTGATTTTGAAATGGCGGTTCCCGGCCTGGTGATATTTTCGATCATCATGCTGATGCTGACAGCATCCGTGGCGATGATTGCTGAAGTAGAAAACAGGACCATGCTCAGACTTAAACTTTCAAAGGTGACAACCCCGGAACTCATGGGTGGGATTACACTGGTCCAGATTCTGGTGGGGTTTCTGTCGGTGTTATTAACTCTTGCTGTTGCAGCTGCTTTGGGATATAAGTTTCAGGGTGCTGTTTTTCCTGTTTTCATCATTGTATTGCTTACCACCATATCCATCATAGCTTTCAGCCTGTTCATCGCAGCGTTCTCTAAAAATGCCACACAGGTTCTCATCATTGGCAATTTCCCCTTGTTTCTTTTTATGTTCTTCACCGGAGCCATGTTTCCCATGAACGCCGCTCCCATATTCACCATACAGGGCTATGGTATCTCGCTGATCAGTCTGATGTCTCCCACGCATGCCGTATCTTCCCTCAATAAGCTGCTCATTATGCAGGAAGGATTTGCAGCCATTGTGCCGGAGGTAATTTGCCTGGTAATTCTGAGTATTCTCTATTTTGCAGGAGGGAACTGGGTTTTTAGAAGAAGGCACATGCAGTTATAAAGTTCAGATTTTCAGTCGTTAAGTATCCGGTTGCCATTACTTTCCTTATGGATGATGAGAAGCGAAGGGAACTGGTTGACCGGGAGGTTGTTTTTTTCTTCGAGTGCTTTCCAGTTTTGTTCAGAAACCATTACCAGGTCAATTGAGCGAAGAAAGGCTGGTTGCAACATACTACCGGTAACCGGCACCATGGGGATACCTGAATTGTTAAAAGCATCTGCCGATTCTTTGTTTTCAAGACCCCGATAATAGGCATAGAACTTTCTGCCGCTATTGTGATTAAGCATCTTAGCGTAATCAAAAAGGTACTCATCTCCATTGCCGAAAAATACGATTAAAACAGATTGGATCTCACTGAAATTACGTTCATTAAATACAAGGATATCACAATTGGCTTCGTGGATGATGCGTTTCAGAATGCCACCAAGAATATCCGAGCTGAAAACAGATCTGGCACTTCCCAGCAGGAGAAAATCAGGTTTTTCAAGCTTACAGTTGTTCAGGATTTCACCATGAATATCGCTGGTATTTCGGTATATAGTACTCAAGGCCAGTCTGTTAGTCTCGGCGTAACGGCGAATAGGGCCAAAGCTTTCCTTTTCAAAGATCATGGCATCATCCGGAGAAAGATCACTCCTGGGTGAGATATGCAGTGCGGTAAACTGTGTGTCACACGCTTTGGCTGCAACCAGCTGATGTGTCAGATTAAGCAGTGTTCCTCCCATTTTCGGATTGGCAAAGGAAAGCATGATCTTGTATTTTTTCTCCCGGGTAACCCGCGGTACTTTTTTGGGCTGCAGCGCATTAATCAGATTTAATCCGGGTCCGGTGAGAAGAGTTGTGGCAAGTGCCATCAACACAAGCATAACAAATATCTCCGGACCTATGATACCAAGATCATACCCGATATTGAGGACGATGAGCTCCATCAAACCTTTGGAATTCATAAGAACACCAAGGACCAGGGAATGGTTCCAGTTCAGCCCGACATACCTGGAAGCCAGAAGTGTTCCCCCAAATTTGCCGATTATGGCCATCAGTGTAATTACCAGGCATATCACCCAGAGATGTCCTGTATTTATGAGTCCGATCTCTGTACGAAGTCCGGTGGAAACAAAAAACAGGGGTAAGAGGATGACCATGGATATGTCTTCAATTTTCTCGGTGAATATTCTTTTAAAATTAAGATTCTCAGGCATAATCAATCCTGCCATGAATGCTCCGAACAGGGCATGGATTCCTATGGCTTCAGTGATCAGGGATGAAACCATTATGAGAAGAAATACAAAAGCCACAATTGGCTTTCCCATAGTTTCGCGACTGGAATAGACCCTCCCGAGACGGTACATGAAGGGCTTAACGAGAAAAAACATGAAGAGGATATAAATAACGGAAAGTCCAATGGTCAGAAAGGAATGGCTGATACCTCCTGATTTTACCAGCGCGATGACCACAGCAAGGATGCACCATGCAACTACATCTCCGATGGCGGCAACGGAAATGGCCATAGTTCCCACCGGCGTTTTGGTGAGTTTTCGTTCCTGGACAATCCGCGCTAACACCGGAAAAGCAGTTATGCACATGGTTGTTCCCATGAACAGGGCAAAGTAAGAAAACTGCACATTTTTCGGTGCAAAATCATCCTGGAGGTAATATGCCAGGATAATGCCGGTGATAAATGGAATAACGAGGCTTGCGATACTTATCCACACGGCCTTGTTGGCAGACTTTTTGAAAGCATTCACATCAAGCTCCATACCAATAATGAACATGAAGAAAATCAAACCGAGCTGACTCAGCTGTTGCAGTATGCCCACTGATTCTTCCGGAAAAATTAATCCGGATGCCTGCGGTGCCAGCGTTCCCAACACGGATGGACCCAGGAGCAGTCCGGCAACGATTTCACCTATAACCAGTGGTTGTCCGATACGCTGAAAGAGGTAACCCATGATCCTTGCAGCAAGCAGAATAACCACCAGCTGTAGTATCAGAATCGCTGGTACCTGTAAGAGTTTATCTATAAAAGGATCAAAATTCATTCTTTTCTGATCATGAATCCTGTTCTTTAAAATCACCCATAAAGCGCGAGAACAAATATATTATGAGCATTCCTGCAAGAACATGTGCACCCAGCACCAGCCAGATGCGCTCGGGATGGCCGGTCCGTTCAAAATAAACATAGATACGCGATGTATATATAACACCACTCAGGAATCCACCGATGCCAATGGCCAGAAAATTGGATCCCATATACAGACCTGCTTTTTCTTTGGGTGCCAGCCATGTAATATATTCCTGGATCCTTGGAGAACAAATCATTTCACCAAACGCAACCAGGAGAATTCCAAGAAAGATCCAGGAAGGATAAGTCATTCCGGCCAGTGCCAGAAATCCGAATCCGAGGCTGAATATCAAAAGACCAAAAATGAAAGAGGGTATCGTGCGAAAGCGTTCAAAAATCCATGCGATGAAAACCTGAAAAACAATGATCACCCATCCTGTGTGCGAGATGGTTTCACCAAGCACTTTTCTCGTCCCTTCATAGTCTTTGGACAGGAAATTGGCTATTCCAGCACCAAGGATAGTTTTAATATTGTTATAGAGTGCAGCGCCATCCAGGGAAGTTTCAATGTATTTGGCGCATAAATTAAAAAACGACCAGAAAGGAAGCCAAAAGAACAAACCAAGTATTAAGAGAAACGCCAGAAACTTAATATCAGACAATGCCTCACCCATATCCCTGAACTTTTGGGCGAGGGTTATACCCTCCATGTCTCGCTTGGGTTCATGATAAAACAGGAGTGTAATCAGAAACATCAGCGCTATGGCGACGGCAGCAGCCATATAGGCATTTTCCCAGGAAATGGCTCTCAGCCGTCCCAGGATCAACGGTCCAAAAGATGCTCCGATATTTACCATGGCATAAAAAATCCCAAAACCAAGGGTGCGATTGGTATTATCGGTTACCACCCGGACAGTTCCTGAAACCAGTGGTTTGAAAATTCCCGCGGCAAAACCGATGGAGAGCATAGCCAGTGCAATTCCCGAGAATGATTTGGTGAAAATAAGCAGCAATATCGAAGGAAGATAGGCCAGGTAGGAGATCAGCAGTACTTTTTTAAATCCGAATTTATCAGCGAAGGTTCCCGAAAATACAGGAACCGTGTAGGAAATAAACAGGAACAATCCCTGAATCAAGCCAAGCTGTTCGGTCTTATAACCCAGTGTGGCGAAATATATGGGGAAGCCCATATAGATTCCATAATAAGCAAACCTTTCAAGGATTTCTACAGAGTTGGATATCCAGAATACGGATGGAAACGGAGTGCGATTTTTTGTCATATTCCGTTGGAAATCAAGGTTTTTATTTAAAGCAATAAAAAAACTTGCAAATCGGAAAGATAACAAAAAACTTCGTTCACCATGAAAATGATTCCCTAGTTATTGCTTGTCACCTCGAGTTTAAATCCGGTATTATGAATATTTACAATAGTTACTGCCGGATCTTTACCGAGTAGTTTTCGGAGCTTGGTGATATAAACATCCATGCTGCGGCCCATGAAGTAATCATCCTCGCCCCAGATGGTTTTCAAAGCCACATCCCGACGCAGGACCTGATTCATGTTCAGGCAGAGCAAATGTAGCAGCTCTGCTTCACGTTTGGTCAGTTGTTTCTTTTCGGATGCATGGTGTAAAAGATGATTGGGAAAATCAAATGTATAATTTCCCAGTTTATACAGTGCTGGTTTTGATGAACTGTCAGATTTGTTGTTTACCCGCCGGAGTATAGCATTGATTCGAAGTTTAAGCTCTTCTGTGCTGAAAGGTTTTGAGATATAATCGTCTGCTCCAATCCTGAAACCTTTAATTCGGTCTTCTTTCATGACCCTGGCAGTCATAAAAACAATAGGGACGTCACAATCCTGTTTCCTGATTTCCTCGGCAACTGTAAATCCGTCAATCATCGGAAGCATAATATCTAGCAATACGAGATCGTAAGAACCTTTGAAAAATTCATGCAGACCTTCCTGCCCATTTTCCTTATGCACCACCTGGTAGTCTGACATTTCCAGAAAGTCGCTGATGATCAGTCCGAGGTTTTTATCGTCCTCAACCAGCAATATTCTGCCTTTTGATTTAGCCATGCGATTTAATTATTGAACTTCTGGATGTTCCTTGGCAGATAAACATCAAACCTGCTGCCTTTGTTCAATTCACTGGTAACCGAGATAAAACCGCCATGGGCTTCAATCATGGTTTTGGCATAGTAAAGTCCCAGTCCAAATCCTTTCACGTTATGAACATATCCGGTAGGTACCCGGTAGAATTTTTCAAAGATGTGTTTCTGAGATTCCCGGCTCATACCGATGCCCTTGTCAATAAAGGAAATTAATATGCCTTCCTCCTGATCGGCGGTAATAACTTCCAGTTCCGGAATACCATCCGAATATTTAATGGCATTTTCAGTGATGTTGGTAATTATTCCTGCAACATACATCTGATCGGCAAAAACCGTCGGATCCGATGCTTCGAGACGGTTATGAACCCTGACTTCCTGTTCGCTTTTTTCTATGCACAGACCTGGTATTACATTTTGGAGTAATTTATGGACATCCACTTGGGCAGGATTTAATTTTATTTTTCGGAAATCCTGCTGTGCGACCTCCAGAACACGTTCCACATGCTGTCGCATCCGTTCATTCTCGTCATGAATAATATTGGCGTAACGTTTAACCCTTTCCGGCTGCGATTTGGTATCGGAATTCATCAAAACTTCGGAAGCAAGAGCAATGGTCGATACGGGAGTTTTAAATTCATGGGTGATGTTGTTTATGAAGTCATTCTTCATTTCGGTCAGTTTCTTCTGTTGCAGGTAGGTAATGATGATGACAGCCACACCAAAGGTTATGATGGTCAGAAAGAGAAAGGTAAGCCCGAGCCATATACCCTGTTCAAAGAAAACCGCCTTGTTCTTGTACGGAAAATACAGCGCTAGATGATAATAGGCATCTTTGCAGATTGAACTAAGGCATGCTTTATAAGGTGTTGAGGAGACGCCCGTTACCGGGAAACCGGCAGACTGATAAACCATGGAATCATTAACCGATTTGTAAATGGCATAATAGTACTGATTTCCCAACCGGTGATAATCCGTATACTTTTTTACCAGAACACGCAACAGGGCAGTATCCATGACATCCATAATATTACCGGATGCTGACCGCTGAAATGAAGTAATGCGCGCATCAAATCGTGAAGCATTATCTGAGTAATCCCGCAATTCATTCACAACATCCGTCAGGGCATTATCCACCCGGTGATCAAATTGTTTTCTGCCCAGGATAATCTCTTCACGTATCCAGAATGTCTGTGTGAATACCAGACCTAATAATGCAAAGGAAGAAACAAACAGTATAATTTTGACGGTGATTGGACGCATATTGGGGAATAGAATGTGCAAAGTTAACACATTACCAGGAAGCCATTGGCCTATTTAACAAAACTTTAACGATTATTGAAGGTATTCATGGTTCTGTCGATTCCGACGGTGCCAAAACTCCTGATAATCTCGTGACATAAGGCAATCTTCTCCGAAAGAACGCTTTCTTCTTCCGGTGTAAACTTTCCCAAAACGTATTCAACCTGCGTTCCGTAAGGGAACTCGCCCCCGATTCCAAATCTCAGTCGGGCGAAATCCTGGAGTCCCAAATTCTCGATTATGCTTGAAAGCCCGTTGTGTCCCCCGTCACCACCCCGGGGACGCAGTCTGATTGTACCAAAGGGTAAAGACAGGTCATCGGCCAGTACCAAAAGATTCTCCTGAGGCACTGATTCTTTCTGAAGCCAGAAATTAACTGCCTTCCCGCTTAGATTAACATAAGTGCTGGGTTTCAACAGAATAAAGGTGCGGCCTTTGTACCGATACTCCGCAACAAAGCCATATCTTTTATCTGAAAAAGTAATATTGGATGCCTTTGCCAAGGCATCCAATATCATAAAACCTATATTGTGACGGGTTTCGTGGTATTCGTCACCAACATTACCCAGTCCGGTAACCAGGTATTTCAATTTATTATTGAATTACTTCTTTTTTGTTTCAACAGGGGCAGCAGCCTCAGCAACAGCGGGTGCGACTGCGGCAGGCGCACCTTCAGCAGGAGCAGCTGCTTCAGCACCTTCTTCCATACCCTTGGCAATCCTCGATGAAACCACACCAACTACGAGTGAGCGCATCAGTTCAAGTATTTCTACATGAGGGTATTTCAAATCGCCGGCCAGAACCGATTGTCCGATCTCGAGATCACTGATATCAATAACCAGGGAATCAGGTAAATGCTCAATTAGGCCCTTCACCTTAACGTATCTTTTCCTTTGCCTGAGTTTACCTCCCGCTCTGATACCAACGGAACTACCGGTAATCTCAACAGGCAAATCAATCACTACCGGCTTATCAACCGCCACTTCAACAAAGTCAATGTGGTCAATCCTGTCAGATACCGGATGAAACTGAATCTCCTTCAGAATGGCTTTGTGTTTTTTCCCTTCAATGTCGAGATTTACAATATAAACATGATGGGTATAAATCAGGTCTTTGAATGACCGTTCCTCGGCAAAGAAATGCATATTCTCCTTACCGCCATAAAGTACACAGGGTACCTGGTTATTCTTTCTCAGCTTTTTAGCGTCTTTTTTCCCTGTTGTCTTACGTAGGGACACTTTCAATTCAATTGATTTCATTTCGATAAAAATTAAACAATATAATTACGTGCTACTTGGAATTCCAGCTTTGCCGGATTCCCCATTACACCATTGCTTAATAAAAAACAGTGGTTTAAAAAGGAGGGCAAATATAGTAATAATTGTGAATTATAAATTATGAATTATGAATTATGAATTCGTGACCATACAGTCTACAGTCTACAGCCTAAAGCCTAAAGCCTACAGCCTAAACAATAAAATTCTTCGTAATGGATTTATACTTATAAACCTTGTGGATCACATCCGCGAAAAGATCAGCAATGGACAGCACCTTGATCTTATCGGAATGACCCCGCAAGGGTATGGTATCGGTCACAACCACTTCCACAATGTCCGATTTTTCAATTCGTTCATAAGCAGGACCCGATAAAACCGCATGTGTGCAAACCACCCTGACACTTCGTGCTCCTTCCTCCATCATCAGTTTGGATGCCAGGCATACAGTTCCGGCGGTATCAATCATGTCATCCACGATCACGATATCTTTATCCTTGATATCACCAATCACACGTATTTCCTCAACAACATTGGCTTTTTTCCTTACCTTGTAACAGATGACCATTTCACAGTTCAGAAACCTTGAATAGGCATTTGCCCGTTTGGTTCCGCCCATATCAGGCGCGGCAATAATAAGATTTTCAAGCGAAAGGCTCTTGATATACGGAACAAAAAGAGTGGAGCCGTATAGATGATCCACCGGCACATTAAAGAATCCCTGGATCTGATCCGCATGCAGGTCCATGGTCATAACCCGGTCCGCACCCGCAGCGGTAAGAATGTCAGCAACCAGTTTTGCCCCAATACTGCACCTGGGCCTGTCTTTCCTATCCTGCCTGGATAATCCCAGGTAAGGCATTACAGCAACCACCTGGTAGGCTGAGGCCCGTTTTGCAGCATCTATCAGCAACAAAAGCTCCATGAGATTATCTGAAGGCGGGAAAGTAGATTGTATAATGAACACGATACATCCGCGAACCGATTCTTCAAAATAAGGCTGAAACTCACCATCACTAAATTCGAGGACCGCCGTTTTGCCCAACTCGGTACCATAACTTTTGGTGATTTTCTCGGCAAGGTAATGAGATGCCCGGCCGGAGAAGAACTTAATGGGAGCTTTCATTTTCATTGATTCAACGTTTCAGGATTATTGAAGTGCTGCAAATGTAGAAAATATATGCGCAACATGAATTCGGGAAGGAGTTATTTTAATGAGACAGTTTTTAACAGGAGCAGGGAATAGGGAGTAATGAGTGATGAGTAATCACTAGCGTTTCGATATTAGTCAAAGATAGTCAGTTGTTTATATAAAGGTTCTTTGAAATTTTGTAAATCTGGTTTTTCAAGTATTTGATTTATAGTTTCTTTATCTAGAATATTGATGCTTAAAACCTGTA
>JBGSSF010000036.1:0-138726 GCA_041737175.1 Bacteroidales bacterium
TTAATGAACAAGTTAACAACAATAAACAAAGAAAAGAAAAAGTAGCAAAAAGAAAAGAAAATCAGCAACATACGCATTCTTTGTTTATAAATCTTGTTAATAAGTGGGTACAAATATAAAGGCGTGTATAAGCCATTGCTGGAAGCGGGTTTACGAAGGCAAGCACTCTTGGTTACCTTGTGCTACCTAGATCACAAGCGTTCTGGCAATGCAATGGCTTCCCGATAAGTCGGGACAGGCTATTCACGCGGACGTTGGGCGCTATTTAGAAAGAACCAATTAACTTTATTCTAAAATAAACTCAAAGAAAAATGAATTGCCCAAGATGTAATATTGAATTGACAAATAAAACAATACTCGATTTCAAGTATTTTTTAAATATTGATTATTGTAGTTCTTGTGGTGGTATTTGGCTAGATAATGGAGAACTCACCAGACTTGAGAAAACCATTGAACCAATTTTCTATGAGATTAGAAAAATACCAAACAATCAAGAACAACAGGAAATATTAAAATGCCCTTGTTGCGATAATTCTAAAATATTACAAAAGGCCCAACATCCAAGGGATAAACATGTAATTATAGATTATTGTCCAGTTTGTAAAGGTATTTGGCTTGACACTGGAGAAATTGAAGCCATTCGAAAAGAGAATTGGGTTTTCATAATAGGTAAATTTTTTAAATGGTTAATATCGAAAGAATAACAAATATATGTCGCCCAACAGCCTTTATAAGCCATTGCTGGAAGCGGGTTTACGAAGGCAAGCACTCTTGGTTACCTTGAAAACCCCATGGAAAGAAAGAAAAAACAGACTGGATTACTTATAACGAGAAATTAAGGAACATGGATTATCGCCGCTTATGAAACTGAGATCAAAAGATAAGCGCAAACATATGTACTTCGGTCGCTCGGATGAAGTTTTAACTACTTATCTGTTTATAATTTGCCTTTATTGTTTAACTTAACTTAATAATTATTTACTGATGGAAAAGTATTTAATTATAAGTCTATTTGCGGCATTGATATTTCTTGGAAAGCCTGCTATTGCTCAAAACCAAGAGGTATCATTTGAACATTTAACCAGCGAAGATGGTCTGCCTGTTAGTACGATTATGGATATTTTACAGGACAGGAAGGGATTCTTTTGGTTTTCTTCAAGAAATGGATTATTCCGGTATGATGGATATAATTTTACAACATTTAAAACAGATTTAAAGAATAGCCATAGCATTTCCGATAATTGGATTAGCACATTATTTGAAGATAGTGAAGGAGTTCTTTATGTTGGAACCTGGGACCAGGGTTTGAATATATATAATGGTAAAAAAGAAAATTTTACCAGGTATAAGGCAAATCAGGATACTAACTCATTAGGCTCTAACAAAATCAGGTGTATAAAAGAAGATAGTAAAGGTATAATCTGGATTGGCACTGTCGATAAAGGATTCTATTCATTTAACAAGAAAGAAAAGAAATTTTCTTCTTTTTCGATGCCAACAAAATGCGTAAATAATTGCATTGACATGGTTATTGATAAAGATGACAATCTTTGGATGACCAATAGCATATTGGAACTTGTTCAATTTAATCCCAACACAAAAGAATTTAATGTCATTAATAAATCATTTTCAAGTAAGCAAAAATCTGATGAAATTATATCGAAACTGTTAATCGATAAGGATGCCAATTTATGGATAGCCGCCAGTATAAATGGATTGTATTATTATGATCACAAAAATAACATCACAAAACACTGGATTAAGCAAATAAACAATTCCAATAGTTTGAATTCTGACATTATAACCGATATCCAGGAAACAAATGATGGTCAAATCTGGATTGCCACTGATGGGGGAGGAATTGATATCCTGGATACAGAGAAAGGCGAATTTTATCACAATACAAGCAATGAGAATGACCCTGCCAGCCTGAGCACAAATGCGATATATTGCTTATATTCAGATAAAAGCAATAATATTTGGGCTGGAACCTATTTGGCTGGTATTAATATTTTCAATCCCGGAAGAAAAAAATTTTCGTATTATAAGCCCAATCCTGATAATCAGTCCGGTTTAGGGTCTAATTCTGTATTGGCGATTTATCAGGACAAAGACAATGATTTGTTGATTGGGACTGATGGTGGAGGTATGTATCTTTACAATAAGGATAAATATGGGGATAAATTTATTGTTTTTAAGCCGAATGGGAATGATAAGGAAAAAGCTTCCCCTGAGGTGGTTAAAACTATTTATCAGACCAATGATGGCACAATCTGGATTGGAACCTGGAACAAAGGTCTGGTTAAGTTTGATAAAAAAAGCAGTAAATTCAACTATTTGGGTTGGGATGAAGGAAATCCTGAAATGTTGACAAGTCCTATGGTTTGGACAATCAACGAATATGATAAGAATCTATTGTGGATAGCAGTGTGGCCATTTGGAATTGATGTTTATGATTGGAAAAAAGATAAAGTTGTAAAACATATCAGGCAGTCCAATGGATTTAAAGGGAAATACATCAGTCAGATTTTTAAAGATTCAAAAGACAGAATATGGATAGCTACTTATGATGAAGGATTAAACCGATATATTGCAAGCTCTGACAGGTTTGTAAATCACCAATATGAATCCGGTAGCATAAGAAGTTTATCGAGCAATCAGGTCTCCACCATATTCGAAGATAGCAAAAACAATATTTGGATCGGAACGCATGGTGGTGGTTTGAATAAATACAATGAAATCACCGATGATTTTACTGTAATAGATGAAAATAATGGACTGATTAGTAATGAGATTACCGGAATCTTGGAAGACAGCAATGAGGATTTTTGGATTTCTTCGAATAAAGGAATCTTTAAATTCTCTCCAACTACATGTAAAACAAGAAGTTATGACACATATGATGGCTTGCAGGGTAACGAATTCAATGATTGTGCTTCGATTAAAGCCAAAAATGGCAGGTTTTATTTTGGTGGAACCAAAGGATTTAATGCATTTTATCCGGAACAAATCAAAGATAATTCATACCACACGCCTTTATATATAACAACCTTTTCAATTTTCAATAAATTGATTACTGTCAATTCGCCGGATTCAATCTTAAGTCAATCCATTATCGAAACCAAAGAAATTACATTGCCATATGATAAATCTGTTTTTACTTTTGAGTTTAATGCTCTCAATTATAATCGTTCAAAGAAAAACCATTATGCATATCGAATGGAGAATTTCGAAAATGATTGGAATTATGTAGGCCATAAACGATATGCAACCTATACAAATTTAGATCCCGGAGAGTATATTTTTATGGTCAAGGCAACCAATAACGATGGCGTTTGGAACGAAGTGCCCACAACCATTAAAATTACTATTACACCTCCATATTGGCAAACACAGTGGTTTAGAGTTTCCTTGATTCTATTTATTATTGGCTCAATAGTTTTGATATTTAATTGGCGGACAAGACATTTGAAATTGCAAAAAGAACTACTTGAAATAAATGTAAGGGAAAGAACAAACGATTTAGAAAATGCCAATACAAAGCTCGAAGAAGGCCAAAAAGAAATTTTACAACAAAGTGAAGAATTAAAAGCAACCCTTAATCAACTATACCAAACCCAGAACCAGCTTATCCAATCAGAAAAAATGGCATCACTGGGCATCCTTTCAGCAGGTGTAGCACATGAGATAAATAATCCATTAAATTATATAATGGGTGCATATGAGGGTTTACATGATTATTTTAATGAAACAGGATTAACTAATACAAGAATATCAATACTATTAAATGGCATAAAAACTGGCATTGACCGCGTTTCTGAAATTGTAAAAGGATTAAACCAGTTCAGCCGGAATAATGAAAGTCTTTCTGAGGAATGCGACATCCATTCAATTATTAATAATTGTCTAGTTATGTTGAATATCCAATTAAATGAAAGAATTAAGGTTACTAAAAACTTCTTCCGCGAAGAAATCAAAATTGAAGGAAATGTTGGTAAATTACATCAGGTTTTTATTAATATATTATCTAACTCCATACAGGCAATTGATAAAAAAGGTTTTATCTTTGTATCAACCAATAAAATAGGGGAGAATTGCATTATTGAAATATCTGACTCAGGTTGCGGGATAAATTCAGAAAACTTGCCAAAAATTACTGACCCCTTTTTTACTACAAAAGATCCTGGGAAAGGTACAGGTTTAGGGTTATCAATAACGTACAACATAATTCGGGATCATAAAGGTATAATTGAATTTTTCTCTGAACTAAATAAAGGAACGACTGTAAAAATAACCCTGCCAAATTCATAACCATTTATGAACGAGAAGCCTAAGATTCTATATGTTGATGATGAAATTGTTAATCTTCAGCTTTTTAAGTTAGTTTTCAGCAATAAATATGAGGTATTCACTGCTGAGAATGGTTTGAAAGGGCTTGAATTGCTTGATAATAATCATAGCGTTTCAATTGTTATAAGCGATATGAAAATGCCTCTCATGAACGGAATAGAGTTTATTCAAAAGTCAAAAGCAAAATATCAGAAAATAAGCTATTTTATATTAACAGGTTATGAAATTACCAATGAGATTCAGGAAGCCTTAAATTTGGGTTTGATAGTCAAATATTTTAGAAAACCTTTTAATAAATCTGAGATAGAATCAGAAATTGAATTAGCATTAAAATAAAGAAAATATTAACTGGTGCTAACAGCTGGCATAAACCACGGTGGGGTTTGCAGGAGGTTTAAAGGTTTTCCCCACCGCTCAAATTTCGTGTAAACTGATAGGTTAGCACTCCACCCAACCACCACGATCTCATGCCAGCAAACCGCTAGCGACAAGCTGTGAATGAGGACAAAACAAAAAGCACCATGAAGAATTAATTCCTAATAAAAACTGCACTTTTCATTATTTCCCTTTTAACAGGTTGTCGCAAAGATGACAATGATCGAATAAACATTACAGAAGGATACTATGAAGGGTATTTTACATATTCAAATGACACAATTTGGGAAGCAATTTCTTTTAAGGTGGATTCTTTTTTTAAGCAACTTTCAGGATGGCTACCATAAGGTTTACAGAAATTTCCTTGCATAGTTCAAGGAATTTATAATATTATTGATTCAGAAATACTGTTTGACTTGTCTGAATATCACAGGATTGAGTTACTATGTCATTCAAACATATTATTAACTGGATTTTATAATTTGCAACTTGCCTATGATAGTATTATTTTCTGGAAAGGAGAAGGAGTTGAAAAACAATTATATAAGCTTAAATTAATATCAGCCAGTCGCTAACAGCGTGTATAAGCCATTACTGGTAACGGGTGGAATAACGCCGTAGCATAAATCTTAGCAGTCAATGAATTAATTTCGCAGTTAAAACAAAAAGTATAAGGAAACTGAAACCATGGGAGAATTGAAAACAAAACAAAATAGCGCAAATGTCAGTGAATTTATCAACTTATTTGCTGACAGCGAGCAGAAACGAAAGGACAGTTTCGATTTATTAAAACTGATGCAAGATTTTACCGGTTATGAGCCAAAAATGTGGGGGCCATCCATTATAGGCTTTGGCAGCTATCATTACAAATCTGAGAAAAGTCGTCAGGAAGGGGATTGGCCCTTGATAGGTTTTTCACCGCGAAAGACGGCTATTTCACTCTATGTATACACCGGAGCGAAAGAACATGAATATCTGTTGAAAGATCTGGGAAAATATAAAATGGGGAAGGCCTGCATATACGTTAAGAAATTATCCGACGTGAATCAAGATGTTCTCAAGAAACTTATGAAAGAAACTATTGATTATTTACAAATGAAATATAGATAGTTATTTGCAGAAACATAAGGTGAAAAAAAAAGTGCTATGGACAAAGAAAATGAACTAAAAGAACTAGGGTTCATATCGTCATTTGCGATATATATACCAGCTGCACTATTGATGTATTTTCTAACCAGGTACCTGATACCTTATCTAAGTCAGACAACAGGTCAGGAAACTATATTACTTTGGTTTATCGTCGGGGGATTGGGCATTTTTGTCCCTTTAATTATTACTGGGATATTGATATTAAAGGCAGAAGGATATAAATTCTCAAGAGATACATGGATTAAGCGCTTAAGATTTAGAAGAACAACAAAAAATGATTTGATTTGGTGCCTTGTCGGGTTGGTTCTTGTTGGAATTATAAGTCTTTTAATAATGAAAGCATTGGAACTTATTATTGGGAAAGTTGATTCATCACCGCCGTTTATGTTATTTGATCCATTGACAAAAGGTCGGTATTGGTTATTAATAGTTTGGTTTCCATATTGGATCCTAAATATTCTTGGAGAAGAATTTTTATGGAGAGGTGTCATGCTTCCTCGACAAGAAATCGCGTTTGGGAAAAACACATGGGTGATACATGGTTTTGGTTGGGGTTTATTTCATATTGCGTTTGGGTGGCAATTATTAATCACTTTGATACCAATAATTTTTATTCAATCCTATATTGTACAGAGAACTAAAAACACATGGATTGGAGTATTAATGCATGGAGGATTAAATGGACCAAGTTTTATTGCGATCTCATTTGGATTAATGTAAAAGATAAATTACTAAAAAACAGCACCAACAACTATACAAACAAGCAAACCGCTTAAATAAAATCCTTAAAAATAAGAGCGGTAGAGTATTATTAATCAAAAATACAATCCATGAAATTATTTGTATTTCTAATTTTTATGCTAGCCGGTTTTAACGGAATCAATGCACAGACAAATGAGCCTTTTTCAGCTTTCAAACCGGGGCAGGTTTGGAAAGATACGAATGGCAACATGATAAATGCTCACGGTGGCGGTTTTCTGTTTCACATTGGGAAATACTACTGGTTTGGTGAACATAAAATTGAAGGCATTGCCGGAAACAGAGCAATGGTTGGTGTTCACTGCTATTCTTCGGCCGATTTATACAACTGGACCGATGAGGGTATTGCCTTATCTGTAAATAAAAATGACCCAAACAGTCCAATTACCGAAGGTTGCATATTAGAGCGTCCCAAAGTCATTTACAATAAAAAGACCGGAAAATTTGTAATGTGGTTTCACCTGGAACTTAAAGATCAAGGCTATAACGCAGCTCAAACCGGTGTGGCGGTGAGTGATAAAGTTACGGGACCATATACATTTATCAGGGCAACCCGGGCAAACATTCAAACCTGGCCTATGGAAATGACTGAGGAGCAAAAGAGAATAATAATTCAGGAAAAGGATTTGAAAGGTTGGAGTGATGAATGGATAACTGCCGTTAAAGATGGCTTGTTTGTCCGTCGCGACTTTGAAAAAGGGCAAATGACCCGTGATATGAGCTTATTTGTTGATGATGATGGGAAAGCGTATCATATTCACGCATCTGAAGAAAATCTTACCCTGCATATTTCGGAATTGTCGGATGATTATACTTCATTTACGGGGAAATATACACGTGTTTTTCCGACCGGGCATAACGAGGCGCCTGCTATTTTCAAACACAATGGCAAATATTATTTGATAAGTTCTGGTTGTACTGGCTGGGCGCCAAATGCAGCAAGGTCTGCTGTAGCTGAATCCATGATGGGCCCCTGGATAGAATTGGGAAATCCATGCGTTGGGGATTTTGCCGATTTAACTTTCCACTCGCAAAGTACTTATGTAATTCCAGTACAGGGAAAGAAAGAGTCTTTTATATTTGTTGCCGACCGCTGGAGGCCTGAAAACGCTGTTGATGGTCGGTATATTTTTCTGCCCCTGTTTTTCGATTCTGATCAAAAGCCGGTTTTGCGCTGGTTCGATGAATGGAATATGAACTGTTTTGGCGATGGCGATAATTTTAAACTGGGCGAAGATCAAATGAATGGGTGGCGGAATGATAAATTTGGCATGTTCATTCATTGGGGTTTGTACGCCATACCTGCAAAAGGAGAGTGGTATATGTTCAATGATAAAGTACCTGCCACTGAGTATGCAAAATATGCTGATGAATTCAATCCTCAAAGATTTGATGCCAACGAGTGGGCTGAGATTGCAAAAGCAGCAGGAATGAAATACATGGTACTCACCGCCAGACATCACGATGGATTTAGCCTTTGGGACAGTCGCTCGAGCTTTAACCATTTCACAAGTTCACAAACCAAGGCCAAAAAAGATTTTATCGCTGAATATACACTTGCCTGCCGGAAAGCCGGAATAAAAACCGGTATCTATTATTCACCCATGGATTGGCGATTTGATGGTTATTTCGATCCCCGCAACAAATTCGACAATGCCTTGCAAATGAGCGATCAATGCCACAGCCAGATCAGGGAATTGTTAAGCAATTATGGTCAGATAGATGTACTTTGGTTCGATGGTGGCTGGCTTGCTCACAAGGGAGCAGATAAAGACGGAGCGTGGCTTTGGCAACCGCTCGAAATTATTCAAATGGCGCGTGGACTGCAACCTAATCTTGTTATGAGTTCGCGAATGGGCTGGAAAGGTGATTTTCAGAGCGATGAAGGTGGAGGTGACGTAAAAGGAGAAATTCGTAGCGAGCCCTGGGAAAAATGTCTGAATTTAAATGAGGTTAGCTGGGGATATTCGACAAAACAAAACCTCATGTCATTTGAAAGAGCAATTAACATGCTGGTTAATGTGGTTTTCCGCGATGGAAATGTATTGTTGAATGTAGGACCTGATAAAGATGGACTGATTCCTGAAACCCATGTTGCACGTCTGAAAGAAGTAGGACAATGGCTCAGCAAATACGGTGAGAGCATTTACGAAACCCGTGGAGGTCCTTTTCAGCCAGTTGATAATGTGTATGGAAGCACTTTCAATGGAAAAAATGCTTACATTCATATATTGAAAACCAATGCGGGCACAATTCAGATTCCATCAATATCGAACAAACTAATTGTTTACAAATGTTTAACCGGGGAAAAAGTTAAAGTAAAACAAAATGAAAAAGGTATTTTAATTTCAGTTGGTACAAACCCGAATACAACAGATGTAATTGTCAAACTTGAATTTGAGAAGGTTATTGATTTAACGCAGGTAAACACGGTGAAATAAACAAATGATTATGAGAGATAGAAGTGATTTGAAGTTAGCTGTTCTTATCGATGCTGATAATATACCCTATTCAAATATAAAAGGGATGCTTGATGAGATAGCAAAGCTCGGGATACCGACGATCAAGAGAATTTACGGCGACTGGACAAAACCGACCGTTTCGGGTTGGAAACCGGCATTACTCGAACATGCAATTACTCCGGTTCAGCAATATAGTTATACATCCGGTAAAAATGCCACTGATTCTGCAATGATTATTGATGCCATGGATATTTTGCACAGTCAGAAAGTGGATGGGTTTTGCCTGGTATCCAGTGACAGTGATTTTACAAGGTTGGCAATCCGTTTAAGGGAATCCGGCATGCTGGTCATTGGGATCGGTGAGAAGAAAACGCCAAATCCCTTCATTGTGGCTTGCGATAAGTTCATTTATATAGAAATAATCAGTGCTGCGGAAATAAAGCAGATTGAGACTGCACCCATTGCTTCGAAAAGAAGAATACCGGCAGCTCCATCCCCGGTAATTAAAGTGGATTCAATTGACAATGAATTTATTAAGCTGTTAAAAACCTCAATAAATGATGTGGCTGATGATAACGGGTGGGCATTTCTTGCAGAAGTTGGCGCACTGATTATTAAAAAGAAACCCGACTTTGACCCTCGTAATTATGGTTTCCCCAAACTCACTGCCTTATTCAAATCATTAAACAGGCATTTCGAAATTGATGAAAGAAAAGTCGAAAGTACCCATATAAAGCATATCTATATTAAAAATAAAAATTGATCAAATTAAACAGATATGTAATAACTTTGTAATTACGGATTAAATAATCCAATGCTTATGGAGGTGCAGGTAATCAAAATAGGTAATTCCAGGGGAATAAGATTGAGCAAGACGTTGCTTGAGCGTTACAAAATAAGGGATACAGTGGACCTGGTAATGAAAAAGGGTCATATTATTTTAAAACCATCGTCTAAGCCGAGGAAAGGGTGGGAAAAAGCATTCAGAGAGATGAATAAAGACGGCTCTGACAAATTACTCATTCAAGAATCATTCGAGGATGGAAATTCAGAAGAATGGAAATAAAGCAGAATGAAATCGTCCTGGTAAATCTTGATCCTGTCATTGGCAGTGATATTAAAAGGACCAATCAGTGCCTGGTTATTTCACCGGATGAGATGAACCGACATTTAAGAACTGTTGTAATTGCACCTTTATTGACAAGCTCTAAAAATTATCCCACGCGTATTGAGATCAGACATGATAAAAGGACTTACATAGTGGCTCTCGATCAGGTAAGGACCATTGACCGGCGGAGAATAATAAAGGGACTTGGCAGGCTGTCAAAACCGGAAGTCAAGGAGATCAGAGCCACTCTAAAGGAAATCTATATTGACTGAAAGAATTACTGTTGACATCGCTTGTCAATGATGGGATTCTTGTCCTGTACATAATCAGTATTTTAGTAATAAACGGAAAAGTATTTAATAATGAGACAGATACTAAATTTATACGAAAAATGCAAAAAGTCGGACAGTCTTTTCATTATTGTTCTTTATCGCTTCATATTTAATAGACTATTTTACGGTAAAACACTGTTGTTGCATCAGAAAGTCAGGATTAAAGGAGTGAAAAATATTGATGCAAGCGAATTAATCGAGATTGGGATTGGATATGTTGGATTTATTCATAAAACTGACAAAACGTATTTGAATATCAACGGTAAATTAAAAATTTCAGGCAGATATAGTATTGGAAGAGGATGTCGGTTTGATATCGGAGAAAATGCGGTTGTTACAATCGGCAATGGAGGATATATGAACAGCAACACGAATTTAATAATCATGCATAACCTGAACATTGGCGATAATTGTGCCATTTCATGGGATTGCCAATTTCTTGATGAGGATTTTCATGAGATCTCCTATCCAGGCAAACGGCAAATAGAAAGCACGATCAATATTGGGAATAATGTTTGGATTGGCTGTGGTACAAAAATTTACAAAGGAACAATCATCCCGAATGGCTGTGTTATAGCTTCAGATTCAATAGTCAAAGGTATCTTTCATATTAAGAACTCACTTATAGGTGGAAATCCTGCAAAAGTTATAAAAGAGAACATTGATTGGAAATAAATGAATAAGCAATGTCGCATCAAAGTGCTTCGGTAAAATCCATCCTTTTCGCTTTATCGGCAAACCTTGGAATTGCAGTTACCAAAACTATCGCAGCCGTAGTAACCGGATCAGGTGCCATGCTGGCTGAGGCAATTCATTCATATGCGGATTGCGGCAATCAGGGACTGCTGTTTCTGGGTTTAAGGGCTACCCGGAAGAATCCCGATCCTGAGCATCCGCTTGGATACGGAAAGGAAATCTATTTCTGGTCGTTTATCGTGGCCCTGATCTTATTTAGCATGGGTGGCTTATTTTCGATTTATGAAGGCATTCATAAGATCAGTTCACACGAAGGGCTGAAAAATCCAATGATTGCCATTGTTGTTTTATCCATCAGCATGATTCTTGAAGCCTCATCGCTATACGGTTGCATTATCCAGATCAATAAACTGAGACACAATATGTCGCTTTGGAATTGGTATAAAAACAGTCGCCAGAGTGAATTGATCGTCGTTCTTGGTGAAGACATCGCTGCATTGCTGGGTCTCTCTTTTGCACTTATTTCGATAGTGCTTGCTGTCTTAACCGGGAACCCTGTTTTTGATGCGATTGGAAGCATCGGAATCGGTATTCTGTTGATCATAATTTCCATTTTTCTCGCAGTAAAAGTGAAAAGTCTATTAATTGGGCAAAGCTCTGATGACGAGACCCGTGCTGAAATAAAAAGGTTGCTGGAGGCCAGACCTGAGATTGAAACCATACTTAACCTCATTACGCTGCAGCTGGGTCCTCAGATAATGGTCGCAGTCAAAGCAAAAATGACCAAGGTTCATTCTGCCGATCAATTGATAAAAAACATCAACGCTTGCGAATCAGAACTCAAAAAGTCAAATTCTGCTATCCAGTGGGTATTTTTCGAACCCGATATTAGAAATTAGTGAGATTGAGCTGTGATTTTTTTTCATGATAAGTTACTAATTGGATAAAATGTGTGCACAAACTGAATGATTAGCCCAAAAAAGTAACATCATGACTAATGACAGATAATAACTTACAAGAACGTTTCTTGACTGTTTTTGAACAGAATATCGGGATAATAATCAAAATATCAAGGGCGTATACACAAACCATTCAGGACAAAGAGGACCTGATCAATGATATAGCACTTGAACTTTGGAAATCCTTTGACAGGTTTAAAGGCGAAGCAAAAATATCGACCTGGATATACAGGGTAGCATTAAACACCTCGATGAATTTCAATCGCAGGAAAAAACGAACCGTCAATATTTCCTTTGGCGATTCATTGCTGCTCAATGCGGCTGAGCGGTTAACCGAACAGGACGATTCAACACAAGCCAACGACCTATACGATTGTATCAATGAGTTAAATGCACTGAACAAATCAATTATATTGCTTTACCTTGACGGCAATTCCTATGAGGAAATCTCAACGGTTACCGGAATTACAAAAACAAATGTCGGAACGAGAATTGGCCGGATAAAAGATCAAATTAAAAATTTACTAATCACAAAAAATTAAGAAATGGAACTGGCTGAATTGCAGAATATGTGGAAACAATATGATAACAAATTATCGGAAACCACCAGATTGAACAAAGAGATTCTAAAGAGAATGCTTCAGGCCAAACCTGAAAAAATGCTTAACCTGATCAGAATTAAAGCAGCATTCAATTTGATTTTGCCTTTAGTCCTCATAAGTTTGGTTTTAATACCGGGAATTCAATTTCGCAATGAAATTGATTTTTATTCCGGGATTCTATTGTTCGGAACAGTCTATATCCTGTTTTATTTTTGGGCTATAAAGTATTTCCTGCTGACAAGTAAGATCGATTTTACGGAGCCTGTTGTGCAGATAAGAAAAAGCATCAAGCAAATGGAGAAATATAAAATCAAAATCACAAGATTGGGATTTTTCCTGATACCCTTTGGCATAGTCGGAGTTTTTCTCATGTCGGAAATCCCGATCTTTTCTAAAAGCTCAATAATTCCATTGGCTCTTATAGTTGTCGTTTTTATCGGATCTGTCTATTTTACATTTAAGTATCATATATTTGAGCAGTTCAAAAAGATCAATACGGAGCTTGACGAGATCGAGCAGCTGGAAAGGAATTATTAATTACGTTGCTGCAAGCAAAGGATAAACTGACTGTACGATTCCGTACATAAATTATTCGAAGCCGGTCACTTTTCAATTCATAACCAATGGATTGATATTTAATTTAAATAGCTGAATATTATATTGTTGCATGGTTTGGTCTGATTTGTGTAAACTCACTTCGGGTCCCACAAGATAAACCATTAACCAAAAACAACAATTGATATGAAGCATTTTTTCCACAATTTCTCACTGGCAGCAACATTAATAGCAGCCATTTCAATATTGCCGGTTTCTGCTGCTTATGCAGAGCCCGATGATGGAACCATTACCGGAAAGGTTGTGAGTGACAGTACTTCGAGTCCTGTTTCTTTCGCATCAGTAGCCCTTTTAAAAGCTGCTGATTCCAGCCTTTTCACAGGTGTAATTACGGATAACCTCGGGAAATTTCAATTCAACAATATTCCATACGGCCGATACAGTTTACGAATCACTTTTGTTGGTTATAAACCGGTAACTCTGAATAATCTTGAGGTTTCAGGACAGAATAAACTGATTGACCTGAAGGAAATGAAACTTGTTGAGGATTTAAAGTCCCTTGATGAAGCAGTAATCGTAGGACAAAGACTCAAGGGTGAAGAGAAGGTCGACCGCACCGTCTTTACATTGAATGATGATATCCGTAAAGCCTCAACCACAGCTTTGGATGCATTGAAGCATATACCCTCCGTTACGGTCGATTTTCAGAACAATGTTGCACTGGAAGGTCAGTCCAATATTCAGTTTTATGTGGACGGTGTGTTGAGAAACAAGGAGTACATAGCGCAGATTAAGCCCGACATGATTGATAAGATCGAATTGATCACCAATCCCGGGGTTAAATATGATGCCGATATCTCCGGTGTGATAAACATTGTGTTAAAGAAGGAAGCCCGGTATGGTATAAGCGGATCGGTGAAGCTTCCGCTTCCTCATCCGCAGAAAATACTGGCTGAACCCAGCGCCAACCTGGAATATGGCAATCAGAGATTCCGTTTTTATATTGCAGATCAATTGCACTATGAACAGTTCAAGGGTTCAGAATTGCTTACCACAAGGGTACAAAATACAAATCCCTATTATTATGAGAAATCCGGTGAAGGAACCAATAGCTGGCAAAACAATTACATGAATTATGGCATTGACTGGTTTATCAATGATAGAACTTCATTGAACTTCATGGGCGAATGGAGAAACTGGAAGGGTGTGGCTGATGATTATCAAACCGACAGCAAACTGTTTTCGGGGAATACCCTCAACGAATTTCTGAAAACAGAAATGAACAGCCTTGATAAGAGTGATAATTTCTATTTTTCCTTATTCTTTTCAAGAAAATTCAAAAAGGAAGGCAACGAATTGAAAGCTGAAGGATATTATAACAGGCAGACTGGAAAAGATGAAAATCAGTATACCGATGTATATATTGATCCGGAAGATCTTGTAACCGTAGTGGGAAATCTTGACAGGACAGATCTGACTGAGAATCTTCGGAATAACGGTGAATTGAAGCTCGACCTGACTTTTATGTTCAAGAATGTGAAAAACGAAGCCGGCATCAGAACCTATGGTGCGTGGATGGATAATGATTTCACCAGCAGATATACCATTGAGGAAGTCACCAATGAGCAAAATGATGCTTTCAGTTATCAGGAAGCCCGTCAAACTGCATATTACAACCTGTCGGGAAAGATTAAAAAGTTTTCCTGGCAGACGGGTTTAAGGGGTGAGTACTCCTGGTTCGATATAAACACGGATGCAACAGCAGATTATACGGTATTATTGCCCCAGGTTAGTTTCAGTCAAAGCCTTCCGAAAGAACAAAGCCTGAAATTCACTTACCGTAAACAGATCTTCAGACCCTCGATCAACAGCCTCAATCCGTTTGAGACCTGGACTGATTCGCTGCATATGCGGAGAGGAAACCCGGATTTGGATCCGGCTATTGAAAACCGACTGGAACTCACCTTTACCAAGAATTTCAAGTCCAATTACCTGTCGCCTAAAATATATCTTCGTTATACCAAAAATGGTATGCAGGATTTAACGACAGTCACGGGCGACGGAATAACGCTGATCACACAGGAAAACATCGGAAAAAACATGGAATATGGCCTGGGTTTAAATGGTGCTTTTCAGATTTTGAAACGCTGGCGATTCAATGCTAATTTCTCTGTATTCAACCGGGTGATTCAAACCGATGAGGCTGTTACAGGGCATAAGAAAGAGGAAAAGATGAGTTACCGGTTTAATTTCAGTCATATAATCACACTTCCAAAAGACTATACCTTCTTTTTGTTTGCCAATTATGGCAGTCACAACATCAGTTACCAGCGCGAGTTTTCGAGAGACCTGCTTATGCTTATCGGTGCTGAGAAGAAGTTTTCTGAAAAACTCAGTGCAGATGTTATGTACAATCCGTTCATTAAGGATTTCATGTACAACAAGGTCATTACAAGTTCTCCGGACTACCGCGAAACATGGGAAGGCCATGTTGATGTGGGTCAGTTATTCAGCTTCTCGGTCACCTATTCTTTTAACCGCGGTAAAAAGATCAGCAAGATTGAACGGGCAGCAGAATATGAGCGGAATGAAGGAAAAGGCGGGCTGTAGGAAGCAGGGAGTAAGGAGTAGGGAGTAAGGAGTAGGGAGTAGGGAGTAAGGAGTAGGGAGTAGGGAGTAAGGAGTAGGGAGTAAGGAGTAGGGAGTAAGGAGTAGGGAGTAGGGAGTTAGGAGTTAAGGGGGTAGGGTTAAGTCGTGACTTAACCAGTATGTAAAGTCCCTGAGATGATTTGATTGCATCTCGGGGGCTTTTTTTTAGTCAGAAAGAAAGTTTCTTTGTCGGACTACCTCGTAAAAGAACACAGTGGCAGCGGCACTCACATTTAACGATTGTATGGTGCCGTACATGGGAATCTTAACAAGGGTGTCTGCCATCCTCAGCAGTTTTGGATCAATACCGGTATCCTCGGCTCCCAGGATTATTGTCAGGGGCCTTGTAAAATCGGCCTTATAGATAAAGTCATCTGCTTTTTCAGTAGCGGCGACCAGCTGAAAACCACTGTCGTGAAGATACCTGGCAGCATCAGACAATGAATTGACCCGGCAGACCGGTATATTGTTCAGGGCACCTGCAGAGGTCTTTATGGCATCGGAGTTGATCTGGGCAGAACCTTTTGCCGGAATGATCAATGCATCAAATCCGGCGCATTCAGCACTTCGGGCAATGGCCCCCAGATTACGCACATCTGTAATGCCGTCGAGCAGCACAACCGCAGGCAGTTTTGCCTGTTCAAACAAAAAAGGGATCAACTTTTCCAGATCGGTATATTCCACTTCCGAAGTAAGCGCGATTATTCCCTGGTGATTTTTACCGGTAATCCGGTTGAGCTTTTCAACCGGAACATATTGGTAAGGGATTTTCATTTCCCTGAGCGTTGAAAAAAGCCCAGGAAACGTTTCATTTTTTAAGCCGTGTTTCAGCAGAACCTTGTCAATTGGTTTACCTGATCGGATGGCTTCATTAACCGGATGGATACCGAAAATAATACTTGATTTGGCTTTCATTTACCTTTTTGCATCATAAATAATCTTCACGCCTGCATCTACAATCTACAATTTACAATCTACAATCTTCAATCTTCAATCTTCAATCTACAATCTACAATCTACATTCTATTCCTAATATTAATCTATCAGAAAAATATTACCCTTCCTCCAGGTATCAACTGCCTGCCGCCAGTAGGTGTCATATGTATCAGCCCGCTGGAGTGTATAGTTGTCAAATGCAAATGGAGAAGGCGTGTGATCAAAGGTGAAAGTGACGGTGGTTGTAAAGTTATTCTTGTAATAAATCCATTTTTCCTGGTTGGATATAACCTTAACGGTCTGCGGCGGACCGTAAATGATGAAGATCATACCCCGATCGGTCTTCCATCCTGGTTTAAAAGAAGTAAAATAGTAATTGGCAAAGAATACCCGGTTATAAAAAACCCGGATGAGTTCTCTTGCTTTTTCAATATTTCCGGCCTTTTCAAGCCAAAATTCATCCACCGCGAGCTTTTGATTAACGGCAGCCTTAAGCTCTTCATATTCAGTAGTTGTGGCAAGATAAGCCAAAGGCTCAATCAATTGGCTGACTTCCTGTACCTTGGGATAACTTTCACCGAAATTAAACAAAGCGAGTCCGGCTACCTGACTGGTATCCAGCTGGAACTGGTAAATGCCTTCATAATTCAACTGATACGCTATTCCTTTCCTGAAGGGCAGGATCCATATACTATCGGGTCTTTCAAGGAATTCCCTCTCTCTGCTAAGGGAAAAGGATGGTTTTGGCAAAGGAATCTCCTTTCCGAAGTATTTTACATAAACAGTGTCGTAATTGTCATTGGGGTAGGTAATGTTAAACAAAGAATTCCCAACAACATAAGGTTGGTATAGTGGGATGTTTTCATCGGATTCCGTTAAAAGAAAATTCTGTTCCGAGAATGGAGATGATTTGTCGATATACAGGTAAGTAAGGTTTTCTTCATTTCTGACCAGGTCTCTTGCAGTTATCATCAGCTGATATTGTTTGCCCGTTTCAGCGTTCAGGGATATCTGGGTCATAAAACGCTTATCTGCCTCTTCCCGCGCAAAGGTGTAAGTAGTTTTACCTGAATCGGCCACCATAATATTATCGGGTTCGGTAATATCATTCAGTACATATACCAGACGAACCTGGCCCAGCAATTTATTGGGTTCAATGGTACCGGAATATAAAAGTTCCGAGGGAAAAATCTTGATCAGCAATAAGGATGTGGAAGGAGAGTTGTGATATACGGTAAAAGCAGGGTGAAGTCTTGTATTTACCGGGTTGTACATGTTTGAGAGGTTCATAACACTTGGCTTCACGGATGATTTGGGTGTGAAGCAGGCAACCGGTATAATAAACAGCCATAAGAGGTATAAAAATGAGCGTTTCATGGATATCCGGTTAATGTGATAATTTGTTAAAAATACTCAATTTCTTTTATTTTTAATTTGTTCCAGATCATTATGAAGATGCTCCCAAACTGACATCTGTTGCGTAAGCTCGGTTTTCAACCTGCTATAGGAGGCGTAGAAGTCATTTACTTTCATGATTTCAGGATCAACAGAGGGATCAGCAATTTTGTTCTCAAAAATGCTTATCTCTTTCTCCAGGGTTTCAATCTTCATCTCTACTTTATTGATCTGGGTTTCAATTTTTCTTAACTCGCGATCATATTCCTTTTTATCGATATAGGCTTTTTTGCTGGCAGGCTCATCCGGCAGAAATGCACCTGATTTTAAAGATGTTTTTCGTTCGAGTTCAGCCAGAGATGCCATTTTTTTCCTGTCGAGAAATTCATAGATACCTCCCAGGTGTTCTTTGATTTTCTTGTGATCGAATTCGTACACTTTGGAAACCAATCCATCCAGGAACTCACGGTCATGTGAAACCGCAATAAGTGTGCCATCAAAATTCAGCAGGGCTTTTTTCAGGATGTCCTTGGAACGCATATCGAGGTGATTGGTGGGTTCATCAAGCACCAGAAGATTGCAGGGCTCAAGTAGCAATCTCGCCATGGCCAGACGGGAGCGTTCACCTCCCGAAAGCACCTTCACTTTTTTATCGACATCCTCTCCACTGAACAAAAAGGCTCCAAGAATATCGCGGATTTTAGTCCGGATGTCGCCTGTTGCCACTTCGTCGAGGGTTCCCAGTACTGTCTTGTTTCCGTCAAGCAATTCATCCTGGTTTTGCGCAAAGTAGCCAAGGCTGACATTGTGCCCTACCTTTAATGATCCTTCAAACGGAAGATTCCCCGCAATTACTTTAGCCAGGGTTGTTTTTCCTTCGCCGTTCCGCCCGACAAATGCGACTTTCTCACCCTTGTGAATGGTCAGGTCAACATGGTCCAATACTTTTAGAAATCCATAACTAATTGATAATCCTCGAGCTTCAAGGACCACGGTACCTGAGCGGGGCGAGGGCGGAAATTTGATGTTGATGGAAGAGGTATCTTCTTCGTCAATTTCGATAATGTCAAGCTTTTCCAACATTTTAATCCGTGACTGGACCTGTACGGATTTCGTAGGTTTGTACCGGAATCTTTCAATAAAGTCACGGGTCTCTTCGATCAGTTTCTGCTGATTTTTATAGGCTGCCGTCTGCTGTTCCCGTCTTTCTTGACGCAGAATCACATATTTAGAATAGGGAACCCGGTAATCGTATAACCTGCCAAGGGAAATCTCAACTGTCCGTTCAGTAACTTTATCAAGGAATACCCGGTCGTGGGAAATTAAAATCACGACACCGTGGTACTCGTGCAAAAATTCTTCAAGCCATTGGATTGAATCAATATCCAGATGGTTGGTAGGTTCATCCAGCAATACGGCATCCGGTGATTTAAGAAGAATTTTGGCCAATTCAATCCGCATTCGCCACCCACCGCTGAATTCACGCGTGTGCCTGTTAAAATCACTCCGTTTGAACCCCAATCCCATGAGCACCTGTTCAATTTTCTGATCACGGTTGCTTCCTTCGAGCAAATGAAAACGTTCCGTTTTTTCGGATAATTGTTCTATCAGATCTATATATTCCTTTGATTCATAATCGGTTCGTATCGTGATCTGATGATTCAACTGCCTGATTTCAGTCTCCAATACCAAAATCTCATCAAAAGCGCTGCCTGCTTCATCAAACAAAGTTTTGTCATCGATGACCACCATTTGCTGGGGCAGGTATCCCAGACGGATTCCGGCGGGTACGATTACTTTTCCTTCATCGGGTTGCTGCATACCTATAAAAACCTTCAGCAGGGTTGTTTTACCCGCTCCGTTGCGTCCAACCAACCCAACCTTATCCCGGCTGTTAATCAACAGGGAGATTTCTTTAAACAGGTAGGTTCCTCCAAATGAAACACTGAGCTGGTCTGTGGAAATCATAATTTCGAATTTGCAATTTTAACATTTCGATAGTAAAACATTAAAATATCCACGTAGGTATATCCGACTCTGGCCATTTCCATGGCGCCTTCCTGGCAAAGACCCAATCCATGACCGTAGCCATGGCCGTGAAAGGCAATCTGATCACCTTCAGGGGTAACGTGAAGGTAGGAGGATTTCAGTTGAAAATCCTTACGTATTTCTGTAATCGGAAGCCTTTTATTTTTTTCGTCCAGGTACTTTTGTCTGCCAGGGTCGGATAATTGATAAAGGTTATCCGATGAAGTGTAATAATCTGTTTTTTCCAGATATGTAGTCCATTCTTTCAGGGAAATCGTTTTTATCCAGCTGCGGTGTCTTGATCCGTTGCAAAACGGGTCTTTTACCGGAGCAAGATAGGGAAGATCCCTGTTCCATTCTACAGATGCGCTTGCGGTAATACCGCCACAACATGCGTGGTAAGCAGTGATTGCAGGTTTACCGTTCAGGTCAGTCAGGATTTCATCTTTTGTCGCAAGCGTAGAAGCAATAATCTGCACGTTCATCCTGCTTTTACCTTTATATGCCTGGCAATGCACTCCATCACAAAGATTAAATCCCTCATGGGCGTGTCTGTTAAAATTTTTAACCGCAAAGGTACGGGCAATGACTGCCTGGGCTTTGTAGTATTCAGGAAATGCATCAGAGCCTCCTTCAGCTTCCACAGTTCCCGAAATGTACTTTTCGAGACCCGTACGGTTAATTACCCGAAGAGCTTCATTATAGATGCTGATGGATAGGTTATCGTCGGATTCCTTTGAAGGCAAAGAAGGAAGAACAGGTTTAACCTGGAAAATATTTGATGCCGAAGCACCCGTAAATTCGAGATTATTATATACGCCATAGAATTGAACAGTATCATGCACAGTAAGTCCGGACTTGTTTCTTTCAACATGAAAAATAGCTCCTTTCCGAATGACAGCAACTTTTCGACCATCTCCGGAAAGAATATACTCACCCTCTACGGTTGTAAAAACTACAGCCTGAATATCACTATCATAGAAAAAGCCAATCCTGATATCCTGTGCATGCATTGAAATGCAAAGCACCAACAGAATCAGGGTAACATGGACTTTCCTGTAACGCATGATCAGGTCGATTAAGAATTTATGATCCGGTAAACTCTTTCAGCAACGCGATCTGCAACACCGGCCCTGCCCAGTTCATTTCTCAACAACCTGTAATTCTCCAGCATATTGTCGTGATAGTCCTTTTCAAACAAAATCTTATCCAATTCCTTTCTGATGTCACCAGCCAGGTTTTCCTGAAGCAGCTCCTTAACAACATCTTTGTCAAGAATCAGATTCACCAGGGAAAAATATTTTATTTTCACAAAGAAATTGCCGACAAAAAAAGTCAAAGGGCTTGTTTTATATACTACTACCTGTGGGATTCCGAGCAGGGCAGTTTCGAGTGTGGCAGTGCCGGAGGTAACAATTGCTGCCTTTGCGTGCTTTAACAATGGGTAAGTCTGGTTATACACGATTTTGGCTGCCGTCCCCGCCAGGTATTTTTCATAATAATCTGCAGATATGGCAGGCGCACCGGCAATCACAAATTGATATCCCGGATAATGGGGCATTACGGCAAGCATTTCAGGCAGAAGATGATCAATTTCCTGTTTCCGGCTACCTGCCAGTAAAGCAATGATAGGTTTATCGCTGAGATTGTTTTTTGCATTGAAATCCGCAGGAGTCCTGTAGTCCTCCTCGAACTTTGTTATGCTGTCGAGCACCGGATTTCCGTAATATTCCGCCTCTACCTGATGTTCCCTGTAGAAGTCGACTTCAAAAGGCAGGATCACAAACATTTTCTGCACATAATCCCTCACTGATTTAACCCGCCATTTGGCCCATGCCCACAGCTTGGGCGATATGTAATAGATGACCCGGATGTTGTTTTCGGAAGCAAACCGGGCCATGGGCAGGTTGAAACCCGAATAGTCCACCAATATCAGGGCATCGGGTTTATACTTCAGAATATCCTGCCGACACAATAATTTATTTTTTCTGATAACAGGATATTTCCGCAGGACTTCGATACCTCCCATAAGTGCCATGTCGCGGTAATGGATAAAAAGTTCGGCACCGGCTTCCTTCAGCATATCTCCACCAAAGCACCGAAATTCTGCATTGCTGTCGATTCTCTGAATGGCTTTGACCAGGTTGGCAGCATGCATGTCACCGGAAGCCTCACCGGCGATGATGTAATACTTCATATCACACTAAAGATAAGCTTAATGGCAAAAATGAGGACTGTCAGCACAACGGTTGTCCCAAGCACTCCTTTAGCAGCCTGCATCCAGTTTAAACCGTTAAAAATAAAGAACAGAATGAGGTCGGGCAGAATGCAGTGGCTCAGGATAACCGGGATGATATTGCCAATCACCAGGTTATTTGAAAATAAGGTAAGGTGAACATCCTGGATTTTTGAAAAATACATGATAAAATAAACGATCACAGGGAGGATAACACCGCTTACAATCCCTGTGGCAATTGTATTCAGTTTGTGCAGGTCGATTTTTTTCGGGTTATTCAAAGTTCCAGCTATTTAGGGTTTTCATGGTATCGTGACAGGTAAGATCGGTATGCAGGGGCACAATGGAAACATACTGATTACTAAGAGCCCATTCATCGGTATCGGTTGCCTCAGGTTCAGTGTTGTGAAAATAACCGGTAAGCCAGTAGTAATGCTTGCCCGCAGGATCAATTCGTTTGTCAAATTCTTCACGCCAGTATCCTTTGTTTTGCCGGCAGATCTTTATACCGGCAATTTTGTCCTGTTCCATGTCCGGAATATTCACATTCAGACATATTGTTTTGGGCAGACCGTTCTTCAAAACTTTACGGGTAATGATATCTGCATAATATTTGGCAGCCGTAAAATCGGCATCATGATCGAGGTTGAGGAGTGAATAACCAATGGAGGGTATTTCATTGATGCAACCTTCAAGAGCCGCACCCATTGTGCCTGAATAAAAAACACTTGTGGAAGCGTTGGATCCGTGATTGATCCCTGAAAGAAGTATATCAGGCTTTTCCTTCAGCAGGTGGTTAAATGCCATTTTCACACAATCCACAGGCGTTCCATAGCATTTATAGATTGTGAGGTCCTTTTCATTGGTGATTTTTGAAATGCGAAGGGGAACCTTAACGGTAATGGCATGGGACATCCCCGATTGCGGTTCTGCCGGGGCAACCACCAAAATCTTGCCGAGAGAATGAACAGCTTCAATCAATGCTTTCAAACCTTTGGCTTCGACCCCGTCATCGTTGGTGATTAGTATTAACGGCTTTTTTTGACTTGCTGACATCGGTATTTGAATGAGAGGCAAAGATACTATTTTATGGTGATGATGTGATGAGGAGATGAAGTGATGAAGATGTGTTCTCAAAATGATTATTTTTGTTTATTACTAATTACATTAATTCTATTATAATCTTCAATGAATATCTCTTATAGCTGGCTGAAACAATATATTGATATTAACCTGAGCCCTGCTGAGGTGGCAAGGGTACTTACAGGCATTGGCCTTGAAGTGGAAGGTGTTGAATCAGTTGAAAAGATCAGGGGAGGGCTCGAAGGATTCGTGATTGGCGAAGTCAAAACCTGCGACAGGCATCCTGATGCCGACAGGTTATCTGTTACCACTGTGGATATTGGCGTGGAAAACCTCCTGAATATAGTGTGCGGAGCTCCCAATGTTACTTCGGGTCAGCGTGTGGTTGTAGCTACAATAGGTTCTACCGTTTACAAAGGTGACGAGAGTTTTGAAATCAAGAAAACCAAGTTGCGCGGGGTGGTTTCAGAGGGGATGATTTGCGCTGAAGATGAGATCGGCCTGGGCAATGGTCATGATGGTATACTTGTTCTTCCAGGTGATGCGCCGGTTGGAATGCAGGCAAGAACCTATTTTGGAGCAGAACCGGAGACCATGTTTGTAATCGGACTTACTCCCAACAGAATCGACAGCGCCTCGCATTACGGTGTAGCAAGGGATCTGGCAGCCTACCTGCGGAAGGACCGTGATATTACATTGATAAAACCGGATATATCCTCTTTTGCAGTTGACAAGGAAAGTTTTCCTGTTGAGGTACGTATTGAGAACAGGAAATCGTGTCCGAGATACGCCGGCGTAAGTATAAGTGGCATTACGGTGGGCCCTTCACCACAGTGGTTACAGGATCGTTTGAGATCTATCGGAATGAATCCCATTAACAACATAGTGGATGTGACCAATTTTGTTCTGCATGAACTCGGACAGCCTTTGCATGCTTTCGATGCCGATGAATTGAAAAAGCATCAGATCATCGTAAAAAACCTGCCGGAGGGAACGCCTTTTGTAACACTGGATAATGTTGAACGCAAGCTTTCGGCAAATGATCTTATGATTTGTGACGGAGAAGGTCCCGTGGCCATTGGAGGTGTCTTCGGGGGACTTCACTCGGGTGTTACAGAAAACACCAGGAATATTTTCATTGAAAGCGCTTATTTTGATCCGGTATCAGTAAGGCTTACCTCGAAACGCCATAACATTAACACAGATGCTTCCTTCAGGTTTGAACGCGGTGTTGATCCCGAAATGACCCTGTACGCTCTTAAACGCTGTGCGTTACTTATCAAAGAACTTGCAGGAGGATCCATATCTTCACAGATCGTAGATGTGTATCCCGAACCACTAAAGCCGGTAAGTGTGACTATTACCTTTGCCAATACCGACAGGCTCATCGGAAAAAGAATCGACCGGTCTACCATTCGGTCAATCTTATTATCCCTTGATTTTAAGATACTTACAGAAGACAAAGAGGGTTTTGACCTCCTTGTTCCTCAATACCGTGTTGATGTCACACGGGAAGCTGATGTCATCGAAGAAATCTTAAGAATATACGGTTATAACAATGTTGAGGTATCGGATACCCTACATGCGAGTTTATCCTACACCAGCAAGCCTGATGGTGAAAAGCTTGTTGATATAGTTTCTGAATATCTTACTTCCTGCGGTTTTTATGAGATCATGTGCAATTCGCTTACGCCTTCAGCCTATTACGATCAATTACCCACATTTCCTCCGGAGAACTTGGCCAGGATCATGAATCCCCTGAGCAATGAGCTGAATGTAATGCGACAGACGTTACTCTTTGGAGGATTGGAGACAATACAATACAACACCAACCGTCAACGCAGCGATCTCAGGCTGTTTGAATTCGGAAACTGCTATTTCTTCAATGAAGAAAAGGGAAAACGAAATCCCCTGGACCGGTACAAGGAGGTTTTCAATATGGCTTTGTTCATTACCGGAAAGAAGCATGAGCCCAACTGGACCTCTACGGGAGAAGCTACCGGAATCTATGAGCTAAAGGCTTATCTTCAGAATCTTTTTACCAGACTGGGCCTTGATCCTGAAAGGATTCAAAGCGATCCGGTTGAAGGGAAAAAGGATTTGTATGCTGAAGGTATGGAATACAGGATAAATGATAAGGTTATTGCCGAGCTGGCCATTATCAGACAGGCGATTTTAAAGCAGTTCGATATCAGAAATGACGTGTATTATGCTGTAATATACTGGGATAACTTGCTTAAATTAAGAGGAGATCACCACATCAGGCACACAGAACTTCCGCGGTTCCCGGAGGTCCGGCGTGATCTTTCGCTGTTGCTGGATCAATCCATTACCTTCGCCCAAATCAGGGATCTGGCTTTTAAGAATGAAAATAAAATACTCATCAGGGTTGACCTTTTTGATGTTTATGAAGGTGAGCAGGTTACCCGGGGCAAAAAATCGTATGCAGTAAGCTTTATCCTGCAGGATACACAAACCACACTTACGGATGAACGGATTGACCGCATCATGAAAAAGCTGATGGATGAATATGCTAAAGAGCTCGGGGCAGTAATCCGCTAGCGATGAACAGAATTGAACTGATAAGAGGTGATATTACCAGGCTGAAAGTAGATGCCATTGTGAATGCAGCCAATACTTCTTTGCTGGGTGGAGGAGGGGTAGACGGAGCCATTCACCGGGTAGCCGGTCCTCTTTTGCTTGAAGAGTGCCGGACCCTTAAAGGCTGTAAAACCGGAGAAGCAAAAATTACCGGCGGATACAACCTTCCTGCCAGATATGTAATACATACGGCAGGTCCAATCTGGCATGGCGGAAATTATAATGAACAGGAACTGCTCGGAGCCTGCTACCGGAACAGCCTGTCCCTGGCCTCCTCTCACCAGTTGAAAACTATAGCTTTTCCGAATATCAGTACAGGTGTTTATGGCTATCCCAGGCAATTGGCGGCTGATGTGGCAATTTCTACAGTAAAAGATTGGCTTTCATTACATAACGAGACTGAAAAAGTTATTTTCGTAGTTTTTGATGAAGAGAATTATGAAATTTATAAAAAGGGCCTGGGAATTTAATTTTCTAAAAGCATCCGTGCTTTTGGTTTTATTGACGGTGAACGGTTTAACGTTGCCGGCGCAGGAGATTGTTTCACCGTCAAAAGTATTTAAAAAGCACAATGCGGCTGTGAAGGCTGTGGCTTTCAGCAAAGATGGCAAAACACTGGCTACAGGAGGTGACGATAAAATGGTTTATCTATGGGATATTCAAACCGGCGAAATGACCGGTTCCATTGAAAACCATTTTGCAGTGAAAGCGCTCCAGTTCACGGAGAATGATGACATTCTGGCGGCCTGCGGATCGGATATCAAACTGATGGACAAATCGGGCAAGCTTATCCGGACTTTCAGCGGTTATACCACCGATATCTGGAGCTTTGGTTACCATAGCCCAACCCACAGGATTACAGCAGGCTCCTACTCAAAGACCATCAGGGTATGGGACTTCGATACAGGCAAACTTTTGCTGAACCTCGAAGGGCATGAGAAAAGCTGCCTGCCGGTGTCTTTCAATACCACAGGCAATCTTATAGCCAGCGGATCACTTGATAAATCGGTGAGATTGTGGGATGCTGTTACGGGAAAGCAGGAAAAGCAGCATGAACTGCATTCCGGGAATGTTTTTGCCGTTGTTTTTCATCCTTCCGGCAGGTACCTGGCATCTTCGTCGGCTGACAAGACCATTCGATTATGGAATTTGGAAACCGGCAATATCGTGAAAACATATTCCGGTCACAAGGGTGCTGTATTCGACATTCGTTTCAGCCCCGATGGCTATCATCTGATAAGTTGTTCTGCCGATCAAACGATCATTCTTTGGGAGATGGCAACAGGGGTCAGGCTTTACACATTTACGGGTCATACGGGTATTGTGAACTCGGTTCGGTTCAGTACTGACGGCAAATATTTTGCCTCAGCTTCCGATGACCAGACCATTCGATTATGGCCTGTTGAAAGCAGATACTTCGTAGAATCCTTCTACAAACAAGAGATCGAGAAGGCAATGAATTCCTCACCCTTATTTGCCCCCCGCAGCAGTGATGAAACAAAACAGGCCTATGCAGAACGTGAAAAACAGGCAAAGCATTTCCTGGATAATCTGTACGAGGGATACCACAAAAAATATATTGAAAGTATCAGTCATCTCTCCCCGGAGGAATAACGCGTCAATGGTTTCTCGCAGTATCCCGGCAGGAAGATTGAGATTTAGTATAGTAAAAAGTAAAAAGTAAAAAGTGAATTGGTGAGCAATTTCTAAGTTGCAAGGAATTTATCTAGGATCGCTTTGTTTTCGACAGAAAGATCACCCTTCTTCGATTTTAATTCAACAGAGAGATCCACCCCCTCATTTGCCAGATGCTTTCTCATGCATTTGAACATGCTGCCTGTTGCAATTTTATACGTTGTAAACAAGGCAACTTTCTTACCTCCAAGTCCGGGAAGGTTCTGCGCAAATCTTTTCCAGATCTTGTCGGGGTGCTGAAAAAGCAACATGAATCCGGCGGTCCAGCATCCCAGCAAAACATAATCCGACTGTTCAAGGATGCCATTTTTATAATCGGACACTGAGCACGTTTGGGTCTCAATTCCTTTAGCCGATAAATACCGGGAAATTTCCTCTCCAAATTTTTTGGTTATGCCGGTCTTGCTTTGATAAATTACAGCTGCTTTTTTCATTTCAGGGCAATTAGTGCATCTTTCATTCTTTTCATGGCTTCCACAAGCTTATCATCCGAGGTGGCAAAGGAGATCCTGATACAGGCATCGTCACCGAATGCATCTCCGGGAACCGTGGCTATGTGCGCTTGTTCAAGCAGGTAAAGACACATATCCGTGGAATTGTTTATAGGCGTTCCATTGAATTTTCTGCCATAATAGCTGTCAACCTTGGGAAATACGTAAAATGCACCATCCGGATCATAGACCTTGATTCCGGGTATTTCAGCTACCAATTTGACAACAAGTTCCTTTCTTCTTTTAAAGGCCTTGTTCATTTCAGTCACACAGGCCTGGTCACCTGCCAGAGCAGCAGCGGCAGCCTTTTGGGCAATTGTGGTGGCTCCGGTTGTAGTCTGACCCTGCAGCTTATCACAGGCTTTTACAAGCCATAACGGCGCAGCCATGTAACCAATCCTCCAGCCTGTCATTGCATATGCTTTGGATACACCGTTTATCAATATGGTACGGTCTTTCATATCGGAAAACTGCGCAATCGTTTCATGACCGCCAATAAAATTGATGTGTTCATAAATCTCATCGGATATGATGAATACACGCGGATATTTTACCAGCACATCTGCCAGAGAGCGCAACTCCGACCTGGAATATACAGCTCCGGAGGGATTGGAAGGAGAACAAAGCAATAGTGCCTTTGTTTTCGGAGTGATGGCAGATTCAAGTTGCCCTGCGGTTATTTTGAAATTCGCATCAAATTTTGCTTCTATTACAACAGGTACTCCTTCGCAAAGCTTTACTTGTTCAAGGTAACTAACCCAGTAAGGGGCAGGAACGATGACCTCATCGTCCTTGTCAATCAGTGACAGCATTGCATTGGCCAGGGAGTGCTTGGCACCACATGACACAATGATCTGATCCGGTGAATAATCGAGGTTATTTTCCCGTTTGAATTTTTCTGCCACTGCTTTCTTCAGATCGGGGTATCCGGGTACCGGGGGATAGAAAGAAAAGTTGTCATCAATGGCTTTCTTGGCTGCATCTTTAATATGATCGGGAGTAAAAAAGTCGGGTTCACCCACACTCAGGTTGATCACGTTAATACCTTTTGCCTGAAGGTCACGGCTCTTCTGGTTCATGGCGATAGTGGCCGAAGGTGACAGGCTGTTGACGCGTTTTGAGATACTTTCCATGGTTGTTTTGGTTATATAAGTCATTGCATAGTAGGGACATTGCATGCAATGTCCCTACATTTCCATAGGTAAAAATAAACTATTCAGTTAAAAATCATTAATATTACCTGTTGTTATTTTTCAGAAATTATAAGCATGGATACTGTACTTGAAATATTGAAATACATTCTTCCGTCATTGGTGGTTTTCGGCACTACAGTTTACCTGGTGAAGAAATATTTTGACGGCGAGGAAACAAAGAGGAAACATCAGATCATGCTGAACAACCAGAGCATGATCACACCTTTAAGGCTGCAGGCCTATGAAAGGGCGATCCTGTTTCTTGAAAGGATTTCGCCTGAAAACCTGATCATGCGGATTAACAAGCCCGGTCTCACTTGCCAGCAAATGCAGTCGGAACTTATGCATGCCATCCGGTCGGAATTCGAGCACAATTTATCCCAGCAGATCTATATATCGCATGGTGCCTGGGAAATGTTAAAAATCGCACGCGGCCGAACTATTCAAATGATCAATACCATGTCTGAAAAACTACCGCACGATTTCCCGGCTATTAATCTGAGTAAAGCCATACTGGAATCGATGGTGGAGGAAGAAAAAGCCCCGACGGCCGATGCGATCGTATTTATCAAGAAAGAAATCAGCCAGCTGTTTTAGAAGAACAGGTGATTAAGTGATTAAGTGATTAAGTAAATAAATACCTAATCACCTAATTCCCTAATCACCTCATCACTTCTTCACAAAAGCTCAATACTCCTCTTCACAAACTTATTCAGTTCTTCGCCTTTCAACATATTGTTGGAAAGAAGGGCAATATCCACCAGTTGCCGCACGATTTTGTTTTCTTTTCCGAATTTGTCCAGCACTTCATTGCGTTTGTCCTGGAATTCCTTGATTTTCTTATCCAGTTCAGCAATCCGGTCTTTATCGGCCTGGGCAACCTCTTCTTCTTTTTTATCCTTGTTGGCTTTCTCCAGCTCTGCTTTTGTATCCTGCAAAGGTTTCAGCTTTTCGTTGAACTTATCCAGATCCTTCCGGCATTTCTTTTCCTTATCTTCATGGATCCGGGAAACCAGAGGATGATTGGCGTTCACCACAACGTTGTACTGATTGGGCAACTCACCATAGAAACTCATGGGGCCGCCGAGGGCTGACATATCCTTCATCCTGCGCATAAATTCCATTTGCGTAATTAAAACCGGTTGATCCGTTTCGGCCAGACTTTCAAAAGTAACCGAGTAATTGGCCTTTGCATCGGGGAAATGGCCCTGGAAAACAGGTTTCAGTTCATTCTGCTGTTCCGCGGTGAGTTTCGATTCACGGCTTTCATCTTTCTGGATGAGTTTGTCAATCACATCACTGTCCACCCTCACAAAATGTGAATCTTTGAATTTGCTCTCCAACTGGTTGATAAAATGCAAATCCAGATGTCCGTCCATTAAAAGCACATCATAGCCTTTGTTACGGGCCGATTCGATGAAGGTGAACTGACTTTCAGCGTCCGTAGTATATAAGTGCACAAGGGTCTTATTCTTATCCTTCTGTGTTTCTTTTATCAGTTTCTCATATTCCTCAAAGGTGAAGTACTTATTCTCGGTATTTTTAAAAAGTGCAAATTTGGAGGCAGGCTCATAAAACTTTTCTTCCGATATCATGCCGTACACAATGAACAGCTTGAGATCGTCCCATTTCTTTTCAAATTGTTCACGATCGTTCTTAAATATTTCCTGGAGCCTGTCAGCTACTTTCTTGGTAATATGGGTTGAGATTTTCTTAACATTGGAATCACTCTGGAGGTAGCTTCGGGAGACATTCAGCGGAATATCAGGTGAATCCAGCACGCCATGGAGCAGGGTCAGAAATTCCGGAACTATGCCCTCCACAGAGTCGGTAACAAACACCTGGTTGCTATAAAGTTGTATCTTGTTTTTCTGTATGTCAAGATTACTTTTAATCCTCGGGAAATAGAGAATACCTGTGAGGTTGAAAGGATAATCCACATTGAGATGGATGTTGAACAGGGGTTCTTCTGCCATCGGATAAAGTTCCTTATAGAAAGCTTTATAGTCCTCATCCTTCAAATCAGCAGGCTTTTTTGTCCATAATGGCGAGGTATTGTTGATGATCTTGTCCTCGTCGAGTTCCACTGATTTTCCGTCTTTCCATTCGGTTTTCCTGCCAAAACCAATGGGAATTGGGAGAAACTTGCAGTATTTATGGAGGATGTCATTAATCCTGTTTTCCTCCAGAAATTCCTCGGAATCTTTGTCGATATGCAGAATAATGTCGGTCCCTCTTTCAACCTTGTCGATTTCCTCAAGGGTGTAATCAGGCGAGCCGTCACATACCCATTTTACCGCTTTGGCACCTTCCTGGGCAGACCTGGAAATTACTTCCACCTTTTCGGATACCATGAAAGCGGAATAAAAACCAAGTCCGAAATGTCCGATCAGGTTGTTGGCCTGGTTCTTGTATTTTTCAAGAAAATCCTCGGCGCTGGAAAAGGCAATCTGGTTGATGTACTTGTCCACTTCTTCACTTGTCATACCAACACCCTGGTCCGAAACCGTGAGGGTTTTTTTCTTGGTATCCAGCTTGATCCGGATTGTCAGGTCGCCCAGCTCACCTTTAAAATCACCCATATTGGCGAGGGTTTTTAACTTTTGCGTAGCATCTACGGCATTAGACACCAATTCTCTCAGAAAAATCTCATGATCAGAATACAGGAACTTTTTAATAATGGGAAAAATGTTTTCGGTGGTAACGCCAATTTTACCTTTTTGCATGGTAGTATATTTTTAAGTTCAACAATGATTTCCAATCAACGGAGGTTTTCAAAGATTGTGCCGCGGGTGGAAAACTGACAAATCGTCACGAATTACTTATTTCTGATGTCAATATCCGTTACATGCTCCCAGATTCCCTGATCAAACCTGAATCCATCATAGGTAAAGTCCGGTCCGTAGTACTGGAAGTTTCCCGTATAAGAGGGCTTTGAAGGGGATAGGTGGTCGAATACGATCATATTCATCTTTTCGTTCCACAGGAGGCTCATATTCACCTTGGCGGAATATTCAAAAAGAATGCGGTTTTGCATTCTGTTCTGGTAATGGAAGACAGCTTTGCCAAAAACCGGTTCATTTTGATCATTAAACCACAGAATATCAATGATCTTTTTTGAAATGAAGAGGTTTTCAGGGTTATAGCCGAGAAGGGTATAGAAGGTGGTTCCGGAAATATTTTTTTCGATGATTCCATATACCAGGCAGCCGTACCAATTGTCAGGGGTCAGGGTTGTCATGACAGGATCTGTGATATGAGCCCTTTTGTCGGTTAGCTGGTATACTCTGAATCCGTCGTTTTTACCGGCACTTCGCTGTATAAAGCCATAATAGGTGTTGGTACCGCTGATATCCGGAAAATTCCAGGTGTAGATCCTGATCTTCTGATCCTGTGATTTTATCTTGCCCAGGGATTTGAGCGAATCGAAAGGGTATTCAAATGAGCCGGGCAGCAAAAGAGTTTTATGCAGAAGATCAGAGAGGCTGTCGGCCACTGCCAGTTTTTCTGTGTATGAGTTGAGCCGGGCCATGCGTGTAAACATTTCTTTCAGCTTCATTTCTGACTGCTGCAGGGAAAGAGGTTCGTCAGATGATCCTGACAACGGAAGAACTGAGAGGAATAACCAAAACAATAACCCAATCCGTTTTACAGAATTCATAGTATAAAAATCAGAGGTATGAAGGATGTCTTAAGGACCAACAAATATAACTACTTAATGATCAGGTTAATATCCTTAAGGAGTTTGTCCTTGTAGGATTTACCGATAGGAATGGACTTGGTTCCTTCCTGGGTTTTGATGATCACCGAATTGTCCTCGATAATGTTGATACGGCTTGTATTAACAATAAACGACCGGTGCACACGGGTGAATTTGTTGGCCGGTAATTTGGTTTCAACGGCTTTCATGGTGAAGTGAATCGTGAATTTCTCATGAAAAGTATTGAAGATGACATAATTCTCCAGGGCTTCCACCCACAGAATATCTTCATATTTCAGCCGTACCAGGGCAGAGTTCTTTTTAATGAAGATCTCATTGTCCTTGGTATCGACCTTTGTTTTAAACCTGACATTGGCTTTGTTGATTGCCTTGAAGAAACGGCTGTAAGAAATGGGTTTAAGCAGGTAATCCGTCACATCGTAATTAAAGGCGTCGAGCGCATACTTCTCCTTCGATGAAATGATAATGATCTGAGGGGGATTCGTGAGAGTTTCCAGGAAGTCAATGCCACTCATTTCAGGCATTTCAATATCGAGAAAGATCATGTCAATATCCTCGTCTCCGTTAAACGCATTGATGGCATCCACGGCATTTTCGTAAGAGGCGAGGAGCCTAAGCTGATCCGTACGGGATATGAATTCTTCGATAATCCGTCTGGACATCAGGTCATCATCAATGATAATACAATTCATAGAGGATTTATTTTATCAATTGGTAAAATTATTGGCAATAATTTCACCAAATATAGGAAAAAAATGATTCTGATCTCAGAGTACCACGGAATTAAATACCATCATTCATTTTGCTAATGTTCTGATCATCAGCAAAAGCTTTCTCAATGAGATCAGATTTCCGGATCGAGTTCTTCAGCCAGGTCAGTTTAATCTGCTGCTTTTCTTCATCCGTGAGATGCCATGGGATGGACTGATCTTTCCGAAGTTTCACAGTCAGATGATGAATAAACAGGGCTGCAGTAACTGAAATGTTCAGACTTTCAGTGAAGCCCACCATGGGGATCTTAACGAACTCATCAGCAAGCTGCAAAGCCAACGGGGAAAGTCCGTGCAACTCTGAACCGAAAAGCAGGGCCACTTTACCTTTGGTGAGATCAAACTCGTCGATTGTACAATCATGTTTATGCGGTGTGGTGGCTGCAATCCTGTATCCGCTGTCTTTCAGAGATTTAATTGTGGTTTCCGTATTATCAGTATCCTGGTTATGTCTGTGCAGCGTGAGCCATTTGTAGGAACCCAGGGCCACATCGGGACTGATCCGGTATTCGTTTTGGTTTTCGATAATGTGTACATCCTGGATACCAAAGCATTCACAGGAGCGAAGCACTGCGCTGGCATTGTGGGATTGAAAAAGATCTTCGAGCACCACGGTAATATAGCGTGTCCTGTGCTCAAGCAAAGTATTAAACAGCTGCAAGCGCCTATCAGTAACAAATTGAGAAAGGTGGTCGATGAGTTTCCCGTTCATTGGTGTTCAAAAAAAAAGGGAGCAAGAACTGCTCCCTTTAATTTGTTTCGACAGCACTATTTCACAACATTGGCTAAATCGCTACCAGCTTTGAATTTAACGACTTTCTTGGCAGGAATTTTTATTTCCTTACCTGTCTGAGGATTTCTGCCTGTTCTTGCACTTCTCTTGGAAACAGAGAATGAGCCAAAGCCGACGAGAGCAACACGGTCACCTTTTTTCAGAGCCTGTGTAGTAGCTTTAATGAATGCATCAAGAGCTTTCTTACCATCAGCTTTAGTTAAACCAGCGTTAGCGGCAATAGCATCGATCAATTGTGCTTTGTTCATAACAAAAATTTTAAGGGTTAGTAAATTTTCAAATTCGCTAAGGCAAATATAGTCTATTTTGTACGCGATACAAATTCTGAAAGGGAAATTTATTCAACCACTTGCGAAAAAATGTTAATAACTACCTCAGTATTTAAAGAATTTCCAGAAGAAAATATGAATAAAAGGTTTAATTACAAGAGTCTATAATACACTATATCAGTATATAATAAGAATTACTGTTATTACATGAACGGAAAGAGAGAATTGGTGGGCGAAAGCGAAAAAATGTTGATATTTTTTTCAGCGATAGCAGGGGAAAGAAACATTTTGAGTAAAGAAACGCAAATAAGTGAAAAAATTTATAATTTTGCGCGCCACGGAGGAATGGCAGAGCGGTCGAATGCGGCGGTCTTGAAAACCGTTGTTCTGCTTGCGCGGAACCGGGGGTTCGAATCCCTCTTCCTCCGCAAAAAAATCCCACCAGTACGAAGTAATGGCGGGATTTTTTTTGCCAGGACCTCCCCCTCAGGATCACGCAGTAATCCCTTCTTCCATCCCATTGCCAATCCCCCCGATGAATCGGGGCAGGCCCTCCGGGGAAAAACTGCGTCATTACCGCAATATTCTACAATACCACAACCGCTCTGCGGTAAAAACAAAAGACCACCAACGCGAAGCGGCGGTTAAAGTTATCAAACCGAAAAATTTACACTGGTTGTACTTCAAGTTTAGAGGAACGAATGGTTCGACACCAGGGTATATCAGCCCAAACTCCGTTTAAGGCTTGCCTAAAAGCAAAAGACCAACCAGCGCGCTGTGATGGGAAGGGATCTAAATTCTTTTACAGGTTCAGTAAGCTCTCTGTAAAATTTAGAAACCCTGATAATTGCCAATGTATCGACAATATCCTATTTCAAACAGCTCAGATTTTCAATGTAACTTTAATTAAGAACTCTCTTGAAGGTCCAGGATAAGGTGTATACCAGCCGTTGTAGGGCTGAAGAAAAGACGGATTCTGATTAAGCAGATCATATCCTGAAAGCGCAACGCCAAGCCCTTTCAATAAAAAGTTATCATACGTCATTGTCAGATTAAGCAGATAACCTGGAGTAAATACACTGATTTCAGGATTTCCTTCCGTATCAAGGTTTTTATATGCATATTTCTTACCCAGAAGAGATATAGAAGGACTGATGGACAGGTTCTTAAGAAGCATGTAATTTCCATTAATTCCTATCTTGTGTTGAGAAAGTCCAAGTGCATCTTTATCGTAACCGGGTACAGAAAAAGATACAGGGACTGACCTTAATCCAACGGTGTAATATGAATAATTAATAGTAGCAAAGCCCTTTGAATACCTGGCTTTAAATTCAAATTCAACTCCGTCACTACCTGAGCTTTCCGCATTCATATATCCCCAGTCCACTCCGGCGGCAGGGCCTCCATTGTCAAAATATATAATCGTGTTGTTTATAATTATATCATAAAAATTAGTGGTAATGAACATGTTGTCATTTAGACGATATCCCAATTCTATTTCTGTAACAAAGCTTTTCTCGGGCTTTATATTTTTGCTGACATCTATGTTGCCAATGCCGGGAGACCTGAAGGCGCCGCTGAAAAGAGTCTTAAAATGAAATTTCTTGAAAATGCCGGTTACGCCAAATCTGGGTGCAAGTGTCGAACCATATTCACTGTTGTTCTCAATCCTGCATCCGGTCACAATATTAATCTTATTGAGTTTAAATAAACCCTCAACAAAGGCTGAGGTGTTGTTGATGGTGATTTTCCCTTTATTATTGACCAGGAATACACCGGTGTCTTCAATGCAATTACCCTGATCGTTCATAAATTCAATGCCTGCGGTAATATTTGTTTTGGTATTTACTGCATAATTCAAGTTTATATTTCCTAAATACCGGTTCACAAAAAAGTTTCGCCAATAATCCTCTTCATAATACGGCCTGCTGTATTTATAATTAAATGTGGGTGTAAGGCTGAGCTTGTCATTAATCTCCAGCTTATATTTTACCTCTCCAAGTATGCTTCTGAATTCATTGTAGGTTTTTACATTTCCTATCACCGAATCGACATAAGAGACATACCTGGTTTTATAATCATCATAAAGGAGCCGAAAGGAAAGATTGTCGTTTGATACACCCAGGTTAAATTGTTTTGTTTTTATTTCACTTCCCCCTTTTGAAAGATCTACAGGATCACCGATGTCATCAAAGGTCTCTGCATACTGTTGATCACTACGGTTGGCCGATCCAACAAATCCTTTGGCTGAAATATCCCAGTTCTTGGCTTTTATTCCGGTATTCAGATTCAGGTTGGCCCTGCCCATGGAATTCTGCAACTGGCCATAATTTAAGGAGGCTTCTGCTCCCTGAATATCCTTGCCGGATTTGGTCATGATATTAATCACCCCCAGTTCTGCAATTCCGCCATAAACTGCAGATCCAGGGCCGCGAATAATCTCGATACGCTTGATTTGATCTATCGGAATATGGTTTCCATAAGCGAAATTGTAATAACTCAATTCATTCATCTGCTGCCCGTCAACCATCAACAGGATTTTTCCTTCATGTACCCAGTTGCCCCGCAAACCTACTCCAACAACACCCTGAACATCGTAGCCAAAATCAAAACCGGGAACAAGCCTTAATACATCAATCATGTCCCTGGCACCGGAATATTTTATTTCCTCTTCAGTTATGATGGAAATTATTCCAGGAGTTTCACGTGGTGTTAAAACCGACTTTGAACCCACGGAAATTTTCATTTTCAATAATTCATCAATGGAAACACCCAGCTTCTGAGCCAGAAAGGTCAAATCCTCCAGAGTCATTTCAAGAAGATCATTCTGTGATATCTGCATGATTTCTTCACGCGTCATCTCTTCAATCTTTGTACTGTCTTGTTGTGAAAAGGAATTTACTGTCAATACCAGAGATATAATGACACACATTAGAAATTTCGTCAGTTTCATATGGGTGGTTTTAAATACATTTTCGAATTAATTATTTACCGAAGTCCCCAGTTTTAGTAAATCGGTACTTACCTGCAATCCGCAACTCTCAATATTCGATTTGGAGATCTCGAAAACCAATTTTCCATTAAGGCTTATAAAATTTATTCCCGCACCGGAAGCACAGGCGTTCTGTTTTTCAGAAACCAAGAGGAAATTGCCGTCTTTTGATTTTTTAAATAGCTGGGGTAAGATTGAAGTTTTACTCGCTGTAACATACAAGATGTGGCAATTACCAATTTCATCAATTGAATTGGTTTGTTTAATCTCAATTTTTGAAACGCCTACAGTTTTCTTTGAAGCTATACTTTCAATTTCTTCAGTTATTGGACTATTGCCAACTATGCAAATTATAAAATTACCTTGTATCTGAGGCCAATTAACATACTTAGTAAAATTATAAACAAAAATTGCCTTAAACTTTTCATCCTGGGCTTTTGAAATTCCTGATATTCCAATTAAAAGCAATAGTAATAAAATGCTTCTGGGAATTGCTCGCTTTCTCATAGCAATAGCTTATTGGTTGGTTTTAGGTTGTAAATTAAGATACGAAGACCTAGTACTATTGGTTACAAAGCTGGACTGCAACTTTTATCCGGACAGTAAGTTATCCCTCACCCGCGGATTACGAGCGAAGCGATAGGGTCATTGATCAGAATCCGGTCTTATGAGTAATGAAATAGAACCAATAATCCCAAATTTAAAATAATCATGAAAAGCATTCTTTCCTATGTAATTATTTTACTGGCATTTATTCAATGTACTTCAAAGCTTTCAGATGAACAAAGCCGGCAATTAAAGGAATGTTTTATAACCAAAGACTATTTCAAGCTCGACAACCTGATGTCGAAGATCGAATCTGTTGAACGCAATCCGGATCTGTTATTGTATAAAGCGACTTTGGCAAACGTCTTTAATCAACCGGAAGAATCGAACCGTTTAATTGGGAAAATTCTTAAAAAGTATGTGCATCATTTCAATGATACCGTCCTCAAGGATCTGTATTATATGCAGGAAGCAAACGCCTACCGGTTGCAGGATTATAACAGTGAATACATAGCCGACAGCATCCTTGTGACAAGATTCGGAGCTGTGTGTGATGCTACTGAAAGTGAAACCCATAAGGATGATTTAACACTGTTTCGGGTAATCCGGAATGCCCCGAAAATGGAATTCAACATTCCCGCAGATGCAACGGCAAACCTTAAAAGAGACATTGCCGGACTGTTGAATGTATCCGTTACACTGAAGGAAGACTCGGTTGACTGGGTTTTTGATACCGGTGCCGCTTTCTCGGTGATGATAGCATCGCAGGCCACCAGGTATGGAGTCAGGATATTGCCAGGTAAGGTCAGAACAGGGACATCGACCGGCTTAAAGGTGGAGGGACAGATGGGCCTGCTTGATCTGAATGTGGGCAATATTGAGGTGAAAAATGCAGTAGTCCTGGTTTTGCCCGATTCCGCACTGACATTTGCCAATGGAGCCTATGTAATTCGTGGTGTCCTTGGTTTTCCGGTTATTTATGCCTTGCGGGAAGTTACGATAATAGACGATAAAACCCTGCTGGTTTCGCAAACCCATGAAAACCAGGGCGACCGAAATCTTGCACTGGATGGGCAGTATATGTTGATCCGGGTAAAGGCCGGCAACGATACACTGCCTTTTCTTTATGACTCCGGAAACAACATCACCAGTTTAAGCGCCCGGTTTTTCAACAAATACAAAAACGATATCGAAGGAAAATGCACGAAGCGAAAAGTTATAACCGGTGGAGCCGGTGGAATGCGCGAAACCGAAGCCTATATTCTGGATTCGCTGGCTTTGTCGGTTGGGAATTCAAATTATACACTTGATTCACTTGTAGTAAATCCAAGCGACTTAATGGGTTACGACATCAAATACCTGTATGGAAATTTCGGTCAGGATTATGTCAGTAAGTTTTCGGAGATGCGAATTGATTTTAATTCGATGAATATTAGTTTTCTTAATTTAAGATCCAGATAAGCTGCTTACTGAACGCACTTGTCAACCCAGGTTTCGCCTGGGGATGACCGGGAATGATGATTTACGAAGTATACTATTGTTTTTTATCCGTGTTTACGTGTAGTGCATATGCTTATACCTAACAATTTATCAGTCATTTTTGTTCCCGATACCAATACAACACCCTAACCACTTTGCGGTAGTAATGATCTCCCCCAAATTCATTTTTTTACCACCTCCGTCCATTTCGTGAACTGAAAATTTCACTAATATTGAGTGTTCTAAGAAAATCAGGTCATAACCTAGCTAAAGCAGAAAAATGGGAGATCCGGATCATATCGGATTTGATAACGAGAAATACCTCCGGGAGCAGACTTCTGCTATTCTTGAAAGGGTGGACCGGTTTAACCATAAGTTATACCTGGAGTTCGGCGGTAAAATTTTATATGATTATCATGCAGCACGTGTGCTACCAGGATTTGACCCGAATGTCAAAATGCGGCTTTTGCAAAAATTAAAAGATAAAATTGATGTAATACTCTGTATTCATGCAGGAGCTATTGAAAAGAAAAAAATCAGGGCCGATTTTGGAATCACCTATGATGCGGATGCATTAAAAACCATTGATGATTTCAGGGAATGGGGGATTGATGTGACAGCCGTAGTGATTACCAGGTATAAAAATCAGTCTCCGGCCACGGCGTTTAAGAATAAGCTTGAAATGAGGGGAGTCAAGGTATATGTGCATTATCCCACCCAGGGATATCCCTTAGATATTGACCAGATTGTCAGTGATAAGGGATACGGTGCAAACGAATATATCACAACCACAAAACCTATTGTTATCGTTACGGGTCCGGGACCAGGCAGCGGTAAACTTGCCACCTGCCTGTGCAATCTCTACCATGAATATAAGAACGGAATCAAGGCGGGATATGCAAAGTTTGAAACCTTTCCGATCTGGGACCTGCCGATCGACCATAAGGTAAATCTGGCCTATGAAGCTGCCACGGTGGACCTTGAAGATGAGGTACTGATTGATGAACATCATCTGAAAGCCTATAATATAGAGGTTGTGAATTACAACCGTGATATTGAAGCATTCCACCTGCTCAAACGGATTATTGAAAAAATAACAGGTGGAGAATCCATGTACCAGTCTCCGACTGACATGGGAGTGAACCGGGCCAGTTCAGGTATTGTAAATGACAGCATCATCACCGAAGCATCGCACCAGGAAATCATCCGGAGATATTTCCGGTGCGCTGTGGAATATATCATGGGCCTGGTGGATAAAAGCACCCTGGACCGGATCACTAAAATCATGAATAAAATAGGGGCAAAGGTTGAGGACCGGAAAGTGGTTATGCCTGCGAGAGAAGCTGCAAAGGAAGCAGAAAGTAGCGGAAAGGGCAATGCGGGTGTCTTTTGCGGAGCCTCCATTGAACTGCACGACGGGACAATTATCAAAGGCAAGAATTCCCCCCTGTTGCATGCCTCGTCAAGCCTGATCCTGAATGCCACAAAACACCTGGCCGGAATTCCGGATAATATGTACATCCTGCCCCAGAACATCATTGATTCGGTGACCTATTTGAAAAAAGACATACTGAACGGAAAAATGGTCAGTCTCGATGTGGAAGAAACATTAATTGTGCTCAGCATAAGTGCTTTATCCAATCCCGTTGCACAAATGGCCCTGGAAAACCTGAAGTTTCTTCGCAATTGCGAAGTGCATACCACCCATATCCCTACACCGGGTGATGAGGCAGGATGGAGGAAACTACAGGTAAACCTGACATGTGATCCCGAGTATTCAAGTAAAAGCCTATTTATGGGCAGGGAATAATCGGGTATTGGTGAAAACAGAATCTTATATTTTATACCATATAAATCCTATACCGATGAAAACACTGAACAATCTGCTGTTTTTTTTATTTCTTCTGATCATGATGACAAGCTGCAACGGCAAAAACAAATCAGCAAGGATAAACTCCCAGAGTGATTATCCTGCTCCCCCAATGGCAATGGTCATTCCCGACACCATGCTGGAATTCGGGAATGCCCGTATCGACAATTACTTCTGGATGAAGGACAGGGATAATCCTGAGGTGATGGCATACCTGAAATCGGAAAATGCCTATACTGATACAGTTATGGCGCATACCAGGGATCTTCAGGAAAAGCTGTTTCTGGAAATGAAAGGAAGAATAAAAGAAGAGGATCAGTCGGTTCCCCAGATCGATAACGGATATTTCTACTATAACCGGACTGAAAAAGACAAGCAGTATCCCATTTATTGCCGGAAAAAAGGTAATGTCTCCTCTCCCGAAGAGGTACTTTTTGACGTAAACAAGATGGCAGAAGGCTCGCAGGCTTACATCATGGCCAATTACGAGATCACCCCGGATAATAAACTGGCTGCTTATTCCTACAACACAACCGGTTCCTATGCTGAATTTAACCTGAAAATCAGAAACCTGGAAAACGGAGAGGATTTGCCATATGAGATTACCAACGTGCAGTCATTTGTCTGGGCCAATGATAATAAAACCCTGTTTTATACCAAGTCCAGTGAAACTTTCAGGCCATACAGGGTATACCGTCATCAGATCAATTCGAAAGTGCCTGATGAACTCCTGTTTGAAGAAAAGGATGAAATGTTTAATTTATATGTAGGCAAGTCCAAGACCAAAGAATACATCTATATCGCTTCCGGCAGTTTTACAACCTCTGAATACCGTTATCTGCCTGCCGATAAGCCTCTGGCTGATTTTAAGATGTTCCTGCCCAGGCAGAAAGACGTAGATTACAGCATCCAACATCATAAAACCAAAATTTTCATCAAGTACAAGGATCTGCAACATATCAACTCCATGATCTATGAAGCTCCGCTGAGTGGTTTCAGTGATAAGTCGACCTGGAAAGAATTGGTTAAGCATGATTCTGCGGTTAAAATTCAGGATATGGATGTATTTGACCGGTTCCTTACATTGTATATCAGAAAGGACGGGCTTAACGGAATCGATGTGATAGATCTTACGTCGGGAGAGAGAAAGTCCATCAGCTTTCCTGAACCGGTATACGTTGTTTCACCCATGTATACTCCTGAATATCAATCCCTAAAATACCGCTATTCTTATACTTCGCTGAACAGGCCCAATACAGTGTATGATTATGATATGATCAGCGGTGCCAGTGAAAAGCTGAAAGAACAGGAGATCCCAAGCGGGTTCAATGCGGATGAATACGTTGTTGAACGGCAATGGGCACCTGCAGCAGACGGTAAAAAGGTTCCGATGGCGGTATTGTATAAAAAAACGCTTCAAAAGGACGGCAATAATCCTGCGCTCTTATACGGATATGGTTCATACGGCAGCAACACAGATGCCTATTTCAGATCATCAGTGTTTAGTCTGGTCGACAGGGGCTTTGTTTATGCCCTTGCGCAGGTAAGGGGCGGCAGTGAACTGGGTGAACAATGGTACGAGGATGGCAAACTCATGAGGAAGATGAACAGCTTCACCGATTTTATCGCCTGTGCCGAATTCCTGGTAAAAGAAAAGTACACCTCTCCGTCACGTCTCGGAATTCATGGAGGCAGTGCCGGCGGACTTCTTGTGGGCGCAGTTGTGAACATGCGGCCCGATCTGTTCCATGTGGTGCTGGCCGAAGTGCCCTTTGTAGATATTATCAACACCATGCAGGATGAAAGTCTGCCGCTCACCACCCAGGAATATGAGCAATGGGGAAATCCAGGAGAAGAGGAAGCCTATCGTTATATGCTTTCTTATTCACCGTATGATAACGTGAAACCGCAGAATTATCCCAATATTCTTGCCACGGCAGGATGGAACGACTCCCAGGTCATGTATCATGAGCCAACCAAATGGGTCGCAAAACTCAGGGCTTTGAAAACCGATAACAACATCCTCCTGCTCAAAACAAACCTTGAATCGGGACATGGCGGTGCAACCGGCCGGTTCGATTACCTGAAAGATATTGCGTTCCGGTATGCGTTTTTAATCGACAGGATGGGTGTGGAGGTTGCAGAGTAAAATGGCAAAAACATATGAAAGAGCGTCTGATGCTATCAGCCATATTCCTATTATTATTCATATGGATGTCACCGAATTCATCAGGGCAAATCAGCTATATTGCCCATCGCGGAGAATCAGGATCGGCGCCTGAGAATACACTGGCTGCTTTCCGTCTTGCCTGGGAAAGGAATGCCGATGCCGTGGAGCTGGATATTCATTTATCCAAGGATAACCGGATTATGGTTATTCATGATGCAAATACCAAAAGAACCTCTGGCGAAGATTATTCGGTTAAGGATACAGAATCTGACATTCTGCGGACACTGGATGTCGGGTTATTTAAGGACAATGCCTTTAAGGGCGAACGAATACCTTTCCTGGAAGAAGCCATCCGGATCATTCCGCCGGGAAAAAAACTCGTGGTTGAGATCAAAAGCGGGACTGATGTTATGCCCTGGCTCGGAAAAGTTGTAAAGGCAAGTAAAAAAGGATATCAGCTGGTTTTTATTGCTTTTAACTGGCAGGTAATTTTGGAGGCCCGGAAGATGTTTCCCGATAATCCTTGTTACTGGCTGAGCAGCAATAGGAAGGAAACTATGGAGAAACTCGGCGAAGCTGCTACAGCGGGTTTGGATGGTCTGGATCTGCATTTCCTGGTTATTGATGAAGCGCTCATGCAGGAGGCCGGGAAATTAAATCTTGAAATCATGGCATGGACCGTGGATAACCCAGTCGAGGCCAAACGACTGTCAGATCTGGGCGTTAAATCGATTACAACCAACCGTACGGCATGGTTGCGATCACAAATGGCTGAATAATCATTTTAAACTTTGTTTTATGAGACTATGTAAAGGAATTGGAATTGTGCTTTTACTTCTTTTGGTTTTAAATACCTATTCACAGGATTGGAAGCCTGCAGGAACCAGGATAAAAACAACATGGGCTGAAAAGGTTGATCCGGCCAGTCCTTTGCCTGAGTATCCCCGGCCGCAGCTTGTAAGAAAAGAGTGGATGAGCCTGAACGGACTCTGGGATTATGTGATTCTTCCCAGGGGAAATACCCTGACAGGAAACTATGACGGAAAGATCATGGTGCCCTTTGCCATCGAATCAAGCCTTTCCGGTGTACAAAAAACAGTGGGTGATCAGAATGAGCTTTGGTACCGTCGTACCTTTGAAATTCCAATGGCCTGGAAGAATTATCGCGTGATGCTGAATTTCGGGGCAGTAGACTGGAAGGCCGATATCTGGATCAATAATACAAGGATCGGATCACATACCGGGGGTTATACTCCCTTCTCGCTGGACATAACTCCTTTTATTGTAAAAAGCGGGAAGCAGGAAGTTATCGTAAGGGTCTGGGATCCTACCGATACGGGATTTCAGCCGCATGGAAAGCAGGTAAATAAACCCCAGAGCATATGGTACACCTCGGTAACAGGCATATGGCAGACGGTTTGGATTGAACCTGTTGAACAGGTCCACATCAGCCAGATCAAAACCGTTCCTGATGTTGACGGAAGTTCTGTTTCGGTTTTAGCCGTTGTCAGGGATGCCGTTCCCGGAGATATTATCGAAGTCAAGATTCTGGACAAAGGAAAAATTGTGAATTCCGGACGGTCATCGGCTGGTCAGGAAGTTCTCCTCGCTGTGCCGCAGGCCAAATTATGGAGCCCTGAAACTCCCTTCCTGTATGACCTGGAAGTATCTCTGGTACGTGGTAGTAAGGTGACTGATCAAGTGAGCAGTTACTTTGGCATGAGAAAGGTGTCGACCCGGCAGGATGAAAATGGCGTTGTCCGCATTCAGCTGAACAACAAGGATTATTTCCAGTTTGGCCCGCTTGACCAGGGCTGGTGGCCAGATGGTTTGTACACTGCGCCGACCGATGAAGCCTTGCTGTATGATATCCGGAAAACGAAGGACTTTGGATTCAATATGATCCGCAAGCATGTGAAAGTCGAACCGGCCCGGTGGTATTACCATTGCGACCGTGAAGGAATACTGGTATGGCAGGATATGCCGAGCGGTGATCATTCACCCCAGTGGCAGATGCGCAATTATTTCAACGGTAAGGAATTGCAACGGAGCGCCCAGTCGGAAGAAAACTACAAGAAGGAGTGGAAAGAGATTATCAACCTGTGTTATTCAAATCCTTGTGTGGTTACCTGGGTGCCTTTCAATGAAGCCTGGGGGCAGTTTAAAACACCTGAGATTGTGGAATGGACGAAGAATTATGATCCATCCAGGCTGGTAAATCCTGCAAGCGGGGGGAATCACTATGAAACCGGTGATATGCTGGATATCCACAATTATCCTGATCCGGTATTGGCCATGTTTGACGGCAAGCGGGCATGTGTTCTGGGTGAGTATGGCGGAATCGGACTGGCATTGGAAAATCATCTCTGGGAACAGGATCGCAACTGGGGATATGTACAATATAAAACATCGGAAGAAGCTACGGATGCCTACATCAAACTGGCTGAAAAGCTGAAGCTCCTCATCCCGGCATGTTACTCGGCGGCCGTATATACTCAAACCACTGACGTCGAAATTGAAGTGAATGGTCTGATGACCTATGACCGGAAGGTTATCAAGTTGAATGAGGAACGTATCCGAAAAGTGAACAGGGAAGTTTGCAATTTCCTCAACCCGTAATTATCCATTATGGACAGAAAGAATTTTATTAGATTACTACCTGCGGCAGGCATTTCACCCTATTTTTTGCCTTTTAATGTAAGAAATGGTAACGGAATGCATGGTTTACCGTCTGCAGAGGCCGATACAAGAGCGTACTGGATACATGTAATGCAAAAACTGGCTGATCCGGTTCTGCGGAACCTGGGCGCCGGCAAGCTAAAAGTCAATATGCCCGTTGAATCCAGTGGCAGTGATCGCCATAAATACACGCACCTGGAAGCTTTCGGAAGAACAGTGGCAGGAATTGCGCCATGGCTGGAACTTGTACCGGATGAGTCTCCCGAAGGGACATTGCGCGCATCCTACATTAAGCTGATACATGAGTGCATTTCCAATGCCGTGGATCCTGCTTCTCCCGATTATATGAATTTTATTGAGGGTGGTCAGCCTTTGGTTGATGCAGCTTTTCTGGCACATGGACTTTTACGGGGCTACAGCCAGTTATGGATTCCCCTGGATTCTCAGGTAAAAGACAATGTTATCCATGCTTTGAAACAAACCAGGGGCATTAAACCGGGACAAAGCAACTGGTTACTTTTCAGCGCTATGGTTGAAGCCTTTCTGCTAAAAAGCAGCAATGCATGGAATAATAAGCCTGCCGGATACGCTCTGTCCAGGTTCTCGGATTGGTATAAGGGCGACGGGGTATATGGTGACGGACCTGAATTTCACTGGGATTATTACAACAGTTTTGTAATTCATCCCATGCTGCTTGATGTGGTGCATACCCTGAACGAATGCGGCATCGAAACTTCAGTTCCTTACGGTGACATTCTGAACAGGGCCCGTCGTTATGCTGCCATCCAGGAAAGACTGATATCACCCGAGGGAACCTATCCGCCCATTGGCCGATCCTTGTGTTACCGGTTCGGGGCATTCCAGTTGCTCGGGCAAATGGCTCTGCTGGGACAACTGCCTGAGGATGTTTCTCCTGCCCAGGTCAGAAGTGGCATGTCGGCAGTGATATCGCGAGAAGTTGAAGCACCGGGAACTTTTGATGAAAATGGCTGGTTGACCATAGGTGTATGCGGACATCAACCCGGATTAAGTGAAACCTATATTTCAACCGGAAGCCTTTACCTGTGCACCACAGGTCTTTTGCCTCTCGGGTTGCCGGATAGTGATCCTTTCTGGACTGCGGCTGCGGCAGACTGGACCGCAAAGAAAATCTGGAAAGGAATTGATGTCCCTGCAGATCATGCGGCAAGCTTTTAACAATTTATAACAGAGTTTTCGTGAAATGCTTGCATATTTTTCGAATCTTTATTGTTCAAATCTTAATGTTAAATAAAACCATTATGAAAACACCTAAAGTTGTTATTTTACTCTTTCTCTTCGGAATTTTGGCCCTATCAGGATTTGGACAGCAAAAATCCTATTTCAATCCCGACCAGATAGATATTCCTTACACGAAGTATGTTCTGGACAACGGATTAACCCTGATTGTGCATGAAGATCATAAAGCACCCATTGTTGCAGTGAACATTTGGTATCACGTGGGTTCAAAGAATGAGAAACCCGGCCGGACCGGATTTGCCCATCTGTTTGAGCATCTCATGTTCAACGGAAGTGAGAATTTCAACAAGGACTATTTCCAGGCACTTGAGGGCATCGGGGCAACCGATCTCAATGGTACAACCAGCAATGACCGCACCAATTATTTTCAAAATGTGCCAACTGCTGCGCTTGACCAGGTACTCTTCCTCGAAAGTGACCGTATGGGTCACCTTCTGGGAGCCATTGACCAGGCTAAGTTGGATGAACAGCGGGGCGTGGTTCAGAATGAAAAACGGCAGGGGGAAAACCAGCCTTATGGCCGGGAATATGATATTATTACCCAGGCCGGCTACCCCAAGGGTCATCCTTATTCATGGACCGTTATCGGATCGATGGAGGATCTGAGTGCAGCAAGCCTGGAGGATGCAAAAGAATGGTTCAAAACCTATTATGGTCCGTCCAATGCAGTTTTAAGTATTGCCGGAGATGTAAAACCGGAAGAAATTCTGGCAAAAGTAAAAAAATATTTTGGCGACATTCCTCCCGGCCCATCGCTTGTCAAGCCCGAAGTCAATATCGCCAAACGGATTGAAAATACCCGTGGCTATTATGAGGATCGTGTTCCGCAGGCAAAGATTACCATGGTATGGAATGTTCCCCAGTGGGGCACCAAGGAAATGACCCTGTTGGATCTGGCTACAGATGTCCTGTCCATGGGGAAAACCTCCCGTCTTTATAAAAAGCTGATATATGAAGATCAGACAGCCAGCAGTGCTTATGCTTACATTGATCCAATGGAGATTTCAGGAAATGTATATATGGAAGCCATGGTGAAACCCGGAGAATCAGCTGAGAAAGTGGAAGAAACCATGAATGCAGTTCTGCAGGAATTTCTGGATAAAGGTCCCACCCAGGAGGAATTGGACAGGGTGCGTTCAAGATATTTTTCAGGTTTTCTGAAAGGTATTGAACGTATTGGCGGCTTTGGAGGAAAATCCGATATTCTGGCCACTTATGAAGTTTATGGAGGTTCGCCTGATTATTATAAGAAAATTCTAAAATACGTATCTGAAGCAACCGTCGAGGATATGCAAAAGGTTTGCCGTGAATGGCTCAGTTCAGGGAAATATGTTCTGGTATGTAAACCATTCCCAACTTTGAAAGCTGACGAAACCGGAGTTGATCGCAGTACCATACCCGGACTGGGTACACCGGTAGCTTCTTCTTTCCCCGATCTGCAAAAGGCAACCTTAAAAAATGGTCTTAATGTTCTCCTTGCTCAGCGCAAGGGTATTCCAACCATCGTAGGTGGATTGGTATTCGATGCTGGATTTGCTTCGGATGCATTGGGAAAGCCCGGACTGGCAAGTTTGGCTATGGATATGCTGGATGAAGGCACAACAACTTTAAATACGCTCGAGATCAGCGAGAGACTGCAGTTATTAGGCGCTTCCATCAATGCCGGCTCAGATATTGATGCATCTTACCTCAATTTCAACACGCTGAAGCAAACCCTTGATCCGACCCTGGATCTTTTTACAGATATATTGCTCAATCCGTCTTTCCCTCAGAAAGAATTCGACCGGCTTAAGAAAGAACATCTGGATGATATTGAGCAGGAAAAATCACAGCCGTTTGGCATGATTCTTCGTGTATTTCCCAAAGTCATGTATGGTCAGGGACATGCCTATGGAAATCCATACTATGGCTCGGGGTATGAAGCAACTGTTAAGTCAATTGTTCCGGAAGATGTTCAGAAGTTCTATGGTACCTGGATCAAACCCAACAATGCAACTTTGATCGTGGTAGGCGATGTTCAGATGACTGACCTGGTGGCCAAGCTGGAAAGCAAATTAGCAGGTTGGGAAAAGGGTGATGTACCCAAAAACGCTATTCCAACAGTGAAAAGTACTACTGCCAAAAAGATCTATCTGATAAACAGACCGGAATCAACCCAGTCCGTCATCTTTGCAGGATACCTGACCACGCCTTACGGACAGGTATCGCAGCCTGCCCTGAATGCCATGAACAATATCCTGGGAGGTGATTTTGTTTCACGACTGAACATGAATCTTCGTGAAGATAAACACTGGTCATACGGAGCCAGTACCCTTGTTCTGGATGCAAAGGGCCAAAGGCCGTTCCTGGCTTATGTTTCGGTACAAATGGACAAGACCAGGGAATCCATTCAGGAAATTGAAAAGGAATTGACTTCCATCACAACTGACAAGCTCATTACGGCTGATGAGTTTAACCGGGTGCAACGCAATATGACGCTGCAATTACCAGGCATGTGGGAAACCAATAGTTCTGTAAACAGTTCCATTGTCGAACAGGTTAAATTCAATCTGGGTGATACTTATTACAAGAGCTATGATGCCTTGGTCAGAAAACTGAGCCAGCAGGAACTGCAGCAGCTCAGCAAGCAGGTAATCACTCCGGGACAGGTCAATTATTTTGTAGTTGGAGATAAGCTAAAAGTCCTGGAAAGTTTGAAAACACTTAATTATGAAATAATTGAAGTGGACGCTGACGGAAATGTTGTGAAATAATCCAAATTGCAATAAAATTAAAAAGCTGCCTGGAATGATTTTTCCAGGCAGCTATTTTTTAGCTTCCTAATAGAAGTGTTCTTAATTTGTCTTTTTTGCAAGCATGAACCAGGCTATACTGTAAATAGCAGGATCAACCTTTGTAAAGTCTTGCTGATAGGGGACAAATACATCGTCACCCGGTTTCCAGTTGGCCGGTGTCAGGACATTCTGGCTGTCATGAGTCTGTAAGGCAGCAACTGTCCTTTCGAGTTCATCCAGATTTCTGCCGATCTCCAGGGGATAGAAAAATGTGGCCCGGATTTTATTGTCCGGATCAATTACAAATACTCCGCGAACATCCCTATTGTCCGGATCAACTACAAATTCACCGCGAACGTCCCTTATTGAACCGGGTAAAAGATGCAGCATGCCGTATGCCCTGGATATGCTCAGGTCGACATCCTCCACCAATGGAAATTTAATGGCAACAGGAGCCCTGTCTTTATAAGTAACCATCTCAAGCGCACTTTTCCACGAATTGTGCATATCCAATGGATCAACGGATACAACCACAAGTTCTACATTCATCTTCTTAAAATCATCCTGCATCTGCGCCAGTTCCAATATTTCGGAAGAGCAGATAGGCGTGAAATCCTGTGGATGACTGAAAAGAATTTTCCATTTGCCCGCATAGTCTCCGGGAAATGAAACGCTTCCATTGGTTGACCGTGCAGTGAACGAAGGCGCTTCTTCACCGATCAGCGGTACTGTGAATTTGCTATTTTCCTGGGCCCACAATGCCATCATTGAGAATACCAGAACAGCGCTAAAAATTAACTTCTTCTTCATTTTATCTAGTTTTGAGTTATAAAAAGAAAATAAGATCAAATACTCCTTTATAACGTGGATAATTTGTCAAAGTTGTACAAATGGTGTTAAAAAAAAGTTTTTTTGTGTTACTCAACCGTAAAGACAAACCTGATAACCACTTCGGATGCCACCGGGTCATCATCTTTAAGGGCCGGTTTCCATGGCGGACTCTGGGCTATGACCCTTTTGTATTCTTCAATCACCGGTGATGGGGCATTGCTTCGGATGAATATATCCTGGATACTGCCATCATGCTGAATGGTTAAGATTACCTGTAATCTGTGTTTACCCGGAAAAGTTGTAAGGGTTACCGAATCGATTCTTTCACTTACCCAGTTTTTAAAGGCTTTAAGGGTTCCTCCGGGAGGTACAGGATTCACAAAATTATACATATCGGTTGCTTCGGCGGCAGTTGCCTCTTCTGCTTCCATGCGTCTGGCTACTCCTGTTACATCACTTTTCTTGCGTGTACCATATCCCACAACCACCACTTCTTCAAGTGCCATAAAATTTTCTTTCATGGTGATGGGTTTATCGGATATATCAAGGGTATTTAGTTCCAGCGGCTCATATCCCACATAGCTTAAAAGTATCTCCGAACCTGTGTCACCGACCTGTATTGAAAAATTGCCATCGAGATCGGTTATAGCCCCCCGGGTGGAGCCTTTTTCAGTAACGGTAACGCCGGGCAATGCTTCTCCGTCAATATCCACAACTTTTCCGGTCAGATATTTCAGTTCATGCTGTATTGCAGGTGCTGCCCGGGTTAGGGCTGCCTTTATTTCGTGAGGAGCCTCCGCATTATCCGCTATAACCTGCCGGTTTTCTGCTAGCACGGGTTGTAATGATTTTGCAGTTCGGGACTTATCAACCGTCTTTTCAGATGATTTGGGCTCAGTGGAATCGTTTTCAGCGGGCCCCGGCAAGGATGGGGAGACCGGTTCCTCTGATGTTTTAGGTTTTTCCGTGCTTTGGGTAATGAGGTCCTGTGAAGGCGGCCGGAGGAGAAAATACAGGAGGCCTGCAATGCCAAACAGGACAATTACAGCAGCTGCAATCCGGAGTACAGGGATGAGATACCGTTTCCGGGCCGGTTTGATTCTATCCTGCAGTCTGTCTGCAAGGAGATCCATGTCAGCTTCCAGTTCACCGGCATTCATCTGACTCAGACCTTCAAAAGCCTCCTCCTCAAAGGCATCCTGCATCATCTTCTTTTCGAGGTGATGCCGTTGCCGGTTGGTAAGCAAACCTTTCAGATAGGCAATGATCTGCTCGTATGTTCGTTCAATGGCTGACATTTTTCAGTTCTGCTTTAGACTCAATGCATATTTTTAAATTTCTTTTCCCGTTCTGAATGCAGCTTTTCACTTTATTCTCATCAAATTCCAGTTCCTCAGCAATTTCTTTATAGCACCGCTGCTGGAAATAGAACATTTCCAAGCACTGCCGCTGTTCCTGTTTCAATTGTTCCAGACAAGTTTGCAGTATGGTTTGCACATTATCATTATTTGCCTCGTCGATAGGGTGCAAATTCATGGTCGATTCCATAAAAATTTCCTGCGAAATGTCATCCTGTCTTTTCCGGTCGGTTTTCTCCTTCCTGAGCCGCATCAGACAGAAATTACGACTCACGCCATAAAGCCAGCTTTTAAAATTGCGGATCTCAAACCTGGGGATGTCATGCATAATGACCTCAAAGATCTGCATTACTGCATCCTGGCTGTCTTCACGGTTTTTCAGGTACTTCATGCATAAACCGTAAACCAGGTACATATATCTTTTGTACAAGTCACCCAGAATCTCCAGATCCGGCTTTTCGCGGTAAAGAGTTACAAGTTCCGCGTCAGAAAATTGATGGTATTTACTATTAGGGCCGGAGTTCAAGAGAAAACAGTATTATGAAATAAAACTACAAAACTTTTATGGAATCCCTCTCCGAAAATCACCTTATTACCAAAACATGTTTCACATAAAAATTATCACTATGAAAAAGATTGTTTTATTTCTCAGTATGATATTCTTTGTAATATCAGGCACCTATGCCATAACAGTGACAGGAACCGTTGTGGATTCCTACAATAATCCATTACCCGGTGTGACCGTAATAATTAAAGGAACCACTACCGGCACATTTACCGATATCAACGGATTGTTTACAATCAATGTCCCGGATGCCAATTCTATTCTGGTATTTAGTTATATCGGATACGTAAATATGGAGATACAAATTACAGATTCAAAACCACTTTCTGTTGTATTGACGGAAGATGTTGCCAGTCTCCAGGAAGTTGAAGTGATCGGTTATGCACAGGATGCTTCATCTCAGCTGAGTGGCAGGGTTGCAGGTATAAGAATTCGTGGTATTTCCAGCGCAAAATCATCGGTGAATTACTATCAGCCAGAACAGGATTTCAATACCGAAGGGTATTCAGCCATTCATGAAAACGGATTTAAGAGTCCGTTGCGGGAGCCTTTATCTACCTTTTCCATCGACGTGGATGCGGCCTCTTACAGCAATGTAAGGCGGTTTATCACCGAAGGTCAGAAACCTGCACCTGATGCTGTCCGCGTTGAAGAGATGATCAATTATTTTGATTATGATTACCAGCAGCCCATTGACGGGCATCCGTTCTCCATCGTTTATGAATTGGGTGACTGTCCGTGGAACTATAATCACAAGCTGCTCCACATTGGTTTACAGGGCGAGAAAATGGAGACTGAAGAAGTACCTCCTTCCAACCTGGTTTTTCTGATCGATGTTTCGGGATCCATGGACATGTCCAATAAACTTCCTTTACTGATCAAAGCAATGAAATTACTGGTTGGCCAGTTAAGGGCAGAGGACAGGGTGGCCATTGTGGTGTATGCAGGCAACTCGGGACTTGTGCTCCCTTCAACACCGGGTAATCAGAAAGAGCGGATCAATGCCGCCCTTGAAAGACTTCAAGCAGGAGGATCAACGGCAGGAGCTGCAGGGTTAAAACTTGCCTATCAGACAGCTGAGGAAAACTTTATGAAAGAAGGCAACAACCGCATTATCCTGGCCACCGACGGTGATTTCAATGTAGGTCCCTCCAGCAATGCTGAAATGGAAAGGATGATTGAAACCTACAGGAATAAAGGCATCTTTATTTCGATAACCGGATTTGGCATGGGCAACTATAAGGACGATAAAATGGAGATCATAGCCGATAAGGGCAATGGCAACTATGCTTACATTGATAACCTGATGGAGGCAAAAAAAGTATTTATCAATGAGTTCAGCAGCACGCTGTACACCATCGCCAAGGATGTGAAAATCCAGATCGAGTTTAATCCGGCCTATGTAAAGGAATACAGGTTGGTAGGCTATGAAAACCGTTTGTTGAACGAGGAAGATTTTGATGATGACAAAAAGGATGCCGGTGAACTGGGAGCCGGACATACAGTAACAGCCCTTTATGAAATTGTGCCTGCAAAGGACAAATCCGGTCAGCCACGCAGACTGCAATACCAGCAATCGGATGTATTACCGGAGTCAACTGATAACAACGAACTGGCCACCATAAAGTTCCGGTATAAAAGACCGGAAAGTGACAAGAGCATACTGATGGTAAAAACCATACCTCATATCTCTTTACCTCTTGGTCAAACATCCAATAATTTCCGTTTCTCGGCAGCTGTTGCAGGTTTTGGCATGCTTCTTCGCAGTTCGGAATACAAGGGAAGTATGGATTACAACCAGGTGCTGAGTCTGGCGCGAGGTTCCAAAGGCAGCGATGATGATGGCTACCGGGCAGAGTTCATCAGGCTGGTGGAACTGAGTGACAGCGGATGGACGTCGATGTCTGGTGATGAGTGATGAGTGATGAGTGAAGAGTGAATAGCAGCAGCAGCAGTAGTAGAAAGAACCCTTCAAGTGGTCCTGAGACCCTTGAAGGGTTCTTCTTCAGAGGTATGAATATTTTTATTGTTGGTTACGAATTTTCATTTTGATATTAAATAATTAAATTTGATCATATTGTAGAGACGCCTAATTTGGGCGTCTCTGTAATGGTTAAATTTGATACGCCCGATATAGAGACGCCCAAATTGGGCGTCTCTACAATATTAATTTATTAACACGTTAATGGAAAGATACAGGAATAAATACCGAATTCAATCAACACGTTTGCGAAATTGGGATTATGGTTGGAATGCAGCCTATTTTGTAACAATTTGTACATATGACAGAAATTGTTTTTTTGGAAAGATTATAGATGGCGAAATGGAATTGTCGGGAATTGGACAATTGGTAAATAAATTCTGGTATGAAATTCCAAATCATTTCCCGTTTGTGATTTTGGACGCATTTGTTGTAATGCCAAACCATTTACATGGCATTATTGTGATCAATAAACATCCCGTAGAGACGCCCAAATTGGTAGAGACGCCCAAATTGGGCGTCTCTACCATCGAAAATATTAATAAAACCATGGGTGGGAAAAATCAAAAATGGAAACCGGATACATTGGGTTCGATTATTAATCAATTCAAACGTGTTTGTACGATCCATGCCAATAAAATCGATATGAATTTTGCCTGGCAACCACGTTTTTACGATCAAATAATCCGTAATTACGATTCATATATTAAAATCAAGGATTATATAAATAACAATCCGGCCAGATGGAATGATGATAAATTGCACAAAATCTAATATTGATTGAATTGTGTAATTTTGTAACAGAGATGCCCAAATTGGGCATCTCTACGGTACATTTTTTTTATCCTTACCTGTTTTTCTAATTTCACTATCTTTATGCGCAAATACCAATATCCTAAACAATATGAAATTACCAATATACAATTCCGACCTTGACGAAACCAAAAATCCCGAGAAACAACAGGCCATTCAGAAGCTGATAGAACTGAAATTCCTGGAACAGAGAAAGGTATTCCTGTGGGGACCGGTTGATGATGAATCTGCCAGGGATATCGTGAGCCGTCTCCTTTATCTGGAGGCTTTGGATCCAGGGGAAAAGATTACCCTTTATATCAACAGTCCCGGAGGTATCATTACTTCCGGTTATTCCATCCTGGATACCATGAACCTGATATCATCGCCCGTTTCTACCGTTTGTATGGGATTGGCAGCATCCATGGGTTCGATCCTGTTATCGGCGGGACAAAAAGGAGAGAGGTATATTTATCCGCTGGGTGAGGTGATGATCCACCAGCCGAGTATTGAATATCTTCAGGGCAGGGCAAGTGATATCGAAATCCATGCACGGCAGATTGCAAAATCCAAGGAAATCGCCGCAGAAATACTTGCCAAAAATTGCAATCAAAGCATTGAGCAGATATTAAAGGATTTTGATCGTGATTACTGGATGGATGCCAGGGAATCCATTGCTTACGGAATCGTAGATAAAGTGTATGCTATCACATGATCAAATTAAGGGAGTTGTTTTCGACTTTAACGGTACCCTTTTGTGGGATACACGTTTACACAATGAAGCCTGGGATAAGTTTCTTAGAAAGTACAATATTGAGCTGACGGATAGGCAGAAGAATAGCGTTATCCATGGAAAAAACAACAGCTCGGTATTGACCGCTCTTTTTAACCGATCTCTGACTGAGGGCGAGTTAAATCAATACATACATGAGAAAGAATCCTTGTATTTTGAACTTTGTTTCCGGAAGGGCATTGATTACGCCCCCGGGGCAGAGCGTTTCATCGATTTCCTGAAAGCCGGGCATATCCCCTATGCCATTGCCACGGCATCGGTAAAGGAAAATGTGGATTTTTATTTTGACCACCTCAGGCTGGGTTCCCTCATTGAAAGAAATAATATCATCTACGACAACCATAAAATTAAAAGCAAACCAGATCCGGAAATATTTTCAATCGCCATAGACCGGCTGGGTCTCCGGAGTGAAGAGGTTGTCATATTTGAAGATTCCATTGCGGGAATTCATGCTGCGCAAAATGCGAAAGCAGGAAGGATCATTATTGTGAATTCCAACCAGGAAGATTACGGCATGTTTGAATACCAGGTAATCACAAGTTTTGACCAGGTGGATAAGACTATTTTTAAATGAAAACTACAGTATGATTAAGGCGGATTTACATATGCATTCGAGATACAGTCTTGATGGGGAATTTGGAGTGGAAGAATTGATAAAGCAGTGCACGGAAGCACATCTTGAAGTTATTTCCATTGCGGATCACAACCAGTCAAAAGCTGTTTCCGAGGGATTGGAATATGGCAGAAAACAGGGAATCACAGTAATTCCGGGAATTGAAATTGACTGTCAGTACAAAGGCATTGATCTGCACATATTAGGGTATCACATAAACGCTGAAAGTTCCGATTTCGAAGCGCTTGAAAAGGACTTTGCTGCAAGGGTCATGGAAAGTTTTCCGAAAATGTTACAAAAATTATACGCTTCAGGAATTCAGGTTGATTTAGAGGAGGTCCTGTCCAAAGCCGGTGGCCATTTACCCAGCGGAGAGCTGATTGCGGAAGTATTACTGGGCAACGACAAGTATCTGGGCAATGTGAAACTTGATCCTTACAGGAGAGGTGGACAAAGGAGCGATATGCCCTATATCAATTTTTACCTCGATTTTTTTGCGCAGGGGAAGCCTGCCTATGTGAAAATTGAATTCATGGAATTCTTTGATGCCATTGCCCTGATAAAAGCCAACCATGGCATTCCTGTCGTAGCGCATCCCGGATTAAATCTTAAGGGTAGTGAGAAGCTTGTTGAAGAACTTTTGGATCATGGGGCAGAGGGTCTGGAGGTTTTCAACAATTACCATGATCATGATCAGATGGATTATTTTGCGCGGGCGGCGTTGAGGAGAAATCTTCTGATGACCTGTGGAAGCGATTTTCATGGTAAGACTAAACCGCTGATAAAGCCGGGGATGTATCGGACAATTCAGGAGTATGAAGGGAATGTGGCGGAGAGTATAGGTCGGCTTCGGGGTCGAAGTGTATAAAACACAAATGGGAACCATCGTTTAAAATGGTTCCCATTCCAATCCGGAATACCGAAGTATTCTTTCATGCCAGGTTACTGTTATTTCGGCCGGCTGGTCAGGACAATCAGAGATCATCGTGATTCAACCCCTGGCTTTAGGATGAAGCTTTTTACGGCTTTATCTGCTGGCTGTCATTTCGGTCATCCCGAAGGATAATCTTCCGTGACGAAGTAAAACTTCGGCTCTTGCGATGTGCAGGTAAACCTGTAAAACCGATCCGGATCTCACTTAAGAAACCTTTCCTGGTTCCACATCCTGGGAGCAGCCTTTTTATCGCTCACCTGGTAGATCAAAAATACTACAGAAATCAGCTCTGACATAATTTTCCTCCCTGTTGATATAAACGTGATTTGCACAAACGTTATTAACAATTGTTAATAACGTTATTCCTCATTTTCAGACAAGTATGATTTGCGATCTCTTCCAGGTTCAGAATGACTGATGCTGCATGCAGGGTTATGGCAACCTAAAGATTTGAAAAGCCATATAATTTTTAAGTATTTTTATGTGATTTATCCACCTGAAATAAAAACCTTTTATATGTCAGTATCAAAGAATTCAAAATCCAAGAACACCATCTGTGTTCATGAAGGTCAGCACATTGGTGAATACAGGGGAATTAACACTCCCATTTATACCTCTACCTCATTCGGTTATCTCGATACGGATGAAAGACTTTACCCCCGCTATTTCAACATTCCCAACCAGAAAGCTGTAATTGACAAAATCATTGCGCTCGAACATGCTGAAAGCGGCATGATCTTCAGCTCAGGTATGGCAGCCATCAGTTCTGTGCTTTTAACTTTTCTGAGCAAAGGTGATCACTGCATTTTCCAGAACGGACTTTATGGCGGAACACTGCACTTTGTAAACAAAGAATTCGAACGATTCGGGATTGAATACTCCATATTGCCGGACAATGAGCCGGAATCCTTCCGCAAGGCCATGCGGAAGAATACAAAAGTAGTATATACTGAATCTCCGTCCAACCCGCTATTGATGGTTGTCGACATTCAGAAAATCAGCAGCATCTGTCAACAACATCACTGTATCTCTGTAATTGACAATACCTTTGCATCGCCCATCAATCAAAATCCTTTGAACCTGGGTGCTGACATAGTGTTGCACAGCGCCACCAAGTACCTGGGAGGACACAGCGACATATGCGCGGGATTGGCAGTATCGAACAAACAAAATATTGAAAGGATCATGCAAACCTCCATGAGTCTGGGAGGAAGTCTGAATGCACTGATGTGTTATCTGCTGGAACGCAGTATTAAAACCATGGCTATTCGTGTAGAGAAGCAAAATCAAAATGCCGGTCTGATTGCAGAATTTCTGACGCGTCAATCCAATGTGGAAAGGGTATTTTACCCGGGTCTGAAGAACCACCCCGGGCATGAAATTGCCTGCAGGCAAATGACAGGATTCGGAGGCATGCTCTCCTTTGAATTGAAAGGGCAGGACATCACAGCATTTCAAAAACGGCTTCAACTGATCAGACCTTCCATGAGCCTGGGAGGCATAGAAAGCATTATCTGCGCACCGGTAGCAACGTCGCACAGGCTTGTACCCAAAAAACAACGGGAGGAAGAAGGTATAAAGGATAATTTGCTGAGGCTTTCTGTGGGTATCGAGGAAGCTGAGGATGTGATTGCGGATTTGGAACAGGCGATGGGGGAGTAGGTTTTAGGTTGTGGTGGTTGTGGTGGTTGTGGTGGTTGTGGTGGTTGTGGTGGTTGGGGCTCAGAAGTTTAAACTAAAACAGTTATTCCGAGTTCTTCCAGTTTCCGGATCTGTTCATGGGATACCCTGGTACCGGTTAATTCAACATATTCAAGTTTGCCGAGGTTATTCAGCGTGGAAACATCCTTGATGGGATTATTAGACAAAACAAGGGTTTTCAGATTCCTAAGATTCGCCAGTGTATCAATATCCTCGATTCTGTTATCGGATAAATTCAGATTTTCGATCTGTTTCAATCCCCATAACAGCGAAATATCGCTGATAGCATTGTCCGATAAATCTAAAGTAGTGGTGTGTGCGCAATACTGCACTCCATCGAGATCGTTGATACCGGATTGCGAAAGTTCAAGCTCTTCCAGATCTTCAAAGTAATGTGTCGGAAATCCGACGGTTGTTTTACCAAACATCCTTAACTTGACTGCATTGTAGAATGAGGTAAACTTTTTGCGGGTTTTTGTATGGTGTTCGTGCTCTGTTTGTCCCGACTTCCTGGTGTTAATAATCGAAAACCCTTCGAGATTCAGATCCCATTCATATACCGGAGAATAATCAATATCTTCATAACTGGTAAGGGCTTCAGCAATTTCTTCGATGCGACCCAGCATCAGTATGTGTGAGTAGCCCAGCAGTCCATCATGATCATTACCGGCAGCGAGCCGGTTAATCTCATTCCGGTGAAAATCGCCCCGGTCAGGGTGATAAAGCATCATCAGCTTTGAGAAAAACCTGTTCCCAGGATCGATGGTTATTTCAACCGAATCGCTTATCATTTCCACGATCTGACGAAGTGTACCGAATTGCTCGTTTTTATAGAGATTGATCAGGGTAACGGTAATCCTGTTCAGGTTTTGACCGGAATAAGCTTCCTGGAGTTTTAGATGGAGTTCGGAGGTGGTCATGTTAATGTGCAAATGTGCAAATGTGCAAATGGGTAAAAAGACAAATTTAGGCGCTATCGGTAAAATTCCTTGTCCGGAGAGTTAAAATTTTAACTAATTTGCACAGGTTAACCCAAATGATAAAGATTATAAATATGAAAATTTCTCATTCTTACCAAAAATTTCTTTGTTCAGGTCTGCTACTTGCACTGCCTTTGCTGGTTAAAGCGCAGTTACCTGTAAAGGTGGATGGTGAAAATATAAGACAAATCATTTCATTCATTGCTTCTGATGAATTTCAGGGAAGGGAAACAGGCACCAAAGGATGCGAGATGACCGAGGAATATTTCTCCAATGAATTCAAAAAGCTGAACCTGTTTCCGGCAGGTGATAACGGCACGTATTTTCATCATTATACCATTCCCAACGAGGAATTTGAGGTGAAACCTGTCCTGGTCATTGATGACCGGAAATTTTACTACGGTTACAACGAGGATTTTTCGGACGTTTACAAGAGCGGAAAAGGGGAAGCAGAGGCAGAAGTGGTATTTGCCGGTTATGGCATTTATAATCCGGAAAAAAACCGCAACGATTTTGACAGCATTGATATCCGGAACAAAATTGTTTTGATAAAGCGCGGCGCTCCCCAAAATGAAATCGGCGAATGGATGCCTTCGTGCATTGATTCGGTAAAAGCTGAATATTGTTATAAGAATGGTGCGCTGGGGATCCTGTTCTATGAACCGCAGGTAAGATACAATGCACAGCGACTTACGCCGTCTTACAATAACCGTCTTGCTGATGTGACGATAATTCCGGGATTTCCTGTTTTCTCGGTTGATGAACGCGTTGTGCGCTATATTCTGGCGAATTCAGGGCAAATGTACTACCGGATAAATTACATGCTGGATAATCAAACACTCTCATTTGAAACCGGGCGAAAATGCAGCATGAGTGCCAAAGCCAATATTAAACAGGAGATCAGCGCCAGAAATGTTCTGGGCATGATCCCCGGAACAGATAAGAATCTTAAGAATGAATATATACTTATTGGCGGTCATATCGACCATATTGGTGTGGATGATGCTGGCAATGTAAGGAACGGCGCGGATGACAATGCCTCCGGACCGGCTGTAGCGCTCGCGATTGCGCAGGCGATGGTGAAAAACAAGTTTAAGCCCAAAAGAAGTATTGTGTTTGTCGGCTGGACCGGTGAAGAAATGGGACTGCTGGGCTCGAATGCATGGTGTGAGAAACCTACGCTTGATTTAAAAAAAATACTGGTGTATTTTAACCTTGATATGGTCGGGCTTGGCAATGGCAACCTGAACATGCCGGGTACTGAATTCGCACCCGAAGTTTATGAATTCATTAAAAAGAACGTGGATACGACAACCTTAAAAAGGATCAACTGGAGCGAGGGCGGACCAGGCGGAAGCGATCACAATCATTTTTTAGAGCATGGCGTACCTGCTTTTGCGGGAATGACAGCCGGATCACATCCTGATTATCATCAGCCCGGGGATGATCCGGAAAAGATATCAGCAAGTATTTTGCAGTTTACAGGTGACTTTATTTATCAATGCACCGAAAAAATTGCCAATGCAAAAGAAAGCTTCATCTCGGAAAAGCGTTTTGATGAAAATATAGTTAAGTTAATTACTTGTAGTTATTATGATCCGCTGGATTCTAAGAATTTTCTCAATGATCTGAAGAATAAAAATTTCAGGCTCGCATTTGTGGATTTCTCGGATGTTGCCACGACCGGCAATCCAAATAACAATTTTATTGCCTTGCTGGAAGCCTATGACAATGCATCCGTAGAAATCAGGAAGACGAATAAATACGTACTGGCCAATATGGCATATGATGTTATGAATAACAGGCGCGGATTACTGGCGGTTTTTAATCCGGATGCCGTTCAATACGATGATCTCATGCTTAAAGTACTGGCCAGGTATGGTTACCGGTTGGCTCAAATTAGCGAGAGCGCATTGGTATTAAAAGATACGGCTCTTCTGAAGAAACTGATCAAAGTAGCAGCTGAAAACGGCATAGGTCTGATGCTGGATAATCTTAAAAATGCCGCATTTGAAAATATACTCTCCTTGGCCACTGAACCATGTCTTATTTACAATTCAGATTGGTCAGCAATTCCTGGAACTTTAGCCGGGAATATTAAAACGCAGGGTCATCTGGTGGTTTTTCAACCCGGCAAGTTGAATGGTGTCCGGGAGGATCTAAACAGATTTGCTGCCATTATGAATCAGACTGGCAAAGATAATATTGTTATAGCTCCGGCAGATTTCTCCCCGGAGGGTTTTGACTATTTCAAGCAGTTTCTGAAACAATTCAACCTGGTCTATCCGGACAAATCATTTCAATCGAAGGTACTTACAGGCAACTTTTATAATCTTGCCGTGAAATCACTGCAAACCAATTAGCGATGTGCTTTTTCGGTTTGAAAAGAAGATTGAAAAGCTTTAAATTCGTTATCATTTTAATGATTCAACTGCAATGAATTCAAAAGAGAGATTAAAGGCAACACTGGCACACCGGCAAGGAAGCAGAATCGTAATTGATTTTGGCTCGGCGCCTGTGACTGGTATCCATGTGCTGATGCTGGAAAAGCTTCGTGATTATTACGGACTGGAAAAGAGGCCCCTGAAAGTCACAGAACCATACCAGATGCTCGGGGAAGTGGATGAGGAGTTAAGGGAGTTGCTATGTGTTGATGTCATCGGCCTGTTATCCAGAACGACTATTTTTGGCTTCGAAAATAAAAACTGGAAGGAATTCAGAACATTCTGGGGCCAGGAAGTCCTCGTACCCGGTGATTTCATTACAAGCAGGGATGCCAGGGGTGATCTTCTGATATACCCTGAAGGAGACCCTTCTGTTCCCCCTTCAGCCAAAATGCCGTCGAGCGGTTATTTTTTCGATGCCCTGATGAGGCAGGAACCTTTTGACGAAGTAAATCCCAATATCGAAGATAACCTGGAGGAATTCAAACCGGTAACAGAGAAAGATCTGTCATACTGGGCAGAACAGATAAGGAACCCTAAGAACTCCGGGAAAGGGTTGGTTGCCAATTTCGGAGGCACAGCCCTTGGCGACATTGCTTTGGTACCTGCTACCTTTCTCAAGCGTCCGAAAGGCATACGGGATATTCAGGAATGGTATATGAGTTCACTTACGCGTCCGGAGTTCCTGAAGGAGATTTTTGACCGGCAGTCTGATATTGCTGTAGAAAACCTGAAGAAACTTTATGAGGTGACCGGAAATGAAATTGATGTTGTCTACATGTGTGGTAACGATTTCGGAACACAGCAATCCACTTTTTGTGATCCTGATACTTTCAGGGAGTTGTACCTTCCTTATTACCGTAAAATGAACGCATGGATACACAGCAATACAACGTGGAAGACTTTCAAACATTCCTGCGGCGCTGTTGAGACACTGATAGGCAGTTTCATTGATGCTGGTTTTGATATTCTCAACCCTGTTCAGATCAATGCTACCGGAATGGATCCGCAATACCTGAAACGAAAGTATGGGGATCAGCTGGTATTTTGGGGCGGCGGTGTCGATACCCAGAAAGTTCTTGCTTTTGGTACCCCGGGTGAAGTATCTGATCAGGTCAAGCGTATGTGCGAGATCTTCTCAAAAAACGGAGGTTTTGTTTTTAACACGGTCCATAACATTCAGGCCAATGTTCCGGTTGAAAATGTAGTGGCCATGATTGATACACTGAAAGAAATCAACGGCGAAGCATAGAAAGAACCATTATGATGAATAACGACTTCCTGGAAAGAATTGCATATTGCGTAGAATATGGCAAAGTCAGTCTGCAATCGCCATACCCGCCTGATATGAAAGGGCAGGATGGAGCTGATGAGCTTACCCGTAAAGCATTGGATGAAGGGACTGACCCGGGACTTATCCTTTCGGAGGGTTTGGTGAAGGGCATGGAAAAGATCGGTGTGAAATTCAGGGCAAAACAGGTTTTTGTACCTCATGTGCTTATGTCGGCCAAGGCCATGAACACTGCCATGGAACACCTGAAACCCTATTTTCTGTCCGGTGCAGTTCAAAGGAAGGGAACGGTATTGATTGGCACGGTTGCCGGTGATTTGCATGATATCGGGAAAAACATTGTTGCCATGATGATTGAAGGCGGAGGCTGGGAAGTGATCAACCTGGGCGTGGATGTTAAGGATGAAGAACTAATAAGTGAAATTAACAAACACCCGGGGTGCATTGTGGCGTTGTCCGCCTTGCTTACGACCACAATGGTTAATATGGAAAATACAGTAAAGAAAATTAAAAGCAATAATCCGAATACCCGCATAATGATTGGCGGAGCGCCGGTTACCAAGGAATTCTGTGATGAAATTGGTGCTGATTTCTATTCGCCGGATCCCCAGGGTGTTGTTGAATATCTTAACCCAAATCGATAAATACCATGAATATTCAGGATTGTATACAATTTACCAATGAGAACAAATTATGCTTCCTGGCGACATCAGAAGCCGATCAGCCCCGGGTACGCGCACTTGGATTCTGGTTTGCCGATGAAACAGGTTTCTATTTCCAAACCGGAAGTGTTAAGTCGTTTTACAGGCAGTTACTTAAAAATCCTCTGGCAGAGGCTTGTTTCTACAAACACGACGGCATGATCGGCACCATGTTGCGTGTCGCAGGCAAAGTTGAATTCATAAACGACAGAAAACTGAAGGAAAAAGTTTTGGGAGAAAGGCCATTTCTGAAGGAATATGGCTTGACAATTGACAGCCCGGGTTTGATTATATTTAAAATCGCCCATGGAGAAGCACATTTCTGGACGATGGAAAATAATTTGAAGCCGAAAGAGATTATTAGGTTTTAGTTTTACAGTTGTGCAGTCTTGCAGTTGTGCAGTCTTGCAGTTGTGCAGTCTTGCAGTCTTGTAGTCTTGCAGTCTTGCAGTCTTGCAGTCAACAATCACAACAATCACAACCTACAACCTACATCCTCTTCCCCCTCAATCGTAGACTATTGCTGACAACACTCACCGAACTCATTGCCATGGCGGCAGCGGCAATCATGGGATTCAGCATGAAGCCCCAAAGGGGATAGAGCGCACCGGCCGCAATGGGTATGCCTATCACATTGTAGATGAATGCCCAGAACAGATTCTGGTGAATTGTTCTGACCGTCTGGTCCGATAGCCGAATGGCTTTTATCACCTGACCCAGGTCAGACGAAATGATGGTTATGCCGGCTGTATCCATGGCAATATCTGATCCCTTGCCCATGGCAATGCTAACATCGGCTTGCGCCAGGGCCTGAGAGTCATTAATACCATCTCCTACCATGGCCACTGTTTTACCATCAGCCTGCAGTTTTTTCACAAAGTCGGCTTTATCAGCAGGCAGCATATTTGCATAAAAATTCCCGATGCCGGTCTGATCAGCCACAGCCCTCGCGGTTTGTGCATTATCTCCGGTAAGCATATATACCGTAACTCCTTGGTTCTTTAGATTACTGACAGCCTCGCCGGATGAGACTTTCACAGGATCCGCCAAACATATAACAGCCAGGAGTTTTTGGTCAGCCGCATAACAGACAATGGTCTGGGCTTCTTCCTGCCTTGTATTGATCAGCCGCTGCTCATCTTCACTGATTCGTACTCCTGATTCATTCATGAGTTTCATATTGCCGGCCAGGTATGTTTTGTTATTGTAACGGACTATGATCCCCTTGCCGGATATGTTTTCAAAATCATCAAGAGAAATGCCGGATATTGCCTTTTCCCCAAAATATCCGGCAATTGCCTCAGCCAAAGGATGACCCGATTGCTTTTCCATAGCCAGTAATACCTGTTCGGCCTCAGCGGGAGACTGACCGTTAGATAACCAATGAATTATTGTAACAACCGGCCTCCCTTCGGTAATTGTGCCGGTTTTATCAAGAACAATGGCGTTTATTTTCTGAATACGTTCCAGGCTCCCGGCATCTTTAATGAGTATACCATTCCTGGCTCCTTTGCCCATGGCAACATAAACAGCTGTAGGCGTGGCCAATCCAAGCGCACAGGGACATGCGATAACCAGTACGGTTACCATAGCAAGCAATGCATGGGAGAATGCCTGTTCGCCGCCGGCAATCATCCAAATGATGAAACTCAGAACCGAAACAGCTATCACTGCGGGAACAAAAACACCAGCTACCTTATCCACGGTTTTTTGAACGGGTGCCTTGCTTCCCTGCGCCAGGCGGACCGTTTCGATGATCCTTGATAAAACGGTTTCCGATCCAACCTGTTTGGCTGTCAGTATAAAACTCCCGTTTAGATTATGAGTACCGGCATATACAAGGTTACCCGCCGATTTATCAGCCGGAATCGATTCGCCCGTAATGGTGCTTTCATCAACAGAAGAAGATCCTTCGGTTATCTCCCCGTCCACCGGTAATTGATCACCCGGCCGGATCCGCACCTTGTCTCCGTGTTTGACAAGCGCAACAGGGATAACGGTTTCGGCACCGGTGTCATCCACCAGGGTAACTACCTTCGGTTGCAGCCCCATGAGTTTTCTGATCGCCGAGGAGGTGCTGGATTTGGCCCGTTCCTCCAGTAACTTCCCAATCAAGATGAATGCAATGATCACAGAAGCGGCTTCGTAATATACATGCGGATGGAGGCCACGTGTATGCCAGAAATCCGGGTAGAAGGTGTTGAACAAACTAAAAATAAAAGCTATTCCGGTACTCAAAGCGATCAGCGTATCCATGTTGGCTTTTCCGTGCCGTGCCTGTTTGAATGCATTGATAAAGAAGCTGCGTCCGAACCAGGCGATTACCGGAATGGTCAGTACCATCATGATCAGGTTCGCATGGGGCATACGCATGAAGAACATGGAAATGATCATGACGGGCAATGACAGTATCAGTGCACCTATCATGTTCAATTTCAGTTGCCTGTAATGCCTTTGATGTGCATCATCTTTTTGTTCGATCTCCGTTGCATCTATGAGCAGATCATAACCGATTGAACGAACGGCTGACTGAAGTGAAACAGCATCGCCGGATTCCGCTGACAGTTCAACCATTGCAGATCCGTCGGCGTAATTCACCGCAGCATCAATAACACCTGGCTGGCGCTTAAGTGTTTTCTCCACGTTTAAAGCGCATGTTGCACAACTCATTCCGGTGACCGGGTAGGTTTTAACCGTTGTTTTTGACATATTATATTATTCCATATATTCAACTATTACTAATGAGTTAAAAATTAATTGTCAAATAAATCATATTGTTCTGAGACAATTTGATTGACTTATATCATTGGAGATTTAAACTGGACTGTAAAAAGCACGGAGTGCTTGAACGTGAATAGCGCCGGGTGCAACCCGGTGGTAACATAGAATGTTGTTTTATCAACCACGTTAGTGGTTGAATTATTGATAGATGTGTTATTCGATTCATGTATGTTCAACCACTCCGTGGTTGGGAGGATAGGGCTGTATGATACACCGGGTTGCACCCGGTGTTATTCAAATTGAGCCGCTCCGCGGCTAAGAAAGAACCTGCATGAAAAAACCCACTTACCTGAGTTCCTAAATTTGCACATTGTACAGATAATAATACAATTCAATTCAAATCAAAAAATCAAAGAACCTTTATAATATACTTATTATCAATAATATATAATTAATTATTAAAAGTAAACTCATCACCAGTAATACTCAACTAACAATTCTTAAAGCGAAATGTCAACCGGATAATATAAAAAGTGCCGCCAATTCTTGATGGCGGCATTTAATGACTAAGGCAAATAACTGACCGGTTTAGTCTCTTATCAGGTAAGGTTGTCCCGTAAGTATAATCTCTTTTTGCAGTACCGATCCATCAGCAACAGAGACAGCCGATGGCTGTTTTCCTCCTGCTGAGATTATAAAAACTCCGGGTTCCAATACCCGGTTATAGGCTTTATCGATCAGCGAAAAGTGTTCCGGCTTAAGGGTAATTTCAACCTTCCTGGTTTCACCTGCTTTGAGGAAGACCCTTTTAAATCCTGCCAATGAACGAAGGGGCACAGGAGCCGAGGCTTCTTTGTCGGTAACATATACCTGAACCACCTCTTCTCCATCGGCTTTGCCCGTATTGGTAACTTCCACGGCAATCATTACTGCACTCCCTGCACTCGCAGTGGCAGGCACCTGCAGGTTTTTATACTCAAACGTGGTATAGCTGAGCCCGAATCCGAAGTCCCATAGAGGATCACCCTTAAAGTAGCGATAGGTGCGCCCATCCATGGTATAATCCTTAAAATCGGGTAAATCATCAACCGTTTTGTAGAAAGTTACCGGAAGCCTTCCGGAAGGGCTGAAATCACCGAAAAGCAAACGTGAAAGGGCTGTTCCGGTGGCTTCGCCGGGATAGAAAGCCTGAATTATGGCCGGAAGGTTCTGGTTTTCCCAGTTCAAGGACATGGCGCTGCCGCTGAAGTTAACATACACGATCGGTTTACCGGTTTTTAGAAGTTCTTTCAACAGGTCCTCCTGCACTGCAGGGAGGTTGATATGTGTACGGTCGCCGTGCGAAAAGCCATCAATGACAAGCGGCATCTCCTCTCCTTCAAGATTGGCTGTTATCCCGCCGCAAAAGACAATTACATCAGCTCTTCCTGCTGCCGCAATGGCTTCAGCGCGGTAATCGCGACTTGTTTGCACCCAGGTAAGGGTTGCGGAAGGTTCTATTGCGTTGGACCACCAAAAGGGGGCAATGGCAAAAGTAGCTTCCAGGTTATAGGATTTACCTTTCTCAATCGACATTCCGGTATTGGAGACAGGCTTGCCGTCAATCAGTAATCTTACATTTCCGCCAAAAACATAAGTTCCTGTTCTTACGGGCACAAGCACTCCGGTCCAGCGAACCGAGAACTGATCCTCCATCAGGTTTTCATGAACCGGTGATGTTTTCCATTGAAAATCAATGGCCCCGTCGGTTCTTACGAATTCAGGCTCGCCCTGCAGCAGGTTGTTGGTGAAATATTCGGCTTTCAAGCCTTTGATCCTTTTCCCGTTCTCCAAATGAAAGAAATTGTCACTGCTCACGATTTCGTAATTGGTATAAACGTTTGCCGCTATGGCACAACCGGGGGTACATAGGACATTTCCTGCGCCCAGCCTGTCGCGCAGTGCCTTGTAGGGCGTTACAGGATTAACCGGATCCCCATTGTAATTACCTATCAGTATGTCAAAGTTATCAGCATTGGGTCCGATCAGCGCAATCCGTTTCACGTTTTTCAGGGGAAGGATCCCGTTGTTCTTTAGGAGGACCAGGGATTTCTCAGCTGCCTTCAGGCTCAGATCGAGATGTTTCCCGGATCCCACAACAGATATGGGAATTTTGGCATACGGAACCATTTCATCCGGATCAAACATGCCCATCATGAACCGGGCTTTGAATAACCTTTCCAGGGAGGTATTGAGGTCCTTTTCGTTGATAACACCTGCATGAATGGCCGAATCGAGGTTATTTACCAGGAAGGTCCGGGGAGTTTCGCAATTCAGATCGGTGCCTGTTGAAACTGACCATCCCCAGGCCTGTGAAGATGTCTCAACGACATGATGGGCGTTTTTGGTGAAAAAATCACTGATGGCGCCGCAGTCGGAAACGATATATCCCTTAAAGCCAAATTCATTTCTCAGGATATTGCTGAGCAGGATGTCCGAACCACAGCAGGGTTTATCGCGAAACCTGTTGTAAGCACACATCACGGACTGCACATTGGCCTCTTTTACAGCGACCTTAAAAGCCGGCAGGTAGGTATCATACAAGTCACGGTCATTGACAAAAAAGTTGTCCGCATGCCGGGTGAATTCCGGTCCGCTGTGCACGGCGTAGTGTTTGGCCGTGGCAACTGTTTTCAGGTATTTCGGATCATTGCCCTGCAGGCCTTTGATGAAGTTCACCGCCATTCTTCCCGTCAGATAAGGGTCTTCACCGTAGGTTTCCTGGCCCCGTCCCCACCGTGGATCACGGAATATATTAATATTCGGCGACCAGAAGGTCAATCCGGTGTATATGCTCCGCACATTGTTGCGAAGGAAATTGTGGTGTTTGGCGCGGGCCTCGTCCGAGATGGCATTGGCGACGGCAAACATCAGATCTTCATCAAATGTGGCTGCCAGTCCGATAGCCTGGGGAAAAACCGTTGCGGTTCCTGCTCTTGCGACACCATGGAGACACTCATTCCACCAGTTATAGGCTGGTATTCCCAGGCGCGGAACAGCTTCAGCATGATTGAAAAACTGGGTCACTTTTTCCTGCAGCGTCATCCTGGAAACCAGGTCGTGGGCACGTTCATCAACCGGCAATTGTGGATTCAGGAACGGGTATTGGTAGGTAGTCTGACAGAAAAGGCCGGCGTTAATAAGGATTAACATCAAGCTGGTAACAAGAGAGCTTTTGGTATTCATTTCAGATATATTAAGATATTGTTATTAAATACATGGCTAATTATCGGCGCCAGCCACCGCAATCTCCTTCTTTTCCTTGAAGAAGAATATGAAAAGGATCAGCACAGCCACGGCGATAACGGTCGGGACAAACCAGATGCTTTTCCAGTTGTAAACCTGGTTTACTGAATAATACGTGGTAACAAATCCGGAAACCCAGGTTCCGATGAACATGCCTAATCCATAGGTAACAAAGGTAAACAGACCCTGCGCCGCACTTTTTATTTTATCATTGGATTTTTTTTCGGTGTACATATATCCTGTCACGAAGAAGAAGTCATAACAGACGCCGTGAAGAATGATACCCGCAAAAAGCATCCATAGGTTTGTGTCGATGTTACCAAAGGCAAAACACAGATAACGCAGTATCCAGGCAGTCATTCCGATCAGGAGCATCTTCTTCACGCCAATACTGTTAAAAAGAAAGGGGATCGCCAGAATAAACAAGGCTTCGGAAACCTGACCAAGGATCATTTTACCGGCGGCATTTTCCATGCCTGCCTGATTCAGGAATAAATTGGCAAATCCAAAATAGAATGACAGGGGAATGCAGACAAAGATAGCTGCAACAAAGAAAATGAGATAGGGTTTGTCTCTGAAGAGCACAAATGCATCAATTCCCATAATAGACCTGGCAGATGATGATTCGGTCTTTGCCTGCGGCGGTGTATCGGGCAGGAAGAAGCAGTAGAGCCCCAGCGCAGCTGACACCATGGCAGCCATATAAAAAGTTCCGGGTGTTTTTTCAATTCCGAATTTTGCAATCATGAGACCTGCAATCACCCAGCCGATTGTTCCAAAAACACGGACAACCGGAAACTGTTTGCCGGGATCCGACATTTGCCTGAAAGCCACGCTGTTTGACAAGGCTATGGTGGGCATGTAAACCAGGGAATAGAGCAGAATTACCCAGTAAAAACCTGTGTTGTTTCCGACCTTTGATGCAATGATTAATAAGAAGCCACCCATCAAATGCAGAACGCCCATTAGTCTTTGAGCGGCAAAAAAACGGTCAGCTACCATCCCGATAAAAAACGGAGAGATCATGGTGGCTATGGCCAGAGCGCTGTATACGGCTCCTATTTGTATTCCGTTCGATTTAAGGTGAACGGTCATATAGGTCCCCATGGTAACATACCAGGAGCCCCATATGTAATACTGCAAAAACATCATGAATGAGAGAATAACACTTGTTTTTGGCTTCATGGGAATTAATTTTACATCCGGTTAATTTTTATGAATTGTAAAGCAACATGTGTTGCCTTTCAAATCTAATAATTTTATTTATAAAAAGTATTACATTAGTATAATTGAAACAGTTAAAACCCGGAGCGATCCGGGTTATTGTTTTTGCGGGCAATGACCTTAAAAATTGAAATCATTATGTAGGATATGGCTATATTTGGTAAAAGCATTTGCCCTGGATTCGAGAAACTTTAAACGCAATTGCATCATCATGTATTTAATCGGCAATTTGTTAATACTTTTATGATGTGATTCATTCCTTTAAAAATAGTTATAGCGGATATTTTTGTCAAATGGTCCATTCATGAGGAAATTTATTATCATATTTTGTTGTACATTCCTCAGCATAACTGTAAATGCTCAGCGTAACCTGTTTTCCTCGAGATGGAATGAAACTGAGATCGACCGTGTTCTTGCGGAACGTTGGCGTCCCTACCCGGTGTACACTGACCGTCCTGCCTGGGAAAATATTCCCCGTGAGGCCAGAAACCGGATGGTCAACGATGCCACCAATCTTTTAGGTAAGCCCTATGACTTTCTCCCTTTTAATGAATACCTGAGCTTTGTGCGTGATGGCAACAGGAACAGGTATGAGAAGATATATTTTAACCGCCGTTCACAATTGCTTCAGGTGCTGATGGCAGAATGCACAGAAGGAAGTGAAAGATTCAGGGATGATATTTTAAACGGCATATGGGCGCTCTGTGAAGAAACTTCATGGTGCATACCTGCGCACATCGGTCAAAAGGATGGCGTTCCGGTGCCCGAAAATCCTGTGGTGGATTTATTTGCTGCTGAAACGGCAGCATTGCTTGCATGGACCGATTACATTTACGGAAGCGAACTGGACAGGGTTTCGCCATTGATAAGACAACGGCTAAGACAGGAGGTACAAAACCGGGTTCTAAAACCATTCCTGGAACGCAATGATTTCTGGTGGATGGGTTTTGACGGCTCCATGGTTAACAACTGGAATCCATGGATACTGTCAAATATTCTTCAAACGGCGCTGCTGATCGAAAACAAACGGACCATTCAGATTCAGTTGGTTGCAAAATCACTTCGCTGCCTCGACAATTTCACCAACGGATACCCCGATGACGGAGGTTGTGATGAAGGTCCTTCATACTGGGGCAGGGCAGGTGGCTCCCTGTTCGATTGTCTGGAAACACTTTATGCAGCGACCAGGGGGCAGGTTAATTATTACAGCGATCCCCTCGTGAAAAACATCGGACAGTATATTTATAAAGCATTTATACATGCACACTGGTATATTAATTTTGCCGACGCTCCGGCACAAATAGAGCCGGATGCTTTTGTCATTTACAGCTATGGGAAACGCATCGGTGATGGTTTGCTCACTGCCTTTGGCGCCCGGCTCGATTCGGCTCAGACTTTTACAGTTTCCCGCCGGCTGCAGAGCATTGGCAGGAGCCTTCCGCATTTATTCGGATTAAAAGAGATCCGGGAAGCAACGCAATCATGGCCCTATAACCGGGATGCCTGGCTGCCTGATCTGCAGGTTGCTGTTGCGCGCGCGCGATCCGGATCACCTCAAGGATTGTTCTTCGCTGCCAAAGGTGGCCACAATGGCGAAAGTCATAATCACAATGATGTCGGCACATTCATCCTGTATTATAATGGACAGCCGGTTATCGTTGATGCCGGAGTGGGAGCATATACAGCCAAAACTTTCAGCACGGAGAGATATACCATCTGGTCCATGCAATCGCAATACCACAATCTGCCTTCAATCAATGGCATTTTACAGGTAGCAGGTACTGAATTTGCCGCAAGGGACGTTTCCTATGCATCGGATGAAGGCAGTGTCCGCTTTTCAATGGACATCTCGCGCTGTTACCCGGCCGCCGCAGCCGTTGATAGCTGGCAGCGGATTTATGAATTTAAAAGAAACAAGGAACTATCCATCACAGATAGCTACAGGCTCAAAGAAATTAAGGGCATAACCAGTTGGAACTTTATTACCTGTCTGAAACCTCAGATTACCTCATCTGGTTATATTACCCTTTCATCCAACGGAAAATACAGCACTGACCGAAGAATTTTGCTGCGGTTTCCCAATGAGGAATTCAGCGTCAGGTTCGAAGAAATCGTGATGTCCCCGGCCGATGGCTATCAATGGGAATCCAACCTTTACCGCATTGTGTTTATACCAAACCTTGTGAATTTCAGCAGCAGGTACAGGTTTACCATCATGGCGGAGTGATAATGATTCTTTTTAACCGAATACACTTGATAGTATGCATGTTTCGAAAATTTTGTTGTTGACCACATTGCTTTTCGGATTCTCACTCCCCAAAGCAACCGGACAGCAGGTAACTTCACTGAACTGGGAACTCGGATATAACAGGGATCCAGCCTCAGCAGTTTTGAATTGGATTCCTGCCTTTGTGCCGGGAGCCGTGCAACTTGACGTGGCACGGGCCGAAAAATACAATACATGGTATTACGCCGAAAACTGGAAAGATTATCTCTGGATGGAGGACGCCTTCTTCACATACCGCTCATCCTTCGGCAAACCTATTCTTAAAGCTGGCGAAAGGGTGTATTTTTATGCAGGTGGAATCGATTATATTTTTAATATTCTGCTGAATGATGAAAGCATTTTCCACCAGGAGGGGATGTTCACCCCGGTGAAGATCGATCTTACCGACAGGCTTAAAAGTTTGAATGAGATTCGCATAGTGATTCACCCGGTTCCGAAATCAAGGAAGTTACCCGCTGACCGGTCACAGGCCAACCGATCGGTTAAGCCGGCTGTAAGCTACGGGTGGGATTGGCATCCGCGATTAGTACCGTCAGGGATTTGGGATGAGTGCGGGCTGATAACAGAAACCGCACGTGCCATCGCATCATCTGATTTTGCCTACAAGCTGAACCATAATCTTGATCAGGCGGATATTTCCTTTGGGGCAGCAGGAAGAGATTTAAGCGGCTGCCGGTATTCCTGGACTTTACAGGATGACACCGACAAGGTAATTATAGAAACAGAGGGCGTTTGCAGGGATGATTCGGTAAGATTCAACGCTGTGTTAAAAGATCCTGTTTTATGGTGGCCACATGATCAGGGAAAACCGGTCCTTTATACTTCCCGTCTCCGAATCACCAACAATGAGGGCAGGCAGATCCAGCTTCTCGAAAGCAAGGTGGGCTTCAGGAGGGTGCGGCTTGTAATGAATACCCAGGCAGATCCTGACGGCTTTCCGAAGTCAAGGCGGTTGCCGCCCATTCAGGTGGAAATCAACGGCCGCCGGATATTCTGCAAGGGGACCAACTGGGTAAATCCCGAGGTGTTTCCCGGAATCATCACGGCAGGGCGATACGAAGAATTGATCGACAGGGCCCTTGAAGCCAATTTCAATATGTTCAGGATCTGGGGTGGGGGAATTGTAAATAAGGAATCGTTCTATGAACTGTGCGACAGGAAAGGAATGCTGGTGTGGCAGGAATTTCCGCTGGCCTGCAACAACTACCCCGATGAGCCTCACTACCTGGAGATTCTGAAGCAGGAATCAGCCTCGATCATTTCCCGCCTTAAAAAGCATCCATGTCTGACCCTCTGGTGTGGCGGCAATGAATTGTTCAACAGCTGGGGCGGAATGACAGATCAGTCGCTTGCCCTGCGCCTGCTCAACAGCCAGTGTCTTGAGCTTGATCCCGGCACGCCATTTATCCCCACCTCACCTGTAGAAGGTATGGGACATGGTCACTATGTATTCAGGGACTTCGACTCGGGCGAGGAGGTTTTTGCCCGGATGAACCGTTCCCGATTCACGGCGTATACCGAATTTGGCATGCCTTCTCCGGCTTCCGTAACGATACTGAAAACCATAATTCCTCCTGACGAATTATGGCCACCGGCGCCGGGAGGATCCTGGGAGAGCCACCATGCCTATAAGGCCTGGGTCGGCAATACCTGGTTAAACCAGGACATGATTGAGGATTATTTTGGAAAATCTGCCACGCTTGAGGAATTGGTGGCGCATGGACAACTGATCCAGGGAGAAGGATACAAATACATCTTTGAAGAGGCACGACGTCAAAAGCCTTATTGTTCAATGGCCCTGAACTGGTGTTACAATGAGCCGTGGCCAACCGCTGCAAACAACAGCCTCATAAGCTGGCCGAATATACCCAAGCCCGGATTTTACCAGGTAAGCAAAGCATGTCGACCGGTTCTTGCAAGCGCCCGGTTGCAGAAATTTACATGGAAACCCGGTGAAAAATTCGTCGCTGAATTATGGATGCTGAACGACAGTCAGCAGGAGGTAAAAACAGGAAAGGTAACAGCCAGTCTGGTTATGGGATCCCGTAAAGTTTTACTGGGAACCTGGCTTTACAACAACCTCAAGGCCAATATAAATCTTAAGGGACAGGAATTCACGATTGATATTCCGGATTGGCCCGCTGGTGAATTTAGACTCTTGTTGGAAGCAGAGGACAAACCGGATTGGAATTCAGAATATACACTCATGATTTCTCAGTAAATCACCTCTAATATCTCATGAAGTTGTAATTCGGGAACCACTACTTTCCACCTGCCTTCAACCTCCGATATCTTTAATTCCTTTCCACCGGGTTGCTGCACGATTCTTAAGGGTTTGTCAGCAGATTTTATGGCAATCCCGATATTAAGCAGGGGTGGTATCACATCAAACCCGATTGCTTTTGCATTGGTATGTTCACCTGCCACATTGACCAGGTTGATATACATTTTTCCGTTAAGACTGTTTACTGAAACGTGTATCAAATGTGACCCGGTGATTTCCACCAGTCTGACAGGAAACAGCTCCTGAACCGTTTCTGAAAGAAAGTCTCGGATAATGGGGGTTTTGTATTGTTCATAGCACGAGCCTGCATTAAAATATATCCCTGCTACTTTTCCTTTACCATATGTGTTAACCGAAGATGAAATGATCTCTGAAGGGTAATTGAAATCACTGCCTTTATAAAACTTCGACAGGGGTCTGCTTTCTAAACCTAATTCCACACGGAGAAGATCTGACCTGACAGACCCGATATAATGGGAAGCTGCAATAAAAGCTTCGGATTCTGTAATGGGGGTGAAAGATCTTATATTAAGCTCATCTTTGAACATTTTAGCTGTTTTTGTTCCGATAATCAGTAAGTTTCCTCCCTTCAGGGTGTAAGTCCTCAGTTCTTCCAAAAAAGAAGGATCAAGATAATCACACTCTGGGACGATGATCAAAGGGTATTGATTCATTCTGTCGGATAAATGATGTTCCATCATTACCTCAACAGCAAGTTGGCCGTCCAGCAAAGCATTCAGAGTCCCCTGCAGCATACTGAGAGATCGGGAATAGGGAACCGGGGAATTCTTTTGATAGGAGAGGGCAGGGTACAGCAAGGCTACCTGAGATATGGGAACAGCCTTGTGGCAGTATGCCTGACGTTCACGGCAAAATTTGCCAACATCCGATAAAAGGTAAGCCAGCCAGGGTTTAAGCGACAAATCACGGTTTTGCTGGAAATAAAACTGTACACCGCCACCCATGGCAATAATTTCTGCGGCTTCCTGCTTTAACTGAAGTGCTGATTTGACACTCATAGGCATTTCGCTTCCGTTCCAAGAAAAACCCCAGACCATCAGGTCCCAGGGTTTCCCCTGAGGTGCAAGACAGCGGGCTTCGAATGCAGCCCGGTAAACACCGTTTTGAGGTGTCACATCACCGGATAAAAAGTCAAGGGGAATGCTCACCTTTTCCGGCATCATGGAGGAATAAGCCCAGTTGCTTGTAATTTGAAAATCAGGGTTGAACTGGTGGATGGCATCTGTATATCTCTTCAGGTGTTCCCTGAACAGTCTGCGTGTATACTCCATAAAGTCAGGATAATACTTATCGGATATGGTTCTCGGGATTTCGGTTATGCCTGTTTCCCTTGTGAAGCGTGTCAGAGAAGCCTCCCCATAGTCAGGTTCAACCGCCCAGCATTCCCCGTCGATCCATGCTCCGTCAACATGATAATCACGGCTTAACTCTTTCAACTGGGGAATCATGTAGGTATCCAGGTAAGGACTGAAAAATGATACTTTCTGGGTACTTCTTTCCCCGTTAGCCTTTATCACCGCCCATTCCGGATGCTGCTCCACCACCTTCCCATCCCATATCCCTGAGAAATGCATATACAATCCTACCTTGTTTTTCTCTGATACCTCACGCCACAATTTCAGAGGGTCTTTTTCAAAACCATTGACATGAAAGCCAACTTTGGTCGGATAGCTGGATATTCCGGGATGCCCCTTGCAGTCGATCTGTATGAAATCGGGACGTACCCGGGTCAGGAATGTATCGATCATGGCATAGGTCAGTGTCTTACCTGCATCAGTTATGTCTTCACCTGCATGTAAATCAAAATGAACGCCGAAATAGCTGTCGGATCTGTTGATTTTTAAAGTATTACTGCCGGTTTGAGCAAGGGATATGCCATTTACGGCAAATAAAATGAATGCTACAGATTTGAAGTAATTCATGATGTCTGGTTTTAAACGAAGATATAAAAACTCAACAATACCTGTACAGGATCCGTTTTGAAAAGGAATCCTATAATTTCTAAAAAAGATCATAGGGAATTAGTTTTTGATGACATTGGCTTATATTTACATGTGGGAGAGGCATAGTTCTAAATGAAATAAATATGGAATACATGAAAAAAAACACCCACCCGGATTTTAAGCGTTTTTGCAAGACACTTGAATTGCGGAATGATCCCGAACTCATAGCCGCTTATAAAAGGGTACATTCCGATGATGTCCTTTGGCCGGAGATCATGCAGGGGATAAGGGAAGTAGGGATTATCGACATGGAGATCTATCTTGCAGGAACCCGGCTGTTCATGATCATGGACACAGTTCCGGATTTCGATCACGGGAAAGCCATGGCTGAACTTGCTGAAAAGCCCAGGCAGAAGGAATGGGAAGCGTATGTATCCAGTTTCCAGCAATCATCCGCAAATGCCACTGCCGAAGAGAAGTGGCAGGTGATTGAGAGAATATTTAAGCTGCCGGGATAAGATTTAAGATCTAAGATTTAAGATCTAAGATCTAAGATTTAAGATCTAAGATCTAAGATTTAAGATTTAAGATCTAAGATCTAAGATTTAAGATTTAAGATTCAAGATTTAAGATTTAAGAACCAGGATTGGTAACGTCTAATTCATAATTCCATGAAAATACTTTTAAAAAGTGTTCTTTCCATTATCTTACTATTTGGTCTGAACTTATTTTCTCAAGGTCAGACTGTACCGGATTTCCAAAAACAGATAATCAATAATTGCCATGAATAAGACATCATTGCTTTGTATTCTCATGCTTTCAATAATCGGTGAAAAATCTGCAAATGCCCAATCAACGGATAAACTATGGTATAATCAGCCGGCTCAATATTTTGAAGAAGCCCTGGCGTTGGGTAATGGTAAAATGGGCGCATCGGTTTTTGGAGGAATTGAATCCGAGAAAATTTTCCTGAACGATGCCACACTTTGGTCAGGCGGCCCGGTTGATCCATATATGAATCCCGATGCCCATAAAACCGTGCCGGCTATCCGGGAGGCGCTGAAGAACGAAAATTACAGGCTTGCAGACTCACTGCAACGAAAACTGCAGGGAAAATATTCCGAATCGTATGCACCATTGGGAACCATGTTCATTAACTTTCTGCATAGCGGGACTCCGCAACATTATTACCGGGAGCTCAACATTTCGGATGCAGTGTCAACAGTCAGCTATGAAGTATATGGTGTAAAATTTACACGCGAGTACTTCGTTTCCCATCCCGATCAGGTGATGGTTATTCGTCTAACAGCAAGCCGAAAAGGAGCCCTGAATTTTACCATCGGGTTCGAAAGTCAGCTTAAGAACAAGGTTCTGGTATCGGAGGAGGGCCTTTATGCCAGCGGTTACGCTCCCGTTTTAGCGAAACCCGGTTATTTGGGCGATATGCCCGATGCAGTTGTTTATGAGGAAAACAAAGGAACCCGATTTTCGGCATTCCTTGCCCTGAAAAATGCCGACGGGGAACTTGCAGCTACCGACAGTACCCTGGGATTAAAAGATGCAACCGAAGCTCTGATCTTTGTATCTGTGGCTACCAGTTTCAATGGTTTCGACAGGGATCCTGTCGTCCGGGGCCTCGATAACCAGGCTATAGCCCGTGAACAATTGGTGAATGCATTTTCAAAGTCCTTTGAATCCCTGAAACATGATCACATAGATGATTATCGTAAGTACTTTGGTCGCGTTAACCTTAATCTGGGCGAAACCACTGCACCTTACCTGTCCACCGATGAGCGACTGAAAAGGTATGCCCTGGGAGAGGAGGATAAAAATTTGGAAATACTCTATTTTCAATACGGTAGGTACCTGCTCATAAGCAGTTCACGTACACCCGGTGTTCCCGCCAATCTTCAGGGGATATGGAACCCATACATCCGTCCGCCCTGGAGCAGCAATTATACCATCAACATCAATGCCGAGGAAAACTACTGGCTGGCCGAGAACACAAACCTTCCGGAGATGCACAAACCCATGCTCTCTTTTATCAGGAATGTTTCTGAAACGGGTAAAATCACTGCACAGACCTTTTTTGGCGTAAATGGATGGGCTGCCTGCCATAACTCTGATATCTGGGCCATGAGCAACCCGGTGGGCAACTTTGGCGGAGGTGATCCTGTTTGGGCCAACTGGTATATGGGCGGGGCATGGCTCAGCACGCATCTGTGGGAGCATTATTTGTTCACCCAGGATAAGGAATGGCTGAAGAACGAAGGGTATGAAGTTATGCGCGGGGCAGCGCAGTTCTGCCTGGAGTGGCTGGTGGAAGATAAAAGCGGGAGACTGATCACGTCCCCTTCAACATCACCTGAGAACAAGTACATTAACAGTGATGGGTATCACGGGGCTACCTTATACGGGGCAACAGCTGATCTGGCCATAGTCAGGGCATGCATGGAACAGACGGTGGCGGCTTCAGAACTGCTGAATGCCGATGCCGGTTTTCGGATTAAACTAGTAGAAGCACTGGAACGGCTGCATCCTTATACTGTTGGAAAAAAGGGCAACCTTCAGGAATGGTATTACGATTGGGAGGATGAAGATCCACGTCACAGGCATCAATCGCACCTGTTTGGACTTTACCCTGGTCATCAGATTACTCCTTATACCACACCGGAACTGGCTGACGCCTGTATTAAAACTTTGGAAATAAAGGGAGATGAAACTACCGGCTGGTCAAAAGGATGGCGGATTAACCTTTGGGCAAGGCTGGGGGATGGCAATCGCGCCTATAAGATGTACCGCGAATTACTAAAATATGTGGAGCCCGACGGGATGCGGACAGACTATTCAGGCGGAGGAGGTACTTATCCGAATCTATTTGACGCGCATCCTCCATTTCAGATCGATGGCAATTTTGGTGGAGCAGCTGCTGTAGCCGAAATGTTGTTACAATCGAACAGTAATGAAATCAGGTTATTACCTGCATTGCCCGATGTATGGAAAAAGGGTTCAGTCCGCGGACTTTGTGCCAGGGGAGGATTCGAAGTGGATATTGTTTGGGAAGACGGCAAACCCATTGAGGCAACCATCACCAGCAAAATCGGAAACTCATGTAAGGTAATTGCCGGCAATGAAAGCAGGGAGTTGAGTTTGGATGCAGGCCAGACCATTAAATTAAGCTTTTGACATAATGACTAATTCACTAGTAATTACTTGTTGAACAGAATGAAAAGAACGGTACTTATCCTTGATTGCGGGGCCACCAATGTCAAAGCCTGTTTGGTGGATACATCCGGAAAAGTGATTGCATCGCATTCCATTCCAAATAAAACCATTCCTGATCCGTTCTTGGCAGGAGGGCTAATCTGGGACATCGATGATATCTGGAAAAAGCTGTCCAATTGCAGCAAAAAGATCAGCAATCTGGCTGGTGATTCGGAAATCATTGCCGTAACAGTAACAACTTTCGGGGTCGACGGGGCTGCCGTGAAGAAGGACGGATCTCTTTGTTACCCGGTTATTTCCTGGCAATGCAATCGCACAGAAGTCGTTGCAAAGAACATTAATAAATATTTCGAACCGGAATGGCTTTATCGTACCACAGGTCTGCAGTCTTATCATTTCAACACCCTGTATAAACTGATCTGGTTGAAGGAAAACCGGCCCGATGTCCTGCAGGAAATGGATTACTATCTGATGATGCCTTCGCTTATCCTTCATCGCCTCACAGGTGAGTTTGTCACGGATGCCACCATGGCCGGGACAAGTATGCTGACGGATCTGAAAAAGCGAAACTTCTCGGATGATATCCTGCAAAAGCCTGGATTGACATCCTCTGTCTTTCCTGCCCTGGTTGAACCAGGAACCGTCGTCGGAAATATAACGCAGAAAGCAGCCCGGGAACTGGGGATTAAACCCGGGATCCCGGCAATTGCTGCAGGTCATGACACCCAGTTTGCCATACTGGCGTCGGGAGCAGGTGTTAACCAGCCTGTCCTGAGTTCGGGGACCTGGGAGATCCTCATGGTACGCACGCAAGCTGAAGATCTTATAATACCTCCCTTGAATTCAGGCCTGACCATTGAACTGGATGCGCAATCCGGACTGGTGAACCCGGGAATTCAATGGGTAGCCTCCGGCGTTCTGGAATGGATCAGCAGGTTGTTTTATTCTGATCTGCAGGGAGATAAATCACTTTATTCGGTTATGATCCATGAAGCCGGTGCAATTCCTCCCGGCTGTGACGGCGTTTTTATGGTTCCGGAGCTTTTTCCCGGGGGATTCTCAGGGAAACCGGGAAATATTGGCGGACTGATGCACGATACCTCCCGGGCACATATTTATAGGGCCGGACTTGAGGCTCTGAGCTTCTATCTGACTTATGGACTGGAAAAACTGCAGCAGGCAGGAAATTTCCAGGCCAGGGATGTGATCTGCGTTGGTGGTGGTTCAAAAAATCAGCTGTGGAACCAGATCAGGGCCGATGTAACGGGTATTCCGGTTAAGGCTCTCGATATGAAGGAGGCTACAGCGCTGGGAGCAGCTATGGTTGCATTTACGGGAATGGGAATACACAGAAATACCGAAGAGGCATTTTCGGCCGTAAACAGAAGGTATGAGGTGTATAAGCCTTCGGAAAACAGGGATGTTTATAAAAAGTTATATAACGATTTTATAAAGAGAGTATTTGACCAGTAATTATAAGGAAACAGAGACACTTATAATTCCGTTGCAATTTTTATTATCTAAACCGCTTTGGCCGATAGATTTTGGTCTTATTTTTGATTTTTTAAAAGAATAAAATGATGAGGGGGAAAGAAATTCTATTATCCCTTGTATTTGTTACAATTACTATAGTGCTTTTCTATATTTTCACACCTTCGAAACATGAAATATGTTTAGAGGCATACGATCAAACAATAAAATTGGAGTATAAGGGTATAATAAGTAACAAATACTCGGATGCTACTAATCATTTGTTACCTACGATAATTGTTAAATCAATGAATGATAGTATTTCGATCATAGACTTTAGAGATAGGAGTGGTTTTTATGAATATGCAATTATAGGTGATAGTGTTGAAAAATTACATAACAATCCTGATATTAGGGTATGTAGAAATGGTGAGTTTAAAATTTTCAGGATTAAATATGATTGTAACGATAGGTAAACGATCCCCGCTAGACATAGTTTTCTTAACTTCGCCTTATGAGAATCAAGCTGTCCATCTGTATAGTTCTAAATTGATCTGTGAATAAATTGAATACCTGCATAATAATCCCACACGTTCGGGATTGGTTGGGAAAAATGCAGATATATATGTTTTCTGAAGCTCTGAAGGAGCGATCTGTATGTAAATATGATGGAGGTAAGCTGACGGGATTTAGCTCCGTAGGGGTGGCCTGCAAATGACAGTTCGCTCCTACGGAGCTTTTGATGATGCCGGGTAAACGCGTGAGCTACAAACAGACCGGCCCCACGGGCCTCAGGTGATTATTTGTCGGATCGGGCTCTACCGTAATGTCGCGCCTATGGCGCTTTTAACGTAAAATCATAATAGGAAGTATCCTTAGCCCCGTAGGGCGATATATTGGTAGAAAAAAAAAGTTAGATAAACCAAAGCCCTGTAAGGGCGGTATATTGGTAGGCAGAATGTTAATTTCAATCGAGCTCCGGAGCGGCCCGTTTGTAGAAATGGTGCATGGTGAAATCACGATGAAGCTCCGCAGGAGTGACCTTTTTCCATCAGGTCGCTCCTACGGAGATTTTGATTATACAGGGTTATTGATTATTCTACAAACAGGCCGGCCCTGCGGGCCTGTTTGTGAGGGTAGGGTATATCATTTTCTGCCATAATGCCGGCCCTATGGGCCTAATGATGATATGCCCAGAATTTAATATTTAATTAAAAATCCCTTTTATCTGACCTGCCTCCAACATTACCGCAGGATGGAAATGGTCTCCTGCCATGTATTGCTTTAAGCTGAACAGCAACTGTTGTGCTTCAGGTCTTTTTTCTGCATCTGTCAGCAGGTCGACACCACAAACAATGATTTTTCCCTTTCCCACCGAAGCTTCAAAGATCATTGCCAGGGGGCGGTTGGTGAACCAGTCATCAATAATGCGAACAATAGGCCGGAGTTCGGTTGGGAAGTTGGAAAGCACGATGGCATCCGTGTGACTCATGGCATCCCACCATTGCCAGTTGCTGTGGTATTCTGTCGGGAAGGCAGCAAGGGCCGGATGATTTGGATTACAGAGAACGCCAAGTGTGTGCGGCGCCTGTTTGCTTGTCCAGGCTGTGTTCCAGAAGATGCTTGAAAAGCCTGCGGCTATATTCCCGCCGGCTTCGGATTTTAATGATCCTTTTTTGGGAGTGAGCAGCACCTTGCCTCCTTGCTTCAGCACTTCCAGCGCCCGGGCATCCAGGTTCCGGGTAATCAGGATACCAGTCCCTGTTTCCTGCAATATTGCCGGATATACCCATATATCCCAGCTATTCTCAAAGTCAGATACTTTCAAATGGATTGTAAGTTTCACGGGCTGCTCAAAGGTGTTCAGCGGCACCACGATTTCTCCCAGCTGCCAGCCGTTGCCTGACCTGATGGTTGTTTTCTCCAGCCTGCCTGATGAAACAACATGACCGGATGGATCGGTGATGGTCCATTCCGGCACAATGCTGCTTAATTCATTTGGTCCGAAATGGGCTATTTCCGCCCTGGCCTTCAGGGTCTCATCCGATTGGTACACCAGTTTGGGTAAACGGATCAGGGGCACGGTAGCATTGCAGAACCGGCTGTATTCCTGCGGAGTTACATAACCTTTGCTTTCCCAGAACGGATTCAGCACACCCACCAGGGCTGTTCCCTGTCCGGGAAAATCATGCAGGTCCAGCAGCTGGAATCCGGCAAATCCGGGAGTGCGCAGAGCGGCTTCAATGTCGGCTTTATAGCAAAGTGTCTGCAATTTGCCGGAAGCCAATAAAAAGCTGTCGGCCAGGTGCTCCATATGGTTTTCGCGCAGGGTTTCCTGAAAGATCTCAAAATTCCTGGCCTTCAGCACACCTGTGTACTGCGCGATCTCTTTAAAATCGGGATACACGCACCATTGACCGATCTCATGACTCACTGTTGGTTTGCGCGTTGTTGCAATCCTTTCACTCCAGTCATAGTCACTTCGCGGGGGCTGTGCATTGATGATGCTGTTGAGTCCTTCTCCCCAGCCCTGGATGCGTGGGTAGGCGGTGCTGTTAAAATCCGTTACACCGATATCAGGCCATCCGGCACCGCTTGAATACAACCTGCGCGGATCTTTCTTTTTCCAATGGTTGATAAAATCAGTCAGCCATTTTTCCTGGTTATCCCCAGCCGGTTCATTGCCATACAGCAGTATGCAAAAGGAGGGATGATTTCCGTAATCATCCACCATGCGTTCACTTTCATCATAGATAAACTGATCAATGGGTTTGCCGTCGCCAATGGCAGAGCCCTGGTTAGCCCAAGAGGAACATTCCACATGCAAATAAAAGCCTGCATGGTCTGCCGCCGCAAAGGCGGCCTCAGGAGGGCACCATGAATGGAAGCGCATGTGATTGAGTCCATGGGCACGCGCGATCCTGAATATTCTCATCCAGGAGGCAGTATCAGTTGGCGGATAGCCTGTTTCAGGAAATATGGCACATTCGAGTGTTCCGCGGAGAAAAATCGGCCGGCCGTTGATTGTGAACTGTGTCCCCCGGGTACCGAATTCACGCATGCCAAATTCGATTTCCCGGGTATCTGACTGGCCATCCGTCGATGAAATTTCAATTTTCATACGGTACAAATTGGGCTCAAATTCGTCCCACAACAGAATATCACCGCCCATGGGGCAATCAATAACCACTTCGTTTGATCCTGCATCAACAGGTTTATCAATTATCAGCTCCCTAATATCCAGGGCATCGTTGTTCAGGGATTTTCCGGAAAGAGAAATTATTACCTGGCTATCGGATCCGGTTTCATTTTGCACGTTGAGTTTTACTTTCACCTGCTTTTTTCCCAGATCTGGATAGAGTGAGGCCCCGGCAATGAAAATTTTTGACCGTGACTGCAGTTCAATGCGGCCTGTGATCCCGTTCCAGTTCGACTGGGTATGATCGCTGATGCTGTGTGAATTCATGCCCACATCAATATCTTTTGTGCGGTTATCCACACAGATTGTAATGGTATGGTTTCCAGGTGCGAGCCATGAGGTAAGATCATAAACATGGGCTGTACCCAACGAATTTTGCATTCCGGCCTCCTGATCATCGATCCACACCCGGCTTTCCCAGTGACAGCGTTCCAGGAAGAGCTGAATGTTTTTTCCTTTCCAGGAGGAGGGTATTTTCACTTTTTTCTGGTACCATGCCATTCCGGCATAATATTTAACGGGCTGCAACCAGAAAGGCACCTTGATGTTACCGGGTTTGCGATATTTTTCCATTTCCGGACTGAAGAACCAGGAACTGTCAACGATATATCCGGTCCATGGAGTATTCAGACCGACATCTTCTCCGATGCCGTTTTCAGTCATGGAACCCGGAAGTATTATTGTTTCGGGCAGGCGTGCCGAAAACCATTTTTGCATGATACCCTGACTTTCCGGGTCGGACCGGAAGTTCCACTCGCCGGAAAGGTCAATGGTATTACCATGCCGGTCAGTGGAACAGGATGCCACTATTAAGGATAGAAGCAGAATAACAGTAGTTCTCATTATTAGTATTTGGTTTGCATTTGTCTAATTTAAAGCACTATTCACTTCATCCAGGGAAATTCCGAAGATCTTTTCTACAATTACAGCGAGCTGATCCTCGCTTCCTTCAAAGTGAAAGATCCGCTGCCTGTGCATCATTTTTTCCCCTGGTTTCAGGTTTGCGGCCGGGCTTGAACTCTCCAGTTCATAAAAGGGCCCCATTTGGGTTCCGTCTTCCACCGGACCATCATTGTATGCATTGATGGCATCTCCTGAAAACGGATCTTTCTGGATTTCCCATTTTGAATTGACATAGTCCTTTATTCCTTCCAGCAGATCGCACCAAAGAACGGTCAGTGTTCTGTTCTTCGCATCATAGCTTCCGGAGAAGTTCATGGCCCGTTGGGGAGGTATGCCGATCTTGCTTCGGTATTTGCCATCAGCCTTGAAATAAATAATGCCGTTTCTGACAACGAGCCTGTCAGAGGGTACTTTGCCAAAGTAATCATCGTTCAGGATTTTTTCATCCTGCTTTTCCGGAATATCCCGGTATGGAATAAAGATGGTAACACCAGGTGAGGGAGTCAGCATGGATAGCATCCATACGGAAAGCATGCCGGTTTCTTTGGTCCAGGTTTTCTCACCGTTGTTCGTTAGAACGTTTTCCGATTGATAAGCAACCCGGGCTATTGAATCAGGCAGCTCAAATCCGAGCGCCTTACCGATGGCTTCGTTATCCATAAGCTCAACGGTACGCTCAATGCCTATATCCATCCTGGTCCCTGAATAGTTTGTCAGAGTGAATTGTTTGCCAAAGCTGGCAAGTGTTCGGCTTTTGGATACCAGGTCAAAAGCAACAGTATCCAGTTCAGCCGGAACTTGCCAGTTAGAATATTCCTGTGTGACACCTTTGGAAAAATAGATGGAAAACTGGCCGCCCTCGGGACCCAGCCATAGCCTTTCTTCGCCTCCGAATGCGTTGATGTGCTCGGCTTTTTTACCCGACTGAATCAGATTATAGTTGATCCACCCATAGCTGAATCCTGCGGGACCATTGGCAGTGCTGGTCATTACCCTTGCCTGCCAACCGGGAATGATGAGAACCTGTGCCATCCCCAGGCTGTCTGTGAGCACAACAGTCTCCTGGTAATTGTTCAAAAAGGACAGATCATGGCCATAGGTGCCGGGGACAGTATCATAGTTTATCATGGTTTCGTTACTTTTTTTATGGGGTTGGCAGGACAGGAAAAAGCAGACCAGCAATACCTGCAATAGTAAATAGGTGTATAATTTTTGTATGTGCTGCATATTTGGTTATTTTGTTGTGATTTTTATCACGGTGTCATACAGATCAGGCAATTGAAAGGTCATGTAAGTAGGACTGCCAATGTTTACGAAAAAGTTTCCCTGTCCGCTGTTGCCCCACCATCCTGTTTCAGACGGAAGTTCTGCCCCTGAACTCAGCAAAGTAACACGACTTGCTTTGTCACCCATGCCTTTGATGTTGATATGCCCAACTGTGGGATACATCCAGTGTGCATAGAGGTTATTCCCCTTTTGCGTATACCTTCCCCAATCGGGTTTGACAAACATTGAAGCTCCACATCCATAGATGCTTTCGCCGTTGTTATTCATCCACCTGCCAACATCTTTCAGGATACGGATACTTTCGGCCGGAATTCTGCCCCGGGCATCAGGTCCGACATTTAACAACAGGTTACCATTTTTGCTTACACAGTTTACAAGCGCATGGACGATCAGTTCAGGAGACTTCCAGTTTTTATCGGATTCATAGTAACCCCAGTTGTTATTGAGGGTCAGGCAGGTTTCCCAGGGAATGGGATTGCCGTACTTGTCCAGAAGCCCTTCATCGGGAATACCCTGTTCGGGAGTTTCAAAATCACCAAACCTGCTGATGGTACGTCCCTCCGTGGCGGTTCCCTGGTTCACTTCCAGCCGGTTATCGAGAAGAATGCCGGGTTGGTATTTATGCACCAGTTCGACAAGTTCTTTGGCTTTCCATTTTTCTCCGCTGTAATCATCGAATGAATAATCGAACCACATGATGTCCAGTTTTCCGTAATCCCTTACCAGTTCCTCCACCTGACCATGCATATATTTCAGGTAGTTGTCCCAGTTGAACTTCCGTTTGGCATACTCATCATCTTCCCGTTGCGGATGATTGCCTACGTTCGGATAGTCGGGATGATGCCAGTCGATGATGGAGTAGTATAATCCCACTTTCAGTCCTTCAGCCCTGAATGCATCGAGAAATTCATGCACCAGATCACGGCCGTCAAACTGTCTGCTGAGTTTGTAATCGGTAAGTTTACTGTCGAACATGCAGAAACCGTCGTGATGCTTGGCTGTGAGAACGGCATATTTCATTCCGGCGGCTTTGGCTGTTCGGGCCCATTCCTTGGCATCAAAGTCGGCAGGGTTAAAAGCGTCCACGTATTTCTGGTACTGTTCGGTGGTAAGCTGTTCATTTGATTTGACCCATTCACCCCTGGCAGCCACAGCATAAGCGCCAAAGTGGATAAACATGCCGAAGCGATCATTGCGCCACCATTCGGTACGCTGCATGAGCTTGTTGTAGGCATCGGTGTATGCCGGAGAGGGTGATTGCTGTGCAGGCAGCATAATTGCTGTCATAAGAAAAATCGAACAAAGCAGAACTTTTGATTTTTTCATGGTAAAGAAATTAGTTGTTTTCAGTTTGATTAACACCGAACATCGAACAAGGAATGATGATTTTCGAAGTTTTTTTCTTCGATATTCAAAAATCGGTGTTCCTTGTTCGATCTTCAATTTCCTATTTGTATAAAGCCCCATACGCCCCACAAGCCCTGTAGTCCGAGCCCTCCGGATCCATTCCGAAAGCATTCCATGCGCTGGGCCTGAAAATATATTTGTCCTCCACGTTGTGCATGCATACGGGTATCCGGAGCATGGAAGCCAGGGTGATCAGGTCGGCGCCGATATGGCTATAGCTGAAGGCTCCGTGATTCGCACCCCAGTTGTTCATCACCGAATATACATCTGCAAATGCACCTTTGCCGGTAAGGCGAGGAACAAACCAGGTTGTAGGCCAGGTCTGGTCGGTACGTTCATCGAGTATTCTGTGCACTTCCGAAGGTATTTCGGCTGTCCAGCCTTCTGCAATCTGCAGTACGGGACCAACGCCTTTCACCAGGTTGATGCGTGACATTGTCACCGGCATACCCCCTTTTGTCAGGAAGGAGGAAGAAAATCCGCCTCCCCGGAAGTACCCCCTGGATGCGGGGTACCAGGTAGTGGACTCCAGGCATTTTTTAACTTCTCCGTCTGTGATTTCCCAATAGGGTTTCATGGCCGGGGCATTGTCCCTGGTCATTTGTCCGCTGCCGTCAAGCGATGCCGAGCCCGAATTGATCAGGTGTATCATTCCGTTGGAAGCAATTCCTGAAAGGGTCTTCCCGGTGACCCGCTTCACGGCTTCCGGACTCCAGTATGTGCGAACGTCAGCGAATACCTGGGGGGTATTGCTGAGTAGATGGCCAAACAACATGGCCACCCCGTTAAGGCTGTCGTTTTCCGTGGCCACTACAAACGCCTGGCGGATACCGTTCCAATCAAAGGATGAATTCAGAATGGCTTCTGAGAAATCACCGTTCGGCATATGGTCGGTCCATTGCCGCTGACCCTGAAATCCTGAAGCTATGGCATTATGGCCAAGGGCTTCTTCACCGAATCCCATTTCTGCAAGTTTTGGGTTGCCGATCATCAGGTCGCGCATGATCAATGTCATTTTCACGACGTATTCCCAGATTTCATCGAGCCGTTCCCGGCTTAACTTCAAATCAGCCGGATTAAGATCAGCGCCTTCTTTGCAATTGGATCTGGTCCATTGCATGGCCCTGGTAAATTCTTCTTTGTCGTAAATACCTTCATTAACACGACGGATGATCTCACTCATATCCACATATTCATTCCGCATTCCCAGATAGGATTGGAAGAAATCAGCGTCAACAATCGATCCGGCAATACCCATGGAAACAGAACCGATAGAGAGGTAGGATTTTCCACGCATGGTGGCAACGGCAACTCCTGCCTTGGTAAAGCGCAATAACTTTTCTTTAACATCAGCAGGGATACTGGTGTCAGTGGAGTCCTGTACATCGTGCCCGTAAATGCTGAAAGCCGGCAATCCTTTCTGGTTATGACCTGCCAGGGCAGCAGCAAGATACACAGCCCCGGGTCGCTCGGTACCGTTAAAACCCCAGATGGCCTTCGGCAGGGTAGGGTGCATGTCAATGGTTTCAATGCCATAACACCAACAGGGTGTAACAGTAATGGATACGCCAACGCCTTCACGTTCAAATTTCTCAGCCGCTAAGGCGGCTTCGGCAACACCACCGATGCAGGTACCGGCAATAACACATTGCACCTGACTGCCGTCAGCATGTCGCAGTTCAGCGGTGAGCAGGTCGGCAACCCTTCTGGCCATGCCCATGGTCTGCTCTTCCAGGGATTCCCGCACGCCACCCAGACGCCCATCAATAACCGGGCGAATTCCAACTTTTGGCAAAGAAACTTTTAATCTGTTCATATTACTATTCTTAAGGATTTATAATTCAAGATTCAAGATTTAAGATTTAAGATCTAAGATTTAAGATTTAAGATCTAAGATCTAAGATTCATAATTCAAAATTCATAATTCATAATTCATAATTCTCTTTAAAGCGATCCCCTCACGATCATCCTTGCAGGAATAACCTCCTGCAATTTCTCCCGGGTTGTTACAAATTCAGCTGCTTTCTGTCCCATCTGGGCAAAATCCGTCGAGATCACCGTAATGCCGTTTTCAATGATCTCATACATGGGTGTGTCGTTATAGGCGATCAACCCGATATCCTTGCCAATGCTCAGTTTTTCGTTCCGGCATCGTTTAACCATGGAAACCAGATCTTTCTGTTGAATGACCAGGTAGGCTGTATCTTTCTTAAGGATTATCTTTTGCGGCGACCTGATCACATCGGCATCCGGAAAATGATCAACGGTGAATTTTTTAAAGTATTTGATCAGAATTTCGGGATGTTCCGATTCCCTGGGCAGGTAAAGGACAAATCGCTTGTATTTGCGGATCAGGTCCAGATGGGTTTTCAGACAGTCATACACGGATGTTCCAAAGTCCTGACAAACATAGGCGTAGTCATTTTTATCAAAATCACCAAGATCGAGAATCAGTAGTTTTGCCGGATCGACTTTACGCAGCGAGTCATGCAGTATTTCATTGCTGAAATTCATGATCACATAATAATTGTAGCGACCCAGGCTGTCTGAAATTACCGTTTCAAAAAGGTGCTCGTTGTAAAAATGAAAAACCAGATCGACCTTGAAATTTTTTGGAAGTCTGCTTACAAATGAATTGTACAAAATATCTTTGAACGGGCTGTAAATGTCAAGCATCAGCAGCACCTTGTTCATCATGCCTGCCACATGATACCCTTTGGCAGGGGTGGAATCCACGATCCCGCGTTTCTTTAATTCGCAGTATGCCTTAAACACAGTATCCCTTGAAAGGTTGTACTGCCGGCTGAGTTGGTTAACTGATGGAAGCGTCTGACCGGTTAAGAATTTCCCCTGGCTGATAGCTTCGCACAGAGCTTCTACCAGGCTCCTGACCTTGGTGGAACTGAAATTGTCCCGGAATTGAAGTTCAGTCATCATTAACTATGCTGTGCTGTACTGTGCTGATCAAATATATAAAAAATTTCTTTACAATTTAACATGGCATTAAAATTGTATATGGTATAACAACTAAAGTACAAAGTCATGAAAAAGTTAGTTTACATTTTGATGGTCCCACTGATGATCGCCGCATCATCCGTGTCAAACGCACAGGATTATGCCGAAGCAAGGCTGGGATTACCGGGTGATAACCTGAACCTCTTTGCTGTTATGAAACTGTTCCAGGAATCCGAGACCCTTGAGGGGTTTGAAAGGACCCTGAATGATCAGGATTCGAGAATCAATAACCTCGACCTGAACGGGGATAATTATATAGATTATATAAGGGTCATTGACCAACCGGATGGTAAGGTACACGTTATCGTGCTGCAGGTTGCCATCAATGCACTTGAAAACCAGGATGTTGCTGTATTCATTGTGCAGCAGGAAGGCAATAACCAGGTCACGATACAGCTGATCGGTGATGAAGCCTTGTATGGCAAGAACTATATCGTTGAACCCAATTACGAGTTTGCCGGAGAAACACCCAATCCTGGCTATACCGGCAGAACAACTGTTGTTCAAGGTCAAACAGTTGTCGTGAACCGCGTTTCAACCGTTGAAGTGGCTGCATGGCCATTGATCAGGTTCATGTTTTTACCTACCTATATGGTATGGCATTCACCCTTTTACTGGGGATACTACCCAAGCTACTGGCGTCCTTGGACTCCCTACTACTGGGATTACTATTATGGCTATCATTACAACTGGTATCCGCATTACTACGGATATTACAGGCACTACAACGATTACCGCTACCCCCGTTATCACAGTTATTACTATGGCAGCAGAAGGAATTATTCACCCTATGTAGCTACAAACATCAGCAGGGGTACTTACAGGACCACATACTCGCATCCCGAAACACGCCAGGAAGGTACCCGGGTTGGCAGACAGGCTTATGCCACCACCAGCAGGCGCGATGCAGGCAGTTCCTCCAGGAGCCAGCAGGTAAGCAAATCGACATCAACCCAGGGTAGTTCTGCAACAACAAACCGGAGAGCAACCCCAACCCGTTCCACCGGGGCAACGACAGGCAGGTCAAGCAATGAGCTGAAAACGACCGAAAGCACTATAAATAATGGAAACAGAAGGTCCTCCAGCGACAGCAGGGTTAACAGTACTCCTGAACGTAAATCGACTGAAGCTACTACCAGCCGTCCATCGTCTCCACGGCAGTCTTCAGGGAGCAATGTCAAAACTGAGACCAAATCCTCATCGGGAAGTTCGGTGGGCAATGGTTCTTCTTCACGGCGCTCCTCCGGCAGCACACAGTCGCAAAGCTCAGGCAGGTCTTCAGGCAAAGAAAAATCTGACAATAGTACAAAAAGAACCTCATCAGGCAGAAGATAAGTGTATTGTAAATTTCCTTTCAGAGTTGAATAGTTAAAGTGTATGCTTCCGGCCCGGAAATTTTCCGGGCCGGTTTTTTTCTGTAACTTCAACTCCTATACTACAAATTATTCCCAACTTAATTTATCATCATGAAAACATATGGTCTGTTGACACTGGCTTGCTGGTTGTACTTTTCCTTCGTTCCGGCTCCCGGGCTATCCGCTGAATTGCCTGCTCCTTTTATCGTTCTGCCACAACCTCACAGTGTTGTTTTGATGCATGGGAAAGGCCTTGAACCATCTGCGCTTAAAAATGTCGTTTTGAAAGGGGATTTCAGGCGCCCGGTGATGGGAAAATTCCTATCCGGACTTGCTGTAGGCAAATCAACGGGCAAAGGAACACTTGCCCTTGTGCTGGATACCAGCATTACCATGCTGCCATCTGACGAGGGGTATATTCTGACTGTCACCCAGGATAGGGCAGAGATCAGGGCCACCGGAGAAGCGGGTTTATTCTATGGTTGTCAAACCCTGGAGCAACTTTTCGAAGATGCCGTGGATTATCATAAACCGGTTCCTTCCTGTAAAATCACCGATTTTCCGGCATTGGCATACAGGGCAGTTCATTTTGATGTCAAGCACCACCTCGATCACATGCACTATTATTATGAAAGCATTGACAGGCTGGCAAGGTACAAGATCAATGCAGTGGTTTTTGAGTTCGAAGATAAGCTGCGTTACCGGCGTCAGTCTTTGGTAGGAGCGCCCCAGGCAATAAGTATTGACGAGATGGCCGCATTGACCAGGTATGCCCGTGAAAGACATATTGAAATCACTCCTTTGGTTCAGGGATTGGGACATGCAACATTTATTCTCAAACATCAGCAGTACGCACACCTGCGTGAACTTTCCTTTAACAGATGGGCATTCTGTCCGTTGCATGAAGGTACTTACCAGGTGCTGTTTGATTTATACCGCGATGCCATCGATGCTACTCCGGGTTCAAAATACCTCCATATCGGCGGTGATGAGATCGGAAATATAGGATTATGTCCCCGGTGCAAACCCATGGCTGATAAGGAGGGGATGCTGAGTTTAAGCCTGTACTGGTTGAAAAGAGTATGCGAATTCGCCGGTGAAAACGGTCGCATTCCGATATTCTGGGATGATATGCCGCTGAAACATGCCGGTGTTTATGAAACAACCTATATGGATGATATTACTGCTCCGGATGCTTCCAGAAGCTGGGAAAAGGGAATTCCTGAACTCGACAACCTTTTGCATGATTTCCCTAAAAATTGCGTTTATATGCGCTGGAATTATTCTATGGCGCGACAACCCGGTAATATTCTTGCGCTTGACTGGTACAAGAGTCGCGGATTAAAAGCCATGATTGCGACCGCCACGAACGCCGAAGGAGGGATGTTGTTTCAACCGGATGAGCGGGACAAAGGCATGGCCTCATCAGGTGTCATAACCATTCAAAGCTTCATACAACTGGCTGCTGAAAAGAATGTTAACGGGATGCTCTGTACCGCCTGGGATGATAAATCCCCTCACATGGAGAACTACTGGCGGGGATTTATTGCCGCTGCTGAATACAGTTGGTCTCCTGATGCCCGCACGTTGGAAGAATATGACAGGGCCTGGCTGCAAAGGGAGTTCGGGTTATCCATCCCGGATTATCAGGATTTTAATAATCGGTTAAGACAGGGTTCTGAATTCTGGTACGAAGCTTTCTTCAGAAAGGGGGGCTTGCTGGACGATAATAACGCCCTGCAGAGCTTCTCACAGATGGAACACTGGCTCCCTCCATTGGAAGGAACGGAAAACAAGCCTTTTGATTACACCACCCGGCTGATTGAATTGCCCGATTTACATACACCTGGTGCCTGGAGCTTGAAATATAAGGACCGGCTCGACTTGGCGCTGGCTGAGACAAGTGCTTACAGTGCACTTTCTCAGCGTTTAAAGGAATTGCATAACACCTCCCGAAGAAACAGGTATTATTGGGAACTGGCTATGGCATTGTATGATTTTCAGATCACGGCGCCGAACATTTTGCTTGCCATTAAGCAATGTGACGATGGTGATCAGGTTCAGCAAAAAGCAGGCATGCAGCAGGTAAAAATCGCCTTGCAGGATTTTCAGCAGAAATGGGACACGCTGAACAAAGTATACGGCAAAACACGTTTTACTATGTATCCTGACGGCTATGTGCCCGACCGGTATTTTCACCTGGCAAGTCAGCGTGAGGATCTGAGCTGGATGGTCCAGGCAGTTGAGATGTACCAAACCATGGTTGAAAAATGGCTGAAAAATAATTTACTCATACCTTAGGTTCCCCGCAGGATTTGCGCGGGCAACCTTGATGACCTGTGAACCGATTGTCATTCCGGCAACTGCCATCATCAATAACAGGGGCAGTAAGAAAAGCCATATAGTAACCGGCATTTTACTGGCAAAGGAATTCAGCCACCATTGTATGCCAGCAGAACAAAGCACCCATGAAATGAAGAAAGCGATTATTATTAACAGAAAAAACTCACGACCAAACAGGAAAAGAATCCTGGAAATACTAGCTCCCATAATATTTCGGATACAGATCTCTTTGGTGCGTTGAAGCATCAGAAATGAAAATAAACCATAGATCCCCAGGGCTGTGATAAAAACTGCCAACAGCGAAAATAGTCCAAACACCTTTCCAACAATCATATCATCCTGATATTGGGCATTGAAATAATCATCCAGAAAGAAATATTCAAATGAGTTTCCCGGGAAAAATTGATCAAAATATTTCTGAATTATGGTCACTGTTGTGTTTGATTCCTGAGTATTCAGTTTAAAAGCGAACATGCCGCGAACTCCCCTGCCATAAGGCAGAAACCTGTAAATATGGGGTTCAAAGGCTGCTTTAGGAGATTGTTGATGATAATCTTCCATCACACCGATGATTGTGTAAATAACATCCCAATAATTTACCTGCCGGCCAATTGCAGAATCAGGATGCGGGAATCCCATCCATTTGACAGCCGTTTCGTTCAGTATCAAGGCCAGAGTGTCGGAAGGAAATAGTATTGAAAAATTTCTTCCTGCTATTAGAGGCGTTTGGAAAAGGTCGACGAAATTATAATCAATTCCCACGATCTGGTAGTTTTTGCTTTCATCGGATCCGACAGGAAAGATACCACCTGCATCCCAGTATATCTGGCGACCAGGAACCTCCGTAACTACACTCATTTGGCTGATCCGGGGATTCTTCAGGATTTCCTGCTTGAATGTAAACATGCTGCTGTTAAAGTTTGCCTCCCTCGCCCTTGGAGCTCTTACCACAAGCACCTGATCCTTATTAAAACCAAGGTTCATTTTTTTCATAAATGATATCTGCAAATACACGGTCAGGGTGGCTGTAATCAAGCAGAGCGACATAACGAACTGAAAAACTACCAATATTTTGCGGAGATTTAATCCTTTTGGATTATTTCCGAGCTTACCTTTTAAAACCTGAAGCGGTTTGAATGAGGACAACAATATAACCGGGTAAAATCCGGAAAGGAATACACCCGACAACAGTAAAAGCGCAAAGGCCGGCCAAAGCCAGTTTTGGTTCCAGATCCTGTAACTTAAAGGTGTTCCGGTCACCGGAGCCATGAAGGGCAGGACAAGTGTTAACAACAGGATTGTTACACCTATCGCAATCAAATTCATAATAAAGACCTCCAGAAAGAACTGCACAACCAACTGTGCCCGGGAGGCACCAACCACTTTCCGCAATCCAACTTCCCTGGCACGGGTCAGGGAACGCGCTGTTGAAAGATTGATATAATTAACCCATGCGATTCCCAAAATAAAAAATGCAATGGCAGAGAGCAGTTTGATGGCAGAATAATCACCATTGGGCTCAAATTCCTGCTGATAATGTGAAGTAAGGTGTATATCCGTAAGTGGCTGTATCGGCAGGGTCATCGTGAGCTTATAATATTTCAAAGCTTCTCCAAACTCCTTTTCAGCGATTGCATCCAGTTTTTTTTGAAAAGCTGAGATATTAACTCCTTTTTTAAACAGGATATAGGTGTATGCGCCGGAATCTCCCCATGAATCATCAAAATCAATTCCAAGAATATCCAACAGATTCGCCCATGGCAGAACAATATCACACTTGATATGCGAGTTTTCCGGTACATCTTCAAATATGCCGGTAATCTGGTATTCAGTTGTATTGTCCAGTTTTATAGATTTACCCATGGGATTCTCATCGCCAAAATATTTTCTGGCTGTGGACCGTGAAATAAAGGCCGTGTTGGGATCATGGATTCCCTTAACAGGACCACCTTCAACAAATGTGAAATTAAAAATCCTGAAGAATTCAGATTCAGCGTAAAACAAACGTTCCTCAATAAACCTGTTTTCATTATAGGAAACCGAAGCAGGATAGCGACAAATACGTGCCACCAGTTCCACTTCGGGTAACAACTTCCTGATCCTTAATCCCACCGGAGGACAGCATGATGCAAACCGAACGGATTCACCGTCTTCACTGTATCGTTCATACCTCAACCGGTATATCCGATCACTGTTCGCATAAAACCTGTCATAACTTTTTTCGAAGCTCACATAATGCTGGATAATCAAAAAGGCTGTCATCCCTATTGAAAGTCCCAGAATGTTAATAATGGAAAATTGCCGGGTTCTGAACAGGTTTCTGAATGCTACAATGAGATAGTTTCGAAACATTACTTTGAAAGGCTTAATTTAAATTCATTTCTACAAACACCGGGAAATGATCCGAAGGGTATCTTCCCTTGCAGGTGTTGGTCAATATTCCATAACGTATTACTTCAAATGCAGGTGTGATGAATATATGATCAATCCTTCCCTCAGGTATGGAGGTTATGTCGAATTCGTTGAAAGTGCCGCCCGGAGCGTACCGTATTCCTGCAAGATCGTAGGTGTCTCTTAATAAACCTGATGTTTTCAGGTAGGTATAGCTTTCATGGTTTTCATTAAAATTAAAATCACCTGTCAGGATGCAGGGTGAGTTTCCGGCTATTTCGCTGATTTTGCGGATCACAAGCCGGGCGCTTTCTCTTCGGGCTACCTCACCCTGGTGATCAAAATGGACGTTGAATATATAAAACACCTTCCCCGTTTCGATTACCTCAAATTTACCCCATGAACAAATACGTGGCAGAGCAGCATCCCATCCCTTATTGGGTTTATCGGTCTTTTCCGCCAGCCAGAAATTGCCGCTCAACAGCAGCCTGAATTTATCCTTTTTATAAAAAATTGCAGAGTGTTCACCCTTCTGATCTCCGTTGTCGCGACCAACGCCAGTGTACTCGTATCCTGCAAGCTCCTTTTTGAGATCTTCGAGCTGGTGTTTCAGGCCTTCCTGCGTGCCGAAAATTTCGAAATCGTTCAGAAGTATCAGATTGGTCACGCAGCTGATCCGGTTTGGCCAGGCATTCAGTGAATCTCCGGGATTATCATACCGCAGATTATAGGTGGCAACCCGCAGGTTTTGCGCTGATACGGAAGACATAGTTACGATCAGGCAAATCATAAACAGTTTATTCATGGTATATCTTTTAGAAATAATTTATGCTTAATTATTATTCTTTTAACAACAAAGATGATTCTTTATCGAGATAAAGCCATACTGCTTTATGCTGACGTAGAACAGATGCCGGAATCCATGGAGTAATAGGCCCTTCCAGAGTTTTTTTGACAGCCTCTGACTTGCGCAATTCAGGAACACTGCAGATGATGGCTTTGGATTTCATTATTTGCTTTATCGACATGCTGATCGCTTTTTCAGGTACATCCCTCATGACAGGAAACCAGCCTTCCCCCATCTGCTGCCGACGGCAATTTTCATCGAGATTTACAACTATGTACGCTTTTTCCGTCTCGAAATCTGCCGGGGGATCATTAAATGCCAGATGGCCATTCTCACCGATGCCTACAAAAGCTACATCTATCGGACTGTTTTGAATTAGATCCCCTAACCTGGTGCATTCCTGATCAGGGTTGGTTTCACCGTCAATATAGATGAATGAACGAGGATTCACGTGATCGGCAAATCTTTCTTTCAGATATCTTCGAAATGAAGCAGGATGTGATTCCGGCAGTCCGATATATTCATCCAGATGAAAAACACTTACACGGGTCCAGTCAATATCTTCTTTAATCAGTACCTCCAGCATACTAAACTGGGATGCACCGGTAGCCAGGATGATGTATGCTTCCCCTTTTGCACGGATGGCATCACGGATTAATTGCCCGCCTTTTTCAGCTGCCCGTCTGCCAAGTTCCTCCCTGTTATCAGCAATGATTATTTCCATGTACATACTAAGTTTTAACAGAATAATTCTGTTTATTTCCTGATATATTCCAGTTTATCATCCAAAGGTGTCATTTTTGGCATGAGCAGGTGAACAAAACCTAAAATTACCAGATAGGATGAACCCGCAATTACAAAGGCCCAGAAGTAACCGGAATTATTTGCTCTATCCAGGACAGTACCCAAAGCTATATCAGCAATTATCGCTACTGCCACACCGATCATTTTTCCAATTCCTATGACCGATGCGACAGCCTTTTTGGGAAAAACATCAGGGACAAGTGTATAACCGTTAATTGACCATGACTGATGTCCGGCAGCTCCGAATCCAATTAAAATTACAGCGATCCATTTACTCGCAATAACAGGTACAATGGTTACGGGTAAAATTATTATTGCACAAATCAGCATTGTAATTTTTCTGGCTTTATTGATTGACCAGCCTCTTTTTATCAGTGCTCCGGACGCATATCCCCCTATCAGGCTCCCGGCATCCGCCATGACAAAGATAATCAGGAACGGAAGTCCTATGTTCTTGATATCCACGTCAAATTGTTCACCAAGAAATTTAGCACCCCAGAAAAGGTAAAACCACCAAACGCCATCGGTAACAGTCGTCAGGGAGAAGGCCCAGGTTTCTTTTTTTGGCAGGAGTGTCAACCAGGGAATCTTTTCATCCGTTTCTTCCTCCGAATCGCTGTTTATATATGCGAGCTCCTCTTTTGATAATTTAGGATGTACTGCCGGTTTCTGGTAAGTATTCAGCCATAAGTACACCCAAAGTGAACTGAGTAAACCGGTCAAAAGAAATGGTATTTGCCAGTTTTTCCCGTCTATGGTGACGATTGCCCCGACAATAAAGGGAGCTAAAATTGCGCCCACACTTGTGGATGCATCAAAAATGCCTGTAGCGAAGGCACGGTCTTTTTTCGGAAACCATTCTGCCACAGTTTTGACAGCAGCCGGAAAATTTCCTGATTCTCCTATCCCAAGTCCGAAACGTGCGGCAATAAATCCGGCAAGGCTGAATGCCGGTCTGATAGCTGCATGCAACATACCAAAGATGCTCCAGGTAACAATGGATAAAGTATATCCCAGCTTTGTGCCGAACCTGTCAATGATTCCGCCCATAAAAAGCAGTCCCGCTCCATAGGCAATCTTGAATGAAACCATGACGGCCGCATAATCCTTGTTTGACCAATCGAAAAGTTTTTGCAGCGTTGGCGCCATTACACCCACAATACTCCGGTCGAAATAATTGATGGTAGTAGCCATGAAAACCAAAGCAAGAATACGGTAGCGATAATTTCCTATTCCGGGTGCGGTGTTGGTCATGTTGAGAACTAGAATTTGGAAATATGTTGTTTGCTCACTGTCATTAGGGTTTGCTATTCATTGTTAGTATATACTATTTTACCCGCAAGAATTGTTTGCTGAATGATGATCCTGCCGTCTTCAATGGTAAACAGGATCAAATCTGCCCGTTTCCCTGGTATAATTTCGCCAATATCGTTTAAACCAAGCAATCTTGCGGCATTTGTGCTGGCCATCTGAATGGCATTTCCAAGGCTGCATTGCGTAAACCTGATCATATTCGACACATCGTTACAAAGAGGACTTGCAGCTCCTGCAAGCACGTTCTCAGCAGGATACCTGACCACATCAGGAGTTAACACTACAACTCTCCCGCCACGTGTATAATCTCCGGGCGGAAGTCCTGCCAGATCTAAAGCATCCGAAACAAGAACAATGCGCTCTGCTCCTTTCATTTTATAGAAACACTGCACCTCTTCCTGAGTGAGATGAAATCCATCGACAATAAGGGTAGCAGTAATCCGGTCATTAGCCAGTTGGGGCCAGAGCGGGTTTTTATGACGGTTGATCATGTTAGCGCAGCCGTTTCCCAGGTGGGTGGATACAGAAGCACCGGCATCTACTGCTTGTTTTATAGTATCAGCCGAACCGTTATGATGACCCAATGAAACAACTACCCCGGCATCGGTACATTTTCTGATAAACGGAATGGCCCCGTTCACCTCGGGCGCCAGGGTGATCATTCTTATTCCATTGTGCGCTGCCTGCTGCAAAGCCATAAATTCATCCCAGTCGGGTGGCCTGATGTATTTTTCCAGGTGTGCACCCCTATAACCCGGTATGGGAGATATATAGGGACCCTCAAGATGAAATCCTGGAATTGATAAACGTGTTTCTTCGTTATTCAGAGCACCTGCTAAGATTGTAAAACTATTCAGAAGACTTTTTTGATCATTGGTAATGATAGTTGGAAGAAAGGTTGTCACACCTGTTTTCCATAAAGCTTTTATCACCTCGTTTATACCTTCTGTTGTCAATTGTTGGTCAGAAAAATCTACTCCTGAATAACCGTTGATTTGCAGGTCAATCAATCCAGGGGCAAGGTATGCTTTCGGTTCACTCTCACTTTCCGGGAGAGCATTGATCTTGAGGATTCTCCCATCTGCAATATCAACAGATACTGATGCACCATCCTGGTATAAGATTCCTTTTACCTTCAATGTATCGGTTTGCTGGCCTTTCAATGGAAGGCAAAGAAGGACTGACAACACGTAAAAAAAGGTCAAAGTTTTCATACGCTACTTTCTTGATATTCACCATGATATGCATTCTTCCGGCACCTCACTCAGATTTTTTACTACCCAGTCGGCCTGATCAAATTCTTCTGCTTCGAAACTTGTGGTCAGTGCCAGACATTTGCAGCCGGCCGCCAGGGCTGCGTTCATTCCGCTGATTGCATCCTCTACCACAAGACACTCAGAAGGATCCAAACCAAGTCTTTTGGAAGCCAGCAAATAAATTTCGGGATGAGGTTTTTTATGTTGTACTTCAAGTCCGTTCACCAGGGCATCGAACAGCGATTCCTGCAAACCAGTTTCACGGAGGTTGATCCGCATTTTCACTTCATCGGCGCTTGTTGCCACGGCCAGCTTGAGATTCTTTTTCCTGCAACGGGCGATGAAATCATTAACGCCTTTTAATGGTTTCAGTTTGCCACGGGTGATCTGCTCATAAATGGCATATGTGCGTGCTTTGTCTCTTTCCAGGTTAAAAGGGATACCCTGTTTTTCGGCCACGCCGCCCAGGAAACGGTTTTCACCCATTCCGGTAAATGGTTTAAAATCAGATTCATTCACCGTAAATCCTTTTTCCCTGAACATCATCATACCAGCACGGGTTATAAATTCCTCCGAATCCAGTAATACCCCGTCCATATCAAAAAGTACACCTTTAAGCATGCCGGCAGAAATTATTTTATGCCATGGCAATTTAGGAAGGATTTTCGACAGGACAAAAAAAATCCCGCCATTGGCGGGACTAATATTAAAATGCTGCTTACCTGTAAGTCCATTTCATTCCGAAGAAGTTGCAGGCATTGGGTAGTGTCTTCCTGTCGACCCGAAGGTACAATTCATCACCGTTGTATACATAAAAAACATCCATGCTTTTGTCTGTGCCAACCTTTTCGGGATCAAGTTCCTCATTTTTATAAAAACTGAATCCCCCGCGTTTCTTCAGCAATTGCATAAAGGCTGTTTCACTTGTGAATCTGCCGTATCTGTACAGCTCTTTTTTCTCATAAATCCGGCCATTCACTACATAGGATTCAAGATCATCCAATGGAATGATCTTTTTCTCACCGTTGATTAAGGTTACGTGTGCTTTATGAACACCTACGCGGATCCTTTTACAGTTTACCCTTTCTTCTCCATAGTTTGAAATGGAATTGGATGGAACTGATGCCAAACATGCTATGCAAAACAATGTTGCCGCAACAAGAACAATTAACTTTTTCATGACTTAAACCTCCTGATTACTTAATAATTGAAAATAATTGACCTTAAACCAGCTGGGACCTTACATTAACGCGTCTGTAATTATGACCGCCGAATTAAAATTTCCCCTATCAGGTAGATTATTTTTAATAATTCATCAATACGGTTTATAAGGTGCTTTCTGAACGTTGAGAGTTTCTTTAATCCAGACCCTGTACCTTGAATCGGCGCTCCAGGTGTTGCCGGCAGAGGAGAAATCGCAGAAAAGGACCGGCCTGGGTTCCCTGAATTCGCCCTCCAGATCTGTTCCAAGGATCATAGGTACGGTGAACGACATCCAGATATTGGCGGGTTTTTCAGCAACCGGTTGAAGTTCCACTGCATTATCATTCTGAATCACGACAGCAGTTTCATCAACAAATCCATCCCCAAACCTGGAGTCACGTGCCAGTAGTACTGGTCCCCTTATAATGGCCTGATATCCATTAAGATGTATAAGCCTGCCCCGTAGATCGGGCTGAAGTATGACCCGATCCCCATCCTTCCAGGTTCTTGTGATCCTATGATAGGTTCCGGGCTGGATATTATCTGCTTTCACATCATTGACTGAAACCAGGGTAACTGCACTCCATCCGGGTATACGGAGCGCCAGGGTAAAAGTCACAGGCTTATCCGTATGAAGTTTGATTTCGATCCTTTCGGTGGCAGGGTAGCCTGTGTTTTGGTGAATGAGGACACTGTCCTTTGCATTCAACGCAATTGTGGCTGAGGACTCACCATACAGGTTGATAAATATTCCATCGCCGGAAGATTGATACGCTATTCCCGGAATTAAGGTAAATGCGCGGGGACCGTTGGCATTGCAGCAGTTGATGTTCATGTCGCACTGTTTCTCTCCCTCGTGACGTATGCCTTCGAGAGGACTGTACTTGGCGATCTGTGAGGCGTCATCCTTCATGGAGGCAAGCAGTGCATTGTAAACCGACTTTTCGATCTGATCGGCATACATGGGATTTTCTGTCAGCCGGAGGAGGTTATTGCACAGTTTGATCCAGGTGAATGTCACACAGGTTTCCATGGTGTGGTAGGCAGGTTCGGTTTGCTGTTCCCCGCCATGGTAAAAACACTCGAAAGCAGTTCCTGAACCGGCAAGGTTAATTTCGGTATCCATGATATTCTGCACGGCAAGCTGAACAGTCTTCAGGTATTCAGGCTGACACGTTATCCGGTACAATTCAAGTAGTCCTTCGTAGCACGACATCATTTCGTAGGCTTTCTGCCCGTTCTCGTAGGACCACCATGAAGCAGGGAATGGAAAACGGTCGGCAACCGCAATCCCGCTTAATGCCTTGCTTATCAATCCCGGTCCGTCAGAAGTTTCCCATTGTTCAACAATGTATTTGGCGAAATTGAGATAACGTTCTTCCCCGGTATGCCGGTAAAGGAATAGGATGGGTTCCAGAACAGAACTACTGGGCATACCCCTGTAGTTCCCGGTTTTAACAATGTTTGTCTTACCCCGACCTACCAACGAAAGTAAATTGTCCGCCAGCCTGGTGGCTGCCCGGAGTGCTTTTTTATCGTCAGAGATATCATACCAGGCCAACAAGCCCAGTAAGGTGTATTTGGTTCCCCATATGTCCCATTGTGTTAACCTGGCTTCGGGTGTGTAATTCCCTATATATCCGTCGGGAGTCTGAGTGGCGATTAAACCTGAAACAGCCTGTTGTATAATGCCGAACAACTGTGGATCTTTTTTGTATTCATAGGCTGTTATGGCTGACAAAATCCATTTCCCCCAGAACTCAGACTGCCATAAATGGTTTTCGTTGCGGTACCGGAAAGGCTCTATCAGGTGAAGATAGTCCTGTTTCATGATGCGGTTGTCAATGCACTGATCAATCCTGCTGCCCAGGTATCCCTGAATTTTTACATGATTGAGAGGTATTGAACGCAGAGAATCCTTAACGGGCTGTCCGTTAATATCGGAGGAAATAATGAACAGGTTTAAAACCGCTAAAACATGGATGCAAAATTGTCTGGAGATGCGCATAAGTATCTGTATTATTCAGGACGCGGTATCTCTCTTACATAGATATCCCTGTAACCTACCCAGGTTCCATGGGCCTGTAATTCGATCTGCTCCGCAGGGAAAATAGGTATGTTGCGGTCCCAATAATTTTCCATGATGGTATTGTCCACTACAAGTAAACCATTTAAATAAACAGTCACTCTTTCACCCTGCATGACAATCCTGAAGGAGTTCCATTCTCCTACCTGGTTATCAGCAACTTTTAGCGGATTTCGCTCATGTACCTGGTTATTGTACAATGCGCCGGAACCAACCTGAGCACCAACATCACGACGGGATGTATCCCATATCTGCACTTGTGGGGATCCACGGAGATAGATCCCGGCATCTCCCTCAGGGGTGATCTTCCAATCGACAAGCATTTCAAAATTACCGTATGGCTTAACGGTACATAAATTGTCTCCGTTTCCTGTGAACACCAGTATCCCGTCTTCAACCTTCCAGCCTTGCCGCATGATTTCATCAGCGTTCATCTGTGCTTTAAAGAGGTCAGCAGGTTTCATCGTGGCCCGGATCAGCGGATTTTCCACCAGTCCCTTCCATCCCGTAAGGTCCTTGCCATTGAATAAGGGCACAAATCCAGGAGCATCGGGCATCGAAGCCAGGTGCTTTTGTATGGCTTCTTTCTGGTACTCGCTTTCGGGTCCCTTCAGCAACGTGAGGGTTTTGTTAAGAAGTTGTTTGACATCGTTTCCGGAAAGGGATTGATTGCCCAGTGCAATATCACTGACGGCGGCGGCTGCATCCTGTTGAAGGCCGGGATCATCCATGTATTTCGCTGCAATCTGCAATGCCGGATAGGTCCGGCACTTTCCAATTTCTCTCAGGACTGTACTTTTCTCACTCAGCGACACGGCCAGACCGGATATTTTCCGCAGTAGCAATAACCGTTGTTCATCAGGGTAATCCGACTGGCTGATCAGCCTCAGGATTGCTTTCAGTGAAGCTTCTCTGAAGCCGGAATTGCCGGGATCCGATCCTATCCTGTAAAGCTCATGTATGGCAACAGGATCACTCCATTTTGTCAACGCTTCAAAAGCCGTATTCTTTAGTTCAGGCTTTCCTTCCGTAATCTCAGCAAGAATTGTGTTCAGACAAGCCTGGTTCCCAATTCCGGCAAGGATTCCGTAAAATAAACTCCGGTCGGCACCTGTTGTATTGTTTAATTTGGAAATTATCGCAGCCGCCTGATCATCTTTGGATAATCCGCTGACAGCAGCAATCACTGAAGACTGCACTGCGGACAATTCTTCGGGCAGTTTAACCCTGCGCAACAAGTCGTATAGTTTATCCAGATCCTTCCCGGATACAAGATCGGGCAATGCTGTAAGGGCGGCCAGCCTGACTGCCGGATCCTGTGAATCGCTTTCCTTCAAAACAAGATCTACATTTTCTTTACTTTTTCGGGAGGCCAATATTTCCATAATTGCTGTTTTGGCTTGGGCAGGCATGGCAGGGAGTTCATTGGCTATGGATGGCACCAGGGTGTTACTGCTGCAGGATAATAGCTGAGTTTTAACCGCGTTGATTTCTGCAGGATTTCCTTTTTTCATAACCGCCAATAAATCAGGTATGGCAGAATCCCTGCCGAGCTTAGGTAAAGCGTTGATTGCAGCCAGTCTTACTGTTTCATTCTGATCGGTTAATGCCTGTCTTATGAAAGGAAGCGCAAGCTTGTCACCCCGCTCACCCAACATGTCGATCACTTCTGCCTTAGACTGATCCGCAAGTTGACCTGCTTTTTTTACCCATTGCAGCGTAAGCTTTTCACCGGGCAGGTTTTGGGCCAGATCGAGGGCTTTAATCCGGTATTGCTTGTTATTGCTTTTCAACCCGGTAAACAGGTAGGGAATGGCTTTATCACCGGAGAATTTCGCCAGCATTGACAAAGCTTCGCCACGGGTTTGGCTTTGGTTGTCAGCCGAAGCATTCTTAATCAGCCCGATGCACTTTTTCTCTGCCAGGACTTTGTTTTTATTCAGGAAGAGCGTGTTTATCCAATTCAGATAAGAAGTTGTTGATAGTGTTGGTTCATACACAAATCCGCTTTGGAGTGCCATGTTGTAAAGCAATGAACCTGATTCGGGCAAACCGAAACGACCCAGGGCATAAAAAGACACCTTTCTGAGTCTGGTATCAGAGGAAGATGCCAGTGTGGTAATTTTTGGAGCTGCTGCTGTGTATTGCATATTACCCAGTGCTTCAACAATGGAAATTTGTGCTGATACCTGTGCCTTGTCCAATGCGTTTGTCAAAGCAACTCCGGCCCGGGGAGTATGAATGGATGCGAGTGCCCTGGAGGCAGGATCACTGAAACGTTCCTCAGGAAGCAGCTTTTCCAGAAATGGAATGGCATAATCATTAGCCACCATTTGGATCTGTGCGATCAGGAAGACTTTATTTTCATTGTCCCTTTCATTGTCCAGTGCTTTACACCAGGCTTTCTGGCATAACAATCGGTTTTCTTCCTGGCCAGGGCCCATGACAAAGCCGGAGAAACTTCCCATGGCAAAACGAACGCCGGCATCATTACCGTTACCGGGAGGGATCAACATTCCGGCCAGTTCAGCAAGGCCCTCTTCGTCGAGAGCAGTCATGTCATTCATCAGGATACTGAGGGTGGCCTGATCCGTGGCCGGCATCTGCGACAGCAAATCAGTGATCTTTGTTTGCAGGGTTCTGTTTTCTTTGCCAATTTCCTGACCAAACACCGGGGCCGACCCTATCAGGATAGCAATCAGCAAGATGAATTTAATCTTAAGCATGGTAATATTTTTATCGGTTAAATAGGATCAGATTGTCCAGGGAGCCCTCATAGGCTGGTTTATCAGCTTGTTGGCGCCTTCGTCGTCAATGAATACAAGCCGTTCAGGATCAAATTTCAAAGAACGACCCAACCTGACTGCAATAATAGCAAGGTTAACCAGAGTACAGGAACGGAATCCGTTTTGCTCGTTTAAAGCAAATTTCCTTCTGGAAGTCACTGCATCGGGGAATGAAGTCAACTGGGGCAGGGGATCAGGAAAAGCAGCCAGTTTATTTTCGAGATCCGGTATGTCAGAGCGGAAATGCGGGTATAGTTTACCAAGGGGGCCCTGAATGAATGCAGCATTGCTGTCGCGATTCTCACCATCGAGAATGATCTTGCAGCCGTCGGCGTAAGTAAGTTCAATTCGTCGCCAGGTACTGGCTGCATCCGGATGTTGCTGCGGCGCGTCAATATCGATAGTGACCGGACTGGTATTGTCTTTTTCAAGGATATACTGCACGGGATCAAGATAATGCTGGCCCATATCACCCAGTCCGCCCCCGTCATAATCCCAGTAACCACGGAATGTTTCGTGCACGCGATGGGGATTATAGGGTTTCACAGGAGCAGGTCCCAGCCACATGTCGTAATCGAGTTCAGGGGGAACCGGTGCGGGTGTCAGATCGGTCTTTCCAGTCCAATAAAACTTCCAGTCAAATCCTGTGCTTCTGTTGATGGTCACCTGCAATGGCCAGCCCAGCAACCTGCTTTCCACCAACTTTTTTATAGGCTTAACAGTAGTACCGAATCCATAAAACACGTCATCAAAGCGAAACCAGGTGTTGATCCGGAAAATACTTCCGCTTTGTCCCACTGCCTTTACCACTTGTATTCCCTCACCGATGGTTCTGGTCATGGGTTTCTCGCACCATATATCTTTTCCCGCCCTGGCGGCTTCAGTTGCCATGATTCCATGCCAGTGAGGCGGAGTAGCAATGTGAACAATATCAATATCTGACCGCTGTAATATTTCGTGATAATCTGAATAGGATTTCACCTCACCTGTTGTCAGCTTTAAAACCTCGTTCAGGTGATTTTTATCAACATCGCAAATAGCCAGTAATTCAGTGTCACCATATGGAAGGTGATTTCTTCCCATGGCGCCGACACCGATTATGGCCTTGGTAAGCCGGTCACTGGGCGGAAGAAATCCCCGCCCTAAAACATGTCTCGGAATTATTGTCAGCGCAGCTGCTGCAACTGCTGTTTTCTTGATAAAGTCACGTCGTGTTTTTGCCCTGTTCATAATGGTTGAATTATTAATCACAAGGTGAAAGTTAGTCAATTTCAAAATACCTTATTCCGCCAGGTTTATTCAATGAGTGCATTTTCGCTGGAAACAAAAAAAAAATCCTGCACGAGGGCAGGATTCTTAGTGAGATAAAAGTTATTGTTACCTGTATGACCATTTTAATTCATAGAAATTGAAAACCGAAGGCATTGACTTTTCGTCCAGGGCCAGGTGGAGATCTTCGCCTTTGAAAACGTAGAACTTATCCACCCGCTGCAGAGGATCAATGGCATCAAAGGCCTGTTCTGAATTCCTGAAAAGATGAAATCCGTTTTTGGAATCGATAAGTTCCATAAACGCCACTCTGCCGGTAGATTCACCATCCCTGTGTATCATTTTCTTTTCATAAATCCTGCCTTTCAGCGAATATGAATCGAGGTTTTGCAGCGGAATTTCAAGTTTTTCACCTGATTCAAGCACAACACGTGCGTTGTTGATACCGATTCTTATTTTTTCCACCTTCATCCTGCCATCCTCTGATGATACCCATGACGAGGGTGAGCTGGCAAATCCGGCCACAGTAAAAAGGGCCGCCGAAAACAATGCAATTATTTTTTTCATTTTTATATCCTCCGTTTTGATTTAGTTTCGATTTTCAAATTAATAATTATAATTAGAGATCTTTATATCTTTAAACAGAGGTTTATCAATTTTGTTTAAATAAAAATATGTTAAATTAAACAAAAAAATATTTTATAAATTTAAAGTATTTGATAACAATGCTTTAACGTCATATTCGGAAAAGTTTTAATTTTAAATCATCATATATTCATTAACAATTTTGATCGCTTTTGGCAGAATCATCTACTTTTTTGCAAATTACCGTAATATGATTATCTTTCATGGCATCAAACCATACACATGAGTGTGGTATATAGATTGCAACGGTTGAATCTTAAATCTTGAATCTTGAATCTTAAATCTTAAATCATATCATGTCAGATCACAGCAATGACTCCAAAAAAGGCGCTCTTTTTAACGGGGTGTACCTGTTACCCTTCATCCTTGTGACCGCGCTCTTCCTGTTCTGGGGTATACCCAGCAACATGAACGACATCCTGATCAAGCAGTTCATGAAGTCTTTCGAGCTCAACAGGTTGCAGGCCGGATTAATTCAGTCGGCTTACTACATGGGATACTTTATACTGGCCATACCGGCTGGCCTGCTAATGCGGCGTTTCGGATATAAGGCAGGACTGGTCACCGGTTTGATGTTATTCGCCCTGGGCGCCCTGCTTTTCTGGCCTGCAGCGATTGTAGGCAAGTTCGGCATGTTCCTGTTTGCATTGTTCGTGATTGCCTCCGGCGCATCGTTTCTCGAAACCGGCGCCAATCCTTTTATTGTAACATTAGGTGATGCGGAAACATCTGAAAGAAGGTTGAATTTCTCACAGGCTTTCAATCCTCTCGGGGCCATAGCGGGGGTCGGAATCGGAACCATTTTCATCCTTTCGGGGGTGGAGCACAGTTCTGAAAAGATCGAGGCCATGAAAATGGCCGGTACCTATGAAACCTACCTTCACAATGAGACATTGCGTGTTATTGCGCCTTATGCGGTGCTCGGGATTGTGGTATTTCTCTGGGGATTGATCATCCTTTTCACAAAATTCCCCGATCCTCACCCCGATGATATCCTGGCCAGGAATAACAAGGGCAAGGTGAGTCACCTGCTTAAATATCCCCATTTCTACAAGGGTGTGCTGGCCCAGTTCTGTTATGTCGGCGCCCAGGTGGGAACATGGAGCTTCTTTATCCAGTATATCCAGGATTATACCGGGGAACATGAAAAGCTTGCAGGTGCTTTGCTCACAGGCACCCTGGTGGCATTTGCCGTCGGACGCTTTTCAGCCACCTGGCTCATGAAATTCATCAAGCCTGCCAAACTGATGGGAATTTACGGAACCGCCAACATCATACTGGTCCTGCTGGCCGTGGTCATTCCCGGCTGGATTGGCGTATGGTCGATTTTCCTGACCAGTTTCTTCATGTCGCTGATGTTCCCCACCATATTTGCCCTGGGCATCAAAGGTCTTGGGGAAAATACCAAATTAGGGGGATCACTGATGGTGATGTCTATTATTGGCGGCGCGGCGTTCACCCCGGTTATGGGTGTCATTTCGGACCATACGGGCAGTATGGCGCTGGCCATGACATTGCCGCTGATTTGTTACCTGGTGGTAACATGGTATGCGGTTTGGGGATCCAGAATGGTAGGGAGTAAGGAGTAAGGAGTAAGGAGTAAGGAGCAAGGAGGAAACCCTTCAAGCGGTCCTAAGACCCTTGAAGGGTTATAAAATGGGTATGAGGTGAATTCATGCAACTGACCACTGTTTGATTAATTCAAAAACCATATGAAACGAAGAAATTTTATTTCAGCAGCGTCCCTGGCATTTCCGGTTCTGGCAACGGGAATGCCCATTGATCGGAGAACGCTTCCGGGGTTTAAAGAAAGTGATCCGGATAAAAACAACGTTCTCAGCGATCCCCTCGTTGCCAAGGCCATGTTGGCCATGCTAAGCATGCAGCGTATGGCGTGGGAACAGGGTACGGCATCACAGGCTTTGATTGCTGTTGGCCGAGAGGATCTTGCCATACTGTTTGCCAAAGATGCACTGGTGCGCCAGACTTCGGAAGGCCGGCTGGGCATATTGGGAAGTGACCCTGGCGTTACTGATCCGGCATCGAATGGTGAAGCGGTGCTTCTTGCCTGGAAGGAAACAGGCGAGGAACAATATAAGAAAGCCGCTGATGCGCAGTATGAATACCTCAAAACCAAAGCGCCCAAAACGCAGGATGGCGTTCTGCATCATGTCACCTATGCCAGACAGGTATGGAGCGATGCTTCCTTCATGGCTCCGCCGTTTCTTGCCCTGATGGGTGATTATGAGGAGGCTGTTAGGCAGATTGAAGGTTTCAGAAAGTACCTGATGGATCCTGATAAAAAGCTTTATTACCATATCTGGGACGATGAGAAACAGGATTACGCCCGCAAGAAATTGTGGGGGGGAGGGAACGGTTGGACTGCCGCAGGTATTGCCAAAATTATTAACGTTTTGCCTCCCGGTAATGAAGAACTCAGGAATAAACTGGTCACCTGGGGTAAAGAAATAATCCATGGTTGCCTGGCTTTCATGCGTTCGGACGGATTATTCCATGATATCATCGATGACAGCAGTTCCTTCGTGGAAACGAACCTGGCCCAGATGCTGGCATTTGCCATTTACAGCGGAATCAAATCCGGATGGCTTGACCTGACCTACAAAGAAAAAGCCGATACCATGAGGCTTGCTGCCAGGGGAAAGATTGATGAATACGGAATTGTGCAGGGTGCGTGCGGTTCACCGAGCTTCGACAGATCGGGAACATCGACTGAGGCCCAGGCTTTCTTCCTGATGATGGAAAGCGCTTTTCATGCGCTTTGACTTTTTCACGAGCCACGAACCTTCGAAAACCACTAAAACCCGCATGCACTATACCATGTGTTGTATGCTGGCCTTGTCTATTTCTTTTTTAAACTTTTAATTTCACTGTTTAAATCATCTAATCGGGTAATAATATGCTTATAAAGCTCGTCTGTATTCTTATCTTTATACTTAATCTCATTAATTTCCTGAGATAATTCTTTTTGGCTTTCTTCCATGCTATTCATGATTACACCAATAAAAAGATTCAGGATAATCATGGCTCCAATTAATATGAAACTTGCAAAATAAAAGAAAGGCCATATTGATATTATCTGCATATTTTCATTATCAACATTTCCAAAAATATGCATATTCATAATATCAGTCCAACCTTCTAGTGTTAATACTTTGAAGAGGGTAACAAATGCATGGTGCAAATCACCAAAGTGCATTGGGTCCGTCCCTCCAAAAACAAATACACCTACAATTGCATATAGAAAAAAAAGTATTCCAATAAGCATTATAACATAACCCATTGAAGGAATGCTTTTGAATAATGCGCTGATTATTAACTTTAATTTAGGAAAAACAGTTATCATGCGTAAAATTCGCAAAATCCGTAGTATTCGAAAAACCGCAAAAAAGTGAGTATCGCTGGATGGAATAAGGCATACAGCTACAATTATGAAATCAAAGACATTCCATGGGTCTGAAAAAAAAATCCAAGGTCGTTTGCCGTTTGAAATTATTTTTAAGGCTATTTCTAATGTAAAAAGCGCGATTATAAGCTGGTCTATTAACGACATAACATCATGGTATTGTTTTGCCAACCCGGGATAAGTCTCTAACCCAATAACAACAGCAGACAGAAGGATAAGTGAAAAAATAAAATAATTGAAGAGTCTGCTATTTATTATCTTCCGATCGATTTCTAAGAACCAGTTCATGATTTTTTAATTTTTGAAAAAATAATTTTCAGCATGGGTAATGAAGCAAAAACAATAAAAATGAATAAAATATAAATTGAATATTTCATTACACCAGGATATGCTTTCCCAATGTAAAAGCCTAAGGGCACCAATGTACAAACCCAGGTAAGCGCGCCGAAAAGATTAAAAAGTAAAAACTTTTTAAATTTAAATTTAGAAGCACCTGCAATCATTGGCACTAAAGTACGGATAATTGGCATAAAGCGACCTAAAATGAATGCCCACATTCCAAAACGGGTGTAGAAACTACTTCCTCGTTCAAGGTATTCCTTTTTAAAAAACCGTGACTTATTATCGACAAACAGTTTTCCACCTAACCATTTTCCTTTAAAATACCCCGTAAAATCGCCCATAAACGATGCTATAACTAACAAAAGCAAAAGCAAGGCCAATGGTATTTCTAGATAATGGGTTCCACAAAACATACCGGCTGCAAATAACAAATAATCACCTCCTGGTAAAACAAATCCAAGAAAAAATCCTGTTTCAACATAAATAATTGCCAAAATAAGTATCAAACCTCCATATTCGATAATACGATGGGTATCAAAAACAAAATTCCAAAAATTGCTATCCAATAAAATCATACGCTGCTTTTTTTGTTTATAAATTTCAATGATAAGAAAATGCTTGCCGAAATTATTGCGGCAATAAACAAGATTGACCATTCGATGGGTATTTTATAAGAATCAATAAGAATCATTTTAATACCAATAAAAATAAGGACTATAGCTAAACCATAGCTTAAAAGCCAGAAACGGTGAACAACTCCGGCAAGGGCAAAATACAATGAACGCAATCCAAGTATTGCAAAAACATTGGATGTATAAACAATAAACTGGTCCTGAGTAATTGCAAGAATAGCTGGAATACTGTCAACAGCAAAAATCAAGTCAGTTGTTTCAATGAGAATCAAGACTAAAAACAACAGTGTGGCAAATCGCCTGCTGTCAATTTTAATAAAGAATTTATCTTCATGCAAAGTTTGAGTTACAGGCATAAACTTTTTAAAGAATTTTAAAACCGGATTTTTATCGGGATCAATTTTCGAATTACAATGATTAAACATTTTAAACCCGGTAAAAATCAGTAATGCTCCGAAAATATATATCGTGAAATGAAATTTTTCAAGTAGTGCAACACCTGCAAAAATAAAAATCACCCGCATAATTAATGCCCCGATAATACCACAGAAAAGAACCTTATGCTGATACTTTGTGGGTATAAACAGAGTGGAGGCGGGGGTCGAGTTAACACGCGGAGAAACCGACCGAAGGAAGCTCACAGCCTGCCCCGATTTTCATCGGGGAAGCGAAGCTGAGTAAACCCGCTGCCAACAATGGCTTATAAACGCTATTGGGCGTTCGTGCATTTACTTAATCCTAACCTTAGAAATGTCTTCAACTGGTAACCAATCATCCATATTTCCATACTCAGATCTGTCTATTTTGAAATGGTCCATTTCCTTAAAGTCTTTTATTGATACTAAAACCAAATATCTTTTACCTCCAAATCTATTCATCATTCCCTTATCCAATATAAGCTTGTTTTGATATTGTCTCGTCCTAAAATAAGTCTACAGGTTAAACAATAAATTAAGCTGCATTTTCAAAAACCTTATTAGGAGTATTACAGCCTAAAGATAAGTTTAGTCTTCTAGAATCTCAAATCAAAATCAGTTATTTATTTGCAGTGGATTTAGGCCTGAAGAGACGTTATGTATCAGTGCAGGGTGCAACCTTGCGTAAGAAGCACTTGTGCGATAAGCGAAATCAGCGTCAGATTATTTCTGTTTTGGTTGATATTTTATGTTATTTTTTGCCAGATAATCTGCCAGGGGTTCCAATCCCAGTTCTTTCCTCCATTCATCAACTTTTGTTTCATCTTCAAGCGGATAGAGTTCTTCCGACATGGTTTGTTCATTAAACCTTGTATGCGTGCCGTATTTCTGTGGTTTGTTTTCATTAAAAAGGCACCGGTCATAAATGTTGGCATATCTCTGCCAGGGAAGTTCGTTTTCTTCACATCGCTGCTTGATCATAGGCAGGTATTTTTTCTGACTCCCATCATTGGTATGCATGGCAACAAGATAAGCGGACATTGCGGCCTCACGTCCCACTTCCCTGGATGTGGGCCATCCTTTTGCTGCAACAAGTTGTTCAAGTTCTTTCTGACTCCTTTCCTGGACCATGAACTTAAATTTCCACAGTGCTGATGCAACAGAAGATCTCATCCCGAATTTCCTTCCGGCAATTCCAATTTCGTTAAAATACGCTTGATCATATGCCCCAAGTCTCCATAATGCCTTGGCATATTCAATATCTTTGTATGGATTATTGAATTTAATATTTAGCATTGAAATAAGTCTATTCTCAAAAGCATCCCAGTCTTTGTCCTCGCGTGCGGGAATTAATTTTGGTTCCATAAGGGCTTTAACTGAAGTATCAAGTTCAATGGCCATGTTCAGATACTTAAAGCAACTGTCAAACATCCTGATAACCGAGTTATCCACCGAAAGTGCGCACGCATAATTGTAAACGATCTGCTTGTCCGATGGATTAAGGTTATATAATCTCTTATATTCTGCAATGGCTGCCGGTACATTTCCTTCATTCATCAGACTATCGGCTTTGTTGATATGGTCTGGAGCAGGTGGTTGTGAAGTTGCATTTTTGCATAACAAAGCCAGGCAGACAAATACTAAGTAGATTGAAGATTTCATGATTAACTGGTTTAAAAGTGTTTTAGTTGTCATTTTATACAAGATATGCAGTTTGTTCACTATTAACCAATGAATTCTGCAGAATGTACATTCTAACTTCCGAATATCATCTTCTGAATGGCAATTGGGATATACAACTTGTCAGGCATGGTAGTTTCTTGTTGTCTTACAAAATCATGATAACCAATCTATTAGATAATTGTAAAAATCCTGATTGGTTGAACGCCATGCATTGTATCCTGTTATAAAATAAGCAATATTTTCCTGTTCATTACTATCAACAAATTTAATACGGACTGGTGCCCAACCTAATCCCAGTCCCCTGGTCTGAGTGACATTGAATGTCTCGTCATATCCGTGATACACTTCCTCAATACTGTCCTTTACTATTAGAAATTCAGTTTCAGCGTTAAATTTGGTATCCATTCCGGTAAATTTTATGAATCCATGCGTCAATTCCACATTCCCTATGTACCTGTGAGGTGGTAAGGAGCCTGATATATGTGATACCAGCCAATCCAAAAAGCTTCTTTGCTTAAATTCATCCTTAAATATGATCAACGCTGCTATTGTCATGTTTCAAAAATTTTTGAATATTATGCCCAACATATCACCCTATTAAAAGTAGGAATTATTTTAGAATGAGGATAATATGAAATCAGTAATTTATTGGTATTGGATTTAGGCCTGAAGGGCCGTGAGTTACCAGCGCAGGGTGCAGCCCTGCTTATGAAGCACTTGCATAACATAATGATTGATATAGTCATCAACACTATTATAAAAAAAATACTACCTTTGTCAGGTCTAAAAACATTGGATGTTTAAATTTTCTATGGATTTGGTGAAGTAAATAACCTTAGGTGATCCGCCCAAGGTTATCCCCTAATTTAAATCAGGCTATTTCTTGCCTGAGATTTTTTATTTCTATTTATTAATAACAATAGAAGACCTGGCAAAATACATATTGTATTCTAATGCTTTGGTTTCAACAACATAAATTTAGATATCATGAGTAACGAAAATAAATCAATTCACGAATTTGACTTCAATTTAATCTGTGAATATTATTCAACCCTGGAACGACAAGGGCCTGGCAGCCCCGAAGTAACCATCAAAGCCTTGAGCTTTATCGACAATCTTTCCGACGAATCCAGGATTGCGGACATTGGTTGCGGAACAGGCGGTCAGACCATGGTGCTGGCACAGCATGCACCGGGACATATTACGGGAATCGACTTGTTTCCGGCTTTTATTGACTTGTTCAACCTCAATGCCGCTAAACTGAATCTTCAGGATAGAATTAAAGGCATCGTTGATTCGATGGACAACCTTCACTTTCAGAATGAAGAATTGGACCTGATCTGGTCGGAAGGGGCGATCTATAATATCGGTTTTGAACGGGGTCTGAACGAATGGAGGGAATTCCTGAAAACAGGAGGCTTTGTGGCCATTTCAGAAGCATCGTGGTTTACCGAAAAACGGCCTGCCGAAATCGATGAGTTTTGGCAGGCTGTTTATCCCGGGATTGACACTATTCCAAACAAGGTTAACCAGATGCAAAAAGCCGGTTATATTCCCGTTGCAACCTTTATCGTGCCGGAAAACTGCTGGACTGAACACTTCTATGCTCCACAAGTCGGGGCACAGGAAGCCTTCCTAAAAAAATATGCAGGAAATGTGACTGCTGAAGAGTTCATAGCAAGTGAACGGCATGAAACTCAATTGTATTACAGGTATAAAGAGTATTACGGCTATGTGTTCTATATCGGGAAGAAGATTTAATAAGCTTCCGTTGGCAGTTCAATGGTGAAAACGGTTCCTTCTCTTGCCTCAGAGGTAAAGTATACTTTGCCTCTGAGGTAGTTTTCGCCGAAAAGCTTCATACTGTATGTTCCAAGTCCTCTCCCGGGACCTTTTGTGGAAAAGGAGCGCTGAAAGATCTGCAAGCGGATGTCATCCGGTACAACTCCTGTATTACGGACACTGAATACTGCCGTTTCAGGTTTTTCAGTAGAGATCAGTTCAATGGATCCGCCCTCAGGTGTAGCTTCCGCGGCATTTTTAACCATGTTCAAAAGTATTCTTTTCAACAGGGTGCCATCTGTTTTAAGCTGGAATTCTTCACATTCCGAACAAACAACAATCTTCTTATTTTGCGCACTGGGATGGAAGGATATTTGTTTACGGACAGATTCAATGATTTCAGTGGACGTAAAATCCCTGATATTCAATATGAGATCGGCATTTTCGGCAGCCCTGAGGATCCGTTGCGTCTGGATATCCTCAATAGTCAGTTCGCCGATCGTATTCAGCAGATCAATGAATTCATCCAGCTCCGGTTGCTTATTCTCCGATTTAATGATCTTGATGATACCATCAAATCCGCCCAGCCGGTTCAATAGATCATGAAAGAACACTTTTTCCAGCATTTCATTTCTCTTTTCACTGCTGATATCCACCAGGTTCAGTAATGTATAATGTTCTCCGTTAAAGAGAAGCGGAACACAGGTAACCCGGAAGTCATAGGACATAAGCCTGCCATCAGTCCGGGTTGTAATTCTGCATTCACCGGAAATCCTTTTATTCTGTTTCTGCGATTCATGAATGGTCTGGTTGATACCACAAAATCTGCAGTTATCTGTTGCGGTGCAAATACCTCCATTAGTGACATGGATACAATGAAAGAATTCTCCCGGACGATGTCCGATGATCTCGTCAAGACTTTGCAGGCCGGCGGTATTAACCAGATGTTCATTCGAAACAATAACCTTTTTTTGCTTGTTTACGACAGCGGTGATATTTGATATCGAATTCAGAATGGTCCGGATGTGATCCAAGCTTTCAATATTTTTAAAATCTGCCATCAGATCGGGGCGCAGATGATCAGGTATCCGCAGGTTTTTCTCAGAGAGACTTTGGTTCATAAATTCCAGGGTATTTTGTTATTTCCAAAGTTGTAATTATGTACAGGATAATAATATGCTAATATACGAAATATAATTTTATCACTCGTTTTAAAATTCTGCTATCTTTATTGACATCATAAATCGCTTAATCATGAGAACTGCAATTTGCATTTTGATAGGGCACTGTTCCATAATGGCGCTATTTGGACAGTTATCCTTTGGAGAACCGCAAAAAATCAATGATGAATGGAGATTTCAAAAAGGAGATATCCGGGGTGCGGAGCTGCCGGATTTTGATCACGCAAAATGGCACTCGGTTGATTTGCCGCATGATTGGAGCGTTGAAGGACCCCTCAGTCCGAATCTGGCAAGCTCGACTGGTTATCTTCCGGGAGGTTTGGCCTGGTACCGAAAAGTTGTCGATATTCCGCTGAACCGGAATTCACAAAAAGTCTTCATTTATTTTGAGGGTGTATATCGCAATGGTGAAGTATTTATCAATGGAAAATCCCTGGGCATGCGACCCAATGGTTATATTTCATTCTGGTATGAAATTACACCCTTTGTGAAATTCGGTGAAAACAATCTTATTGCAGTAAGAGTTGATCACAGCAAATCCGCAGATTCACGCTGGTATACCGGGTCGGGCATCTATCGTGATGTATATCTTGTTTATGCTAATCCCATACATATAGAACCCTGGGGAGTTTATTGCACCATCGGGGAATTAACAGCTAAACAGGCCATTATTGAAGTTCAGACTTCATTGATAAACTCAACCGGTCAGCAGGCCGCTGTAACTGTTGTTCAGCAACTGGTGGACAAGCAACAAACCATGGTTGCAAAGGCCACGGCAAAAGTCATCCTGCCGGCAGGAGGCCAGCAAATCCTGAACCAGGCTGTCAAAGTCAGCCAACCCGCTTTATGGTCATTGGAGGATCCCTATTTATATGAACTGAAAAGCCAGGTTTACCTGGGTGGAAAATTGATGGATAAGGCACAGGTTAAGGTTGGCATCAGAGAGTTTGGTTTTGATGCAAACAAGGGTTTTTCAATCAATGGCAAACCCATGAAAGTAAAAGGTGTTTGCCTGCACCACGATGCCGGTTGCCTGGGCTCTGCCGTACCCAGGGAAGTATTGGAACGCCGTTTGCTTACATTAAAGTCCCTGGGCTGCAACGCCATCCGCACCAGTCATAATCCCCAGGCTCCTGTTTTATATGACTTAGGTGATAAGCTTGGATTACTGGTTTTAAATGAAGCATTTGACGAATGGGAATTCCCGAAAAAGAAGTGGATTGAAGGATGGAATGTGGGAACTCCGGGATTTGAAGGACCTTCGGAGTTTTTTGAAAAATGGTCGGAAACCGATTTGCGCGATATGATTCTGCGCGACAGAAACCATCCTTCCGTTTTCATGTGGAGTATTGGCAATGAGGTTGATTATCCGAATGATCCGTATTCACATCCGATTCTCAATCAGGAAGGGATCCAGCAACAGCATACGGCAGGATATTTGCCGAATCAGCCCAATGCAGAGAGACTCGGCGCCATTGCGGAACGTCTGGCAGCTGTGGTGAGAAAACAGGATGATTCCAGGCCTGTTACAGCAGGTCTTGCCGGACCGGTGATGTCGAATGAAACGGCCTATCCCGGGGCACTCGACGTTGTCGGTTATAATTATACCGAAAACAGATATGCCATGGATCACGCGAAATACCCCGAAAGAATATTGTATGGAAGTGAAAACGGGCATTCCATGGAAGCCTGGAAAGCTGTCCGTGACAATGAATATATCTTCGGTCAGTTTCTCTGGACCGGAATTGACTACCTGGGAGAATCGCACCAATGGCCGTCACGCGGCTTTACCTCCGGTTTGCTTGACCTATCCGGATTTAAAAAGCCCCGCGCCTGGTTCCGCGAAAGCTTATGGTCCGATAGGCCTGTGATTTATATGGGAACCTTCCGGAAACATGCTGGTGTCAGGAATTCGGTCTACGATGCTCCTCCTCTGTGGAATTATCAGGCTGGCGATTCATTGCAGGTTGTATGTTTTACCAATTGCCGGCAGGCGCAGCTTTTATTGAACGGACAAAAAGTGGGCACCATAATGGATTATAATGATGAGACCGGCGTTATCGTCTGGAATCTTCCCTTCCAATCCGGAAAACTGGAGGTTATTGGTTACAACTCCGGTCAGGAAGCTGCCCGGCATTCCATCGAAACCAGTAAACGACCCTATGCCATCAGGGCGGTTGCTGTTAATCCTGTGATCATGGCGAATAAAGGAGTTGTACAAATTGAAATTCAAATTACCGATGAGGATGGGAAACCGGTATTTCTTACGGATGATGAAATTGTATGTTATACAGATGGCCCTGTTGAACTCTTAGGGCTTGAAGCAAGCAACCCGACTGACATGGGTGACTATACCGATAACCGGCAAAGAGTTTACCAGGGGAAAATGATTGCTTATTTACAGGCAACCGGGGAGAAAGGCCCTGCCAAAGTGATTCTGGAATCACCCTGGCTTGAGAAGGCAGTAATTGAACTTAATATTGAATAGTCAGGTTCACGCCAGTATCAGATCAATCCCGGCCTGTCTGAATTCCTTGATGAATTGTTTATCCAGGTCGCTGTCGGTTGCCACATGATGGATGTCGCAGGCATTACAGATGTTCGTAAGTTCGCTTTTACCGAATTTGCTTGAATCGGTAACAACGAAAACTTCCTTTGATTTTTTAATGATATAACTGGAAATATCAGCTCTGAAAAGATCCCGCAAAGTAAATCCGGTTTTGGAGGTGTATCCGTCGATACCTATAAATGCCTTATCGTAGTTGATCTGATCAATGCAGTACCTCGTAATTTTACCTACCAGGCTTTCGCTTTCATGCTGATACATGCCTCCCAGTAAAATGATCCGGGCCTGTTCCTTTTTCCGGAACTGCCGGGTAATATATACATTGGTTGTAATGATAGTCACGTTTTTTTTCAGGAGTTCCCTGGCCAGCAAGGCATTTGTTGAACCCGATTCGATCAGGATGGTTTCCCCGTCATGGATATAGGTGGCAACCTTTCTGGCTATCCTGAGTTTTTTCTCGTAATTGATCCCCAGGCGGATGGCGATGTCATCTGCGTCTTTCATAACGGCTCCGCCATGGATCCGTTTTAAAAGTCCTTCGCCCTCCAGAAAGTTCAGGTCCTGCCTGATGGTTACTGAAGAAACTCCAAGTAGAACAGCAAGTTCCCTGACAGATGTCTGACTGTCCCTGTCGAGTAGCTGCAAAATCTTGCTTTGCCGTTCATTCAGCATAGTTCAAGAGCTAAGGATGCAGCGCCTATAACACCTACATCAGGTCCGATCCGGGAAACCGCAATCTCAAAAGGATCGAAGATCATATCCCTTGCGTATTCGTAGAACGTTTTTTTGATTTGCGCAAGATAGAAATCGCCCCAGCTGAGAAGTCCACCCCCAAGAACGATCAAAGGAGGATTCAGCGCCTGAAAGATATTATAGATTCCGATCCCGACATAATACGCGCTGTCGAGTATGATCTCTTTTGAAACCGGGTCATCCAGGTCAAGTCCCTGTTTCAGCAGCTTGCCGTCCACTTTGTTATAATCAAAGTCAGGTGGCAGATCCAGTCGGGAGACTTTACCCTCATTGATTTTCAGTTTGAACAGATGAGGCAGTGCCATTCCGCAAGCCACGGCCATTAAACAGCCCCGGTTGCCGCAGGTGCAGGTGAGTTCACTGTCGGGACTCACTATGGTGTGCCCGAATTCTCCGGCGGTACCTGTCAATCCCCTGTACAGTCTGTTGTTGATGATGATCCCGGCTCCTATTCCTGTGCTGATGGTGAGAAACACCATACCATCATATCCTTTTCCCGCGCCAAATTTGAATTCCCCGAATGCCTGGGCATTTGCATCATTGTCGAGGATCACCGGAACACTAAAACGTTCCTGCACGGTGTCACGAAGGGGATAATTCTTAAAGCCTTTCAGGTTGGAAGTGGTGATGATCACGCCGTCTTTGAACCTGATATGCCCGGCACAGCCGATGCCAATTCCCAGCAGGTCCGATTCCTGCAAATTGTTATTGCGCAGCAGCCTTCTGACATTGCCTTCAATCTGGCTGACAAGCTCTTTCTCCGGTTTGTCAACATGGTCGCAGTCAATGCATTTATCCATGATGCTTCCGTCCAGGCGGACCAGGGTGGTGGACAATTTGGTACCTCCGATGTCAACACCGCATAAGATCTTTTTCATGGGCAGCGTTTAGAGTGACTGTTCAGTGCGGGCGATAATATCATCCTGCGTTTCAGGTGACAAGGTAGTAAAAAAGGCGCAATAACCGGCTACCCTTACGATAAGGTCACGGTATTTTTCCGGCTCTTTTTTGGCAGCCAGCAAGGTTTCTCTTGAAACAATGTTGTATTGAACATGCCACCCTTTCAGGTCAGCGAAAAAAGTCCGCAACAGGGAAATGAGTTTCTTCTTGTCAGGATCGCTTTGGATGGTTGAGGGAGAAAGTTTCTGATTCAGCAAAACACCACCCATGATCTTATAGGTGGGAAGTTTTGAAACTGATTTAAATACCGCCGTGGGCCCCAGCAGATCTGTTCCGGAGGCAGGAGAACTTCCTTCAGCTACCGGTGTATAAGCCTTTCTGCCATCGGGGGTTGCAGGCACAACTGCCCCATTGGGAACATTGGCCGAAATGCTTGAGGTGCCTGCGTAATACCTGCATCCGATGGGTCCCCTGTTGTATCGCGTGGTATGGTATTGTTCGAGTTCCAGGATGAATTCCATGTAAGCGTCTCTTAACAAAAGGTCAACGTAGTCATCGTCATTACCGTACTTGGGGGCGAAATTGAGGAGCAGTTGCCGGGTCCTTTCCCCTTCTGTTCCCTCAAAATTGCTCTCAATGGCATGGATGAGCTGCTCCCTGGTGATCCGTTCTTCCTCAAAAACCAGCTTTTTTATGGCTGCCAATGAATTCCCGAGGTTGGCAATACCCACCTGGAGGCCTGATACAAAATCGTACTTCGAACCTCCCTCCTTAATGGTCTTTCCCTTGCTGATGCAATTGTCCACAAAAGCAGAGCACAGAATATCCGGTACATTTTCCTCGATGGCGGTATCCACAGCGGTGTCTATTTCAACGGTCTTCCGGGTGTAATATTTGATCTGATGCTGCCAGGCTTTAAACAGGTCTTCGAACGATTTAAAATCAATGAAATTACCAGTTCCTTTATAGAATGTCTTGCCGGAAGATTTGTCCAGTCCGTCATACAGTGTTACCAGGAAAACACGCATCATGTTGAGGAAGCTCATTCCTGTGCAGCGATAGCCCCATTTTCCCGGAACTGCAATCTCTATACATCCGATGGCTGAAAAATTGTATGCGTCATTCTTTTCAACACCCAGTTTTATCAGTTCAGGTATTACAATCTCATCATTGTTAAAGGCAGGCATGCCAAATCCCATTTCAATGACCCTGATGCAGGCCATCATAAAAGTGTCACTGATGTTTTTATGAAACCTGACCGAAAGATTGGGCTGGGTGAGTCTCATTTTTCCAACCGAATCCAGAATAAGGAAGCTCAGCTCATTCACGGCATCTGATCCGTCCGGTTTTTGTCCGCCTATGGTGACATTCTGGTACAACGGTCCGCCGGCGGAGAACTGGGTGTGTGACCAGGGGCGGATTTTGTTGATGGTAAGAAGTTTGATCCAGGTGTTTTCGAGCAGCTCCGAAGCAAACTCCTCTGTGATCAGTCCCTTCCTGAGATCATGAATGTAAAAGGGGTAAAGGTACTGGTCCATTCTCCCCAGGGAAACGGAATGACCGTTGCTCTCAATCTGCAATACCAGCTGAACAAAGTAAACAAGCTGCAGGGCCTGGTAAAAATTTTCGGGTGCATGATCGGCTATTACTTCGCAGTTTCTGCTGATGGCAAGCAGTTCGTTTTGCCTTTCCCAATTGGCTTCCTTCGTGCTCATTAAAAGTGCCAGTTGCTGATAGCGCCTGATGAATTCCTGGAAAGCCCGGATACTGATTGTGAGAGCCGAATAGAAATTGTCCTTCCGGATCCCCTCCTGCTCGTATCTTTTTATCCTTTGGTGGTATTGTTTTATTTCCTTCAGGTAACCGTTGAGTCCTACGGATAAGATCTTGAAAAAATCCACGGCAATATGGGCGTCTCCGGATGTGAGATTCCCGGTGGCCTTAATTATGGCAGAATCCTGCAGATCTCGCAATTCCTGGGACATCAATGCCCTGCCCTTATCGTATAATACCTTGCCCTTCCACCAGGCTGCTATTTCCACTAGCTCTTTTTTGTGATCTTCGGTAATAAAAAAAGCATCTCCGGGTCGTTTATCCAGCTCGTTCATCTCCCTGGGAAGCCAGTCCACGGCATATTCCGGAAAGATGGGCGCAGCCCTGTGCTGTGAGGATTGATTACCAACAATAAGTTCACCTTCATCCATAAAGATGGTCATACCCTTCAGGGTTTTCTCAAGGGCAAAAGCCCGTTTGATAATGATCGGCTGATCTTCATGCTCCCGGTAAGCCTCGGTATAAAACCTGGCCCTTTCCGTACAAATGGATGGCCTGGTACTTATTACTTTTTCCCTTAAAAGTGATATTCTTTCAGTTACCGGCTTTGCGTTCTTGGTTTGCAGCATTTCATCCTCCGATTCTTGTGTTAAATCCCTTTGTTTGTGCATATTGTGCATACCTTGTTAATTCATTGTGATCCACAGGTTTTCTCGGGCCAAAGCCGTAATCCATCCCCAGCATGGCATATTTTTCAATACCCAGTGCGTGGTAAGGGATAAAATGAATCTCCCTGATGTGGTTGAGTGAGGTCGCGAAGTCGATGATCCTTTTCATTTCATGTTCCGAGTGATTGAACTCAGGTATCACGGGAATCCTTATGATAATATTTTCTTTGCTGTCAGCAAGCTTTTTCAGGTTGTCGAGTACGAGTTGAATATTCCCCTGCGTGTAGAGCCGGAATTTCTCCCGGTTGGTATGTTTCAGATCCACCAGGTATGTATTGATCAAACCCAGGCATCTTTCCACCTTCCTCCAGTTTACATACAGGGTAGTTTCCACCGAAACATCAATATTTCTTTTCTTCAGTTCCTTTAAAAGGATAACCAGGTCTGCACCCTGGGACAGTGGTTCACCTCCCGACAGTGTAACACCGCCGTTACTCCTGTGATAGAAGGGAATATCCTTTTCAATTTCCAGTAAAAGTTCATCCACACTTTTGTGTTCTCCGACAATCGTAAGAGCACGCGACAGGCAAATACCCCTGAATTTTTCGGGATGAACGATCGCTGAACGGTTAATCTGAACGCCATGCTGGTTCAATTTTACAGCACCCGGATCTGCTTTAATACAGTCTCCGAATCTCTTGCAGATTTTATGATCATACATGATACCGGGTTCAGTGGATTGGCTCTCGGGATTACTGCACCACTGACATCTGAGCGGACAACCCTTGTAGAAAATGATGGTTCTTATCCCGTCACCGTCATGTGTTGAAAACCGCTGAATGTTGAATATCATTGAGTCAGGATTTGCTGTAAACCATCAGGATCCACTTCCGGTACAAAGATACGTAATCTTCGAAAAAAAGTCAAATAAATTTCACATGAAAATAATAAAACTTTCATATGAAAGCACTTTTCAGATAAGTTGAAGGCGGACGGCAACTTGAATAACACTTTTAGACAAATTACAAAAAGAAGGTTAATTTTGATAAGAGTTCACTTATTTCTGAGGTTGCTCTGCGGAATATGGATGTCGTAACTTCAATATTACCGATATAAAAGGTTAAGGTAGAAATCATGCATAAAAAGATAGATTTCATGAGATTAGCAGATGGTTATCTGCCAACTGATATGGAGAGATTTGAACCTCTGATGACGCTTATGCACGATATGAGATGGTCATGGGATCATGGAGCGGATGAAATATGGCAGAGACTTGATCCTGAGTTGTGGGATCTTACCCATAATCCATTGGTGGTATTGCAGACCATTTCCCGTGACCGGTTAATGACAGTAATGGACGATACGGAATTTCGAAAAAAGATTGATACTCTGGTAAAGTCCAGGGAATACGCCAACACTGCGCCTGCATGGTACCAGATCAATCATCCGGATACACCTTTAACCTGCGTGGCTTATTTTTGCATGGAATTCATGCTGAATGAAGCTCTTCCTATATATTCGGGCGGATTGGGCAATGTAGCCGGTGATCAGCTTAAAGCGGCCAGTGATTTAGGTGTTCCGGTGATCGGTATCGGACTTCTGTATCAGCAGGGCTATTTCCGCCAGGTAATCGACAGGGAAGGGGAGCAGCATGAGCTTTTTCCTTATAACGACCCCGGACAACTACCGGTCATGCCTTTGCGCCAGCCCAACGGAGAATGGTTACGACTGGAAGTCGCGCTGCCTGGCTACTCTGTCTGGCTGCGTGCCTGGCAGGTCCAGGTGGGAAGAGTAAAGCTTTACCTGCTGGACAGCAATGACCCGGCAAATTTCCCTGTTCACCGGGGAATAACCAGTCAGTTATATGGCGGCGGGACTGAGCTCAGGCTTAAGCAGGAATTGGTTCTTGGAATCGGAGGATGGCGGCTCCTCGATGCTCTTGGTATTGAACCCCAGGTTTGTCATCTGAATGAAGGACATGCAGCCTTCGCCATACTGGAACGCGCCCATGACTTTATGAAAGATACAGGTCAGTCCTTTGATGTTGCCCTGGCTGTTACAAGGGCCGGAAACCTGTTCACCACGCACACGGCAGTTCCGGCCGGCTTCGATCTCTTTCCGCCATCGCTGATCAGTCAATACCTTGGTGAATATGCTGAAGGGATGTTAGGAATTTCCCGCCGTGAATTGTTGGCGCTTGGCCGAAAGGATCCCGGGGATGAATCGGAGAAGTTCAATATGGCATACCTGGCGATCCATGGAAGCGGAGCGGTGAACGGTGTAAGCCGGCTGCACGGGGAAGTCAGCCGGCGCATATTTGAGCCCCTGTTCCCCAAGTGGCCGACAACAGAGGTCCCCGTCGGATCTATAACCAACGGAGTACATGTTCCGACATGGGATTCCAAAGAAGCAGACGAGATATGGACGGTAGCTTGCGGAAAAAGCAGATGGCTGGGGATGAATAAAACCCTGGAAAAGGATATCCGGAGCGTTACCGATGAAAGGCTCTGGGAAATGCGCACAAACGCGAACAAAACACTCGTCGAATTTGCCGGTGTTCATGTATCGAGGCAGCTGGTAAGCTCAGGTTATCCCTCTGATTCCATTGAATGGTCAAGGCAGGTACTGGACCCCAATGTTTTAACACTGGGATTTGCCAGGCGTTTTGCGACCTATAAGCGGCCCAACCTGCTGCTGCACAATCCGTGGCGGTTGCAGCGGTTGCTGTCAAATCCTGAATTTCCGGTTCAGCTCATCATTGCCGGCAAGGCACATCCCGCGGATAAAGAGGGGCAGGCCCTGATCAAAAACTGGATTCAATTTGTTCACCAGGATGGTGACCGTCCTCCCGTAGTGTTCCTCAGTGATTACGACATGCGCGTGGCAGAAAACCTGTTGCAGGGTGTTGATGTCTGGATCAATACCCCTCGTCGCCCTTGGGAAGCCAGCGGAACAAGCGGTATGAAAGTTCTGGTAAACGGAGGCATTAATCTTTCAGAACTGGATGGCTGGTGGGCTGAGGCGTATACACCCGAAGTCGGCTGGGCCATCGGCGATGGCAAGGAACATGGGGATGATCCGGTGTGGGATGCTATTGAAGCTGACCAGCTGTATGATCTTCTCGAAAAAGAAGTAATACCTGAGTTTTACGACCGCAATGAAAAGGGAATACCTGTTAAATGGATAGCCAGGATGAGAGAGAGCATGGCGCAACTGACACCTCGATTTTCAGCAGACAGGACTGTCCGGGAATACACTGAAAAACATTACCTGCCGGCTGCGATCTCATATCTTGATCGCGCAGCCCGGAAAGGTGCAAAAGGAAAACAAATTGCGGAAAAACTGCAATCCCTCGGACAAAGATGGAATTCAATGCATTTTGGTGAAGTAAAAACCGTTACAATGGAGGGACAGCATAGGTTCGGTGTTGAAGTCCATTATCATGATGTGGAACCTGACATGGTAAAGGTGGAGCTGTTTGCCAACGGAATGAACGGTGGGGATCCCTTTGTTCAAAAGATGACGCGGGGTATAAAACTCGAAGGTGCTTCTAACGGTTATATGTATAACGCGTCAATCGCCGCGAACCGCCCGTCTTTGGAATTCACCGCCAGGATAATACCTTACATCCCGGGTATTTCCGTACCGCTCGAATTTCCTGGGATTTTATGGCAAAGGTGAAGTGTGTGAATAGCACCACCGGGTTATTTTTCCGGAAATAAATCGTATCTTGATCATCTGTTTCGATCAAAGAAGTTTCATATCCCATTTGGTTTTAATTAACTTAACTGAATAAGCTATGGATAATAACAACCGTCGCGAATTTCTGAAAAAAAGCATTCTTGGCATTTCCGGGGCTGCTTTGTTACCAGTTGCAATGAAAGCCTACCCAGGTGTTGACTCCAGCGTCCCAGGTTTACCTGTGCGGCTACTTGGCAAAACGGGCATTAAAACACCGTTGATCAGCATGGGCACCAGCGGAACTACAAATCCGAATTTTGTAAAGGCTGCCTATGATGCAGGAATCAAATTATTTTTTTCTGCCACATACTATGGCGAGGGGAATAATGAAATTCTGGTCGGCGAAGGCCTGAAAGGTTTGCCACGTGACTCCTTCGTGGTGGGTACCGCCGCCTCACCTGACGGACTTGACAGGCGTTCCGGCCTGCTCAATGAGGCTTTTAGCGTTGAGGCCTATATGAAGAAAGCAGAAGAAAGTCTGAAACGGTTCGGACTCGATCATATCGATATTCTGCTCTTTCCCTATGCAGGTAAAAAAGAAACTGTGCTTCATGAAGGTATTTTAAAGACCATGGAACAGTTGAAGAAACAAGGTAAGGTCAGGTTTGTCGGGATCGCCTCGCACAGCGATACCGAAGAAGCCTTAAATGCTGCTGCCGATTCAGGGATTTATGATATGGCCATGATTTCCTATAACTTCAAAATGCAGAACCTGGAATCGTTGGATGCGGCAATTGCCAAAGCTGTCAAAGCAGGCATGGGTATTGTTGCCATGAAAGCCACCGCCGGTGCGTTCCGAAATAAGTCAGGCCCGCAGCTTAATTCAAATGCAGTGTTGAAGTGGGCTTTGCAAAATGAGCATATTGCCAGCATTGTATCCGGAATGACTTCGATTGAAGAAATGCAGAAAAATCTGACGATGATACAGGACCTGAAAATGTCAGAACAGGAACTGAAAGACCTGGCCCTTGTTGCATCTGGTTCAGAAACCGGCCTGTATTGTCAGCAGTGTAAGCAATGTATACCGCAATGTTCACATAATCTTGATATTCCAACTATCATGCGAAGCTATATGTATGCATACGGATACAAAAACACCGAGCAGGCATGGTATACCCTGGCTGATGCAGAACTATCGGGCAGGCCTTGTGATAATTGCGACACATGCAGTGTCAGTTGTGCAGCCGGATTTAATGTTAAAAACAAAATATTGGATATCGCACGGCTCAGGGATGTACCGCTTGATTTCTTAAGGGCATAAAATTTATACCTTACTGGAAGGTCATTTTCCTTCCCTGGCCAGGATATTTTTAAACCTGGTCGCTGAGATATACCGATCGGCCAGCAAACTGCCGTCTTTAACGAGATTAAAAGTTGCATAAACAGAGGGCGCCTGTTGGGCTTCGCGGGCTGTGGTCAATTCTTTGAAATCGACTTCAATGCCTTCCTGCCTGATAAAAGGTTTAATCTCTTCAATAAACCTTGCAACCCATGGGCACTGTCTGGTATAAATTATGTGCCATCCGTGAAGGCCGGCAAGTGTTTCTGCTGTATTATTCAGGGATAAGGTAGGTTTATCTTTGTCAAATTGCATGGCCAGCAATTGAAGATTTTTTATTTCATCGACAACCTTAAAACCATTCTTTAAAAACAAGTCTTTTTCAGCCATGAATGAGCCGTCACTGGTTACAACAGCAACACCTCTCATGTTCATCCGTTTCGCATCATTTACAGCTTCTTCAATAAGAGCTGAACCAAATCCCTTTTGTTTGTTTTCATTCGGATATACCCAGATACAATGAATAAACATGTAGTCTTTGGCGCTTAAGGCGCGCCATGCAAATTCACCGGGGATATATTCGATGAAACCGGCAATCTTCCTGGTGTCATTAAGCTGGAGTAATCGGACTGAGAGACCTTCCGCAAATCTTTTTGCCAGCCAGTCCATTTTCAGGTTGAAATACTGGTTCTTTGGGTTAATAAAGCAAATCACCTGTGGGAAGTTTGCCAGGTTTTGCTTGTTGATGTTGATGATTTGATACATAAGTAACATTCAGTATTAGATGCTTTGTAAAGATATCCAATTAGTAATCTGTCCCGTAAGATTTTTACGAATTTCCATGAGGCCATAATCAACCTTTTACAATCAATTTTGTTAGTCTGGCGGATTTCCCTTAATTTCACATCCATTAAATACAAACCGGTTGTTGCTGATGAAAAGACTGAAATTTCACTTATCTTTTTTTACTGTCACTATAATCAACGGTTTCTTCCTGTTTTACCTGATCAACAATCCGGGAATCATCATTCTGCAAGGTAGCGCCGACTTTAATGAACATTCTGAGGAGGCACCCGGGTTATCCTACAACCTTAATCTGCCTATACATGCCGGTTCACTTCTTCCTGAAAAGGTCCAGCAGATTATCATCAATCAGATCAATCAGCACAGAAGGTTATCCTCGCGTTTTGCATCTTTTTCTTCAGACGATATTGTCAGTCAATTGATTCATCGGTATACAACTGAAGTATTTCACAATCTGCAGGTCAGATCCTCAACTGAATTCATTTGTGAACTTCAGATATAGAATTCGCTAACTCCCTTCACTTGACGATTGCTTTTTTTCCGTTTTATGTCCTGGAAAAAAAGACAATCTCTTCATTCCAAATACTGGATTTAAATTCTGCTTATTATTCATACACTTTAAATACATTACTATGAAGTCAATTCTTCACAGATACCGGTTTCTTTTATATACAATTATTTTTGTTTTTATAAGCCAGGTTATTACAGCAGCTGATGGCAAAATGCCGGCCATTTCAGGAATCCGTATAGAGTTCATCCTTTTTGCGGTAACACTGATCGGTGTGGCGGTTTTTCATCACAAGACAATGTATTTAGCGCTGAGCGGGCTTGCTGCTATTCTGATCGCGAAATATGTTTTCACCGATTTTTCCCTGACGGAACATCTTCTTGGCACCGCCACAAAAGAAGGAGAATGGAGGATCCTTCTCAACTTGCTGGGATTGTTATTCGGATTTGCCATACTGGCAGAACATTTTAAGGAATCAAGGTTGCCGGAAATCCTTCCGAATTACCTCCCTTCAGGCTGGAAGGGCGGATTCATTCTGCTGTTTTTCATTATGTTGCTGTCATCCTTCCTCGATAATATTGCCGCTGCCATGATTGGTGGAACTATTGCCATGGTGGTGTTCAAGGGCAAGGTTCACATCGGTTTTCTGGCAGCGATTGTCGCTGCCAGCAATGCCGGTGGCGCAGGCAGCGTAGTGGGGGATACCACCACAACGCTGATGTGGATTGACGGAGTTAATCCCCTCCATGTTCTCCATGCCTTTGTTGCTTCGTTTGCCGCGCTTGCTGTATTCGGTGTTGTTGGTGCCATTCAGCAGGACAGGTATCAGCCCATAATAGCTTCTTCCAGCAAAGATGTTCAGGTCGACTGGGGAAGGATTGCCATTGTTTTTCTGATTCTTGTTTTAGCCATTGTCACCAATTGGGCACTTGATTTTCCGGCAGCAGGCGTTTGGATTGGAATTATTATGGGTGGTTTCTTCAGAAAGACACCCTGGCATGAAATGAAAAATGTCTGGATGGGAACTGTTTTTCTGATGGCTCTTGTGACCTGCGCTTCACTTATGCCGGTTGAGGAATTGCCGACTGCATCGGCCTGGACAGCTTTTGCGCTCGGATTTGTTTCGGCGGTATTTGACAATATCCCATTGACCAAATTGTGCCTGGAACAGGGCGGTTATGATTGGGGTATGCTGGCTTATACAGTAGGTTTTGGTGGATCCATGATATGGTTTGGATCATCGGCGGGTGTTGCATTATCCAATCTGTATCCTGAAGCAAAAAACACCGTCAATTATATTAAAAAGGGCTGGCATGTGGCAGTGGCCTACGTGGTTGGTTTCTTTGCATTGTACTTCACGCTTGGCTGGCAACCCCATGAACCACATAAGGAAAAAGCAAACACTGAAAGTGTTGTGATAAAGGAAATCCTGACAACCCCGGAAAGTCATTGAACATCGTGTAACCTGATAAGCAAAATGAAAAGGTCCTCTTAATGGCAGGACTTTTTCATTTTTGTAATATGGAATTTGCCATTATCTTTGCCCCGGTTATTGACAATGCCTATTCGATCGGAGAGATGCCAGAGTGGTCGATCGGGGCAGTCTCGAAAACTGTTGAACCCTTCGGGGTTCCGAGGGTTCGAATCCCTCTCTCTCCGCCAAATGCCTAAGCAGACAAAAGCAAAACACCGTAAAGCATTGATTTTATGGTGTTTTTGTTTTTAGCCCAATGCAAAATAAATCCAATAAAAGCAAAACCGAGGTGCCAATTCGGTGGACTTACTGAACCGCTTTTCCAAGTCCACCGAATTAGGTCATAATGCTTTGATCTGCACTACTTTGCATTTCGCAAAATGCCTCATTTTTAATAGGTTTAAGTCGTTAAAAACATTAAAACTGAGGTGGACTATGAACACATTTTCAATGACCTATCTGATTAAAAGAAAGAAGCTTCTGAACAACGGGGAAGCCCCTATTTACCTGCGGATCACAGTGAACGGGATGCGAAATGAAATGGCAGTTTTCCGGTCAATTCATCCGGATATATGGGACTCTGTAAAGGGCCGTGCCAAAGGATCTAGCAGGGAGATTCGGGAACTGAATTCCTACCTTGATGAATACAGCCACCGGATTCTTCAATGTAAACGCGAGCTCGAAACTGATTTTAAGCCCGTTACTCCTGAAACCATCAAAAACAAACTGTTGGGGAATGATGAAACAAATTACTATTTCCTGGTCGTTTTCAAGGAGCACAACGATAAACTGGAGATACTAGGGGAGAAGGAGGTTGCTGCAGGCACCATTGAGCGCTATAAAACTGCCTACAAGCACCTGCAGAGTTTCATCAGATGGCAATACAAACGTGATGACTACTTGCTTCGCGATGTGAACTACAGTTTTGTCAAGAATTTTGAATTCTACCTTAAGAGCGAAAGGAATTGCGCTCATAATACCACTGTGAAGTACATTAAGAATGTCAAAAAGATTATCCGGATTGCCATGGCCAATAACTGGATCAAGATGGATCCGTTCCGGGATGTGAAATACCGGTTTGAAGATGTTGAAACGGTTTACCTGGACGATAACGACCTGGCCAGCCTGATAAACAAGAAAATTGACATTCCAAGGATTGACCAGGTACGGGATATATTCCTGTTCTGTTGCTTTACCGGTTTAGCATTTTCCGATGTTAAAGCCCTCAGGAAAGAAAACCTGATTAAAGGGATGGATGGGAAAATGTGGATACAGAAACGCCGGACTAAAACGAAAGTTCTGAGCAACATTCCCCTGTTGGAAATCCCTCAGAAATTGTTGGACAAGTATGCAGAACATGACAAGGTGAAATACGGACAGGCATTGCTGCCGGTACCATCTAACCAGAAAATGAATGCTTATCTCAAGGAAATTACTGATCTCTGCGGGATCAACAAAAATCTCACCACCCATTCAGCCAGGCATACCTTTGCCACTACTGTGACTTTGGCCAACCATGTATCCATGGAGTCTGTTTCGAAGATGCTGGGGCATACCTCCATCAATATGACACGGAAATATGCTCGGATTGCCGATCGGCTGATCAGTGAGGATATGCAAAAGCTGGAAGGTAAATACAACTTCGGTAAAACCGCGGTACCTGCAGGATAACCGTATAGTTCATTCTAGTGCAATCGGGTTTATCGGAAACAAGTTCTGATAAACCTGTTCTTTTTTTTGCCGGATTAAATTCTGAATTGCTTTATATAATTGATATACAGATATATATAATCCTTTTCAATTCATTTTTCTTATCTTTGTTATAAACAAAAAGAGACAAGGATATGGATCAGAAGGAATTTCAGATTCGCACCTACGGTTTCGGAGAACTGGCCCAGCTGTATTTTCCGCATATCGCTAAAGCATCAGCCTCCAGGATGTTCAGCCAGTGGATCCATACCTACCCGCTGCTTGTTCAGAGGCTTATTGAAACCAACTGGAAAAAACGCTCAAAATATTTCACACCGAAGCAGGTGAAGGTGCTGGTGGGGCATTTTGATCCACCGTTTTAGTTACCCAAATTCTTTAATATTAGATACTTGTTCTTTTCATTTATAATTAGACTAAATCTAACTTAACAGGAATAGTGATAAGATATCAACAGAATTTTTATATTTGAATAACAGTGTTTAGGGAAAAGAGTAGTTGCAAATTGATAAGTGAAGAAAGCAGTGGCGTTGGATGGCAGTAA
>JBGSSF010000010.1:0-59543 GCA_041737175.1 Bacteroidales bacterium
GTCTTGCAGTCTTGCAGTCTTGCAGTCTTGCAGTCTTGCAGTCTTGCAGTCTTGCAGTCTTGCAGTCTTGCAGTCTTGCAGTCTTGCAGTCTTGCAGTCTTGCAGTCTTGCAGTCTTGCAGTCTTGCAACTAACAACAACCATAACAATCACAACAATCACAACAATCACAATAATCACAACTTACAACCTCTAAAGCTTCTTCCCCAAAACCAACATCCTCCCCACCCTCTCCGCCGCGTTCTCCAGCAGCCTTCCCGCGTCAGCCATGGATTGCTGCAAGGTCACTGGCCTGTCGGCAATGGGTATCACCGCTGTAAAACCCAAAGCCAATAGTTTGTCCGTTTCTTCCTCCACCGAACCGGCAAAGGCAATCACCGGTTTATTCGTGCTTTGCGCCATCCGGGCAACACCACCGGCAGTTTTGCCAAAGGCTGTCTGGGCATCCATTTTGCCTTCCCCGGTAATCACCAGATCGGCCCAGCCGATCCATTCTTCCAGTTTCACGGCATGGCTTATCAATTCAAAACCGGATTTCAGCTCACCATTCAGGAAGGCAACGATACCTCCGCCGAGCCCTCCGGCGGCTCCGGCACCAGCCAGAATATCCGCTTCACAATTCCATAAATCGCGGATCAAACCGCCCAGGTGCCTGAGGTTATCATCCAGCTGTTTTGCCACATCTGGCGTAGCTCCTTTCTGGGGTCCGTAAACCAGGGCAGCACCGGTCGGGCCTGTCAGGGGATTAGAAACATCGCATGCCGCATAAACTTTACAGTGACTAAGGCGAGGATCCACATTTGATCTATCAATGCTTATAATCCGGTTCAGGTTGCCGCCTCCCGGTGCAATTTCCTGAGCTTGTTCATCCCTGAACCTGATCCCGAGCGCCTGTGCCATTCCAACCCCGCCATCTACAGTAGCGCTTCCACCGATACCCAGTATAATCTCATGACAGCCTTCATCAAGAGCAAACTTTATCAGTTCTCCCGTACCATAGGTTGAGGTTATCAAGGGATTTCTCTCGTCAGGTCTCAGTAAAGCCAGTCCCGATGCAGCTGCCATTTCAATCACCGCGGTATTGCCCTGGCCTGATATGCCAAAAAAGGCTGTGACCGGACGCATCAGCGGATCATGAACCTGTACGGTTACAATCCGGCCGCCCGTAGCTTCAACCAACGCCTCAACAGTACCCTCTCCGCCATCAGCCAGGGGCATGATACGGCAATCCGCATCAGGTATCGCCTTCAGAATTCCTTTGCGAATACTGGAGGCAACCTTGAAGGCGCCCAGGCATTCCTTGAATTTATCGGGACATATCAGGACCTTCATGGCATGACTTTTGGCTGAAAGTACAAAAATACCCGGAAATATTCCATTATTTTTCAGGTTACCAGTAAAGTAGGTGCTTTTGTATTGTTTTGTTAAAACAAACGTTTTTTAGTATATTCGTGAAGCACAGGGATGAATCAGTTTCAAACCATTGACTTCAAATGCTCATAAACCTTATAAAATCAAGACTATGGAAATCATTGTTACTTTGCTAATTGGTGCATTAGCCGGCTGGCTGGGCAGCCTGATTTACACCGGAAGTGGCCTTGGACTCCTGGGCAACATCATCGTAGGTATCCTGGGTGGATTTGTCGGTTACTGGCTCCTGGGGAAACTTAATGTCTCATTAGGCTCGGGCTGGGTAAGCATTATTCTCACCGGGGCAATAGGTGCAATCGTTATCCTGTTCCTGTTTAATTTGATCTTCAGGAAAAAATAGGAAAAACTAAAACAGGGACTTCCTGTCTGACCATTGATGAAATGCCTTCATAAAGGCAAAATCAGGTAAAAGTTGGGGTTTTCTAATTATCTTTTCCACCCTGGATGAAACCAGATAATACATGCTTCGGGGAACAACGGTTATCAATGATCGTGTCAACCTGTTCAGAAAACCCGGGATACATATAACCTGTCCCCTGTTCAGGCAATCAATCGAATAGTCTACCACTTCGGACGGATTCATCCAGTTAACCCGTCCATATTTTCCAGCTTCGCCAGATCTGTTATGGTTCCTGTGGAAATCACTGCGTGTGAATCCCGGACACAGGCATTGCACCTTTATTCCGTAATTCATGACATCCAGGTGTAGTGATTCCGTGAAATTCTTCAGAAAGGATTTTGTACCTGTATACATGGCATTGTTTGCTGTTGGCATATAAGCCGCCAGAGAGGATACATTGATGATGATCCCCTTTTGTTTTTCCAACATCACAGGCAACACTTTTTTAATCAGCATAACAGGGGCATCTACATGCACCTTTAGCATGGCCATCTGGTGATCAAGCTCATCTTCACTGAATCTGCTGTCCATCCCGAATCCGGCGTTATTCACAAGAACTTCGATGTTTTTCTGTTTGGTGAGAATCTGCAACAACAGGGACAGATCCCCGTCTTTGGATAAATCGGCAATCACCACATCGACGTTGACAGGGTAGCTGTTTTTTAGATCATCTGCCACGCTGTGAATTAAATTCTGTCTTCTTCCGGTTATCAGAAGATCATACTCCCGGGCTGCAAAATACTCGGCATAGGCCTTGCCTATTCCACTCGTGGCACCTGTAATGATTGCCAGCTTTCGCGAAGAGGGGTTATTGCTTTTCGCTGCAGTGCTTGAAATGGGATTTGTTGAACTTAACATGGCTTGCTATTTCAGATGTTTTAGGTTTCTGTAATAAAGACAATTTAAAGGGCAAATCGATGCATGAGCCGGATCACGTTTAACATTTTTTAACGCCATAAAAAGGCAGTTTATTTAAACATGGGTACTTCATTTAATATCTGGCCCTGGGTGCGGTCAAAAATGTCCTTCAGATTAAAATTATGGCATGTGCGCGTCCTGCCATAACTGAACTATACACAACATGTAAGGTGAGTTTTAAATGCTGCAACCCCTGAAAAAAATCCGGGAAAATCGACTGATCATTTGCAGAAAATACAAATCAGGAAAGGCGGACTATTGTTTTTTCCAAAAAGTGATCTTTAATTTTTGCGCAGTGTGCAGGTTTTGCTTATTTATTCGTGGTTCAGGTACTGGCAATCTTACGCTTTAACTGTGTTATCTTGTCAAAGGCTTCCCTGAAGAAAAGGCTGCGTTGTTTTCCGCCGACCTCGCTGATCAGGGTCGATTTCTTGATGAGTGTATTGAGCCATCTGTGTGTCTCATTGGTGAACAGGGCATTGGAGGTCATGATGATGTTGAAGGTCTGCGTGCTCAAATAAACAGTTTTTTGTTCCCCGTTGATCACCAGGATGCAGTTGGTAGCGATTTCGATATCGCAATCATACAATAGAAAATTGGCCGGGTCGTCGGGCAGTTTTTTCCTTTCAGGATTTTTCGTGCCATTTGCTGCTGCATCCTGCAGATATTCAAACTCCTTCCCGACTTCATCACACAAGGCCAGCGCATCCTCCTTCGTGGCAAACTCCCCGGAATCCCAGTAATAATCAATTTGTCTTAACAAACTATAGGTGATCAGATCGGTCCATATTTCAGTTGAAGGCACGGAGCAGTATAGATCGTGCATAGTCTTTCCCGCCGCTATGAATTCATCGTTTATGGCCGTTCTGGAAAACTTCACGTTCTGATAATCGGGATGATTGGTAATGGATTTCAGCCAGTAAAGGGTTTTAAAAAAGGAAACCATGGGAAATCTGAAATTATGAAATATGGGAATATCAATGGCTGCATAAATGATATAGGCATCTTTCTTATTCAGCAAAGCTTTCAGATTACCTGCAATGGTTCCCATCCATTTCTTGAAATCGGACATTTCAATGACAGGCTGATATTGGAAGGACACCAGTCCGGTTTGGTCTGTTCCGCAAATGGAATCAAAAGAAAGGTTATAATGAAGGCAGATTTTCTGTATCTCATTGATATCCATCAGGGTTTCTCCCCGCATCCGCCGGTAAATGCTATCGGTGCTTACGCCCAACAATTCGGAAAGCTCAAACACCAGGGAGTATTTGTCCGGTATCATGTCCTGTACCAAACCCAGTAACCGTTGTTGTATTGCATTGTTTTCCATCGTGCGGTTGCGATTATTTCTGTTTAGAACAATGGGTGAAAAAATGAAATTGCAAACCGATAAGGGGAAGGTTACTTATAACATATACCTGATGTCAAGTAAATATACAACAATCTATTGTTTTGTGTGTCTTTAACTTATTGATATTTTACACCATAATGTCGCCCCGAAGGGGCTATTATGGCATGTTACATTAAAAGCGCCATGAGTGCAGCATTATGGTAAAAAAGACATTCACATACCACACAAAGCCCCATCGGGGCGACATCATGGTAGAAATGTCATCAAGCATCATCCCATCCAAAGCCCCAGAGGGGCGACATTATGGTTAAAAATCAATCATAAAATTCAAACAAATATCTCCCATCATATTCAACCTTAAACTTCTCCAGGAAATTCAAATATTCCTCCTGAAAAGTTGCTTTTTTGTGGTGTTGCTCCTGATTTATAATATATTGGATTACCTCATCACGTTGCGACCTTGAATAGGAAAATGCCGCATATCCTGCCTGCCAATAGAATTTTCCGGGCATGAATTTCTTTTCATTGATCCACTTGGATGAATTACTTTTCACCTTCTCCATAACTTCAGAAATTGAAATGGAGGGATTTAACTCAAAAAAGAGATGAACATGATCCTTATATCCATTTACGACGAGTGGAAAATTCCCGGTGTTTTTTACTATTCCGGATATGTAAGGAAACAATTCATTCCTAACGGTTCCCGAAAGCAGGTTTTCTCTGCCCTTTACGGAGAAAACCGCATGGATGTTTAATTGGGTTTAGGTATTGGCCATGATCAAACGTTTTTGGTGAATAACTTTATTTCGCCTTGTGATTGTGATAAAAATAATGATTATTTCATATTTCTACCATAATGTCGCCCCGATGGGGCTTTAAAGAAACAATATGACTTCATGTCTCTACCGATATGCCGCCCCGATGGGGCTTGTTGATTTGTTACACGTTTTCATGCTACCAAAATGTCGCCCCGAAAGGGCTATTATGGCATGTTACATTAAAAACGCCATGAGTGCAGCATTATGGTAAAAAAGACATTCACATACCACACAAAGCCCCATCGGGGCGACATCATGGTAGAAATGTCATCAAGCATCATCCCATCCAAAGCCCCAGAGGGGCGACATTATGGTAAAACATCATCCCCCATCTCCTTGTCTCCCCCTCTCCTTGTCTCCCCCTCTCCTTGTCTCCTTGTCTCCCTCTCTCCTTGTCTCCCTCTCTCCCCTGCCTACCTGCCCAATGGAATTTCAATCACAAACGCCACAGCATCCTCCTCATTTTCAACCCTTATGGTGCCTTTATGCTCCTTTATCAATGAATAGCATATGGATAAACCCAAACCTGTGCCTTCACCAGGATTTTTGGTGGTGAAAAACGGATCAAAGATCTGTCTGAGATGTTCTTCCGGTATCTTTTGACCATTGTTGGAAATTTTAACAATGGCGTGCTTGTTGGATTGATCCGTATGGATGGAAATTTCCCCGGTTCTGATTTTGGCATTTTTCTTAACGGCAAAAAGGGCATTGTCCAGGATATTTAGCAATACCTGGTGAATTTTATCCGTATACACCGGCACTTCCTTTTGCAATAAATAATGCTTACGGATCAGGATATCCGGCGATATTTCATTGCCGAGGAACAGCAATGTATTGTCAATAATCTTGTTGATGTCTGCTGTTACCAGAACCGGCTTACCCTTATAGGAGAAGGACATTAATGACTGGACGATTTCCGACGCTCTCTGAAATCCTTCCTGAATCATAGAAGTAGCGCTTGAATACATTTCTTTTGATTCAGCATTCAGGATATTTTTTACCTCGGGTTCGATGTTTTTCAGTATATAGCTGCCTCCACTGATAAAATTCAGGGGATTATTGATTTCATGAGCAATCCCGGAAGTCAGTGTACCCAGGGAAGCCATCTTCTCCGATTGTATCAGCAAAGTCTGTGTTTGCTTCAGACTATCCAGGGCAGAAGCCAGCTCTTCTTTCTGGGAGTTGAGTTCATTATTTTTTTTTCTCAGTTCCTCATTGATGAGAGCAAGTTCTTCGGTTCGTTCCTGAACCACATTTTCCAGGTTTTCTTTGTGGTTCTGAAGTGCATTCCTGATTTCATGCTGAATGAGATACAGTCCGGTTACCAAAGCTGATGCGGCGATTTCGAAACGCAAAGAGGTAATAATTCCAATATATAAATTCGGAAATTTCTTTTCCACATTAATTCCCACAAGCCAATTGGTGAGAATTGAAAAAGGAACAAGGAATACGAGGTAATAGATGATGGTAACCAGGGCCCAGATGATGCCCACAGTAATATTGCCAACCTGGGCCTTTTTAAGGTATTGAAAAAAATACCATGCGATGGTCAATGCACCTGCATGCATCAGAAAAGTTGACCAATAGGAACCATCAGAGGGAAAACCCATGGCTGAGATCATACAGGATCCAATCAGGTAGAGCGGATTGGTGATATAAAAAATACCGATGAGAAGCGGAATTTCAGCCAGGTCGCTTGCAGCACCGTCCATCCCGGGAATACTAAAGGTGATCGTACTGAGAATAAAAGAAAGCACGCCAAAGAATACCATATAATAGATATTCATGCGAACAGCCTTCCATTCCGGTTTGTACAGGTCCATTGAATCGGTTTGAATTAGATGTGTATACTATTCCCTGATGCCTTTAAAGCAATACTTGGAATACCGACAAGCATGAAAAAGCTGAAATGATAGGGCAAAATTATTACTTTTAGATCTCATTTAAAAGGAATAAATAGTGCAAAGACTTATCGTTGACATGGATGGGGTATTGGCAGATATATATGCCCAGTATTTGAATTTCGAAGAATCGGAATCGGGGATTCGACGCTCCCTTGAAAGCCTCTACAGCCAGTCGGAATACCAGATTTTCAAAAACATTGATACGTATCTCCATACCAAAGGATTCTTCGGTAATGCACCGGTTATTCGGGGAAGCCAGGATGCGCTTTCAAGGTTGAACGATTTGTATGAAGTTTTCATCGTATCTTCAGCCACTGAATTTCCGCATAGTTTTAATGAGAAATATGACTGGTTAACACACCACTTTCCTTTCATCACATGGAAGCAAATGGTATTCTGCGGTTCAAAATCCATCGTCCAGGGAGATATCATGATTGATGATCATTTTAAGAATCTCGATATTTTCAGGGGAAGAACACTGTTGTTCACGCAGCCTCATAATTACGGTATACCGGAGAAAGGTCATACGCGTGTTTCTTCATGGGAGGAAATACTTGTGCTGCTGCTATAAATTGTTGATTATTGCAGATTAATCGAAACCTGTATAGCGTAGGAATGGTATGATCTGCCGTTAAATCCGGCAAAAACGCCTACACTTCCGATCATATAAATCTGGCTGATGCTGTAACCAACTTCCCAGTAATTCTCCTGCTGGTTCGTAGTCAGGTAATTCAGGTGAAGATTCTCGAGCCATATCTTGTTGCTCAGGAAAGGCAGGTACTTGATCAACAAATAGGGTGTGGTGAATTGTACATGTGCTTCTGCATAATTCCGTGTAGTGGCATTCCGGTAATAAGGCAATAAACGGAAGGCATCACGTTCGTCGCTCAGCAGCAAAGGAAGATTCTGGTTATTGAAAAACTTGTCATCCATCAGGAAAACTTCCTTGCGATTGAGAAAGAAACCTCCTTTCAGATTCCACGAAAATGCATGCATCATCCCCCATTCCTTTTTCTGTTTAACCCCGACCTCCAACAAATCGTAATCCGCTGTACTTCCGCGGATACCCGGGATTGCCATCCTGTTGCGGAGGACAAAGGTAGGGTATTTTGAATGCGAATAACGCTTCCTGCCCCCCCACACCCTGTAGTAATACTCCGGTGTATATTCCAACTTGATGTCCCAGTATGCCTCCTTGTTGTAAAGGTTTCGGCCGAGGTTCGCCGGGTCGTTGCCGGGTACATTGGAAGAATATTCCCGTTCATCCCTGTAAAAGAATGAATAATCGGAATAGTTGGTCAGGGGCAAAGCAGTCCGATAACCGATGGATGCAGAAAGATTCAATCCGTTGGCCAGGTCGATTGTATTGGAAATGTAGGCATATTTCTGATGATAAAGTTTCAGGTAATTGCGTCGAAAGAACAGGGAAGCCAGGGAATTGATAGTGGAATTAATCCCTGTCTCCCCGTTGTAATCCGCTGATTCACTTCCGATGTGAACATGTAGTTTCCCTCCCCGCATGGGCAAGTAATCGTAGTTGATATCGGTCCACCACATCAGCTTTTCACGGCTGAAAGCATATGCCAGTCCGGGATACACCTTTAGTTTATGTGTGGAATCGATCCGCTGCTCCAATCCAAAAGTCTGCCGGACTACAAATCCATCCACCGTATTGAAATCAATTTTCTTGATCCCGATCAGTCCGGTATAATTAACACGCAAGGTAGAATCGAAGGCCCAAAAGCCTGCCCCGTTGGTCAGAAAATTAGCGGCTTTATTGACAAACTTGGGCTTTTTGACGGATTTTGCCGTATCGGCTGCAATTGCAGTGTCCTTGTTAACAGTCAGCGTACTATCGGTTATCCCGGGAATCAGCATTTCGTTGGCTGTAAGCGGGACCGGACGCATAATATTCCAGTAAGCCGTGTCTCTTTTCAAAGCGTCTTTTTCAACGGTGACTTTCGCATTATTCGGTTTGATCTCCAGTGATTTTGTTTCAGTTGTATCTTCTGGTGCTTCTTTGGCCATCAGGGTGGCCAGCTTCACCATGTCACGGTTGGTAAGATCCTCCTTGGTCAGCAGTTTTTCAATTTCCTGCTGGCTTTTTTGTTTTTTGGGATCGGTTTTAACAGGTTCAGCCAAATCAGGTTCCTTTACCTGAACAGGTTTGATGATATCCTTCTCATTCAGGACCACCTGAACGAATTTCACCGAGCTTGTGTACTTATAATCCGCTTTGATGCCCATAATGGCTGCATTCACATCGAACTCATAACTTATGGGAAGCCAGGCATTGCTTTTGATGGGTGAATAAATGGTTTTAAAGCCCAGGTCACCAAAGAACATTTGCACTTTAACGTCAGCCGAATGCAAACACCACAGTTTATCCACAATATAAAGGTATCCCCGCATCAATTGCTGGCTGTTTCGCTTGGGAGTGACCTTGATTTTGAAAATAGTATTCCCGCCTTCCTCAAAAAAGCCCTCATACCGGTAGGCATAAAAGCTGAAGGCATTGGGCGCCAGCGGTGAAATGAATTCTTCAATCTCAGGCTCGTAAAAACTGGAACGAATGATCCCCATCGGATTTACATCGTTGTTTTCACCCGGAAAGGTGCTTTGGTAGGAGATCACTTTCTGATCATATTTATCCGGTGCCTGAAACCTGATCTGGTTAATGGATTCCTGGAGGTAGACGTCACCGCTTTTAATAGCGTTCTTCTGTCCGTTGATCTCCGTGCGCTTGGATATGAATTTCGGCATATGGATGATGCGGACGGTTCCCCTCAGATATACATCTGCGGTATAGTCCTTTACCTGGTTCAGATGGTAAGGAGCCAGCCCGATCACCTTTCGCATCATAGCGTATGCCGGGTCCTCCTTACCGGGAGTAATTACAACCGCCTGCATTTGCACAGCCTGCTCGCTGAGCTGAATGTTGAGGGCAATGACCTGATCTGAAGTGACAATTTGCTTGCGAACCAAATGATATCCCAGTGCCTTATATACAACGGAATGCTGTCCGGGTTCCAGCCTCAGGTCATAATAACCGTCGGCATTGCTTGTAGTTCCAACGGCGGTGGTTTCATCATAGACTGCGGCATAAGGGACAGGAAGGCTTTTATTATCGGTTATCCGGCCCTTAACGCCCTGGGAATAAGCGGTGATATTGAGAACAACGGCCAGGAGAACGGCCGGAATTCTGGTTGTCATGAAACGCATCAATAACAGGGTTTATTAAACAAATGACGATTCAACGGTCGTTAAGTTACAACATCCGGAATTGCACAGTAAAAATTTAACATAATTTAGGTTTTGGGGATGAAAAAAAGACACCCTTCAAGGGTCTATGACCCTTGAAGGGTTCAATTCAGGTAAATTCTTTTGTTTTAAAGCTTATAGGATCCCCTGTACTCGTAGCAATTCAGTCGGTGATCAGCAGCTTCTTTATCAGTGCCAAAGCTGAGGGTAGCAGGATTCCATTTCACCGGACGACCCAATTCGGTGGCTATATTACCCAGGCAACAAAGAATAGCTGTGCTTGCGCCAACTTCGACAGATGCGACGGGTTTCTGACGGGAGCGAACCGAATCAATGAAATTCTGCATATGTTCGGAGTTTATTTCAAAGCTTCCGCCGCCCTTGGCTGCTGCTTTTTTCATTTCCTCATACATCCTTTGCCATTCTTCCGGAGTACGGTTCTTCGGACGCATTCCTGCAATTTCCTTGGGAACCAGTGCGGATTTTGAGCAGGCCAGGTAACCCCTGGCAACTTCAATCCAACCGTCGGTGCCGATGAATTTGATTCCCTGGGCTTCGGGCATATCTTCAAGGAACGGTTGTTCAGTCATTTCAATTCCGTTCAGGTATTTGAAAGTCAGATAAGGCTGGCCTTTATATCCTTTGGGGATGACAAAGGCTGGTCCTGAGCCGTCCATACCAATGGCAGCCTGACTAATATCGAACATGTGAGCTCCCCAGTCGGCTGTAAACCCGTTTCCGGTTTCGCGGTACCAGCGCCATGCGCCCCATAGTTTTTCATTTTCCTCGGGTTCCAGTGATATCGGAGGGCAGAGATCCGGATGATAGTGTATTTTAGAGTCATTCAACGGACCAAGCCAGAGATTCCAGTTCAGATTAACGGGAACCGGCATTTCCGGCAGGTTAAACGGCGCGGGCGGATCTCCCACCTTGGCATAAATTTTGGTAATATGACCGATGGCCCCGGTCTGCACGAGCTCAATGGCCTTCTGGAATTCCTTGCTTGAACGCTGTTGGCTTCCCACCTGCACGATCCGTCTTGTTTTACTGGCAACATCTACCATCTTCAAAGCTTCCTGAATGGTAAAGGATAAGGGTTTCTGCACATATACATCCTTCCCGGCCTGGCATGCGTGGATCGTTTGCAATGCATGCCAATGATCGGGTGTGCATACTTCAACCACGTCAATATCCGTTCGTTCGAGGACTCGCTCATATTGTTCATACATATCACACCTTGGCGCAAGGCCCTGGTTCTTCTGCCAGGCTTCAATACGCTTTTTGAAACGCAGCATTTTCATGCTGTCCACATCGCAGACAGCGGCAACCTGCACGCCTTTCACATTGGCAAAACCCGCAAAATCATTAATAACCTGCTGACCACCGCTGATGAAACCCATCACCACCCGGTCGCTCGGAGCTATGCGAATACCATTCATCACATAACTGGGAAGAATGGTAAGACCTGTTAGCCCAAGCGCTGATAAACCCAGAAATTCGCGACGGTTTAGTCCTTTATTCGATTTGTTTTTCATATGTATTAGGAAAAATTGAAGTTTGTTTTGTAGCACTAAATATAGAAATTATAATTTATTCGTGATTTGAATTACCCATTTTCCTGAAGTAAATAGACCAACAAGTTGAATTCACCTGCATAATTTGCTAAATTTAGCAAGAATTTATAACCTTCTCGCTTGAAGCTTCAATCCGGCAATATTATACTTCGATCATTCAGTGAATCCGATGCCCCCAGGCTTGCGGAACTTGCCAACAATAAAAAAATCGGCCGCAATTTGCGTGACGGATTCCCGTACCCATATACCCTTGAGAATGCCATGGATTTCATCGGTCAGTTCAAGGATCACATTTCCTTCTTTGCCATCGAATACAGCGGAGAATATGTAGGCAATATCAGTCTGGCCCCCTGTGATAATGTCCACTGTAAAACCGCGGAGATCGGTTACTTTTTGGGTGAACCTTACTGGAACAAAGGTATCATGACTGCTGCCGTGAATTTAATTACCGAATACGGATTCCGGGAGTTGGGCTTCGCCAGGATCCATACCGGCGTGTATGAATTTAATCCAGCTTCCCAGAGAGTGCTTGATAAATGCGGGTATACGAAGGAAGGTATTTTCAGAAAAAATGTTTTCAGGGAAGACCGGCTTTGGGATGAGGTGAGATACGCTAAAATTAATCCAAAATATGAATACCCTTCAAGCGGTCCCGGACCCTTGAAGGGTGCTAATAAACAAGTATAAATTATGAAGACAAGACTAATTTTAATCCTGCTTTCTTTAGCTCTTTTTGGAACAAAATTCATACACGGACAAGGATTTCTGCGGGCAGATGGCGCCAGGATCGTTGACGAAAAAGGAAATGAATTCATCCTTCGGGGCATGGGCCTCGGGGGTTGGATGCTCCAGGAAGGATACATGTTGCAGATCAACAACAAAGGGATGCAACATACGATCAAAGCGCGAATAACTGACCTGATCGGACAGGAGAACTGCGACAGGTTCTATGACCTCTGGCTGCAAAACCACATGATACGGGCCGATGTGGATTCACTTGCCCGGTGGGGCTTTAACAGCATCCGGCTGCCCATGCACTATAATCTTTTCACACTGCCCATTGAGGAAGAACCTGTTGAAGGTCAAATTACATGGCTCGACAGGGGTTTTACCATGACCGACAGTCTGCTTGCCTGGTGCAAAGCCAATAACCTCTACCTGATCCTGGACCTTCATGCGGCCCCTGGGGGACAAGGCAAAGATGCCAACATTTCGGATTACGATGAAACCAAACCATCGCTGTGGGAGAGTGAATTCAACAGGCAAAAAACCATTGCTCTTTGGAGAAAGCTGGCTGAGCGGTATGCCGGTGAGCCAAACCTTGGCGGGTACGATCTTGTCAACGAACCCAACTGGACCTTTGAAGGCAAAAATCGAAACGGACTGGAAGATTCGCTGAACAAACCCATATGGGATTTATACCGTAATATCACAAAGGCCATCCGGGAGGTCGATCAAAAACACATCATCATCATCGAGGGAAATGGCTGGGGAAACAACTACAGGGGTTTCGAAGGTCCCTGGGACAACAATATGGTGCTGAGTTTTCATAAATACTGGAATCCGAACGGGCAGGAAGCATTGAATGGAATCCTTGCCTTGCGCGATAAGTTCCGCATGCCCATTTGGCTGGGTGAGACCGGTGAAAACTCCAATAAATGGTTCACCGATTGCATTTCCCTGGTCGAAAAGAACCACATCGGGTGGGCCTGGTGGCCTTTGAAAAAGATCAATTCCGTGGTTTGTCCGCTGATGATCGTAGCACCCGCGGAATATTCCCAGCTTACGGATTACTGGAACGATAATTCCGAAAGGCCTTCCAAAGAACTGGCCACCAGGGTGCTGTTTGACATTGTCAATAACCTTAAGGCGCCGCAATGCAGGTTCAACAAGGATGTCATTGATGCCATGTTCCGGCAACGGGCAGATTCCTCCACCCTGCCCTTTAAGAATCACCAGGTTCCGGGACGCATCTATGCTTCTGATTTTGACATGGGATATCCCGGCAGGGCGTATGCCGATGCCGATGCTGAAAACACCGGTGAAGAAGGCAAACAGGCGGGAAATAAGGGTTACCTGTACCGGAATGACGGGGTGGATATTGAGGTATGCCTTGATTCTCCGGAGAATACCAATGGTTACAATGTTGGCTATATTGAGGATGGCGAATGGCTGCAATATACCGTTCTGTGTGATCAGGAAGGCACCTTTGCCATATCGGCCAGGGTAGCATGCCAGGATGGCCCCGGAGCTGTTGGATTGCTTGTGGATGAGAAGCAAGTAGCAACGGAAGTAGCAGTTGGCAGTACAGGCGGTTATCAAAATTGGAAAACTGTTTCTCTGGGAAAAGTCAAGCTGGCAAAAGGCGCTCATACTTTCCGGGTGACGGCTGAGAAGGGAGGATTCAATCTTAATTTTATTGAATTACTTATACATTAAACGCTTTGCGTTGGTATTGGATGGCGCCTGATATGAGGTCCTCTGTTCATTCAGCACTTTCAGGGAAGCGCTTATTGCATTATTTAATTCAATAACAGGTCCAACGGCATTCACGTCGGGGTCCCTGATTTCCCCGATCTTTTCAGCAGCGTTAATAAACAGGTATTCCGTAGAATCCAGCATTTGGACAACCCGCGATGAATCCATTTCAGGTTTATACTGGTTATTTCTAAAAGAAATAAACCGGTTCAGCTTTGTGATTCCTGCATTGTAAAAACTTACGGCGGTATCAAATTTTTCCGCATTGGCTTTATTCCGGTAATATTCAATTTCGCCGTTAAGAACCCGCAGTTTGGCTTCTGTAAAAGAGTTGCTTACACCATTCCGCTCAATCCTTCGGACCGAAGCCCTGTACTGCTCAACAATGGAAGACTTCTCGTATGTCCGTAAGGTATCCGTGAAATTGAAGAAAGGCTTGTTCCTGTTTATCCCGGTTTTCCCCTTGTAAAACTCCTGGCTGGTAACCGGATAATCCAGGAACTGCCACATGGGATCAAAGGGTATGTGCGACCGGATAAGATTTTCCGGTTTTGTCATATAGTAGAAATTATTGACCTGCCTCACAAACCTTCTGTTATAAACATATCCTGCCCCCCAGGTAGGATCAAAAAGGTACCAGGTTGAGTCGATCAATCCCGCGCACCATACATGCGGCAGGTAATCCACCACCCTGTTCTGTTTGGTATACCCCTGAATGACATAAGATTTGATCCCGGCCTTGTTGGCGATAACGGTGAAAAGATTGGCGTAATGCAAACAGACACCGGAGCGTGTCTTTAAGATTTTTTCAGCGATCTCTGAGGGCTTTGGATAACTGTGAATGGTAAAAATGCTGTCGAAGTTATAGGAAATATTATTTGTGATCCAACTGAAAATGGCACGCGATTTCTCTTTCTGGGTCGAAAAGTTTGAATTCACATAACCGGCAATCCCATCCGTTGAAAGTGTCAGCGAGTCGGGAATGCGCGACATGATCCTGTTTACCGCAAAATACCCGTGTTCTTTTTGCGCCCGGGATCCGGTGATTAATCCAAGCAACAGGAAAGCCAGCACAAGTTTCATGGCTCACAATAAATTCGTACAAATTTCAGGATTTCTTGCCAGGCTGGCAAGTCCCGATTAACTTTCTCCGAATCTTTTCCTGGCTTCTTCCAGTATGGCTTCTGTAGCCGTTGCCCCTGAACGCGTGGCACCTGCAGCCCTCATCTTAAGCAGATCATCGAGGGTGCGCACGCCGCCTGCGCATTTCACCTGAACTTTGGGCCCGGAATGTTTCCGCATGAGTTCAATATCGGCTACCGTGGCGCCCTTATAGTTGTAATTGCCATCCGGCAGTTTTACATACCCATAGCCTGTGGAGGTCTTCACATAATCAGCGCCTGCCTTCGTACAAATCTCACAAAGCTTAATTTTGTCTTCGGTACGGGTAATAAAATCCGTTTCGAAAATTACTTTAACAATCGCTCCATTCTGGTGAACAGTATCTGTAACGCTTTTGATCTCCTTTTCGATGTACTTCCAATCACCTGACAATGCCTTGCCAATGTTGATCACCATATCAATTTCAATGGCCCCGTCATTGCAGGCCTGTTCTGCTTCAAACATTTTTACGGGTATGGAACTGTTTCCGTGTGGAAATCCAATCACGCAACCAACGGCCACATCACTTCCCTTCAGGCACTCGACTGCCAATTTAATGGCATAAGGTTTCACGCATACCGAGGCGACATGGTATTTTTTTGCCACGGCGCATTGTTTTTTCAGGTCTTCATCGGTGTGAGAAGGATTGAGGATCGAATGATCGATCATTTTGGCCAACTGAGCAACTGTTCCCATATGCTTTCATTATTGATATGATTCAATATTATGAAAATTAAATATCAAACCGGCAAATAATTTATAATTTTATGAAGCCCTCTAAAAATCTATCTTATGACCAACAAAAGCATTCAAACTGAAGTTGATGCCTCGTTCCTTTACAAGTTGCTGGCTGAAAACGAACCGGATGAAGCAGTTGCAAACATTTTCAGGCAAATGAGCGGGATAGAGCACAGTCATGCACTTGCCTTTATAAAGAAAAATAATTTGGATGTTTCACAACTGCCGGGACCTTCAAAAAGAGCCAGGGTGCTTAAAAGCATCGGAAAAGTACTCGGATATGATTATGTTTTGGGTGTCCTGCTTGATACTGAAAAAAGCTTGTCCACCTCCATATTAAGATCCAGGAAAAGAACACAGCAAACCGGAAGTTTGTCTGATACGGCCCACGTTACCATTCTGAAGAACATCCTGAATACCCGCATCAAAATCTCCGGTTCAAATCTTGCGCGTTTTGAAAAAAGACATCGTTCAGTAGGTGGCAATGCATTAAGGGCTGCAGTATTGGGAGGCAACGATGGATTGGTATCGAACTTCAGCCTGGTCATGGGCATTGCAGGTGCCAGCATCGGCCAGAAAGAAATACTCATTGCCGGAATAGCAGGTTTGCTCGCCGGTGCCTTATCCATGGCATTGGGAGAATGGATCTCGGTAAAAAGTTCACAGGAACTTTATGAAAATCAGATGGAACTTGAAATGGAAGAGCTCGAAACCAATCCTGAAGGAGAAGAAAAGGAACTTGCAATCATTTATATGACGAAGGGAATTCCTGAAGACCAGGCTCAAAAAATGGCAAAAGATATTATTTCCGATAAGGATAACGCACACGCCTTACTTGTAAAGGAAGAACTGGGTATCAATGCCGAAGAGCTCAGAGGGTCAGCATTTGAAGCTGCCAGTGCTTCTTTCCTGCTTTTCTTCGTAGGTGCCATCATACCGGTAATCCCTTTTTTCTTTGCAGGCGGCTTGCAGGCTGTTCTCATCAGCACACTGCTGAGTGCCATGGGACTGTTCTTAATCGGGGCCTCTATCACCCTGTTCACGGGAAAGAGTCTGTGGTATTCGGGATTCAGGCAGGTACTATTCGGACTGGCAGCCGCAGCCGTTACGTTTGGTATCGGAAAAATTATCGGAATATCCATTGCAGGATAGTGAGCATATAAATAAATCATGAAGTGACAATTTAGAATGCCATGAAAAGGACTATAGTACTATTTGCAATCATTAGCTCCTCCATATGGATATCATTTATGGAGAAAGCGAATGGCCAGACTGCCATGAACAATGTCTATGGAAGGCAAATCATTAACCTCAACGGAAACTGGAAAGTAGTCATTGATCCCTTTGACATCGGATGGGGAGAGTGGGCTGCCATTTATAAAGACAGAAGACCGAAGGGTAAAACCGATTTTGTAGAGTATTCATTTGACCTTGGCCCTGCCCTGTCGGTTCCCGGGGACTTCAACTCGCAGTTGCCCGAGCTGACTTATTATGAAAGTTCAGTTTGGTACAAGAGAACCTTTTTTTATGATCCACATGAAAACAGCAGGCTTTTCCTGCATTTTGGAGCGGTAAATTACCTGGCAGATGTATTTTTCAATGACCATCACCTCGGAAGGCATGAAGGCGGATTTACCCCTTTTCAGTTTGAACTAACTGATTATGTCACGGAAGGAGAAAACGTCGTCATTGTCCGGGTCAACAATGCGCGCAGAAAAGACGGCATACCCGGTATTGGTTTCGACTGGTTCAACTATGGCGGTATAACCCGTGATGTGCATCTCATAGAGACACCCATGACCTTCATCACGGATTACTCGGTTCAGCTGGACAAAAAAGATATCAGCCATATCACCGGATATATGAAGCTGAATAGTGCCTTACCGGAGCAGGAAATCATTCTTAGAATTCCGGAATTGAAAATCGACCTGAAATTTCTCACCAATGCTGAGGGCACTGTCCGGTTCAGCCATACCGCCAAACCACAACTCTGGACCCCGGAGGATCCCAGGCTTTACGCAGTTCAACTGATTGTTAAAAATGACACCGTGTTTGACAACATCGGATTCAGAACCATCGAAACCATGGGGACAGATATCCTGCTGAACGGGAAGCCAGTATTTCTGAAGGGAGTCAACATCCATGAGGAGATTCCCCAGCGGAAAGCCCGGGCATATTCCGAAGCAGATGCCCGGGTGCTGCTTGGCTGGGCAAGCGACCTGGGCTGCAACTTCGTGCGGCTGGCCCATTACCCGCACAATGAGCATACCATAAGACTGGCCGAGAAAATGGGACTTTTGGTCTGGGAAGAAATACCGGTATACCAGGGGATCGATTTTACGGATCCGCAGATGAAAATGAAAACGGAACGCATGCTGGAAGAAATGATGAACCGGGATAAGAACAGGTGCAACGTAATCATCTGGAGCATTGCGAACGAGACATCGCCATCTGCAGCCAGGGACAAATCCCTGATTGAACTGGCTGAAAAAGCACGCAGTTTGGATAATTCAAGGCTGATTACAGCAGCCTTCAACAATGTCAAATTCCACGGCAATAAAATATCCTTTACTGATACGGTAATGAAACACCTGGATCTGATATCCGTGAACGAATACCTGGGATGGTACAGGACCTGGCCTGAAGATCCGGGGAATGTCATTTGGGAAAATGCTTACAACAAGCCCCTGATCATCTCGGAGTTCGGAGGTGAAGCGGTATTTAACCATGAAGGGACTCCGGATTCAGCCAGCACCTGGAGCGAAGGTTATGTTGAGAAGATTTACTTAGACCAGGTAAAAATGTTTCACAACATACCTTTCCTTAGAGGCACCTGTCCCTGGATCCTGGCGGATTTCAGGTCGCCCGGCAGAATGCACCCCGTTTATCAGCAGGGCTGGAACCGGAAGGGATTGTTGTCAGACAGGGGGGAAAGAAAAAAGGCGTGGTATGTTATGAAGAAGTTTTATCTGGAAAGATAGCATGCCTCACCTTAAGGCGAAATTTCTTTGGTTTGCTGTCATAACCATGGCATGGGTACTGACATTTCCTTCTCTGGCTCAGATCAGTTTTGAACCATCGGTAACTTATCCCACCGGATCATGGCCCTGGGCAGTAGGTATTGGCGATTGCATTGTTGCATGTCATTTCTTCCCTTATTGCAAAAATCACTACCTTTATTCTGTGGATGAATAGCGATATGTATAAATACTACCAGCCCTATGAAAAGAAATATTGCCGTATTCGGAATTTTCATTCTGGCCGTTTCCTGTATGAATCCCCAGAAACTGTTGACTGATCCTACCAATGACAGGATCTATTTCGGAAGATCAGGGGGATTCACAAACATTCCGCTGGAATATGTGTTGTTTGAAAAAGGACAGCTCTTTAAGGTAGAGAAGGACAGCCTAATTAAAGTGCACAAGATCAGTACGAAACAGATCAAGATCCTGGATAGTTTGTTTGCAAAGGCTGATTTTGAAAAGCTTGAACTGAACAACCCCGGAAATGTCACCTACCATATTAAAAGGATTAAATCGGGATCTGAAAGGGAGGTAAAATGGTCAGATTCCTCAGAAAATGAACAGGTCAGGGAATTGTACAATGCCCTGATGAAATTGACTAAAAAGGAATAATTATGAAAAGAACTTTACTTTTATGGGCACTTGCGGTTCCGGCATGCTGGATGTACGGACAAAATCATGGATTCAAAACCGTGCAGAAAAATCCGGCCGGAACAACAAAACATGGTTTAAATATCAGACCTGCAGTCAACCATCAGCTAAAATCCACAGCATCTTTCAGTTATGCGCCCAAAGCAGTCATGATGCTGCCGGGATTCAACCAACCCAATCAGCCGAGGGTTATTCGCAGAGGCAATTCGCCCATATTCATCGAGAAAGAAATCACACCTTTAAAATCCGCCAGGATGATCACACCTGAGGACCAATTTTATGGATTTATGGAAGAATCCAAAATTTTAACCGGGATTGACAATCCCCGGGAGTCTTTCAAAATTACCGGTATACATGCAGACAACCTTGGTATAAAGCACATCAAAAGCATACAGCAATACAAAGGGATTGACATTTACGGTTCTGAATCAACGCTTCACCTCGATTCCCAAAAGGAAAGATTTACAGGATCCATATACCTGGTACCGCAGGATATCCCGACTTCCCCAAGGACAGGGATTGCCCAGGCCCTGGATAAGACCAAAGCTGATTTACAGAAAGTGACCATTTACAGGGAATTATCACCCAAACAGAAAGAGTTCCTGCATTATGAATCTCCCGAATATGCCCTGGTGATATATATGAAAGACCACCGGGAATATGCCCTCACCTGGGAAATCTCAGTCAGACCCAATTTCATTGAGCAGTGGAAATACTTTGTCGATGCCTCCACCGGTGAGATCATTCATAAATTTAACAATACCCAGTCCGATGGCCCCATGACCGCCACAGGGTACGACCTCAACGATGTGCTCCGGACCTTTGACGTTTATCTCGATCAGGGTACATATTATCTTTACAACAGTTCGGAGGTCATGTACAATGCAGCCACCGAAGAAGGTGTGATTGTTACGCTGGATGCCAACAATACATCTACCGTAAATTTAGATTTTAAATATGTCACTTCCGCCAACAATACATGGACCCAAAAGTCAGCTATTTCGGCACATTATAATGCTACACGCACTTATGAGTACTTTCATAATACGTTTGGCCGCAATTCAATCAACGGACAGGGAGGAAATATAGTCTCCCTGGTAAATGTGACAGAGGAGGACGGCAGCTCCATGGAAAACGCATTCTGGAATGGTCAGGCCGCATTTTACGGGAACGGTGGTGATCATTTTAAATCACTGGCAGGGGCTCTGGATGTAACAGCCCATGAACTTGGGCATGGCGTTGTATCCAATACGGCCAACCTGGAATACTACGGACAATCCGGCGCCATCAATGAATCCTATGCCGATATCTTCGGATCCATGGTGGACCGCGATGACTGGCTCATAGGGGAAGACATAACGAAAACAACTTTTTCTCCGTCAGGTGCCCTAAGAGATATGGCCAATCCTCATAATCAGGGAGATAAGACCAAAGCCTACTGGCAACCCGCGCATGTAACTGAAATGTACCTGGGTTCTGAGGATAATGCCGGGGTACATATCAACAGCGGCATCGGAAATCATGCCTATTATCTTTATGCTACTTCAGTTACCAAAGCCAAAGCAGAACAGGTATTCCACCGGGCGCTCACCGAATACCTCACCAAAACCTCCCAGTTCATTGACTGGAGGATAGCCGTGATCCAGTCGGCCAAAGATCTCTATGGGGCTACTTCCCAGGAGGCAGTTAAAGCAGCTGATGCTTTCACTGCGGTTGGGATACAGGAAGAACCGGTTGTGGAAGACACACCGGAATATGAACCCAATCAGGGACAGAGCTACCTTCTGAGCTATGATACAAGCACTTCTGATCCTGTTACTCTGTATAGATCTTCGGTTACCGGTTCCGGTTTTGTCGGATTATCCAATACCCAGATGAAACGGAAACCCAGCGCCACCGATGACGGCAGTGCAGCCGTTTTTGTAGGTCCCGATAGCAAAATCTATTTAAAGAGCCTTGACCCAGAAGCATTTTATGAAGATCCTCTTTTTGATGCGGCTCTTTTTGATAACGTGGCTGTGTCCAAGGATGGCCAGCGCATTGCTGCGATATCCACAGAAGTTGATGCATCAATATATGTATATGATTTTTCTAAACCGGGAGTTTTACAGGAGTTTAACCTATACAATCCCACCACAAGCCATACTGAATTTGATGCAGGCGGTGTGCTGTATGCCGATGCCATTGAATTCGACATCACCGGGGAATACCTGATCTATGATGCTTACAATGCTATCAGCTCCACAACGCAGGACGACATTTACTACTGGGATATCGGGTTTATCAAAGTCTGGAACAATGCCACAGGAGAATTCGGTGACGGAACCATATCCAAGTTGTTTACTTCGTTGCCTGAACATGTAAGTGTCGGCAATCCTGTTTTTTCCAAAAATTCACCGTTCATCATTGCCTTTGATTATATATATGACGATGGTACAGAACAGGATTACAGAATTTACGCAGCCAATTTGGAGACCGGAAATATGAAGCTGATTACATACAATGCAACATTGGGCTATCCCGCCTATTCAATAAACGATGATAAAATTGCCTTTTCAGCACTCAATACCAGTGATGTTGAAGTTGTAGCAGTGATTAATGTTGCTGAGGACAAAATTACTCCCTCAGGCAACGCAAATATTCTGATTCCTGATGCGAAATGGCCCTTATATTATGCCACCGGTGACCGGGCACTGGGTCTTGCCCCGGTTGCCAACTTCACGGTGGATTACAAGACAGGTGGAGCACCACTTGCCGTGAAATTCATTGACCAGTCCAGCAACAATCCCACTTCGTGGCAATGGACCTTCCAGGGAGGCACACCGGCCTCTTCCAACGTGCAGAATCCGGCAGTTACATACAGTACGGCCGGCACTTACAGGGTAGTGCTTAAAGCCACCAACGGCATCGGCAATAACACCCTCACCAAGGAGGGTTATATCGTAGTGACCGGCGCCACCGACCTGGATAATCCCGAAAACAGGCTCTTTATGTTCTATCCCAATCCCGTGGATGACATCCTGAATATCAGGTACGACAAGGATTTCTCAGTGAGGATCTTTAACCTGCAGGGTGACTTCCTGCTTTCAGGTGAGAACCAAAAACGGATGGACCTGTCTGAATTAAAATCAGGTATATATATTCTGCAGTTTGAAACCGAAGAGGGTATTTACAGGCATAAGGTCGTGAAACAATAAGAGGTTGTAAAAAAGAATGTATTGAAAGCGTAGTTGCAAACTACGCTTAGCGTAATATGCATAATATTATTTTAATCATTTTCATTATCATCCCAATCATGAAAAAACTAATCTCAATTGCCATGGCAGCCTTGATGCCCGCTCTGCTTTCAGCCCAAACGGGTAAAGTCATGGATAACCTGTCTATGCCCAGTAAGATCCTGAAAATGGATCGCAAATATGCCGTTTATCTCCCGCCCGATTATGAAACCTCCCAGCGCAGCTATCCCGTGCTTTATCTGTTACACGGAAGCGGTGACGACCAGACCGGCTGGGTGCAGTTCGGAGAGGTGCTGCATATTGCCGATGAAGCCATTCACCAGGGAAAGGCCACACCCATGATCATCGTCATGCCTGACGCCAATACCGGTCAGCGTGGATATTTCAATGATCCTAAAGGTGAATTCCGGTATGAGGATTTCTTTTTCGAAGAATTCATTCCTTTCGTTGAAAAACAATTCCGGATAAAAAGTGATAAACGTTTCAGGGCTGTATCCGGACTTTCCATGGGAGGAGGAGGCACTTTTGTATATGCGCTTCACCATCCTGAAATGTTTTCTTCGGCCTGTCCGCTCAGTGCCTCTGTGGGTTCCCTTTCCCTTGAAAAAGCAAGGGAGAACATGGCCCAAAGGGGAATTACCAACCTCAGTGATGATGAAATCGAAACATATTATAACCGGAACAGCGTACTTCCCTTGCTCAACGCCGTGAAAGATGAGGACAAGAAAGCCGTGCGTTGGTTTATCGATTGCGGGGATGATGATTTCTTATTCGAAGGAAACTCCCTGGTGCACATCGCCATGCGCAAAAGGGATATCCCCCATGAATTCCGAATCCGCGACGGCGGGCATACCTGGACCTACTGGAGGGCTTCTCTTCCCAATGTCCTGGCTTTTATTTCAGATGCTTTCCATCAGTATTGATATTCAGACATCTGACGTATGAATAAATTTCCGGTTATCGGTATTGCCCTCATTTTGATTCTTGCCGCATGCAAAGAGCAGGCGAACCTGATTGAATCGTCCTCCAGGCTGGCGGATATGCAGCGTATGCTCGAAGTGCAGAAGGAACTGACTGTCAACAGCCAGGTTCCCATCTGGGATATCTTCAACACCCAACTGACTTCCGATGAAAGCCAGGCGCTCGGTTTTTTATATGCCTACATGCCCCTGAGCGACCTGGCCGATTACCGCCCGGAGTTCTTCCTGGCCAATGTGCGGCAATGTCTGAAGGCCCGGCATGAAATGCCCTGGGGGAAAGAGGTTCCCGAAGATATTTTTCTTCATTTCGTGTTGCCCTTGAGGGTGAACAACGAAAACCTCGATTCCTTCAGGATGGTCATGTACAATGAACTTCGCGAACGTGTTCAGGGCCTCGGAATGGCCGATGCAGCTCTCGAGATCAATCACTGGTGCCATGAAAAAGTGAATTACCGGCCGACCGATTCCCGAACCAGCGCCCCGTTAAGCACAGTAAAAAAGACCTTTGGACGTTGCGGCGAAGAATCCACCTTTACGGTATCGGCCATGCGAACTGCAGGAATACCTGCCCGGCAGGTATATACGCCCCGATGGGCACACACCGACGATAATCATGCCTGGGTGGAGGTTTGGATCGAGGGCAAATGGCATTATCTGGGAGCCTGTGAACCTGAACCGGAACTGAATATGGGATGGTTCAGCGAACCGTCGCGCAGAACCATGCTTGTGCACACCAGGGCATACGGCCGCTATTATGGAAGTGAGGAAGTAGTAACTGAAGCTGACCGGTTTTCGGAACTAAACCTTACCGCCAATTACGCGCCTGTCAAAACAATTGTCCTGCTTATAAAAAAAGCCGATGGATTTCCTGCTGACAGCGCCAGGATCGAGTTCGGGCTTTATAATTACGCCGAATTCTACCCCATAGCGACAAAGTATTCCAACAGCCTGGGTATTGCTCAACTGACAACAGGCCTGGGTGATCTCCTCGTCTGGGCTTCGCTGGATGGGCGCTTCAGTTACCGTAAATTGTCGGTATCCGAAACTGATACGCTGGTGCTTATTCTCAGTCAATCGACACAGCCGGACCAACAGGAGATTTATGATATGATTCCGCCTCATGCCATTCAAGTGGATTCCAGGGTAAGCGCAGATCAAAGAAAAGAGAACGACAGGCGGCTCACCCTGGAAGATTCCATACGCAATGCCTATATGATGACTTTTAAAGACAGCACCTGGTCATCGGAACTTGCACAGAAACTGAACCTTGACACCGATACCGTTCAGGGCTTTATCGCCAAAAGCTATGGAAACTGGAATGAAATAGTTGCTTATCTTGAAAAGAATAACCAGGCACACCGCAACAACCTGCTTGCACTTGCGGCTCAGTTATCGGATAAAGATTACAGTGATGTTACAGAAGAAATCCTAACGGACCATCTGAGGCATACGTATGATTTAAAAGGGGTTGATCGCCAGGAATTTATCCGGTATGTGCTTTCGCCCCGGATAGATATGGAGAATCTTTCGCCCTGGCGCAGTTTCCTCAGGGAAAAAATGAAACCGCTGGAGGATCCCGTTAAAACGGATGTCTCAGTTCTCGTTCAATGGATCAATGAAAACATCAAGACTGACGAGCCGGCCAACCAGCATTCCAGGGCGCCGCTCACCCCTGTCGGAGTTTTTAACCTGCGGGTTGCCGACCTGAAATCCCGCGATATCTTTTTTGTGGCGGCCTGCCGCACTTTTGGCATTCCGGCCAGGTTAAACCCTGTAAGCCGGATTCCGGAATATTTCCGGGATGGAAAATGGCAAAGGGCTGCATTCAGCAATGCGCCTGACGTAAAAGTCTTACAGGGCTTCCTTCAGCTTGCTCACAACAATGACCGGGTTATTCCCCGGTATTATACCCATTTTACACTGGGCGTTCTGGAGAATGGACATTATAAAACCCTTGAGTTTGAAGAAGGTCTTCAGGTTTCCGATTTCAGTAACATTCCTCTGGATACCGGTCGTTACATGCTCATCACCGGCAACCGGAAAGAGGACGGTTCGGTATTGAGCTCAATAACCTATTTCACGATTAAATCGGGTAGAACGACCAGATTGTTTGTGGAACTCCGTGAAAACAAGAGTCAATTGAAATCCTTCGGCAAACTGAACCTGGATAAACTGCAGATTTACAGACAAAAAGATCCCCAACCGGTAAGCCTCCATAGCCTGATACAAGGTAAGAACCTGGTGATTGTTTTACTGGATCCGGGGCTTGAACCTTCCAGACATGTGCTTAATGATCTTGAACCCTATGCGGAACATTTGAATCGTTGGGGCATCCGTTTTATTTTTATCACACCTGCGGAGAAAAGCACACCGGGCAATACATTCAATACATACACACTGCCAGCAAATCATGTCACAGGTGTCGATCTGAACAACAATATCCGGATTGCCGCTGAAATCCTGTATGATGATGATCTGGCCGAAAAGCTTCCCGTTGTGATGCTTTGCGATGACCAGGGGAACGTAAATCTCTTATCGGTTGGTTATAAAATTGGCATTGGCGAGCAGCTGCTTAAACTTGCCCGGTAAGCCACTTTGTGGATATCTCTGTTAATATTTAAATTTCATCCATCGTATTTTTTTTTAAATTTGTTCGAACTAATATCTAAAGCCATGGTAAAAGAAAAATCCCCGGTCAAGGAAAAGGAAAAGAAAGCAGCCAAATTAAGTCTCAAAGAAAAACGTGCTGCTAAAAAGGAAAAACGCGTAAACAAAAAGGGTTGAATAATAACCCTTTTCTCCTTACTATTTACATTGGATTGCTTTACCTTTATACGGTAATCTTTTAAAACCAAGTCCAATGCTTGACAAATTGTTAGAACTCGTGAAGGAGAATGCAGGTGATGCCATTATCAATAATCCTGCGATACCAAATTCAAAAAATGATGCTGCCATTAAAGCAGCAACTACATCACTCTTCAAGGCTTTACAGGGAACAGCCAAAACCGGTGGTCTGAATTCAATCAAAGATCTTTTCCAAACTGGTAACAATGTTGCATCCAGCCCGGTGGTAAAACAAGTTTCATCCAATGTAGCCGGGGATCTGATGAAGAAATTCGGTCTTGACAAAGCAGCTGCAGGCAGTATTGTCAGCATGCTGATACCCATAGTCCTGAGCAAACTGGTAAAAAAGACGAATGACCCCAATGACAATAGCTTTAATCTCGATGGCATAATCGGAGCCCTGGCCGGTGGTAAGGCCGGTGGATTGCTGGGCACACTTAAAGGAATGTTGGGCAGGTAAATTATTGTTCATAGAGGAGATATATAAAAGGTGATGCAAATCACCTTTTTTGTTTTGCATGAATGCCGATAATGCTGAAAAATATGATCTGACAGTAAGCAAGTCGCTTCAGGATATGGCTTATAAGAATTAACTGCACCGTTTTCTCAGGCATTGGATATTTCTACAATCCATTTGGTCTGATAGGAATTCATGGGGATACGATCTGATAATCCTGACTTTACACGGGAAATCAGATCATATCCTTTTTTTACACCCTCCCGGATTCCCCCTATTTCAACGGATTTGCCGGTCAGGTTTGAAATGCACCAAATCGTTTCTCCGGTTTCCGGGTTATGCCGTTGAAAAGCAAACACACGTTCATCGGTTGTCAGGATTTTCTGGAGGCTGTTCGGGTGAAAAGCAGAACATCCCCTCCTGATCCTGATCAGCCGGGATAATTCATTAAAAATGCGCGTATGGATGGTATCCGAAGATAACTGATGATCCAGCTCATCTTCCCGCCACTGTTTTCGGTTAATGCTGCGTGCCCTTCCGGAGATTCCGGCATCTTCATAATCGTTGGCGGTCCCGAACAGGCTGTTGAAATAGAATGCAGGTATTCCCTGCAGCGACATCATGATAGCCTGTGAACAGATGAACCTCTCCTCCTGCAGACTGTCGATGCCATTTCTATCACCTTTCAGCGCATCCAGGTAAGTTATGTTCATCTCATAGGGACTGCGTGAACCGTCAGGATTGCTCTTACTGCTGACAAGCCCGCCGAAGCCAGTCATACCTGCTATTAACTCTTCCATTTCCTTCTGAGGCAGCAGTCCCTCGAGTGGTCTGACTCCTATTCCATCATGCGACGCTGTATAGTTCAGAAAGGTCTGATTAGCGCGGAGCACCGGAATTTCAACAGCCCACTGGTTAAGATACTTTGCACAGCCTGAAAACAAAGCATGAAGGAGCAGCGGGGGCAGACTGAACTGGTACACCATATGGGCTTCATCGCCATCACCGAAATAACTCCAGTTCTCAAGGTTGGGAACATTGGTTTCGGTAAGGATGACAGAACCCGGACTGACAAACTCAACCAGGTCACGGAGCAGTTTAACTGTCTGGTGGGTTTCAGGCAGGTGCAGGCATGGGGTTCCCTCTGACTTCCAGAGAAAGGCGATGGCGTCGAGGCGGATGATGCGGATGCCTTTGCTGACATAAAACAGTAAAATCCTGATCATCTCGATCAGGACATCCGGATTTGAGAAATTCAGATCCGCCTGGTCCGCACTGAAGGTTGTCCACACCTGTCGCTGACCATCCGGCGCATCAAAGCAGGTGAACAAGGGAGTACTCCGGGGCCTGACCACCTGGCTGTAATCCACCCCCGGATCTTTTTCAATGAAATAACCTTTACCCGGAAGGGTATCGGAAAGGTAATTCTTAAACCAGGAATGACTGACGGAAACATGATTGATGACCAGATCAGACATCACATCGAAATCGGAAGCAAGGGCAGTTATGTTTTCCCATACCCCCAGGGTTGGATTCACCTGCATGTAATCAGTCACCGAAAAACCGTCATCAGAGGTGAAAGGGAAAAAGGGCAGGATGTGCACACAACTGATGGTGCCGGTAAGTTTTTTGTTGAGAAAACGATGCAATGTGCGAAGAGGAGCTTCATCCGTTTTATAAATACTATTGCCGTAAGTGATCAGAATTACGTCCTTTTCATCCCAGCCTGACCTGGTATCATACTGTACCCGGGCCATGCCCAGAATGCGATTTACGAGGCTTTCACTGAAATTGTCCTTGTAAATGATTTTTAGGTGACGTGCTATTCTGCCTGCAAATGCAGCCATATCGGGTTTCCGGTATCCCTGTGAAGGATCTGTTTTGTTCATCGCTCTTTCAAGAATCAACGTAATCCTTTGGTAAATATATTATTAATGAGTGGAGTCAACAGTTTTGCAATTACCCGGTGTCCAAGCTTTTCGGCCAGGATCGCGAGATTATGCTTTACTACCTTATTTCGATACGCATAATCCGTGGCCAGTCTGAAGGTTGTTTCAATCATTTCTGGATCCAATATATTCTCTTCCACATAAGGAAGATCAAAACCCAATGGTTCCAGATCGGACTTGAAAACATGATATTTGTTGATTACCACTGGCAAACCGGCAGCCAGCATCTCCAGCAGGTTGTTCCCAAATCCTTCAACCTGACTGAAGTAGGTGCCGATTCCACCTACTGATGAAATGATTGCGGGGATCTCGAAAAAATTATAATATTTTTTATCTACAATGATATCCCGGTGGGAAAGAATCAGGTTCTCCCCGAAGACCATGAATACCGCTGATCCTGGGAATTGTTCCTTTTTCAACCTGTAATACTCGATCAGGAATTCCTTATACCGCACCTGTTCATCTCCTGAATGTCCGCTGATCAAAAGGGCAATGCACTTTTTAATTCCGGCCTTATGAAATCGCTTTTCCAGCTCAAAGGCCAGATCAACAGCCAGTTCAATTTTTTTCCGCGGAACAATGCGCGTATGCTGCAACAAAACAACGGTTTCAGGCATGGTAAATCCGGCAGATTCGAGCATGGGTGTCAATCCGATATTCTTGAAAAAGGACCGGTTGTAAATATCCTGCGGCGGATAAATCAGTTCATTGCTGTCCCAGTTGTATTTTAACCAGTCCCACGTAATATCATGCGTATTGGGAATGACAATGGTGCGATCCGCAAAATATTCATCCAGTCTGTTGTTACCATACTTAATGAATACTTTTTTAGCCAGCGCAGGCTGGGTTGAATTGATGAATACGATCCCGTCAACATAGGTGCCCGGCAAATATTTCAGATATTTCCGGATCACCGGATTGGGGTTTTCGAATTGCTCGCGCTCAAAATAGGAATCATGCCACCATACCAGGATTTTTGGCCAGATGATATTTTGTTCCCGCAGGGATTCGAAATAGTAACCCAACCCGACAGCTGTGATGAAATTATATGGATGAGAAGTGTTGTGCGCGATAAGGATATCGATGCTATTTCGCTGAACAAACTCCGCAATAATGTCTTTGGCCAGCAAGGCATTTTCATGGATCAGCGCGTCCAGTGATCCATCATCAGGTTGACTGAATTTCCGGATAATGGTGGAATGTACCTCATTCTTGTGCCAGAAAACATCATGGGTTTGTGCATTGAACCGGGGTGAGGAATGTGCGGCCAGGTAATAAATATTACCCAGCTGAATGCCCATTTCTTTAACCATTGCGTTCACGGATTGGTCAATAACAATGGATACACCGTCATTCTTACCAATCAGCGAATGAATGATGCCGTAATTCAGATGCGATATGTCCATTAAGCAATGATATTTAAGATTTGATGCAAATCGGTTACAATATAATCAGGGGTCAACTTTCTCAATTCAGGCTTTTCCTGTCTCATTTTCAGCGACTTGGTGTCTCCGGCAAACAAAGCAGTTTTAAAACCCGCTGCCCGGGCGGGAAAGATATCCCTGAACATATCATTGCCTACGAAGAGGACCTCATCGGCATATATGCCATATTTCTTCCTGTACTGCTGTTTTAGCCATTCGAAAAGGTAGGTATCGGGTTTTGATCGCTGGTGCCGGTATGAGAAAACCGTAAGATCACTGTCAAAGGGTTGAACCTGATCGGAATCAGTTAAAGAACCATGCAGGAAATAATTCAGGATTACTGGCGTATAAAACTGGGCGTTGGACACAATTCCCAATGGTATCTCTTTCCCGGCAAGAGTTTGTATGACTTCTTTCATCCCGGGCATTGGGTAAATGCGATTGCTGAGTACTTCAAAGATGAATGTAAAACACTTGATACACAGGGGATCGTCAAATTGCAGAAGATTCCGGTTCTGGTTACCCAATATGATTTTTTCCCAGATCTGCAGCACGTCGATCTCTGGGTAGGGCTTATCTTCAGTACTTTCAACCTGATGAAAATCCCGAATTGAGTTTTTAAATTCATCCAGGATTCCGGTGAGTATCCCCTGCTGTCCAGGCAAACCATTAACCAGTTTAATTCCGGATGCATCAAAAGCGGATCGGAGGTTGTCAGTTGAAATTACGGATTCATCAATATCACCGGATGCAGAAACCAGGATGGTTCCATAAACATCAAAGGCAATCGCCCTAATGGCAGGATCAGTCCTGATAAAAGGTTTAAGCAGCGTGGGTACCGGCTTCATATCGGTGGACTCACTGAGAAACTTCTCTATAAATTTCAAGTAGTCTTTTTCCATATTTATCGAGTGAGAACTCATCCTTTATTAATCTCTGATTCCTGCGGATGATTTCAGGCGGAAAATCATCCAGCATATTGGCCAGAAACGGGTTATCGTTTAAAAGCTTCAACCTGGCCGATTTTTGCCTGGTAATCCGGGTAATAACCCGCTCCTGGTTTTCAAAGGCAAGATCCTTAAAGTCAGTCATCCGCCCCTCATTGGCAATGATTATTCCTGAATAAAGTCTGGTAAACTCAATTCCCTGTCTTGTCAGGTCAGCCGTAACGCAGGGGATATCTCGTCCGATTACCGGCGTTCCGGCCAGCCAGGGTTCCAAAAATACCATTCCAAATCCTTCACGGACACTGGTTGATATACAAAAATCGGAAATATTGATCAATTCTTCATGGTTAACTTCTTTACCTGATTCAAATTTCACAGGAATAGCATTTTCACGGCAAAAGTTCTTCCACCTGTCATATCCCGGCAGCTCGATCGGATTCATGGGAGGCTGGGTTACGGTAAATTGCGCTTCCTCTGAAAATAAAACTGCCAGTAGTATGAACTCACCCAGATTTTTCCTTTCAATCGCCCGCACAGGATAAGTGCAGATCTTCCTGGAAGTGCTAAAGCCAAGCACATTGCAGATTCTCTTTTTAAGAGTCGGATCACCGGATGGATTGATCTGCGTATGCAATGATACCGGATTGGGCAGCAGGTGAATCCTTGAATCCGGTATGCCTGACCTGAGAATGCGGTGGTAATCGCATGAATTCAGGATTACAAAATGATACCTTGGGAATCCGGGATAGAGAATATCTGGCAATGATTTTCCGGTTGAACGGGTAATGAAGTTATTCAGGATTTCCATATTGGCCGGACGGTCTTCCGGGAAGTCATGACAATGATTGACCACCGGGTAACCTTCTCCGGCCAGTCTGTACACCGCCAGGGTCAGCGCCGGGTTCTTTCCCAGATTCGGATTATGGCAATGCAGAACTGCTTGGTCTGTCAGATGATGCTTAAGAATTTTGGTAATGGCCTCGACCCTCTCCGAGAAATCCGGCCAGGAAGCATCCCAGTAGTCCAGCATACTGTTAGTTATGATAACGGCGCCCTGAAAATTGGCTGGCCCCGGATCGCTGCCGCATAACAGGGTTACCGGCATATCCTCCGAGACACGATGAATGCCGGCAACCTGGGAGCCGATAATCCGGGTCACTCCTCCCGGATTAAGGTGGTAATGTACAATCAAAACTTTCATATAACCCTGGTATGAAGTGATTAATCTATCTCTTTTTCGTTATAAATGCAAGCTTACAGCAAAATTATTTCGTGGACAATTTTCGGGGTTTCATCAATAAAAATTGGTTATACAACTCTTAGTTTATAATTTTGACATCTTAAAGCACTGATGAAATATTTAACTTGATTTTTACGTTTTTAGTTCGAGCGATTAACTTTTTTGATTTTTATCTGTTTTACAAAAAAGTCAAACGATGAAAGCCTTAACCCGATCCACACCTCAAATATTCCGTATTTCCGGAATCTTTATATTCATGATGTTGTTAGCCTTTCCTGCCCATTCAGGAAGCAGCGATAAATCATTTTACGGCGGCAGTATCAAACTGAATCCCGAATGCAAGGTAAAGCGCCTTTCGACAGGTGATGTGCTTGTTTTTACCAAAAATGATAAAGGCACCGATATCGAACACAAGTTTACCGATTTTTATGCTGATCTGATCATGGCAGCCTACAGAAAACAACGTACGGAATTTATTGTTGATTCTCTTGGCAAAAAGTATTATCTGTCCGAGGATGACTGCCGTCGTGAGATCAAACACGCGTTAAATGTACTTATTGAGTGGAAGATCCTTTACCGCGACGATCAGGTTGCGTCACGGTGATTGCCGATCAGCTCAATGAGAGGTAATTGAAATTGTATTCCAGGGCATCTGCCAGATCCTGTCCGTCATCCTTCATTTTGTCATCGCTTTCATCATAATACCAATTAATTACCGGTTGGATACCAAAACGTTTCCACGAAAGGATGATTTCAAGTATCTGGAAAATATACTTTGAAGATGCTGAATTACAATATGTTAATTTAAAATTGAATGTAATTCCATTACCCGGCCAGGCGCCGGAATGAACGCTTTCCTGTTCAAATAATTTAAGCCAGTCGATCAACTGACTGTAAAAAGCTGAAACATTTTCCGGCCGGGATACCCCCGCGAGCTCAAATAATCCGGTAGTGTTACTGAATTCAGCCCTGGGTGAAAAGTCGGAAGATCCGGAATAAAATGGCAGCATGACGTAATTATAAATGTTTTAATTCGATGTTTCGTCAATAGTAATAATCATATTGAACTGATCACAATGATCATCAAGGGGTGAAAACTCATAGGTGAATTTTTTGCCCGATATTTTGGCTATTTCAATAAGTCCAAGTCCTGCACCACCGCGGTTTGTAAAGAGTCCGTTGGTGATCGTTTTCTTATAAAAGTCCTTCAATCCCTGTTGGTCCAATGTGTTTAGATATTCGAGCCTGTCTTTAAATGCCGGTATACTTTGCTTTTTAACCGGATTGGATGAGGCAATGATAAAATGACTTACATTTTTACGTATTGAGAATACGGGCATATAAGTTGAAGCAGGATTCTGACCTGAGGAACAACATTCGCTGTGTTTCATGATATTCTCGAGAGATTCAATCATAACCAGCAGAATTTTTTTATAGGTGCCCGTCTGAATGCCTTTCACATGAATCTGATCTTTAAAGGTATGAATCAGCTCTCCAATGGTTTCATAGTGAATGATTCCCGTATGATCCAATATGGTATAATTTTCCAAACAGTAAGGGTTTTATGAAAGATATCCATCTAACCTTGATTGTTTAATGGATTACAACTACTGATGAAACGAATTCTTCCTGTACTTTGTTTCAGACGGAGCCCGGAATTTATTCCGCAATGTATCCGTTGTCTGTGGGGAGGTTATTACCCTGTGATGCCATTACCGCCAGGGAGTCACAACGTTCATTTTCGGGAATGGCTGCGTGGCCCTTGATCCACACCATACTGACTTTATGTTTCCTGAATACGTTCAAAAATCTTATCCACAAATCCGGGTTCTTCTTCCCTTTAAAACCCTTTTTTTCCCAGTCAAAAACCCATCCCTTTTCGACAGCGTCGGCCACGTACCGTGAATCGGTATATACCGTCACCAGGCAATTATCCGATTTCAATGCTTCGAGTCCGGTAATAACCGCCAGAAGCTCCATTCTGTTATTGGTGGTAAGCCGGTAACCTCCGGCAATTTCTTTCCGGTGTATGCCGGACAACAGCACAACGCCAAATCCTCCGGGGCCGGGATTTCCACTCGCGGCCCCGTCGGTGTATATGGTGATTTTATGGGGCATTGGGCAATTGTATACCGGTATTGGATAAAAACAACCGGATGGCAATGGCCAGCAAAATGATGCCGAAAACCTTGGTGAGAATTAGTATTCCTGTTGGACCCAGGATTCTTTCCACCAGTTTGGTCGCTTTCAGCACCACGTAAACCAGGAGCATATTCAGGGAAAGTGCGATAAATATGGTCCAGAAATTGTAAGCCGCTTTCAGCGAAATGATGGTTGTCATGCTCCCGGCGCCTGCAATGAGGGGAAATGCCAGTGGAAATATCGAAGATTGTTTCAGTGATTCAAATTTGAAAAACTCAATGCCCAGGACCATTTCAAGCCCAAGGAATAACAAGACAAACGATCCGGCTATCGCAAACGAGTTAACATCAACCCCGAATAGTTTAAGGAATGGCTCACCGATCAGCAGAAAAAGAAGCAGGATGATATAAGCAACGATGGTGGCTTTTCCTGCATCGATATCGCCTGATTTTCTTTTCAGTTCAAGGATGTAAGGTATGGCGCCCGTAATATCAATAACGGCAAACAGCACCATGAATACGGAGACGATATCCAGTATTTTCAACTGCATAGAAGTATTCCCCCGCTTATTTAATGATTTTCATTTCTTTTACCAGATGGGAAGCGCCGGCATATTTATCCATGATAAACAATACATACCGGATGTCCACGCAAATGCAGCGTTGCAGATCAGGTTCAAAAACAATATTGCTGCTCATGGCTTCCCAATTACCATCAAAGGCAAGACCCAACAGGTTGCCTTCGCCGTCGATGACAGGACTTCCGGAGTTACCTCCTGTAATATCATTGGTAGTAAGGAAGCACAGGGGCATCTTACCGTTTTGCCCATACTCACCAAAATCTTTATTTTGGTAAAGCTCCTTCAGCCGTGGAGACACTACAAATTCCCAGTTGTCAGGATCTTCTTTTTCCAGAACGCCATCCAGTGTGGTTAAATAGTCATAGTGCACTGCATCACGCGGATAATAATCCTTAACGGTCCCGTATGTGAGCCGCATGGTGAAATTGGCATCGGGATAGTAAATTTTATCGGGATTCATTTCCTGAATACCGGCGACATAGAGCCGGTGACCCTTTTCAAAGTCCTCTTCAAATGAGGCCTGGCGCATGTACATCAGCCGGTAAACTTCCAGAGCGGATTGCGCGGCCTGAAATGCCGGATCTTTTTCCAGTAATTTGGCCGCTGGTTGCTTGATAAAGGTTTCAAACCGTTTTCTGTCAGCAAAAACCGATCTGGCGAATAAATCCTTCGTGTACCTGGTATAGTCGTTTTTATACCTGGTTTTGATCTGATTAAATAATCCGGGCTGATATTGTTCAGCCACATTGTCAAAGTAAAGCTGAAGTATGGCCGGAATCACCTTCATGTCAGTGGCCGGACTGTATTCTTTGTAAAAATCTTCCCATCGCGTTTTTAAAACTTTAGCCAGCGAGTCGATCAGACTTTGATTTTCCGGCTCCCTCACCATTGCTGCATAAAGCCCGTTTGCCCTGTTTGCCATGGCAATAATCTCGGAGGAGCTGAAGAAACACTCGTAGGTGTATTGCTGGGCATGAATGAAATCAGCTCTCTGCTCTAAAGCTTTTTGGATCAGACCGAGTGCAGTACCATATTTTTGCCTGCGCTTTTCATCAGCATTCACCCAGTTGGTAAATTCCTTCTCCTGCTGTTCCTTTTGCTCCATGATATGAAGTCGTTTCAGGCCCTGGTTCTGGCCAATGGAATATTTCCAATAATTTGTGGAGCCTGAGTATTTGGAAGCGTACTGAATGTTTATCTTCTCGTCTGCCATCATGTCCTTTAACAGGATCTCCTGCCGTAATCCTCTGATTTTTATTCTATTAGGATTTGTAATATTGACGAGTTCCCGGATCTCATAAGAAGTCATAAACCGTGTTGTGGAGCCGGGATATCCCATTACCATGGCATAATCATCTTTCTTCACGCCCCTGAGCGAAACTGGCAATGAGTGTTTTGGCTTCAGTGGAATATTGCTGGCACTGTAATCAGCCGGCTTTCCGTCGGGTCCGCTATAAACCCTGAAAACACTGAAATCTCCAGTATGGCGAGGCCACATCCAGTTATCCGTATCATGTCCGAATTTACCAATGGAGGAAGGCGGTGCACCCACCAACCTCACATCGTTATAATTCTCATATATGAATAGATAGAAATTGTTGCCGCCAAACAACGATTCAACGGATGCTTCATAGTGAGTACCTTGGGTATTGGCAGAAACAATAGAATCGGCTACCTGTTCCACCATTTTATTCCTGGTACTTTCACTCATAGTGTCTGATAAAGCTTTCAGCACGGTCTCACTCACATCGTCAACCCTGATGAGAAAGGTAACCGAAAGACGCGGATTGGGCAATTCCTCCTTGCGATCCATAGCCCAAAAGCCATCCTCCAGGTAATTATGCTCAACCGTACTGTGGTTTTGTATGGCGTCATAACCGCAATGGTGATTGGTTAACAGCAGTCCCTCGTCAGACACAATTTCTCCTGTACATCCACCGCCGAATATCACAACGGCATCTTTCAGACTTCCCTGGTTAATACTGTAAATATCCTCAGCTGTAAGTTTTAAACCCAATGAATGCATCGTATCGATATTTAATCTCTGAAGCAGTGGCAGAAGCCACATCCCTTCATCAGCCCTCATTGATCCAAAGGCAAAAAACAAGCTCGCCAACAAACACAACGTCTTTTTCATACTTCGGTTTTATTTATAGTTGTAAATAATTTAGTGCAAAAATCAAAAAATTAATGTAAGCTGATTCGCGAAAAGCGAAAAACTTTTCCGGTGATAGGGTGAAATGCCAAATTTAGCAATGGCAGCGCGGTGTTCCCGTGTAGGGTAGCCTTTGTTCTTATTCCACCCGTATTCACTAAACTCAGGATGAATGGATGTCATGTACTCATCCCGCCAGGTTTTTGCTAGAATAGATGCTGCTGCAACAGAAGCGTAAAGACCATCACCCTTAATAATGCAACTGTGAGGAATATCCTGGTAAGCATAGAAACGATTGCCGTCAACGAGGATATGTTCCGGTTTCAGGGTCAGTTTATCCAAAGCCAGATGCATGGCCAGTATAGATGCCCTCAAGATATTCAGCTCATCTATCTTTTCATTGTCAAGCCACGCCACCGCCCAGGCCAGCGCCTCCCTTTCTATTATAGGTCGCAGTCTGTCACGGATTCGGGCACTAAGCTTTTTTGAATCGTTCAATAAGGGTTCTTCAAAATGTTCCGGTAATACAACTGCGGCAGCAAAGACAGGTCCGGCAAGACATCCGCGTCCAGCCTCATCACACCCCGCTTCGCGGAGACCCTTTATATGAAAATGCTTAAGCAACCAGATATTGATTCATTACCAGGATTCAGGAAATATAAAACTTCATACCTTTGTAAAGAAAACAATTTTCAGTTGCTTTGAAAAGGAAATTTGTCACGAATCTGGCCCTCTTGCTTTTTCTCAATTTACTCATTAAGCCGATCTATGCCTTTGGCATTGACGTAGGTGTTCAGAATGCCGTGGGAACCAGCAACTATGGCAATTATTTCATTCTGCTGAACTTTTCCCTGATCTTCCAGATATTGCTTGATCTTGGTATAGAAAACTTCAGCCGACGCGAAATAGCCAGACACAGTCATCTGCTTAACAGGTATTTCTCCAATATCCTTCCTCTGAAGCTTATCCTGGGCGTACTTTACTTTATCGTCTGTTCAATTGTAGGCTATTTCATGGGTTGGCAAGCCCATGAATTCAAATTGCTTTTCGTTTTGCTGTTCAACCAGTTCCTGGCAGGTTTCATACTCTATTTCAGGGCTAATTTGGGCGGTATGCATATGTTCAGGGCCGACAGTTTGCTTTCAGTAATCGACAGGTTTGTTGTAATCGTCATTTGCGGATTGCTTTTGCTGGATCCGTTAACCCATGCCGCATTCAGGATTGAATGGCTGATTTATGCGCAAACGGCAGGCTATCTGATCAGCGCTGCGCTGGCTTTCAGCATGGTCTTCGTAAAAACTGAACCCCTAAAATTCAAGATTGACCTCAAATATTACGGGTCCTTTCTGCGAAAAAGCCTTCCATATGCCCTCCTTATACTTCTTATGGCAACCTACCTGAGGATTGATACCGTATTGCTGGGCAAATTGCTTGTCAACGGAAAAGAACAAGCCGGCATCTATGCGCAAAGTTTCCGCATCATTGAAATCCTATCCAATTATGGCTATCTCTTCACCATCATTTTACTGCCTGTTTTTTCAAAAATGATCCAACAGAAGGAATCTGTAGTGCATCTGACCCGCCTTTCCTTTATGCTGCTGATGATTCCCGCCATTATCATAACCTTTGGCTGTTTAATGTACCGGAATGAGATAATGGATGTTCTTTACCATGAACATGTTGAGAACTCTGCAAGAGTTTTTGGCATCCTGATTTTCAGTTTCCTGGGTATGTGCATTACCTATATTTTCGGTACCCTGCTGACAGCCAACGGCAGCCTGATGCAGCTTAATACAATGGCTGCAATTGCCGTATCTATCAACCTTATTTTAAACGTATTGTTGATCAGGAGATTTGGTGTCATCGGTGCCGCTATCGCCAATATGACAACTCAATTATTTACCGCTGTCTACCAGACCATTCTTGCCAAAACAACTTTTCATTTCCAAACAGACTTCAATCTTCTTCTTCGCATGGTTGTTTTTTTGGTGCTTGTAGCAGCTGGCAGTATGTTGTTCAGCAGGGTCCCTGTGTTCTGGGTATATTCTTTTGGGATTTACCTGTCGTTTGCATCCCTGCTTTCTGTTGTTCTCGGATTGCTGAAAGTGAGATCCGTATGGGAAATTGTTCTTCATGAAAAGTAATTCGATAACTTTGAACCGGGATAATCATTAAAACGATACCATGAATTTAGTGGTGGATATTGGCAATACCCATACCAAACTCGCATGGTTTGATCAGGGTGAAATTACAGAAAGCTTGCGGTTTGGCCAGCACGATCCCGTTGACTATCATGATATATTTAACCGGAATACTGCGGAGATGGCCATCATCTCGTCCGTTGGCAGACATGCACAGGCTCTTTTGGAAAATTTCAATAAAAACTTCAGGAAGGTTATTTTTTTGGATCATAACACCCCGCTCCCTATTCAAATCGGATATAAAACACCCGAAACCCTGGGCCATGACAGAATTGCCGGTTGTGCCGGTGCGCGGTACCTGTTCCCAAAAAGCCCCGTTCTTGTAATCGACCTGGGGACAGCAATTACAATCGATTTTATAAATGCAGCCGGTGAATTCCTCGGCGGCAACATTTCACCCGGCATGTCTTCCCGGTTCAGGGCCCTGAATGATTATACAGCCAATCTGCCCCTGATTGAAAGCGACAGTTCTTACCCTCATTTCGGCTCTGACACGCGTACGGCCATTGTTGCAGGAGTCCAGCAAGGCATAATTTTTGAGCTGAACGGGTATATGGATGAATATGCCGAAAGGTACCCTGACTGCCATTTCGTGGCTACTGGCGGAGATGCTAATTTTTTTGTTCCTGAAATTAAAAGAGCCATCTTTGTACTGCCGGAACTCGTGATGACCGGATTGAATTACATTTTGGAATTCAACACTACTGAGAATAAATGATGAATGCAGGAAAAATTCTCCCTCTTGTTAAAATAACCAGGTTTTTAATCCTTCCGGTTGTTTTTTCCGCAATTATAATCTCCTGTAAGAATGACATTGAAACCATCAATGCACTCACCAACGAAGTGGATCTTCCCAGTGTATCCGGTTTTAACATTGAAATCTTCTATACAGATTCAGGATTGCTCAAAGGAAAGATCATTGCGCCGGAAGCAAATGATTATAGCCGCATGGACGAACCTTATACAGAATTCCCCAAGGGAATCAAAGTACTCTTTTACAACGCCGGCGGTACGCAACAGTCCTATATCCGGGCAAATTATGCCATTTTCTATAAAAAGACACAGCTTTGGGAAGGCAAAGGTCAGGTACTGGCGGAGAATCCGGGTGAAGGGAAGAAACTGGAGACGGAGCACATATTCTGGGACCAGAAGGCCAAACGAATCTATTCAGAAGAATTCGCCACCTATACATCCCGCGACGGGGTATCCTATGGTGAAAATGGCTTCGAAGCGAACGAGGACCTTTCTCAATGGCGCATGAAGGGATACAGAGGCAAAATCAATGTCAGGGATGGTATCCAGAATGAGGAACAAAATCCGTAGCTCCTTAATTTTTAATGAACCATGAACCAGGTTTTTCTTATTATAGTATTTACCTTATTGATGGCAGCATTTTTTGCAGGCATGGAAATTGCCTTTCTGTCTTCCAACAAACTCAGACTCGAACTCGATCGCAAACAGGGTTTGTTTTCCGCACGTATCATCAGCATTTTTCAGGAACTATCGGGTCAGTATATTGCCACCATTCAACTTGGCAATAACATAGCGATAGTCATCTACGGTATTTTCATGGCCAGGTGGCTTGAGCCGATCATCGGCCATGTTATTCACTCCGGAATAGGGGTCCTTGCCTCCCAGACCCTGATATCTACTTTTATCGTTTTGATGGTGGCCGAATTTATGCCCAAAGCCCTTGTCCGGATTAATCCGAATCTTGCCCTGCGCGTTATGTCGTTCCCCCTCTTTATCATATTTATCGTCCTTTATCCCATAAGCGGTGTCATACACAAACTTTCCAACCTCATACTGAAATCCATTCTGAGATTGGATTCTGTAAACCAATATGACAATATGGTTTTTGGAAAAATTGACCTGAACAATCTGATCAATGAAAGCCAGGATAAATCAGGTGAATCCAACAGCGAAGAGAAGGATGAGATCAAGCTGTTTCAGAATGCTCTTGACTTTTCCAGCGTTAAGGTCCGGGACTGCATGATCCCCCGCACTGAAATTGTTGCCGTGAATATCCAGGATTCCATTGACGAATTAAAACAGAATTTCATTGACAGCGGCTTTTCAAAAATCCTGGTATATGATGATAACATCGATAATATGGTGGGTTATGTAACTTCCAAAGAACTTTTCAAAAATCCGGCCTCCATTCAGTCTATGATGATCGAAATCTCTTATGTTCCGGAAACGATGCCGGCAAATAAGCTGCTGAAAAAATTCATTAAGGAACATAAAAGTGTAGCAGTTGTAGTGGATGAGTTCGGGGGGATCTCAGGCATACTTACAATCGAGGATATCATGGAGGAAATTTTTGGTGAAATTGATGATGAGCATGACGTTGATGAATTTGTTGAAAAGAATCCGGAGAAAGGTCAGTACATTTTTTCAGGCCGTTTGGAGATTGATTATCTCAATGAGAACTATGACCTCGGTCTTCCCGAATCAGAAGAATATGATACACTGGCAGGTTATATCCTGCTTCAGCACCAGAACATACCCAAAGTAAATGACAAAATCATTACCGAAAAATACGAGGTCAGAATATTGAAAGTAAGCCGCACCCGCATTGAACTGGTCCAACTTAAAACCCTTCATGAATAAAGGCTTACATTGTTACGGTCTGTCCAGCTTTCCCAACGGCTATTTTTTTAAATTCATTCTTTGAAACAAGATTAATTGCTATATTCGTACCCGATTTTTTTTGAACATTTAAGTAAAGTTTTACATGGCGATATTAGAAAAATTAAGAGTCAGGGCCGGACTTCTTCTGGCTATAGTGATAGGGTTGGCCTTGCTGGCATTTGTTTTGAGTGATTTCCTGGATTCCAGCGGATCTCTGTTTACACGGTCCAAATACGAGATTGCCGAGGTTTCCGGTAAATCGGTGCCCTATACCGATTACGAAACACTTGTAAATGAACTTGAGGAGATACAGAAACTGCAATCCGGAGAGGCAAGCCTGGATGAAGAGACCATGGATCAGATCAGGAACGTTACCTGGGAGAACATGATTCAGGATATGCTCCTTGAGAAGCAATATGAAAAGCTGGGAATCGAAGTTCCAAAAGATGAACTGCGGGACCTCATCATGGGTGAGAATCCGCACCCTGCCATTGCTCAATTGTTTACTGATCAGCAAACCGGTATATTTAACAGGCAGGCCTTCAATGCTTTCATGCAAAGGATCAACACCGAGGAAGAGCTATCCGCGGAGAAAAAATATTACCTGTATATTGAAAATGAAATTTTCAGGCAAAGGAAAAACATTAAATATCTCAACCTGCTCAGGAAAGGCCTTTACGCAACCTCTTTTGAGGCTGACCTTTACAGGAAAGAGTCATCTCGTGCGATAGATGCAAGTTTCATCATGCAGGGTTTTAATACTCTCTCCGATTCGACCATTCAGGTTACTGATGAGGACATCAAAAAGTATTATAAGGAAAATATTAATTTGTTCAAGCAAAAAGAATCCCGGGATATTCGTTATGTTCACTTCGATGTGATTCCCTCGGAAGAAGACTTCCAGGCAGCAAAACAATCCGTTTTGGATATCATGCCCGATTTTGAAACGGCTGAAGACATTGCTCAGTTCGTGAACATGGAATCCGATGAATCTTTCGATTCAAGAAACTATACCCAGAAAGAGCTGTCCGATTCTATCGGCCTTTTTATGTTCAGCTCTGCACAGGGGACAACTTACGGACCATATCTATCCGACAATGCTTACAGGGTTTCCCGGTTAGCCTCTGTCCGGTACCTTCCCGATTCAGTGAAAGCCAGGCATATTCTTTTGCGTGCCACGCAAAGCAATGCTCAGACGCTCTATCTGATGGCTGACAGTTTGGTTAACTTGCTTAAAGGAGGAACCGATTTTTCAACGCTTGCCATGTTATACTCCGGCGACGGATCAGCACAAACAGGCGGTGACCTGGGCTGGTTCCGTGAGGGTGAAATGGTTCAGTCATTCAGTGACAGCTGTTTTCTCGGTAAAAAGGGTGACACTAAAATTGTTGCCTCACAGTATGGACTCCATGTTGTGCAGATACAGGATCAATCAGCACCGGTAAAAAAAGTACAGATCGGTACCATTGTGAAAAAGGTCGTACCCAGTGAAGAGACTGATCATGACTATTATGTAAAGGCCAACGAATTTGCCGGGATGAATAATACCCTGGAGAAATTCAACAAGGCCATTGAAACCCAGAACCTATCTCCTGTCACAAAAACATCGCTAAACCTGGCCCCGATGGATAAAAAGGTCAATGATCTCGAATCGGCAAGAAACCTGGTTAGCTGGGCCTATAAAGCCGAGGAAAAAGATGTATCTCCGGTTTTCAAATTCGGAGAAAGTTATGTTGTTGCCCTGGTGGATAAGGTAAGGGAAGAAGGACCTGTTCCACTTAAAGATATCAGAGCCGACGTAGAAAACAGGGTACGGCAGCAGAAAAAGGCTGAAAGTTTGGTCGCTTCCATGGCTGCCAAAAAAGCTGATGCCAAAACTATTGAAGATCTTGCCAAAAGCCTTGGATTACAGCTGGAACCAGTTACCAACCTCAGGTTCACATCATCAACCCTGGGTAATGCCGGAATCGAACCCAATGTAGTTGCCGCAGCTACTGCCCTTGAAAAAGGGGTTGTCTCGGATCCGATCATAGGTGAAAACGGTGTATATGTGCTTTCTGTGAATAATATTACGGAGCCCCCCGAAACAGATGCCAATAAAGATCTCGCCAGGAATTATGTCGAACGCAACTATTCCGCGAATGTTAATTACGTTGCCTATGAGGCACTGAAAGTGCTGGCGAAAATTAATGATAACAGAAGAGAGTTTTATTAATTCCCTCCCAGCATTTCCTTGGCTTTCAGCAGACTTCTTACCGGCACCAGGTAATCACTGAATTCCCGGTAGCTCATATCTTTGATATAGATAGCCCCGTAACTGCGCCTTAGCAATGGATTCGGGCTGTCATAGAAATATTCCCCTCCCATCAGCTCCACCAGGTGGTTGTGCTGTCCAACCCAAATTTTCTGCGCAAGTTCGCTAAAGGTTCCATCAAGCTCAAAACTAGGGAAGGATGCTGATTTCTGGCTCAGGAAACAACTGTTGAACATATTGTGAAGGACTGCAAATGAATTCAGAGAGGTGGGAATCACCATGTTGACCTCATCCAGCCGGTACCTTGACCAGATATTGCGGTAACCCCATATCCGGAGATTCATTTCAGGCCGGTCCGCGGCATATTTGTCAATTGCATCAGCCAGCGCAATCAGGGTCTTATAGTGGGTATCCGGTCCACTGCCTTCGGGATCGAGTGCCAGGGTAATAATGGTAGGCTTGATTTTCTCAAGCAATTGAACGACTGGCTTAACATCCTCCTCGAAATTCGGGTATTCAGGGAAAATATTGGCTGAATAAAAGGGCAATCTCAAGTGCGATACATGATCCATGTCGATACCGAAATAAGCCCAAACCAGTTCAGCTTCGTATTCTCTGAGCCATCCCTTGATCAGATGGAAAATGGAAGGCTCAGAACGACCGGGCTCAATCATCTTCAGTTGTGCAATAAGCTCTCCGACATAATTCGCAACTTTTTTCAGATCTTTCACTTTCAGATGATTCAGGAACAAACGGGTAAGTCTTTTGCTGAGGTGGAAATGCTGTAATTCGTTATCCTGAAGGGCAATGCCATTCAAATATCCCGTTATATCATCCTGGGCATTGGCATAATCGGCCAGGTTGTTGACTGGCTCACTGTCACCAATCTGCCCCGATGTAATCAATCCCTGAAGGTTTTCAAGACATGACATCACATAAAAATTGGTAACAGCCGTGAAACCGCTCGTGCAATAAACAAAGTAATTCTCGTTGTTGGGGGATCTTACCAGATGATGCAGCAAAGGGAAATAGGCTAGTTCTATATCATCATGATGAGGTGCCGTGTGCAGGATTCGCTGATTGTCAGGGACAGTCAACCCATGCTGCAGCTTCTCTGCCATATTTCTATAAACCTCCTCGCTCAGTTTATCCAGAGACTTGCCGCTGATTTCACACGCTATTTTCCACTCGGGAACATCGATCGGCTTTTTACTGTAATCAGCCCTGGAGGCCTCAATCAGCGATAATTTGCCCCGGTCTGCTCCATCCAGCAGAAGTTTTTCATAAAAATTGACAGGAAGCTTTTTCTCCTTGTATAACTGTTTAATATTCTCTTCACTCATTGTAAGCATGCTTGTGGCGCTACGGGTAACAAAAAAACGCGCGTTTTTAAGCTTTTGCAGACAGGTGGCCGGATACGCAATGGATGGCTCTATCTCAACAGCATGATAGACCTGTTCCGATTTCGACTGCCCTGCGGCAATGACGATGGCCACTGCATCGGGATTATAGGTAATGGTGTGCAACCCGATTGTAATGACTGCCTTTTTACGCACCAGCTCTATTCCCCCAAGATCGGATGCGGCAGCAGCCTGAGTTTCATAATTAATATTGGTTAGGCGGGTATGGGAGTGATGTGCGGAGCCCTTTACATTAAAAGCAATATGACCGTCGGGACCAATTCCGCCGAGAAAGAACCCGAGGCCTCCCCTGTTCTGAATATCGTCCTCATACTCCTGGCAGAACTGATCAAATAATTTGATTGTTTTCTGCTTCAGCAGATCACGTTCATTATTGGGTTTTTGAATTCGCAAACCCAGGTCAATTACCCCGTCGGGGAATACCTCATCGAGATTCTGGATTTTACCAAATTCCTTCCTGGCTTTCTCAGGTATATCAAAAGTATTGATCAGGTGAACCTTCCCGGGATCAAAACCAAAACCGTCAATATAGAAATTCTTGACAAAGTAGGTAAAAGATCTTTCGTGCTCCGGCCTGATGGGGAAAAACTCATCGAGCTGGAAGAAATGCAGGGACTTCATATCCGGTTGCAGTTTCTTATCGAGTCCTATTTTGGCCAATATGCCATTGTTTTGTTCCTTTTTCCAGTTGGCCAGGTAGAATTGCACCCACCTGATAAAGAATTCGGGTGTTCTACCGGTAGGGAGGGCAATAATACCTCCAGGATTCAGACTGACCCATTCCAGGAAACGTAAAGCCGTTAACTGACCAAGTTCCACATAATTATCAACCACCAAAAGAGGAATTTTGTGATATTTACTGCTGAGTCTGAAGTCCTTGTGAGAATTGCTAAAAAAATCCTCAACCTTGCTTACTGTGTTGTACTTCATATTATCTGGATTTATGGTTTTGACTTCTTAGTATTTTGTGCAAAATCATGGCTGTAGACCCAATGGCCACTGAAAATTCCCCAAAGGAAGAAAAGCTGATTTCGGGTAAAACAAAACCCATTTTCATCATCTCGTGGGCCTTTTTTGAAGTTCCCGGCAAAATATGATCTGTAAGCAATTCCTCACTGAATGTGATCTCACCTCCCAATACGATCAGGTTGGGATTGAGCAACGCGGCAATCCGGGCAATCTCCTCACTGATGATATCACAAACCTGATAGACAGTGACCGAAGAAAGCATGCATCCCTTTTTGGAGTATTCCAGCAGAGTCCTGAAAGATACCTTTTCCGGCGAGTGATTATCTTTCAATAAAGCATGATCTGTACCCATTTTGATTATCAATTCCTGAATCAATTCCTTCAGGCTGGGCAAAGGTTCCAGGATCTCACCTGCCGTGCCTGCTATCCCGGTATACAATTCATGATTTATCACCAAACCGGCGCCGAGGTTCTTTGCCCCATTGTTATAAGTAAGGTATACGATATGCTCCGGAAGCTTCTTTTCATCATTGTACCATGAAATGCTGAGGGCTCCCGCATTGGCGTCATTGACAATATAAACCGGCTTGCCCAGATTTCTGGTGAGATTTTCACTGATCTCAATGTCTCTGACCTGCAGCAGGGCGGAATATCGCAAGACACCCTTATTGCTGTTCACCAATCCGGGTACACCAATCCCGATTCCCAAAAAAGATCTGCTTTTCAGCTCCTCTTCATGAACCAGCTCTTTAATAACAGATTCAAGGGTATTAATCATATTGTCGGCTGTCAAAGATACCGGAAGTATTTTCTCACCTTGTTCATAGAGGGTTCCGGCGAAATCGAGCCTGACATACCGGATCTTGTCCTTCAGCACTTCCAATCCAAGCATCTTGCCAATGCCTGGTTTGATCTTCCACAAAACAGGCTTTTTGCCTCCCCGTTCCGTGGAATTTCCTGTGCGACTTATATTTATAAAGCCCTTTTTATCAAGAATTCTCAGGATGTATAAAATGGTGGAAGGCTGGAATCCGCTATTTCTGGCGATTTCAGCACCCGAAATCTCCCTGGAGATCCGGATCAGATTGAGAACCTGCCTATGACTGTTCTCTGTGAGCGAATAAAAATCAGTACTGGCAAGCATGTTTGTTTATTCAATGAATAAACAAATTTAAGACTTTTATTATTTCAATCAAAAGTTATCGCTTTTTTCGGAAAATAAATACAATCCTTTGACTATCCTTATTATTCATGCCAAACGTCATTTTTTTTAGGCCGGATTTTGGTTTAACTTCGGAGAACATTACAACCGTATGGAAAGGATATTAATCATAGGTGCTGCCGGGCAGATTGGTTCTGAACTCACACTGGCTCTGCGCCAGATATATGGCAACTCCAGTGTTTATGCCACAGATGTGAAGGATGCGCCGTCTGATATCAAGGAAAGCGGTCCTTTTCAACTGCTCGATGTAATGGATGACAAACTTCTGATCCATTTTATCATTCGCAATAAGATAACCCAGATTTATCATCTGGCGGCAGTATTATCAGGAAATGCAGAGAAACTGCCGACACAGGCCTGGCATATTAACATGAACAGCCTGATGAATATCCTTGAGGTAGCCAAGCTGGTAGAAGATGTACGTAAAGTTTTCTGGCCAAGTTCAATGGCTGTTTTCGGCATTACCACGCCCCGTGTCAATACTCCCCAGCTTACTGTTATGGAGCCCTCAACGGTATATGGCATCAGTAAATTGGCAGGAGAGCGCTGGTGCGAGTATTATCATAAAAGATACCATGTTGATGTCAGGAGTCTTCGTTACCCTGGTTTGATCAGCTATAAAACCGAACCGGGGGGAGGTACAACCGACTGGGCGGTGGAAATATACTTCGATGCCGTTCGGAAGAAAAACTATACCTGCTTTTTAAGTGAAGATGTATCACTCCCGATGATGTTTATGGATGACGCCATTAATGCGACCATCAGGCTTATGGAGACGGACAAGGCAAACCTTTCATGCCATTCGGCTTATAATATAACCGGCCCGAGTATGACACCACGCCAGGCCGCAGTGGATATCCGAAGGCATATTCCTGGTTTTGATATCACCTATAAACCCGATTTCCGACAATCGATCGCCGAAAGCTGGCCCAGCAGCATGGATGACTCTGAACTCCGCACAAGCATTGTTTGGAAACCCAAGTACGATCTAAAACACATTACAGATAAAATGATCACGGAAATCAGGAAGAAGGAGCTGGTAAATGGTAATCGGTAATCCATAATCAGTAAACGGTAAACAGTAAACAGTAAACGGTAAACAGTAAACGGTAAACAGTTCCCATTCATAATTCATAATTTATAATTTATAATTCTTAACCCATGTACGGTAAAATAAAATCCCACCTGCAGCAAGAGCTGAAAGCCATTCAAGAAGCCGGACTATATAAAAAGGAAAGGATTATAGTCTCCCCCCAGGATGCCAGGATCAAACTGGAAGATGGTAAGGAAGTGCTGAATTTTTGCGCCAACAATTATCTCGGATTATCTTCGCATCCGGCTCTTGTAAAGGCTGCCCGTGAAACTCTCGATACCCACGGATACGGCATGTCATCTGTACGGTTTATTTGCGGTACAACTGATCTGCACAAGGAACTGGAAGAGAAAATCGCCGGTTTTTTCGGCACAGATGATACTATTCTGTATGCCGCCTGTTTCGATGCCAATGGTGGTGTATTTGAACCCCTGCTGGGTGAGGAAGATGCCATCATATCCGACGCTCTCAATCATGCTTCCATTATCGACGGCGTCAGGCTCTGCAAGGCACAACGTTACCGGTATGCCAATGCCGATATGGCTGATCTTGAGGAGCAGCTTAAAAAGGCACAGGCCAACCGTTTCAGAATCATAGTCACGGATGGCGTTTTCAGTATGGATGGCAATGTTGCCCCGGTGGATAAAATAGGTGACCTGGCTAAAAAATACGATGCCCTGGTAATGGTTGATGAGTGTCATTCTGCCGGCGTGGTCGGCAAAACCGGCAGGGGGGTAACTGAATTGTACAATATTCGCGGTGAGGTTGATATCATCACCGGCACATTGGGAAAGGCGTTTGGAGGTGCAATCGGTGGTTTTACGACAGGCCGTAAAGAGATCATTGAAATGCTCCGGCAGCGTTCACGTCCTTACCTGTTCTCCAATTCCCTGCCTCCGATGATTGTCCGGGCAGGAATTGTCCTTTTCGACATGATGCGTGAGACAACCGAGTTGCAGGACAGGCTGCATGAAAATACGGATTATTTCAGGGACAAAATCACGGAAGCCGGGTTTACAATTAAACCTTCGAGATCGGCCATCGTGGCAATTATGTTGTTTGATGCCAAACTGTCACAGGATTTTGCTGCACGGCTGCTCAACGAAGGAATATATGTGATTGGATTCTATTACCCGGTTGTTCCGAAGGGAGAAGCCCGTATACGTGTTCAGTTGTCCGCGGCGCACACCCGTGAGAATCTCGACAAGGCTCTTGCAGCATTTGTTAAGGTTGGCAAAGAATTGAAGGTTATTTGATCCGTATTCGGTATTCGGTGTTCAGTATTCGGTGGTGATTACTGAATACCGATTACCGGTTTTTCACCATTTACCGATTACTGTCTTATTCCCCACAACCTTATCCCCTACCTTAACATCAATCCTGGTGCCGGGCGGCAAAAACAAATCAACCCGTGAACCGAATTTGATGAATCCGAGTTCTTCCCCCTGCACGATATTTTCTCCCTGAACAGCGTAAGGCACTATGCGCCGGGCAACGGCACCGGCGATCTGCCGGACCAATATCTCCCTGTCTTTGCTGTCGCGGATTACCACCGTGGACCGTTCATTGAGGGTTGAGGATTTGGGATGCCACGCTACCAAATACTTCCCGGGATGATATTTAAAATAACTCACCGATCCGCTTACCGGATAACGGTTGACATGCACATTCAGCGGCGACATAAATATGGAAACCTGAATTCGCTTGTCTTTAAAATACTCACTTTCAACAGTTTCTTCAATTACAACGACCTTTCCGTCGGCCGGACAAAGGATAATTTCATCCCGGGGCACAACAGGTCTTGAAGGACTACGGAAAAACCAGATTACAAGCAAAAAGAAGACGACAGATAATACCACCAGCACCGATTGCCAGATTGTATTCTTAATCAGCCAGTAAAAAAGAAGGTTCAAAGTGCCGATAAAAAAGAGGGCAAGCCCTATTAAAGCAATACCTTCCCGATGTATTCTCATAGTATAGCGGTATTAAGCATAATTACAAATCATTAATTATCAAATATAAAAATGATACGGGTATCACAAACAGGATGGAATCGAACCGGTCCAGTATTCCGCCATGCCCCGGCATAATAGCGCCTGAGTCTTTCATACCGGCATTCCGCTTGATCAGAGATTCGGTAAGATCTCCGAAGATTCCGAAAACAGACACAATGACGGCCAGGATTATCCAGTCAGCCTGTGAAAGGATCCCCATCAGGTTGTCCATCCAGAAAGCCGGAAGAATAGTCAGCAAAGTTCCGCCTATCAGTCCTTCCCACGATTTTTTCGGTGAGATGCCCGGGAACAGTTTATGACGTCCGAGCAGGGTGCCTGACAGATATGCTCCGGTATCATTGATCCAGATAAGTATGAGGATTCCCAGGATGATCCTGTGTGTATAAAAATAATTGTTGCTGGCCGGAAAAACAAGGTAATTCATCAAAGCAAACGGGAGAACCACATAAATGAGCCCGAGAAAGGTAATGGAGAGACTCTTTACCGGATCTGCTTTTCGGGAATACAATGCCATGATAAAGAACAACACAGGAAATATCCCGGTTATGGAAAGCAATCTAAAACCGGTCCCATGGGAAGCAACCAGGAATGAGAGTACAAAAATTACTGCAGCAGCAACAAGTCCAGGGACCCTGACCGGCTTATTCCCGTCATTTTCAGCTAATTTATAGAACTCCGCAAGGGCCTGAACAGTGATCAATAAAAACAGGACACCAAAAAAATATTTACCCAGAAACAGGGATCCTATGATAATGATCAGGTAAACAATGCCTGAAATCGTTCGTTGTACCAAGTTATTCAAGCGTCCGGATCTTTAGAGGCATAAACAGGTCAATTGGCTTTGGGGCCTCTTTTCAGGCCTTTGGCAACTCCTGACTTCGGAACACCCAGAGGCTTGACCGGCTTACTGGTTTTCGATAATTTCTTAGGCACTGCTTCCGGGATATTGAATTTTCTTTTGCCAAATATCTTTTCGAGATCCTCGGAAAAAATCACCTCCTTTTCCAGCAGTTGTTCAGCAAGCTGGATCAATCCGTCTTTGTGCTGATTCAGAATAGTGATAGCCCGAGCGTATTGTTCATCAATAATATCTTTTGCTTCTTTGTCAATAAGCTCGGCCGTTTTCTCACTGTATGGTTTCTGAAAGAAATAATCGTTCTGCCCTGAAGAATCATAAAAGCTCATGTTGCCAATTTTATCGCTCAGCCCGAAATAAGTCACCATGGCATAAGCCTGTTTGGTAACCCGCTCAAGATCGTTCAGTGCCCCTGTCGATATCTTCCTGAAAGTGATCTGCTCAGCTGCCCTTCCTCCCAGTGTGGCAGTAATTTCCTCGAGCAACTGCTCCCGGGTAGTAATTTGCCGTTCTTCGGGAAGGTACCAGGCGGCACCCAAAGATTTACCCCGGGGTATGATGGTCACCTTTACCAGTGGGCTGGCATGTTCCAACATCCAGCTGATTGTTGCATGTCCGGCTTCATGGTATGCAATGGTCTTTTTTTCATCCATGGTAATGATCTTGTTCTTTTTTTCAAGTCCGCCAACGATCCTGTCTACTGCATCGAGGAAATCCTGTTTTTGCACCGTCTTTTTATTCTTCCGGGCGGCAATCAAGGCGGCCTCATTGCAGACATTGGCAATATCAGCGCCGGAGAATCCTGGGGTCTGGCGGGCCAGAAAATCGATTTCCAGGTCCTTTTCGTATTTAATGGGTCGCAAATGAACCTTAAAGATCTCCCTGCGCTCGTTCAGATCGGGTAATTCCACGTAGATCTGGCGGTCAAAACGTCCGGCCCGTAAAAGCGCCTTATCAAGAATATCAGCCCTGTTGGTAGCTGCCAGAATGATAACGCCAGCATTGGATGCAAAACCGTCCATTTCCGTAAGCAACTGGTTCAGCGTATTCTCACGTTCGTCATTGGCTCCAAGATTGGGATTCCTTCCCCGGGCACGTCCAATGGCATCAATTTCATCGATAAAAACAATGCAGGGCGCTTTTTCCTTGGCCTGTTTAAACAAGTCGCGAACCCTTGAAGCGCCTACACCCACAAACATTTCAACAAAATCCGATCCCGACAGGGAGAAAAAGGGCACATGGGCTTCTCCGGCAACTGCCTTGGCCAGCAAGGTTTTACCGGTGCCCGGAGGTCCCACCAGGAGGGCTCCTTTAGGTATCTTGCCTCCCAGATCGGTATATTTCTTTGGTTTTTTCAGAAAATCAACGATTTCTTTCACCTCCATCTTGGCCTCTTCCAAACCGGCTACATCCTTGAAATCGAGCCTGATATTCTCGTCCTTGTCAAAAATCCGGGCTTTCGATTTTCCTACGTTGAAGATGTTTGTACCACCTCCGCCGCCACCTCCGCCGCCCATTCTTCTGAATATTACCAGGTACAGGATGACCAGGGCAAGGAGCGGCAATAAAACAAAGAAGGTGTCCCCGAAAGACTTTTTACGGACGAATTCGGGGTAGATTCTATCGGTTTCCGGAATTCCGGCCTGTGCTTCATCAAGACTTTTTTTGAAAATATCATTTGACCCCACCGTCATGGTATAGTGAGGTCCCGCTTTGGTGAAAGCATTTAATCCTTTGGTAAAGTTTTTCTGGTGCTTGGGTTGATCCAGGAATTCGGGCTTAATATATATTTCAGCATGCTGTTCATTCACAACCTGGATCTTCTGTATCTCCTTCTTCAGCAACAACTCATTCTGAAAGAATCTCCAGTCAATCGGCACAGGCCCCTGCCCCGAATCAAAAAAATAAATCAGGATGATCGCCACCCCAATCAGGGCATAAATCCACATCGCATTAAAACGGGGCTTTTTATTCCCCAGTATGTTACCAGGAGGCTTTGTTCCGTTGTTATTCTTTTCCCCTTCGGGCTTTTGTTTTATTTCATTGTTTTCTTCCATGCTTTTATACCTTGTATTACTCATTGAACATGGTGATGTCCGCATCACCCCATAAATCCTCGAGTTTATAATAGTCCCTGGCTTCCTTTATAAAAATATGCACTACAATATCTCCATAATCAAGTAAAATCCAGCTTGCATTTTCCAATCCCTCTCTGTGTCTTACTCTAACGGAAATTTTTTCATCCACTTTATCTTCAACCGATCCTGCCAGCGCCTTCACTTGTGTTCCGGAATCCCCGTGACAGATGACAAAGTTGTCACAGGCAGCATATTCCAGTTTTCTAAGATCGATATTTACAATTTCCTTCCCCTTTTTCTCCTGTAATCCCTCAATAATGTATTGTAGCAAAAGTTCGTAATTTCCCAATCTGTTCTAATTTTAGCATTCAGCCAACAAAAATAGTGAATTTATCGGTTCGGCTATCGTACAAGATCCCCTGTAATTATAATCAGTTATAAATTAATTGCTATATTTCTTTTAACAATTACAATACCAAAATCCGATTATTCCTTGTCCATCCAATAAAAAAGATTAGAAATGAATCACATCCGGCTTGGTCAACCCCTTATACAGCTTCAGTCTGTGGATTCCACCAACACCTATGCATCTCAGCTGATCAGAAATTCGGAAGTAACAGAAGGAACTGCAATTTTGACAGTATACCAATCCATGGGCAAAGGTCACGGGGGCAACCGGTGGATAAGCGAAGCCGGCCGGAATCTGCTGTTCAGCGTTATTCTAAGACCTGAATTTATCCTGGCAGAGCGGCATTTTTTTCTGTCCATGTGCGTTTCCGGGGCAATCCAGGAATTTATTATGTCTGTGGCCGGTCCTGTACATATCAAATGGCCGAATGATATCCTGCTGCAGGGGAAAAAAGTGGCCGGCATATTGATAGAAAACACGATCCTTAAACAGAATCTTCATACTTCGGTGATCGGAATAGGACTGAACGTAAACCAGACAGAATTTCCGGCTGATCTGCCCAATCCGACTTCATTAGCCCTGGCTGCAGGAAGAGAATTTGACCTTACTGAATCGCTGAACCTGCTGTTAAGATCCCTTGAAGTTCACATTGAGCAGTTTTATGAAGAAAGATACGCTGAAATTAAAACCATATATCTGAACAATCTCCACAGGTTGAACAAATGGTCCGACTACACGGATTCAACCGGCGCTTTCAGGGGTCGGATAGTTGATATCGCTGATTCAGGAAATCTGATTGTTATCAAAGAAAACGGTAAAGAGAGGCAGTACGGTTTTAAAGAAATCGCATTCAACTGATGGTTTATGCGATCTTATCGCCAAATTTCATGGCGGCCAGTTTGTCAACAATCATATCAACAAACTGCTGAAGCGGTTCTTGCGCGATCATCTCAAGAAACATGTTCAGGTTGGCATGCAAGACTATATTCACCTCTGACTGGTTTTCCGCAATCGCTTTAATCTTGAACCAGAACGTAAAGTCAGCAGAACTGTCTTCAGTTCCGGTAATTACAAGTTGCGAGAAAGGTGTTTTTTCAGCGATTTTTAATCCTATGTTCCCCAACCCGTCAATGACAAACCTGAGGGTATCACCCGTAATTTCAATATTCCTTAACCGGTCTGCGGGCAACATATATGAGAAATTCCTGAAATCCGAAATATACCTGTATACAGCCTCCTGGCTTCCGTTTACCTGACCGGTTTTACTGTCTATTTTCAGCATAAGTTGAACATTAAAGGGTGATTATTCCATCCTGTGCCAGGTTTCAGGCGATAGTCTCCAGGCTTTCAGGGTCTCCAAATTCTGTTTTGAAATATAGCCTGTTTCGAGGGCAAGTTCCAGCATGGTTTCGTAATTGCTTAAAGTGCGGAGAATACAGTCTGCCAGCCTGAAACTTTCAACGGCTTTCGGAAAGCCATATGTGAATATGGCCGCCATGCCCAGCACTTCACAACCACTCTGCCTGAGAGCATCAACAGCCTTCAGACTGCTCCCGCCGGTCGATATCAGGTCTTCAATTACCAGAACCTTCTGTCCGGGTTTCGGTTCGCCTTCGATCAGGTTTTCAAGACCGTGTCCCTTCGCAGCGGACCGGACATACATGAAGGGTAAACCCAGCATATCCGACACAAGTGCTCCCTGCGCAATGGCACCTGTAGCAACACCTGCAATGGCCTCTGTTGAAAAAAAGTTATCTTTTATTAAATCTACAAAACTATATTTGATGGTGTTACGTATATCAGGGTATGCCAAAGTTTTACGATTGTCACAATAAATGGGTGACAACCACCCGGAAGCCCATTGATAGGGCTTATCAGGACTGAGTTGTATGGCATTACACTGTAATAACAGGCTGGCTATGGTTTTTTCAACTTTTTTCATAAGGTAAATGTACAAAGTTTTTTTCAACGAGCGGATTGTCCTGTTGACGGATGACTTTATCAGGAATTTTCAGCTCCGGCATGGCCTTTTCTATAAATACAGGAATGTTGAGGACTTAAAGGAACTCATAGCCTTTTACTGGAAACTTAAACGAATCGATACCCTCTTCATTTTCCATCATGATATCGAAGAACTTCGTGAACGCTTCAAATCGTGCTTTGAACAGGTATATGCAGCGGGGGGACTGGTGTGCAACAAAGAAGGCAAGTACCTTATCATGAGAAGACGTGACAGGTGGGATCTGCCAAAAGGAAAGGTCAACCTCGGAGAAACCTTTGAACAGACTGCTCTCAGGGAGGTTATGGAAGAATGTGGTCTGCAGGAACTGGAGATCATCAATCCGCTGCTGTCTACATACCACTCCTACTTCCTGGATGATCAAACCATACTGAAAAGGACGAGCTGGTTCGAAATGTATTACCCGGGTCATGCGGAACCCGTGCCGCAGCTGGATGAAGATATCACTGAAATCAGGTGGGTCAGCAAGGACGATTTATCAAGGTTTACCGGCAACACCTTCCTGGCCATTCTGGATGTACTAAAATATAAAAACCTGCTATAGATCGCCTCTCCCGCGCATTGTATCAAAAAGTTTCTGCTCAAAATTCTCAGCCGGTGAAAGTGCCGGTGAAAAAATCAATTTGCCGTCAGGTCCGATCAGAAAATAGGTCGGGAAAGCCCGTATGTCATAGTCCTTCAGAATTTCAGGCTGATTGTCATAGTGAAGGAATTTCCAGGCATACTGGTTTTTTATCAGGAACTGACGTAAAACCTCCTCCATAGGATCCGTGGCAATGGTGATAATGGTTAACCTGTCTTTATGTCTTTTATACAGGTCAGCCAGCATGTTGAATTCATTCAGGCAGGCATAGCTCTGGCAGGTGCAGAAATTAAGGTACACATATTTCCCCCTGAAATCAGATAACTTAAATAGATTCCCTTCGGTATCGCGCAGCTCGAAAGGCGGTGGCTCATACCCCGGCAGTAACCGGGTAATCTTGCTTTTAATGATCCGGCTGATCCTTTTGTGTTCTTCGATGAGTGAGGTAACCATCAGAGAGTCAAGGATCCTGAGCAATGCGGAACGGGAGAACTGACTGCCATAGAATTCATCATGCAGCTGTTTCAGGATAACCAGTTCCTTCAGGGTGTCATTGCTGAAATGATTCGATTCGGAAAGGGTTCTCAGCAAGGCTTTAAGGCTTCCCGATTCGTTAATATCCTTATAAATCTGTTGTCCCGTCCCCGAACGGCCCAGGAAGATGAAGTATTTGTCATACACCTGGTTAAACAGGTCGGCGTAGGAGGGATTCGAATACAATACGGGATGATTGTTGAAATATTCATCTGAAATGCTCTGGACACGCTGCTGATTGGCGAGCATTTTCAGTATGCCATAATGGTAACGCCTGTACTCTTTGAAAAAACTGTTCCGGTATTTACTGAAAGGTTCTTCCATCCGGGTGATATCGTCCTCCAGTTTTTGAAGATCGGGTTTTAAATACACATCATTCACGTGCTTGTCATAATAGGGTATAAAAGCATCATCAAACATCATGATGAGGATGTTCAATTCATCACTGCTGAAATTGGCCAATCCCAGGTGAATTTCCACCGGTTCGAAATAAGGATTCAACTGGCTTTCCGGTGATTTATCCTTTCTTTCAGGAAGGACAAGATGGTAAGTCTTTCCGGGCTCGGCAAAGAAATACGCCCTGTAAACGCCGAGGTAGGTATATAATTGTCCGGTGTTTTCCACGGGTACTGAGATCTCGAAATAACCCGAATCAGACACCTGACATTGTCCGGCTACTTCCTCCGTTCCGCTTATCCAATCCGCAGTATGATAAAACACGATCTGCGTATTGGCATAGGAGGACGCCTGCCCGGAAATCGTGATCTGTTGGGCCTCTGATTGATTCAGCAAAGGCAGGAAGAAAATAACAAGCAATAATGTGAGGATCCTGCGCATGGTCAACCTATTTCGAAACAACAACGTAATTTCGTGGCAGGAAAATGCTTGCATCGCCACCCTGCTTGATAATTTCCCGGATGATCGATGAATTGACATGGGTATGCTGAGGCAGGGTAAGTAAAAACACCGTTTCAATTTCAGGGTACATGGCCTTGTTGGTTTGCGCTATCGCCCGCTCATATTCGAAATCCGCAGCAGTGCGAAGTCCCCTGAGGATATATCGCGATTTTTCACTTTTGCAGAAGTCCACCGTCAATCCTTTGAATATTTTCACTTCCACTCTTCCCCTGGTATCCTCAAATACTTTGCGTATACCTTCCGTACTCTTTTCAATCGGTATGAACCGGGTTTTGGTTGTGTTGGATCCTATCCCTATAATCACTTTATCAAACATATCCAGTGCCCGGCGCACAACCGATTCATGGCCAATGGTGAAAGGATCAAATGAGCCGGGGAAAACAGCTATTTTAATTTTATCGTTTGACATGGCAAATGGAATATTGAATGCAGTAAACTTAGGGATTAATCAGCAGATATAAAATACCTTTGATTGATTCACCGGTAAAATAATCAGGGGCAGCCCCGTGTGGCTGCCCCTACTCATTAGTCATTACTCATCACTAGCGTTTCGACGTTATAAAATTTAGTTCTTTGAAAGTCTTGTAAAATCTGGTTTAGCGCGATTTTTTAGGTTCAAACGATTTCAAAAATTAGTTTTGTTATAACTAACCAAACTAGTTATGAATCAAGGTC
>JBGSSF010000018.1:0-1607 GCA_041737175.1 Bacteroidales bacterium
CACCCGACCCAATACCTTTCGCGCTTCTTTTTCCTTGCCCATGCGGAGAAGAAATCGCGGACTTTCAGGAAGAATAAGTACGCCCATCATAAAAAGAAATGATGGAATTACGCCCAGCCCGAACATCCATCTCCACGACTCAGGCCCGTTATCTCTCAACAGGTAATTTTCGAGGTGGGTTATCACCTGTCCGAGTACAATGGTTAACTGGTTAATGGCCACAAGACGGCCCCTGACTTCCGCAGGTGCGATCTCGGCAATGAACATAGGCGACAGCATGGAAGCCATACCCACCCCTATTCCTGCAAAAAACCGGGATGAGATGAACCATGATAACGAGGTAGCCAATCCCATGCATATGGATGAAACAAAAAAGACAGAAGCTGCTGCAAACAGGCCGGGTTTCCGCCCGTATTTGTCGGCAACCCTTCCGGCAATTACACATCCGACAATACAGCCCAGGGCGAGCGAACCTGTTGTAATCCCTTCCCAAAATGCATCCAGTCCAAACTGTTCCCTGAGAAAAGGCAGCCCTCCTGTAATTACCGCAAAATCAAACCCGAAGAGATATCCGCCCATTGCTGTAACAAAGGATGTTATCAGCAAGAAACGCCAGTTGTATTTTCGATTATCCACTGTTTTGGCTTTTCATAAAACTAACATTATATTTGTTTGGTGACACCACTTTCAATTAAAAATTGAATTCTTCTTTAAATCAGGATACTTTAAGTACGAGGTTATTTCATCACTATGAAAAAGAGCTTGTTGTATTTTTTTAGCGTACTGACCTTACTATCATGCAGATCGGAAAAGCCATTGTTTCAACAAATAAAATCTTCCCGTTCCGGCATTCATTTTAATAACCTGATTACAGAAAATGATACATTAAATGCACTCGACCTGGTGAATTTATATAATGGCAGTGGCGTGGGAGTCGGAGATTTTAATAATGACGGATTACCGGATGTTTATTTAGCCGGAAGCATTGTCCCTGGCAAACTTTACCTGAACAGGGGGAGATTTAAATTTAAGGATGTCACCATGGAGGCAAAAGCAGGAGGTGAGGGAAGATGGTGCAGCGGTGTATCGGTTGTTGATATTAACAATGATGGATGGCTGGATATTTATATCTGTGCCACCATGAAGAAAAATGCCTCTGATCGGAAAAATATCCTGTATATAAATCAGGGCTTATCGAAGAACAACATACCCCTATTTAAAAACATGGCTGCGGAATATGGTCTCGATGACAATTCACATAGTGTACAGGGTGTGTTTTTTGATTATGATAACGATGGCGATCTTGATGCCTATATTGGTGTGAACGAGATCACGGAATCAGTATATCGCTATATGAACCATCCGCCTGCCAGGAATGGTTTAAATCCCAGCACAGGTAAACTGTTTCGCAATGACTGGAATAAGGCGTTGAATCATCCCGTATTTACAAATGTTTCCCGGGAATCAGGCATACAAACTGAAGGGTATGCAAATGCCGTATATATAACAGACATGAATAAAGACGGCTGGAAAGATATTTTTGTGTCCAATGATTTTCTATTGCCTGACCTGTTATGGATCAACAACCAGGATGGTACATTTACAGA
>JBGSSF010000015.1:0-89926 GCA_041737175.1 Bacteroidales bacterium
GCATGGCTGGGTCAGGCTTGCGCCCATTGCCCAATATTCCTCACTGCTGCCTCCCGTAGGAGTCTGGTCCGTGTCTCAGTACCAGTGTGGGGGATCATCCTCTCAGACCCCCTAGCCATCGTAGCCTTGGTGAGCAGTTACCTCACCAACTAGCTAATGGCACGCATGCCCATCTTTAACCGCCGGAGCTTTAATTGCAGAAAGATGCCTCTCCGCAATGTTATGGGGTATTAATCCGAATTTCTCCGGGCTATCCCCCAGTTAAAGGAAGGTTGCATACGCGTTACTCACCCGTGCGCCGGTCGTCAGCGATATTGCTACCCTGTTACCCCTCGACTTGCATGTGTTAGGCCTGCCGCTAGCGTTCATCCTGAGCCAGGATCAAACTCTTCGTTGTAATTAAAAAGTTAAATGTCGCTCAAGATTCACTCTTTACCTTAATTTTTGAATTTTTAGGTTTTCTTTCCTTACCTTCTTTGTCTCTTCAATCTTTTCAAAGAACTATACTATAAAATGGACGACAAAATTAAGAAATTTTCCGAATCCCGCCATCTTTTTTAGTCAAAATCTTATTCAGAACTCTCTTGGAATCCCGGAATCTTATTTCCGGTTTTTTTACGAGGTTGCAAAGATAAAACTAATTTTTAAATCTGCCAAAACTTTTTTCGTTTTTTATTTCCCCGATATGAAAATTCCAACTTTTTAAAGAACCTGCTCTGTTTTTTCAAAGAGGTTGCAAAGGTAAAAACATAAATCTATTTATCAAGATATTTCTTTGATTTTTTCATTTTCCCCCTCAACCAGCTTCCAGAGAACTAAAGCGGGTGCAAATGTAAAAGAATTCATTGCATTCCTGCAAATATTGCCCTTCTTTTTTTTGTGATTTTTATTAGGTTTCTGCAGTTAGCTGGTAATGAATGTGGTATAAGTCATTTTCCCCGGCCTTCAGGCCGCGGCTATTGAGAAGAATCCATATTAACATCCCTACTGAATTTTTCCAAGGCCTCTCTGTAAAATTGAGAATAAAGTTTATCTTCGTCTCTGTAAATTCAACAATGCGTGAGCAAGGCGCTGGTAATCATCCCCACCTATAACGAAAAGGAAAACATCGAAAAGATGATCCGTGCCATCTTTTCTCTTTCTTTGGCCTGCCATATCCTTATTGTTGACGACGGTTCACCCGACGGAACAGCAGCTATTGTTAAAGGTCTTCAAGCCAGTTTCGCCGAGCATCTCTTTATTATCGAAAGAACAGGAAAACAGGGCCTCGGAACAGCTTATATAACGGGATTTAAATGGGGCATCGGGAAACGTTATGACTTCATCTTTGAAATGGATGCCGATTTCTCCCACAATCCAGCTGATCTCCCCATACTTTACCAGGCCTGCCTGGATGGCGCTGATCTGGCCATTGGCTCGCGCTACAAATCGGGCGTGAATGTCGTGAACTGGCCGATGGGCAGGGTATTAATGTCATACTTCGCCTCGGTGTATGTCCGCTTTGTCACCGGAATGAAGATTTATGATACCACCTCGGGATTCAAATGTTACCGGCGTCAGGTGCTGGAAACCATTGACCTCGACAAGATCCGTTTCAGGGGTTATGCTTTCCAGATCGAAATGAAATTCACAGCCTGGAAACTGGGTTTCAGGGTTGAAGAAGTACCTATCGTTTTCACGGACCGGCGCGAAGGAACCTCAAAAATGTCGGGCGGCATTTTCAACGAAGCCCTGTGGGGTGTACTTCGTATGAAACTCAGGAGCATTTTCCATCCCTACAAAAGATAACCATCATGAGTACCATTCTGATTACCAATGCGCTGATGATCAATGAAGGCCGACGAACAGCCGGAAGTGTGCTCATCCATAATAACCTGATTGAAAAAGTACTTCCCGTGGGGCATTCTGCGGACATCGCTGTTGACCAGGTGATCAATGCAGAAGGAAAATACCTGATTCCCGGGGCCATTGATGACCAGGTCCATTTCAGGGAACCCGGCCTTACCCATAAAGGGGATATTTACAGTGAATCCAAAGCGGCTGTTGCCGGCGGGATCACCTCCTACATGGATATGCCCAATACCAATCCGCAAACCATAACCCAAAAGCTTCTCGAAGAAAAATACCTTCGTGCAGCCGAGGTATCCCTGGCCAATTATTCCTTTTACATGGGGGCTACCAATGACAATCTCGGTGAGCTTCTTAAAACCGACCCTGCCACAGTATGCGGCATCAAGATCTTCATGGGTTCTTCCACAGGCAACATGCTGGTCGACAATACCGAGACCCTGAAGGCCATATTCTCCCAATCGCCGCTTTTGATTGCCGTTCATTGCGAAGATGAATCCATCATCCAGAGTAACATCGAATCTGCTAAAGCCCGCTTTGGCGATGATGTCCCTGTGTATCTCCACCCTGTCATCCGGGATGAGGATGCCTGTTACCGTTCGACCCGGCTTGCGATAGAACTGGCTGAAAAATATGGCACCCGGCTGCATATTCTTCATCTGTCCACAGCCCGCGAACTTGAATTGCTGCGATCAGACATCCCCCTGGATTCCAAGAAAATTACCGCTGAGGTGTGCGTTCACCATCTCCTTTTTGACAGCCGGGATTATTTTACCCGTGGCAACCTGATCAAGTGGAATCCGGCCATAAAATCAGCGAAGGATAAAGAAGCCCTTCTCCAGGGAATCATTGACGGAAAAATCGATATAGTGGCCACGGATCATGCCCCGCATACCCTGTCAGAAAAACAGAACACCTATTTTAAAGCCCCTTCGGGAGGACCGCTGGTTCAGCATTCCCTTTCCGCCATGTTCGAGTTCTGCAGACAGGGTTTGCTTCAACCCGAACAGGTTGTTGCGAAAATGTGCCATGCACCTGCAGAGGCATTCCGGATCGACCGGCGGGGTTATATCCGGGAAGGTTATTTTGCCGACCTGGTAATTATTGACCCGGACAACAGATGGACCGTTTCAACCGATAATCTGTTGTACAAATGCAAATGGTCGCCTTTTACCGGAATGAGCTTCAATTATAAAGTAACCCACTCTTTTGTGAACGGAAACCTGGTGTATGTTAAAGGAAGGTTCAACGAGCAATACAAAGGAAGTCGCCTGAAGTTTAATAGGTAACCTTGTTTTTCGCCCTAATAAGGTTTGATAATTGCCTGCCAAACCGCTTATTTTCCTTATTTTTGCGGTAAAATACTCCCGGCCTTGGCACACCCCTATAGCATATTGCTGCTGACTATTTCACTCCTTACTCTCTCTCTGGCCTTTTATGCTCTGCGCTTTATCCGATCACCCGGCGCATCGGCCTATTCAATTGTCATGGCCTGCCTGAGCCTTTATTCCTTTGGATATGCCTTCGAATTACAGGCCTCAGAACTTCAGCAAATACTTTTCTGGCTGAAAATTGAATACATCGGCATTTCTTTCCTCCCTCCCTTTTTTGTCATCATGGCAGCGCAATATACAGGCATGAACCATATGCTCAAGATATGGCTGTTGGTTCCCGTGTTCATGATTTCTTTCTCAACTCTTTTCCTGGAGTTTACCAATTATGACAATTTGTTTTACAGCAATTACAGTCTGAATAATACGGTGTCATTCATCCTGGCTGATTTCGGGAAAGGACCCTGGTACTGGGCACACCAGGTTTTTGCCAACCTGATGCTGCTGTTCAGCAGTATTTTATATCTCATGATGTTCAGAAGATCTACGGGGCACACTCGCAAAAGAGCTCTTATCATGCTTCTTGCACTGGTCATACCCTGGTTCTTTTACATGGTCTACCTCATCGGAGGCAGCCCCTACAATATTGATCTGAGCCCGTTTTCATTCTCCATTGCAGGTATTCTCACTGCCATCGGCATATTTCGTTACCATCTGCTTGAATACGTTCCCATGGCCCTTGAAAACGTATTTAGCAGCATGACCGTCGGGATTGTGATCACCGATGAAGAAAAATGTCTTGTCAGCTTTAATCCGCCCGCTCTGGAAATCTTTCCGGATCTTACAGACGGCTTGAAAGGGAAGCCGGTTGATCCGATTTTTAGCGCTTTGCCCTGCCTGGCGGAACTTACCGATGGTTATCAAACCGATATTGAAATTTCACACCATGGCGCCGTACGGTATTTTCATCTTCAGGTGGTAGCTGTAAGGGCTGAACACAACAGACTTACAGGCTGGGTGGTTATCTTTAACAATATAACCGACAGAAAGTTGAAAGAGACCGAACTCCTTGCTGCTGAAAAAGAACTGAAGGATCTGAATGCCTCCAAGGATAAATTCTTTGCCATCATCGCCCATGATCTGCGCAATGCTTTCCATCTGATCATCAATATGTCCGATATGGTGTCGGACAATATTCAAAAGGATAATAAAGAAGCGGCTTTACGAAAATCAAGAATCATTTATGATACCTCGGTAAATACCTTTTCCCTGCTCCAGAATTTGCTCGACTGGGCCCTCATGCAACTCAAGGGTGTGCCTTTTAAACCGTCCGATCTCTTATTGGCCGATCTGGTGAATACCGAAGTTAAAAACCTGAAAACACTGGCAGAGCAAAAAGAGCTTGTCGTTCAGTCCCACATCGAAAAATCACTGCAAATAAATGGTGACAGGGAAATGCTCAAAACTGTACTTCGTAACCTGATCTCCAATGCCATCAAGTACTCTCACCCGGGCGGAATGATCTTAATAAAAGGTTCAATCGAGCAGGGTATGGTTACCATTGAGGTAAGCGATGAAGGCATCGGGATGACTTCTGAGGAGAAAAACAAGCTGTTTAAAATCGAAAGCTACTTATCCAAAAAGGGAACTGCCGCGGAAAATGGTACCGGACTAGGACTCAAACTTTGCAAAGAGTTTATCCGGAAACATGGTGGGGATATCTGGGTAACCAGCGAAACCGGCAAAGGAAGTACGTTTTATTTTACGGTGCCTGCTTCCGCCCGGTAGCGGCTTCAATAAATCCCCTGCCCAGCAAACCTGATAAAGGATTGTCAAAATCCATCCTTTCAGGGTGCCACTGGACAGCAACCAGGAAAGAATGATCCCGGGATTGTTTAAATTCAATAGCTTCGATTATACCATCGGTACTAAAGGCCGTGGCTCTTAATCCTTCACCCAGCCTATGGATTGCCTGATGGTGGGAACTGTTTACCGTGGAGTCGTTTGCACTGGTGAGCTTGTACAGCAAAGAATCCTGATCAACGCGCACAGCATGGTAAACATCTCCTGCACTGTCCTGGTGAACCAGTGATCCTTCCACGAAAGCCGGAATATCCGGATACAGGGATCCCTTCCGGGCAACATTGATCATCTGAAGACCCCGGCAAATACCCAGGACAGGTATATTGAACATGAAAGCAAGTTCAATAAGGCTCGATTCCAGTTTATCCCGCCACTTATCAATGCCTTTGCAATACGCCAGATCGCCTTCCCGGTTATACATGCCCGGGTCAATATCACCACCGCCGCTGAGAAGTAGTCCCGAAACAGACTCAAACCGGGATGCCAATTCCCCGACATCAATCGAATAGAAATCAATGATTTCCAAACCATTGTGAAGTTTGTTAAGCCAGTTGGCATAGTTATCAGACAACCGGGATACACCTATGGCCATTCTGCTTTTCGTCATGGCACACGGCCGGTTTTGATCATTACCATGCCGGTTTTAATTTCTCCCGTTGCCGGATCCAATTCGGAACCCCTGGCGCTGTGTGGGACTGAGAAAATTACAAGCATGACCAGTCCGGCCAGCAGAGTAAGATACCGGCGATCCTTTTTTACATTCCCAAGAATGGCAATGAGCCAGAAGATAAAGGCGATGAGCGTTTTATTATCGGTAAGATCAAATCCCAATGGAAAGCCTGTCCACAATTGTCCAAAAGCATACTTCTGGACCAGGGGGCCAAAAACCAATCCGCCAATGAACAGGGTCACCGTGGTGATCCATCCGTAAAGCCTGTATTGTCTGATATTGAACAAAGCGAGCAACAGGGCAAGGTTCGATAGCAACATGGATATAAACATCAGGGAGGCATGCGCAATAATGATGCCTGCAGGCACATCTCCCCGGAATCTGATAACAACCTGTTCACCGTAAGGCACTCTGAAGACCTGACCTGCATGCTTCAGCAGCAGGTAGTATTCCAGTTTGCCTGCAGGAGGCTGATGGGGGAGAAAAGTCACAAGTTTGTCGTTCTGGCGGACAAGACCGGTGACCTGCCAGTCTTCATCCGTCGGGAACCGGCGAAAATGAAGCTCACCGGTTATCACCGCATCCGGGATTTCCAGTTCAATCATGCAGTCGGATTCACCTCCGTGACTCCGCGGCAGTTTGAAAAAATATTCCTGGTTCTCAGCCAGTCTCAGTTCAATCCTTTTCGGATGAGTAGGTCCGGTCCGGTTTTGATAAAAGATGGCAACCAAAGTAATCAGCAGGGCCGATGTCCACAAAATGATCCACTTAATCGGTTGTTTGGGCTGCATATGCTTATAATTGTATAATGAGTACTTCTTTTTGTCCGTTCCTCACAAGCTCCACGCTGATGATCTGATTTTTAGAAAGTTTTGATAACCGGTACATATAATCATAAATGTTCTTTACGGGCATGCCGTCAATGGCTGTAATGATATCGCCTTTCAGAATACCTCCTCTTTCGGCCGCTTTGCCTTTGGAAACGAAATCCACCCTGACGCCTTCCACATCCGTTGAGCTGAAGTCAGGCATGAATCCGAGAGTGACCTTGAACCTGTAATTGGGAGTTGGTGATTCCCTGGGACCTGCTTCCCTGAAAGTCAGCCTGCTGTTTTCCCCGTCAATGCCAAGTATTAGCCGGTAGGCAAAGTCAGTGACTTGCTTTAATCCCTGGAAATTGATTTGCCCGATATCATCATCCGGTGTATGGTAGTCGGTATGGGCTCCGGTTGTAATGAAAAAAACCGGTATATTCTTTCCATAAAAAGAGGAATGATCTGAGGGACCGCTGCCTTCCCGGCTCAGGTTGAGCCTGAATCCACCGGGGTGATTGCTGAGTTTTATCAGGGAATCAGCCTCTGCTGAGGTACCTGTGCCACCGATCTGAATCCCTTTGAGTGTATCAAGCCTGCCAACCATATCCAGGTTGACCATGGCATTCATCCGGGTCAGGGGTACAGGCGGAAGATCGACAAAATGTTTTGATCCCAGGAGACCCATCTCTTCGGCACCGAAGGCAACCACCAAGACTGAACGCCTGAGAAAGGACTGATTCTGTTTGAGTTTTCCTGCGATTTCCAGCAGCGCTGATACGCCCGAAGCATTGTCATCAGCACCGTTATGCACTGCGATGGTGTCCTGGCGACGTGACGAGCTACCGGGTCCGCCCATTCCGAGGTGGTCATAATGAGCCCCGACAACCACGTATTCTTCCTTCAGCAAGGGATCTGAACCTTCAATCAAAGCATACCAGTTGCTGGTTTGAGCTTTTATGGCTTCGATATCGGTCCTGGCTTTCACAATGCCCGGGAGCAGGAAACCCACCGGTTGACGTTTTTCCTGTATTTCCGCTTCAAGTTTTTGAATGCTTTTTTTCTCCGGTGATAACAGGATATCCGCCACAGAACGGGTTACCTGAAGAACCGGAATGCCAACGGAAGCCTGTTTTCCGGAAACCTGCGGCAATTTATCCGAAGGATCATATCCGGTGCCGGATACCAGGATGATCCCGGCCGCGCCGTTATCCTTGGCCAGCATCGCCTTATCGCGGTCATCGGATCCCATGGCCAGCAAATTGTTTACTTCCGGCAGGTCGGGAATACCACGCAGTACAAGTACCCATTTATCCTTTACAGTAAGTCCTGCGTAATCATTCCACTGAAATGAATCAGCTTCCGCACTGAGCCCATAACCTGCAAACAATACTGCTGCGGAAAGTAACGTGTCCTTTGAAAAAGTGACGGGCGTATAACCGGAAGACGAAATTTCTTTTCCATTGATCTCCAGCATATTATCATGCCCCCTGGCATAAGACTGAATAAATGTAAACTCCTGCCTGTGAGCTGATAATTGCATCTTTTTCAACTGATGCTCCAGGTATTTACCGGAACCCACATCCCCCTTTGTGCCCGGGTATCTTCCCTGCAGGGCATCTGAGGATAGGTACTGAATATGCCGGCGGAGGTCACTTTCAGTTATTTCGGGTGTGTACCTGTAAACCTGACAGGATGAAACCAAAAAAAGCAAAATAACGGTAACAGGAACCTGGATTTTATTCATTAATATTGAGAATAATTAAATAAAAAAAACCTTATTACAATTTCACTGCTGGTGACACGGGTTAAATATCGAAAAAAAAATACAACACTGTATATGAAATATTCAATTAAAAATCCTGCGCGTATGAATAACAAACTGGTAATGTCAATTGTTCTATTGCTCCTGGCTTTTGCCTGCCGTAAACCCGATCATCCGGCAAAAGTCGGTGATTCCCTGATTGCTGCTGATACGGCCGCCGGTATGATTGTCGCCGATACCATTATTTATGAAGTGATTATTCAGAATCCCAATCCGGAAGATCCCTGGGCGGTACACTGCCTGAATGGACTGAATCACAGTCTTTTCGTAGATAATATCTTCACCATGGTGTATTCAGGAAAACTGACTCCTTACAACCATGAAACCAGGGAGAAACTGACTTCCGCGCAGGTGCAGAAAATGGAAACCGCCGAAGGTTTCGACCGTGACAACATCGGCATGATTCAGTTCACCGAGGTTTGGCACATGAATCCGGTTAACGGTACCATGACCAAAAAAGTCCTTTCCATGGTTTTGGGGTATAATTACTATACACCCGACGGGGAAAGGTTTCATAAGGCACTTTTTAGAGTGGAATTGGGGAAATGACAAGACCCGTGCCCTAATCACACTGGTCAGTCGTTACTTGTTACTCGTTACTTTTTTTTACTATTTTTACCTCCATTTAAAATTATTCACACCAATTTAATTTGTATACATAAAATATGCTTACGGTAGAAAAGATAGGCGGCTCATCCATGTCGAAGTTTGAGGATGTCATGAACAACATTATCATGAAACCTTCTCCCGGACTCGGATTTTATAACCGTATATTCGTGGTTTCAGCCTACAACAATGTCACCAACTGGCTTCTGGAGCACAAAAAAACAAAAGAGCCCGGGATTTACCTCAAATTCGTAAACCACGAGGATTACAACCTGGCATTGATCGGATTGCTGGATAAACTTATTGCCATTAACAGGACCTTCGAATCCATCGGCCTCAACCAGCAGAAAGCGGATGATTTTATCACCAACCGTATTTTGCAGGCAAAAAATTACCTCAACAGCCTTGCCGATGTTCTGGCCACCGGGTATGTTAACCGCCAGAATATATTGCTGGCTGCGAGAGAGATCCTTTCAAGCATTGGTGAGGCGCATTCTGCCTATAACTCGGTGAATATCCTGGAAAACAACTGTATCAATGCCACCCTGGTTGATTTATGCGGTTTCAACGATTCAGAGTACCTTACCATCGATGAGCGGATTCATAAAGCCTTTGGCAATGTGGACTTCACCGGTACAATCCCCATTGTTACCGGGTACACCAAAGGCACTGAGGGTATTATGCGCGAATTCGACCGGGGATACAGCGAAGTAACCTTCAGCAAGGTCGCCGTGGAGATCAAGGCTGACGAGGCGGTGATCCACAAGGAATTCCATCTTTCCTCAGCGGATCCGAATATTGTGGGGGTCGATAAGTCAATTCCCGTGGGATTCACCAACTTCAACGTCGCCGATCAGCTGGCTGACATCGGCATGGAGGCCATTCATCCCAAGGCATCCAAACCGCTCGAGATGAACGGGATCAAGATCCGCATTAAAAACACATTTGAACCTGATCACCCGGGAACACTGATATCCAAAGACTACATGGGTGAAAAATCAAAGGTGGAGATTATTTCGGGCACCGACCAGGTCATAGCCATTGAGATCCATGATCCGCTGATGGTGGGACAGGTCGGGTATGACCGTGCCATCATGCAGACCTTTGAGCAGCACCAAGTCAGTTATATTCTGAAAGCCACCAATGCCAACAGCATCACACAGGTGATCTGGGAAGAGGATCTTTCAGAGGAGCTTGTGAATGAGCTCCGGGGAAGGTATTATGAAGTGACCGTTAAGCCGGTTGCACTGGTTTGCACCCTGGGTACCAATATTGCCCAACCGGGGATTATTGCCAAAGCGACTGCCGCACTGGCAAATAATAATATCAACGTCGATGCACTTTCACAATCCCTGAAGCAGGTTAACATGCAGTTTGTAATCGGCCGGGATGACTACAAGAAAGCCATCATTGCGCTGAATGATGCGCTTTGTGTGAAAATGGGTTAAGCCGTAATAAGTTGACATTCTGAACAAATTATCGTAAATTTGCGCACTTAAAACCGATACATGGTAAAACTAATAGGAAATAGTGAGAAGGCTGCGCTTATAGGCAAAAACATTGAACTTAGTTATAACCGGCTTCTGGAACAAATTGATCATTATGCCGGTTTACTGCACAAGTTCAGTAACGAACGGATAGTCATTTTATCTGAAAACCGTCCTGAGTGGATTATCGCACTGTATGCCATCTGGAAGAACGACTCTACGGTCGTTCCGATTGATGCTTTATCTTCACGGGAAGATGTGGCCTATATTTTGGGAGACAGCGCGCCCCGGGCGGTATTCTGTTCAACTGAAAAAGAGGAGCTGCTCCGCGGAGCACTGAAGGATTCCGGCCAGAATCCGGTGATTTATGTTTTTGAAAATATTCCTGAGGATCATGCCGTAGGTGAAACAGAGGAATTCCTTATCCATGAACTCGAACGCACAGCTGTTATCCTATATACTTCAGGTACAACAGGCCATCCCAAAGGGGTCATGCTGTCGTTTCAGAATATACTTACCAACCTGGAAGGCGTCTGTCACAATGTCACAATTTACACTTCCGAAGACCGGGTAATGATCCTTTTGCCCTTCCACCACATTCTGCCTCTCGTGGGTACTATTGTGGCTCCTTTATACGTGGGTGGAACCATGGTGCTCAACACTTCCCTGGCGGCAGAAGATCTGATAGCGACCCTCAAAGATTACCGGGTAACCATGATGATCGGTGTACCGCGGCTTTACCAGCTGATCTACAAGGGCCTGAAAGAAAAGATTAACCAGAGTATGGTGGCAAAGACACTTGTGAAGCTTGCAGGAGCAGTGAATTCCCTGACCTTCTCACGGGCTTTGTTTGGCTCTGTTCAGAAGAAATTCGGAGGACATCTGAAATACCTGGTCTGCGGAGGTGCACCTGTGGACCCTGAAGTGGTCAGGCTTTTTAAAATTCTTGGATTCGAGATCCTCGAAGGATATGGCATGACTGAGACAGCACCCATGATCACCTTTACCCGGCCTGGTAAGATTGTCCCGGGAATTCCCGGTCAGCTTCTGCCTGGCATACAGGTAAAATTTGAAGATGGAGAAATAGTTGTATACGGTAAGAATGTTATGCAGGGTTATTATAACAAACCCGAAGATACCGCACAGGTCCTGCAGGATGGCTGGTTGCACACCGGTGATCTCGGTTATATGGATGACAAGGGTTATCTGCATATTACCGGACGTAAAAAAGAAATAATTGTTTTGCCCAATGGCAAGAATATAAATCCCGAAGAAGTTGAGAGAGTTTTACTCCGGCAGTCAGCGTTTGTGAAAGAGGCAGGTGTTTTCCTGAAAGACGGGATCTTGCAGGCTATCATTTTCCCCGATTTCCGAAAACTGAGCGAAGCCGGGATCAATGATATTGAAGAGCATTTCAGGTGGAAAATTATTGATCAGGTAAACCGTTCGGTTTCTCCGTACAAAAAGGTCCTTCGCTTTCACATCACTTCGGAGGAACTGCCTAAAACAAGACTCAGCAAAATCAAGCGTTTTTTGCTTCCTGAAATGGCAGGTTCAAAGAACCGGACCGTCGCTGACGAACCCAAAACCCGCGAGTATCAGGCCATCAGAAAATTCCTTGAAGACGAAACCCAGCAAACGGTAAACCCCAATGACCATATCGAGCTGGATCTTGCGCTGGACTCTTTGGGTAAGGTAAGTCTTTCTGCATTTATCGAAACCGCCTTCGGAGTTGACGTACCTGAAAATAGCCTTACAGATTACGCCTCTGTTGCCAAACTTGCCGAATACATTCACCAGAAGAAGACGCGGCTTAACTTTGAGGGCATCAGCTGGTCACAAATCCTGAAAGAGAAAGTGCATCTCAAATTACCTCACTCCGGGCTTTCTCACAACCTTCTGAAAAATGTGTTCCAGGTTGTATTCCGTCTATCCATGCGCATTAAAGCCAGGGGACTTGATAATCTTCCTGACGAACCATGTATCATAGCGCCCAACCACCAGAGTGTGCTGGATGGTTTCCTGGTAGCCTCCTTTCTCAAACGTGAATTCATCAAGAAGACATATGTATATGCCAAGGAGAAACACTTCCGGAACCCGTTCATGCGTTTCATGGCCAATCGTAACAATATCATCCTGGTTGATGCCAACAAGGACCTGAAATTGTCCATCCAGAAACTTGCCGAGGTATTAAAAAAGGGCAAGAACCTGATGATTTTCCCCGAAGGCACGCGAACGCTCACAGGAAAAATGGGAGAATTCAAGCAAACTTTTGCCATCCTCAGCAGAGAGTTGAAAGTACCGGTTGTACCGGTGGCCATTAAAGGTTCTTACAGCATACTGCCATCAGGGGCAAGAATTCCACGACTTTTCAGAAAGGTATCCATTGAATTCCTTAAACCGGTTTACCCTGAAAATCATTCTTATGAGTCGCTGAAAGATATCGTCTATCAGAGTGTCGCAAGCAAACTTGTGGATTAAATTAAAAATGGATTAACTTTACAATAATCATAAAAAAAATTGTCCATGGACTCAAAAAGCGAAAGACTCCGCGATGCCTGTGAGCTTGCCGTGCAGGCCTTTCGGAAACTAAAACACTCAGATTTCAATGACATTATTAACAAGTTGGATTTTTGCATCGGCAGTTATAATTTCGACAAGAATCCGGCCGGCCTGGTAGAATATGGTTACAAGGCCCTTGGAATGTTGAAGGAAATTAAAAAGAATCACCCGAAGAAGGTTTCTAAAACAGTTCTTTCCGCATTGGAAGAAAGTCTTACCTGATTCATTTTGCCTGAATTTCCAAATTAATCCGGCGGTCATGCTAAAGCAGATCCTGTTCCTGCTTGTATTGTCTTTTTATTCGATATGTCTTGAAGCGCAGGATCTGTTCAAGCCTTCCACACATATTGGGATCAACGCAGGAATCATTATAAGCCGCGTTGCATTCAGACCCACCATTCACCAGGACCTACTGACTTCATCATCAGGAGGTCTGGTTGTTCGTCATATTTCGGAACCCCATATCGGTCTTCAGTTAGAACTTAACTATGCAGGGAAAGGCTGGTCGGAAGATCTGGACTCTCTTGGCAGTTACAAAAGAAGCCTTCAGACCTATAACATCCCCATGCAGGCAGTATTTATTGCCGGCAGCAAACTTGTCAGGCTTGTTGTTACACTGGGACCTTATGTCTCATGGCTAAGGGAAGAAAAAGAATCCTTTTCAGTAGATACACTTTACTACAAGGCCTATTACGAAAGACCCCTTGAGAATAAATGGGAATTCGGATTTACCGGCGGCATCGGCATCGAATTTCACACAAAAGTCGGAGCCATTGGACTCAGGGCAATATACAGTAACAGCCTCAGCAATTTATTCCCTTTAAATTCCGATACCTTTTTCTACAATGCGTCACGAAGTCAGGTATTGCACGCAGGATTCACCTATTTTATAAAATTATAACCACCATGAGAACACTATTTTCAATATTGCTGCTTACAATGGCCAATGCAGGGCTATTTGCCCAGGTTGTTCTATCATCACTCCCTGTTAAGTATGAGGAACTTACCGTTCCGCTGTTCGCCAGGGCTCTCGACCAATCCGGCAAAACGTGCATCATTCCGCTGGGTATTTTGGAAAAACACGGGAATCACCTTCCACTTGGCACTGATCTGATCAACATCAGGGCTACGGCTGTTAAAGCAGCCGGGGAAGAGTATACCGTCATATTCCCCGAATACTATTTCGGTCAGATCAATGAAGCCAGGCACCAACCAGGCACGGTGGCATACAGTCCTGAACTGATCTGGAAAATGATGGAAGAAACACTCGATGAATTGTCCCGTAACGGTTTTAACAAGATCATACTGCTGAACGGTCACGGAGGAAATATCTGGCTCGAGTACTTCTGCATGTCTTTGCTACATCAGAAAAAGAACTATGCCGTTTATGTTTATGGGCTGCCTGATGAATCCATTTATCAGGAAGCTGTAAAAAAGCTCACAAAATCACAGAATCCCGGCGGTCATGGTGCTGAATTCGAAACTGCAGCTATGATGGCTAACAGTCCTGAACTGGTTCGCAAGGATGCGATCGTGGAGGAAAGCGGTGCTGACCTGCGGCGACTGAAAGATCTGGATGCCTATACCGGGATCTGGTGGTATGCACAATATCCGAATCATTACAACACCGGCGCAACGACTGCCACTGCCGAATTGGGTAAAGCGGTTGTAGATGCCGAGGTGGCCGACCTGGTAAAATTCATTAAACGGGTGAAGCAGGATAAGGCAACCTTGCAGTTACAGGAGGAGTTCTATAAACAATCAGAAAATCCCTTATTAACTCCGCAGAATATTAAATAACATGTAGGGACAGGCCATGGCCTGTCCTGCCTGTCCGAATTGATTTATCATGTAAAGCATGAGCCATGAAACAGAAAAAAACATTAACCCGGAAAGATTTTCTGAAAAAGACCGGCACGGTCACCGCTGCTTTTATGCTATCCCCTTTGGCTTCAAGAACATTGGATGCAATGCAGCCTGTTGAAAAAATCAGGATTGGAATTATCGGATGCGGCAGCGTATCCGGTGTTTATCTTCCACATCTTTCCCAGTGTCCCTATGCGGAGCTGGTGAGTACCTGTGACATCCTGTATGAACGGGCAAAACAAAGGGCTGCTGAATTCAATATACCAAACTTTTATCCGCATATCGACCAGATGTTGTCAGGTGCCGGATTTGACCTGCTTGTTAATCTGACCGATATGCAGGAACACGGTCGTTTGAACAAACAGGCATTGCTTGCCGGCAAACATGTATGGAGCGAAAAGCCCATGGCCAACACCTACGGCGAAGGCAGGGCATTGCTTGACCTGGCTTTGAGTAAAAAATTACGCATCTGGGGCGCGCCGGCTGTGGTTAACAGCCCGCAGTTCGCCTTCATGTCAAAAGCCATTCAGGAAGGCAAAATCGGAAAGGTATCTGCTGCCCATGCACATTATGGGCATCTTGGCCCCACCTGGTCAGCCTTCTTCTACGAAAAAGGAGGGGGCAGCCTGCCTGACCTTGGCGTTTATAATCTTGCCTCACTGACTGGACTCCTGGGACCGGCCAAATACGTGTCGGCCATGACCAGTATTGTAACACCTTTGCGAACAACGGATAACAAGGGAGAGATACCGGTAGAAGCTGAAGACAATGCCATTGTACTTATGGATCATGGAAACGGCATCCTCTCCAATGTACAATGCGGATTCAACTATTTTGATCCCTACGGACATGAGGGAACAGGTCAGAATCAACATACCATCTCGGTTTGGGGTACCAAAGGCAATATGGGACTTGTCGGTTACGACTGGGCGCCTTTTGGCGTAGATCTGGCAACACTGGAGCAGGAAACACCGGTCAGGTATGTGACTGATGCCGGTTCCTATGTTTGGCAGCAGGGTGCCTCGGTGATTACCGAAGCACTGGCAACCGGTAAGGAACCGCTCATCACGGCAGAACATGCGCTGCATGTGCTTGAGATTATCGAAGCAGCCCGAAAATCAGGGGCTACCGGTGAACGCATCACGCTTCAGTCAACTTTTAAATGGCCGGTGGTATAATAGGATGAAATCTGTTTTTTATATTCTGTTTGTTATTTTTGTCTCCTTGCTCCCGGCAAAAGCGCTTGGCCAGGAACCGGTGAGGATCCTGGTGATCACGGGAGGTCATGACTACGATAAAGTTGCCTTCACCGGCATGCTTGAGGAACTGGGAGACGGATTTACTTTTGAAATAAAGGAATTCCCGGATGCGTTCAACTTGTTTTTGCCGGAAAACAGGGATAACTTCGACGTGATTGTGTTTTACCACATGTGGCAAACCATTACATCTGAACAAAAGCAGACATTCTCTGCCTGTATCAGGGACGGTAAACCCTTGGTGGTTCTGCACCACAGCATCTGTGCCTTCGATGGCTGGGATGAATACATCCGCATTATAGGTGGCAAGTATTTCCATGTTCCAACGGTTGTGGATGGTGTTGACTACCCGGTCTCGACCTATGAGCATGACCGGCATATCGCCCTGGCAGTTGCGGACACCCTGCATCCTGTTACAAAAGGATTGAGGGACTTCGAATTATTTGATGAAACCTATAAAGGATTCTACGTATCTCCGGATGTTACACCCCTGCTTACCACCAAGGATCCTTCAAGTACGCCGGTTGTCGGCTGGGCGCACCGCTACGGCAAAGCCCGGGTGGTGACCATCCAGTCGGGACATGATACACCCACCTTTCAGAATGAAAATTTCAGAAAACTTTTACGGCAGGCTGTATTATGGGTGTGCAGTAAAACCAATTAAACACTGATCACCCCAAATCCCTCACCACCATCTGAATGGTTTTCCTGGTGCGCTGGGTAAGAAGTAACTCTTTATTTACAAGCACCCTGGAAACGGTGGCATCATCATAATACCGGATGGTGATCAGCTCCAGTCCGGTGGAGGAACTTACCCTGAATTCCTTTTGAAGATCAGCCAATACACCCGGGATCCGGCTTGGATCATTATTCACGCATACATCAAAGCTTATCGCTGAGTTTTGCATCAGGTTGATCTTTAAACCATATCCTGCAAAGCAACGAAAGATCTTTTCCAGGTTTTCTTCGGCAATAAATGAAAAATCCACTGGGTGGACATGGATCAGTACCTGGTCCATTTTAAAAATGAAGGAAGGGATCAGTTTTTCATAATCATCTTCACCGATTACTGTTCCCGGGTCCGACGGATGCAGAAAAGATTTCACATACAGCCGGATGCCCTTGTTCCTGAGCGGCTGGATGGTTTTGGGATGAATGACGCTGGTGCCGTAATAGGCCAGCTCAATGGCATCGAGGTAGGATATCCTTTCAAGCCTGATCGTATCGTCAAACCATTTCGGATCCGCATTCAGCACCCCCGGAACATCTTTCCACACCGTGACCGATTCGGCCGATAAAATGTAGGCCAGGATCGCTGCAGTATAATCTGAACCTTCCCTGCCAAGTGTTGTTGTGAGGTTGTTTACCGTCGACCCAATGAATCCCTGTGTAATATAAAGGTGTGCGTTCCTGAAATCGAATGTCTCCCGGATCAGCCTATCAGATATGTCCCAGTCCACCCTGCCCTCCCTGAAGTTGCCGTCGGTCTTGAGGAATTGCCGGGCATCTGTCCATTTATTGGGAACACCGGCAAAATTCAGGTAATTGCTTACAATCATGGTGGAGATGATTTCCCCAAGCGACACCAGCTGATCATATTCGTGGTTGTAGGAACCTGTGGGAGGGTCCTCCAGTCTTTTCTTCAAACCGTTAAAGACATTTTCCAGTTCTGAAAACACGGCATGACCTTCATTTAAAAGTAGCTCACGCATGATGGCAAAATGGTAATCCCTGATGGTGTTCAGTTCTGAAAGAGCCCGGACTTTGTCGCCCGATATATAAGCATTCAGAACACGCTCCAGGGCATTGGTGGTTTTTCCCATGGCCGAGATCACTACCACCAACTCACCGGAATATTGTTTCAGGATAACAGCGATGTTCTTCACCGATGCAGCATCTTTCACCGAAGCGCCACCGAACTTGAAAACTTTCATGTACCGGTATTTTTGATCAAAAATAGCAATTATTGTTTAACCGGTTTAATTAACTATTCAAATCAAGGATTTGGGTGCACTGACATTTTAAATTCTACTATTTTAGAATCCGCCAGATCCATAATTTTATCCTTTACCCGAACCACAGGCAACTGAATTTCTTTATCAGCAACTATTTCTGCCCGGATTAACTCACCCTTTTCCCATTCCATATTGATTTTATATCCACCTCTTGCTTTAAGACCTGTTATCTTTCCTGTATTCAATTCCTCAGGCAGGGCAGGCAAAAGATGTATTTCACCTGTGTGCGACTGTACAAGCATCTCGGCAATACATCCCGGAATTGAAGCAGAACCATCCAGTTGAAAATGGCAATACAATTCACCTTCCTTAAAAAGATCTTTACGCTCCCAGTGATAATCAGAATGCTGATAGGTGAGGCCGTTTTCAAATCCCTGCTCTGTAAGCATTTCTGTCATTATTTTATTGGCCCGGTTTCCGTCCATTAACCTTGTCCAGCACCACATCCGGTGTGCCCTGGCCCAATTGCCTCCTGAAGCCAGTTCCTGCATCAAAAAACGTCCGTCTCCCCGCATGTTCAGTGATTTTTTTGCCGCCCTGGCCAGTTCCGGAGTTTTATACGGATTTATTTGTTGTCCCGGACAAACGGCATACAAATGCGCTATATGCCGGTGATGACAGTCCGGATTATCAATATCCTCAAACCACTCCTGAAGCTGACCATATTTTCCGATTTTCAACGGTAAAAGATTTTGCCTGACTTTCAGAAGTGAATCTGCGAAATTATTTTCTCCCAGAATTTTGGCAGCGCTTGAAGTATTGGTGAATAAATCCCAGAGCATTTCAATATCCTGGTATATTCCCGGTAAACAATATACATATTTATCACTGATGGAATCATGGAAAGCAGGATTCAGACCATTCTCAGTCATTAAGGCGCCATGTTCGGCTGAAACTGATGGGGCAGTAATATAATACCCATTATATCTGACAAGGTTTTCAAGCCAGAAAACAGATGCATCCCTTAAAAGCGGATAAGCCTGTGTTCGGAGATACCCGGTATCCCCGGTGAATGCAAACTGATCCCATACAACCTGACAATGCCATGCAGCCCCCATCGGATACATACCCCAGGGATGACCACCAATGGGCGCTGCATGTCCCCAAATATTTCCGGTGGTATGACTGACCCAGCCCCGGGTGCCATAAACAAGCATTGCGACTTCCCTGCCTGAAACGGACAGGTTATCTATCCAGTCGATGTAGGCCTGCTGACATTCTGCAAGATCAGTGGGACCACATGACCAATAGATCTCCTGGAGGTTGATATTGCTCTGGTAATTTCCTGCCCAGGGTGCGGCATTAAAGGTATTCCAGACTCCCTGGAGATTCGCCGGCAGGGTATGGGGACGGGACGAACTGATGATCATGTACCTGCCAAGATTAAATGCGAGCGTTTTATAACCCGGATCGGTTTTCCCCGATTTCAGTTTTTGAAAACGCTCGTTTGTTGGAAGATTTTCTATGCTCTTAAGGCCTTTCACTGAAAAAATAACGCGATCGTATAATGACTTGTAATCCAAAAGATGACGCATTCTTAGGTTTTCATAATTATATTGAACTGCATTCCGGATGATATCTGTGGTAATTTTCTCAGGATCAGCACCTGTGTAATCCGGGTATTCCATTTCATAATCGGTAGCGACAGTCAGGTAAACCTCAACTGTATCTGAACCTCTTACAATCAGAGAACTGCCATCCTGTCCCACTGTCCCTCCTTCGTTCCTTATATATATCAACACATTAAAGGGACGATGATTTTCATTGATGTAGCCTTTCACCTGGTATGTATTCTCCGATATCTCAATGATTGAAGAATCCTGTAAGATATCCATGCCCAAATTAAACGAGATTTTTCCCGGACTACTCGCCGAGAATCTCATGGCCAACACCCTGTCAGGGTATGAACAGAAGTACTCTCTTTTGTACTTGGTTTTTCCAATATCATATTGAATCAAACCCAATGAATTTTCAATGTCCAGAACTCTCATGTAATTATCCGGAACGGTTTTATGATCCCGGAATTTTATTTTAAGATTGCCAACCGATGTGAAATAGCCGAAAAGATCTGCTGAACCAAAAAAATGGTTCGTCACCAAACTGTCAGCCATATGGATATTCCCGTTTAATATGGATTGCCTGATTAACGGAAGTGCTTCCTTAGCTTTCGGATTCACTCCTGCGGCAGTCCAATTACCCTTTGCCGGTCCACCGGTCCAGAAACTCTTTTCAGACAGCGCGAAAGTCTCCTCTTCGATCCCACCGAAAAAGGAAGCCCCGAAATAACCATTTCCCAAATACAACGCCTGGCTATTCCAATATTGTGCCGGATATCTGTACCAGAGCCGATTGTTGTTATCCGGAAGATTTTCGTTTCTTGCACAGGAAATAAAGAAGGAACCAGTTAGGATTATAAAAATGATCGCTTTTTTATTCATCGTAGTTATGTATTTATCAGCTGAGGGACCTCACAGCCTATAGACTACCGCCTACCGCCAATTCACTTAACACACTCTTATAAAATTAGTAATTATTTTAGAATGTGGGATGTGGGAGAGCAGTATTTATTGAAGGGGTGAAGGTTATAGGTTGCAGGTTGCAGGTTTTTGCACTGCACGACTGCAAAACTGCAAAACTGCAAAACTGCAAAACTATTTCAATTCCTCGTGATCGTCATTTTAATTTTGTTGTAATACAAGGTAGTTATCCCTTCAAATCCCGAATCAGTGCCGATGATAACCCAGAATTCCCCATATTCATCGGTTGTTACATCAATAGGATCGGAAATATTGTCGCGCTTGATCAGGGTATAAACCGTTGTGGTATCGCTGACACCGACGTGTCCTATGGCCATCATGTCCTCTCCAGAGCTGGCCTGGTTGCCTTTGTCGAGATTGATGGCGTAAAAATCATCTTCCCCGAGCAGCCTGGCCGGCTGATCCTGCACGGCTCCCACCTTCAGGGTTACTCCTTCACCCGGAGGCCCACCGATACCTGCTGCATTGGTGGGTGCATCCGATGCCAGTTCCAGTTCAAAGGTGATGCGGTAGCTTGTTTCAAACCTCAAACCATCCACCTTGCGCATAATATACATGAACAGATCGTCGGAATGATTATTGCCGCTGATCCTGAAGGCTCCTTCATTGGCATCCAGGGGAGAAGGAAGTTGTGACCAGCCTGCGCTCAATTCGTAGAATGCTTCCTCACCGGCAGGAAAATCGGTAAAATTCCCGGTCCAGCCTTCCGCATCATAATATAAATTGAAGACCACCGTATAGGATTCATTGTCGTCAGAATTGCAGGAAACGATAAACAGTAAAACAAGGGATGATAAAAAGATGCTCTTTGGTTTCATGATCATTGATTTTGTAAGTAACAATCCGTTTCGATGGTTGAAAGATGCCATTTTGAATGAATGGTTGCTTTCTCTTTTACAAAATAACTGCAAATATCCTTAATTTTGTAGCCAATCGAAAAATCTTTGTGTGGCTTTAACTGAATTAATCAGCACCTACCGTAATCATCCCTCGTGCAACAAGCTCTTACAGCTGCTCACCGAGAAAAATAATCAGAAAGTGCAATGTTCCGGGCTTTCCGGATCTTCCGGAAGCCTGGTTGCTGCGGCTTTGATACCGCAATTACCCGGTGTGCACCTCATGATTCTTCCGGAAAAGGAAGATGCAGCTTACTTTTACAATGACCTGGTAAACCTGCTGGGAAGTGATCCGGTTCTTTTCTTCCCGTCGTCTTTTAAGAGGTCAGTACAATTTAACCAGACTGATAATGGCAATGTCATTCTCCGCACGAATGTGCTCAACAGGCTGGGTTCAGGTGAAAAGCATGCAGATGGCAATTTCCTCATCATTGTCACCTACCCCGAAGGGCTTGCAGAAAAGGTGATCACCCACAAGAAACTTAAAAAGAATACACTTCATCTGGCCCGGGGAGAAAAAATATCCATAGGTTTTATGCGGGAGGTGATGGAGGAATATCGTTTTGCCGAGGTTGATTTTGTTTATGAGCCGGGGCAATATGCCATCAGGGGCAGCCTGGTGGATGTGTTTTCATTCGCCCATCCCGATCCTTACCGTATCGACTTCTTCGGAGATGAAGTGGAATCCATCCGGACCTTTGATATCGACAACCAGCTTTCAAAGGAACTCCACGATAGGATCAGCATTCTGCCAAATGTTCAGGAACTCACCCTGGAGGATGTCAGCGAGCCGTTGACTGAATACCTTGATACATCATCGGTCATATGGATCAATGACATCCGTTTCACCACCGATAAGCTGAATGAGATATACCTGGATATTTCCCGGCGGGCGACAAAAAAAGATGAAGTAATGCCCCTTACTGAGAACCAGCTTACTACCGGGCATTACCTGATCAGTAAGCTACCGGAATTCCGAATAGTGGAGCTGGGGTCCCGGAGTTTCTACTCCGGAAGTCAGTCCGTTTCGTTTAGCACTTCTCCGCAACCGGCGTTCAATAAAAACTTCAACCTGCTCTCCGGGGACCTTCTTGCGCTTACCCAGAGCGGCCACACGAATTATATATTGAGTGACAGTGAAAAACAGATTGAACGGCTCACGGCCATTTTCAAGGATATCAACCGAAGTATAAAGTTCCAACCTTTGTTGAAGACCTTACACGAGGGATTCATCGACCGGGATCTGAAGCTATGTTGTTATACAGACCACCAGATCTTCGAGCGCTATCACAAGTACACGCTCCAGAATTATTTCTCAAACCGGGGGACGCTTTCACTCAAAGAACTTCAGGGACTGCAACCCGGTGATTACGTAGTGCATATCGATCATGGCATCGGCAAATTCGGGGGGCTCGAAAAAATTGACATCAACGGAAAGGTCCAGGAATCCGTAAGGCTGGTCTACCAGGACAATGATGTGCTGTATGTGAGTATTCATGCGCTTCACCGTATTTCCAAATACAAGGGAAAGGAAAATGAACCTCCACGGCTTTATAAACTCGGAACAGGAGCCTGGCAAAAGTTGAAGCAGAATACCAGCAGAAAGATCAAGGATATTGCCCGGGAACTGATTGATCTCTATGCCCGCCGAAAAATGCAAAAGGGTTTTGCCTTTGCTGCGGATACCTATATGCAGGATGAACTGGAAGCCTCGTTTATTTATGAAGATACTCCGGACCAGGTTAAGGCGACCAGGGCGATCAAGGAAGACATGGAATCGGAAAATCCGATGGATCGTCTTGTTTGTGGTGATGTGGGCTTCGGAAAAACCGAAGTGGCTATACGTGCTTCTTTTAAGGCTGTTGCCGACAGCAAGCAGGTGGCCATTCTGGTGCCTACCACCATCCTTGCCCTGCAACATTACAATACCTTTCGTGACCGGCTGCAGAATTTCCCCTGTAATATTGAGTACATTAACCGTTTCAAGAAAGGTTCCCAGCAAACCGATATCATTAAACGGCTTGCCGAGGGTAAGATCGATATCATCATTGGCACACACCGCCTGCTGGGTGCTGATATTCATTTCAAAGACCTGGGATTGCTGATCATTGATGAAGAGCAAAAATTCGGCGTTTCGGCCAAGGAAAAGCTGAAAAACCTTAAACTCAACGTTGATAATCTTACCCTTACGGCAACACCCATACCCCGAACGCTGCAATTCTCGCTCATGGGGGCCCGCGACCTTTCGGTCATTAACACGCCTCCCCCCAACAGGCATCCCATCATCACCGAGTTGCATGCGTTCAACGATGATATTATCCGGGAGGGCGTCATGTATGAAGTCTCCCGCGGAGGCCAGGTCTTTTTCATTCACAACCGGGTGCAGAACATCCTGGAAGTTGAAACACTGATCCGGAAACTATGCCCCGGAATTAAAACCTGTGTCGCCCATGGCCAAATGGAAGGACATGAACTGGAACAAGCCATGACCGACTATATCAGGGGAGACTATGATGTGCTGGTGGCAACGGCCATCATTGAATCGGGACTGGATATTCCCAATGCCAACACCATTTTCATTAACAATGCACATCATTTCGGACTAAGTGATTTGCATCAGTTGCGCGGACGCGTGGGTAGATCCAATAAAAAGGCGTTCTGTTATCTCCTGTCTCCTCCTCCCACTGTGCTCACACCCGAAGCACGCCGGCGGTTAAAGGCCATTGAGGAATTATCCGAGCTGGGGAGTGGATTTAATATAGCACTCCATGACCTTGATATCCGTGGCGCCGGTAACATGCTGGGTGGTGAACAAAGCGGCTTTATTGCCGATATCGGGTTTGAAACCTATAACCGCATTCTGAACGAGGCCATCAGTGAACTGAAAGAGAATGAGTACAAGGAACTTTTTGCTCCCAAAGAACCGGCTGAGCAGAATGAAAAGGTTGTGTTTGTTGAGGACTGCCAGATTGATACCGACCTCGAACTGCTCTTTCCGGATGAATACATATCGAATGTTTCTGAACGGATGAGCCTTTACAGGGAGCTTGACCAGATACAGCAGGAAAAGGAGTTGTTGTTGTTTGAATCCGGATTGAAAGACAGGTTCGGACCCCTGCCCCCCGCCAGCTTCGAATTGCTTGAAGTGGTTCGCTTGCGGTGGCTTGCCAACCGCCTGGGCTTCGAAAAAATGATACTGAAAAACAGCAAAATGATCGGGTATTTTATTGCTAATCCGGAATCTGACTTTTACAGGTCAACCACTTTCAACAATATTCTGAAATTTGTCCAAAAACAACCTGCCCGTTTCCGGATGAAAGAAGGCAACAACAAGCTTACCCTTACCTGTGAACCCATTACGTCCGTACAGGCAGCCTGTGACCTGCTCCGGTTGCTTTGCCTGGAAAGCCCGTGATGTGAAAAAGGATCTTCAGCTCACAGTAAGATACTCCATCACCCTTCCCGAGATCAGTAACAGGGATATCTCTGCCAGTTTGGTCTGGTATTGAACAGACAGCAGTCGTTCTTCCGCCTCAAGAAGGCTTTGCTGAACCTCCCTGAGTTCCAATCCTGATAAACTGCCCAGCTTATATCTTTCCAGGGCTATCTCCAGATTTTCCCTGGCAGTCTCCAGGTTCTGCTCTTCCAGTTTCAACAAAAGCAGGTTATTCTGATAGGCATAGTAGATGGTGATAAGGTCAGCTCGCACCTGCTGATCAACCTGCTGGTACTGGTATTCCCTGTTTTGAATTTCGATATGGGCATTCGCCTTTTCCCTTTGCTGGTTAAATCCGTCAAATAATTTCACGCCCAGGGTCAGGCCGTAATTAAAGCCGTCAACCTGTTGACTTTTAAAGTTACCGGATTCATAATCATTAAAACTGTAATTGTACCCTGTGGATAAATTCAGATAGGGATAGGTCCGCGATGCAATGATCTTATAATCGTATTCGGAAATTGCCTGATTTTTGCGCGCAATGAGAAGGCCTGTGTTTGATCTCGTGGTTGCAGCCAGAAGTGAGTCATACACGAGGTCTGCATGAATGATGATGGTCGAGTCCCTCAGAATGATATCCTGTCCCAGGTTTTCGGAAGACATCAGCCTGTTGATTCTGACCTGCGAAGCCCTTAAAACCTCATTTTGCCTGGCATACCTCGAGCTATCGGAGTTGAGGTAAACCATGGATTGCAAAAGCTGAAGCTTGGAGGATGCTCCAAGCAGGTAACGTTCCTGGTCAATTCTGACCCGCTCCCTGGATAAGGAAACAGCATAACCGAGGTTATGATAGAGCTGCAATTGCTGTATGTAGAAATAGTATTCGGAGGTGATGTCAGCCAAAAAATCCTCAATGGCCATCTGGGTGTTCAGCTCACCCACCTGCCTGAGCTCACCGAGCTTTTTATAAGAGGTTTGCGCATAGAAACCCTGGAACAGCGGCCAGCTTAAAGTTGCGGCAGCGCTTGTTATTGTATTGTGAATGCCGTTGTAGGATGTATCCCCTCCGGCTGAGAAGGTCTGAGTGGTATTGTTTATAGTTCCCCCGTACCGGCTGCTCAGATCCACCGAAGGCATAAATCCGGCATTCCCCAGGCTGTAGTTCCTATCAGAAATTTCCTGGCGATTGCGGGCGATCTGTATGGAGAAATTCCTTTCCAGCCCGGTTGTGATACACCGGTTCAGATCATATATCTCTTGTGAATAAGCGGGTATCAGACCGATAAGGGCAAGGACAGAAAAGATGATCCTTCTATTTCTCATTATTTTCTTTTTTAGTTTCAGTGGCGATCATCAGGTAAACTGCCGGTACTATGAAAAGAGTCAGGAATGTGGAAAGGGTCATCCCGCCTACAACAGTTATCCCCATAGCCACGCGGCTCTGGGCGCCTTCACCAAGGCCGAGTGCCAGCGGCAATATGCCAAATATGGTGGCCAGACTGGTCATCAGAATAGGCCTGAAACGGGCTGCTGCAGCGTACCTGATCGCTTCGAGCTTGGACATTCCTGCAGCCTTTCGCTGGTTGGCAAATTCCACGATCAGGATCCCGTTTTTGGATACCAGTCCGATCAGCATGATGATGCCGATCTGACTGAAGATATTCATGGTAATGTCAAAATACCACATGAAGATCAGGGCTCCTGTGACGGCAAGGGGAACGGTCATCATAACGATGATCGGATCCTTGAAACTCTCAAACTGAGCGGCCAGCACAAGGAAGATCAAAACCAGTGCCAGTGAGAAAGCGAACATCAGGCTGGATGAGCTTTCTTTAAAGTCCTTCGAATCACCTGCCAGCGCTGTTCTGAAAGTTTCATCCAGAACCTTGTCTGCTATCTTGTCCATTTCATCCAGGCCCTGGCTAATGGTTGTCCCTTCGGCCAGTCCCGAAGAAATCGTAGCTGCCACAAAGCGGTTATAACGGTATAACTGCGGCGGAGCGGTACTTTCATTCAGGGTGACCAGGTTGTCAAACTGGATCATATCACCACTGTTATTTCTAACGTAGAGCGATTTAAGGTTCATGGGGGTGTTTCTGTCCTCCCGGGCAAGTTCGCCGAGAATCTGGTATTGTTTCCCGTTCATGAAGAAATATCCGAAACGTTGACCGCTGAGCGCCAGCTGCAGGGTTTGTCCGATATTCTGGGTTGACACTCCCAAAAGATTTGCCTTATCGCGGTTGATGCTGATCTGAATTTCGGGTTTGGTGAATTTCAGGTTCACATCGGCCATCTGAAAGGTAGGATTGCTTTGCACTTCAGCCATGAAGGGAGGAAGAATTTCACGGAGTTTATCAATGCTCTGAGCCTGGATCACAAATTGAACAGGCTGTCCGGCACGGCGGCCTCCAAATGTTGATTGCTGGATCACGCTTGATCTGGCTTTGGTCTTGGATCTCAACTCCGCTGTAAGTTTATTGGCAATCTCCTGCTGCGATCTGTTCCTTTCGGAAGGATCAACAAGAACCGTGCGTACAAAACCTGAGCCGCTACGAACCATGGCCTGTATGAATTTTGCTTCCGGGACAGAGTTTTCAACCGTTTTCCCGATATCTTCAATATAATCCAGGGTATACTCATACGTAGAACCTTCGGGCATGGTGGTATTGATATTGATCTGGGAGCGGTCCTCGAGCGGTGCCATTTCTGCTGGCAAAGTCGTCCACAACAGGATGGTCAGTCCTACTGCCACAAACAGAATTATCGTGGCAAGATATTTCTTATCCAGAAAAGATTCAAGCGTATCCTTATACCAATCATTCAGTTTAATAAAGAAACCCTCGGTTTTCCGAAACATCCAGCTGTGCTTGCTATGCGTTTTCAGCATTTTGGTCGACAGCATGGGGGTAAGCGTCAGGGCCACAAATGCTGAAATGGTAACCGCACCGGCCAGTACAATGCTGAATTCACGGAATAGTCGGCCTGTCATTCCCTGCAGGAATACGATCGGGAAAAAAACCGCAACGAGGGTGATGGTTGTGGCCACAATGGCAAAAAAGATCTCATTCGATCCCTGCAGGCCTGCTTCCATGGGATCCATGCCATTTTCGATCTTCACATAGATGTTCTCCATCATCACAATGGCATCGTCCACCACCAGTCCGATGGCCAGCACAATAGCCAGCAGTGTAAGTATATTGATTGTAAATCCTGCAACATACATAATAAAGAAAGACCCGACAAGTGAAACCGGTATCACAATGATCGGGATAAGGGTGGTGCGCCAGTCGCGTAAAAAGAAGTAAATGATAATCACCACAAGCAGAAAGGCTATCAGGATGGTATCCTCAACTTCCCGTATAGAGGATCGGATATAGTCGGTGTTATCAAAACCTATTTCCACTTCAATATCCTCGGCAAGGTCCTTCTTCATGAATTCAAGCCTTTCGTATACCTGATCCGCAATGTCAATGTGGTTTGCACCGGGTTGTGGTATGATTGCAGTGGCCACCATGGGAATGCCATTCAGCTTCATGATCCCCCTTAAATCTTCGGGTCCAAGCTCGGCACGGCCGACATCGCTGACTCTTACTACCTGGTCGCCCGACTGTTTAATGATGAGATTATTAAACTCAGCCGGTGTGGTCATTAATCCAAGGGTTCTGATGGTAAGCTCAGTTGTATTTCCTTCCACGCTACCCGACGGGAGTTCAACATTTTCCCGACCGATGGCATTTCTGACATCCAGGGGGGTCAGACCGTACCCGGCCAGTTTTGCGGGATCAAGCCATAAACGCATGGCATATCTTTTTTGTCCCCATATCATAACAGCGCTCACACCCTGGATGGTCTGCAATTGTTCCTTGAATGTCAGCTCTGCTATCTCTGAGAGTTCAAGCAATGAGCGCTTTGTACTTTTGATGGCGATCATCATGATCGGGTTAGCATCTGCGTCGGCTTTGGCAACCGTGGGAGGATCCACATCCCTGGGAAGCAGACGCTGTGCCTGTGATACTTTATCCCTGACGTCATTGGCCGCAGTTTCGAGATCTACGCTGAGTTCAAACTCAACGGTAATATTGCTGCCCCCCTGCCGGCTAACGCTGGTGAGGGTACGTATACCGGGGATCCCGTTAATGGATTGCTCCAGGGGTTCCGTGATCTGCGTTTCAATAACATCGGAATTGGCGCCGGGATAGGAAGTGCTCACGGTAATAATGGCCGGATCCACGCTGGGGAATTCCCGGACACCCAGGTAGGATAACCCTATTATCCCGAAAAGCAGGATCACCAGGGAGAACACTGTAGTTAATACAGGCCGCTTTATACTTGTGGATGAAAGACTCATAGTATCGGGATAAGTAATTGATTCAGTTTTTTACCAGTGTATCAAGTACAACAGGCAGATCCTGCCGCAGCTGAAGAACGCCCGATGTAAGCAATGTGTCGCCGAAATGAAGTCCTTCCTTTATCTGGATGAGTGCTTCAGTTCGTAATCCGGTGGTGACTGCAACCGGGAATGCCTTGCCTGACTTGTAGATAAAGACCTTTTCTCCTTCCATTTCCGGAATAATGGCTTCCGTGGGAATGGCAATGGTGTTCTCTATCTGTGTCAACCGCATGGTAATACTTGCAAACCGACCTGGTTTAAGCTCTTCCCTGATATTGGGATACAAGGCTCTTACACTGATGGTGCGCGTGTTGATATCCACCTTGGGGTCAACGGCATACACCGAGGCCTTAAAAACATTCTTGGTACCGTCAATTTCGAATTCTATCGGAAATCCTTTTCTAATCTCATCGGCATACCTTTCCGCTATGGAGAATTCAATTTTAAGCGGGCTTGTTTTTACCAGCCTTACAATTTTCGTGGCCGGGGAAGTATAACTTCCTTCACTGAGCAGACGCAACCCGATGATCCCGTTAAAGGGCGCCCTGAGCTCGGTTTCGGCAATGCGGGCCTGGATCAGAAGAACATCAGCTTCAATCGCCTGCAGTTCGGTGGCAATCTGGTCATAGCTTTCCCGGCTGATGGCGTCTTTTTCGAGAAGACTTCTCTGCCGGAATTCCTTTTCTTCTGCCAGTTTTTTCTGGGCCTGCAGTTTAAGCAACTGGGCCTGTAAGGGCTTGTCGTTAACCTTGGCCAGAAGGTCACCCTTTTTAACCCTTGTGCCTTCGGTAAAGTAGATGGCAACTATTTTTCCCGAAGTCTCAAAAGACAGCTCGACCTCTTCATCAGGCAACACCGTTCCTGAGCTCTTAATCACTTCATTCATTTGTGTGGGCGCAATTAAAAATCCGCTTACATTCAGCACCTGCTGTCCGCCGCCGGCCCCGGGGCCGCGCATCATCTGCCCTGAAGGCGACGGACCGCCCGCATCTTTCTTACTGAACAGGGGTTTGATCTTTGGGTAAAAAATCATTATTACGAAAACCAGAATAATTAAAACTGTTAGAATAACTCTGAATTTTTTGTTCATTTTTATGGCATTGAATGAATATTTGGCTCTACTACACTAATTATCAAAACAATCGGCTGAATCCAATGTTCAAAAACACTCAACTCATGGCAAAAATAAGTAATTGTACACCCCTTTAATTAACAAATATACAAACCCTTTAAATGTATAGACATACTTTCAGGGTAATAAAAAAAATCCTTAACTTTCAGACAAATTATTAGCATTATGGAAGAATCAACCATGAAGAAACACGTAACACTTGTGGCAGCATTGCAGATAGGATTCAGCACCATGGGAATCCTGGGCGCCATGGTGGTGTTTTTTGTTTTTTCATTTGCCGGTTCCTTCGTCAGCGACGTTGATGTTGCCGGCGAAGTGATGAGTTTTCTGGGATCCTTTCTGCCGGCCATGCTCCTGCTTTTATCCCTGGCAGGCCTGATCGGAGGAATAGGCCTGCTGCGTTTTCAGCGATGGGCAAGGGTACTGGTAATGGTAATGGCTGCCATCGGCTGTTTTGTCTTTCCGGTGGGAACTGTTATCGGAATATATTCCCTTTGGGTGCTTATGCAGGATGAATCAGCCAAGTTGTTCCTCTAGGCGACTTTGCCAGCCGATCAGTTTTGCTTGATCTTAGCTACCTTATCTTTGTATTGCTGCACAAGGGTTTGCTGAGCCGCAATTTTATTTTTCGCTTCGCCCTGAAGTGATTCTTTCTGGGGTGTGCGTGCGTTGGCATCACGGATGCTCGTATTGGCTTTCTCAATTTTATTTTCAGAGGATTTTATAGCCTTGGCTATCTTGTTTTTTCGTTTATCAAGACTTTTCAGGTATTCGGAATTATCATATTGTTATTGCATGGCTGTCGAAAAAACCGTAAAACAGCAGAGACCCCTCCTTTGGCGGGGTCTCTGCAGGCATTATAAGATTCTCAGATTGAGAATCATTTTTAGAATCTATATCCTACTGAAAAACCGAAACCGGTGTTTTTCACAATTTCATCACTTTTTTCACCATCATATTTCGGAACGAGGTTCAATAAACCCAGCTGTGCATTTAGCTGCACAGATACCTTAAAAGCAAATTCATAGCCGAAAAATATGTCGGCCCCCGCATCCAGTGGTTTCAAATAAATCGCCTCCTCATCGGTTTCCTTCACATCGTTTTTAAATTTGATATCTTCTTCCTCATCATTCAGTTTGAACTTGCCACCAATTCCATAACCAACATACGGACCAAAGCCCACGATCAGTTTACCGGAACCCAGCTGCGGTTTGTATAAAAAATGAATCGGCAGTTCAATGTATGAGATGGAAACTTTGAGATCATCCACTTCATACACGTTGGTTGCTCCCTTTGTACTGAATAACAATCCGGGTTGAATGTAAAAATCCTGTGCAATGGGAATTTCAGCATTAGCGCCGATATGAAAGCCAATGGCGAGATCATTTTTCAGCTTGTCACCAGCTTCATCCTCGCCATTCAGATTCTGGAAATTAACACCGGCGCGAAGGCCGAACGAAACCTGAGAATATGCAGCTGCGGTCATCATCAGTGCAACTGCCATTAAGAATAATACTTTTCTTTTCATCGTAAAAATGTTTATGGTTAAAAACAAAAATTACTACTTCGCTTCAGCGGCCTTTTCTGCATCTGCCTTCATTTTTTCATTGGCAGTGATCAGGAATTCAACACGGCGGTTTTGTGTTCTTCCTTCATCCGTTTCATTATCATATTTGGGAGCCTCCTCACCATACCCTTTCACGGTCAGACGCGATGTTGAAATTCCTTTATTGGCAAGGTAATTGGATACATTGGTCGCCCGTCTTATGGATAAGCCCTGGTTGTAATCCACACTGCCCTTGCTGTCGGTATGACCTTGTACTTCAACATTTGTATCGGGGTATTTGTTGAATACTTCCACAATTTTATTGAGACTTTGTTGCGATGCAGAGGTCAGGTCAGCTTTTCCAAAATCAAAAAGAACTTTGTCGCTCAGTTCGACAATGATGCCTTCGCCAACACGCTCCACCGTAGCATCCGGAACTTCCTTCTTAAGATCTTCAGCCTGTTTGTCCATTTGTTTACCAATTACAGCACCTGTCACACCTCCAACGGTGGCGCCAATAATTGCACCAAGAGCCGTATTACCTGCTGCCCTGCCAATAACAGCGCCTGCTGCAGCCCCTGTTGCCGTACCAACGGCGGCTCCTTTCTGGGTTTTGTTCATCGATGCACAACCCGGCAAAAGAATTGCTGCGCCCACAATCATCACAAATAAATACTTCACTGTTCTCATAGCATAGAATTTAGGTTTGTTTAATAATCTGCAAAATTACGCATTTATAGAAACATGGGCAATGTCAAAAAATATGCCAGAAAGAGCAGTAATCTGCAATCTGTAATCTTTAATCTTTAATCTGCAATCTGCAATCTGTAATCTGTAATCAGATAGGCACATCCGTGACCCCGACCATGGCATACACCTGTTCTTTTACCCATTTCGCCCACTGGGTGGGAGTTTTTGAAGGATTAAAAGTCTTATGGGAAATGGGCTTCCCAAAAGTGACAGTCAGGTGATCATTCCGGTGTTTATAGGTTTCATCCACCAGGTAAAACATTTCCAGGTTGGCCTTGATACCCAGAAAATTCCGGATATGGTTCAGGTTGTAGAAAAAATCAGAATTTCTTCCGGTGCAATGCACTGGAATGATATCACGTTTGTAATGGACTGCCTTGGCGATGAAGTTCTTTTTCCATTCCAGGTCCATCACCTTTCCGTGAATGCGCCGGGAAACCAAACCGGCCGGGAAGGTGATTATCTGTGTGTCGGAAAGGAAGGCCTCGTGAAGTGTTGATGCTGCCCCGGTATCCTGTTTGCCGTGCTTATTGATCGGAATGAACAGCGGATGCAGGTTAATGAGGTTCATGAGAATATCATTGGTAAGCGACTTGCAGTCTTTGTAATACCCATTCAACAATACCAGTAGCAGAATACCATCGAATCCGCCCAAAGGATGATTGGACGCAAAGATAAACCGTCCTTCAGCAGGCAGGTTCTCAGCACCAGTAACGGTAACGGTGACATTGAATTCCTCAATAGCCGCCCGGGCGAAGTCAAGACCATACTTATCTCCGTGCCTGGAGAGAAACTCATTGATATCACGCTGATGTGCTATTCTTTCAATGTATCGGTATACAAACCCGGGTAACAGGCTTGCCAGCCGGGGATTTTTATCATGAAAAACCTTTCTTATATTGATCGGCTTGATTTTCCCGGGCTGATCATTATCAGTCATGGCCCTTTCATTTAGATTTGATCCCCCAAATGTATAAAATCTGAGCCATAACTTTTGGCTTCAGACAAACATCCTGCAAAATATACAATAAACACTCCTGGTAAAAAGTTATTAACAATGTGGGAAAAAATGGGTGATAGTGGAACAAAGTGGGAATAAATGTATTATTTTTACAATCCAAATGCAAAACCCGGCATGACAACATTCACTGGTGATTATCCCTGCAGGCTCGATGATAAAGGCCGAGTGCTGCTGCCTTCTGCATTTATCAAGCAGATGGCTGCAGGCATACAGGAGAGATTTGTTCTTAAGAAGGACATTTTTGAATCATGCCTGGTACTTTATCCGATGATGGAGTGGGAAAGGCAAACGCAGATTCTGCGGCAGAACACCAATCCTTACAACCGGGAACACAACCAGTTTTTACGCGGATTCTTCAAAGGTATGGCCGACCTGACGCTCGACGCCAGCAACCGGCTGCTCATCCCCAAACGGCTTTTGGAGGAAATAGACGCGGACCGTGAGATTGTTATGGCCGGGCAACTGGGCCGGATTGAAATATGGGCAAGGGATGCTTATGATACCATTGAAAGTGGCGGAGAAACCATTGCCCATTTGGCAGAAAAGATCATGGGCAATCTCAACCAGGGTGGAATGCCAGATAAAAGTGCCGGTGGATGAGCGATTACCATATACCGGTACTTTTAAAAGACAGTATTGAAGGTTTGAATATCTCATCCGGAGGGATCTATGTGGATGCAACTTATGGTGGAGGAGGACATTCGGCCGCCATATTAAAAAAGATGGACGGAGGCAGGCTCTTCGCATTTGATCAGGATGAAGATGCGGCCAGGAACCTCCCGGATGATGACAGGTTCTTTTTTATATTGGGCAACTTCAGGTTTTTAAAAAACTACCTGAATTACAATGGTGTAAAAAGCATTGATGGTTTGATAGCTGATCTCGGGGTCTCGTCACATCATTTCAATACACCGGAAAGGGGTTTCAGTTATCGCTCCCAGGCATCGCTTGATATGCGAATGAATCAGAAGGGAAGCCTTACGGCCGAAAAGATAGTCAATGAATATGAGATCAAAAAGATGACGGAGCTTTTCAGGGAATACGGAGAATTGCACCAGGCACACAGGATAGCAAGCGCCATCGTGGAATTCAGGACAAGCCAGCGACTGGAGACTACCACGCAACTGGTAAGCTGTATTGAACCTCTGATTCCCAGGCATTCGGAGTACCAATTCCTGTCAAAGGTCTTCCAGGCCTTACGCATTGAGGTGAATCAGGAACTGGCAAGCCTGAAAGCAATGCTGATGAGCGCTTCCGGGATGCTCAAACCGGGCGGTCGCCTTGTTGTCATCAGTTATCACTCTCTTGAGGACCGTTTGGTAAAGAACTTCATGAGATGGGGTAACAGTGATGAAGAACCGGTTAAGGATGTATTCGGGAACAGTTATGAACCCTACAGGCTTATAACAAGAAAACCGGTAATGGCAGGAGAAAATGAAGTGTTGATCAATCCGAGGGCCCGCAGTGCCCGGCTGAGAATTGCAGAAAGAAAGTAATATTATGCGCGAAAACAACAGACATATTGACCTGATGGATCTTCCGGTGGATGAGCAGGAGATCTTTGAGGAGACCATTAAAAAGCCGAAAGAGAAGACCTCTTCACCTGAACCGGAAAAGCTCAAGAAGAGGGTAAGGGTAAAGGAATTGATTGACGGGACTTTCCTGGTGCGGGAGAACATGATCCGGCAATTGCCTTTTGTATTGTTCCTGACATTTCTGGGAGTGATCTACATCGGCAATCGCTTTCATGCAGAGCGAATGGTAAGACAAATTAACGATCTGAAGATTGAAGTGGGCAACCTTCGGTCAGAGCAGATCACAATAACATCAGAATTGATGAATATCAGCAGGCCTTCTCAAGTGGCAGCCCTGGTTGAATCAAAGGGTCTTGGCCTGCAGGAATCTCTTGAGCCGCCCAAAAAGCTAAGAAAATGAACTAACCCATGTCGGTTAAAAAGGATATCATGTGGAGAGTGGCGATTGTTTACATCGCTTTTTTGCTGTTTGGCCTTTTGATCATCGGCAGGGTTGTTTATTTACAGGTATTTGAAAAAAAGACCTGGACGGACCAGGCCAATACTTTTTCCCTCAAGACCATGAATATTCCGGCTGACCGTGGAAGTATATATGCCTCAGACGGGAGGTTGCTGGCCAGTTCGGTGCCTTTTTACGAAATACATTTTGATGCCGCATGCGAAAACCTTACTGACAGAGCCTTCAATAAAGGAGTTGATTCACTGGCGCTTTGTCTTTCAAGGCTCTTCGGCGACAGATCAAAAGAAGCTTATAAGCGAAGCCTGATTGAAGCACGGCAGAAGGGGAAACGTTATCACCTCGTCAAAAGCGGCGTGAATTATATCCAGCTTAAAAAGCTGAAGGAATTTCCGATTTTCAGGTTGGGCCGTTACAAGGGTGGTTTGATCTACATGCAGGAAAACCGGAGGGTAAGACCGCATCAGAACCTGGCCGGCAGGTTAATCGGGTATACATCCAAAGATATCAACGGTAATGTTGTTGGCATTGAGGGTGCTTATAATGATCAGCTGGCCGGTATCCAGGGTGTCCGGCTGATGCAGCGTCTCACCGGGGATGTTTGGATGCCCATGAATGAACGCAATGAAATAGAACCCAAGGACGGCCGTGACGTAATAACCACCCTCGATGTCAACCTGCAGGACGTAGCCCAGAAAGCCCTGTTGCAGCAGCTGGTATCACAGGAAGCTCAGTACGGAACTGCGATCCTGATGGAGGTGAAAACCGGTGAGGTGAAAGCCATGGTCAACCTGGGCAGGGACGAAGCAGGCTATTACCGTGAAGTTCAGAATTACGCAGTGGGAGAAAGCACTGAGCCCGGTTCAACCTTTAAACTGCCTGTGCTCATTGCAGCCCTTGAAGATGGTGTGGTGGATCTGGAAGATACCGTTGACACCGGTGACGGCACCTTTAAATACTATGACAAGATTATCCGGGATGACCGTCATGAAAAGGGCGGTTACGGTAAAATTACGGTAGAGGAAGTGTTTGAGAAATCCTCCAATGTCGGAATGGCTAAAATTATTACCGGAGCCTACAAACAGAGGCCCGGAGACTTTATTGACCGGCTTTATGCCATGCGGCTGAATGAAAGGCTGGGAATCGATATCAAAGGTGAAGGCAAGCCTGAGATCAGATATCCCGGTGAAAAATACTGGTCAGGCATATCCCTGGCCATGATGGCTCACGGCTATGAAGTCAGGATAACTCCGTTACAAACGCTGGCTTTCTATAATGCGATTGCCAACAACGGAAAAATGGTAAAGCCACGCTTTGTAAAAGAAATACGGTATCATGGGAAACTAGTCCGGAGATTCGACACGGAGGTGCTGCAGTCATCCGTTTGTTCGCGATCAACGCTGCGAAAAGTAAAAAAGGTTCTTGAAGGTGTTGTGGAATCAGGTACAGCCAAAAATCTGAGTAATCCTCTCATAAAAATTGCCGGCAAAACCGGTACCAACCAGATTTACAATAAAAAATACGGGTATAAATCGGCCTCCGAAGTAAGTTACCAGGCTTCGTTTGTCGGTTACTTTCCCGCTGATGATCCGTTGTATTCCTGCATTGTGGTGGTCAATTCACCATCAAAATATGTGTACTATGGCAATATGGTGGCTGGCCCGGTCTTTCTTGAGATAGCCCGCAAGGTTTACGCCACTTCGGTGGATATGCATCCCCTGGTGACCCGGATTGATGAGATTCCGCTGGATCTGCCCTATTCCAAAACCGGAAAACGTGAAGAGCTGCGGCGTGTTTTGAAGGAACTGGATGTTCCCATTGAGAACGCGCATACTCCTTCGGATTGGGTAAGTACTGAAAAGAAAGAAGAAGCAGTCAGCCTTAGTAAACGGAACATTCCCAAGGGATTGGTGCCCAATGTAGTTTCCATGGGCGCCAAGGATGCGATCTACCTGCTCGAGAATGCCGGACTGCGTGTCCGTCTTATCGGGCGCGGAAGCGTCAGACAGCAGTCGATCTCCCCCGGAACCCGGGTGATAAAAGGCGACCTGATCACGCTTGAAATGACCTTTATTTAGCATATGAAGATGAAACAGGCTGAATTGTTGAAAGATATAGAAGTACTACAGGTAAAGGGAAGCGCTGACCGGGACCTGTCGGGGATAACCTTTGATTCACGCAAAGTAATGCCTGGATTTCTTTTCATTGCCGTGAAAGGAACCCAGTCCGATGGCCACGAGTACATTGGGAACGCAGTCGCTTCCGGAGCAACCACCATAGTTTGTGAACACTGGCCTGAGCATCTTTCGCCGGATGTAACCTATATCCTGGTGAAAGATACCGCTTATGCATTGGCCGCGCTGGCCTCCGCTTTCTATGGTCATCCGTCAAGGAAATTCAGGCTTGTCGGCATAACCGGGACCAATGGGAAAACAACCACAGTCACTGTTTTGCACCGGCTATTCGGTACCCTGGGTTTCAACTCGGGATGTTTCACAACCATACGCAACTACATCGGCAACGAAACCATTGAGGCTACGCATACAACACCTGACCCGGTTCAGCTCAACCGAATCATGAAGGATATGGCTGACAGAGGTTGCGAATTTGTGTTTATGGAAGTCAGTTCACACGCACTGGTGCAGCAACGTGTTGCCGGTCTTGCATTCGCCGGCGGAATTTTTTCCAACATCACCCATGATCACCTCGATTACCACAAGACCTTTGAGGAATACCTCAGGGCCAAAAAACTGTTTTTTGACAACATGTCTGCCAACAGCTTTTCTTTGATCAATGCTGATGACCGGAATGGCAAGGTCATGGTTCAGAATACAAAATCGGCCGTTAGTTTTTTCGGCATTCATACCATGGCCGATTTTAAGGGCAGAATTATCGAAAGCCATGTCAACGGTATGCTGCTGAATATCGACAATACGGAGTTTTGGACAAAGTTCATCGGGGAATTCAATGCCAGCAATTTACTGGCTGTTTATTCCTGCGCACGCCTTCTCGGACAGAAAAAAGAGGAGATCCTCAGGCTGCTCAGTTCAATGGATACGGTGGAAGGGCGCTTCCAGTATTTGCAGTCCGATAAAGGGGTCACAGCGGTAATTGATTATGCCCACACTCCCGATGCCGTGCAAAATGTTCTCAGGACCATTGGTCAGATCAGGAAGGGAGATGAGCAGGTCATTACGGTTATCGGTGCAGGTGGAAACCGGGATAAAACCAAACGTCCGGTCATGGCCAGAGTGGCAGCCGCCATGAGCGACAAGCTGATACTCACTTCGGATAATCCCCGTAACGAGGAGCCGGCAGAGATCATCAACGATATGAAAGCAGGACTGGATGATATTTCTCTGGCAAAGACCGCTATCCAGCCGGACCGCCGTGAAGCAATTAAAATGGCCTGTATGCTGGCCCGGAAGGGCGATATTATACTGATTGCCGGGAAAGGTCATGAGACCTACCAGGAAATTAAAGGCATTAAACATCACTTCAGTGATTTGGAGGAAGTATCCTCCCTGTTTGAGCTGAAACCAGATCAACCCTAATAAAGAGGCTATGCTGTACTTCTTGTTTGGATATTTGGAGAAATTGGACGTCCCGGGTTCAGGACTGTTCAACTACATTTCATTCCGGTCAGCCATGGCCATCATCACCGCCCTGATCCTTTCGACCCTGTATGGCAAGAGAATAATCCGCCATCTCCAGAAAGCCCAAATCGGCGAAACCATCCGTGATCTGGGTCTCGAAGGGCAAATGCAGAAAAAAGGAACTCCCACCATGGGCGGACTGATTATCCTGTTATCCATTATCATTCCCGTCATACTCTTTGCCAATCTGAAAAACGTTTATGTTCAGCTCATGTTGTTCATCACCATCTGGCTTGGCCTGGTTGGATTTGTGGATGATTATATCAAGGTGTTCAGGAAAAACAAAGAGGGACTGCGCGGATGGTTCAAGATCATTGCGCAGGTTATCGCCGGAATTGTTGTGGGTCTAACCCTGCACTTCAGTGATGACATCGTAGCCCGTGAAAAAGTATACGACCGGAATGGCATTCCCATCACCCGGATCGAAAAAGGGGATGTCGGCGAAAAGTCCACCATTTACTATGTAACCCGTGAAGTCAAGTCCACCCGGGTAAATGTTCCCTTTTTCAAGAATAATGAATTTGATTACGCCAGCCTGGTGTGGTTCCTGGGTGATAAAGCCAGTCAGTGGGCCTGGTTGGTTGTTACCCTGGCAGTAATTTTTGTCATCACTTTCGTTTCCAACGGAACAAACCTGACAGACGGACTTGACGGACTGGCAGCCGGAACGTCCGCCATCATTGGTGCCACGCTCGGGCTCCTCGCTTACGTTTCGGGCAATGCCGTCATTTCCGATTACCTGAATATCATGTTTTTGCCCAATACGGGTGAACTGGTTGTATATATAGCAGCATTCATTGGAGCTCTTGTCGGATTTCTATGGTATAATTCCTACCCGGCGCAGGTGTTCATGGGTGATACCGGCAGTCTGTCAATCGGAGGTATCATTGCCGTATTTGCCATACTGATCCGCAAGGAATTGCTCATTCCTATCCTCTGTGGGATTTTCTTAGCAGAGAGTTTTTCCGTGGTAATCCAGGTAAGCTGGTTCAAATACACCAGGCTGATGTTTGGTGAGGGCAGACGGGTATTGCGCATGTCGCCCCTGCATCATCATTTTCAAAAGCTGAATTATCCCGAGCCCAAAATAGTGACCCGGTTCTGGATTATTGGAATCCTATTGGCCATAATAACTATTGTTACCCTAAAAATCCGATAAATATGGATCGACGTATTGTAGTACTTGGTGCAGGAGAAAGCGGAACAGGAGCGGCTGTTCTGGCAAAGAAACAAGGTTTCGACATTTTTGTTACCGATTCCGGCAAAATCAAAGATGCATACAAGGAAATTCTCAATAATTATGAAATTGACTGGGAAGAGGGTAAGCATACGGAAAGACATATCCTGAATGCCGATGAAATCATAAAAAGTCCGGGCATCTCTGAAAAATCCGATATCGTGATCGCCATACGGAAAAAAGGAATCCGGGTAATCTCCGAAATTGAGTTTGCCGGAAGGTATACCCAGGCCAAGAAAATCTGCATCACGGGCAGCAACGGAAAAACAACCACCACGAACCTGATACATCATATGATGCGCAAGGCAGGTCTGAATGCCGGTATGGCCGGCAATGTGGGCAAAAGCTTTGCCATGCAGGTCGCCACCGAGAACTATGAGTACTATGTGATTGAACTAAGCAGCTTCCAGCTCGACGGGATGTTTGAATTCAAGGCTGACATAGCCATATTGTTGAATATTACGCCCGATCATCTTGACCGCTATGATTACGATCTGCAGAATTATGTGAATTCCAAGTTCAGGATCAGTCAGAACCTGGGAGAAGATGATTTCTTTGTGTATTGCTCCGATGACGAAATCACCATCCGGGAACTCGAAAGAATTGTCACCAAGGCCAAGCAACTTGCTTTCACACTCAAGGAAACTCCGCAACAGGGAGCTTATATTGCCGGTGACAACATGAAAATCGAAGTGGACGAAGACTTTTTTGAAATGTCTCTGGCCGAACTTGCCCTGAAAGGCAAGCACAACACATACAATTCAATGGCTGCGGGTATTACGGGAAGCGTTTTGAAGATCAGGAAACCCATCATCCGTGAAAGCCTGATGGATTTTGCCGGGGTTGAACACAGGCTCGAAAGATTTATCAAGGTGCATGGGATTGAATTCATCAATGATTCCAAAGCTACCAATGTGAATTCAACCTGGTATGCCCTTGAAAGTATGACAACTCCGGTAGTATGGATTGCGGGCGGAACCGACAAGGGAAATGATTATTCGGAACTGTACGATCTGGTGAAACAGAAAGTAAAGGCTTTGATATGCCTGGGTGTTGATAATTCAAAGCTGCATAAAGCTTTTGATGGCGTGATACCGACCATTGTGGATACCAACTCCATGAAAGAAGCCGTTCAGGCTGCATACAGGCATGGGAAAACCAGTGATACCGTACTACTCTCTCCCTGCTGCGCCAGCTTCGATTTGTTTGAAAATTACGAGGACCGGGGAAGGCAGTTTAAGAAGTATGTCAGGGAATTATGAATTATGAATTATGAATTAAAAAATCCCTTCAAGCGGTCATAAGACCCTTGAAGGGTATCTAAAGAAAAATGTCAGGCACATTGAAAAAATATTTTAAAGGTGATCCCGTGATCTGGGCGGTGATATTCCTGCTGTCGGTGTTTTCACTGCTGGCGGTTTACAGCTCCACTGGTTCTCTGGCATACCGGTTCCAGGGAGGCAACACCAGTTATTACATTCTGAAGCATACCACCATATTGGCCATGGGTATTGTGATCATTTATGTTACGCATCTGATACCTTACAAGTATTTTTCCAGAATCTCCCAGCTTCTGCTGATGATTTCCATACCGCTTTTGCTGGTGACCCTGATATATGGTGTTACCCGGAATCAGGCCTCCCGCTGGCTAAGTGTTCCCGGACTGAGCCTGACCTTTCAGACATCCGACATTGCCAAGCTGGCCATTGTTATGTATACAGCCCGCATTCTCTCCAAAAAACAGGAAAATATCAAAGACTTCAAAGGAGCTTTCAGACCCATTGTCATTCCGCTGATCCTGGTTTGCGTGTTGGTAATGCCGGCCAACCTGTCGACCGCTATGCTGATCTTTGCCACAGTCTTCATTCTTATGTTTGTCGGCAGGATTAACCTCAAATACCTGTTCGGGATGGCCGGCATCATCGTTTTGCTGTTGGGATCCTTTATTGCCATTGCTCTGTCGGCTGACTGGGAAGGACGCATAGGTACCTGGAAAAACCGCATAGAGAACTACATAAGCGCTGATGAGGGAAATAATTACCAGGTGAATCAGGCTAAAATTGCCATTGTAAGTGGTGGTTTGGTGAAACTGAGACCTGGTAAAAGCATTCAGCGCAATTTTCTTCCGCATCCTTATTCTGATTTTATCTATGCAATAGTCATTGAAGAATACGGACTGGCAGGAGGGGTCATCGTACTGGCGCTTTACTTGTACCTGCTTTTCAGGGCAGCCGTGCTGGTGAGAAAAAGCTCCAGGACATTTCCAGCCTTTCTTGCTGTAGGTCTGGCAGTTATGATAACTTTCCAGGCCCTTATCAATATGGCAGTAGTAGTGAATATTTTGCCGGTGACAGGTCAGCCCTTGCCGATGATCAGCATGGGAGGATCATCGCTGCTGTTCACCTGTGTGGCGCTTGGAATCATACAAAGTGTAAGCAGGGGTATAAAAGTGCAGCAGGAGACAGCTGAAAAACTCGCTGAAGAACAACAAATAAACGATGAGCCTGAAGTTCATAATTAGCGGAGGCGGAACAGGGGGTCATGTTTTCCCTGCCCTGTCGATTGCCAACGAGATCAGGAAAAGAGATCCCGGGGCCAGCATACTTTTTGTGGGCGCCCTCGGCAGAATGGAGATGGAAAAGGTGCCGGCCGCAGGTTTTCCCATCATGGGGCTGCCTGTGGAAGGTCTTCAGAGAAAAATCGGTTTGAGAAATTTTTTGGTGCTCTTCAAACTGACCGTGAGTTTATGCAAGGCTGCAAAAATACTCAGAACCTTCAAACCCGATATGGTTATCGGTGTGGGTGGCTATGCAAGTGGTCCCCTGCTCAGGATGGCCGCTATGAAAAATATCCCTTACCTTATCCAGGAACAGAATTCCTATGCCGGGGTAACCAATAAATGGCTGGCCCGCAAGGCAGGCAAAATCTGTGTTGCTTATACCGGTATGGAGAAATATTTCCCTGCGGAGAAAATTGTACTCACGGGCAATCCGGTCCGTGAAGAACTATTCAATCGCAAAACCGGCAAATCCGAAGCCTTTGAATTCTTCGGCTTACCACAGGGTAAGCAGGTCCTGCTGGTGCTTGGAGGGAGCCTGGGAGCCAGGACAATCAACAACAGCATCCTGGGTAAGGTTGATGTGCTGGACAAGGAGGATATACTGGTACTCTGGCAAACAGGGCGGCTTTACCATGATCGGGTCAGAGCAGAACTTGACCAGAAAGGATTGAAGCATATCCGGTACTTCGACTTCATTAACCGTATGGATTTGGCTTATGCTATCGCGGATGTGATCATTTCACGCGCAGGCGCAGCAACCATTTCGGAGCTCTGCCTCCTGGGAAAACCCGTAATTCTTGTTCCATCGCCGAATGTTGCAGAGGATCACCAGACAAAAAATGCCATGGCCCTGGTCAGCAACAAGGCAGCCCTGATGGTCACTGATGATGATGCTCCGGCCAGCCTAATATACCGGGCAGTGGAACTGATGCATAACAACGAACTCAGAGACACCCTGGGCGGTAACTGCGCCAAAATGGCCCTGCCAAACGCTGCCACCCGGATTGCAGATGAAATATACAACCTTGTAAGAAAAAAGTGAACGCACTGGAAAACATAGAACGTGTTTATTTCCTCGGTATCGGAGGTATCGGCATGAGTGCCCTGGCAAGGTATTTCAGTGTTACAGGGAAAGATGTCGCGGGGTATGACCGCACATCCACAGAACTCACCCGGCAACTTTCTTCTGAGGGCATTGACATTCACTATGAAGATTCTCCCGCGCTGATCCCGCCCCCGTTCAGATCAACCCAAAATACGCTGGTTGTTTACACGCCGGCCATTCCGGCTGATCAAAGCGAACTCGGCTATTTTAAAGAAAACCATTTCACGCTTTATAAACGTTCGCAAATACTGGGGCTGATCACGCACCGGCAAAAAACCGTTGCCGTAGCAGGAACGCATGGTAAGACAACAGTCTCCACCATGATTGCGCACATACTGACGAAAGCCGGCCCCGGCTGCAATGCTTTTCTGGGAGGAATCTCCAAGAATTTCAACAGCAACCTGGTTCTTCATGCGAAAAGCGACTGGGTGGTAACGGAAGCAGATGAATTCGACAGGTCATTTCTCCAGCTTTATCCTTATGCGGGTCTGGTGACCTCCATGGATCCTGATCATCTGGATATTTACGGTGATGCAGGCAACCTGATAGAGGCTTTCAACCAGTTTATCGGACAGATAGACAGGAAAGGCCTGTTGCTTATGAAAGCCGGATTGCCTGTCCAAGCAGACAAATTGCCATCCAATGTTTATACCTATTCATTGAATGGCCCGTCTGATTTCAGGACAGATAACATCCGTCTCAAAAACCGGAATTATCATTTTGATCTGATCGGACCAGGAATCGGGCTTAAAGATCTTTCCCTTGAACATCCCGGCCTCGTGAATGTGGAAAATGCCACTGCTGCTGTCTCCATGTCGCTGCTTCTCGGGCTTGATCCCATGTTGATCCGGTCGGCACTCGAGGATTTTTCAGGAATACAGCGCAGGTTCGACTATCATGTCAGGACTGAAGATATCGTATACATTGATGATTATGCGCATCATCCAAAGGAAATAGAAGCCACCCTCAGATCGACACGCGAATTGTATCCCGATAAAAAAATAACAGGTGTCTTCCAGCCGCATCTGTATACACGTACCCGTGACCTGGCCGGCGGTTTTGCGCAAAGTCTGAATCTGCTCGACCGCCTGATCCTGCTCGATATCTATCCGGCAAGGGAAGTTCCCATACCGGGCGTTACCTCAGAAATGATTTATAAGGATGTCCAAATAGCCGATAAAATCAAGTGCAGCAAAGAGGACTTGCTGGACGTCCTGAAGCAGTCCCGGATTGAAGTGCTCATAACGATGGGAGCAGGGGATATCGACAAGTTTACAGGGCCTATTACACAACTCTTAAAAGAAAGAGGTAAAGGATGAAAGTGATTCAGGAAATATTATTTCTGGTGTTGCTGATTGGTTACATGGTAATTCTGTCAGGCTTTATCGCAGCGAAAGAACAGGAAAAGAAAATCGGGAAAGTCACCATACGGATTGTTGACAGCACCGAGAACCAGTTCATTCGTTCAGCTGAGATCCGCAGCGTGCTGGAACAAAAAAGAATCATCCCTTACGGTAAGGAAGCCGGAAGCATTGACCTGGAAGCCATTGAAAGATCACTGATAGCAAAGCAGATCATCAGCAAAGCGGAAGCTTTTGTGACGGAACCGGGTGTGTTGCACATTGAAATAAGTCAGAAAATTCCCTTTGTAAGAATCTTCAACCGATACGGGCAGGGGTATTATCTCGACAGGCAGGGTAACATCATCCCGCTCACAAGCAACGTCAGCCCGTTTGTTTTGGTAGCCAACGGGTTCATTTCCGAACCTTTCCCGGTTGCAAGAACGCTGAACATCCATGACGTCAGGCATGATTCATTATCCCGGTCCCAGCACACCATTTACGATGTTTACCAGCTGGCTGAGTTCATCACCGGAGACAAATTCTGGGATTCCCAGATTGAACAGATCTATGTCAACAACAAATATGAAATTGAGCTGATCCCCAGGGTGGGATCACACATCATTGAGTTGGGACGGATTGAAAATCTGGAAGAGAAGATGGAAAACCTGAAATTATTATACAAGGAGGGATTCAATAAAATCGGTTGGAACCAATATGGAAAAATCAGTTTAAAATATAAAAACCAGGTAGTCTGTACTAAAATCCAATAACATGAGGCAAAGGAATAATACAATCGCAGCAATCGATATCGGCACAACGAAGATCGTGACCATTGTCGGTCGCCTGAATGAATCAGGGAAACTTGAAATCATCGGCATGAGCAAAACACCTTCAAAAGGAGTCAAACGGGGCGTAGTGCTCAATATTGAAGAAGCGGTCAATGCCATCCGATATACGGTGGATGAAGTCCAGAAACAGGTCGGATTTGAAATCCGTGAAGCATACGTGGGAATTGCCGGTCAGCACATCACCAGTTTACAGAACAGGGGATACATACTCCGCGATTCTTACGAAGAAGAGATTACCAAAAACGACACCGATCATTTGCTGTCAGAGATGTATAAAATTTCCATCCAGCCGGGAGAAGAGATTATACATGTCATTCCGCAAAGTTATGTGGTTGACAATGAAACCGGTGTTAAGAATCCCATCGGCATGTTCGGGAAACGTCTCGAAGGCAATTATCACATCGTAATCGGCCAGACGTCCTCGGCCCGCACCATTGAGCGTTGTGTCAACCGTGTAGGAATCCATGTGAAACAAATGATCCTGGAACCTCTTGCCTCCTCGGCTGCCGTGCTCACCGACGATGAGATTGAAGCAGGCGTAGCCCTTGTGGATATTGGCGGCGGCACTACCGATATAGCCGTTTATTACGATGATATCATCAAGCATACTGCGGTGATCCCATTTGGAGGGAACGTAATTACCAAGGATGTAATGGAAGGCTGCTCTATCCTGAGCAAACATGCCGAGTTGCTGAAACTGCAATACGGATCAGCTCTTGGTGATCTGGCTGAAGAGGCCAAGGTTGTTGCTGTGCCTGGTATCAGCGGCCGTGATCCCAAGGAAGTGTCCATCAAAAGCCTGGCCTATATTATACAGTCACGCATGGAAGAAATCCTGGATGCTGTGGTATACCAGCTTGAAGGATCCGATTGCCTGGAAAAACTGACTGCCGGAATTGTGATTACCGGTGGCGGTTCGCTTTTACGGCATCTGCCGCAACTGGTAAAATATCGTACCGGCCTGGACGTCCGTATTGGCAAGCCCGAGGTGCAGGCAGCGAACCATGATCTCAAAGAAGTCAATCATCCCATGTACTCCACAAGTGTGGGGTTGTTGTACAAAGGATTTGAACAATATGTACCGGAACCTGCCGTGCAGGAGATCCGTGAGAAAGAGCCTGTTCCAGAATTTATATTGGATGAAGGAATCAAAGAACCTAAACCGAGGAAAAGCCTGTTTGAGTCCTTTAAAACCACGATTGAGAATATTTTCGACGACGATATTGACAAGAAAATGTAAAACCAATAATCCAAAGCCATGGATGAACTGATTTCCTTCGAAATGCCTGTGAACAAATCTTCCATCATTAAGGTCCTGGGTGTTGGAGGCGGCGGCAGTAACGCGGTAAACCACATGTTCCATCAGGGAATCAAAGATGTGGATTTTATCGTCTGCAATACTGATGCCCAGGCGCTTGCAAACAGTCCCGTGCCTGTGAAGATCCAGCTTGGCGCTTCTCTGACCGAAGGTCGCGGCGCAGGCAACAAACCGGAAAAGGGCAAGCAGGCGGCCATCGAAAGTCTGGACAACCTGATAGAGATATTATCGGTCAACACCAAAATGGTGTTCATTACAGCCGGGATGGGCGGTGGTACAGGTACTGGTGCAGCTCCGGTTATTGCCAGGGCTGCCAAGGAACTTGGCATACTTACCGTGGCCATCGTCACCATACCTTTTAAGAATGAGGGCCCTGTGAGGGTAAACCAGGCACTTGAAGGAATTTCTGAACTCGAAAAGTATGTTGACTCGTTGCTGGTTATCAACAACGAAAAGATCAGGCAGATTTATGGCAATCTTCGCCTTTCCGAAGCCTTTGCCAGGGCTGATGATGTTTTGACAGTTGCCGCAAGAGGCATTGCCGAGATCATTACCGTTCATGGTTTTATCAACGTGGATTTTGCCGATGTGCAGACTGTCATGACAAACAGTGGCGTGGCCATACTGGGAACAGGCATGGCCGAGGGAGAAGGACGTGCCATTGAAGCGATCAAACAGGCGCTGAATTCACCTCTGCTCAATGATACAGATATCAAAGGGGCAAAAAATATCCTGCTGAATGTGATTTCAGGCGATGATGAGGTGACCATGGACGAGATCGGACAAATCATTGACTGGGTGAAGGACTGCTCGGGTGTTCATACCGACCTGATCTGGGGGAATGGCACTGATCCCGGACTGGGAAGAAAGATCAGCGTGACAGTCATCGCAACCGGATTCAATGCAAGCAGCATTCCTGAACTGTATATCCGCCGTCGTGAAATCGATAAAATACCACTGGTAGAATATTCTGATACCGTATCGGAGGAAGACAGCATTTTTGTTGTACGGGACGCTCCGCCACAAAGACCTGCAAATTCCACACCATCCCAGCGGACCATTGAATTCGACCTCAAGACAATTGATGACGATCTTTTCAGAGATATAAGCCGGGTTCGCAGACCGGTAGATACGCGGAAAGCCGGCGACAGGGTGAATGCCATCAAGCGTACCCAGGAAGACCTGAAAGAGCTGAAACAAAGTGTCCGCCAAAGCGACCGCGAGATCGATGAAATGGAGAACACGCCAGCATTCAAAAGAAAACATCTGCACATTGATCCGCAGAAATCCACGGATGAAAATAAACTGTCACAATATTCCCTCTCCGATGATGAAAACTCCCAGGTAAAACTGAGTAAGGAGAATCCCTATCTGAACGGGGCGGTGGATTGAGAGTATGCAGTGGCAGCAGCAGCGGCAGTAAAAGTCCTGCAGTCGTGCAGTCTTGCAGTCTTGCAGTCTTGCAGTTATGCAGTTATGCAGTTTTAACCTAAACTCCTAAACACCTAAAACGCTACAAAACAATAACCATGAGCTTATTCGACAAAATTTCCGAAGACCTGAAATCCGCCATGCTGGCCAGGCAAAAAGACAGGCTTGAATCTCTGCGCGCCATTAAAACAGCGCTGTTGCTGGCCAAAACCGAATCGGGAAGTCACGATCTCAGTACGGACCAGGAAATGAAGATCCTGCAGAAAATGGTAAAACAGCGCCGGGAATCCGCAGAGATCTATAAAACGCAGAACCGGGAAGAACTGTACCAGAATGAAATGAAGGAAGCTGCCATCATCGAAGAATACCTTCCCAAACAAATGAGTGAAGATGAACTTGTTGTGGTTTTAAAAAATATAATACAGCGTGTTGGCGCCACTTCACCCAAAGACATGGGCAAGGTCATGGGCAACGCTTCCAAAGAACTTGCCGGCAAAGCTGACGGTAAGATGATCGCGGACAAAGTCAAGGAATTGCTCGCAGGGCTGTAATGTATATTCTGACAGCAGCATCGGAATTGGCCGTTGGCGTATTGTTTCTGTTCACAGGCCTGTCCGCCAACAATAACCCTGGTGATCCGCCATTGCAAAAGCTTTGCAGCGAAGCGGCAGAAGGTTTTCATGGCCAGTCGGGCATTTATGTTTACCATCCCAGCAAAAATATTGAAGTGGTTTTGAATGCCGACACCCTCTTCCCCACTGCCAGCATGATCAAGATTCCTATTCTCTGTGCCCTCTGGGAACAGGTTGAAGCCGGTAAACTGAAACCCGACAGCACAGTCCGCTTCTTTGCCGATTCACTTCATTATCCCTGGAAGGGAGAGGATGCCCTGAGCCGTTTTGCGCCGGGTGAAGATATCACCGTCAGGCAACTGATGACCCATATGATCACTTTCAGTGATAACCATGCCAGCCTCTTTTTACAGGCCATGGCCGGAAGCGGAACAGCTGTAAACGCCTGGCTTCAGGATTATGGATTCAAGGCCACCCGGGTAAATTCCCGTACAACAGGAAGAGATAAAGCATACAAACAATATGGCTGGGGACAAACCACACCCCGTGAAATGGCCAGGTTGTTGTGGATGATCCGGCAGGGTAAAATCGCAAGTCCGGGGATCAGCGAAATCATCTACAGGCATTTAATCCGTATTTACTGGAACGGGGAAGCCCTTTCGCAAATACCTCCCACCGTTCAGGCAGCGTCCAAACAAGGTGCCGTGGATGAATCCAGGTCGGAGGTGGTGCTGGTGAATGCACCGCACGGCGATTATGTTTTTTGCGTGATCACCAAGAACCAGCAGGATACAAGCTGGACATACAACAATGAAGGTTATAGGCTGATCCGGAAAATCTCAGCCCTGTTATGGAAATACTTTGAACCGGAATCGCCGTATGTCGCGCCGGGGGAACTGGAGAAGTATCTTCCGTAATTAGTGAATAGTGATTGGCAACTAGTCACTATTCACTATTCACCATTCACGATTCTTAAAGTTCTCTGATCCAAATATTCCTGTAACTCACCAGATTGTCGTGATCCTGCAGTGAAATGGGTTCTTTCATACCATGTAGGACAGGCCGGGGTGAGCCAATATATTCGGTGGTACCCCTGATTTCGACGTTGTTCTGGATGAGCACGCCGTTATGCAAAACGGTGATCCGTCCCGGAATGGCAACCCGGCCGTTCTCGTTGAAGCGGGGGGCTGTGTAAATAATATCATAGGACTGCCACTCACCGGGCTTCCTGCAGGCATTCACAAGGGGGATGCTCTGCTTGTATATCGATCCGGTCTGACCGTTCGAATAGGTTTTATTATTGTAACAATCCAGTACCTGCACTTCATAAAGATTTTGCAGGAAAATACCGCTGTTGCCGCGTCCCTGGCTTTCACCCGTGACCACAATGGGAGAACGCCATTCAATATGCAGCTGGCAGTCGCCAAATCCCCGTTTGGTCTGGATGATACCGGTTCCGGGCTTTACGGTCATGCAACCGTCAGCCACAGTCCATCCTGCAGGTTCACCTTTGGCATTGGTCCATTCGTTCAGGTTGGTGCCATCGAACAGGACCATGGCATCGGAAGGAGCCGCAGTGCCTTCTCCGGGTGTTATCACGGGTGGAACGGGTTCCCAGAGTTCCGTACTTACCGGAGTTTTTGCTTCCTGGGCAAATGCCGCCAGCGAAAATGACAACAGGATCAATATTGACTTTAAAGTTTTCATAGGGTAAATAAAATTTTATGTTCATTGCAAAGTTAGGATTTTTAGGATTGCATCGCCTGATAAACCAGTCGGATAAATTTATTTGCTCACCTGCTTTCTTTCATTCTGTAAATTGTTATCTTTACGACCGTATTTTTATGAATATCTTATATATCTTATTATATATCATTTAGTTGTTATCAATTAACCATTTATTAATTAAAAGCAATTATACCTATGTTGAATAATTTATTCTGGTTGGTTCCGGTCGGTTCAATCCTGGCCCTGGGATTTGCTTATTATTTCTTTAAGCAGATGATGAAGGAGTCAGAAGGTACCGATACAATGAAAAAAATTGCCCAGTACGTTCGTGAGGGGGCAATGGCTTATCTGAAGCAACAATATAAGGTTGTTACGCTTGTTTTTGTTATTTTAACTGTCGTTTTTGCAATTCTCGCGTATGTATTGAAAATCCAGAATCCCTGGGTGCCCTTTGCCTTTTTGACAGGCGGTTTTTTCAGTGGTCTTGCAGGTTTCATCGGCATGAAAACTGCCACGTATGCTTCGGCACGTACTGCCAATGCTGCTCAAAGATCGCTGAACCATGGCCTCAGGGTTGCATTCCGTTCAGGCGCTGTTATGGGACTTGTTGTGGTTGGCCTGGGATTGCTTGACATTTCCATCTGGTTCTATGCGCTGAACTATATTGTTGGTGCATTGGATAACACCACCAACCTGGCCATTGCCAGTGATCCTTCCATGAAACTTATCATCATCACAACCACGACCCTTACTTTTGGTATGGGTGCCTCCACCCAGGCATTGTTTGCCCGTGTCGGCGGTGGTATTTACACGAAAGCTGCCGACGTGGGAGCTGACCTGGTAGGTAAAGTTGAAGCTGGCATTCCCGAGGACGATCCGCGCAATCCGGCCACCATTGCTGATAATGTTGGTGACAATGTGGGTGATGTTGCCGGTATGGGCGCTGACCTGTATGAATCGTATTGCGGTTCCATTCTGTCCACTGCCGCATTGGGAGCGACAGGCTTCACGGCAACCGGGCTGATAGCTGCCGGCTATGGAAACTATGATGCCGCTACTACGCAGTTTAATGCTGTTATTGCTCCCATGCTGATTGCAGCTGTGGGCATTGTGCTGTCAATCCTCGGAATCTTCCTGGTGCGTACCAAAGAGGGTGCATCACAAAAACAGCTTCTTGCCTCACTCGGCCGTGGCGTAAACGTCAGCTCTGTCTTTATTGCCGTGTTTGCCCTGCTGATCCTCTGGGTATTGAATATTCCCAATTTCGTGGGCGTATGGGGCGCCATGATCGCAGGTCTTGTTGCCGGTATCGGCATCGGTAAAACAACCGAATATTACACATCGGCAGGTTTCAAACCCACACAGAAAATTGCCGGTTCTTCCAAAACAGGTCCGGCTACCGTTATTATCAGCGGTATAGGCACGGGCATGATATCCACCGCTTTCCCGGTATTGATTGTTGGCACTTCCATAATTCTGGCATTCGTATTTGCCTCCAATTTCAACTTTGAAAATCTCAGCATGGGTCTTTACGGCATCGGTATCGCTGCTGTAGGTATGCTTTCCACCCTGGGCATAACCCTGGCTACGGATGCATACGGACCAATTGCCGACAACGCCGGTGGCAATGCCGAAATGAGTCACCTGGGTCCTGAAGTGCGCAAACGTACTGATGCGCTCGATTCCCTGGGCAACACCACCGCCGCAACCGGTAAAGGTTTTGCCATCGGTTCTGCCGCGCTGACAGCGCTCGCTTTGCTTGCCTCCTATGTTGAGGAGATCAAGGTAGGTCTTGCCAGGTTGCCTGAAAAAGCTGCGGCTTTCCAGGCATCTACAGGCATTGAAATACATAATGCCGGTATCCAGGATGTCATGACCTATTACAACATTGACCTCATGAATCCGAGGGTGCTGGTTGGTGCATTTATCGGTTCCATGGCAGCCTTCCTTTTCTGCGGACTCAGCATGAATGCTGTTGGCCGTGCCGCGCAATCCATGGTGGATGAGGTGCGCCGTCAGTTCCGTGAAATAAAAGGAATTCTTGAAGGCAAAGCCGAACCTGATTATGCAGCCTGCGTGGCTATTTCCACCAAGGGTGCGCAACGTGAAATGATGCTTCCATCTTTATTGGCTATTGCCATACCTATTGCAGTCGGAATTATTTTTGGCCCTGCAGGTGTAATGGGACTGTTGGTTGGCAGTGTAGCCACCGGTTTCATCCTCGCTATATTTATGGCCAATGCCGGCGGTGCATGGGACAATGCCAAGAAATTCATTGAAGAAGGCAACTATGGCGGAAAAGGCAGTGATTGTCATAAAGCCGCAGTTGTTGGTGACACAGTGGGTGATCCTTTCAAGGATACTTCCGGACCTTCCCTCAACATCCTCATCAAGCTGATGAGCATGGTATCGATCGTGGTGGTAGGGGTAACGCTGGCTACTTCCTTGATATAATCTTCAGCCAACTTATATATATGAATCCCGGTTTATTGAAGACCGGGATTTTTTTATGATTATGCACGATTGATCATACAAATACTGTTCAATAAGGATTTTTTTTTATTGTGTATTATGATTTATACCTGAAAAAAAAGGGCCCCCTCTCGGGAGCCCTCTAACAGGAGAAGAATTCACATCAAAAGACAATTGAAAGAATAGACAAAACCGAAACCTTTATTTTAATCCTATATATACTCCTGTAATATATTCACTTTCGTTATACACGCTCAGTTTATAAGTACCTTTCTTTAACCGGACTTTTGGTGTATATTTCAATTCCAAAGTTTTAACGGCTTCTGTATACCCTTCTGCAGTATTTTCTGTTGCCTTTCCGGCAGACGGATCAACAACATTAATTATTGCCGTGCTTACTTCCTTGCTTGAAACCTTCGTTCCATCCGGATAGGTTAGTGTAAAACTAACATTATTGCTAACCGACGCAGGCACATCCAAATATGCTGAAATGAGATTTGTTCTGGCTGCCATAACAGTCAGTTTGTTTTTCCTGCCTTTGGTTGCAGTGATCTTGATGTTATTGGAAATCATGGAGCGGAGCATAGTGTTCTGCTCTTTTAACTGACTGTTCTCCTGCTCAAGATCTGTAATTCTGCCTGATTGATCCTGTGATTGCTTGGTTAAATCCGCCAATTGTTCTTTCAGGGTATTGATTTCTGTTTGTAACTTGCTGTTTTGTACCTCAATCTCTTTAACTTGCTTTAATGCATTGTTTCCCGACTTATTTTCTGATAGCAGTTTTCGGACCTTTGCATTATTTTCATCAATCAATAGCTCTTTTTCCTTAATAAGTTGATCCATATGAATACTATTCTTATTGAAATCATCCTGAAGAGTAGTCAGTTCTTTCTTTAATCTATCGCTTTTTTCAAGCAAAGCCTGAGAAGTCTGTTTTTCCGTAAACAATTCTTTCTTATTGCTTCTTCCCTTAAAAAAGAGGATACCGGATAAAAGCAGCAAAAGGAATATTACTACAGTCAATACAACGGTATTTCTTGATTTATTATCCATAATAAAAGATTGTATTATTAAAATCGAAAGTAGCCATTATCAATTTAGCCTTCATGAATAACGGATTAAAATGGAATTAAAAATTCATATCACTCATTAACCCAATAAAATCATTTGCTCAGATCTGATATATTTCATCCGAAGAACCTGAAGCTCTTTCTGATCAGTGCACTGCCGGCGAAGCTGGTAAAATAAAACGCTATTGTTTTCATTTCCAATGGACTTTTCAGAAAATAAGCCCTTGCTTTTTTCATCTTATCAATGAGATAGAAATATCTTGCCCTGGATCCGTGCGATCTTCTCCGGCCAAGCTTAACTTCCTTCGGATATTTGTCCTCATAGTTTTCAAGCGTATACAAAACATAATAAAAGTCCTTTTTTCGATAATCTTCATGCAACGACAGATTGTCTCCTGGCACATAACGGTTCATAAGTACTTTTGGAATCTCAACCGTCCTCTGATTTTCAAATACACGCAGAAGCCAGTCATAATCGCACATTCCAAAGTGTTCCTCAAAGAAAATATTTTTAAGATCATTTCTGATCATAAATGTACTTAAGTAAGTGTTTTGGCCTCTTTTATCCTTCCGGAGTTTTGCCAGAAAAGTTTCATTCTCTTTGAACAATACAGGGTCACTACCTGAAAGCGCCCTTGTGGATGCTTTTGAGCCCGACCTGTGATGTATCGAATAGCCTGTTGTGATGACCGGCGCATAATGGGCAGCACGTAATTGCATGATTATCTTATCCGGCATCCATACGTCATCATGATCGATAAAGCAGATATAATCACCTTTCGCCTGCCTGAGCGCCATGTTCCTGCCTTTGTTCGGGCCACCCGAATTGATTTCGGTTGTGTAAAATGAAATATTATTCTGATGTAAGACTTGCCGTGTATTGTCAGAAGAACAATCATCCACAACAATGAGTTCCAGATTGAAGAATTCTCCCCTCCCGTTTTGTCCGATGACTGAATCCAGTGTTCTCTGCAGGGTTTTCTCGGAATTGAATGTCACCAGAATTACCGATACATTAATCATAGCTACTCAATTTCATCATACATATATACGATGATGCATGAAAATGAGCATTAAAGCGGGATTAAAAACATATTAAACTATCCTTAGACTAAAAATAAACTTTCCAGTTATATCTGTCTCAAGCATTTTTGTAAAGAGGAAGATGCATGGAAAACGTTGTGCCGACATTTATTTCAGAATTTACAGTAACAAAACCATGGTGAAGCTGGGAAATGTTCTCAACAAGCGTTAATCCAATACCATGGCCCTTTTTATTGAGCGCGTTTTTTGATCTGTAAAAAGGATTGAAAATCATATTAATTTCATCTTCAGGGATGCCGATACCCTTATCCTTGAACTCAATTACAACACGGTCAATCTTCAGATCAACAAGAATATTTATCACAGGATTTACCGAATACTTATAAGCATTTTCCAATATATTCAGAAAAGCTGTCTTTAATAAAAATTCATTGCCGAAAATAATGAGGTTATCATCATCTACTATTGTATCACTAAAGTTTATACTTATCTGATAATCGGGGTGTCTGTTTTTCATCTCGTTAGCAGCCTGCCACAGGGTATCATCAATACGCACCCTGTCAAAGCTGTGTGAAGTGCTTTCCGAACTGGTTTGCGCCAATAATAATAAGTTATTCGCCAGATGATTGATATTTACTGCATCTTCATAAACAGACTGCAGGGTTTTATGATATTCTTTCTTCGATCGGTCTGACATTAATACTACCTCCATCTGACCTGTCAGAACGGTCAAAGGATTTCTCAACTCATGTGATGCATTGGCTATAAAAGTTTTTTGAATCCTGAATGAAGTCTCCAGTCGTTTCAGCATATTGTTGAATGTAATGGCCAACTTGGCAATCTCATCCTTTCCGTTGCCTTCGTTTACCCGGGCATCCAGATTGGATATACTGATTTCATCTACCTGGTTGATAATTCTTTCAATTGGATTCAAAGCGCGGTTGGCCAATAATCTTCCGATCAGAAAGATAAAAATCAGGCTGGTGATATAAACCAGAATGAGAATATTACGCAACATCCTTATCTTCTTGATTCCGAAAATATCAGTAGCTGCAGTGAAAACCACAATCCGGTTTCCCTTGCTGACGTATAGAAGTCCGCATACTTCAAAATTTTTCTGGTTAAATCTTATCTCTTCTTCATTTCTGACTTTCCGAATCAGGTTTCCCGAAATAACCAGACTACTATCTGTATCACTCGAATAAATTTTTTTATCACTGGAATCATAAATCAGGATTTTCTCATTGGCGAGATTGAGGGGGTTATTCTGCTCAATTTTTCTTAAGACTTCAAGATCTATCTCGTCAATATCAATGAGCATCTGCGCTACTAATTTGGATTTGCTTGACAGACGATCAAAGAATTCAACCTTTCTCGATCCTGAAAATGAAAGGTATATTGCTATAAAGGTTAATACCAGAATTAACGCAACAGCTGCACTGAATTGATATGTAAGCTTTTTACGTATTTCCATTCAATTCATCAAAAACATACCCCAATCCAATGCGGGTATGTATCAATTTGTTATTAAACTCTTTATCAATTTTTTTACGGAGAATGTTGATATAGACATCCACCACATTAGTACCAGTATCGAAATTAATGTCCCAAACCTGTTGTGCGATTTCAAGCCGTGATAGAATTCTTCCCTTATTCATCATTAAAAATTCAAGCAGCGCAAATTCTTTTGCGGTCAATGTAATGGTTTTGTCTCCCCGTTTTGCAATCTTTCTGAACAAGTCAAGCTGAAGGTCAAAAACCTGCAGAATACCCGATTTATGCTGAATACCGGCCGATCTTTTGAACAGCGCCTTGATCCTGGCCAGGAGTTCCTGGAATTCAAAAGGTTTGGTAAGATAATCATCAGCACCTGCATCAAAACCGGTCACTTTATCTTCCGTTGTGCCTAAAGCCGTTAGCATCAATATAGGTATGCTTTCATTTTTCAGACGTATCTTCTTACACAATTCCAAACCATTCACCTGCGGAATGATCAGATCCAGTATAATGAGATCATAGGCACCCTGCAATGCCAGCCTTTCACCCAACAGGCCATCATAGGCTGCATCCACTTTATAACCTTGCTCTTTAAGGCCCTTTTTCAAAAAGGCTACAAGTTTTACTTCGTCTTCAATAATCAGGATATTCACGCTTAAAAAAAATTAGTCAGTTAGCTGACAATCCATTGTTGGATCATGAAGGTCATCAATCCTGCAAAAAAACCCGTGAGTGCCAACAGGCTGATATGCTTAAGATACCAGAAAAAATCAATCTTCTCAATTCCCATCACAGCAACGCCTGCCGCTGAACCAATGATAAGCGCGCTACCTCCTGTTCCGGCTGATAAAGCCAGGAATTCCCAGAAAGCATGATCGACTGGGAATACCTCCATGCTGAACATACCCTGGGCTGCAGCGACGAGCGGCACATTATCTATAACCGCTGACAAGATACCCAGCAATGTACCTGTAATATAGATATTATCAATGTAAGCATTAATAAAAATCGCCATCTTCCTTAAAACGCCTTCGGCCTCCAAAGCTGAAACTGCAAGCAGGATCCCCAGAAAGAAAAGGATACTTGACGTATCAATTCTTCGCAATGCACTTGTGACGGAGAACTTGTACCTTACATCAGGCTGCTTTCTTAAATGAATGATACTACTGATAAACCACATGATACCCAATGCTATTAACATGCCCATGAAAGGCGGCATATGTGTCAGCGTTTTGAATACAGGAACAAATAAAAGCAGCATAATTCCGGAGAACAGCACAAGATTGCTTTCACCAATCAGTTCCGTTTCATCTGCCTTTTGCCCGGAAGGAATTTTCTGCCCTCTGAATTTGAACATCAGGAGGGCAATGGGAACCAGTAAAACAACCAGGCTGGGTATCAATGTCGTTGCAACAATCTTTCCGGCCGTAATCTGACCACCTATCCAAAGCATCGTTGTAGTAACGTCGCCAATGGGTGACCAGGCACCTCCTGCATTTGCTGCAATAATTACAAGAGAGGCAAACCAGAGCCGGTCCTTCTTTTCCAAGAGCAGTTTTCTACATAAGGATACCATAACAATCGATGTTGTAAGATTATCCAGAATGGCCGATAAAAAGAAAGTAATTAATCCAACAAGTAGTAGTAAGCGCGTTTTGTATTGGGTACGGATGATCCTGGTTATCAAAATAAATCCACCGTGTGAATCCACAACTTCCACAATGGTCATGGCGCCCAGAAGAAAAAACAGTATGGCTGAAATATCGCCCAGGTGATGAAATAATTCAACTTCTGCATCCAGCCAGGTGTTCTGACCCAGATAGTAAAGCAACCAGCAAACAACACCAGTAACAAGGGCAGAAGCTGCCTTGTCGATTCTTATCCTGTGCTCGATGGCAATCAGAATATAGCCTACGATAAATACAATGGTAATTAGTATTGTCATTCTCCTGCCTAAATTTTCTGATATCTGAATTTGAAAAAATTACTCCCGCGTAAAGTTAAGATCAGCCAAATAAGAAATCCAGGATTAAGAACTTCTCATGCAAATTTAATTGAATTTTAATGTGCCTCTGTTACGAAGGTGTTTGGGCATGACATTGCCTTCTGCATTGTACAGCAGCAATATGGACTAACAACTGAACCCTTTTGTGAATACTCTTCACAGAAATGGTTTTTTATGAGTAAAGAATAAATTATTTATATTAACACTACTTTTATTGTTACCCCCGATGTATCTTTTATGTCTTAACAACCATGAATACATTGCTTAATAACCACTGGCACCATATGCCAAAGGAAGAAATTTTAGATCTCCTGGATACCAACCTGCAAAACGGTTTGGAAATGCTGGAAGTAAAACACCGTCAGCAGCAGTTCGGGTTAAACGTCATCACACCCAAAAAGGGCAAGGGTCCCCTGCTGCGCTTTCTGCTGCAGTTTAACAACCCCCTGGTGATCATTCTGCTTATTGCCAGTCTGGTTACCTTATTATTAAAAGATGCAACGGATGCACTGGTTATCTTTGGAGTGGTACTGATAAATGCCATTATAGGATTTATCCAGGAATCAAGGGCCGAAGAAGCCATTTCAGCCCTGTCCAAAACTATGACCACTGAGGCAAATGCGCTTCGTGGCGGAAAGATGGTGCGTATTCCGGCTGCAGAACTGGTCCCCGGTGATATTGTGCAGCTTCAGGCTGGTATGAGTGTTCCGGCTGACATGCGACTGATGTCCTCCCGGGACTTGCAGGTTACAGAGGCTGCACTTACAGGTGAATCGTTACCTGTAAAAAAAAATGCGGATGTAATACTTCCACATGATACGGTACTGGCTGACCGTATAAACATAGCGTATGCTTCAACACTGGTTACTTATGGGACTGCACACGGCATGGTTGTGGCGACTGGTGATAAAAGTGAAGTGGGACGTATCTCCCAGCTGATTTCAGGCGCGGCGGAATTAGGAACGCCGCTTACGAAAAAGATCTCACATTTCAGCCTGATCCTGCTTATTGCCATACTTGTATTGTCAGCTCTAACAGTTATGATAGGCCTTTTGCGCGGCCAGGCATTGATTGACACGCTCATGGCCGCCATCGCTCTGGCAGTTGGTGCCATCCCCGAAGGATTGCCCGCAACACTTACAGTGATACTTGCCATTGGTGTGGCCCGCATGGCCAGGCGTCATGCCATCATACGTAACCTGCCGGCTGTTGAAACCCTTGGATCCACCACGGTCATCTGTTCCGATAAGACCGGGACCCTCACCCAGAATCAAATGACGGTAAAGGAGGTTTTTACCAGGGATGGAATGTATTCGGTTGCCGGAACAGGATATCAACCCATAGGAGAAATCAGTAATATGGATGACCAGGGCACTGCATTTCACGATAACGTGGCATTGCTTGAAACACTGAAGAGCGGGCTGCTTTGCAATGACAGTTTGCTGGATGAGAAAGAAGGACGATGGTATGTTCACGGTGATCCAACGGAGGGTGCTTTGCTGGTTTCAGCCCGTAAGGCATTGCAGATAAAGAATATTAATAAATTCCCGGCAAGGATTGATTCCATACCGTTTGATTCACAGCACCAATACATGGCCACCCTGCACTCCGACGGATCAGTTTATATCAAAGGAGCTGCCGAGGTGCTTCTCGATCGTTGTTCAAAGATCCTGGACAAAAATGGACGCGTCATGCCAGGGGACATGGACATATTCCGGAATGTTGTTGACCGTATGGCTTCAGAGGGCATGCGTGTGCTGGCTTTTTCCCGGCTGGAAAAACCAGGTGCCAAAAGTATTACATTTGATGATATCAGAGGTCTTACCATATTAGGACTGCAGGGAATGATAGACCCGCCGCGGGAAGAAGCTGTAACTTCCATCAAAGCCTGTCACCAGGCCGGTATAAACGTTAAAATGATCACGGGAGATCATGCCCTAACAGCCGCAGCTATTGGCAGGCAGATCGGACTGGCTGACGAACAGGGCAAGGACGTCCTGACGGGATACGAACTGTCCGGGATGTCAGACGTGGATTTGTCTGAAAGGATTGAAGCAGTTAATATTTTCGCCCGTGTGGCTCCGGAACAAAAATTGCGACTGGTGGAAATACTCCAGTCCCGGGATCATATTGTTGCCATGACCGGCGACGGAGTGAACGACGCACCTGCCCTTAAGCAGGCAAATATAGGTGTGGCCATGGGAATAACAGGGACAGATGTGGCCAAGGAATCAGCCGATATGATCCTTACGGATGACAACTTTGCTTCTATTGAAGCAGCTGTTGAAGAAGGACGTGGCGTATATGACAACCTCACTAAGTTTATTGCATGGACTCTGCCTACCAACCTTGGGGAAGGGCTTGTGTTGCTGGCTGCAATCGTTACGGGCGCTACCCTACCCATACTTCCCATTCAGATCCTATGGATCAATATGATTACGGCTGCTGTACTGGGCGTATCCCTTTCGCTCGAGCCTAAAGAGGATAACCTTATGCAACGCAAACCTCGTGATGCCAAAGCACCCATTTTAAGTGGTATCCTGATCTGGCGGATTCTCCTGGTAAGCTTAATAATACTGGCAGGTGCTTTTGGATTATTTGAATATGAACTATCACTGGGGGCATCCATAGAGGAAGCCCGAACCGTAGCTGTCAATGTTGTGATCTTTGTAGAGCTGTTCTACCTGTTTAATGCCCGTTCTACAGATCGTTCCATCTTCCGCCTGGGTTTTTTCTCCAATCCATGGGCTGTCGGAGGTGCCGTACTGATGACGGTTATCCAGCTGCTTTACACGTATATCCCTTTTATGAACGGGATCTTTGGTAGCGCTCCCATATCGCTGATGATGTGGGTGGATGTGCTGGCTGTCAGTCTCGTCGCCTTTCTTGTTGTTGAAATGGAGAAATGGCTCAGAAGAAAGAAATCAGGGCATATACCGCCGGTCAACTCCTGTAAATCTCCCCTTCCTTATCCGGAAAGATCGAATGCAATTCCAGTTCTTTCCCGTCCCAGACCGCGTAGGTGAAATTGTTAATCCAGTCGCCCAGATTCACCACCCTGCTGCTGCCAATCGGCACATCAAACGGGATATGGCGGTGACCAAAGATGAAGTAATCGAAATGTTCATTCAGCAAGGTTTCACGGGCAAAGACCACCTGGTTTTCATGGTCATCCCCCCGGTAGGGTTCAGCTATGATGCCTTTGGCATACCGGCTGCTTTTTGACCATCGCTTGCCGAATGCCATGGAAGCATTGGGGTGGATGCGGGCAAACAGCCATTGCAGGATCTTATTTGTGAATCCCCATTTCATCAGCTTATATCCGTTATCTCCCCTGCCAATCCCGTCGCCGTGGCCGATAAAAAACCTCTTGCCGTTGATATTCCGGGTGACAGGATGTCTGTAAAGAGTCAGTCCAATCTCGCCAGGCAAGTAATCATAAATCCAAATATCATGGTTTCCCGTGAAATAATGCAATTGTACCCCCCTGTCTGCCAGTTCGGCAACCTTGCCTAAAAACCGTGTGAATCCCCGGGGTGCCACATACTTGTATTCGTGCCAAAAATCGAAAATATCGCCCAGAAGGTATAACTCCGCAGCATCTTCCTTGATCCCGTCAAGCCAGTTTACAAGCAGGCATTCCCTGATCAGGCTTTTTTCCGGCGGATAAAGGCCCAGGTGGACATCAGAAATAAAGTATATCTTTCCTTTTTCTGCCAATGACATGCATTTTAATTGAACAAATCGTCAAGCTTCATCTTCAACTGAGCCGGGGTAAGATTTTTGGCAAGTATGGAAACATTGTCCGGACCTATAAGATAGTTGACAGGCACACCGGTAACGTTGTAAGAGAGAGCAACGACTGAATTCGGGTATTTTGAATCGATGACGCTGATCCAGGGCAGTTCATCAAACCGGACTTCCTTTTCCCAATCCTCCACCGAATTGTCGAGGGATACCTGCAAGATCTCAAATCCCTTGTTTTTGTAGCGTTCATATATCTTTTTAAATTCAAGATTCTGTTTAACGCTGTTCTCACTGTAAGATGCCCAGAAACTCAGTAAAACATAACGACCTTTCAGTGATTTCAGGGTTATGGTATCCCCCTTTATATCCGGAAGAGCCACATCGGGAAGCGCAGCTTCAACCTGATCTGCCTTCTGTAAAAGCACCTGGGCTTTGTAATCACCAATCCTTTTGCTGGTATAGGCTTTCAGGGCATTCACATGTTTCGAGCCCGGGATATATTTGGCCAGGGAATCACTGACGATCTTGAAAAACTGGAGATCCTGCGCCTTATAAAACACATAGGATCCGGGCTGATATTGCTGGTATAATGCATAAACGCTGGCCAGGGAATTATAATGGGTCAAGATGAAAGTTATAGAAAACTTCCGGTGCCGTTCCAGGATATCCTGATATTCTTTGTTTAAACGCTCTCTAACGCTGTCTTCACTGGCTTTGGAAAAAACGCCGGTTATAGAATCGAGCTGAATTTTTGTTTCATGAAGCCCCTTGATGAGTTTGGTAACCTGCTCCGTATCGTGGGACCCTTCGATCCTGAGAGAAGGCATCAGATTATTGGCATCTGCTTCAACACGGATATGTTCGCCGGGTTTGGGAAACAATACGATAACCCTGTCATCCGATAGCCTTAACTGGTAAAAGCACGGTATTTCCGTATCAAACTTAAAACTGAACGCACCGTCCTTTTTCAGTGCAATTGAATCTGAAGCCCTGTTTTCATAAACATCCACCTCATCCAGATGAAGCATCATCTTTTCAGCATGTGTAATATGGCCTGTAATTTTTACCTGGTCGCGGTTACAGGCAGCGAGTGCAAGAACACCAAAAAACAATAAAACATTTCTCATCGAGTATAAATATTTGTATTCAAAAAATTCCCTTTCCCCCATCACTCCTAATATCTTAGATCTTGGATCTTAGATCTTGGATCTTAAATCTTGAATCTTAAATCTTAAATCTTGAATCTTTAATCACTTTTTCCCAAAATCCCCGGTAATTCATCCGCCGTAATGTTTCTTCCCATAATGATTCCCTTTTCATCGATGAGATAAACAACGGGAAGCTGCTCAATATGATACGAGGCAACTACAGGGGAATCCCAGTACTGCAGGTCGGATACATGGATCCCCTTTGCATTTTTATCATTTACTGCACTCAACCACGAATCACGGGTCCTGTCGAGTGAAACCAGGAAATATTCAAGGCTGTTACCACCAATTTTGGGATAAAGAGCATATAACTTTCTGATCTCCGACAGGCTTTGGCTCGACCAGGAAGCCCAAAACACCAGAAGGACCTGTCGCCCCTTCAGGGAAGACAGTGAAATGATCTCACCCTGTGGATCAGGCAAAGCTATATCCGGGGCTACAGATCCCGCTTCAAGCCTGAGAAGGTCTCTCAGCTCCGTAACTTTGCGATTCAGATCGATTACAGCCTCTGAACGGGGATACAAGGGAGAGAGGTTGGAATCTACCATTTCATAATACCTGAAATCCTTTTTATAATCAAATACAGGGGCATTTCGTCCCAGCTGCTGGTAAAGGGCCATTAATCCGGCCAGTGATTCGGGATTTTCTTCAATAAGCTGAATGGAGAAGTTTTTATGTTCCGCGAATATCTGTTCATAAGCTTTGTCAACGCGCGCTTTCACCTGGTAAAAATCGCCTGATCCACGGTTGTTCTCAAATTCATTACTAATCTCCGTGATCTGCTCCATCGTACGGGTTTGCATATTTACCATTTTCTGGATCAGCCTGCTATCTTTTGATCCTTCAATCAAATAATTGACATCGAATGAAGCAGCATCGGTAATCACTTTGAAATCATCACCGGGATGGATGATCAGGTTGATATAATTTTTCGGCCGGTGGTAAACAATATAGAAATCAGGCTCATCAGTGTGTCCCTGTAGTAAGTATTTTCCGTTTTTATCGGGCATGGCTGAATCCACAGGCACAGTTCCTGTAAGTGTACGTTGCGCCAAATAAAGCAAACTGTTGTCCGCACCACTCACATCAACTTCCACGGTGAAGTTATGCCGGTCTCCCGAGCAGGAATAACCCGCAAGCAGGAGTATTGTTAACAGGTAGGTTGTACGCATAAGCCAAAGTATCGAAGTTCCAAATTTATATTTTTCCCGGATATAATGATAACACAATTCCGGTTATTTGATACGTAAGGCAGTCACCGCATTAATCGCTTGTTCCGTAAACCTTTTGACCCTTTCAGTTGTTGCTCCTTATCAGGAAAATACTTACATTTACCAATTCATATATCAATTATTTTTAATACCTTGTAATGTTAAAATACCTGTAAGCATGGCCTACCTGAAATTTGACAAAACGCAGCTTATAAATCTTGAATATTCCCTGACCAAGGAATTTATAAGGAGTAACCGAGCCGGTTCGTATACTTCCACAACTATTGTGTACTGCAACACCCGGAAATATCATGGTTTACTGGTAGCACCGATCGAAAACCTCGATGGTGACAGGCATGTGCTGCTGTCATCCTTTGATGAGACTATTATTGAAAGGGAGAACGAGTTTAACCTGGGTATTCACAAATACCAGGGTGATATTTACAGCCCGCGTGGACATAAATACGTACGTGATTTTACAGCCGATCCTACGCCCACTATTGTTTACCGTGTAGGCGGGGTGGTTCTGGTAAAGGAAAGTCTTCTGGTTGAAAAGGAAGAGCAAATCATGATCAGATATACCATTCAGGAATCTGATGTACCCATAAGGCTGAGATTTCGTCCGTTTCTTGCTTTCCGCAATATGCACTCGCTGAGCAGGGCCAATCTTTACGCCAACGGACGCGCCACCCTGATTCCCAACGGTGCCAAATTCAGGCTTTACGATGGTTATCCATTCCTGCACATGCAGTTCTCCAAGGAGGTTGATTTTGTGCCTACACCCGACTGGTATTATGGAATTGAATACAACAAGGAATTGCGACGGGGTTACGATTACAAGGAAGATCTTTATATACCCGGTTATTTTGAACTAAGCGCCAAAAAGGGAGATGTGATCATTTTTACGGCCGGAACAGCCAAAGCCAATCCGGAAAACCTGAAACGAAAATATACCCTTGAATTGGGGAAACGCATACCGCGAGACAGTTTCAAGCACTGCCTGATCAATTCGGCACAACAGTTTTTTATCAAACGAAACAAGAAGACGGAGATCATCGCCGGCTTTCCATGGTTCGGTTGTTGGGGAAGAGATACCTTCATTGCTTTACCGGGTCTGACTTTGGCTATCGGGGACGTTGCCACGTGCAAGGATGTTCTGGATACGCAGGTTGCCAGGCTCAGGGACGGTTTATTCCCCAACATGGGCAATGAGGATAATCCTGCTTTTAATTCGGTGGATGCCCCCCTGTGGTTCTTCTGGGCGCTTCAGCAGTATACGAGGGTGGTCAAATCCTACACGGCCATCTGGAGATCTTACGGGAAGGCCATAAAATCCATTCTGGATGCCTACAGGTACGGGACCCATTACAATATCAAAATGCATGATAACGGCCTGATTTACGCCGGTGAACCTGGCAAGGCCCTAACCTGGATGGATGCAGTGGTCAATGGCAAACCGGTTACTCCGAGGATCGGATTTCCTGTTGAGATCAATGCACTCTGGTACAATGCTGTAATGTTCAGTCTCGATTTGGCCAAACGTGCCAAAGATGATGATTTTGCCAGGGAATGGGAGCCCCTGCCTGCTCTCATCAAAGAATCGTTTCTGAATATGTTCTGGGACAATAAAAAGGGATACCTGGCGGATGTGGCCGATTATAAAACATCTGACTGGTCCATCCGGCCCAACCAGGTGATTGCCGTTTCCATGGAGTATTCCATGCTGAGCCCCGATATTAAAAAAGCCGTATTGTCGGTTGTTGAAAGAGACCTGTTGACCCCCCGCGGACTCAGAACGCTTTCTCCGACCAATGAAAAATACAAGGGAATTTACAAGGGAACACAGGAACAGCGTGATCTGGCTTACCACCAGGGAACGGTATGGCCCTGGCTTCTTGAGCATTTTTGCGAGGGCTATATGAACCTGCATAAAGAAAGTGGTCTTGGTTGCCTTAAACAGATGATCGAAGGTTTCGAGCCTGTTATGACCGAACTGGGCATTGGGACGATACCTGAAATATTTGACGGTGATCCGCCACACCGGGCTCGCGGAGCAATATCTCAGGCATGGAGCGTGGCTGCTCTTTTGCGCATTATTCAACGGTATGAAATGATGACTGAGAATAAATGATGATCTTTGAAAAAAATCCTTAATCCCCTATAATATTATGCGCGTATTGATGTTTGGATGGGAATTTCCACCTCATATTTCCGGTGGGCTCGGAACAGCCTGTTATGGTCTGACAAAAGGATTGCACCAGGTGGGCGTCGATGACATCCTGTTTGTCGTACCCAAGGCCTATGGTGATGAGGATATATCGAAGGTGCATATTATTGATGCAGGAGAGGTGATTGTCAGTGATCGCGTCATCGATTTCCGCACTTTTTTCGCAAAAATGCATTTCGTGGAGGTCGGCACCTCCCTCAGACCTTACTCCACTCCCGAAGAATATGAGAAACTTTCCTTGGAGGATCAGGAGAAGTCCAAATACCTGATACAATCTTCATTCTCGGGAAAGCTTAGTTTCAGCGGCGGATATGGGCAGAACCTTTTCCAGGAAATCGCAAATTATGCTGCTGTGGCATCCATAATTGCCTTCCAGAATCATTTTGATGTTATTCATGCCCACGACTGGCTTGCTTATCCTGCCGGAATAGCCGCAAAGCTTGTTTCCGGGAAACCCCTTATCGTGCATGTGCACGCAACCGATTTTGACCGGAGCGGCGGAAGCGTGAATCCGGGAGTGTACGATATAGAAAAGGCAGGAATGGAAGCCGCCGATAAGGTAATCGCAGTAAGCAACCTTACCCGCAATATCATCATTGAGAAATACGGAATTGATCCCGGCAAAGTAGTGACCGTCCACAATGCGGTTGAACCTCTGGCCGACGGTGAACTTCAAAAGAGGGAACGCAGCATCAACGATAAAATCGTGACTTTCCTGGGAAGGGTTACACTTCAAAAGGGGCCTGAGTATTTTATCGAGGCGGCTCATCTTGTGCTGCAAAAGATGAAGAATGTGCGATTTGTCATGGCCGGAAGCGGTGATATGCTGAACAGGATGATCTGGCGGGTAGCTACCCTGAAAATCGGCAGCAGGTTTCATTTCACGGGATTTCTTAGAGGTGATGATGTTCATCATATGTTTTCACTCAGTGATGTATATGTCATGCCATCCATTTCCGAGCCATTCGGCATATCTCCCCTTGAAGCCATGCAATCCAATGTGCCTGTAATCATTTCAAGACAATCAGGAGTATCAGAAATATTGCAGCATGCGATTAAAGTGGATTTTTGGGACACACATGCCATGGCGGATGCCATTTACGGAATCCTGAAATATGACGGCCTTCCACTCATGTTTAAAAAACATGCCAAAGAAGAGGTAGACAATCTCAAATGGGAACATGCCGCAGAAAAAGTGAAAGAAGTCTACCAGTCGGTTACAAATTAGCATCTACAACTTATTATAATAAAGAGCATGAGAACAATTTGCCTTTACTTCCAAATTCATCAGCCCTTTCGGTTGAAACGTTACCGTTTTTTTAACATCGGTAATGACCATTATTACTATGATGATTTTCTCAACGAATCCATCACCACCCGTGTCGCTGAGCGAAGTTACCTGCAAGCCAATAAGGTAATCAGGCAAATCATTAAGGAATACGGTACACAGTTCAAGGTTGCCTTTTCCATTTCCGGTATAGCACTCGACCAACTCCAGCTTTATTCTCCCGAAGTGATTGAAAGTTTTCAGAAACTTGCCAAAACAGGTTCGGTGGAATTCCTTGCCGAGACTTATTCTCATTCACTGGTTGCCTTGAAAAGCAAAGATGAATTTCAAAGGCAGGTGAATGAACATAAACAGAAAATAAAGGAACTTTTTGGCCAGGAGCCCAAGGTGTTCCGGAATACCGAACTGGTGTATTCCGACCAGATCGGCGCCGATGTCGCCGATATGGGATTCACTGCCATGCTTACAGAAGGAGCGAAGCATGTGCTGGGATGGAAAAGTCCTAATTATTTATATTGCAATGCCATTAACCCGAAATTGAAAATTCTGCTGCGCAATTTCAGGATGAGTGACGACATTTCCTTCCGGTTTTCAAACCGGGGCTGGTCGGAATTCCCCCTTACCGCCGAGAAATTTGCTGGATGGCTTAAGAAAATTGATAAAAAGGAAGAAACCGTCAACATTTTTATCGATTATGAGACCTTTGGTGAACACCAATGGATGGAATCAGGCATATTCGAGTTTCTCACCGCACTGCCCGGTGTTATCTACAAGAGCACCAATTTCTCATTCAGCACACCCACCGAGATTGCAGCCAACTTATTGCCAATCTCCACGATCAATGTACCCTATCCCATTTCCTGGGCAGATGAAGAAAGGGACCTGACAGCCTGGCTTGGTAACGAGTTACAGGTTGATGCCTTCAACAAACTTTATTCCCTGACGGATAAAGTAAGCCGCATTCATGATGAAAAAATCCAGAAGGATTGGAAATACTTGCAGGCCAGTGATCATTTGTATTTCATGTCAACCAAATTCTTTTCAGACGGAGCAACGCAGGCTTATTTCAATCCCTACGATTCTCCCTACGAAGCCTATATCAATTACATGAATGTTCTGAGTGACTTCACCATCAGGGTGAACGCACTTGTTCCTGAAAGCACAGGGGAACAGGAAATTGCCAATCTTTCCCAGGTAATCGCCGATAAAGACGCTCTGATCGTTAAATATGAGACCGAGCTGAAACGGCTGAAATCCACCAAGACAAAGATTGAGGCTGCAGCTAAGGGGCCTGGTAAAACTCCGGCTAAAAAAGCTCCGGTCAAAGCAGCCGCGGTAAAAAAAGCGACAGCAAAAAAAGCACCCGTAAAAAAGACGCCGGCTAAGGCCAAATCAACCTCCATGAGCCGGAAACCATCATTACCCAAAAAAGAAAAAACGAAAAAACCCAAAGCAGGGAAAAAGTAAATACATTAATTGTATTTTCGCTTTTTAAAAAATGATCGTTACACGATCTGTAAAATTGTTATAACGAATTGTGTATGAATAAAAATCCATTGTCTCCTGATTACCTGTTCGAAGTCAGTTGGGAAGTTTGTAATAAAGTCGGCGGCATTCACACAGTAATTGCGACAAAATCACTTACCCTGGTTAATGAACTGCAAAATAATTTTATTCTGATCGGACCGGATCTCATTAAAGATGAAACCGGCAGCAATCCAGAATTTATTGAAGACCCCCAGTTGTTTATAGCCTGGAAAAGACAGGCAGAATTAGAAGGTCTTAGAATTAAGGTGGGCAGATGGAACATCAACGGATATCCCATTGCCATATTGATAAATTTCAGCAGCTTATTTCAGGATAAAGACAAGATCTTTTATGAATTGTGGGAAAAATATAAGCTCGATTCATTGCCGGGCCAGTGGGATTATATTGAGCCTGTATTGTTCGGATACGCTGCAGGCAGGGCAATAGAAAGCTTCATTAAGTTCAACCTGAATACTTATGACCGTATCATTGCGCATTTCCATGAGTGGATGACCGGGTCGGGAGTATTGTATCTCAAAGACAGGTTACCCCAGGTCGGCACTATTTTTACCACCCATGCCACAGCCGTCGGGCGTTCCCTGGCCGGCAATAACAGGCCTCTCTACAAGGATCTGGTAACTTATAATGCAGAAGAAATAGCCAAGGAATTCAACATTATCTCCAAACAATCCGCTGAAAAACTTTCTGCCCAGAATGCGGATGCTTTTACCACTGTGAGTGACATCACTGCTTTGGAATGCACCCAATTCCTGCAAAGGGATGTTTCTCTCGTAACCCCCAATGGCTTTGAAGACACATTCGTTCCCGAAGGATCACAATTTGATATCAAGCGATCCGAGGGAAGGAGGATACTTCTGGAAGTTGCCGAGACTTTTTTCAGGCAGAAATATAAAGAGGATGTCTTTTTGATTGCCACCAGCGGACGCTATGAATTCAGGAACAAGGGCATTGATCTGTTCATTGATTCACTGGGTGAATTGAACAGGTCAAAAGACCTGAAACGACCGGTCATTGCGTACGTGCTTATCCCGGCCAATCATTACGGACCGCGAAAAGACATAGCAAACAGATATCTGGCTGACGACCAGGCCTTCGGATCGAATTACCTGACCCACAATCTGCATGACGCTGAATGGGACCCAATCCTGAATCGCATCAGGGAAGCAGGTCTTAACAACAGTGAAAAAGACAAGGTTAAGGTGCTTTTTGTGCCTTCATATTTAAATGGGAATGATGGCATTTTTAACATTCCTTATTATGATCTGTTGATTGGTCTTGACCTTACCATATTCGCCTCTTATTATGAGCCCTGGGGCTATACACCCCTTGAAAGCCTCGCGTTTTCGGTGCCGACCGTCACCACAACGCTTGCCGGTTTCGGACTCTGGATCAATACTAAGTGTGAAAACACTGCTTCCTGTGTGGATGTTATTGAACGCACCGATGACAACGATACAGAAGTGGTTGAAAACATCGTCCGTTCCATTCAGAAATACTGCCACCTTTCCATCGAAGAAATGCAGGCTGCCCGGTTAAGAGCTTTGGCCGTATCCCGGGAAGTATTGTGGAAAAGCCTGATCACCTATTACAAGCAAAGTTATGATATTGCTTTACAGCAGGTCGCGAAACGCATTGACCAGTTCGTAAAGATAGAGGAGCGTCCCAGCGAGGCCATACAGGAATTTGTCACACCCACTGAAATCAAACCGGTTTGGAAAAGGATTATTGTTAAATCGAAGCTCCCCGAGCAGTTGCACATGCTGGGCGAGATCACTGAGAATCTTTGGTGGACCTGGGACGATGAAGCACAGGAATTGTTTGAGGTAATTGATCCGGAAATATGGCTGAAATGCGATCAGAATCCAGCCGTTCTTTTTGAACAGGTCAGACACAGCCAGCTGATCGAGTTGAGTCAGAATAAAGAATATACAGATAAGCTCGAACGCGTATACAAGCGTTTCATCAAGTACATTTCAGAACCTGTAGACGCCAACCGTCCCCATATTGGCTATTTCAGTATGGAATACGGCTTTCACAGTTCTTTAAAGATATACTCCGGAGGTTTGGGTATACTGGCGGGAGACTATCTGAAAGAAGCCAGTGATCAAAAATGTAATATCACAGGCGTTGGTTTGTTATACCGTTACGGATATTTCAGCCAGATGATCACTACCCGCGGTGAGCAGCAGGCCGCATATGATTTTCAGCATTTCTCAAAATTACCTGTCAAGCCGGTTAAGGATGATAAAGGCCATTTTCTTACCGCCTCCATTATTTTGCCGGGAAGGCACTTGCAGGCAAGGATATGGGAAGTAAAAGTGGGCCGTATAAAACTGTATCTGCTGGATACGGATCTGGCTGCAAACAATGAAGAAGATAGAACCGTCACATACAATTTATATGGAGGAAATAATGAGAATCGCCTGAAGCAGGAATTGCTTCTTGGTATTGTTGGCATACGGGCACTTGAACTGCTGGGAATTCAATGCGACCTTTATCACAGCAATGAAGGCCACAGTGCGTTCATCGGGCTTGAAAGAATGCGGAAATACATGCATAATGACAACCTAACTTTTTCAGAAGCCAAAGAAATCGTAAGGGGTTCTACGCTATTTACCACACACACCCCTGTGCCGGCAGGTCATGATGAATTCGACGAAGACCTGCTGCGTACATACATCGGCCATTATCCCGAAAGGCTGAAGATCAGCTGGAATGAACTTATGGCGTTAGGTCGTTCCAATATCAATGCCTGGAACGAAAAATTCAACATGAGTTTTCTGGCTGCTCATCTTTCACAGGAGGTGAACGGGGTAAGCATGCTGCATGGCACTGTTACACAGCAGATGTTTTCCAGGCTGTGGCCCGGATATTTACCCGAAGAATTGCACATCAGTTATGTCACCAACGGCGTTCATTTTCCCACCTGGACTGCAAAAAGCTGGAAAAAGCTTTACCGGGAGTCCTTCGGAGAGGGATTTGAGAACAATCTGGCCGATGTTGATTACTGGGAGAAGATTTACGATGTTTCGGATGCCAAAGTTTGGGAAATAAAGCAAAAACTAAGGGCGCGACTGATCAACACCATCAAGGACAGGTATAAGGAAAACTGGGTGAAAAGGCACGAAGATCCCAGGAGGATTGTAGCTATCAATCGTCAGCTTTCTGAACAAGCGCTGACCATTTGCTTTGCGCGCCGTTTTGCAACATACAAAAGAGCTCATTTGCTTTTCCGCAATCCCGAGCGCCTTGCCCAGATTCTCAGCATTCCTGGAAAGCCGGTTCAGTTGATTTTCGCCGGGAAAGCGCATCCTCATGATAAAGCCGGACAGGACCTGATCAAAATGATCATCGATGTTTCAAAGCGGCCTGAATTCCTGGGTAAAATTATCTTCCTGCAGAATTATGACATGAACCTGGCCAAAATCCTGGTTCAGGGTGCGGATATATGGTTAAATACACCAACACGGCCACTTGAAGCTTCAGGCACCAGTGGTGAGAAAGCTGTTCTCAATGGCACACTTCATTTTAGTGTTCTGGACGGATGGTGGGTGGAAGGTTATCAACCCGAGGCAGGATGGGCTCTGACCAATGAAACCACTTACGAAGATCCCGGGCTTCAGGATGACCTGGATGCTGAGATCATCTATTCCCTGCTCGAACAGGAAGTGATCCCGGCCTTCTATGACCGTAACAAAACTGATGTGCCCGAAAACTGGGTCCGCATGATCAAGAACTCCATCGCATCCATTGCCCCGCATTTTGTAACCACCCGAATGCTCAATGATTACATTCAGCGGTTCTATAACAAGCTTTATGACCGTTCACTGCAATTGGCAAAGGATGATTTTGTCATGGTCAAACGTCTTTCCTCCTGGAAAAAACGCATCAAACGCGCCTGGAATAATATCTCTGTGGTTGATTTCAGCCTGTTCAACAATGGAAGCGAAATGTTCGAGATGGATCATGCCTACGAAGGCAAGGTAATACTTGATCTGAACGAGATATCAGCCTCCGATGTCGGCGTTGAACTGGTAATCACTGAAAACGGAGAGCGGCTGATCTCAACCCATGAGTTCACACTTGACAAATCGAGCCTTGACAAGGCAGTATACAAGGCAAAAGTGACTATAAAACAACCAGGTACCTTTAGCTACGGTATAAGGATCTACCCGAAAAGCGATCTTTTGCCGCACAGGCAGGATATAAACCTTGTGAAGTGGATATGATGGTATGACCCGTGCCTGGAAAATAAAGGAAAATGGTCATATTGACGACATTAACAGGTTGGCAGATGCCCTTGCCGTGAATCCCGTAATCGCTACACTTTTGGTGCAAAGAGGCATCACGACCTATGAAACGGCAAAGGCTTTTTTTCGTCCCGACCTGAACATGCTTCATGATCCTTTTCTCATGAATGATATGGATATTGCTGTTCAACGGCTCGAATCAGCCTTCAATCAGAAAGAAAAGATCCTGGTTTACGGTGATTATGATGTGGATGGCACAACTTCGGTTGCCATGGTGTATTCCTTCATCCGGAATTATCATTCCGAGGTTGATTATTATATTCCCGATCGGTATGCCGAAGGTTATGGCGTTTCATTCAGAGGAATTGACTATGCCATCGGCCGGGGAATCAGTTTGATTATTGCCCTGGATTGCGGCATCAAAGCAGGGGATAAAGTCGTTTATGCCAAAGAGCATAACATCGACGTCATTATTTGTGATCACCATACCCCTGGCGATGTTTTACCGGCAGCCATTGCTGTTCTCAATCCGGAAAGACGCGATTCAACTTATCCTTTTAGGTCCCTATCGGGATGCGGGGTAGGCTTCAAACTTCTTCAGGCCTTTGCTTCAAGCAGGAACATTCCCTTTGACGTTGTGGCAGGATTTCTCGACCTGGTTGCCGTTAGCATTGCCTCCGACATTGTTCCCCTGGTTGATGAAAACCGTATTATGGCTTTTCACGGTTTGAAGAAACTCAACGATGACCCGGCTGTGGGATTAAAGGCAATTATTTCCGTAGCAGGTCTAACAGATAAGAACATAACGGTGGATGATATAGTATTTAAAATAGGCCCCCGTATCAATGCTGCCGGGCGTATTGAGTCGGGCAAACAGGCTGTGGAATTGCTTGTGTCTGAAAAACACGAGGAGGCAGCCTTGCATTGCGAAAAGATTGATTCACATAATCAGACCCGCCGGAATATTGATAAGATCATCACGGAGGAAGCTCTTCAGGAAATTGCTAAAACGGATAAATACAGATATTCCACCGTACTTTTTAATCCCGCCTGGCATAAAGGAGTTGTTGGTATCGTAGCCTCCAGGCTCATAGAAAGCTATTTCCGGCCAACCATTATTCTGACTGAGTCAAACGGTCATGCTACAGGCTCAGCAAGATCAATACCGGGATTTGACCTTTACCAGGCAATAACAGAATGCGCCGACCTGCTTGAAAGTTATGGCGGACACATGTATGCGGCAGGAATAACCCTTAAAATCGATCATGTTCAGAAATTCAGGGATCGTTTCGAAGAAGTGGTAAAGAACGCCATTACACCCGAAATGATGATACCACAGGTTGATATCGACGCAGAGCTCAATTTTAAAGATATTTCTCCCAAACTTTTCAGGATCCTGAAACAATTTGAGCCTTTCGGCCCTGAAAACATGAATCCGGTTTTTTTTGCAGAGAATGTATCAGATAATGGTTTTGCACGACTCGTCGGGACTGATGAGGAACACCTGCAACTTGGACTGATACAGGAAGACATTCCCTTTAAGGTATACCGGGCTATTGCTTTTAACCAGGCTTCCCACCTCCGTAAAATCAAAAAAGGAACAGCATTTGACATAGCATATACGGTGGTTGAGAATAATTTCAGGGGTAATACCACCCTGCAACTCAATATCAAAGACATTAAAATTGAGAACTGAATTTCCTGTGCTCTCTGTTAAGTTAGTCATTTATTATGCGAATCGGATTTGACGCAAAACGTGCTTTTTTCAATAAAAGCGGGCTTGGAAGTTACAGCCGCAACCTGATTCAGGGCCTTGCTGAAAAGTATCCCGAAAATGAATACATATTGTATACTCCGGGACTTAATTTCGATTTGTTCGAACCCAACCAGGATTGTATCACGGTAAGAGGACCAGAACGGCCGGTCCACAGAATCTTCAGTTCCTACTGGAGGTCGTTCTACCTTTCACACCAGCTGCCCCACGATAAAATTGAGATTTATCACGGCCTGAGTCATGAAATACCATTCAATTTCCCAAAAAAGCAGGTCAAATCCATTGTCACCATCCACGACCTGATATTCCTGAGATTACCTCATCTTTACAACATGTTCGACAGGAACATGTATGAGAGAAGATTCCGGTATTCATGCGAAACGAGTGACCGGATAGTAGCTGTAAGCAGGCAAACGGCCAATGATATCGTGGAATTTTTCAACATTTCTGCCGATAAAATCGATGTTGTTTACCAGGGATGCAACCCGGTTTTCAACACCGATGTTTCCTTGATTGAAAAAGAGATTCTGCGGATGAAATATCTTCTGCCGAAATCATTTATACTATACGTAGGCACCATTGAGGAAAGGAAGAACCTGCTTACGCTGATCAAGGCCCTGCATTATGGAAAAATTGATTTGCCCCTGGTGGTGATCGGAAAGCCTACAAAATACCTGAATAAGATCATTGAATTCATTGAACGGCATAGTCTGATTAATATTATTTTCTGCGATATTGTTCAAAACCAGGATCTGCCCGGAATATACCAACTTGCTGATTTGTTTGTCTATCCCTCCTTCTTTGAAGGTTTCGGGATACCTATTCTGGAAGCACTCTATTCAAGGGTCCCGGTGATCACTTCGAAAACCAGTTCCCTGACAGAAGTTGGAGGTGATCATTCCATTTACGTAGATCCCAACAATGTAGAGGAAATGTCTGCAGCAATCAAGAAAGTGATGATGGACCGGGAATTGCAGGAAAAAATGATTGTCGAGGGTTACAAGCACGCAAGGAAATTTGATGCCGACAAGGTTACCTACAACATCATGCAGGTTTACCGCAAATTATATGGCGATGCTTGAAGATCTCCAAGCGGCTTCTGATGTACTCAGGAGAGGTGGAACGATCCTCTACCCGACCGATACCATCTGGGGAATTGGCTGTGATGCCACCTGTGAAGAAGCTGTGCAGAAGATATACGATATAAAACAGCGGCGCGATGAAAAGAGCATGCTGGTTCTGCTTGACAGTGCGGATAAACTGAACAGATATGTAGCTGAAGTGCCCGATATTGCATGGAATATACTTGTTGTTGCGGATCAACCGCTCACCGTTATTTATCCCGGGGCTCAAAACCTGGCCAAAAATCTGATACCAGGTGATGGCAGCATAGGCATCCGGATTGTCGCTGATGAGTTCTGTAAAAAACTGATCTCCGGATTTGGCAGGCCTATTGTTTCTACTTCCGCCAACCTAAGCGGAATGCCCTGGCCTGGTAATTTTCAAAAGGTCGACAGGACCATTTTGAAGAAGGTTGATTATGTGGTCAGGTGGCGACAAAATGAGAAATCCCACGGTAAGCCCTCAGGAATTATAAAAATCGGCCTCCGGGGAGAAGTGCAGGTAATTCGGGAATAAAGCTCATTTGTCATTCATCTGAAAATTTATACTTTTGCCCTCTCCTTTGAATAAAAATCATTTGGCTGCCATCGGTAAAATACTTGTTGTAAGGCTCAGTTCTATTGGCGATATTATACTTACTACCCCGTTGCTCAGATCATTGAGAACAGCTTATCCCGACGCCCGCATTGCCTTTGTGATCAAAAAGCAGTATGAGGAATTGCTTTCTTCTTCCCCCTATATCGATGAACTGATCACCTTTGACAAAAAGGAAGGACTCACAGGATTAAGAAGAATCAAACAAGATTTGCGTGAACAGCGTTTTGATCTGTACCTTGACATACATAAAAACTGGCGGTCACGCTACCTTCGTTTTTGCCTGCATGCCCGTAAAACAACTTCATATAGGAAATTAATTTTTAAGAGGACTTTATTGATCTGGTTCAAAATCAATCTCTATAAAACTGTCAAACCAGTTTATCAACGCTATTTCGACTCGGTCAGGCACCTTGGAATTCACTATGACGGCCTCGGAACCGAAATTCATGTGCCGTCAGAGAAAACTGAAATGGTGAGGAAAAATTTATCTGAAGCTGGATACAAATTTGATTCTCCTTTGGTCATTTTATGCCCAAGTGCCACCTATGCCAACAAACGATGGAAATCTGAAGGATTTATTGATACTGCCCGGCACCTGATCACTGTAAAATCAGCATTTGTTGTGGTTCATGGCGGCAAAGAAGATGTCCAGCTTTGCGCTGATATAGCCTCGGCAATCGGTTCCCGCGCAGTAAGCATGGCCGGCCTTTTAAGCCTTTCTGGGTCAGCTGCATTAATGCAAATGAGCGATTTGGTTATAGCCAATGACAGTGGCCTTTTACACTTGGCTCAATCGCAGAAAAAGCCGGTAATCGGAATTTATGGCGCTACTACACGTGAACTGGGTTATTTTCCGGTTGAACAGAATAGCACAGTAATTGAAACCGACCTATCCTGCAGACCTTGTACACATAATGGTCTGAATAAATGTCCGAAAAAGCATTTCCGGTGTATGAAGGATATCCCTTCACAAAAAGTGATTAAGGCAGCCATGAATTATTTACACTGAAAAGCGATTCACCATGTCAGGGATTTTAATGCTGTTATACAATATGATTGGGATTCCGGTTTTGAAAGCCGGGTTCTACTTTGGGTCGCTTTTTAATGCCAAAATGCGTGAAGGCAGGAAGGCAAGGAAAAACCAGTTTGCCCGAATTGCTAATGACATTGCCCGTGCCGGAAACAGAAAGAGGATCCTGTTTCATTGCACTTCAGCCGGTGAATGGTTGCAGGCTCTTCCCATCATTGAAAGCTTGAAATCGCAGTTTCCTGGACTCTATATCATGGTTTCCTTCTTTTCACCATCAGGGTTCAGGTTTGCCAAAAACCCCGTTGAAGTTGATCTTAAGTTTTATCTCCCTCTTGATACAAGATGTGCGGCGCACCGGCTTTTTAAAATTCTGAAACCGGATCTATGGATCATATCAAAATTCGATGTATGGCCCAACCATTTGTGTGAAGCCTCCAAACAAGGTATCCCGGTAGTGATCACTTCAGCCACTTTATCGGCTGACTCCGGCAGGGACAAAGGAATTTCAAGGTTATTCAACAAGTTCATATACAATAAAATATCATATTTCTTTCCCATCTCCGACGAGGATAAAATGCGTTTTCAGGCACTGGTCCCGGATGAGGAAAAGTATACTGTGGCCGGTGACACACGATATGATCATGTGTTTAACCGGGGCCGTAAAGCCAGCGACGCGGGTGATGTTACGATCTATGCTGAAAATACTGGAATTACACTCATTGCAGGCAGTACATGGCCCCCTGATGAGAAACATATACTTCCAGCCATCATTGATCTCATTGGGGAATTTCCGGATTTGCATGTGATTATTGTGCCACACGAGCTTCATGAAAGCCATCTGCATGACATTGAAGAGGTATTTTCCAACTCAGAAATAAGAACGGAGCGCTATACCGATTTCTCGCAAAAGGGAACCGCATCATCCCGTGTGGTCATTTTCAATACCATTGGCCTTCTGGCGAGGTTATACAAACAAACCGAGATTTCATTCATTGGCGGAAGCTTTGGCAAGGGCACCCACAATGTCATGGAACCTGCCATATTCAACCAACCCGTGCTGTTTGGCCCGAACCACCTGAATTCATATGAGGCCGGTGAATTGCTTAAAATCGGAGCCGCCTTCAAAGTAACCAGTCAACAGGAGTTTCACGATAAGGTACACCTGTTGATCAGTGATCCGGCATTGCGCAAATCCATGGGTGAAAAAGCAAGAAATTTAATTATCAGCAATACAGGCGCTACTGCCATAATCATTAATAAACTGAAAGAAAAGTATGGTATCATTTCCCAAGTATATTCAGATTGAAACGTCGGTTGTGTGCAACAGCAATTGCATTTTTTGCCCGCACAAAGAGATGGAACGGGGACCCGACTACATGGAAGAACATGTCTGGAAAAAGATAATTGATGAATCACGCGGAAAAAAGGTGATATACCGCCCTTTCATGATCAACGAGCCTTTCGTTGATTTGCGGATGCCTGAAATTATCCGCTATATCCATGAGGATCCCACAGCCAAGGTTGAATTTAATTCGAATGGCAACTTTCACCCGAAATTTGATGTTGCAGCGGCAATAGCAGCGGGAATTGAATGGATCAGGTTCAGCATCGACGGTTTCACCGAAGAAACCTTCCGGAAAAGCGGCCGTGGAGGAAATTTTAAGAAAATCGTGAGCAATGTGCTGGAATTTATTGAGGAAAGAAACCGGCAGGGCAGTCTGTGCCATGTGGAAGTCCGCATGATTGACCTTGATATTACCCGGAATGAACAAAAGGATTTCGTTGATTTCTGGAAACAATACGCCGATGAAGCTACCATAACACAACTTTACACCTGGCCCTGGTCAGGACAAACCGATTGTTTCAGGGCTCCCTGTCCTAAAGTAAAAAGTGAAATGTTTTTCATGTCCGACGGACGTGCGGTGCTCTGCTGCTGGGATGCCTTCGGACGCGGGGTAATAGGCGATGTTACCAAACAAAGTGTTGAAGAAATATGGCTCGGCAATCCCAATCAAGAGTACAGGCAGCTGCTCGATAAAGGTGATCGCCATAAGATTCACCTTTGCTCAAGATGCGATGCATTTATGCAGTATGACTTCAGCAAGTGGAGCGGGTATTAAAGAGGTGGTTGGCTGTAGGCTGTAGGCTGTAGGCTGTAGGTTTTAGGTTGTAGAGGTTTTAGGGGCTCTTGCTATTGTCGGAATTTTCCACTAAATTTCATTTACCAACCCAAAATGAAAAGCCATGAAAACCTTACCCCTCCTCCTGCCATTTCTCCTCATTTTGCTTGTTTCCTGCAAAAAAGAGGAAGATCCCAAACCTGATTCAAATTACATCGGCTTGCTGACATTGGAATATTCCAGAACATTCCCCGAATTCACGGCTATCGTCATCATGGAAGTGGAAATTGACAAATCGGGGGAAGTTTACATTTCTCAACCCGATCAGGAAAATTACGATAGCGGGGAGGATGAAATTGTCATTGAAGACTCAAAAATCAAACAACAGGAAACCGGTACGATTACTATTACTTCGTTAAGCGGAACCTATAAGGAAATTGACGGTGACGGATTCCTGTCGGTTCATGCTTCTACCCTGATGGATGGTACCCAAACTACCTGGGGATGGGATGATGATCTGGGCTGGGTATTCCCCATTGAAGTTCCATTTTCACTGGAAGATCCCATTGAAAGTCCCATGAATTTTAATATTGACGATGCCGTAATAAACGCGTCCGGATCATTTTTGGGCACTACCATTCAGGTTCCTCCCTTCGGCTCCATGACGTATACATGGACACTGGGATTGATTGCGGGATTGAAATAAATCTCCTCCATTTTTCTTTGGCTGATTCAGTATATTCAAAACATAAATATTTCTGCTAAAACTATCTGATTTTTGACGGAAAATTACAATTTTGTAGTACGACTCAAGAAACCAAATAAATGCTGTACAATGAAAAGAATACTATTTTTATCCTCCTTTATCCTGGTAATCGCATTATGCATGCAATGTAAACCCAAAGCTCCGGAACCCATGCAGAATTTTCTGACCGAGGAAGAAGTTGCCCAGGGATGGAAACTCCTGTTTGACGGAGAAACATTCAATGGCTGGCGTAATTTCGGCTCTGATTCCCTTGTCGGATGGAAGATCGACAGCGGGAGATTGCTGGCACTCGGACTGGGTGGCGATCATGCCAACGACATCATCACCGTGGATGAATACGAGAATTTTGAGCTTTCCCTGGAGTGGAAGACTTCCACAGGTGGTAACAGCGGGATTTTCTTCAATGCAATTGAAGATACAGCCGCCGAAGCCATCTATGAAATTGCACCCGAATACCAGATCATTGATGAAGCAACCTGGGATGGAGATTCCCTGACGGAAGGACAAAAGGCAGCTGCCTGCTATGATATGTATTATGCCGATACGGCAAAAACCCTTATGCCTGTCGGTGAATTCAATGTTTCGAAGATCGTTATCAACAACGGTCATGTCGAGCATTGGCTGAATGGCGCCAAAGTAGTTGAATATCAGATGTGGACCGCTGAATGGGATAGTCTGAAATCAGTCCGCAAATGGAAGGATTTCCCCCTTTACGGCACCGCCCGTAAAGGACACATAGGACTGCAGGACCATGGCAGGCAGACGTGGTTCCGGAACATTAAGATTCGCACCTTGTAAACGGAAAATCCATGGCAAACAATCCCGAAAAGAAGCAGGAACGGCTGCTTTCTCTTGACACGCTCAGAGGATTCGACATGCTTTGGATCGCCGGGGGAGAATATCTCATGGTTACCCTTGCAGCCCTTACAGGATGGCCGTTTCTGCAGTGGGCAGCCGGACAAATGGACCATGTGGAATGGGAAGGTTTTCGCTTCTATGATATGATCTTCCCCCTGTTTCTTTTTATTGCCGGGGTATCCATGCCTTTCTCCATTCTGAAACGGCAAAAAAGGGGTGAAAGCATGAAGAGTATTTATCTTCACCTCGTGAAGCGCCTCATACTGCTCGTTTTGCTGGGATTGATATACAATGGAATTCTACGGTTAGACTTCGAGAAACAACGCTATTCGAGCGTACTGGCTCGCATTGGCATTGCCTGGTTCCTGGCTGCTGTTATCGTGTTGAATACCTCGGTGAGGGGCCAGGTTATGTGGTTTATCGGCATACTGCTGGGTTATTTTGCCATCATGAAGCTTATTCCTGTTCCCGGATTCGGAGCTGGCGTGCTGACTCCAGAGGGCAACCTGGCGGCATTCATTGATCAAAAGCTGTTGCCCGGCAGGTTGTGCTGTTATACTTTCGGGGATAACGAAGGCTTGCTGTCTCACATTCCTGCCATCTGCACGGCTCTTTTGGGTACGTTTGCCGGCCATTTGCTCATCTCGGATGACAAGAGACTTACCGGTCTGAAAAAAGGACTGATTCTTCTCCTTGCAGGAATTGCGGCACTTGCCCTTGGCAAACTCTGGAGCCTGTCATTCCCGATTATCAAAAATCTTTGGACATCTTCCTTTGTGCTTTTCGCCGGCGGATGGAGCCTGATACTTCTTGCACTGTTTTACCTCGTGATTGATGTGTGGGGATTTAAAAAATGGACCCTGCCCTTTGTTGTAATCGGGCTGAACTCCATCACCATTTACATGCTGAACTCAGGGATCATCAGTTTTGAACAGATGGGCGGGTATTTCTTCGGCGGACTGGCAAACCAGTTCTCAGAACTTGCAAAGCCGGTAATTTTAGCTGCAGGAGCCGTAATTTGTATGTGGACGTTTTTATATATCCTCTATAAGAATAAGATCTTTTTGAAAGTATAAATAGGGACAAGGGACGAGGGACAAGTTTGTTTCGGGATTTGGGTATGGGGCATGTTTCCTATCGCCAAGCCTTAATGTTGCTTCTGGCTTAGCGCAGTTTTCAACCATTGCCGTCAACTTAGGGATTAGCCGCAGTGGTTTAACCGCAGAGCGGTTGAATTTGAATAACCCCGGGTGAATTGAAAATCAGCGAAGCTAAACCCGGGGTACATTGTATGTGCGGCTTACCAACCACGGAGTGGTTGAATATTACAAAACAGGTCTATTTCAATTAAATTCAACCACTACGTGGTTGTAAAAAAACATCAATGCCAATCACACCGGGCTCCGCCCGGCGCTATTCACATTTAACCGCTAACGCGGTTTGATCTTAAGTTGACGGCTATGGTTTTCAACTGCTCTAGTATTTAGATCTTTCTTGTCCCTTGTCCCTTGTCTCTTGTCCCTCGTCCCTTGTCCCTTATTCTTGCTCCAAAAACTCCCCCGCATAATACCTCGCCGTCAGTTCCTCACCGGTGGCCCGTTTGATCATATCGTTCCACTGGTACTTTGCTCCGGGTCTGAACACATTTTCAAGCAGGTAACTGCCAATGGCAGGATCCTTACTTAAACTTGCCGCGTCATTAATCCCGGCCCTGGCACTGATATATGCCTGCAACTGGGAAGCCAGCAGTTCACCCAGCTGGTAATTGTGGTAATAACAGGGATACAATGCCACATGGATCTTGGATGCCCAGTCGGCATTATTCCTGTCTGCCGGTTTCTTCAGCATCTGGTATTGCTCCACCAGATCCCACCAGAGTTTATTCAGGTCCTGATCAGGATCGGCATACATGCTTTTTTCAAATCTGAACATCACCTGGCACCACCGGCTGAAAACGAGCTGTTCAAGCCGCGAACTGTTTTTCACATCCGCGCTGATTCCTTGCGCTTCCTCTGCTGAAATGCCTGCATTCTCCTGTAACCACATCGGATTGGAAGAAAGTCTCCCAAACAGCATGGCTATGGCTTCCGTGGTAAAGGTATGAGCCGGAGTACGCAGAAAATACGGGAGGTTCATATCCAGATTCTGATCGTACACACCATGTCCCAGTTCATGCAATAACGTATTCATCCACTGGTTGTTATTTTTCACGTTGCAAACCACCCTTACATCGCCTGAACGGTCAATGTGGGTACAATAGGCATGCTGGTACTTGCCCTCTTTTTCATAAAGATCGCTTTTTGCCAGAATGCTGTTGACATCCAGCCCGATTCCGGAATAATATTCCTTTGCCAGTTGAACTATGTCTTTGTCGGCAAAATATCCATCAAGGTCAACATTATAAATGGCAGGGGCTTCCTGGAAGAAACGGTTCTGGTAATTCCAGGGCATAAGCGCTTCGGGTTTTACCCTGTATTTCATCGCCAGTAAAGCATCCATTTCAGCCTTGAGTTTTATAAATGAGTTACGGGTCAATGAATCCAGTTCATCAAAAATTCTTTCAATTTCTTCAGGATCCTGGTCCGAAAGCCTGAGTGACATATCATGATAGTTGGTGTATCCGAGTTCACGGGCAATATCGTTTCTCATTTTCACCAGTCCGATGACATCAACAGCTACCGAATCCCCTACCTGTTTGCTTGCCAGCCAGCACTTTTCAAGCACTTTGTTATCAGTGGAATTCTTAAGCACTCTCTCGATTTCATTATCGGTGAATTTCTTTCCATCCACCACAGCGCGGAAAGTAGAGTACTTTTGTTCCAGCCTGGTCTTCGCCCTGATGATCTCTTCCATCTTCTTTTCATCTACCTGATAGCCCAGCATGGTATTGTGCACTATGGTCATTTGTCTTATCAGCAGGGTATCTTCAATTTTTCCCGACTCCATGAATTCTTTGAGCCTGGCAAACGTTGCTTTATCAGCATAAATTTTCGAGAGCCCGATATTCAGCTCGCTGGATCTGTTGTATTCTTCATCTTTGCCGGTGATGGATGCATTGAAATCCGCCAGGGCAATGCCCGTTTCAATAGGTTTCACCTTTTGCTCGAGCGTGTCGATGAATGCTTTCAGATCGTTTTCCATTTTTACAGTACCTTTGTTGCAGCTTATCATGGCCACTATTGCCAGCGAAAGTACCACTAGTTTCTTCATAACCCTATTTTTCGATTTAGTTTTATATTTTTTTAATACCTGTCAATTTGGCATTCATACCGTTTTGGCGTAATTTGGCAGGCAATTTGAGGATGGAAAAGTAAGAATTAAAAGGAGAAATTACAATGATTAATATGGGTCAAATTGTTATTTTGGGCGTGTTCATGCTGTTTAGCTGGATAGTCAGTGCACAGTTGAAATCGCGCTTTCGTCGTTATTCGCAGATTCCGGTGAATTACGGGATGACAGGAAAAGACGTGGCTGAGAAAATGCTTCATGATAACGGAATCAATGATGTATCTGTCGTTTCCACGCAAGGTGAGCTTTCCGATAATTACAATCCGATGAACAAAACTGTGAATCTGAGTCAGGATGTATATTATGGTAAAAGTGTATCTGCAGCCGCCGTGGCGGCTCATGAATGCGGGCATGCTGTTCAGCACGCCACCGCCTATGCGCCGCTCAAGATGCGCGCAGCCTTGGTGCCTGTTCAAAGCATCAGCGCAAAAGTCATGAACTTTATCTTCATCGCCATGTTCTTCGGAGCTTTTGCCTTTCAAAGCATATTTAGCTTTCAGACTGCCTTGATCGTGATTATTGTCTGTTATGCGATATTCACCCTGTTTGCGCTGGTTACCCTGCCCGTGGAAATTAATGCAAGTCAGCGCGCTCTCGCCTGGCTGAACAATGCCAACATAACGGGTTATGATACCCATCCACAGGCCAAAGATGCATTAAAGTGGGCTGCATACACATACGTGGTTGCTGCACTTTCCTCGCTGGCCATGCTGCTGTATTACATATTCCTGTTTATGGGAAGAAGGGACTAGGAATAAGTAAGGAGTAGGGAGTAAGGAGTAGGGAGTAAGGAGTAAGAAAACACCCTTCAAGTGGTCCTTTGGACCCTTGAAGGGTGTTATTATAATTACCATTTTAAATTCTTTAGCCGATCCATGGCCTTCACTACGTTCTCATGGGTGGCAAATGATGAGAACCGGAAATAACCTTCACCTGACGGGCCAAAACCTGATCCGGGAGTTCCAACCACAAAGGCTTCGTGCAAAAGTATATCAAACAAATCCCATGATTTGATGTTCCGTCCGGAATTCACCCAGACATACGGTGCATTTTGTCCGCCAAAGACCTGGAAGCCGAGCTTGTCCAGACTTTCACGCAGGATCCTGGCATTGTTCATATAATAACTGATGGTAGCCTTAACTTCTTTTTTTCCCTCGGCAGTGAATGTGGCTGCGGCAGCTTTCTGAACGGGATAAGAAACACCGTTGAATTTCGTGGTATGTCTTCTGAACCAGAGCGGGTGCAACGCCTTTGCGGTGCCATCCGAGGTATAAGCCATCAGGTTTTTCGGAATGACTGTGTATGCGCACCGGGTTCCGGTGAATCCGGCGGTTTTTGAAAAACTGCGAAACTCAATGGCAACTTCCTTAGCTCCTTCTATTTCATAAATGGTGTGCGGCAGATCTGGGTCTGATATATAAGACTCATATGCCGCATCAAACAGAATAATGGCTTTGTTTTTCAGCGCATAATCGACCCATTTCTTCAACTCCTGTTTGCTTACCGTACTTCCGGTTGGATTATTGGGGAAACACAGGAATACAATGTCCACTTTTTTCTTCGGAATTTCAGGAATAAACCCGTTCTCAGCGGAACATGGCATATACACCAGCCCGTCATAATATCCGCTTTTCATGTATTTGCCTGTACGGCCTGCCATTACGCTGGCATCCACATACACAGGGTATACCGGGTCCTGAATGGCGATGATGTTGTCCTGTCCAAAAATCTCGAGCATATTGCCTGTATCACATTTTGACCCGTCTGAAACAAAAATCTCATCAGCATGTATATCAGCACCCCGATTGATGTATTCATTCATCGAAATGGCTTCCCGGAGAAAAGCATACCCTTGTTCCGGACCGTAACCCTTGAAAGTTCCTGCTTTTGACATCTCTTCCACCCCCTCATGAAAAGCCTGGATAACAGTCGGGGTCAAGGGTAGCGTTACATCACCGATCCCCATTTTGATGACATCGGCATGGGGGTTTTCTTTCTGAAATTCACGAACCCGTCTGCCTATTTCCGGAAAAAGATATCCCGCCTGGAGCTTTAAATAGTTTTCGTTTATCTGGGCCATTTTGATATTTTTGCGGCAAATATAGGCAACATATCTATTTTCATGAAACAAAGAATTATATTTATTCATCCTTAATTTTTGAAAAACAGTTGCATGGAAAATAACTCCTTCGTTAAAATGCACGGCCTGGGCAATGAATACATAGTCCTCGACAGCACGAATATTGATTTCAAACTTACCACGACCGCCATCAGACGTTTGTGCAATATCCATTTCGGGATCGGTTCTGACGGCATTGTTATGAAAGTGCCGTCCACGAAAGCGGATTTTGGTTTCAGGGTATTCAACCCCGATGGTTCGGAAGCAGAAAAAAGCGGGAACGGGCTCCGTATCCTGTGCAAGTACCTGTTTGATTACAAGTATGCGAATAAACGGCAGTTCTCGGTGGAGACGCTCACGGATATTGTTTATGCCGATATTGTGGAGGAAAAGAATGGAAAAGCCACACTGATCCAGGTTGACATGGGCAAAGCGATCTTCACTTCCCGGGATATACCCGTAAACTCAGATAAACCCGAATTCATAGGGCAAATGATCACTGCCGGGGATAAGGAATTTGAAGTGAATTGTGTGTCTGTCGGCAATCCTCACTGTGTAGTGGTTAAACAGGAACTGGATGAAAAAGAAATCCGGCAATATGGCCCCTTGCTTGAAAATCATCCGATGTTCCCCAACCGGATTAATGTGCAGTTTGCCAGGATCCTGTCAGATCATGATGCGCAAATACTGATCTGGGAGAGAGGCGCAGGCTACACCCTGGCCTCCGGGAGTTCCTCCTGCGCGGCATCCAGCGTTCTTGTCAAGAGAGGCCTGATCAAGGGTGATCTCACCATGCACATGCAGGGCGGCAATTTAAAAATACGGATTGATGGGGACTGGAATATCAGGATGACTGGCGAAGTTCGTGAAATCGCATCCGGAGTGCTGAGCAGGGAACTGATTGAGGATCTGGAAAGATAAGTCGTGAAGTCTTGCAGTCTTGCAGTCTTGCAGTCTTGCAGTCTTGCAGTCTTGCAGTCTTGCAGTCTTGCAGTCTTGCAGTCTTGCAGTCTTGCAGTCTTGCAGTCTTGCAGTCTTGCAGTCTT
>JBGSSF010000017.1:0-10685 GCA_041737175.1 Bacteroidales bacterium
GAGGCTATTTGAATAAAACTACTGTTGATAACGAGAATAACTCCCAAAAGAGTTATTTCCCGTTACCAACAGTAAATCATATACATCATTTAAACAACGAAATTATCAATAAAAAAGTCAACGTTATTTAGGCATTGACAAAATTCCACTCATTACTCGTCACTCATTACTCATTACTTCTTTAGTATCCCAGGTAATCTTTCAAGGCATCAACATACCGCTCAAAAGCCTCCACTCCCTTTCTCGTGATTCTGCAGGTAGTAAGCGGATAATTGTCCTGAAACGATTTGTCAATGGTAATATATCCGGCTTCTTCAAGTTTCTTCAGTTGTACACTGATATTGCCCCTGGTGGCCCCGGTCTTTTCCAGCAGAAAGGAAAAGGTGGCCGATTTTACACCAATCAGCAGGGACATGATCGAAAGACGAAGTTGCGAATGCAATAATGGATCCAGTTCTCTGAACATGATTCACCCTTTTTTGCTGAGTTGCATCAACATATGACCCGGAATGATGTACGATATAACAACCACGCCTGCCAAAACCAGTAACTGAGCCAGATAAGGAAGAAAATAGGATACAACCGCCGCTGTCCAGGCCAAAACAGCGCCCCAAATAAGAGGTCTGAAGCTTACAACTCCGCCTGATACAAAAGCAGCCAAACCATACATGGCGAGAATGACAGGAATGATAACCATGTATTCCTGTTTCAGGTTGGCAAACAACATCAAAACGGAAAAGCTAATCATCCATCCGCCCCAGAAATAGCTCATGGTGATACCAACATAGGTTTTACTTGTATTATTCCTTTTTTGCCGCAGATAAAAGAAAAGCGTGATCAGGGCACCCAGTGGCATAAGTATTGGCCATACCAGGTAATGCTCCTGATATGTAACCACAGTTATCAGGAAATACTCAAGAAGACAGGTTGCCACTATCAGGTAACCCCAAAAGAGGTAGTAAAAGTAGTTTTTGCCAATCTTTTCCTTGGCCGATTCAATCATTTCATAAATGATCTTAAAGCTGGTCTCATGACTCAGCTCATTGATGTTGTGATTTTCCATGATAATATTATTAAGTATTCGTTTTATGAATTAAGATGATACAAATATAAACTAGTTTATATTATAAACCTAATTTTTTGGGAAGTATTTTTAATGTTATAGTGAAATAAAATACATCTTTCTGTAATAATTCAACTTATGTCAACTTCGATCGTGCATAATTCAATTATGAAATCTTTTCTTCTAAATTTGTGGTTTGAATTCTTTCTTGCTGAACCCGGCTTTTTAACTTCAATCAACATCACATGATGCCTTATTCAGACACTCAAGTTCAACCGATAGGTTCAATTGTCAGGAATCTTGTAATTTGCCTTCTTCCCTTCTCCTTATCCTCCTTTGCATTTTCCGCCGGTCCTGATGATCAGCCCAAATATACCGGTGAAACCAGGATTTATAACACGATCCGGATCAAATCCGAAAGGCCAAAAATTGACGGTGTGCTTGATGATGCCTGCTGGCTGGAGGGAGAATGGACCGGCAATTACAGGCAGCAAATGCCTACCGAAGGTGCACCGCCTTCTCAAAAAACCGAGCTTAAGGTGTTGTATGACAATGAAAACATTTATGTAGCCATAAAAGCTTATGACAATGAACCCGACAAGATTGACCGGCTCATGACCCAACGTGATGAACTTAACGGCGATATTGTGGGCATTAATTTTGACAGTTATTACGATCACCGCACCGGTTTTGAATTCAATCTGACAGCTTCGGGCTGTAAAATTGATCTCATGCTGCTGAATGATGGCTGGGATACCAATTGGAATGCGGTTTGGGATGGTAAAGTAGGGCAGATGGACTCAGGCTGGATAGCAGAAATGCGTATTCCACTCAGTCAGTTGCGATATGGAAATCAGGAAGACCAGGTTTGGGGAATGCATTCCTGGCGGTGGCTTAACCGCAATAGTGAAGAGGACCAGTGGAATCTGATACCCCGTGACAATGCCGGACCGCTGTATTATTTCGGACAATTACACGGGCTGTCAAATCTGCCCCAGGTGAGAAGGATTGAATTTTTACCCTATGTCCTTGGTAAGGTCAGGACTTATGAAAAGGAGGAGGGCAATCCCTTCGCTGACGGTACCGATCCGGCTGCTTCCATTGGCCTCGACGGTAAAATAGGTATCGGAAGCAATTTTACAGTGGATTATACCATCAATCCTGACTTTGGCCAGGTTGAAGCCGACCCTTCAGAACTGAATCTTACCGCTTTTGAGACCTATTTCGAAGAAAAGCGACCCTTCTTCATGGAAGGAAGGAATATTTTCGAAATGGAATTTGATGAGAATCAGTTGTTTTACAGCCGTCGTATCGGACATGCCCCAACCTTTGAACCTGAGGCCGGAACAGGAGAATATGTCAGAAAACCTGATAACACCTCCATCCTGGGCGCTTTAAAACTGAGCGGTAAAACGCAAAAGGGACTTTCAGTCGGTATCATGGAAAGCCTCACATCCAAGGAATATGCTGAGATCAGCTCTCCGGGAGATGATTACAAGATGGTCTCGGAACCGTTGACAAACTATTTCGTTGGCAGGATACAGCAGGATATCAACAAGAGCAACACCATAATCGGAGGTATGCTGACTTCAACCTACCGGGATATTAATCATGATTATCTCAACAGGATTAACCGTTCAGCACTCACAGGAGGTATTGATTTCAGGCATTATTTAAAAGATAAAACATTCTATATCGACTTCAAAGGTTTGGTCAGCCAGGTTTCCGGAGAACCAGAGGCCATCACGGCATTGCAACAGGAGTCTTCCCGTTACTACCAACGTCCGGATGCCCCTCACCTGAACCTTGACACCACCGCCACTTCACTCAGTGGTCACGGCGGCGCGCTGGAATTCGTGAAAGGAGCCAATGGCAAGTGGCGGTATGGAATTGGCGCACACTGGGCTTCACAGGGACTCGAATTAAATGACCTGGGTTACCAGACCATCGCAGATCAGTTTTGGGAAGGTCAGATGCTGGGTTATGTGGAAAATACTCCCAGGGGCATCTTCCGTACTTATGAATTGTCAGTAGCCGAGGTGAATTACTGGAATTTTGGCGGGGAATACCTTTTCTCCGCTTTTGAATTTGAAGCAGAAGCCTTGTTCGCCAACAAATGGCATTTTGGCGCAGATATTGGCCGACAGGGAAAGTCCCTGGATGTTAATTTGCTCCGGGGAGGTCCGGGAGTTTATATGCACGGAGAGACTGAACAGGATTACAGGATTTCAACCGATCAATCCAGAAAGGTATCGTTTGAACTGGGATACGAAAACAGCTTTTCCGATAATAAAATATCCCGGAGCCATGAGATCAATCCGGAGATTAACTGGAAAATCACCCCATTCCTGCAGCTGGCATCCGAGTTGTCATTCAGAAAAAGCACCACGAACCTGCAATACGTTAATAACGAGGAACTCGAGGACCAGGGACGTTACCTGCTGGGAAAACTTAACAGGAAAACCTATGAGTTTACTCTCAGGCTCAATTATGCCATAACTCCTGATTTTACCATCCAGTATTATGGCAGTCCTTATATTACCATGGGCCGGTATTCGGCATTTAAAACCCTTGCCGACCAGGATACAAGGGATCCCGGTAAGGTGTTTCATACATTCACTGCCGGTGAACTGAATTACGATGCTGTTACACGGACTTATGACCTTTACGACGGCGTAAATCCTGATCCGGAATTATCTTTTGAAAATCCTGATTTTAACTTCAGGGAATTCCGGTCCAATCTGGTAGCCCGATGGGAATACCGACCGGGTTCGGTTGTATACCTCGTCTGGACCCATGATCGCACTTCTTCGGAAGACATCTCCAATAGTCAGCTCGACTACAATTTCAAGGGCCTTTTCAGAGAACATGCCGAGAATGTATTCCTGATCAAGTTCAGTTACTGGTTTTCATTGTAATTGTGAGTTTTACAGGACCTCTCCGAAACGTTCCCTCAACATCATTTTTTAAGTAAGTTGTTCCGGTTGTCCGAACTTTATTTTAAATTTGGTATAGCCCTGCATGACACTTCGTATTCCGTACATTGGTCCTGTTTAAAAGAATCAATCTATGAATTATCCAGGTGCGCTTGTCTTACGGAAGTATTCGATCAGCAGAATTGTTTTGTATTTTCTGTTTGCATCATCCGTCAATCAATATGCTTATCCTCAGAAACCTGACGATAAGCCCATATTCAATGGTGAGACCAGGATTTACGGCACTGTCCGGATAACGTCGGACAAACCCAGGATTGATGGTATTCTTGATGATGCCTGTTGGCTCGAAGGATACTGGGGAGGCGATTTCAGGCAGCAGATGCCGACGGAAGGCGCTGCTCCATCGCAAAGAACCGAGTTTAAAATTCTATATGACAATGTAAACGTCTATGTTGCCATCAAAGCCTATGATAATGAACCTGACAGGATTGATCGTCAGATGGCACGGCGTGACGTGCGCGTGGGTGATAATGTAGGAATTTCCCTGGACAGTTATTTTGACCGTCGCACAGGGTTTGAATTTGACCTGACTGCGGCAGGATCCAAAATGGATCTGTTAATGACCAATGATAATTTTGATATTAACTGGAACCCCGTCTGGTATGGGAAGGTCGGGACAATGGATTCCGGCTGGATAGCTGAAATGCAGATACCTTTGAGCCAGTTGCGTTATAGCAAGCAGGAAGAACAGGTGTGGGGCTTGCATATTTGGAGATGGATCAACCGCAACAGGGAATCGGACCATTGGAACCTCATTCCCCGTAATAACTATGGTTACATGTATCATTTCGGAGAACTGCACGGCCTTAAAAACCTGCCCAATGTCAGCCGCATGGAATTCATGCCCTATACGGTAGGCAAAATAAAAACCTATGAAGAAATTGATGGTAATCCTTATGCCGACGGTTTCGATCCCGGAATTTCCGTTGGACTTGACGGTAAATTTGGCCTTGGAAGTAATTTTACGGTTGATTATACCATCAATCCTGATTTTGGGCAGGTGGAGGCTGATCCCTCTGAACTGAATTTAACGGCCTTTGAAACTTATTTTGAGGAAAAAAGGCCTTTTTTCATCGAAGGCGGCAATCTTTTTGATATTGGCTTTGATGATAATCAGCTTTTCTACAGCCGACGTATTGGTCATACACCGGTATACGATCCTGCCATCGAACAGGGTGAGTATGTTCATAAACCAGAAAACACCTCCATTCTGGGCGCTCTGAAACTGACAGGCAAAACCGAAAAAGGGTTTTCAGTAGGAATTCTTGAAAGTCTTACTTCCCGTGAAAAGGCAAAAATCAGCTCACCGGAGGGAAATTATGAAATGGTTGCAGAACCCCTTACCAATTACCTGGTTGGCCGCATTCAGCAGGATATCAACGAAAGCAACACCATCATCGGTGCCATGATCTCATCCGCAAACCGCGATATTCAGGATGATCACCTTTTTTATCTTGCCAAATCGGCAATCACGGGAGGAGTTGATTTCAGGCACTACCTCAAAGACAAGACTTTTTATATTGATTTTAAAGCCCTTGGAAGTAAAATATCCGGCTCTGCGGAAGCCATCACCCTGCTGCAAACAGAGTCCTCGCGGTACTTCCAGCGACCGGATGCACCACACCTGGAACTGGATACAACTTCAAAGCAACTATCAGGAACAGGGGGGAGCTTTGAATTCATGAAGGGAGCCAAGGGAAAATGGAGGTACGGTATTGGAACTCATTGGAGCTCGCCAGGTTTGGAGCTGAATGATCTGGGATTTCAAAGTATCACCGACTATTTGCTCGAAAGTCAATCCATCGCATACATCGAAAACATCCCGAAAGGCATATTCCGAACCTATGAAATGCAACTGACCCAACGCAATGTTTGGAATTTCGGCGGTGAGTTTCTCTCATCAGAATGGGAACTCGAAGCTGAGTTGCTGTTTGCCAACAAATGGAATATGCATGTTCAGGTTGACCGCGATGGGAGAGCCTTAAATGTGAATCTTCTCCGTGGCGGACCAGGTGTGTATGTATTTGGTGAAACCGGGCAGGATTACTTCTTAAGTACCGACGAATCTAAAAAGCTTGTTTTTGGACTGGGGTATGAAAACAATTTTTCTGATGACAGGATCTCAAACCGACACGAGTTTCATACCGAGTTGAACTGGAAAATTACCAATTCCTTGCAATTGGCCCCTGAGATAAATTATAACAAGATCACTGACAACTACCAATATATCCATAATAACGAACTTGAAGATCAGGGGCGCTATCTCCTGGGAAAGCTGAACAGGAAAATTTACGAGATTACACTTCGGATTAATTATGCCATTACTCCCGATTTTACGATACAATACTATGGAAGTCCTTATATTACCACAGGCCATTATTCAGTGTTTAAAACCCTTGCCGATGCCGATACAAAAAATCCAGAGAACGTTTTTCACACACTCACTGCCGGGGAGCTGCAATACAAGCCCACGGAAGAGATCTATGAACTCTATGACGGCATTCATACCGATCCGGAACTATCTTTCGCTGATCCTGACTTCAATTTCAGGCAATTTCGATCAAATCTGGTGGCGCGCTGGGAATTCAAGCCGGGATCGGTTCTCTACCTGGTATGGACCCATAACAGGACTTCCTCTGAAGATATCCGCAATGATCAATTGGGTTACAATTTGAAAGGGCTTTTCAGGGAACATGCTGAAAATGTCTTCCTGATCAAGTTCAACTACTGGTTTTCCCTGTAAAACTAAAGCTCCACGGATACCTTCAGCCTGCTTCGTTTGGAGTAATCATCCATAGCAAGCTGAATCAAGGTATCAACCAGTTCATTATGCGAAATGCCACTGAACTCCCAAAGTTTGGGATACATGCTGATCCTCGTGAAACCGGGAATCGTATTGATTTCATTCACAATAATTCTTTCATCTTCAGTAAGAAAGACATCAACCCTTGCCAGGCCAAGGCATTCCAGTGCTTTAAATGTGTTTATGGCTGTCTCCTGCACCTTTTGAACGATGTATTTGGGTAACTTAGCCGGTATCTCAAGCCCTGCACCGTTTTCATCAATATATTTGGCTTCATAGGAATAAAAGTCGGTGTGCGGAATGATCTCACCCGGTAGAGAAGCCCTGGGATTCTCATTACCCAGCACAGCACATTCAATTTCCCTTCCCCGGATTTCCTCCTCGACCACCACCTTGAGGTCATAACTCAATGCTAAATCAAGTGCTATGCTGTATTCCTTCTCGTTTCTTACCTTGGAAATTCCCACCGATGAACCCAGGTTGGCAGGTTTCACGAATAAAACCGGACTCAGTCTATTTACCAGCTCATCATAAGGGTATTTTTCCCTTGTGACTGCAGTGATTGTCACAAACTTGCCAATGGGGATACCTGCGTCTCGAAGCAGCCGCTTCATCACGTCCTTATCCATTCCCACCGAGCTTCCCAGAATTCCTGCACCAACACAGGGAAGATTGGCGAGCTTGGCCAGACCCTGGATTGTGCCGTCTTCACCGAAAGGTCCGTGCAATACAGGAAATATGACATCAATCTTACCCAGGCGGGTGTTGCTTTCCAGGTTAATGAGCCCGCTTCCGGAACCGTTAGGTGTCAGGGCGATTTCATTGCCGCCGTCAGTAAGCCTGATCATCTTTGGATCACCGGCATTCAACAACTGGATTGAGTTTTCATTCAGGAACCAGCGGCCTTCCCTATCAATTCCGATCAATACGGGTTCATACCGGTCCCTGTCGAGGGATTCAATGACATTCCGTGCCGATTGCAGGGAGACTTCGTGTTCCGCAGAACGTCCGCCAAATACGACTGCCACTTTCAGCTTTCTCATAGGCTCAATCAGTAATTTTTCTGAAAATTAAATGAATTTTGTGATATTTGGCAATCTGTTACCAAACATTATAAACAGAGCAACATCCATTTTTTGTCGTCAAATTCCTTCCGTATATCTATTATCACCTACAACCTGTTCACACTGTTAAACATAAGCCGTATATTTGCATGCTAACTGGGTAACCATGAAATTAAACCAAAAAATCGTTCGGATTTTATTTCATATAGGCGGGTGGGTATTGATGTATTTATTGCCTCCCCTGGTTCTGCAAACAGAGTTAAGATTGCCTTCCAACTTCGGCGATTTCATGTACTGGATCATAGTCATTGTGTTTTTCTATGTCAATTATCTCTGGCTGATTCCACATTTTCTGATCAAACGGAAGTTTGCCGTTTACTTTTTATTCATTTTCATGATGCTGGCCTTTACTTATTCCGCCAATGAAATGTATATCAGGCACGTACATAAGATTGAGGCAGCTAAACGCGGAGAGGACAACCGAAATGGAAAAGAACCCCCACGCAGAAAATACCCCCGGTTCAGGGGATATAATTCAGCACTCTTTTGCTTCGCAGTCCTTGCCTTGGGTACCAGCATACGTGTCACTGAAAACTGGTATGAAAATGAAAAACAGAGAAAGGAAATGGAAAACCAGAAACTGGGAGCTGAGTTGTCATTGCTGAAATCCCAGATTAATCCTCATTTTTTCTTTAACACGTTGAACAGTATTTACTCTCTGGCCATTATTAAATCGGACCGAACCCCTGAAGCTGTTTTAAAGCTGTCAGAAATCATGCGCTACATCATTTATGATACGGAACGCAAACTTGTTCCTCTGTCCAAAGAAATTGAATACATAGCCAATTACATTGAACTGCAGCGGTTGCGCTTGCCTGAGGATATCAAGGTTAAGTTTCAAGCCGACATCGGTGAAGGTGAATCAGTGATTGAGCCATTGTTGTTACTGCCTTTTGTTGAAAATGCGTTTAAGCACGGTGTAGATATTGAAAAGAGAGGAAAAATTTCAATAATCATATCACTCACCGGGAATGAACTCAAACTGCATGTGGAAAATCCCCTGATTGATAAAGATGTCAACCTGTATAACGGATCATCGGGTGTTGGCATGAGCAATACCCTGAAACGGCTGAGATTATTGTACAACGATAATTTCACTTTTTCGGCAGGGCAGGTGAAATCGAACTATGTTGTGAACCTGATACTGAAATTAAAGGAAAATGAGGTGTCTGATAGTTGATGATGAACCTCTTGCCCAGCAGGTAATAGAGGAATTTGCAGGAAGGGTGCACTTTCTTGAGGTAATCGGAAAGTGCAGCAGTGCGATTGAAGCCATCGAGGTAATGCGAAATACCACTGTTGATTTGATTTTTCTGGACATTCACATGCCCAGGCTTTCCGGTCTTGATTTCATCAAGAGCCTGCAAAATCCCCCGCAGTTCATTCTGGTTACAGCATATTCGGAATATGCACTGCAGGGATTCAACGTGAATGCCACCGATTACCTTATGAAACCGGTTCCATTCGACAGATTCCTGAAAGCAGTCAACAAGGCTTATGAATTATACAGGTTAAGGAATAAAGCGACTGACAATGCTGAACCGGCAGCGCAAAAGTACCTGCTTGTCAAATCGGGTTACCAGACGGTAAAAGTCATGATCGACAGCATCCTGTTCATTGAGGGGCTGAAAGATTATGTAAAGATTCATACCGATGGCAAGAAGCCCATATTATCCCTGTTAACCATGAAAGGATTGGTTGTAAGCCTGCCTGCGACAAAATTCATGCGTATCCACAAATCCTATATTGTGGCAACCGACCGTATTACAACCATATCACGCAACCGGGTAATGATCGGGGATAAATGGATACCTGTCGGAGAAAATTACCGGGAGGAATTCAGGAAGAGAATGTTTGAGACCTGATGTTAAATAAAGCTCTTCACAAAACACGAAATCTTCCACTCACCCTTGATTTTTTCGAGCACAACATAGATCAGGGAAACTGACGTGGCCGGAGAACCATAATAAGTCATGGTTTGTATTTCTCTGAAAATCGTCCATGCAGTATTGCCCATGATTTTCGTAGTAAGAAATTCCTTCTGAATCTTAAACTGATCCACGCCTACCCAATCGACATATTTCGTCACAGTGTCAATTTCAGTGGATCGTTTGTCCCATCCCGTAGTAATGTAATAAACAGAATCCTGGATGTTTACCCTGGTCTGGTAAGCATCATGGATAAAATAGCTCTTTTGTTTGTCAATGTCTTTGTCAATCCAGGCCTGGGTTTCGGCATTAATGACAGCTTTGATGGCTTCTTCATCAGATACTGCATCTGTTTTAGATTTGCAAGAGGAAAGGAAAAATACCAGCACGAGGGCTGAACACGTGAAGTAAGCAATATTTCTCATGACTTTCGTTTTATGTTGGTTAAGGTCAATCGTTCACATATATCTTTCCCGAACTCTATAGAAAGTTAAGAAATTCCAATGCCAAAATCAAGGTTTCTGTCAAAGATATGACAAGGGGGAATAGAGAAATACTTATAGTGAGGTATAATTGTTGTGATGGTTGTGGTGGTTGTAATGGTTTTAGGTTGTAAGTTATAAGTTGTAGGTTGTCAATGCCTAAATAACGTTGACTTTTTTATTGATAATTTCGTTGTTTAAATGATGTATATGATTTACTGTTGGTAACGGGAAATAACTCTTTTGGGAGTTATTCTCGTTATCAACAGTAGTTTTATTCAAATAGCCT
>JBGSSF010000021.1:0-218233 GCA_041737175.1 Bacteroidales bacterium
TCGCGCCGAATTTTACTGGGGAGTCCAGGGAAAAGGAATGCTGGTTTTAATGGATCGTGACCGGAATACCTGGTCAGAAGAAGTTTACCACGGAAGTCTGCATTACATCGGTGGCGAAATTGCTCACCGGCTGGCCAATACTGGTGATGAAAAACTGATTGTTGGAGCCTGCTGGCCATCGGACGCAGGTCACGATTACGAGGAAATAGCAGAAAATGGATTTTCTGCCAGGCTACTTGAAGTGGGTGGAGAGCCAAGACTCGTTTAAAGTCAAACATTCAATGTTTAAAGTTGAAGAATGGACTTTTAACTTTGAGCATGAAACATTGAACAAACCTGTAACTTAATTGAAGTCAGCAACTAATTACTTAAGCTTCTATGATCGCGAAAATTGGAACCTGGAACTTGAAACTTTGAACTATCGTACTACTCAACAAAATAACACTAATTCATGAAAGTATACGTCATTCTCATATCAATAGTAGCTGCATTGGGCGGGCTTTTGTTTGGTTTCGACACCGCTGTTATTTCCGGGACCATCAATTTTATTCAACCTTATTTCGGTTTGTCAGAAGCAGGGTTGGGCTGGACAGTTAGTAGTCTGCTGTTCGGTTGTATTGCCGGGGTTTTTCTCGCCGGAAAGGCGGGAGACCGCTATGGACGAAAAAAAGTGCTGATGATGGCGGCGCTTCTGTTTTTTATCTCGGCCGTGGGCAGTGCATCAGCGCATTCGTTGATCTTTTTCCTGTTTGCCCGCATTCTTGGCGGACTTGCAGTTGGAGTAGCTTCAATTCTTTCGCCCATGTATATTGCAGAACTGGCACCAGCCAGGTATCGCGGAACTTTGGTTTCGCTTAATCAATTGGCTATTGTGGTCGGTATCCTGGTAGCATTTTTCAGTAATTATTTGCTGGTTAATACCGGTGAGAACAACTGGCGATGGATGTTATTGGTAATGGCGGCACCTGCCATATTGTTATATTTCAGCTTGTTCCTGGTTCCCGAGAGTCCACGCTGGCTGGTTGCCCGGGGCCGGAATAAAGATGCACTCCGTGTGCTGGTCAAAACTTCCGGAAGTGAATTTTCTTCTGCTCAATTACATGAAATTGAGGAAACCCTAAGGAACCAGGAAGAATCGACTTATCGCGATTTGCTGGCACCCAAAATTAAACCACTGTTATTTATTGGGATTATACTTGCTGTTTTTCAGCAGATTACCGGAATAAACACGATCATGTATTATGCACCAAAAATATTCGCCAATGTCGGCCAAAGCAACGCCTCTGCTTTGGTACAAACCATTCTGATTGGCGGAACGAACCTGATCTTTACCCTGGTAGCTATGGCATTAATCGATCGATTTGGCCGTAAGTTACTCATCATTATTGGATCGACAGGCATGATGATCATGCTTGCCGGATTGTCGGTCTTATATTTTACCAATCAAACTTCGAGTATATGGTTACTGGTATTTATACTCGGCTATATTGCATTTTTTGCGGCTTCATTGGGACCTGCTCTTTGGGTCGTTGCTGCTGAATTATTCCCAAACCGCCTGCGCAGTAAAGGGATGTCGGTTGCCATTGTCTCGCTTTGGATTGCTTGCGCCGTTGTAAGCATTGCATTCCCGATCATGCTTGAAAAACTGAGCGGTGGAATTACTTTTTTGATTTTTGCCCTGATCTGTTTGACAAATTTGCTGTATGTGCTGAACTTTGTTCCTGAAACCAAAGGTAAAACGCTGGAAGAACTGGAAAAGCATTTTGCAGAATGAAATTCCTACAATAATCAATATCCGATGAATTTTACCATGGCCATCGACCTCGGAGGAACCATCATTAAAATTGGTTTATTGAAAGAAGGTCAGTTGTTAGACCGAAAGGAAGTGGGTGCCCGTGCAGCTTCAGGACTGAAAACGCAACTTCCTGAACTTGAACAGGTGATTGATGAGATGATGTTGTCAAATCACCTTCAGAAAGAAGATTTTATGGGCATTGGTTTTTCGTTTGCCGGAATAGTTGATTCCTTAAATAATCGGATTTTATCAACCAACCAGAAGTACGACGATAGCCCTGAAACTGATCTGATTGGCTGGGCCCGTGAAAAGTGGAACTGGCCGCTTTTTGCCATGAACGATGCCAGAATGGCTTTACTTGGCGAATGGCAATATGGAGCAGGGAAAGGTTTTACGGAACTGGTTGCTATTACTCTGGGAACCGGAATTGGTTCGGCAGTCTTGATCGGTGGCCAGTTACTGATTGGAAAACATTTCCAGGCCGGAAACCTGGGCGGACACTTTGTTGTAAACCACCACGGTACTCTCTGCACATGCGGAAATATTGGTTGCCTGGAAGCCGAGGCCTCAACCTGGCGTTTGCCATCATTATTGAAGGAATATCCGGAGTTTGATCAAAGCGCGATTAAAAATGAGGAAGTTCTGGATTTCAGGGCATTATTTCACCATGCGGGAAATAACGATCGGGTTGCCATAAAAGTGCTTGATCATTGCCTTTCAGCTTGGGCTGCCGGAATCATAACAATGATACATGCATTTGATCCGGAACTGATAATCCTGAGTGGCGGAATCATGAAAAGTTCTTCGGCCATTCTGCCTGCACTTCAGGAAAAAGTAAACCAACTGGCATGGACACCCTGGGGAAAAGTGAGACTTGTTGAAGCAATGTTTCCTGATTCCGCCGCTTTATATGGTGCCGATTACCTGGTCCGGTCATCTTTGGAATGAAAATTTTCTGATGAAAAAGAGATACTTGAACAAAAGCTCAAAATTTACAAACCTTCCGGTTGTAGAGGTGAAAAATCCATTGTACAAGATCGAAAAAGGATGGGGAGATATTTGTAACCGGCTTAACAAAGAGATTTCGGTTTTGAAAAATCCGAAAAAACTGATCGTAATTGAAACCTATCAGGGTGTATATCATGAAGAAGTGATACCGAATCTGAAAGCCGGTTTGAAATATAATCACTTTATCCAGTCTTCAGAATTTATGTTGCCTGATGAAGAGATTAATAAGCTGATTTTTCAGGATGTGACCAATGACCGTATTTTTGGGTTCATGACCCGTTTGACGATGGGTGCCTTTTTCGATCCTCTAAAAGTAAAAACAATTCAGTCTGAAATCGAGGCATTACATGAGGGAATAATCATTGTTTACGGAAGCGGTGCTGCAATTATTTGTCCGACCCCGGATATGCTGGTGTATGCCGACATGGCACGCTGGGAAATCCAGTTAAGAATGCGTCAACATTTGGTGGATAACCTGGGTGTGAAAAACCGCGAAACCGATGACTGGATGCTCCTTTACAAACAGGGCTTTTTTGTGGACTGGCGCCTCTGCGACCGGTTGAAAAAAAACCTTTTTAACCGATGGGATTTTCTGCTCGACACCAACAAAATGGGTTACCCAAAACTGGTTGCTGGCAAAGCTATTTTGGAAGGACTTGAACAAGCCACCTATCGCCCTTTTAGCGTGGTGCCATTTTTCGATCCCGGTCCATGGGGCGGGCAATGGATGAAAGAGGTTTGTAATCTCGATGAATCAGCTCCCAATTATGCCTGGTGTTTTAATTGTGTTCCTGAAGAAAACAGCTTAATGTTAAAGTTTGATGACGATGTGATTGAGATTCCATCCATCAATCTGGTATTCCGTCATCCCCGTGAATTATTGGGAGACCGGGTTCATGGCCGATTTGGTGATGAATTCCCGATTCGGTTTGACTACCTCGATACCATGGATGGAAGCCATTTGAGCCTGCAGGTTCACCCGTTGACTGAATACATACAGGAGAAATTCGGCTTACACTATACGCAGGACGAAAGCTATTACCTGATGGCTGCAGAAGATGATGCCATCGTTTACCTCGGTTTACGTGAAGGAGTAAATCCGACAGAAATGTTGACCGAATTGGAAGAAGCCCAGGCAGGGGGAAATCCATTCGGGGCAGAGAAACACGTGCAAAGCTGGCCCGTGAAAAAACACGATCATGTGTTGATTCCTGCCGGAACCATACATTGTTCCGGCAAAAACAGTATGGTGCTTGAAATCAGCGCAACCCCTTATATTTTCACCTTCAAATTGTGGGATTGGGGTCGTTTGGGTATGGATGGGAAACCGAGGCCCATCAACATTGAGCATGGTAAAAATGTAATCCAATGGGATCGCACCACCGAATGGACACGTAAAAATCTGGTAAACCGAATAGAAAAGGTAGCTGAAGGCGACCGATGGGTAGAAGAACGCACAGGATTGCATGAACGGGAATTTATAGAAACCCGCCGGCATTGGTTTACAAAAATTACCGAACACCACACCCAGGGCGGAGTTCATGTGATTTGTCTGGTGGAAGGCGATGAAGTGATCGTGGAAAGCCCGACCCATTCGTTTGATCCTTTCGTGGTTCATTATGCAGAAGTTTTTATTGTTCCTGCCAGAGTGGGGGCTTACACCATTCGTCCATACGGTGCAAGTGAAGGCCATAAATGTGGCACCATAAAAGCATATGTGAGATTTTAATGATTTGAGGCTTATGGAATTTTATCCCGGATTTGACATTCAACCCACAATTAAACCCATGGGTTTTGCATATGGGCCTGATGTATTCGGGCCTGAAGTGGAAGTCCGCTCACTCGATTCCATCCGCAATAGCCTGCTTGATCCACAATGTGCAGGGCCCGACCCGGTTTATTCTATCGCGATGGATGTGGGGAAAAAGGAACATCTCCTTCAGCTAAAACAACTTCACCTGCTATATGGTGCGGTGACTTACGCCGCCGGCCATCTGGGCGACGAACCTGTTCGCAGTCAGGGACATATTCACAAAGTTTCACCGCTTTCGGGCTGGTCAACTCCTGAAGTGTACGAAATATGGAGTGGTAAAGCGATTATTTATATGCAGGAAACGGCCGAAGATCAACCGGGACGATGCTTTGCTGTGTATGCAAATCCGGGCGATGTGGTGATTGTTCCGCCTGATTGGGCACATGCCACTATCAGTGCCGATGCCGGACAACCCCTGACTTTTGGCGCCTGGTGCGACCGTGAATATGGTTTTGAATACGGTGGTGTGCGTGCACATAAAGGATTGGCATGGTTCCCGGTGATTGTCCCCAATGGAAAAATTGAATGGCAGAAAAATCCGAATTACACGGAAAGTGAGTTAATTGTGAAAAGTCCTGAAATATATACTTTGCTTGGAATTTCCCCGGGAATATCTATCTACCGGCAGTTTGAGGAAAATCCGGAGAAATTTTTCTTTGTGCCACAACCACAACTGGTAAAAAAAGTCTGGGATAATTTTATACCGTAAACAAAACCAATCATGATCACCAAACAAATCATTCTCATTTCATTGATTTCAATTTCCTTTACATGTCTTTCTCAAACATACAACATTAAGGATTTTGGAGCAGTTGCCGATGGAAAAACCATAAATACACTTTCCATTCAGAAAACGATTGACCAATGTTTTTCCGAGGGTGGCGGATGCGTTTATGTGCCTCCGGGCGTCTTTGTAACCGGCACCATTCACCTGAGATCGAACATCAACCTGCATCTCGAATCAGGAGCCGTTTTGAAAGGAAGTACATCCATCGCCGATTATGAACCTTTTGAACGGCCGGGTTTCGGAAAAACCAATTACGGCATGCTTTTCACGTTAAAAGCGTACAATGTTTCCATTACCGGCAATGGGACCCTGGATGGCAGCGAAGAAGCTTTTTTCGACTGGAATAAAGCCAAGAAAATAGAATGGGGAGGCACTACTTTTACCCGGCAGAAAGAAAATTTCCGCAAAGTAAATTCGGGCATTGGTGATGGGCCCGTTGATCCGGCTAAAATGCGTCCGCACCAGATGATCATTTTCTCACAATGCAGGAATGTGCTGGTCGAAAACGTGGTTATCTCGAAATCGCCTTTCTGGACGCTCCATTTTGCTGATTGCGATGGCGTAATTGTGAAAGGAGTGAAAATATGGAACAGTCTCGAAACGCCTAACAGCGATGGCCTGGATATTACCTCTTGCAGCAACGTCAATGTTTCCGATTGCGATATCAGGGCCGGCGATGATGCCATTGCCATTACCGGATATGCCTACCATTACGAACTCCCGGGGTATTATTATCTAAAACATAAATCGGAGAATATCAATGTCTCAAATTGTAACCTTCAATCGCGTTCGAGCGGGATTCGTATCGGTTTTGAAGACCAGAACACGGTGAAGAACATCAATATCAGCAATGTCAATATTTTCGACTCGAACCGAGGCATAGGAATCTTCGTGCGCGATTCGGGTTCCATTGAAAACGTTAATATTTCCCGGGTGAATATCGAAACCCGTTTACATACGGGCGATTGGTGGGGAAATGGCGAGCCAATCCACATTTCAGCGATCAGGAGCAAGAAGGACGGAATTATCGGTCAGGTGAAGAACGTGACACTCCGTGATATTATATGCCGTTCGGAAAATGGCATTTTACTATATGGAACTGAAGAAAGCTTATTGGAGAACATACAATTCGAAAATATCCGGTTAACATTTTTAAACAGCACTTTGAACGAATATGCCGGAGGAAATATCGACTTGCGCGGATGCCTCGACCCGGAACAATCACTGTTTATGCGCGACATTCCGGGCTTTTATGCACAATATGTCAAAAATCTTGTGATCAACGACTTTGACCTCGAATGGGAAAAACCGGAGTATCCCTTTTTTACCCATGGCATTGAGGTCACAAACTTCAAAACCTTGCGGATAAACAACTTTAAAGGTTCTGGCGCTCCCGGTAACGGTTCGGCGGTACCTGTGTACATTTCCAAAGGTTCGGATTTTAAAATATCAGGAGAAGTTAAAAAAGTAAAGAAATCTAACATTCAATAAAAAGTTAAACATGTCGCTATATAAAATTATTCTCTCCACACTGCTGTTGGTCCCAACAAATCTTAGCGCGCAGAATATTTTGATTTCGCATATTTATGCGGCCGATCCCTCAGCCCATGTCTGGCCGGACAGTCCCAACAAGCTGTGGCTTTATGCTTCTCACGACCAAAATGGTACCAATCACCATAGTACCATGTTCGATTATCATGTTTTTTCTACAGAAGACCTTGTAAACTGGACTGATCATGGCCGGGTTTTGTCGGTTGATGATGTGGACTGGGCCATTTCGCATGCCTGGGCAATAGATGCCGCTTATTGGAAAGGAAATTATTACCTGGTGTTTTGCATGAGAAGCAAGGAGAATTCAGACGAATTCCGCTTGGGGTTGGCTGTAAGCAGTCGCCCGGAGGGTCCTTTCACCAGCATTGGCATGATCCGGGGAGCCGAAGGTATGGATCCTTCGTTGTTCATCGACGACGATAACCAGCCTTACATCATCTATGCAAATGCCCGTAAATGTTATATAGGAAAACTCACTGACGATTTGCTCGCCATTGTTCCTGGATCGCTCCTGGAAGTTTCTGACGGATTGCCCCAACTCCAGGAAGGCCCCTGGGTGCACAAGTACAACAATAAGTATTACTTATCGTATCCAGGGCTGACAGCCGATCAATGGCCCGAAGTGATGTATTATTCGGTTGCAGATACATTAACAGGTCCATATATCCCAAAGGCTCAATACATCCCTTACTTTGAGGGTCAGGCCGGATCAAACCATGGTTCAATTTTGAAATTCCGTGACAAATGGATTGCTTTTTACCATGCATCCTTTCTTTCCGGAGGCAACGGTTATACCCGTAACCTCATGGCCGACTTTTTATCCTACAATGCTGATGGCTCCATTAAACCAATTATTCCCACCAAAGAAGGAATTACCGGCGGAAAACCTGTTTGTTGCTTCATCATGCTCGAAGCTGAAAACGGGAAATCTGCAGGAGGAAAACTGGTTGGAACCTATGCAGAAAATACCGCCTCTGGCTATTCAGGGAACGGATATGTAACAGGCTTCAACCATGCCGAGGAATATGCCGAAGTTCTGGCCCAGGTGGCATTCCAAAAAAAGTATATGCTCGAAATAGGATACTCTTCCGATAACTCCAGGAAAATTGCCGTTTGTGTGAACGATTTTATGCTGAACGGCGATTATGCTTCCTGGAAGGACATTGAGATCCCTGCATCCAATAGCTTCTCAACGGTTAAAATTGGAGAAATTAAGCTTAAAACAGGCGACAACCGAATCAAACTGATGTCGGTAAACGGCAACATGAAATTGGATTACATTATTCTAAGACCTTTATAAACAAACTAAAATTCTGCCCTATGTTTCAAATTAACCTTATAATGCTAAAATATGGAAAGGCGAAAATTTGTAAAGAACTTTGCTGCAGCCTCTTCGCTAGGAGTAGTTGCCAGTACGATAGGAGCTTCTCCTTTTGTAATCCGTGGTAATAATCCGGATGCGGTGATAAGTCCGCGGGCCATAACCATGTGGGATTTCTCGTGGCTTGAGCGCCGATGGCCCGGTGCCGGTTACGAAGACTGGGACGAAGCTCTCGGAGGACTGAAAGAAAGAGGGTACAATGCAGTGCGTATAGATGCATATCCTCATCTCGTTGCGGAAAGCCCCGAAAAAGAATGGACTCTTCACGAAGTATGGAGTATCCAGAACTGGGGAAGCCCCGATATCAACAAAGTAAGGGTACAGCCTGACTTAAACAAATTTATAGCCAAATGCAGGGAATACGACATCAAGGTTGGGCTCTCGTCGTGGTTCAGGAAAGATGCCGAAAACACCCGCATGAAGATTACCTCACCCGAAAAGCATGGCGAGATTTGGGTCAAAACCCTGGAAACCATCGAAAAAGCAGGATTGCTCGACAACCTGCTTTATGTAGATCTCTGCAATGAATGGCCTGGCGACATCTGGGCTCCATACTTTAAAAACGATCCTCCACACCTTACCTGGGGCTACTGGCATACCGATGCTTCTATGAAATGGATGAAAACAGCCATTGAACTGGTCCGTAAGCAATTTCCGCAGATTCCGCTGAACTTTTCGTTTGATAACCTCGATGTGGAGAAATACTCGGAACGTGACTTGTCTTTCTTCGATTTTGCCGAACATCATATCTGGATGGTGAAAGAAAACAATGGAGAATTTTACCGCGAAGTGAAGGAACGAAGCAGGACTGCAGGCCGTCCGGTTGATATTGATGGTCTGTTTTCGAACCAGGTTTATAAAAATCTGGTTGCCGAGTATGAAGCCATTTACTATGGGAAGCCTGAGTATTGGAAAAAACTCCTCACCGATAAAATAAAGCACACTGCCGATCATGCAGCAAAAGCAAATCTTCCGCTGATTACCACCGAATGCTGGGGTATTGTAGATTATAAGGACTGGCCGCTGTTGAAATGGGATTGGGTAAAAGAATTATGTGAACTGGGTGTGAAAACCGCAGCCTCAACAGGTCAATGGATTGCCATTGCCACCAGCAATTTTTGTGGTCCTCAGTTTGTTGGTATGTGGCGCGATGTGGAATGGCACCGGCAGTTAACAGGCATTATCCGGTCGTCGGCTATCAATCCGCAACTTCTGGATTTAAAAATCACAAAAAGACTTTAATCTGATTCTATCGGAACAACTGTTCAACCCAAAAACCTATTGATATGAAATTTAATAATAGAATTGTTCACCTGTTTTCAATCTTTGCAGTATTTATAGCCGGAACAAACACTTTAAATGCCCAGGAAACTACCGACTATACACCCTATTTAAAAGCTTCGCCCGAAAATATGAAGAAATGGGACGATCGTACTTTTGGGTTGTTCTTGCACTGGGATATGTCGAGCCTGCTAGGTGTGGAAATTAGCTGGGCTAAACAAAACCGCGTGGATGTTGCCGGTGAAGGCGAAATACCCGATGTTATTTATAACAACCTGTACAAAAGCTTTAACCCACAGGAGTTTGATGCCAAAAAGTTTGTGGAAGTTGCAAAAAATGCCGGCATGCGTTACATTGTAATTACCACAAAGCATCACGGCGGCTTTTGTATGTTCGACTCAAAACTTACCGATTATAAAATCACCAATACTGCTTTTGGCCGCGATGTGATTAAAGAGCTGTCGGATGCCTGCCATGCTGCCGGAATGGCGTTTGGTATTTATTATTCACAGCCCGACTGGCATCACCCCGATTTTATAAAAAAAGACTTTGATGCTTATCGTCCCTACCTTTTTGGACAGATGAAAGAACTGTGCAGCAACTATGGCGAAATTGATATGATTTTCTTCGATGGCTTATTTTATGGTGAAAAGGAGTATCATACCAAGGAATTGTTCAAGCTTATCCGAACCTTACAACCCAATGTGGTCATCAATGAGCGTTGTGGTTTGCCTGCCGATTATAAATGCCCGGAACAGGTGGTTGGTGCTTTTAATAATACCGATTACTGGGAGTCGTGCATGACATTGGGCACATCCTGGTCGTGGAAAACTAACGACAAGTTTAAATCATCCGATGATTGTATTCGGATCTTAATCAGTACAGTTGGAGGCGATGGTAATTTGCTGCTCAACGTTGGGCCAATGCCTACCGGTATAATTGAACCCCGGCAGGCTGAAATACTTAAAGGAATTGGGGACTGGCTTGGCAAGTATGGCGAGAGTATTTATGCCCTGGATGGTGGTCCTTACAAACCGGCAGGCTGGGGAGCCAGCACAAATAAGGGTAAGGTGGTGTACTTGCACATTCTTTCCTGGTTCGATACTCCTGAATATTTTCCATCATTGGGGGAAAAAATTGAAAAAGCAGAATTAATGACAGGAGGCGATATCAAGTTTGAGGAAAGTCCAAAAGGAATAAAATTTCTGATTCAGGATGGGGACCGGAAATCTCCCAGCACCATTATCAAGCTTACGCTTGGTGGAAATGCTGCCGATATAATGCCTATTCTGATACCAACCAAATCGATAGCCAAAACAGCAAAGGTTACAGCATCTGTTAATCAGCAAATGACTCAATGGTTGGTCGATGATGACCCTCAAACCGAATGGAAATCAGATTCCAGACAATGCTGGATAGAACTCGACTTGGGCGCCGAAAAAGACTTTAACCGCATCGACATTCGCGAAGAAGGACATGAATGGGAACCCCGCACAAACGATTTCGTTTTGCAATATAAGTCTGGAGATGAGTGGATGACGCTTGATAAAGGCAACAAGATTGGACATACCTATTCGATAACCTTTGAAAGAAAAACTGGCAGATATATCAGGTTGCAGGTAAACAATTCGGGAGTATTGCCAAAATTTTCAGAGATACAAGTATATCACCTTGATGATCAGTAAAATATCACAAAACTAAAATATCAAATTAAAAAATAAATGAAAAAACTATCCTTTTTGGCCATACTGTATAGCCTAATAGTTACCCAATGCATAAATCATGATTATACGAATGAGGCATCCGATTTAGTAAGTGACTCAATAATGGCAATTACCAGCAGGATTCAGAAAGTGAACATACCTGATTATAGTGTCAATATCATTGACTACTCTGGGCACCAACCCGATGAATACGGAACCTATGATTTTCGAGCCGACATCCAACGAGCCATTGATGAGGTAAGCCATAAAGGAGGTGGTAAAATAGTATTTCCTCACACCCTGGGCCCTGAAAAATGGACAAGGCTTATCGATATTTACAGAATATCGGGCCCTATTGAACTGCGCTCGAATATTGAATTGGTTTTTCAACCTTCAATCCGCTTGTTTTTTGAATTTAACCCAGAAGCATACTCCAACAGCGGAGAAGGTGTGATTACCAGATACGAAGGCACAACCATTTATGGCCCTTCGCCTTTAATAAGAGGATTCAATATTGAAAATGTGAAATTTTCTTACACAGGCGGTAACGGAGCTACACCAGAAATTACTGGCGATGGCGAAAAATGGGTGAAATGGGAGATTACTTTCAAAGAGAAACGAAAATTTTCTGATGACCCTAAGGTGACCATCGGCCCACGTGATGCCAATAACATGGACATCCCAGTTGCCGAACGTAAAATGGGGAACACGGAAACGTACAACTTGCGCCCATCAATGATTCAGTTTTTTCTGAGTCGCAATATTCTGATTGATGGAATTAAAATATCAAATCCACCATTCTGGGTAATACATACTGTATTCTCACAAAACATGACATTTCGCAATATCGTGTTCGATGCTGGTAACATTAACAACGACGGGTTTGATATTGAATCTTCAAAAGATGTTCTCATTGAGAATATCATGTTCAACAATCACGATGATAATGTTGTCATTAAGTCGGGGCGCGACCGTGAAGGCCGTGAAGGCGCAGACATCACTGGCACTGAATTGGAAAATATCCTGTCGGAATATATAAAAAGCGGACGCATTGGAGGTGTTTGCGAAAATGTAGTTACCCGTAACTGTGCGTTCAAAGGGCACCATGCTTTTGCTGTGGGCAGTGAAGCTGCAGCCGGAGCACGGAACATTTACGTGGTAGATAATTTCAGCATACAAAATGTAAAGATGGGAGTATTCATAAAAAGTAGTCGTTCGCGCGGAGGCACTATAGAAAACATATTTATCCGCAATCTCAGGCTTAACATCGTGGAAGATGATGTGATATCAATCAACCCCAATTATGATGGCGATACCCTTAGCCCGCATGTTCCTAAGTTTAGAAATATTTATATTGAGGATATTAAAGTAGAAAACGCAAGTAATGGTATCCGCATATTTGGATGGAAGGAAGAGCCAACCCATGATGTATTCCTGAAAGATATTGACATTAGATTTCGACCCGGACATCCCGATAACATCCGTTTCGACATTATAAACGTGAAAAATGTGAAACTTGAAAATGTAATTATTGACAATCAAAAGTTTGATGGTAATTATACCAAAGGAGGCCCGGCATCAAGAATTCCAATGCAAAACTAAATTACGTTTCGCTTTAGTAAATTTTAAAAAAACGATCTCATGAAAGAACGAGTTTTATATCTCCTGCTTGCTTTTACTTTATCTGCTCAGGCAGTGAATGCCCAAAATCCGTTGATCAAACACATTTATGCTGCCGACCCTTCGGCCCATGTGTGGACCAGCGACACCAATACCCTGTGGCTCTATACGTCGCACGATGTACCGGGAACCAACCATCATCTCACCATGTTCGACTACCATGTATTTTCCACCCGGGACCTGGTAACCTGGACCGATCATGGACGGGTTCTTTCGGTCGACGATGTCGACTGGGCTATCAGTCATGCCTGGGCGATTGATGCTGTTTACCGTCACGGCAAATATTACCTGGTTTATTGTATGATTGAAAAAGCCACCGGCATGTTCCGCACAGGGCTTGCCACAAGCGATGTTCCCCAGGGACCGTTTACCGATATAGGTTTTATTCAGGGGGTTGAATGGGGACAAGACCCCTGCCTGTTTGTGGACGACGACAATACCCCTTACCTGTTCTGGGGCGCAGGCGGGCATTGCAGTGCAGCCCAACTCACCAACGACCTGAAATCCATTGTTCCCGGCACCAAAGTAGATCTGACATCTCAACTTTTCGAGGTATTCGAAGGTCCCTGGGTTCACAAATATAAAGGGAAATATTATCTGTCTTACCCGGGCTTACCCAAAGGCCAGTGGCCCGAGGAAATGTATTATGCCATTGCCGATAAGCCCCTGGGACCCTATGAGTACAAGGGAAAATACATAGCCGAATTTAAAGGCCGCGCTGGCACAAATCACGGATCGATCATTAAATACAAAGGTAATTGGCTGGCATTTCATCACAGTGCATGGCTTTCGGGTGGAATGAGTGAAGTACGAAACCTGATGGCCGATTACCTTTTTTACAACCCTGACGGTACCATCAAGCCGATTGTTCCCGACTCCCTGGGGCTTTTAAAAGGAAAACCGAACAAAGTCATCATAATGCTTGAGGCCGAAAATGGCAAAGCTGCCGGAGGAAGACTCAATGGAACGGAAACATCAAACGCTTTTCCGGGATATAGCGGCAAAGGTTATGTAAGTGGTTTTGACGTCAGTCACGACTACGTGGAAGTCTTGGTGCAGGTGGCCAACGACATGAAAGCCAATCTGAAAGTCAGGCTTGCTGCGGATAACGATTTCAACGGCGATGTGCTGGTCGGTGCGAAAACCCTTGCCGGCTGGGACGGTACGGCGTTCAAAAAAACCAATGGTTGGGAAGAACTAGACCTTGGCCTGGTAGACCTGAAACAAGGCGATAACAAAATCAGGATAAACAGCAAACAAAACGCGAACCTTCGGGTAGATTGGTTCAAGGTGGAGCCGCGATTGTAAGATTTTCTTCTAAGTTTTATGTGTCATCTAAAACAAGTACTAATAGTATTGAAGTATTTAATAAATAAATTAAAACATGAAAACAAATCATTGTACCTGTACATCAGGAAAAAGTATTAAACCTTCAGGAATGAAAAAAATATCGATAAGTATCCTACTGATAATTAGTATAATAGTATTTATGCCATTGGGGTTTAACATGAACGCGCAGGGAGCCCCTCACAAAACTGCCTTCGGGGATCCGGACAAGATTGATATCCTTATTTTGACAAGCGGGCATCACTTCAACCGTGAATCATTCTTCGGCATCTTTAATTGCGAAGACATTAATTATTCCGAGTATACCCTGAAGGATGAAAGCGAGGTGTTTGAGGACATCAGTGCCTGGGATTACGATGTCATCTTTCTTTACAACATGACACAAAAAATCTCCCCGAAACGACAGGAGAACTTTGTGCGGCTCCTGAAGGAGAAAGGCGTTGGCCTGGTAGTGATGCATCACGCGCAGGCCGCGTTTCAAAGCTGGCGGGAATACCATTACATCATCGGAACAGCCTACATTTACTTCGATGTTGAAATAGATGGAAAACCCTGGCCGCACGGCAAGGTTCATGAAGGTGTGCATATCCCCATCCAGGTAATGGATGATCGGCACCCGATTACCCAGGGAATGAAGGATTTCGAGATTATCGACGAAACCTACATGGGGCGCTGGTGGGCAAAAGACAACCATGTGCTGCTAGCCACAACTCACCCGGAAAACGATGAGCCTATTGCCTGGACCCGAAATTATGGAAAATCCAGGGTTTTCAATATCCAGCTTGGACACGATGAAAAAGCCTATAATTGTCCTGAATTCCGTGAAATACTTGTCCGTGGTATCCGCTGGACCGCCGGGGTGCAAACATCAGATAAAGCCACTTCTTCGGAAACCTTGAAGGACGCGGACGGCAACATCTATCATACAGTGAAGATTGGTAATCAGGTGTGGACTGTCGAGAACCTTAGGACAACCAAGTTCAACGACGGCACGCCAATTCCTCAGGTAACCGATGACGCCGGATGGAAAGCTTTGGCCAGTCCGGGCTTTTGCTATTACGAAAATAATCCCGAACATGGGAAGAAATACGGAATCTTGTACAACTGGTATGCTGCGAGTTCCGACAAAATTGCTCCGAAGGGGTGGAGAGTCCCGACGCATGAAGAGCAGATAGAGCTCCAGCAATACCTGATCGCCAACGGTTACAATTTCGATGGAACAACGGAAGAGAATAAGGTTGCCAAATCGATGACGGCAAAAACCGGCTGGGACTATGACTCTATTCCGGGAACAGCTGGCAACGATTTGACTACCAACAATCGTACCGGGTTTTCAGCGCTTCCGACAGGCAGTCGTTGGAACGATGGAAGTTTTCACGCGATGGGACGCAGCGATTACTGGTGGAGTACGACTCCGGGCAATGGAGATGATGCGCACATGAGCAGTATTCACAGCCGGTTCGCCAAGTATGGCAACAATCAGCATCACAAGAGAAGCGGCTTTTGCATTCGGCTGTTACGTGATGTCTCCGGGCAGGCAAATGAATCGGCAACGACCCCCAGGAACTCCGCGGCTCTCAGGGGAACGGTAAAAAATGCAAATGGGACAGGACTGCATGGAGCCCTGGTGAGGATAGAAAGCACCGGCCAATTCACGACGACTGATGCAAAGGGGAATTTCAGCATCGTCCCGGTCGGTCTTGCTCCGGTAACCAAAACGGTCACCCAAGAGGGCTACATTGACTATCGCAAGGATGTGATCACGGTCACTAAAGAGGGTTACCTTGATTATCAGATACATGTGCCTGATTCAGGTTCCAACGAAATGGCGATCGAGATGATCGTTTGCGCCGGAACGGTGACGGATGCGGACGGGAATGTTTACCAGACGGTGAAGATTGGCGACTTCGTGTGGACCACTACAAGCCTGCGGACTACCAAGTACAACGACGGCACGCCGATTCCCAACGTTACTGACGACAAAGAATGGCAAGGTCTTTCGTCCCCGGCATGGTGCTACTACGAGAACAATCCCGAAAATGGAAAGAATGGATTGTTGTACAACTGGTGGGCCGCGAGCCATCCGAAGATTGCGCCCGAAGGCTGGCATGTGCCCTCGGTTGAGGAACAACTGGCCTTTCGCCGGTACCTGGTACACAATGGATATAACTTCGATGGAACCAAATACCCCGAATGGAAGGGCGACAACTATCAAGAAAAGGACAAGGAAAACAAGCTCGGCAAATCGGTGGCGGGAAGAATCGGTTGGCAGTACCGGGTCGTAGACAAACAAGGAAATGTCTGGGAAAAAGAATTGCTGATCAGCGAGCATCCGGAGTTGAACAACAAGACCGGTTTCAACTGCCTCCCCAACGGCGCCCGTTGGAACGACGGCAGCTTTCACAATTTGACGGGAAGCTACTACATGTGGAGCGCCACACCTCAAGCTTCAGATAGGGGATGGCTGAGCAGTGTTCACAACTGGTCCAGATACCTGGGTGACAGCCATCACGTAAAGCCAACAGGTTTCGGTATCCGGTTGCTTAAAGACAAGGAATGACCGGTCTATTGCGATTTCTCTTGTTTACTTAACGTCTCTGGTGGATTAGTCGTGGCCTACCCGAAAAGTATGAATATAAGAAATGCTAGTTAAGGAATTCTTCTAATGTGCTCAGTGGTGGCAAATATTACAACCTGTGCTTTTAAATTTAGCCATAGGAGGCAAGCCTGCAATTCATTTTAATGGTGAAGGCGGTTCAACAGGAATTCAGTTTTATTAAAGAATATACCAAACTATGAGAACAGTAAAAAAAACAAACCATTACCGCTTTTTTACCCTTATCGCGGTTATTATTACCGGGATACTGGTTACGCCCTTTCTTTTGCGGGAAGCTTATTCGCAACAGGAAAACACCGGTCCGTTGCAGGTTAATAGAATGAAATTCTCCCTTATGACCTATACTTTTGCACGTCAGGATTGGAAAAAAGACAGCAATTTCGACCTTGAGAAGATGTGCAAAGTAGGCAAGAGATTGGGTGTTGATGGTGTAGACATTGTGTCCCATTCATTCTCGCCCTTAAACCCCGACAGTATCCGTAAAGTATTGGAAGCGCACGGTCAAAAAGTAGTGTGTTACACGTTTTTCCCCCCGCTTAATAAACCTACCAGGGCCGAGCGGGAAGCAGGTATTGAAGAGGTAAAAAAGGCCATTGATATAGCAAAGCTCCTGGGTACAGACAAGGTAATGATCCATACCCCGGGAAATCCAGAGATGACCGCGGAGGAGTGCCGTGTTAACTGGATTCATGGATTACAGGAAGCCATTTTACTTACAAATGCCGCCGGACTAACATTAACCATCGAAAGTATCAGGAACAGCCCACTTGCCACTTCGGCAGAAATGCTAAGGGTTATTCGCGAAGTGCCAGGCATTAAATTGGTGTTCGATACAGGCAATGTTTATGCCAGTGGCGAGGATCCCTTTGCTTTTTACCATGCATGCCGTGAACATATTGTTCATGCTCATTTTAAAGATGGACGCTGGCACAATATCGCAAATAACGATGGTTCAACCTTACGCGATTTTTCTAACGAGCTCATTGGCGAGGGAGACATCAATTTTGCGGAATGTGTAAAAGCTATGGTAAAAGATGGCTACAAGGGCTACGTCGATATAGAATACGAAAGCAACAAATATACCCCCGATGCTGCTAACCAGAAAGCAATTGAATACATTAACAATATCCTGAAACCAACCTAATAATGAAAATCATGACAACACTAACAAAAGTACCCGGCTCAAGCCTGCTAATGGGGCGCATCAAACGAGCGCTACTGGCCGTATTTCTTGTTTTTTGTATAACACAACAAAGTAGTGTATCGCAAAATGCACCATACAAAGGTGTTGACGAAAAAACGATGTCTAAACTGGGCTGGAAAGTTGCTATCCAATGCTGGACCTATAATACACTGACTCTTTTCGAGGCGCTCGACAGCATTCAAAGCCTGGGAGTACATTATGCAGAATTGTTATCGTACCAGCAATTATCGAAGGACATACCTCAAAAAAGCGGTCCCGATATGGATGCAGCAACACTCGAAAAACTAAAAGCCAAATTAAAGGAAACCGGTATAATTGCTATTGCCATTTGGGTTGACCCTTTCCCAACAGACGAAGCAAATCTCAGGAAACTATTTGCATGGGCTAAAGAACTGGGTATAGAAACCATTACAACAGAGCCCGACCCGGGCAATAAGGTTGCCATGGAATTAACAACAAGGCTTTGCAAGGAATATGAAATAAAGATTGCCGTTCATAACCATCCCAAAAAACCAAATGATGATTCCTATAAATTTTGGGATCCTGATTTTGCTTTAAGCATTGTAAAACCGTATTTTCCTCAAATCGGAATGTGTACTGATGTTGGGCATTGGCACCGCTCCGGGCTGGAATCGTTAGATTGTCTTAAAAAAGTAGATGGGTTTATCAATTCAGTTCATTTCAAGGACTTAAACCTTACCAAGCAGGATGTGCCTCTTGGTACGGGCGTACTTAATGCCTCGGAACTATTAGCCGAACTTAAACGTCAGAAATTCAAAGGTGTACTTACCCTCGAATACGAAAGCTGGGGAAGTAAACAGCACGCGGAAATTGTGCAGTGTGTCGAATTTCTGAATAATACCTGTAAAGCTTTGGTTAAATAGAATAACATCTAAATAAATCCTGAATTATGAAAACTTCAATCAAACTGGCCTTACTACCGATCATGATGCTTGTGATTGTGCTTACATCCTGTACACGGAAATCCAATCATCTTCCCTGGGAGCGGGAAATCCCGCTTCATGAGGCAGCCCGTTCCGTTTTCTACACGAACACGTTGAATCCGACGGATCCATCGCCGGATTGGAATTGCTATCCTCTTGGCAGCGCTATGTCAATTAACAATCTGAAGATGCGTACCACACTATGGGGCCCAACTGACCGTGTTACGATCAGCCTGACGAAGAACAACGTCTGGGACAGGAGAATTAACGTGAGGGGACTTGAAGCACCAACACTCCAGGAGATAATTGATGGTGCTTATTCACCGGCCAACAAGGGTTATGAAGGGGTGGCCCACGATTGCCAGCGTCCCCGGGCTTATGGTTATCTGCTTAAGGAAGGTGGATTCTATGATCCCTATCGGGAGCCAATCGAGTATTCCATGCCATGTCTGAAGCCTGTAGGACAGATCATCATTGGGATGGATCCCCTGGCAGGTGCCACACCGCCACTGGTATCCCAAAGCTGTGCAAACGGCCTGGTGAAGCTGGAAGAGGTCAAAGGTGATGCCAAAGCAACATTGCAATATGTGCTTGGGATGACGAGTAACCTTTATGCAATCCGAGGCGAATTTTCGGGAATTCATACACCGGTATGGCTGAGGCTTTATCGCCACCGCGATACAGCCCACAGGAAATACATGAACGCTGATGGAAAAACTTACACCTGGCCGGGTACTGAAGCCGATAGTGCATTTAATTACCCTATGGAACCGCCAACAAGCGGATCAGATGGGCGCTATTTCTGGATTCATCAGAAGATGCCGCCAGAAAAGACATTCCCACAGGGATTCGAATATGTGCTGATGGGATTGGTTATCACACCAGGGCAGGTAAAACTGGAGACAGTGGAAGGTCAGACCGGACTGGGAACCCCGCCTCCTGATAGCCTGATTGCTGCAGCTGCCGGTGCCGCAGCCACTGCAATTTTTAATCCGGGGGATAACGGAAAGCTGGAAGCCCTTGTGACCATTGTAACAACCATGGATGGCAAAGATGTGATGGCCCTGGCCAGGAAGAGACTTGGAGATGCTGAGACGAATGGTTTTGATGGCGTGGTTAAGGAAAATACGAAATGGTGGAGCGCATTTTACGATATGCGGGAGAACGGACGTGTATTCCATGGAGTGACCGGAACTCAGTGTACTGAAGATATCCTGGGTACATACAGAAGCTATGCAGATGGTCATGGCGGAGGTACAAAAACTGATATGCGTAAATATGAATGCAGTGCTTCATATGTTCCGCCCGAGAGAGATCAGCAACTATGGAGCAGCGCTCCTTGCTATAATGAGGTTTTCACAAGCAACCGCTTTGTTCGGAACCGGGCCGACAACCAGGATATGTGGAAGCAACTCGTTTGGCATTGGATGGAAGGTGGACGGGATAATGCCAGGAACATGTTTGGTATGCCGGGTATGGCCATCTTCCACGGCTATCAGCCTCCTGTCAAACCGGATAAAATTGTCCATACCACAATCACCCTCGAACTATGTCTTGAAACGATGGCCCAGATCATTAAGCCTGCATGGGATGAATGGGACTACGGCGGCGACATTCAATTCCTGCGGGAGGAGTGCTATCCGCTGATGCGTGAGATGGCTATCTTCTACGCGGCTTACGCCAAAAAGGGCGATGACGGCTATTACCACATCATCCCGTCCATGGAACCTGAACGATGGGGTTTTTATGCGGAATTTGCCCGCAATAAGGACGTGATAAGTTCGCTGTGCATGTTTCGCTGGGCGTTGAACCGTTCGGCTGAAGCGTCGGAGATACTCGGTGTGGATGAAGAAATGCGTGGGAAATGGCGTGAAATTGCTGAGAACCTGGCTCCATACCCCACATGGGAAACGCCAGAGGGACCGGTATTCGCAGCCGTTCATGGCGTTAAGCCACTACACATGGAACCGGATCATTTTGGAGAGGCAGTAGAATATCCTACGATTCTGGCTGACGAGATCAACCTTGACTCACCCACGGAATTAAGGGAAATGATGCTCCGTACAGCACGGATGCTGGAGACAGCAGGAACCACGAAACAGACCTTAACACTCCTTGGGATTATGCAACAGTCGTGGAACGAAGACGCCGAGGCCCTGCTTAACAGTCGCAGCGGGCGGATCCACCTGTTCCCGGCAATATCGCCTGCGACTGAAATAGCATTCCACAACTTCCAGGCAAGGGGCGGTTTCCTTGTCTCCGCAGCAAAGAACGCACAGGAGGTTTACTTCCTCGAAGTTCAGCCGCAGCGGGACAACATATGCCGTATCATGAATCCATGGCCGGGCAGGCAGGTTGTTGTTCATGTGACCGGGAAGAAGAAACCGGAACCGGTTCAAATCGATAAAAGCAACGGTGAATGCCTGGAATTTTCAGCCATAGCCGGGAAAAAGTATTCCATTGAAGCATATGATAAGAACGCTGATAATTTATAAACATAAATTACCTAATTAAATAAAAACATGAAAACACATATGAACCGACGGAAGTTTCTGGGTAATATGGTTGCTTCGGCGGCAGCCTTTACTATTGTTCCACGCCATGTGCTGGGTGGGAATGGATATATTTCACCGAGTAACAAAATTAACTTAGGCTATATTGGTTGCGGGACAATGGGATTACAGCACGTGATGGCAAGGGTTCACATGCCGGAACTGCAGTTCGTAGCCGTGTGCGATCCGGAAAAGGATGGTGTCAATTACGTAGACTGGTCGCGCGACGGCCTGCGGCAACGAATAGCCAAAGCATTGAACAAACCTGACTGGAAAAAGGGCGAGGGTATTCCAGGAGGCCGGGATGTTGCAAAAAATATCATTGAAACCTGCTATGCCGATGAGCGGGCTTCAGGCAAGTTTAAAGGTTGTGCCGCGTATGCAGACTTTCGCGAGATGTTGGAGAAAGAAAAAGATATCGATGCAGTGGAGGTGATGACACCTGACCATCTTCATGCAGCCATCGCTATTGCGGCAATGAGAAGAGGCAAGCATGTTTCAATGCATAAACCTCTGGCAAACCGTCTGCAAGAGGCCCGATTGGTTATTGAGACCGCCCGAAAAACAAATGTCGGTACCTATTTTATGGCTGCGAGCGATGGTAAAGAGGTTCGCCTGGTAGCTGATTGGATCAGTGAGGGCGTGATCGGTAAACTGCAAGAGATTCACAACTGGTCAAATAGACCGGTATGGCCCCAATATGCGACAATCCCAACAGATACACCGCCTGTTCCTAAGGATTTTGAATGGGATCTGTGGCTGGGACCATCACTGGACAGGCCATATCATCCTCACTTTACGCATGCAGTGTTTCGAGGCTGGTATGAGTTCGGCGGCGGGTCGATTGCAGATATGGGCCACTACAGCCTGTGGCCTGTGTTCCGTGAGTTCAGTCTGGACAATCTGATTCTGGTGGAATCAACTCCGAGTCATGCCTGCGCAATCGTTGATGGCGTCAGCGCTCCTATAAACAATGATTACTCTTTCCCTCTCGCCTGTACTGTCCGGTTCAAGTTCGCAGCCAGAACCAACCGACCGGAATTGAATCTATTCTGGTACGATGGAGGAATGAAACCAAAGAAACCGGAAGAGTTCGAACGAGACAACCTGGAACTATCACCTGAAGGGATGATGTTCGTCGGCGATAAAGGGAAGATTATCTGCGACTTCCGGGGAGAGAACCCGAAGGTTTTTTCGAAACAGGATGTAAGCGAGCTTGACAACGCTGCAAAGAAGCCGATGGATCAGGAATCCCATCATGAAAACGAGTGGATCAATGCCTTAAAAGGCAGCAAATCGACATATGCTGATTTCACGCTCGGCGGACCCATTTCCGATGCCTTTAACCTGGCAGCAATTTCACTGCGAATGGGTGGGCAGCAGCTGGTCTGGGACTCTGCTGAAGGGCGGATCACTAACGTTGAGTCGGCGAATAGCTACCTTATCCGGGAATATCGGCAAGGCTGGGAACTAACCACATAAGTTTGTATTTAAAAAAATAACTTAACAAAATTATAGAGAAAGGAGAAAAAAAATGAAAAAATTCAATCGTCGTGATTTCTTGTGCACGTCTTTAACTGCAACGGCAGGAATAGCTGCTTCTGTTGTTGGTGCCGAAACTATTTCAGCATCGTCTGTCACAAAGAACGACGGACACCTTCCGATGAAACTGTCCGTTCTGTCCTACTCGTTTCGGGGACTGCTGGAGGAAGGCAAGATGGACATTTTCGGATATCTGGAAACCTGCAAGTACCGGTATAACCTAAGTATCGCCGATATCTGGAATGGTTTTCTTATTAGCATGGACGAAGGATACCTGAAGAAGGTTAGGGAAGCCATAGACGAACGAGAGATGGTGCTCGCCGATTTGTGCGCGGACAACGTGCATATATGGGATGATGACCCTGCTATACGCCAAAAGAACTACGAATATGCCCTGGCGAATCTGAAGGCTGCAGGGATACTCGGTGCCAAGTTCATGAGATTAGATGCCGGCGGGAGTGGTACGGAGTGGACCAGCGAGCAATTCGATCATATCGTCAAACGGTATAAGGAATACGCGCAATGGGCTCACGATCGCGGCTTTAGGATCGGCGCCGAAAACCATTGGGGTCCTGAGACTGTCTGGGCCAACATGCAGAAACTTTACCATGCGGTGGACCACCCGGCGTTCGGGATTTCCTGTCATATTGGTGGCTGGCATGGCACACAGGCAGAGAAGGACGAGGCTGACCGGCTTGTGGCACCGTGGGTCTGTCATACGCACTTTGCGTGGAACATCACGGAAGGGCCACTTGAAGAAAAGATGAAAAATCTCCGTGATGCCGGCTATCAAGGTTCATACAGCGTTGAGCACCACAGCGGTAAGAACGAATATGCTAATGTGGCGATCCAACTGGACCGGGTCCGGGCAGTGTTCGATCGCTGGCGAACCACGGATTTTAAGAGTTGATAAAATATAGTACTGGATTGACTGCTGGGAATAAACTACTAATTGCAAACCTTAAAAACTCTTTTAAAATGTTAAGCGACTCCAATATATTTCAGAAATTCTTCCTAATGGTTGCTTTCTGCCTGATGGCTGCAACCGGCAGTTCACAGAAGCAGAAAATCGCCACCCTTGAAGTGAAACTTACTAAACCTACTTTCGGGCTGGACATCCCGGTGAGTATCAACCTGGATAATGTTACCCATGTAACGGACTCGCTGTTAAATCTCCTTGAGGTGAAGGGAGGAAAATCCAGTGCTATTCCTTTTCAGATCGAAAACGGTAATCCAAGAACCCTGCACTGGATCATAAAAACCGGGACCGATGCTCCCGGCAAATACCAGTTTGAACTTGTGAAAGGAGAGGCGGAAAAGTCTACACATGTTCTGGCTACTGTTGATGGTGGCGGTTTAATAATTCATAAAGGGGATCAGAACCTTCTGGAATACTACTTTAAAACCATGTACCCACCTGCAGGAGTTGACAGTTCATTCCGGCGCAGTGGCTTCATTCATCCTTTGTGGGCCCCTCACGGGCAGGTACTTACCCGCATCCAGGCGCCTGATCATATACATCATTACGGGATATGGAATCCATGGACCCATGTTGAATACGAAGGTGATACAATAGATTTCTGGAATATTGGAGGAAAACAGGGAACTGTCAGGTTCGCTAATTTTGTTTCAGTTGAGGACGGCCCTGTATTTTCGGAATTCGAGGCATTGCATGAGCACGTGGTATTTAAAAAAACCGGAGCAGAGAAGGTCGCTATGAATGAACTTCACGATGTGAGAGTATATCGTCCACAGGATGATCAGCCTTTCTATGTTGTGGACTTCAATTTTACTTTGAATATTGCGGATACGAGTCCTGTCAAACTCCTCGAATACCGTTATGCCGGCTTCGGTTGGCGCACCACAGAGAAATGGGATAAAACGAACAGCATGGTTCTTACTTCAGAGGGTAAAACACGAAAGGATGCTGATGGATCCAAAGCCCGCTGGTGTATTGTACAGGGAGCAATTGACGATGATTATGCCGGCGTGGTGATGATGTCGTTCCCGACAAATTACAATCATCCCGAACCATTACGAATATGGCCGGAGACCATAAATAACAACCGTGGTGATATGTTTGCCAATTTCTCCCCCACAAAGAACATGGACTGGTTACTGAAACCACGACAGGATTACCATCTGAAATACAGGATGCTTGTATATAATGGCAAGGTAGACAAGGACAAGGCAGAAAGTGCATGGCAATATTTTGCCTATCCGCCTAAGGTTACTGTTAATTATTGATTACAACGAATGAGTTTAAGACTTAGATATTAAACAAATTACATTGAATTATGAAAAGGCGAAAATTTGTTACGGATTCCATGACAGCTGCTGCAGGTACAATTATTTTACCTACCATAATACCTGCTTCTGTCATTGGGAAAAATCCTCCCAGCGACAGGATCAACATCGGCTGGATCGGAACAGGCCGCATGGGAACCTTAGATGCTTCTGCCACAATGAAGTTTGATTCATGTGTGTTTGTGGCTGTATCTGATCTCGATTCCAACAGGATGGCCATCGGCAAAAAGCACATTGAAGATTTTTATGCAATACAGACCGGAAAACCTGGGTATGTAGACGTTAAGGCATACGGAGATTATAAGGAGTTGTTGCTCAATAAATCCATCGATGCTGTCCTGATAACAACACCCGATCACTGGCATGCCCAGCCAGCCATGGAAGCTGCACTGGCAGGAAAGGATATCTATCTGGAAAAACCAACCTCGCTGACTATAAAGGAAGGTAGACAATTGAGTGATCTTGTAAAACGCCAGAAAGTAATCTTACAGGTGGGAACCCAGCAGCGTTCAAGCGTGCAATGGAGATATGCTGCCGAGCTTGTAAGAAATGGCAGGATAGGGAAGCTACATACTGTAAAGATAGGACTGCCAGGTGATCCTGCCGGTCCGGAAGCCCCTCCAATGCCGATTCCCAAAAACCTTAACTATGAAATGTGGTTAGGGTCAACGCCTGAGGTATATTATACCGAAATGCGTGTTCATCCTCAGAACAGCATTAATGACAGGCCGGGTTGGCTCAGGTGTGAGCAATTCGGTGCAGGTATGATCACCGGCTGGGGACAGCACCACTTCGACTCGGCCGCATGGGGAATGGATACTGAATATACAGGACCGATCTCAGTTAAAGCTGTGGCAGATTTCCCAAAATCCGGACTGTGGGATGTTCATGGCGATTTCATGTCAGTGGCTGAATATAAAAACGGCATTACACAGCTAACAAGCGGTGGTTATCCTAACGGAGTAAGATATGAGGGTACAGAAGGATGGATATTTGTAACACGCGGAAACTATACAGCAACCGGAAGCGATCCTGTTACCATGGACAGTAATCAGAAAGCGCTTGACGCAAGTGATCCGAAGATCCTGACTTCAGTTATTGGTCCTAATGAGATACACCTTTATGAAAGCAGTTCTCAACAGGGTAACTGGCTGGAATGTATCAAAACGCGTAAGGAGCCTATCTCTCCTGTTGAAATCGGTCACAGGGCCTGTACCGTCTGTCTGCTGTCGGGTATCGCAATGCATCTGAACAGGGAGTTGAAATGGGATCCGGATAACGAAAGATTCGTAAACGATGATGAGGCAAATTCCATGCTTTCACGTCCGCAAAGGAAACCATACGGAACTGATCATATAGTTTATCCTTATTAGAAGCCGGTTATTAAGGCTCATGCAGCGTCGGGCACTGCGACAAGAACGATACGCTGAGGAATATACCAATTGAAACGGATCGGTGGTGTATTCGATAAAGTCATAACATTGAGATGCAATTTCTTGGACAATTGGATAAAAAGACTTAAATTAGAATAGAATCTTTCATAAGAGGCGCTCAGTTCTGCCGTCCTTTGTACTATTTAAAAGCACAGTCCTGAATCAATTAAAGTTATTGGTAATTATCAGGAATAGATCCAACAAAACCCCGAACGGATTTTGAAATAAATCCTTTTCTCAATTTATTTCATGGTTTAATGATTAGTTTAAATTGATATGGCTATGAAAAAAGAGAGTAATACTCATACCGGGCGTAAGCGAATGTATGAAGAGATCAGTAATGCCCGTCATCTGGCTGACAGCGCGTTAAGATTCGCAGAATCGGTACTTTCGGCAGTTCCTACTCCTGTTTTTTATAAAGACAGGGAAGGCCGTTACCTGGGAGTTAACAATGCCTTTGCGGAATTGATGGGTTATACACCTGATTACTACAAAGGGAAGACTGTAATGGAGTTGTGGCCCGATGAATTTGCAAGTGTATATCACGAAAAGGATTTGGAATTGATGAGGAATCCCGAAAAACAGATTTATGAGTTCAAGGTAGTGGACAAAGATGGGATAGTTCATTCTACGATCTGGGGAAAAAACGTATTTCGTGATGAAAACGGGCAGGTGGCTGGGATTGTGGGAGCTTTTGTGGATATCACCGGACTTAAGCAAGCTGAGGATGCACTGTGTAAAGCGCAGGAGGAATTGGAGCTGCGTGTATCTGAACGCACACGTGAGCTAAAACAAATCAACAAAAAGCTTGAACACGAAATTGCAGAGCACTACCAGACCGATAAAGCCCTTCAGGAAAAAGAAGAACAACTTCGTACTCTTATCAACGCCATGCCTGACATGGTGGTTTTTAAGGATGGTAGAGGTCGTTATCTTGAAGCGAATGATTTTAACCTTCATTTTTTCGGGCTCGATGGCACGGACTATCGGGGAAAGACAGATAAGGAACTTGCAGAATACATACCCTTTTATCGCGAGTCGCTCAATGCATGCATGGAATCCGATGAGTTAGCCTGGCAGGCACATGCTATGAACCGGATTGATGAGATCATACCCCGGCCTGATGGCTCAACACGGGTTTTCGATACAATTAAACTGCCTACTTACTATACCGATGGACAGCGAAAAGGATTGCTAGTCGTGGGGCGCGACATCACCGAACGCAAGCAGGCGGAGGAGGCATTGCGTGAAGCGCACACCGATTTAGAACGGCGCGTGGAAGAACGCACTACCGAGCTAAGAGAGGCAAACAAGCGATTAACGAAAGAAATCGAAGAACGTAAGCGCGTTGAGGAAGTCTTGAGGTTAGCCGAGGAAGAAAAAACACTCCTTCTAAACAGTACCTTGGATTTGGTGGTTTACCACGATTTGGATATGCGAATTATATGGGCCAATAATGTGGCCGCAACTTCAGTGAACATGACACAGGAAGAATTGAAAGGGCGATACTGCTGGGAAATATGGCATGGCCGCAATACGCCATGCATTGGCTGTCCTGTTATCATGGCCAGGGATACCGGTGAAGTTAATTCGGCGGAAATTAGTTCTCCTGATGGCAGAAAATGGTATATACGAGGATACCCGATTAAAAGTGATACCGGTAAAGTTATAGCGCTGACCGAGTTTTGTCTGGATATCACCGATCGCAAACAGTCTGAAGTACTTCAAAATGCTGTTTATCGTATTTCACAAGCCGCGAGTAAAGCGACAAACCTTGATGAACTATATAAGTCAGTTCATGAAATCATCGAAACGGTGATGTCGGCGAAAAATTTTTATATTTCATTATATGATGAAAAAAAAGATTTGATAAGCTATCCCTATTTTGTTGATGAACTCGATGAGGCCCCGCATGAGAATGCAACTCCCGGCAAGGGATTAACAGAATATGTTCTTCGTACAGGGAAACCGCTTTTTTGTGATGAAGCAACCGATATAGAATTGCATCAAAAAGGGGAAGTAGATATTGTCGGATCACCTTCCGCGATATGGATAGGAGTTCCACTCACCATTGAAAGCAAAACAATTGGTGTTATGGTTGTTCAACATTATACCAATCCGAATGCATACAGTAATCGTGAATTGCAAATGCTTGAATTTGTCTCATCGCAAGTAGCCAAAGCAATTGAATACAAGCGCACAGAGGTGAAGCTTCGCACCCTTTCCCTTGCAATAGAACAAAGTCCGGCTTCCATAATGATTACGGATACCGCAGCGAATATTGAATATGTAAACCCGGCTTTTGTTCAATTAACTGGATATACATTGGAAGAAGTATTCGGAAAGAATCCCCGCATCCTGAAATCCGGAGAGAAGAAACCGGAGGAATACAGGGTGCTCTGGGAGACTATCACATCAGGTAAAGAATGGCGTGGGGAATTCTACAACAAAAAAAAGAATGGCGTATTGTTTTGGGAATGGGCTTCCATATCGCCAATTTTCGATTCATCAGGAAATATGACTCATTTTCTGGGTGTAAAGGAAGATATCACCATGCGTAAAAAATATGAGACAGAATTGATACAGGCAAGAGAAAAAGCAGAAGAAAGCGATAATCTTAAAACAGCATTCCTGAGAAATCTCTCACACGAAATTCGCACGCCTATGAATGCAATAATGGGATTCTCAAATCTTCTGAATGTACGGGAGATTGACAGTGACGAACAGCAGGTAAATATTAGAATCATCCAGGAAAGCAGTCAGCAACTTTTGTCGATTATTAACGATATTGTTGATATTTCGAGCATCGAAGCAAATATTCTTTCAAAAAACATCAGCTCCTTTAACATCAATGCAACATTGAGCAGCCTCTACGAACAATTTCAGCTGGAGGCGCAAAAAAAGAGTATTGCCTTAATATTAAATCCCGGTATGGTCAATGATCAAGCAATCATTCAAACGGATAACACCAAATTGGTACAGATTCTTTCGAACCTTTTAAACAATGCCTTTAAATTTACGAATACAGGAAGTGTTGAATTCGGATACAATCAAAAGGGAACTGCGATAGAATTTTACGTTTCTGATACAGGAATTGGTATTCCTCCGGAACAACATTCAAAGATTTTTCAAAATTTCTACCAGATCGAGTCATCTATTTCGAGGCAATATGAAGGGATGGGTCTGGGGCTTGCAATTTGCAAAGCATATACCGAACTACTCGGGGGGAAAATAGGGTTGATATCAGAAATTGGCAAGGGTACAACTTTTTATTTAACAATTCCATATTGTAATCCGGAATCTGATCAAATTTCACAGCCGGCTTCGTATAAACCGGCAGACATTACTATTACAGGCTATTTAACCATACTTGTTGCAGATGATGATGATTTGAATTTTAAGTTGCTGGAACGAATATTATCTTCATCGGATATAAAACTCTTACGGGCAGTAAACGGTAAGGAAGCAGTTGGGATGTGCATGCTGCACAAGGCGATCGATCTGGTTCTAATGGACATAAGGATGCCCGAAATGGATGGATATTCCGCAACTTCCATTATCAGGGAGTCTTATCCCTATCTGCCGATTATTGCTCTTTCAGCGTATGCTACCGATAAGGAGGAAGCCCTGAAAAGCGGTTGCTCTGATTTTATCAGCAAACCTTTTAAAAAGGAATATCTCATAAATATGATCCAGAAGTACATTCTGGACAGAAGTGATCATTGATCTGAATGTACTTCTGGAATGATCTGCTTGATATAAAAACCTCTATTCAATCGCACCGGTAGTCCAACGAATCGGCAGTAAGGCCAGCTTGATTGAATTTTTCATCACTCAGGGTTAATTGTTACTATTGATCAATTTGTTAAAAACCATTAAACTACTTCGGGAACTTCGTATCCTTTACGATATTCGCGTGTCAGCATCTTATCTGCTTCCTTATCCTTAACAAATTTTTCAATTGCACCATTAAAGGTTAGTTCTCTGTTGAGTCTGTAAGAGATATTTGCCAATGCAGGAAGAACAGCAGACATGTAACCGTCGTGGATATCGCAATGCAGAGTTTCATTATTGCCGGCACGTATGGCGTCGATAAAATTGGTATAGTGCTCTCCGCCACCCGGAGCTTTCATAAGATCGGTTGGTTTTTCTCCCACACCTGATCCGGCAAAAGGTTCTTGTTCTTTCTGACGGAAAGCTTTCCATTGATCTCCGTTTATTTCAACATAGCCATCTGTGCCTAAAAACATGTTCCCTACATTAATATTCAGGCTCGTCTCCTTGTTGGTATATCGACCTCTTGTCTCAAACTCAAGCATTGTACCATCCGCGTATTTAAACAGAGATACCTGAGTATTAGGTGTTTCCTGTGCACATTCCTTTGGATCAATTCCATATATACCACCTGTTGAGTATATGGTAACAGGATGTTCATTTTTATTAAGACCCCAGCGTGCGATATCAAACTGGTGAGGTCCCTGGTTTGCAGTGTCACCGCCGCCGGTTAACCAGAACCAGTGCCAGTTATAATGGCCTTTTTTCTCGTTATAAGGTCTGTATTGGCAAGGGCCGAGCCACATGTCATAATGCAGTGTGGCGGGCGGTTCGCTGTCAGGAGAAATTCCGAAAGAATCACGAATTTTGTAACATAATCCGCGGGCCATGTAAACTTTACCTATTCCTCCATCATGAATAAATTTAATGGCCTCCATAACACCGGGGATTGAACGATTCTGCAATCCTGTCTGAACCCGAACATTATACTTCCTTGAGGCTTCAACCATCTTACGGCCTTCCCATACACAATGTGTTGCAGGTTTTTCAACATAAACATGTTTACCTGCCTGGGCAGCCCATATGGTACCCAATGCATGCCAGAAATTTGGTGTCCCAAATGATACGGCATCGATCTCCTTGTCTTCAAAGACCTTTCGCATATCCCATTCAGTTTTTGGCGCTTCTCCCGTTAGATCAAGCACTGTTTTCGAGTGGGGTGCAAAATATTGTTCGTCAACATCGCAGATCGTTTTCAGACGCACATTCATGGTGTCTTTGCCACGACTCCACGTATTGACATGTCCGCCTCCCATTCCACGAATACCACACACTGCAAGTGTGATACGATCATTTGCCCCGGCAATGTTCCTATAGGATTTTGCACTAAGACCCAAGCCGCCGATGGTAATCGCAGCAGCACCTAATGCGCTGGTTTTCAAAAAATCTCGTCTCTTTGTCATTTTAGTAATAAAATATATGTTAAGAATTTAAGTCAGAATTCATTTAACATGTTGGGAATTGGTTTATGTGTTGACAAAATATGCTTCACGAAATATGTGAAGTGTTTATCTTCAATACATCCCGGAAAAATTCTGAAAGATTTCATCCGCTTTTTCCGGAGTAAGTTCTTCTCCGGAAGTAACATAGAACCTGTGACGAAGAATAATTGATTCACCCTGCTTAATGGCAACATCAATTCTTTCATGGTCTTTATCATATGCACTTGAACCAAGGTTATTGGTAGAAAAAAGACCATACCCTCGTGCGTGAGAGTGAGCAGGGTATCCTATATTCTTTGGATGATCAAAAACGCACATGGTTGTAAGAATATTATCCTTGGTACCGGAAAGAAGCACCCAGTTATTTCTGGAACTCCATACTTTATCACCTTTCAATCCAGAACTGGAAATATACATTCCTGTAACACCTTCATTTTCGGCAGCCTTTACTTCTTCAGGATTCCCACGTGAGTCAGTGTATACTGCCGGTTGATTAGCAGGCATTTCAAAGGCACGGTCAACCCTTATGGCAAACATCCCCTCTTTGTTATCCTTTATGCTTACATTGCCATTAGTAGCGGTAAGAGTTGAAATATGATCCATGGTATAAGAAGTCTCGTCACCTGAAAAGATATACTGTGTATTTTCTGTAAGGATAGTTTTTTCATCGTTATCTTTCCATTCGGAAATAACTTCAAGTGTTCCTTTTTCCCCGTTAGTTATTTTTGCTATTTCTTTTACCCTTATATATCCATACATGGCTTTTTTTTCGGATGGTATTGCAGAGGAGTTATTCCAAAAATCAAGACCATTGACCTCACCATGGTTAAACCATATTCCCACGTGATGCGGATGATCAACCCTTTCTTTTGGTCTGGGTTCTATCGGAAACCCTCTTGTGATCACTGAGCCACCTGGAGAATAAACAGGGTATAGAAATGGCTTTTCCATATCAACCGGATATTGATAAGTTGTGAATAATTTTTCACCGATCATTACATCAATTTTATGATCTCCTTTAATGAATTTCACTTTTGCACCCTGTGCATTAACTGTGGCGTTTGCAGCAAACAAAAAGGCGACAGTTAATAAGAATAGAATTGTTTTTTTCATTTTAATTATTACGTTCTTCATTATTTTTTATGTTTTGCAGTTAAAATCGGAAGAAAACAGGTTTAATTTTCCGCAATCGGACTGAATCGGAATTCATCACTCATTGAATAAACCTGTTTTCTTTCGATAAAATTAACTTTTTTAATGATCTTAAGGTCAATAGCCTGGATTTTGTACCAGCTGCGGTGCTTTTTTAAGCTCACTTGTTCCAATCGGTATCCAGTATAGCTTTTCACTGGGTGCGTTATCAGCGTGAGCCTTAATCCATTGCCACGTCGTTACAATAGTACCATCTGTATTTTTGACTTCCAGGATGTCAATTCCCCCCAATGGAGGTGTCATTACATCAATCAGGATCTTCCACCTTCTTATGTCATACCACCTGCTTTCCTCGCCATACAGCTCTACCTTTCTTTCGTGACGCAAAGCCTGTTCAATATCTCCGGTGAAATCAGGAAGCCCTGCCCTGTTCCTGATCATGTTAATATAGGAGGTAGCCTCGACGGTTTCTCCCAACTCCAGGCAAGCTTCAGCATAATTAAGTATCACCTCCGCATAGCGCATATAGATCCAGACATTCTGGTTATTTTGGACATCCCCATTGCTTGTATTGTCCATGAATTTTTTTGTAAGATACCCGCCATAACAACCATTACCGGGTGATAAGGGGCCCTTTCGTGTATCCAAACCAAACTGATCTGTATAAGTTCCATCGGGTAGCATGGTACGGTGTGTCCGTCTTTCGTAAATCCCTACAGGATCCTGTGCGGCCAGGTTTACAGGACGCTGCTGCCATACAGCACTGTCGAAAAGGATACTGGCATAAAATCTCGGTTCACGATCATGGTACGGATTTTCGTGTTTGAACTTCGTGGAAATGTTCCTGTAATACTTATCGGCATCTATTTCAAAGTGGTCGAAAAATTTTGATCCGTCACTCATTTCGTATTCATCGACCATCTGTTGCAAAGGACCATTTCTTCCAAAGTTATTGATTCCGTTGGGGCCGTCTGTCTGGTTTTGCCGGTGTGTTTGTCCCAGGCTGAGAGTAAACATTCTTCCCCAAATTATCTCATCACTGGCCAGTGTATAAGCCTTAAAAAGTTCGAAATAATTCTTGGCCACAGCTGCCTGGTCAGGTGCCCCGAAATCGGCCAGTTTAGCTGTACCCAGTTGCATAACATCCCAGGCAGCATTCTTTGCATTTGTCCAGAGGGTGGTCCTGTTTGTTCCGGCACTATAACCTGTCAGCTCACTTGCAGCAGTCCCATCAGCCGTAAGGTCGCTGGCAGCAAACAGCAGAATCCTTGATTTGAGAGTCATTGCGGCCTCCCTGGTTGCCCTTCCCATTACCTGGTCGGCTTTTAACGGGAGCAAGGCCGCAGCATCGTCACAGTCCTTTACTATGAAATTGACAGTTTCTTCAAACGTTGCCCTGGCGAGGCTGCCAAAATCATCTCCCAGACTATTTGGAGTCTCCATAATGGGGACTCCCCCGTAGAGACGGCAAAAATTATGGTAAACATATGCCCTGAGGAAAAGAGCTTCACCTTTCAGTACATCAGTTTTGGCCTTTACAGCTTCTTGTTCGGAAGCCGGATAAGCATCTTTTATCAGATCAATATTTTCAAGAAATATATTGATTCTCTGGACATTTTCCCAGTTACCTTTGGACCAGGATAAATGAGTGAAAAACGGATTACCTTGTGCACCTCCCAGATTATCCGGAGAAATAGTGCCTGCATTATAAGGTTGATTACTGGAGCCCCTTCCGACAGGCATCTCATCACAAACAGAGCCCAGCATCACAAATCTAAAACCATGGTCCAGAGAGTGATAGCAGTAACTTAAATAAGCGCTTGCAAGAGCAGGATCTGACCATACAATTGCATCGGAATATGAATCCTGAGGTGTTTTATCCAGAAGATCTGATTCACATGCAGGGAGTAAAAGCACCAGGATTAATGACAGAAATATATTCGTAAGTTTTTTCATACCATTTGATTTTAAAAGTTAAGATCAGAACGCAACTCTTGCCCCAATAGCATACACTTTATGGAGAGGATAGCTGGTAACGTTGGCTAATTCCGGATCGTGCTTGTAGGCAAAGGCATTATAGAGCAATGCTAAATTCTGCCCTGAGAAATATACCCTCAGATTCTTGAGTTTGATTTTCTGTACAACACTTTGAGGTAAATCATACGCGATCTCCAGATTTTTCCAACGGCAGAAAGCGTGGTTATAATAATCGAAGTCTGTTTGGTAGCTTTCCCCTCTCCAGAAATCTTCGGTCCTTTCAAAAGTTCTGGGTTTATCGGCGGTTGTATTTTCCGGGGTCCATCTGCCATCAGCATAGTACTGCCAATAATTACCCCACGTTCCCATAATCGGGAAATCGGCCCTGTACCAGGTATTTCCCACACCCTGGAATAAGGTGCTGAGAGAAAAATTCTTCCAGGTCAAGCCTATTGTCACACCGTAGGTTATTTCAGGATTAGTAGAAAAATCATAGAGGATCTGATCATCGGAAGTTATTGCGCCATCTTTATTGTAATCCTCGATAATGATACCTCCGGCACCATTATTATAGATATCGTTTATATGCGGGGTAGCTGCGTACTCATCTGCATCGTCAAACACCCCGATATAATTATACTGAAGAACAGCGCCGACCGGATGACCTGTTCTCTCCTGCCATTCCACTGTTCTTTCGGGTTCGTCATATTCAACGATTTTGTTGCGTGCAAATGAGAAGTTGCCCGTCACAGAGTAGCCAAAATCTCCTGTTTTAAGGTTAAATCCCAGAATTGTTTCAAATCCTCTGTTGTCAACAATGCCGAAGTTTTCGTCAGAAAGGGTTATTCCTGTAAAATCCGGAACAGTAGCATCTCTTTTCCAGAGTATATTTGTACGTCTTTGGTAAAAGCCGTCAAAATCCCAAAAGATTTTTCCGCCAAGCCATTGTGACTCAAAGCCGACATTAAATATGTTTGCTACTTCCCAGGTAATATCAGGATTAGGTGTGCCGGCTTGTCGCAAACTGGCAGAATAGTTTTTTGATGAGCCGGTAACCATCCCTGTATTGTATCCATACAATGTCAGGTATTGGAAAGCTCTTACGGCATCATTACCCAGCTGTCCCCAGGAAGCCTTGAGCTTGAAATAGTTGATCAAATTGCTCTTCCAGAATTCTTCACCTGATGCTCTCCAACCTATCAGCACACTTGGGAAAGTACCCCACCGGCCTGCATCTTCCGAGAACCTTAGTGAACCGTCGTGCCGTAAAGTGAATTCAAATAAATATTTTTCACTGTAGTTGTAATTTACCCTTCCGAAAAAGTTAAGCCTGGCATCAATATTGATTGATGATGAATTACTCATTTCATTGGTACCTCCTGCAGCCAGATAGGGTAAATCGTCAGAAATAAAATACCTGCGGTATGCTTCAATACCTTTATTCAAATAATCCATGCTCTCAACAGCAGCAAATGCACTGACATTATGAACTCCAAATGATTTGTCATAAGAAATTTTCAGGCTGTTGGTAATCGTCCTGGTATTATAAGAATAATCTGTCAGTCTTGGTTCGGCTATGGTTCCCCTGGGTATCCCCGTGAGAAAAGCTGATCCGTCTTCTCTTCCTGTATTACCCGCAGCTAAATATCCGGATTTATCCAGGAAGTATAGCGTTACGGGTTTAACGAAATACTTTCTTTCCCGGAAGTACATATCATAGGCATAATTACCGGTAATGGCCAGACCCTTAATCCATGGAATTTTGATAGTTGCTGTGATCATAGGGTTTATCCGGTAATGCTTATCATCGTCGAATCCCGCATCGAATGTGGAAGTTGCCAGCGGTTGATCACCATATTCAATATCAGGTCCGTAGAGACCGTTGGGCCAGACTGCGGGTGAATTCGGAAAATTCCTGATCAATCCTGTGAAAATTTGGTCGGTACTCTTAGTCGGGAACGTCATATCTTCCTCAGATGCATTTACATCAAAATTGATACTGATGTACTGATTGATCTGAGCATCAACATTGGCTTTTACGTTGTACCTTTTATATGTTGTCGCACTACGTTTATATGTACCATCATCGGATTGAGAACCAAACGATACGAAATATTTGAAGGTCCTGGAGCCTCCGGATACTCTGAAAGAATGGTGCCCTACATTTGTCCAGTCTCTAAAAGTCTCTTTAAACCAGTTGGTGTTGGGATGTGTCCATGGATATTCACCGGATTTGTACTTTGCTATATCTTCTTCTGTATACACCGGAGACAAACTTCTATAAGCTTTCATTTCATTGATCATCTGGGCATAGGTGGCAGCATCAGCCATCTCAGGCAGTATGGTGGGTTTTTCCCAGCCGTGATAGAAATCATATTCAAAACGTGCAGCACCTTCGGAACCTCTTTTTGTTGTAACAAGAATCACTCCGTTAGCTGCCCGTGCACCATAAATAGCTGCTGATGCATCTTTCAGAACGCTTATACTTTCTATGTCTCCCGGCTCTATGGAGTTCATGTCACGGCCGGGAATCCCGTCAACGACAACAAGTACTGAAGTATTTGATTTATCACTATTTTCGAGTGTAGCGATCCCTCTGACCAGTAGTGATGCATCATCGCGTCCGGGTTCACCGGTTGTCTGCTGCACAACCAGCCCGGGCATACGGCCACCAAGCAACTGGGATACGGTGTTTGTCGGAGCAGCCATGATCTCTTTTGTGTTTATTGTGGCAATGGAACCAATAACATTGACTTTTTTCTGGGTACCATATCCGACAACCACAACTTCTTCAAGCGCCAGAACATGGGAAGTAAGAGCTATGTCAACAACACTGCGGTTGCCGACAGGCACCTCCAGGGTAACATAGCCAATAAATGAGGCTACAAGAAATGCATTCTGGTCAGGAACGGATAATGAGTAATTACCATTCACATCGGTTGTGGTGCCATTCTGTGTTCCTTTAATAACAATATTTACCCCCGGCATAGCTTCCCCGGTGGCAGCATCGGTAACGGTACCTCTAATGACTATTTGTTGGGCCTTAATAGCTGTAGAAACAGCCAGCAATTTGTCCTCCAGAGGATCAGTAGTTAACAAAATTTTCCTTTCAAAAATCGCATAATTAACATTGGTTCCCTTAAATAATTCAGGCAGAATATCGGTAATCAGCTTCCTTTCTGCCTTAATATCAACAATCCTGTCGATATCAATCTGCTTCTGGTTAAAGATAAAATAGAATTCACTTTGCTGTTCTATTTCATCCAGCACCTGCTCCAGAGTCCGATTTTCTATGTTAAGGGTCACTTTTGCTGACTGTGAGTAGGAGTGTACCGCAAGAACATTGGTAACACTTACGAAAATAATGATGAGTGCAATTTTAAGTTCCATAAATAGTTTTCTTAAGGATAAATTTCGTTGCACATCGGCAATTGTCTTTTTTTTCATAATTTTGTCAAGTTTTTAGGTTAGGTTATTATTTACCAATAGTAACTTAGCTACCTGGCAGGAGAGTGCTCGCAACACTTTCCTGCCTTCGTTTAGATCAATTTATCTCCATAGGCAATTCAGGTTTCAGGTTAATAATTATTTTAGGCTTATTTCTACTTTCTTTTTGGAATAGGTATTATTGGTTCCTATTCCGCCCTCGATAATTTTATATTGAACGGACAGACTCCGTTCAAGGAAATAGAGCACTTCTTCAAGGTTGTCATCTATAAAGGTTGCATGTAACCCCAACTGATCATAATTATCACCCTTAATGTCAATATCCACATTGTACCATCTCCCCAACCTTCTGGCTATAACATCCATAGGGTCATTTCTGAAAACAAGTTTCCCTTCTTTCCAGGATACATATGATTTAGTCCGGACACATGCTGCCAGAAATTCATCCTGCTCCTTATTATAGGTGATAAGCTCTTCCGGATTTACCTTAAGAGCCCTTTTTAATTTCCTGTCACTGATCAGCAATTCACCCTCCTCAAGAACAATCTCCATGTTACTTTCATCGTCGTATGAAGATACGTTAAACCGGGTGCCCAGGGCTTTGATAATAAGATTATCTGCTTCAACAGTAAACGGGTGTTTTTTATCGGATCGGACATCGAAATAGGCTTCACCCTCAAGTGTGACTCTCCTGTCAGATAAATAATCGCCGCGGTATTTTATGCTTGATCTGCTGTTTAACCATACTTTCGAGCCATCGGGAAGCGAAAAATTTGCCTTAGTCCATGCAGGAGCTTCTATCTCGGTCCAGGTTTTGTTAAAAACTTCCGACCGGGTTTTATAATATATTGCAGTACAAAGCGAAATGATTAACACAATTGCTGCAGCAATTCCTGCCGCATACTTGATAAACCTCCGGACAGGTTTTCCAGATCGCCTGCTTTCCGTATTAATATCATAATTAAGCTTATAAAGAATATGGTCAAGATTCTTCTCAGGAACAGCTTTCAGAGAACACACCTCATTCCATTGTCTTTCCATCTGACTTTTCAGTTCATCGCCTAGAGTTTTGTCACGGAATATTTCCTGCAAGTATTGTTCATCCTCAAGAGTATATTCCCCTTTAAAAATACGGTTCAGTCTCTCCTTATCCATTTTATTACCGGTCATCTTATATTCCTTTTTTGCACTTTTTGATCACTCCATTGTACCTTAATAAATCATAAAAGCAGTCCCTTATTCAGGAACTGCTTTTAAATCTCCCTAATCTGCGCATGAAATTAAATTCTGCATGCCCAATTTCTAATATAACTATATATAATATCCACAACTCTTATCTTACACCCATCCATCCTTTAAAAAAATGTAATGGCCTGTTCTCAGCTCTAAAATTCTCATGGATTTTTTGAATGGAGTCCATGTCAGAAATGTCCTGTAATTAGCTTAAAGCGTGGTAATTAATCAGAGAAGCAACAGTGCACCAAATAATGCCAACTGAAATTCCTCTTTTTTCACACAGGATCTGATATATTTGAGTGCCAAAGTTATCTGGTTCTCAACCGTCTTATGGGAAATATTAAAAAGCGTAGCGATTTCTTTCATACTTAATCCTTCGAACCTGCTTTTGATAAAAATCTCCCTTCGCCGCTCAGGCAAATTATCAACTATTCTTGTGAGATAACTCATTAAAGAATCATGGTATATATCCTGTGTGGTTGTAAAATCAATATCATCAGGTATTTCATTCCTGAAGTATTCCGTCAGATATGCCTTTGTCCTGAAGTATTTGTTTATAGCATTGAATGCAATGGTGAACAGATATGATTTAAATGAGAGCTCATGCTTTAACTGTGACCGGGTTTCCCAGATCTTGGCAAAAACCTCCTGCACTATTTCTTCAGATTCTGCCTCAGAATTCAGGTAACCATATGAGAAATGGTATAAGCGGCCGCTGTACCTCTTAAACAAGGTATTAAATGCCAATACATTACTTTTTGACAGACTTTTTACCAAAGAAGCATCGTCTTTTTCCTGGATTGCCATCGCTTTTAATACCGGTTTTAAGGTTGATTACAAATTACATAAATACTATCCTCCAGTTTATCAACGTATTACAATCAGACGTGTTGTTTCAAACGTTTCCGAAAAATAGACGGACACCAGATAATACCCGGGGTCAAGATCTTCAACAGAGAGCCTTTCATGCACATTTTGCAACGAAATCATCTTAATCTGCTTACCGGTAATATCAGAAAAAACAACCCTGATTTCATCATCTATGAAGTCATTAAGGCAAATATAACTGCTGGCCGGATTGGGATAAACGAAACTACTTCCCGGCTTTTTACTCTCAGAATCATGGTACCCGGTAGTTGCGTTGTCATTAATTCCAATCAGTGTGGTAACCGATCGCGACCTTAGCAGGAAAGGGGAAAAGGCGCTTATCTCGGACAAAGGCTCCAAATCTTTTGTAGCATTGGTAATATAAGGTTTAAATCCTGTAATCTCCATATTTACGGGCGCGTTTAGCAAATTCAGTGTAATTTGCTGATCCTGTGTGGCATAATTGATGAATACCAGTACAAGTGTGTCGGCAGTAGGGCTGATATATGCCGAAACCATCTGCCCATGTGCCGCGGTTTGGTCATTGAGACCATCGGACCTTGACGTTCCAATGCGCCGGTAACCCGGCTTGATAAAGCGGCTGTAATTCCCAAGCACCCAGAGATTTTTACTTGTTTTAAAATCCCCGTCTGTAGCGGTTTCCCAGCTTTCCGAATTGGAATACCAGTTGATAAGGCCGAAACGATTGGCATGGTCAGCCACTGCAGGCTTGTTTAATGCGGTCCAGAATGACCAGCCGGAAGCGTTCCCCGCAACGAGATCGAAATGAATGATCCTGGAAAGCCAAAGGGAATAATCAATAGGTACCGGATCACTATTCTCTTCTGCGACGTTGTCCTCGAGCAGGCTGAATTCCGTTTGCCAGTATTGTAATAGCGGATTTACCAGTTTCATTTTATTTACAAGATTCTGCCGGGTGGTAACCGAAGTATTCACATCACCGTTGGTCCAATATGAGTGGCCCGCTACAAATTCCGACATGTGTGAAAGGTTACCAATATAACTGGCACTTGCCTTTCCCCAAAAGTTGGTGATCTGATTGGAAGTTGAAAGGTCAGGTTTGTTTGCAGTCAGATAATTCAGTTCCCCGGCTTCTGGTATTAGCAATTTTGTATTCACACCTTTTACTTCAAAACCAGAGTTTATCACGCGGACCAGGCTGGCAAATTCGGCATTGGTGCAATAGGAACCTCCCTGCGAAGCGCTTCCTACCTCAGCATTCCAACCCCACTGAGGTTCATTTACCGGACTGATCAACGTAAAAGGCATTCCTTCATCCTGAAAGTGTTTTGCTACATTACCAAGGAAGTCAGCAAATTCAGAATATTTTGATGCATCGAGGTTATAGTCTGATACATCGCTTGTACGGAATGTATAACCATTTTTGGTCATGAAATAGGGGGGGGAATTCACCCATCCGGTGAAATATTTCACCCCATAATTTTTTGCCTGGTCCATGAACCACCGGGTTCCTGCCTGGCTTGACCAGTCATAAGTTCCATTACTCTTCAGAAAACAGGATGTCTCTCTCATCCAGAATCCGCTTGAAAATCCGCTGTTAGGCTGATCGGCGCTTCCATCACCAATGTTTACCCGCCACATGGACAGGCCAATACCTTCGGGGTGGCCATTGGGATCCATTTGATTGCTGAACAGGTATTTTGCAATAGCCTCCTTTTTTGCCAGGGGCCATGACTTACCAATGATTTCAACCGACCAGGCATCGGAGGCACCAAAGTGATGGATCGTCTGTTTTATATCGTTGTAATCAATGAAAAGAATCAACGGGGAGGTAGTTATCATTACGGCAGATGAGTTGCCGGATACATTTCCATCGGCATCCTTTGCCCTTACGGAGAAACTATAAGTGGTTGATGAGATCAGGGGCAGTACAACAGCGGTATCCGTTGTAACAGCAAAGACCCTTGATCCGACTAGTATATCATAGGAAGTAACCTTGCTGTTGTCAATCGACGGATTCCATTTCAGCAAAGCGGAAGATGCAGTGATTGCGGAAGAAGTGATATTGGAAGGGACGTCAGGAGGCTCCCGGTCATTCTTCACATAAGTAGCCTCCGGATCATAGTTAAAATCAAAGGTTGCCAGGAATTTGTCTATCTGTATCCCGGTTTGCCCGGCAGTAACCATAAACTGGTGATTCCCTTCAGTCAGGTTGGCGCTGTAAAGCTGAACCCATTCCCATGCGGAATAGGCAACAAGGCTATCGGCAGCATGCCAGGAAGATTCATTCATTTTAATCCAGAAAGGTGTACTTTTCCCTTCAGTATTTCTAATCTTTGCCCACAGCGTGAGCAAACCTTCGCCCGGCATTTTGCCCAACATCAATGCTTCCCCTTCATCTGGACTGGCAGCCGGGGTAAGGGAATAAAATGAATAGGTTATTGTATCATCATTTGCATTTTCCCAGCCGCCATATGTGTAATCCTCGGCTTCAAACACCTGAGGTATTGCAGGAACCGAAACCGGGAGCGTATCATGTGCCAGGGCATAAACCTGGCTCTCCGAAAGCACTTTGGAAAACACGGCGAAATCATCATACCGGGCATCAAGAGCCCTCCAGAATCTTCCGGGCAGCGGATCAGCGCCAATGAAGTACCTGTTTAGCATCAGGTCGGACATGGAATGTGCCATAGTCCCCCGGCCTGCGATTTCGCCATTCATATACAGGGTAACCTTGCTGTTATCAAAGGTTATAGCCAGATGAATCCATTGATCAACCGGTGTAAGTATCCCGGAACCCACGTACTCCCAACCTTTCAGAGAAGACTGGGCTACTGAGCCATAATAAGTACCTGCATTTACCGAAAGAAAAAAATTATTACTGACCCCGTTTATCTGATTCTCATTGGCAAATTCAAAAACCACCTGCCAGGAATCCACGTAACTCGAGTTCCAGTTAAACCAGGTAGATATGGTAAACTGCTCTCCATTTATGGGACATTGGCTGAACTCCATGTAACCCGTATCAGCATGGTGAATTTCTGCAACCGTTCCGCGAATTGTATCATTCACAAATGAAACATAATGAAGAGCCAGATTATTGCCGCTTTTTAAATCCACGCCATTACTATCCAAAGGATACCACGATATAGCTTTCTTATATACATCTGATTTGGTAATTGTATCTGCATTGGAAAATGCAAGCCATTTTCCTTCGGTAGTTTCTTTCCCGGGGAGCAAAGAAGTTGTTGATAGTAATAAAACGAAAAATACTGCATTATATAAAATTGGCAGTTTTATATGGCAGGGTTTTTCGTACATATTATTTGATATTGAATTGATCAGAAATAGGTTCAAATTTTTTATTGCGTGGTAAGTTGTACTAAAATTGTTGTGACTGATCTGGGGGGAAGTGTAATATCCGGTTTTCTACAGTGTAAAGAAATCTCATTCTCAATTAACAAACAATCTTCATTTTCTGTGGTACGGAATACATCCATCCTTTGGCCGGAAGAAGACAACTTGCTTAAATCGGTTGTATATACCATATTTTTTGAGGTTGGATTGACCATCACAATAACCAGCTCTTGCCTGTCGGCGCTCAGCGCGGCGAGAGACCGGGCATCAGTTCCTCCAAGTATTGTGTAGCCCGGTTTTATAAATTTTGTGAACTGCTTGCGAATGTAATATGACTTCGCCCTTTGACAGGTCTTCCTATCCATGTTGTAAGTCACCAGGCCCCATCTTGCATCCCCAACGGCTGCAAACTGCCAGTCACACCAAACCGAAGGTTTCAGTTCCTGCAAATCGGTAATAATCCGTTGTGCCATAATAAGGTAATTATCCATGCCGGTATCCGGGATATTTAAAGGGCCGCTTTCGGATTGCCAGAGTATTTTACCATTTTCCTGTGCCAAAACAAAAAGCTCCGACCGTTTTTCACCTGCATATGAATGGGTATTTATCTGACCAATCAACGGCATAATATCGCCTGCCTTCTGATATTCCATAAAACCTTTCAACGATTCATCAATGCTGTTTGCATCCATTGCAGCGATATGACAATAACCGAGCATGTTATTTTGCTCCAAACGTTTGTAAAGAGCTTTAACAAGACGATGCTGGTTTTCCTGTGAAAAAGCACAGCCTTCCTGGCCCCCCATAGCTTTCCACCAAACCGAGAAAGGTTCATTCATCGGGGAGAGGGAAGTAAATTCAATGTTAAAGGTCTTTCTATAGTAACTAACAACATCTGTGAGGTAACCGGCAAAATCGTCATAATATGTATCATCCAGGTTATCTTCTCCATTCGTATTACCCGCTGAACAACCCGATTTTGTCATCCAGTAAGGAGGGGAAAAGGAAGCGGCTTCATTGATGGCATCTTCACGCAAAGTATTCAGGCGCAATAAAATATTCCGTTGATTCGCATCCCTGCCCCAATCATATCCGACCTCTTCAGAAGGTTTGTATCCCGGAACACATGCGCCGTCTTTCCGGAAATGTGCATGATCAGGATTGTCACCACCGCCTATATTATACCGGAACACATTCATATTCAGTTCGTCAGGACTTGTGATCCATTTCGCGATTTCATCCACCTGGCTGTCTGGCCAGCCACCCATAATATTGGCCCACCATGCCAGTGAAATGCCCCACCCCTGCCATTTTTGCTGTAACTGATCAGGATCCGGACTGATAACATATTGTCCTGACAAAGGGGAAAAAACGGTAATGAAAACTAAAACAAAAATTATTATCAATCTCATACAACTTTGTTTGATCAATGACAATATTCCAAAATTGCCTGGTATCCAGTGTTATCGTATTGCACGGCCCAAAGTGTAAACGATTTTTAAATATAAGTGATAGAGAGTACCATACTGGTAACAAGTTTATGGCCTTCAACATCTTTTGTAAAGTAAAAAGTATGCCGCGAAGAGGATAATGTAACGGGTGTCACACCCGATTCAAGTGGCGTCAGGTCATCATCCATTGTAACTACTACGCCGGGATCAGCAGCATATTCGATAGTAGTAGTGTTTGGAAGGAAAATATCTCTGTTTATTTGGGCAGTATAGGCCCCCTGCTGGCCAGGCACTTCAAGGAGATTTGTGGCCGGTGGTCCGTCGGAAAACTTGAAACTGGTGATTTGAGGATAGAACGCCGCTATGAGCTTATAAGTCTTTTTCTTGTTCAAGTATCCATATACATTAATCAGATTTAAATTGGGTTTATCTGCTTCAATATCATACATTGTTATTTTGCTTAAATTAGAATACAGCGTGTCACCAACTCCGGTAGTAAGGACTGCTTGCACAAAATTTGTCCTGAACCGCACCGGTCTTGTGTTCACCCGTGGTTCATATTTCCTGCTTAACCGGAATAAAAGGATGCTGTCCCCAATAATTTCTGCCTCGGGTGAATAGTCTTTTTCAACGTTGTAGATACCGAACATTTCAAGGGTATTTCCATCGTTACCAGGCCTGACATAGATAAGCCTGCTAATTGTGTCTGTGGCAAATTTTCCGGATATCTCATCAAAACTTGAAGCCACCATAACAACAGTAAAGGCACCTGATTGCGTATAGGAATAAAAAAAGTCCCTGCCGGTGTTAGGAGGAAGACCAATGTTATTTTTAGCAGAGTCCCTGAGGGTATAATCATGATCCTGGTCCCCTGTCCAAAAGCAAAAATACTCACCTGATCCTGTGTTGGTAAACTTCACATTGGCGAAAAGCTCAACAGTATCGGAAGGCAAAATAAAATCTGCAACCGGATCCTCAAATCTTTCAATTTCCTCCATGCATGCAGACAGAGGCATTACTATAAGGAATAATATTATTGTATTTCTCATATCTCGCATTTTGATCAAATTCATAATCAATAATTTGTTACTGTCTTTAATCATCAGTAACCCGGGTTTTGCTGTATCACCCCATTGCTGAGAATGATTTCTTCTTTAGGTATCGGAAATATTTCATTCACATACCGGATAAACCTTCTTGCTCCATCTCCTTTCTTCTTGGCCATCACCTCTGAGGTTGCAAGCGACTGCATGGTGGCATATATGTCGCCTTGCCGCACCAGGTCAAAAAATCGTTCACATTCACCGGCAAGTTCCAGTCTTCTTTCTTTCCAAATGAGATCGCGCATCATTTCATAAGGCCCGGGGAGTTTCGGCCCAAGGTTAACCCTTGATCGTACCTGGTTCAGAAAGATAAGGGCTTCCGCAGGTCGACCTGATTCATTAAGTGCTTCAGCATATAACAACAAAACGTCGGCATACCTGAGAAGAACCGTATTCCTGCCCACGTATCTGCTGCCACTGGCAGGACGTTTGGTAGAAATCACCCAATATTTGACAAAAATCAGGAAGGTCGGGCTTGCATTCTGACCCCCTACATTAACATCGGGGAAGTTATCTGGCGCAAGGGGCTCGTTATGGGAAAGGCATCCGTATATATCCCTCGGGTCATCGGTCATGGCCATATCAAGTGCCTGGGTAGGTACCAGTTTACATTCATTGTCAGAAGAATTGAAACCGCCATACATGGCCGGTAAGATTGACCCTGTCTCATAAGGCAGGTTATCACCGGTGCGGCGCTCTTTGTGCATGATAAAAATTATTGATTCGGTGTTGGTTTCCGCATTCTGCAGTTCTATATCAAGAAAACAGGTGATAAAACTTGAATTCAACTGTTTGATATTAACCAGGTTAAATTGATTGCCATCGATATAGTATATGTCATTCAGGTTGTATGCAGCATTAGATAACAGATCATGGTATTGTGTATCAAGTTTCATCCTGCGGAAGAAACTGGTATCGATGCCTTCAGGAAAGAGTGTCCCGACAGTAAGATCATCACCTTTGATTAACCAGTCACCAATGTCGCAGGCCTGTGTCCAGGAATCTGAAGTTTGTCTGGGTACAGACCGGAATATAAGCACTTTCTCGAGCAACCCGGCTGCCGACCATTTTGTCATCTGCCCAAAATCCGTATTTACGGAAGTTTCTGATTTCATTGCGAAAATGGCTTCACGCAAGTCCTTTTCAATATAATTAAAAACCTCTTCCCTTGTTGATCTTGGGGTTGCCGGATCCCCAACATGATATGTTTCCGGCTGAATAGGCACTCCTCCAAAGGCTTGCACCAGCTTAAAATAAAAGAATGCTCTCATAAAAAGGGCTTGACCGTACATATGCCGGTAATCGCGCAGGAAATCTACCGTGTTGCCGGCATTCATAATGATTTCAACCCCGGGGGCTGCCTTGATAACACGGTTTGCCCTGAAAATACCCTGGTAATTAAGTTTATACCATGACCTCACATATTTATTATCAGGTGTAACTGAAAAGGTTTCTACCTGCATGGCATCCACATCACTTTCATCCCTCCATGCAAAGTTATCGCTGGGCAGATCCCCCAGAACTGCCATGGCCTGCTCAAATTCTCTGTTTTGCCAAATGTCATAGATGGAGGTCACGCCGGCCGCAAGTTCATTCATATTTCTAAAAAAGGCATCCTCATTCACACCACCGATGGGCTCATCATTAAGGTATTCGGAGCACCCTGCAAACAAAATGGATAACAGCAGAACCCAGGCCAAATTATTTCGATCCATAATGCGGTAATTATATAATGTTAAAAACCAATAATAAAACCAAATGAATACAAACGGGGAACAGGGTAATTCCCTCTGTCAACACCAAAGAAAAGATTGTTGGAAGTATTGGCAATATCTTTTCCAATCTCCGGGTCCAGACCGCTGTATTTTGTGAAAGTCAGCAAATTATATGCGCTTATAAAGGCCCTCATGCTATTTAATCTGACTTTTTGAATTATTTTTTGCGGAAAAGTATAGCCTAATTGAACATTCTTTAACCGGAGGTATGAGCCATCCTCAAGGTAAAAGTCCGATACCCTGTAATTATTATTGAAGTCATTCGGCTTGATTGCAGGATAAGGCCGGTCCTGATGATCGGGAGTCCAGGATGATCCTGCCAGGCCGCTTACCGGATTGATGGGCTTGCCTCCATATGATTCTGCATAAAAATGATTGGTATAAAAACGCGTAACATTGAAAATCTCATTCCCGTATGAACCCTGGAAAGTCAGGCTCAAATCAAAACCCTGGTATTCAAAATCCAATGAAAATCCATACAGGAAATCGGGATGCGGAGATCCCAATATGGTCATATCATTGTTGTCAATTTTACCGTCACAGTTCAGGTCCCTGAATTTAAAATCCCCGGCCTGCGGCATATTGATTCCCTCTTTGGTATTGTATCCCTGAGGTGTATATTTAATAAAAGGTTCCTCTTCCGTTGAAAAAATACCATCGGTTTTAAACCCGTAGAACTGACCGATTGGATATCCCGGTGCGGTGTATGTGAGGTAGCCGAGATAATTGCTGATATAATAATCATCGATCTTTCCGCCATAAACAGGTTCGTTGCGTTCCCCAAGTTTAATGACCTTGTTCACAAATTTGATGAAATTCCCTGATGCTTTAATATTGACTTTGCCCAGACTTTGTTTGTAGGAACCTGTAAACTCCATCCCCGAGTTCCTCACCTGGCCAGTATTTTGCCATGGCCCGTTGGTTCCTTCACCTGTTCCTACAGAGTATGGCAGAGGAACCTGCAGCAACATATCACTGGTATTTTTTACGAAGAAATCAAATGAAGTGGCCAGGCGGTTATTAAACAGGTTCAGGTCAATCCCGGCATTGGCGGTTTTGGTTTTTTCCCACATGATATCCGGGTTACCATAGCCGGACATCGACCAACCCATGTCGAGCACGGGTATTCTCCCGAAAAGATAATAGCCAAGCGGTTTAACCATATCATAATTTGAATACTCCTGAATGCGGTTGTTACCCAACAATCCATAGCTACCCCTAATCTTTAGCAGGGACAGCCAGTCAAGGCCGAAGTTTTTCATAAACGGCTCTTTTGATATTGACCATCCGGCAGAAACTGAAGGGAAAAATCCCCATCTCCTTGATTCAGAAAAGAAAGAAGAACCATCACCCCGGGCATTTAACTGAAGGTTGTACTTGTCACTAAAATCATAAATGACCCTCCCGACAAAACTCATTGTGGTATAAAGCTTTGCCCATTCATTGGTATATTCAATGTTATTACCTGCATTAAGGTATTGCAATGGTTCACTATCTGAGATATAACCGTATTTTTTGGAATCGGTTTCCTTGAAGAATTGCCCCTCAATAGAGAAAACGCCTGTAAAGTCAATGTTATGCAACCCGGCAAACTTTTTTGAAGCATGCAAAATATTTTCCCATGACCAACGATACGCCTGATTATTCTTAATCTGTTTGGTTATGTTGTTTTTATCCCAACTGTTAAATAAATAGAGAAAGCTTTTGGGCGACTTGTAAAAATAGTTCCCCTCCCAGAAATTTGCGTACACATTAACCCTTGAATTGATCGATATGGCATCAACCGGAGTATAGATAAGATTTAACAGTCCGGTGAGGTTATTTGTATTTTCCTTGTTATCAATGGAATGAAGTTTAGCATATAAAGTCCCCCATATATAGGAGGGCCCGAGAACAACACTGTCGGGCTTATCAACATTGTCATACAGAGCCTCGTGAATTCTGTCAACAGGGGGTTGACGAAGTACCTGTTGAAAAATGTTGTCCTTACCTTCAAATGTAGGGATGCGGCTTGAATTTGCAAAATTCAGGTTCGTGAGCAGGGTGACTTTATTATTTAAATGATTGTCAATATTCAACCTGAAGGTAGTTTGCCTGAAAGACGACTTTTTCACTATACCATCGTCGCTGGTATTTGTTATGCTCATAAGGTATTTCGTTTTTTCACTGCCCCCGGAAATGGTAATATTATATTTCTGGTTGGCGCCATACCTGTTGGTTACTTCATCAAACCAATCACCCACAGCATATTTTGTGGTAAAATACTTGGTATGGTCTTCATACGGGGATCCCTGGTAATAGATTTTTCTGGTTGCAAGCCATTCAGATTGATCCATCAGGTTATATGACTTCCAGAATTCACTAAAGCTGAAGTTGGCAGTGAAATCCACCCTGATTTTACCGGTGTCACCCTGTTTGGTTGTTATTAATATTACACCATTGGCGCCCCTTGATCCATATATGGCACACGAAGCTGCGTCTTTTAAAATGGTGATATCTTTCACATCATCCATGCTGAGAAACCGGATATCTTCCAACGGCATCCCGTCAACAACATACAGTGGTTCGGAATTGTTGATGGTACCCATGCCCCTGATGTTTACCGTGGTGGATGAGCCGGGCGAACCGGAATTCTGAATTATCTGTATGCCTGATGCCCGGCCTTGCAGGGCCTGTGCTACAGATAGCACCGGCATAAGATTCATATTTTTTGTGTCGACGGTTGATATCGCTCCGGTTAGGTCAACTTTTTTCTGGGTGCCATAACCAACAACAACGACCTGCTCCAGTTCTGTTGCGCTGATAACCAGGGAGACATTAATCGTTGTCTGTTCCCCCACCACTATTTCGAATGGTTCATAACTCACAAAGGAAAAAACAATTACATCTGATTTGCTGGATACAGTAAGGGAATAATTCCCGTTTTCATCTGTGATTGTGCCGGTGGTTGTATTTTTAATAAATACTGTGACTCCCAACATGGCTTCACCAGTACTCGCGTCAATAACCTTTCCGCTTATTTCAATTTTCTGTTTATGCCACGATTTGGCCGGCTCTGTTATGGCAAAGGATATTCCTTCAGCCAGGTAAAATAATCCGGTAAATAGGAATAAACATATATGAAGTAACCTGGTAAATCTAATCATAATAGAAAGAATTAATACCCTCGGATGAACCAACTAAGCAATTGAATATCTGAATACCAGGAAAGCACAAGTGCTTTCCTGGTATTATCAGGTAGAACTTTATTTGCGAAGGATCACTTTGTATGTTTCTACCTTATTTGCGGTTCGCACTTTAACCAGGTACAAACCATTTTCGCAACCAGTGAGATCGATGTTGTATTCAGGGCTTCTGATAATCTTTGAGTTCACTGATTTACCGGTAATGTCTAAGACATCTACAGCAACAATCGGCTGTTCATGGTTTAGCCGGATATGGAGCAATCCCCGGGTAGGATTCGGATAAACAGAAACCGGCATGAATGACCTGTCAACTAAACCCACAGGAGGTTCTTTATACAGACCGATCTTCATAAAACCTCCCACAACCAGGCCATAATCGCCTGATTTTGATGTCCAGGAGACATTAAATGTGGTGTCTGAACCCTTTGCGTAATTGATGATCGTATCCATTATGATAAACTGATCCTGGATATCAAGGTCCATAGATTTTCCGGGATAAGCAAATGTGAGCGGCCTCGATTGAACCCATTGCTGACCTGATATGATGAACCGCAAATGATATTTACCGGATTCAAGCGGGAAACTATACGTCAAATGGTTATCTGCAAGGGTGTTTGTCCAGAGGAAGTTTGTCCACCGGTCGGCATCCCACCAGCATTGACCGCCAACATCCCCCGATTTGCCCCATTTCACAATTGAAGCATCAGGCAGGGTGTCATTTTGATAAAACTGGTCGGTTTTTGTCTGCAAGGCTCCCAGTGCTTCGTACTTCGGATCCAGTGTGGCGGGACTGAAGTCTCCAATGCGGACATAAAATAGCAGGGAATCTTCATAGGCCGGTTCAGTTCTCCAGGCTGCTGATATCTTTATTGTATCCAATGTGCTTTCAGGATTCAGGAAGGTGCAATTAACCGAGAGTGTCTGTTTCCAGGCTTCCGGATCGGTGGTTCCGACAAGGACTTTTACAATTGTATCCAAATCGGCCTGAAAATCTGTTCTGTATAACCGTTTCAGATTAGCAAAAGCATCTGCCCCTCCCAGTGAGATCTTCCAGTCACCTGCAATAGAGAAATTAACATAAGGGGCATCGCTGCTGATCCCTTCAGGATTGATAAATTTCACCCTGAAAGTTGCCGTATCTGCCTTAGATTCATCGAGTGCGGATATTAATGTGGAAGACACGTTGAAGACCGGCTCATAGATGTACTTAAACAGGCTCTTGTATGTACCTGTAGTGAAATACAACGCACCGTTCAACCCGGTAAGGTCGAAAGGATTGGTGCTTCCAGGTCCCATGTCCCCTATTGGGGCAGCTTTTTTATCCAGGCCGGTTACCACCCACAATTCTTTGTCCCAATGCGGAGCTATGAAGTACATCAAAGTGTCTTTACCTTCACTTGTTTTTACAGTGGTACACTGTTCAAGCCAGGAGTCCCCGCTTCCGGGAGCAATGTCATAAAACAAACTCGGCCCACTTGTGGGTGTCATATACTGCAGTTCGGAACCTGCGCCACTCGCACCTTCGCTAGCCATGAGGAAAAGCGCCCCCTTGTACTCTGCCCACCATTGCGGCCAGCTAGGCTCTGCACCCGGATTAATATCTTTAACCAGGGTAGTGCCAGCCAATCCCTTGAAATTGGTGGTATGAATTTCCACATAAGTGCCTGTGCCATCATCGGCCCTGAAATAAAACTTTCCGTTGTATGTAATAGGCCATGCATACTGCGTTCCAAGGCCATTCCCGTCTGCGCCCTTCGCGGCATTTAAATCACCAAGAAAAGTAACATTTACGCCATCGGTAAACCATATCTCCTCCCCAATATGCTCGACAAATTCACCTGGTGTGGTTGAATATTTTTTAGGGGTCGTCTGCCTGAATACTATTAAGGAATCCTTGTAATTCGCGATCCATTGCAGATTACCGCCAATGGTAAAACCGGCCGGCATACCGGGGGCGGGTATATCCATAATATCCTTAACCAGGCGGGCGCTGAGGGCAGCGGTATCCGCCTTGTATAATTCAACACCGAAGGTATCGGATTTAGCTGCAAAATAAACCTGTGTATTCTTGAACGGGATCAGGAATCCGTAATAGGAATCACCGGCCAGCATGGGCTCAATCTTTCCGAGAAGCTTCAATTTTTGTGCATTGCAATCATATAAATAAAGCCATGACTCGTTGTCGAGCACGCTGTTCTCATCCTGCGCGGCAAATACAACGAGGTCTAGAGTTTCACCCATAGCAGTGAGGTTCAGAGGATTAGAACTCTCGGCTCCCACATAAATGTCAGACGCCAACTGAGTTCCTGCTTCAGTACCATCAGATACCCAGAGTTCGGTTCCATTAGCTGCGGTGGTAGCGGAAAAGTAAACCTTACCGCCGGCAGCACATAAATATTTTGGATCACTGCCATTGGTACCGGAATTAATATCCTTTACCATTTTGGTTCCGGCCACGGTACCGTCGGTAATCCATAATTCTTCGCCATTTACGGCATCATTGGCCGTAAAGAATATTTTATCCCCAACTACCACCATATTCTTTTTAGCGGTATTTCCCTTAGCATCGATGGTAGTTTCAATACCATCACCGGTAAGGTTAACCATGCCCTTAGGAAGTGTTTGCGCAAAGAGCATAGCGGGCATAAGCAACCCGATAATAAAGTAGAATTTTCTCATAAGCTTTAAAATTTAATTAGTAGATTGTATAAAAATTTTTAAGATTAATGACCCTTTTTCTGGCAGACTTTATATTAATAATTCAACATGAATTTACTGAATACCAACAGGAAGCTCTATGACATTTAATTCTGTTTTTAGGGTGAATTATTCAAATCAATGTCTAACTTTAGATTTCTGAAATTGTTTTTTTGAGGATTTTCACAATTGTTATTGAGGAGATGTCAATAATGAAAAGGGCTGCCCAGATACTTTTCCTTTTGGACGTCATTGCCTTTTATTGTTCTGACTTATCAGCCCAAAACGATCTATCATTTGAAAAAATAGATAACCGGATTGGGCTTTCATCAGATATAGTGTTAAAAACAATTCAGGATAAGGAAGGATTCCTTTGGTTTATTACCGAAGATGGGCTAAATCGGTATGATGGTTATGAGATCAAAGTATATAAACATGGGTTCAATGCTACCGGTGATTTTAGTTCCTCGAATTTCCGAAGTATTTGCGAAGACCAGGATGGTAAACTATGGCTGGGTACACAAAACGCAGGAATAAATATCTTTGACAAAGTTACCGGTAACACGCAAATCCTCCTGGCCGAACAGGCCAGTCCCGACAATATATCGGATAATACTATTAATTCGTTATTCTGTGATTCGGAAGGACTTATCTGGATTGGCCACAACCAAGGAATTCAATGCTGGGACCCGAAAAAGGAAAAGCTTATTCAGCTCCCTGAATCAGGTTCATCCCCTCCTCCCGGAAGTATTATATGCTGCTTCGCAGAAAGCACAGATGGATTGATCATCATCGGAACATGGGAGTCAGGCTTATATGTATATGATAAAAAGACCCGTCATTTTAAGAATTTCATTGTTCCGGATGACGGCATCCCTCTAAATTTTGAGAATCGGATATGGTGCATCCTTCCTGATGAAAATATGCATTATTGGATCGGTACCTGGGAAGGGGGTTTATATCTTACCAAAATCACAGGCGATTCACTGGTAATAGAAAGACATTTTACCCATCAACCTGACAATCCCCGATCTTTATTGCTCAATATAATTTATAGTCTGCAAAAAGATGACAAAGGATCGCTCTGGATTGGCACACCCTATGGTTTAAATATTATGGAATCACCCTGGTCCGCCAATCCGGTATTGCATAAGTGTAGCCCGGGAAATAAATCCAATGAATTGTCCTATCCTGAGGTTTATGATATTTTCAGAGACCGTTCAGGGATCATGTGGCTTTCAACATCCGGAGGAGGTATCAACAAGGTAGATCAGTCATATAGAAGATTTAACAACTTTACGATTCCGAAGACCGATCTGCAAATAAAAGGGACTGCCATACACAGCTTTTATATAAGTCCGGAAGAATCTCTATTTGTTGGCGTAAGAAGTCTTGGTTTTGGGAAGTATGACCTGAATAGTAACTCTTTCGTCCCTTATAAGAAGATTTCCGCATTCAGGCGCCTACCTCCGGACCTGAATACAGCTTTTTGCTTTCACAAAGACCAAGAGGGATATTTATGGGTTGGTACCCGCTATGAAGGCGTTTACCGCATCAACCTGCAAACCGGGGATTATGTTAATTACCTTCGCGACGCAAGTAATTCCCCTTACATTGCAAAAGAAGTAAGAACTATCGGTGAGGATTCCTTTGGCCATATCTGGATCGGAACCATTGATGGCCTTTTTAAGTTCGTGCCAACGGGTAAAGCCGGAAATTTCGAAATATACCATTATCTTCCTGAAAAAAACAATCCATTATCGTTGGCAGGTAAAATCATCAATTGCGTTTACATTGCCAGTGATTCAACGCTATGGGTAGGAACTGATGACGGGGGTCTCTGCAAACTCACCACAAATCTTAAATCACATGCTGAACCGGCTTTCCAAAATTTCATGTCAGAGATTAATATTCCATTGACCCTTAAAAGCAAACTGATTTATTCGATATACGAGGACCGAAATCACCGTATTTGGATAGGAACAGGCGATGACGGAATTGCTTTCTACTCATTAAAACAGCAATCCTTCACGCATTTTCCCGAAGAAATTGGTTGGCAGGGAGATGCAGTTTTTGGAATTATAGAAGACAATCAGGGTGCTCTATGGCTTACAACCAATCATGGCGTTTCAAAACTTGTGTACAAAAGCAATACAGATATATGGCTCGAAAACTTCACTTATGAAGATGGCTTGCAGGGAAACCTGTTTATACGAGGCGCAATCATGAAAGATTTGCAGGGCAATATTTATGTCGGCGGTCATAATGGTTTTAATGTTTTCCGGCCCGATGAGATATCGACAAATGAAGCTATCCCTCCTGTTGTGATCACAGATATTTTTGTTTTAAACAAACCGGTGCAATTTGATTACAGTAAAGGAAAAGAACTGTTACTTACCCATAAGGAAATAAATTTCGCCATCAGGTTTTCCGCTCTTTCCTTCTCACAACCTGGCAAGAATAAATATGCATACAAACTTGAAGGGTTTGACAAAGAATGGCAGTTAGCTTCAAATATTGTTCGAACGGCAACTTATGCCAACCTAAAACCGGGACAATATATTTTTAAAGTGAAAGCCTCCAATAACAGCGGAATCTGGAACAATTCACCTCTCGAATTAAAAATCAGGGTTAAACCTGCGCCATATAAATCCACATGGGCAGTGATGATTTATGCAATTGTTTTTGTTGCCATCCTGTTTGTTATATATTATTTTATTTACAAAAGCATCCGCATTAAACATGCTTATGACATTGAACGAATTGAGCATCAGAAGTCTGAAAAGATCAATCAGTTCAAATTGCGCTTTTTCACAAATATTTCTCACGAACTGTTAACTCCTCTTTCAGTAATTTCATGGCTCGTTGAAGAAATATCATCATCAGGGAATGTCAAACCTGATAGCCTTTCCACCATGAAGAATAATTTGAATCGTTTGATGCGCTTAATTTCCCAGTTACTCGATTTCAGAAAGGTGGAAACCGGCAATATGAAACTGGAACTTAAAATGACCGATATAGATACATTAATTAAGAACTTGTTTGGGAGTGTTAAACCTTTAGCTGAAAAAAAGCACATTGAAATCAAATTCAATGGCCGTGTTGGAAAAGAAATCTGTATTGATCCTGACAAACTTGAAAAGATAATCGGAAACCTGTTGTCAAATGCCTTAAAATACACGCCTGCCAAAGAAAACATTTTTCTCAATTATTCAGTTCTCACGGAGGAAGGCCATGAGTTTCTGAAGGTAGAAGTGCTGGATACCGGCGAGGGAATAGAAGAAAAGCATTTGCCCTATATATTTGATCGGTTTTACAAGGTTGAATCGGTTACGGGAAGGACTTTCGGTGCCGGGATAGGCCTTGCCCTTGCAAAGAACATGGTTGAACTTCATGAAGGAGAAATAACAGGCGGGAACAGAAAAGAAGGCGGGGCTGTCTTTTCATTTAAAATACCTTTGAGTCAATCCCATAATGATGTTTCTAAAAATGAAATTGAGCCCAGGGTGGAAAAGTATTCAGATAATATTCCCCTTATTGTTGATGATTCAGAAGATGAAGAACCCATACCGGTTCCTCAAATAACCTTCAACAGGCAGTATACACTTCTCATCATTGAGGATCACTTCGATTTCAGAAAAATGATGGTGAATTACTTCTCTAACTTTTTCATCACCCTGGAAGCAGAAGACGGGAAAAAAGGATTAGAACTCATTAATAATAAAATGCCTGAGGTGGTAATCAGCGATATCATGATGCCAGGCATGAACGGTGCTAAAATATGCAGTAAAGTTAAAGAATCGCTCATGCTTAGCCATATTATTTTCATCCTGCTTACTGCTAAAATCAGCGAAAACGGCAGGTATCAGGGATACCTTGCCGGGGCGGATTCCTATTTGACAAAACCTGTAAACCTGAAACTTCTGCATGCCCGAGTGGCATCCCTTATTCAGCAAAGAGAAACTTTGCATAAAAAGTTTAATAACGGCCTTATGAAACCCTTTTCAGAATCAGGATTGACCGTGCTCGATGACCAGTTCCTTACAAAGATTAAATCATTCATTGAAACGAATATCATCAGTGTTGACCTGAATATTAAATCCATGTGCACTGAACTGGGGACAAGCAATTCCATGCTTTACCGCAAGCTGACCAGTTTAACCGGGATGTCGCCTGTGGAATTCATCCGGTATATCCGTCTTCAGCATGCGGCCAGGTTATTATTGAAGCAGGCTAATGTAACGGAAGCTGCCTATGGATCCGGATTCAATGATCTCAGTTATTTTGGCACATGTTTTAAGAAACAATTTGGAATCAATCCAAAGAATTTCTCACAGCTCAATTTCAAAATGTAATAAAGGTCTGATTACCTACGAAAATGCAGCTCATCTGAAAATATTGGAGGACTTCTGAAACACCCGATCAAAGCGACCCTGCCATCCGCCAGAAGAACTACGAATATGCCCTGGCGAATCTGAAGGCTGCAGGGATACTCGGTGCCCAGTTCATGAGATCAGATGCTGGCTATCAAGGTTCATACAGCGTTGAACACCATAGCGGCAAGAACGAATACGCTGAAGTGGCGATCCAACTTGACCGGGTCCGGGCGGTATTCGATCAATGGCGGACAACTGATCCAAAGAGTTGATAAGACTGATTATTTGGATTTTGTTTTCTGCGCCAGTTCAATGGAATTGTTACGGCACATTGTCAGCCATGATTCCTTGTGGCGATATTAAAAGTGTTGATTTACAATAAATCCTATTCCGGATAAGGCTCAGACTAACTTTATGAAATGATACTTCATTTATTGTGTGACTTTTGTATCATTTGTCTTTTTGGACTTATCCCTTTTTTTTCGGAGCGAAGCTTTCTTTGCAGTTAAAGGCTTATCAACCTGAAGTTCAGGTGTACCGGGTTTCAATACTTTCTTCGTTCTTTTAAGTGCCTTTTGTGCAATTTTTTTGCTTTTCGACAATTTCTTAATGGTTTTTACAATTTCTTTCTCTTTTAATTTAAGATCATTCTTAAGTACAGAAATCTCATTTTTCAATCCAACGGCATTTTCATGGTTGCTCACATACTTCTCAAAATGTTCCTTGTCTTCATCATTGATGAATGATTTTTCTTTTTTTTTAAAATCTTCAATAAGATGTAAGGAATCCTTAATTGTTCTTGAGATTCTTTTACTTTTCATAGTTGAATAATTTAAATTGAATTCAAATTTAAAGCTATTTTATTTCTTACGTTTATTAAGTTTATGTTAAGATTATACCACGGAGAGTGACACATCTTGACTTCAATGAAAATTGACACACTTGTAAAATCACCTTACAGTCAGTTGACATTCCGAAGGAAAATCAGCAGAACAATTATTCTTTAAAATTTACCTAAATTGTATCTTTTTAGGACCATTAAAAAAAGGTAATGAAAAATACCCACCAACTCAAGCGTGACACCTTGTCATCGAATTATTCCGGCCGGGATCGCTACGATCTGATCATTATCGGCGCAGGACTAAGCGGACTGGCATCCGGATTAATGTGGTTAAAGAATACAACGGGGATGAAAACCCTGATCATTGAAAAAAACAGCTACCCCGGAGGATATAGTACTGCCTATGAAAGAGGGGGATATGTTTTTGAAACCACCCAGCTATTCCCTGATATTGTGGATATTCTCGAATATCTTGATATTGATTTACCGTTGAAGAGATATGAGAAAAACTTTATGCGAAGGCTTGTTGTCAACGGGGACCATGTAGAACAATACCTGATTCCTGCGGGATCTGAGAATTTTACCAGGTACCTGGTGGAAAAATTTCCTGCCGATGCTGAAAAAATTTCTGCGCTAATAGAATATTCCGTGGATCTTTTTAAGCAGGTGAGGAAACTGAAAGTGAATGCCACGCTGAAAGATACCCTGGCAACTCCGTTTAAGGCACCCAAAGTAATTGCCAACCTGAATCGTACCTACTCCGGGTTACTCGATAAATTTAAAATTACAGATCCGCGGTTAAGGGAGGTTATGGAAACTTTTACTTCTTTTTCCGGTGTTCCTTCCGGCCGTGCTTCTGCAATTCTTGCAACAGGAGCTATGCTCTCCTCTATGACCAGGTGTTTCCGTCCCCTTGGTTTCTTCGATGAGTTTCCTGCAAAATTGGCCGAAAAGTTCCAGTCACTGGGGGGTGAAATATTTTTTAATGCTGAAGTTGAGAAAATAGATGTGAAAGATGGCGTTGTATCGGGAGTGATAGTAAAAGGTGAAAGATCTTTGATAAGTGCCGACAAGGTGATCACCACGGTTGATCCGATGCTGGCCATGCGCCAATTGGTGGGAGATGAGCATCTCCCGGAGAAATATATTAAAAAACTTGAGAACACCATCATGTCTCCTTCATCAGTAAATGTTGCTCTTGGACTGGATGACAGGATTGATCTTACAAAACTTGATCTCGATTATCCCTACAATGTGGTCTCTACCGGACTGGGAACAGCTGAAAGACTTTTTAATGCATTTCTCGCCGGAAATCATGGCTTCTCCAAAGATTGCTTTCATGCAGCGGTCATCTGTCCTTCGTTGACAACAAAAACTAAAAATACCATCACTATTCGTAGTACGCCCTGGGCCCTGAATGGATGGAAAGAACTGCGTGAAAGCAACTATGAAAGATACAAGGAAGAAAAGGAAAAATGGGCAGATTTCCTGATTGATATTGCAGAGAAGTATTTTATCCCCGATCTGAAAAAACATATCGTGGTAAAAGATATAGCAACACCCGCAACATATGCGAGGTTTTCAGGCTCTCCGACAGGCAGTATTTACGATATGGCTTCACTGGTTACACAATTCGGACCCAAACGCCTGCCTATGAAAACCCCTGTTAAAAACCTGTATCAACCCAAATTTGCCCACGGCCTGTATGGTACCATGATGAATGGAGTACAGGTGGTAGATTTAATACTCGACAGGAAATTTAATAATGGGAATTCCCTGTTTATTCCCGGCCAATCAGGAGCGCTTACGCAAAATATGCATGGCGCATAAATAACCACTATAAATAACCCCGGAAAAGCCGCCTCCTGTTTTTCCCCAGGCAGAAGCAAAATGAAGATTATCAGGTAGTTTTGAAGTATCAATAATTTTTCTGCCGGGTGTCTGTGCAAAACCATAAACTGCTCCGCCGGGATTAAAAGTGTAGCGTTTGAGTGTGGCAGGGGTGCCCACCTCATGGTATTCAATAATGTTGCCAACTCCGGGGATCAGTTTTTCCAATCGCTGGATAAAGACAGAGGCTACCTGTTCTTTCCTTGCCAAATAAGCTTTTCTATCAAGGTTTTCCCAGTCTTTCAGGTAATCGATACAACAAATTGCGCCCACGCCTTTACCGGCAGGAGCCAGCCCTGAATCAACCTGACTATAGTCGATAAAAGTGAAATTCCGCGATGTGAAATCTTCCCTGTTGTTTTCAAGAATACCCTTTTGTGATTTAACCGTGCGGTCATAAATAAACGTCGAATAATGCTTATTACCGAGTTCCTTAAGGGGTTTGTTGAACCCAAAATACAAGGTCAGCAGGGAGGCTCCCGTTTTCTGATGCTGCAATTCGCTTTTCAATGCGCTGCCATGTTCTGCAGGCAAGAGATCCGCAACATTGGGCATGGCTGTATTGGCTATGATTTCATCTGCCATGGCCTTAAGTATGCCGGTTCTGCGTATACCTTTTCTTTTGTAAAGTACGCCGGTAACTTTATGACCGTCCGTTTCAGTGCAGGTAACAACATGGTTTAAAAGAACCTCCCCGCCGTGATTTCTTATATAAGCTGTAAGATGATCTGACAATTGCTGCGAACCACCCTTAATAAAGCTTGCACCACCGGTGAAATAGCTTCCCTGTGAGGCGGAGTAGTAAGCCAGTGAAAGAGAGTAGGGATCGTCGTGGTAATATCCGAGATTGCCCAATAGTATAAGCTTCAGGTCTTCGCTGTGTATTATTGAGTCAAGAAATTCTCCAAGACTGGTATCATGCTGTTCATTATCAGCGGCTTTCTTCCTGGGTTTCAGGATTTGGTCAAAATAGGCGCTGATACCGTCCGTTTCCATTGGAAAAAGGCCGGATAATCTTTCTGCGGCAACCTTTGGATCATGGGGTATGGTTATATCAATACGGTCATTGATAAACCTGTAGAATTCAGGCAGCCTAATGAATTCTACATTATTAAATACTTCAAGGTCGTTGAATATCTTAGTCTCCACATCACCGGGCGAGGGACCATACATCTCATGCAGGCCCACCTCAAGCGTGAAGTCTCCCCTGTTAAAAGTAGTTGCATACCCACCGGGGCGATCATGCTGTTCGATCACAAGTACCTTTTTCCCCTCACGGGAAAGCTTTGCCCCTGCAATCAATCCGCCAAGCCCTGCACCGATGATAATGATGTCATATTTCATGGATGGGATATCTTTTAAATTCTTTGGATCTGTCAAACAGGTACCTGTAAGTAATATACTCCTTAACAGGGATACAGCCAACGGCAATGAAGGTCTTTCTCATCTTGGGATTGAAATCTGCCACCCAGGAGAACTCAATTTCCGTGTAGTGAGGCTTATTCCTGAAAACCCCGGACAGGTTTTGTATGAATGCCGATTCAATTCCCAGGTTCTGGTACTTGGGTATGACACCCATCAGGAGACCTTTTGCCCTTGTTATGGTATTTCTTTTTTTTAACCACAGAAACTTCAGCACATCCAACAAACCGAGTTTTCCGCGCAGGTGCTTCAGTATTTGGTTGAGATCGGGGAACATGAGATATATTCCGATGGGTTTGCCTTCAAAATAGGCAATCCAGATGAACTCTTCATCTAAAACTGGTTTGGCCTTTCTTAAGGTCTCCCTGATATACCCGGGTTCCAGAGGTTCAAAATTTTTCTTAAACGAAGCCCATGCTTCATTGAACACTTCAATAAAGTCTTTCGTAAGTTTTTCCTCCTCTTTCCATGTAAAATGCCGGAACTCATATCCCGGTTTATGGAGTATCCATTCTGCAATTTTCTTTAGCCTTTCCGGCAACGGCTTTGTGATATCCAGATGAAATCCTTCCATTTTGTAGTACACCTGAAATCCATAGGATTCAAACAAATTTTGGTAATAGGGTTGGTTATAAGGCACATCGAAGGAAGGATGTGTGAATCCGTTTACCAGTAAGCCCCAGTATTTATCGGTCTCTCCAAAATTAATGGGGCCATCCATCGCTTCCATACCCTTTGCTTTCAGCCACTCCCTGGCAGTGTCAAAAAGAAGAAATGCAGCGTCTTTATCATCAATACATTCAAAAAAACCGGTACCCCCTGTGGGTTGTTCATAAGAATCCGCTAGGTTAAAATCGACAAAAGCGGCTATCCGGCCAATCAACTCTTTTTTTTCATCAGTAAGTACCCACCTTTCAACGATTCCATGCCTGAAATACGTATTGATGCGTGGATCGAATATTCCCTGAATATCTTTATCGAGAGGACATACCCAGGTTTTGTCGTTCCTGTTGATGATCCGGGCAACATCAAGAAACATGGCTTCCGTTTTCCTATCGGCGACCTGAAGGAGATTCATTCGTGTGAGAATATTAGCCTCATTTTTCATTGGAATGTGGCTAACGTAGCTATTTCAGGTAAATCTGTGAAATAATGTCTTTGTATTTATCCTGGATAAAATGCCGTTTAAGTTTTAAGGTGGGTGATAATTCCCCTGTTGCCGGTGTCCATTCGTCCTGAACCAGCCTGAAACGGTTCAGTCTTTCAGGGGGGCTCAACTTCTTATTCAGATTCTCAATTTCAGCAGAAAAGAATGACTGAACGGCAGGCTGCTGAATAAGTTCCTCATTGCCGGAGAATGCGACATTTCTGGATTCTTTCCAGTCGTCGAAATACTTGAAATTAGGCGATATCAATGCGCTTGCGAACTTTTCATGCTCTCCGATGACCATGATCTGGTCAATGATCGGCGATTCTTTAAAAACATTTTCAATGATTTGAGGAGCAATGAATTTCCCGTTCGAGAGTTTGAAGATCTCCTTCTTCCGGTCGGTTACCATCAGGAATCCGTTTTCGATATGTCCTATATCTCCTGTATGGAACCACCCATACTTGTCAAAGGCCTGTTTTGTAAGTTCGGGATCCCTGTAATAACCGGGCGTGACATTCGGCCCCTTGCACAATATTTCCCCATCATCTGCAATTTTGATCTCGACGCCCTCTATCACTGTTCCAACCGAACCAAGCCTGACTTTCCCCTTTTCTGTCCTGTTGATCGTGATAATCGGAGAAGTTTCGGTAAGGCCGTACATATTTATTATTTTAATCCCTGCTGCCCAGAAGACACGCTCGAGTCTTGATTGCAAACTGGCTCCTCCGCAACCGACGATTCTGACATTGCCACCCAGTGCCTTGCGCCATTTGCTGAAAATAAGCCTGTCAGCGATTTTCAGCTTTAGTTCGTACAACCAGCCGTTTTCGCCAAATGGTTTATACTCCAATCCGAGATCAACAGCCCAAAAAAACAACTTTTTCTTAATGCCCTCAAGCTTATTGCCTTTTGAAATGATTACATCATAAAATTTTTCAAGGACCCTCGGAACGGCATCAAAACCGTCCGGTTTTATTTCAGCCATGTTTGCAGCTATGGATCCCATGTTTTCAGCATAATATATACTGGCTCCGCTGCACTGGGTCTGATAATTCCCCAGTCTGCCTCCTACATGGCATAACGGTAAAATGCTGAGAAATTTGTCTTCCGGTCGCAGGTTGAAGACGGAAGCTGCGGACAGAAAATTGCTGACCATATTCCTGTGGGTGAGCATTACACCTTTGGCCCTGCCTGTTGTTCCTGATGTATAAATAAGTGAGGCAAAATCATCCGGATGGATGGCACTTTTTATTGATTCGACAGTCTGACTGTGCTTCAGCGAGTTTAACTTTCCGGTCTCAACAATTGTAACCCAGTTTTTCACCCCATCAATTTCATCGAAGGAGTAAATCTGAACCGGTTGGCCGGAAGCTGCTGCTGCAGAACTCACAATACCGTATAATTTCTTATCGGACACAAGGATGAGTTTCGCCTCACTGTGGTTGATAATATACTGATATTCTGCGGCGTTGAGGGAAGTAAAAACCGGAACGTGAATAATTCCGATCATTGACATTCCCATATCTGCAAAGTTCCATTCGGGGCGGTTGTTTGATACGGTAATGATCTTATCCCCCTTTTTTATCCCCATCTCAAGCAGGCCAAAACTGAAGTTATAGGAGAAATCGATATAATCTCCCGAACTGTACTTCTGCCACACCCCGTTCTTCTTGCCGCAGAGAGCATCTTCTTTTGCAGGGCGCTCTTTGTACCTGTCAAGTAAATCAAACGTCCGTTCTACGCTCATTATATTTGTTTTACTTTTAAAGTTAGAAATATATCTGTTATTTCTTAAATCCAACACAAAGAAAGTTATGCTTTAGAGTTGGGATTCCATTAAATTAAAAAGTGCTTGCCTTCAGCCCTCAAAAATTGTAAATTGCAAACGAATGAAAAAGAACCCCGTTCATAAAAGGATTGAAGGTTTTATCTTCTTCATTACCGTCTCCCTGATTATAATGACAGGTAAAATTCAGGCCCAGGATTCTGCAGGAACACAGGCATACTGCGATCTAAGCCATGAAAGCCATGTTTTTGGCCATACAAAGTATTTTCGGATTTATTTCCCGCAAGGGTACGAATCAACCCATGACCGGTTTCCGGTTATCTATTTCTTCCATGGCTGGGGCGGCCGGTACTTTAAGGATGATAACGCCAGGCTTGAGTATGAACTCCTGAAAACATTGGTGGACAAGTACAGGGTTATTCTGGTCATGTGGGATGGAAACATTACGGAGGAAGAACCCAGGCCCTACAACATCGGTAACCATTCCGACGTGAAGTTCCGGATCCAGATGAAGGATTATTTCCTAGAACTCATCAGTCATGTAGACAATACTTTCCGCACTCTTCCCGACAGGCAACACCGGGGTATTATCGGATTCAGCATGGGAGGAATCATGTCATTTTACCTTGCCGGGAAATACCCCGATAGAATTTCTGCTGCAGCCAATCTTCACGGCAGTCCCGAATTCTATATGGGTTATCCCGAACGCCACCAGTTATATCCTGTCCGCCATACTTTCAGGAATTTACAGGATGTTCAGCTTCTGTTGCATAATTCAGATTACGATGAACTGTTTTATTTGAATGAGGAAGTCAATAAAGCTGCCCAATGGGAGGGAGACCTGAAATATGCCTATGAATTATTCGAGGGAGGACATAAAATAGATGATCCCGGAAAAACCGTGGTTTTTGAAAAAGCAATGTCCTACGTGGCAAATGCTTTTAAAAATCCTTTGGCCCGTTCCGGTAAATGGTCGCATTACGATTTTTATCCCGAGTTTGAGGTATGGAACTACAAAGTAAAAAGCAATTTAAAGTTGCCCGGCTTTATCTATTTAAAGGATGTTAATCCAAATGGTTTCGGATTATACAGTCAGAAATGGCTGCCTGACGGGACCGGCATAGATTCCCTGACCATGGAGATCGTTACTGCACCTGTTTACAGCCCAAATACGAAATACAATATTGTCAGCATCCGGAAGTCCGACGAAAAAACAAGTAATGAAATTGTTGAGAGCAATAATCAGGGTGAACTATCCCTGCAATGTGAAGGAAAAGGCTATGAATTTGGGATTTATCAGGAAGGGGATCCCCCGGACATGATATGTTTTGATTATGTTTTGGAAAATAATGACCGCTATATCCGTGCCGGACAGAAAAGCAAGCTTCATCTGAAATTATTTAACCGCGGTGGACTGAAACGAAACGGTCAGAAAGCGACACTTGTACTTTCATGCCCCGACAGCTCCGTAACTATAGAAACCAGGGAATTGCCCCTAATCCTTGAATCTGAAAACCGGTTGACCCTGTCTCCCCCATTCAACATATACTGCAATAAGAAAGCACCTGATGATGCCGCTCCCGCTCAAATCAAGTTTACAATCCAAATCGTATTACACGATACTGTATTTAAGGACGAGCTGATTGTTCCCGTTTTTTTTGATGTTCCGGAATTCCGCAACTATACCATCCTGGACAGGTACAATCCGGCAGACAGTTTATTTGGAACCGGCGATGGGGACGGGATTGCTGAACCCGGTGAAAGTATCATGATCCTGGTGGATGGTCATCGGACGCGACTTTACAGCAATGATCCCTATATTATTACGGACCAGGAACAACTGGTAACTGAAATGCTGCCTGCCAAATGGCCGGATGGGTATACCCCCGTTTCGGTAATTAAAATTGACCCGGATTGTCCGGAGGGCCATACCATTGAACTTTTGGCCTGTTATGAAACAAAAACGTATATGCCCATCCGCCGCATCTTACATTGGGGGAAGATATGTATCGGTGAAAAGTAATTTGTGCCCAATCTTGTCCATAGGATATAATTTACAAATTTCAAACAAAACGCCTTTACTTGGCACTCAAAGTGTTCAATTCTCTATATATTGCCTGTTAAAGGTGTAAACCAGACTAACATTCCATAGAAAGTCATCCTTTGCAGGGATTTCGGTTTGTATTGATTTGTTGATGAGTGCCGTAACCGAAAGCGGGAAATTCCGCCGGACCAGGGTTAATGTTGCGTTAACGTACCATCCGTCCTTTTCGTCCATATTCAGGTAATACACCTGGGGATTAAAGCGCGCAAAAAACTTATCCGAGATCTTGATATTCATAAAATTGGCTCTCAACGCAATCAAATGGGTATTGTTGGTGGCATCTTTGTCAATGCCATGGGAGTAAAGATAATACAGGCCCATCCCGAAATTTTCGGTAAGCAAAAAAACGGGTGCCAGGTCTCCTGCCAAATATCGGTTTACGGCAATGATTTCTTTTGAAACCCCTCCAATGGTATCATGTATGGTTTTGAAAGAAAAAGCCGGATGCGCTCCCATGACAATTGATAACTTTTCACTTTGCCATAATGAATAACGCCACCAAAAAACAAAAGTCCATGGTTTTCCGTCAAGGCCAAACCTGAATTGCGGTTCAAAGGTCAGTTTCCTGCCCATGACCATATCAAATAAAACTGCAGGTTTGCCCAATGTTAAATTGGGGATAATGGAGATTCCTTTACTGGTAAGAGTGACTATGGTGGCAAAACGACTGGCAGGTTTTACCGTGTCTGCATTTTGTGAAAAAGAAAAAAGATCAAACCCTGATAGTATTAGAATCAGGCATATCTTACTGTAATTCAGATTCATTGGCCGGAATGTCAAATGATTCTACAGCAAAAGTACTTGATTTCCAGAAACGTTTATAACAAGTTTCAAAGCAAAAATTACGATATTCAAATAATTTATTATATACAAATACTATTGATGTGTTAAAAATTGATTGCTAAATAAAACTAATTGTTCTGAGACATTTTGTTGACATATATTATTGAAAATTTAAATTGGACCTTAAAAAGCACGGAGTGCTTAAACTTGAATAGCGCCGGGTACAACCCGGTGGAAACATAGAAAGCTGTTTTATCAACCACGTTAGTGGTTGAATTTTTGATAGATATGTTATTCGATTTATGTATGTTCAACCACTCCGTGGTTGGGGAGAATTAGCTTGTATTATACACCGGGTTACACCCGGCGTTATTCAAATTGAGCCGCTCCGCGGCTAAAAACGAACCTACACGAAAAAATACACTTTTCTGAGTTCCTAATTATACAAATCGTACATAGAAAACTACAATTCAATTCAAATTAAAAAATCAGAGTATGTTTATATTATATTTAATATCAATGATTTGCAAGTATTCTTAAAAAGTCTACACATCACCAGCGATACACAAATCTAAATAATATTCCGGGTAGCGAACCGCGTCCTGCAATCTCACATGGCATTAATTCCCAAACCTGTAACCAATTCCCGATTCTGTGATCAGAAGCCTGGGCTTGGAAGGATCCTCCTCGATTTTTTTCCTGAGTTGTGCGACAAATACCCTTAAATACTGGGTCTGTTCAAGATAGGAATATCCCCAGATTTCTTTCAGAATGTATTGGTGCGTAAGGACCCTTCCTGCATTTTTTGCAAGCAGAGTCAGCAGATTAAATTCTGTAGAAGTAAGTTTCAGGATTTTGTTTTGCCTGCGTACCATGTGATTGACAATATCAATATCAAGATCATTAAAAACAAAGCTTGTTGCCTGTTCATCCCCTTTATTCTGTCTCAAAGCAGATCTGATGCGTGCCAGCATTTCACCGGTGCGGAATGGTTTTGTAAGATAGTCATTGGCTCCGTTATCCAATGCCTTAATGACATCTTCTTCTGAATTTCTGACGGACAAAATAATAATTGGTTTTTGGTACCACGTACGCAGTTTTTTGAGAACTTCCAATCCATCCGTATCCGGCAGGCCCAGGTCTAAAATGATACATGAAGGCTGATGGCTGGCAGCAGCCAGCATACCTTCCTTACCATCTCCTGCCTTAATAATTTTATATCCATGGGCAGTAAGGGTTATTTCAAGCAAACGACGGATCTGAATCTCATCATCGATGATCAAAAGGGTTTCTGTCATTGCAATGGCATGTTTTCAATTTCAGGAATCTCCGAGGGGATTTTGACTGTAAACCGGGCACCTCCGTTCTGACGATTTTCAACCGACACAGTACCTTTTTGTGCTTCCACAAAACCTTTAACGATGGATAAACCCAGACCGGTACCACCTGCCTTGCTTCCTTCAACCCGGTAGAACTTATTGAAAATAAAAGGAAGCGCTTCTTTAGGAAAGCCCGGACCTCTGTCCATTACTTCCAAAACAAAATTTTTGTGATCATAGTAAATTTTAATGCGCAGACTGGTGTTTTTGACAGCATATTGACAGGCGTTATAAACCAGATTATGCAGCACCTGTTCCATTAAACCAAAATCGAGTTTAACCAAAGGCATATCATCGGGTATTACCACCATCAGGTGAAAAGGCGCCAATTCAGTTTTCAGATTATCGGTAATCCGGTTTACCAGATCATGTACATCACACCAGTCCATATGCGGGGTGATCCGGCCGCTTTCCAGGCGTGACATGCTAAGCAGGTTCTCAATAAGCCGGTTGAGCCGTTCTGAGGCTTTGAATATCTCACTGCTTAACTCGGCTCTCACCATGTCACTGTGACCGGTGTCAAGAAGCGAGTCAGAAGCTCCCATGATAGTGGCGACAGGGATACGCAATTCATGTGAAATGGAATTGAAAAGGGTTTTGTACAGCTTATCTGATTCATTCAGAATATATGCATTTTTGGTGGCCTCCCGCAGGAATTCGCGTTCGAATTTTCCTGAAATCTGAGCAACAAAAGCCTCCCAGAACTGTGTCTCACCTTGCGTAAATACTGTCAAATGCACAACGGCAATTACTCCCATGTTACTGCTATTCCCGGCAAGGGGGTAGAAGGTATAATCGGTGGAAGGCAGGGTATCCGTGTGTTTTCCTGCTTTCATCGAGTGCCGGAATACCCACACGGCAATGCTCTTGTCGTTTTCAGAAAATTGCAAAGTAGTGTCATGCCGAACCTCGCTTTCGAGCTGGTTTAATTCGTTTTTAAGAAAAATGGCGCAATTCAGGTTAAAATTCCTTTGAATGGATTTCAGGGCAATTTTTAAAACCTCATCTATGCCGGAGGCCGTGGTAAGTTCTCGTGTCAGTTGATACAATGCATGCGTGCGCTCTTCACGAATCCTGATTTTTTTCTCCTGATGGCGGACCCGTGATGTCAGAATGCCGTTAAGAAGGGCAATGATGAAAAACATGATCAGCATCAGCACATCAACGGGATCTTCGATGTGCATTGTAAAGGGTGGAGGAATGAAAAAAAAGTCCCAGATCAGGGCGCTTAATGTTGCGGCAAGCAAGATGGGGCCTGTGCCATAGAAAAGGGCAAGAATGGATACCAAAAACAGTAAGGCAAATGATACTACCTGGTAACCGATTACATCTTTGGCCACATAACAAATAACAGAAGCCAGAATAACAATGAGCGAGGTAGTAAGATATTGGGCGATGTTTGGTGTAAAAGCAGGAATCGAGACTTTTTTCCTGAAACGATCTTTGGCATGGCTATCGGACCCCAGAATGTAAACATCGATATTTCCGCTGTAACGGATCAACCGGTTTACAAAATTACCGAGTCTGAACATGGATATAACATTTCGGACACGTGGTTTACCTACTACAATATGTGTAACATTTTCTTTCAGGGCAAAGTCAACAATGGCTTTAACGATATCATAATTTGTGATAATGCGAAACTTGATTCCCAGCTGCTTGGCCAGGTTGATGTTTTTATCGAGTTGCTCCCGTTCTTTGGTGGTTAACTGATGAGAAGTTTCAACATAAATTGCCTGTATAACAGCCCCCATTGAATAAGACAGGTTTTTTGCCCAGCGCAATAACCGGGTCGACTGCTGGCTGTAATCCATGGCAACAAGCAGACTCAAACCTGATTTCCATGGGCCCCGGATCCCTTTCTGATGCATGTAATCATGCAACTGCTTGTCGACACGATCGGCAACTAAACGCAATGCCATCTCGCGCAATGCAGTAATATTCCCCTTACGGAAGAAATTTTCCATAGCCTGTCTGGAACGATCAGGGGTATAAACCTTTCCTTCGGACAGCCGTTGCAGCAGTTCATCAGGGGCCAGGTCAACCAGTTCAACTTCATCCGCATTCTCAAAGATCTCGTCCGGCAGGGTTTCCCGAACGATGATGCCGGTAATTTGCGCTACCAAATCTGACCGGCTTTCCAGATGTTGCACATTTAATGTAGTGTAAACATCGATGCCGGCCTCCAGAATTTCCTGCACATCCTGGTACCTCTTGGCATGCCGGCTGCCGGGAGCATTTGTATGGGCCAGCTCATCCACAATGGCTATCCCGGGTTTCCGGGCAATGATCGCATCCAGGTCCATTTCCTCTACCGAAGCACCTCTGTATTGGTAAGATTTACGGGGTATCAATTCAAATCCTTCCGCCAGTTCCGCCGTTTCCTTCCGGTTGTGCGTTTCGACATATCCTGTAACAATATCGCTTCCTTTCAGCTTTTCAGCATGGGCAGCCTGCAGCATGGTATACGTTTTCCCCACGCCTGCACACATTCCGAAAAATATTTTCAGCTTCCCGTGTTTGCCTTTTTCTTCTTCCCGGATCAGGGAAGCCAAAAGCTCATCAGGATCGGGTCTGTTTTCTTCGTAAACCATTATCTGATTTTATCCAGATTTAAATTTAGTTCAAAAACATTGATTCTGCGTTCACCAAGAATGTAAAACTGCGGTTCTTCAGTCTTACTATTTACAAGCTGCAACAATTGCTCTTTTTGGGCATCCGTAAAATTTCGTGCCAAAGCCACCCTCTCCAGTTGAAGCAAGGCCGCCTCCGGAGAAATGTGGGGATCAAGACCACTGGCCGAGGCAAAGATCATTTCTGCGGGAATGACCGATCCATCGGTCAGCAAATTGCCTTTCCTGAACAAATCCCGTCTTTCCGTGATTTGCTTTACCAATTTTTCACTGGTAGGTCCCAGATTGGATGCACCGGAAGGTATGGGATTATAATCGATGACAGAAGGCCTTGACCAGAAATAAAAAGAACTGTCGAACTGCTGGCCGATTAACGCTGAACCGGCAATATTTCCCTCTTTCATTACCAGGCTTCCATTCGCCCTGGCCGGAAAGATAAGCTGTGCAACGCCGGTCATAAATAGCGGATAAGCCATCCCTGTAAGAATGATCATAACCAGTAGTACCTTTAATGCTATTATGAATTGTGTTTTCATGTAAGTCTATTTAAGCATCCTTCATTTTTTTGACTCCTAAATCAACCCTGTAAACTCAAGCAGCAAATCGATAAGCTTGATTCCCGCAAAAGGAATGATGATTCCGCCAATTCCATAAATCAGCATATTTAAACCAAGCACGCGGTTGGCTGAAACTGGGCGGTATTTCACACCCTTCAGGGCAAGGGGGATAAGGGCAACAATGATAAGGGCATTGAATATAACAGCGCTTAAAATGGCGCTTTCGGGAGTGGCCAGTTTCATAATGTTTAAGGCATTCAAGGGCGCCATTCCTGAAGCGGTCACATACAACATTGTTGCTATGGCAGGAATAATGGCGAAATATTTCGCCACATCATTGGCAATGCTGAATGTTGTGAGCGCACCACGTGTCATCAGCAATTGTTTGCCGGTTTCAACCACTTCAATAAGTTTCGTGGGATTGCTGTCAAGGTCTACCATGTTCCCGGCCTCACGGGCGGCCTGAGTACCTGTATTCATGGCCAGGCCCACATCAGCCTGGGCCAGAGCCGGCGCGTCATTGGTGCCGTCGCCGATCATCCCTACCAGATGACCCTTTGACTGTTCTTCGCGAATTCGGTACAATTTATCTTCAGGTTTGGCCTCGGCCATGAAATCATCCACTCCGGCTTCGGCTGCTATGGCAGCAGCTGTCTGGGGATTGTCACCCGTGATCATTACGGTTTTAATTCCCATTTTACGAAGTTGGGCAAACCGTTGCCTGATACCTCCTTTTACGATATCCTTGAGGTGAATAACGCCCAGCACCTGGTTGTTTTCTGCAACTACCAGTGGCGTAGATCCTTGTCTTGATAAATCAAGTACAACCTCTTCCACATTTTTAGGAAAGAATCCATTGTTTTTTTCAGTAAACTTCCTGATCGCTTCAGCGGCGCCTTTCCGGATACTGCGCATTTGACCGTCCGGCTTTCCGATATCGATGCCGCTCATTCTTGTTTGTGCGGAAAAGGGAATGAAAACAGTATCCGAAGGATCCAATTCTCGTCCCCGGATGTTGAATTGCTCTTTGGCCAAAACTACCACAGAACGACCTTCAGGAGTTTCATCGGCCAGGGATGCCAGTTGAGCGGAATCCGCCAGATGGTCCTTTGGAATTCCGTCCGCGGGTATAAATTCAGTGGCCATACGGTTGCCCAGGGTGATGGTACCCGTTTTATCAAGCAGCAAAACATCCGTATCACCGGCTGCTTCAATGGCCCTCCCACTGGTAGCAATAACATTCTTACGCAACAGTCGGTCCATTCCGCTTATCCCGATCGCACTCAGCAGACCGCCGATCGTGGTCGGTATCAGACATACCAGCAGCGCTATGAGAACAGGCAAAGCCAGGTTGTGATCTCCGGATAATCCCGAAGCTTTCAGACTGTATCCGAAATAAGCCGGCATGGCGACGACAACAAGCAGGAAAATGATGGTAAGGCCCGATAATAGTATGGTCAGTGCTATTTCATTTGGTGTTTTCTGGCGTTTTGCCCCTTCGACCAGAGCAATCATCCGGTCCAGAAATGTATTACCCGTCTCGGACGTCATCTGGATGATGATCCGGTCACTGATTACTTTGGTACCCCCGGTAACAGCACTCCGGTCACCACCGCTTTCACGGATAACCGGTGCCGATTCACCTGTAATAGCTGATTCATCAACACTGGCAATCCCCTCGATTACATCTCCGTCGGCAGGAATTACATCTCCTGCTTCACAAACTACAATATCTCCCTTTCTCAGGTCCGGAGCCCAAACAAGTTCCTCCTTCTTCTGCATCAGCTTTCTGGCTTTCGTCCGGCTACGGCTCTTACGCAGGCTTTCGGCCTGCGCTTTGCCGCGACCCTCAGCCACTGCTTCGGCAAAATTGGCAAACAATACGGTAAACCAAAGCCAGAGCGTGATCTGAAAGTTAAAACCTGAGAAATGACACTTGAAAACATCAGCAATAACTATCACCGTTGTTATCAACGCGCCTATCCCGACGATGAAAATAACAGGATTTTTTGCGAGAGTAACCGGATTGAGTTTACCAAAGGAATCTTTGAATGCCTGTTTTCCTATTTCTCCGGTAAACAGTCGGTTATTATTTCGATTTTGCATATTATTTATCCTTGATTTCTATTAAAACATAACACCCTGATTCATTAATAAATGCTCAACAATGGGCCCGAGTGCAAGGGGCGGAAAAAAGGTCAGTCCACCGATGATAAGTATTACAGCCATCAGCAATACCATAAACAGCCAGTTATCGGTTTTAAATGTACCCATTGAATCCGGAGTGATCTTTTTTTCGGCCATACTGCCTGCAATGGCCATTACCGGAATCAGGATTCCAAAACGGCCAATAATCACACCACATCCGATCATCAGATTGTAAAATACCGTATTGGCATTGAGCCCTGCAAATGCACTGCCATTATTGCCGGCAGCAGAGCTGAAGGCATACAGTATTTCAGAAAGGCCATGCGGCCCGGCATTATTCAGACCCGTAAGTCCCGGGCCGACGGTGCATGCAATGGCTGTAAACAGTTTAATAACTATATTGGGTGCCAGAACGGCAATAATGGCCATCTTCACCTCAAACGCCTCCACTTTTTTACCCAGGTATTCGGGGGTTCGGCCTACCATAAGACCTGCTATAAAAACGGTCAGCAAAATGAAGATGACCATCCCGTATAATCCGCAACCCACCCCTCCAAAAATGACCTCCCCCAGCATCATGTTGAACATGGCAACCATACCCGACAAAGGAGTCAGACTATCATGCATGGAACTCACGGAGCCATTGGATGTGGCCGTGGTAGTAACGGACCATAAAACACTGTTCATCACTCCAAAACGGGTTTCCTTTCCTTCCATATTGCCTGTAATATTCAACACGTTGTTATAACTGTACTCCGACCATAGTGAAATTCCAAGTCCTATTCCAAAAAGAATCAACATGGTATAAAATATAGTTCGCCCCTGTCGCCTGGAATTCAGGTAATGACCATAGGTAAATACCAGACCGACTGAGATGATGATGATCGCAAACAATTCCAGGAAATTACTGAACGGCGTCGGATTTTCGAAGGGATGAGCGCTGTTGGCATTAAAGAACCCACCCCCGTTGGTCCCGAGTTGCTTTATGGCAATTTGGGAAGCTGCCGGGCCGAGTGCAATAACCTGTTCACTTCCCTGCAATGTGGTTGCCGTAATAGATTGTGAAAATGTCTGCACAACTCCCTGTCCAATCAACAGAAAAGCCAGAACAATTGACAGGGGTATTAATATATATACAACACCACGGGTCAGGTCAACCCAGAAATTACCCAGGACATTCGTGGATTTTCTGGTCAGCCCGCGCATCAATGCCATCATCACTGCGATTCCGGTAGCAGCACTTACAAAATTCTGCACGGTAATTCCCAGCATCTGTACCAGGAAACTCATTGTATTTTCACCACCGTAGGCCTGCCAGTTGGTATTGGTAATAAAACTGGCGGCAGTATTAAATGCAAGATGCCATGGAACATTGGGCAATTTTCCGGCATTCAACGGTAAATACGCCTGCAACACCTGCAGGAGATACAGGAAAAACATGCCCAGGAAATTGAATAGGAGAACAGCGGACGTATATATCTTCCAGTTCATTTCTTCCTTGCTGTTGATACCGACTATTTTGTATACTGAATTTTCAAGCCAGCCAAAAATCGGTCTCATGATATGTTTTTCACCGGTGAACACCCGAAACATAAATTTACCCAACAAGGGTGCTGTTGCAGTTACCAAAACAAAGAATAGGATTAGTTGAACCGCTTCATGCATTTTTTACATTTTAAAATAGTGTGTAAAATGATCTTTACAATATAAAAGAGGCCGGTTCATCAGAATTTTTCCGGTCTTACCAGGGTGTATATCAGATATCCCAGGATAATAAGGGCAATTATACCGCCGATCAGGTAGCTATGCGGCCCGTTGGATGCGGTAATGGCAGATATATTGTACAGCACATTCATATTAATTGTATTTTTTGGGTTTAATCAAACAAAGCAGTAAAGAACCCAGTATGAGAAATGCGATAATTGTTTCCTTTATATGATTGGATGGGATATTCAGTTGGATCGTTGCCGTAAAAAATATTATTGAAATTACTTTCATACCGGTTGGTCATTAATCGGATCAAATGTAGGGCCGGAATCATAAGTGAAATATTAATATTTACTCCCTGGTTATAAAGATTTTATAAATATTTTGGATACTAAGGTTCCTCGCGTTTTTAGTATAATCTTTATAAAATCTTTATTCTCTGCCGGTAAAAACTTATAATTCATTTATGATTCCAACCCTACATTTGACCTGAGAAACAATCATACTGTCTTGATAACATCGGCTGAAAATAAAGGCCATGGAGTAAAATTCGGCGTGGCCGGCCTGCTGGTCACATTGGGCATTGTATTCGGTGACATTGGGACATCTCCGTTGTATGTAATGAAAGCCATTATTCGTGAGGATTTTCCCATTGAAACTGATTTTATCCTTGGGGTGCTTTCCTGCGTTATCTGGACACTTACGATCCAGACTACCCTCAAATATGTAGTTATCACGCTCAGGGCAGATAACAAGGGAGAAGGGGGAATTTTCTCGCTTTTTGCCCTGCTGCGAAAAAGCAGAAAATGGGTGTATATCCTGGCTATCATTGGCGGCAGCACACTCCTGGCAGACGGTATCATTACACCTTCGATCACGGTTGTTTCATCCATTGAAGGATTGAAACTTATTAATCCTGCCATCCAGGTTGTCCCCATCGTGATCATCATTCTGACTGTTTTATTCACCATTCAACAGTTTGGCACTGACTATATAGGCAAATTTTTTGGCCCGGTTATGGTTTTATGGTTCCTGATGCTTGGAATTTTGGGAATCACGGAGATTCATGAACAGATTGCCGTTTTAAAAGCCTTTAATCCATACTATGCCATTCACCTGCTTGCGGAATACCCCGGCAGCATACTGCTTCTTGGAGCAGTGTTTCTTTGCACCACAGGTGCGGAGGCATTGTATACCGACCTGGGACATTGCGGTATAAAGAACATCCGGGTATCCTGGATTTTCGTAAAAACCATGCTGATACTAAATTACCTCGGTCAGGGAGCATGGATTCTCAGCCATTCCCATGAAATTTCAAACCTTACCAATCCATTTTATGCCCTCATGCCCGGATGGTTTCTGCCAGCAGGAATTGGCATTGCTACCGCAGCCGCCATCATAGCGAGCCAGGCCCTGATCAGCGGATCTTATACGCTGATCAGCGAAGCCATATCACTGAACTTCTGGCCGAGAATCAAAATCAAATACCCTACCTTTCAGAAAGGACAAATGTATATTTCCAGTATCAACTGGCTTCTTTGGGCTTCCTGCATGCTCGTTGTTGTTCTTTTCAAAGAATCTGACAATATGGAAGCTGCCTACGGCCTGTCTATTACGATAACCATGATGATCACAACCTTCCTCATGGTTTCCTACCTTTCGATGAAGCGGGTTCATATTGTGATCATTGCCATTTTCTTCAGCATGTATATTGCTATTGAGGGAGCCTTTTTATATGCCAATCTCTTTAAGTTTTCTCACGGCGGATGGTTTACAATCCTGGTGGCTGGCATCCTTATCATCCTAATGCTTTCCTGGTATCAAGGACGAAAAATAACCAACCGGTATCTCAGGTTCCTGCCTGTTGCCCAATACATTGACAGCATAAAAGATCTCCGCAATGACAGCAGTGTGCCTAAAACCTCCTCCAACCTGGTTTACCTGACCAAGGCAAACAGGGCATCGGACGTGGAAGCCAAGATCATTCTTTCCATCCTGCATAAACAGCCTAAAAGAGCAGATCATTACTGGCTGATTCACGTAGATATCGTGGATGAACCACGTACCCAGGAATACAAGGTCAGGCATATCATCCCGGGAATTCTTACCCGCGTGGATTTCTTCCTGGGTTTCAAGGTGGAGCGTAGAATTCATGCCATGTTCAAGCATATCACCAATGAAATGGGCAAGAAAGGAGACATCGATCTTTTCAGCGGATACCCGTCTCTCAGAAAGCACAATGTGCTGACGGATTTCAAATTTATCATCATCGACAGGCTCAATATCTCAGATGTTGAGTTTAAATTCCTGGAGCGGGTGATCATAAATATCTACCTTTTTCTGGCAAGGAACAGCCTTACTGATACCAAAGCTTTGGGATTTGACTCAAGTTCAGTTGTTATTGAACAAATGCCGCTTGGTTTTGAAGGCGGACTGACTTTCAGATTGATAGAAAGGAGTTGACATGTAAATTGACTACCCGGTTCATAATTGAATGTCATTGAATTTGTATAAACCGTGCAAAACTGTAAAAGCTTTATTCCACATTAAAATGTAATTCATTGTCTTTCAGCTCGAATTCATACCTCTTCAAAGCAGTCGGAGCCGGACCGCCCACTACATTTCCCTGCATGTCGAATTTTGAATGACAGAAACTTGTACACCGCATAATCTTATCTTCGTGTATGTATGTGAGTTCTCTACCTCCATGCGTGCATCTGTCGGCAAAAATGCAATAGTCATCGGTCCCGGATCTTGCTATAATTATTTTCAGGGGTTTATCGTTACCGTTAGCAAGGCTGAATTTAACAGCCCCTCCAACGTTGGCCAATGAAGGTATGCTGGCCAGTTTCACGATTACCTCATTACCCGTTCTGGAATAGCTGTTTTCCATAGCAACCGGGGTATTCGACACCCCGGTTATCATTGTACATGAGTTTATACCGATACCGCAAAGGCAAACAGCCGCGGCTATAAGTACTGATTTATTAATAAATTGAAGTCTTTCCATGATTTCATTTAATAAATTATGAAAGCATAAAATTATTTTTATACTTCAAATATAGTCATTCTCAACTACTTTCCGAAGAAAATACGTAATTCGTTCCTGACAAGCTATCTGCTTTCTGAAACTCCGGGAATAACATTACCTGTCGGCTTTCCGGTCTTGAAGTCAATTCCTAAAAGTACAGCCATTGTTTTGGCAAACTGATCATTGTAGTGTTGCCCGCCGCTCATTTCTCCCGCTGCCGGAGTGTCAGGACCGATCACAGCGAACCATGTTTCATCGGAATGTGGGGTTTCTTTCCCATGGTCCCTCCATTCTTCAGGGCCCTCTCCCCGTCCATGATCGCAGGTTATCCATAACGTGGTTTTATTACTGTATTCAGGTGTTTGCTGGATCCATTCCCAGATTTCCCTTAAAAACTAATTTGAACAAAATTCGGAAGGATGCACCTGTATGGGTGTATCCTTTGTTTTTTAGGGCTGCCCAATAGGCATGAATTTATCCGTTCGTTGAACATTACATTATTCTATTTTGTTAATGTTCAGTTAACCCTAAGCTACATCCTGTTCCATGGTATATACCCGTTTGAACTTTCTGTTTAAAGCAGAACTGCCAAATGCCTACCTTCTGATTGTCATACCCCTCCTTGCCCTTTCCTGTTCCGGGAAACAGCCCCTCTTCACTGAAATCAAATCTTCCCGTTCAAATATCACCTTCAACAACCGGATCGATGAGAACGATTCCATCAACCAGCTCGACGTGGAAAACCTCTACAACGGCGGCGGGGTTGGCATCGGTGATTTCAACCGGGACGGGCTTCCTGATGTGTATTTCACCGGAAACATCGTGTCGTGCAAGCTATACCTGAACCAGGGCGACTTCGTTTTCCGCGACGTGACTGACCCTGCCGGAGTAACCGGGGAAGGAAGATGGTGCAGGGGGGTTGCAGTGGTGGATATAAACAACGACGGTTGGCCTGATATCTATGTCAGCGCTACACTGAAGAACAATCCAAATGCACGCAAAAATATGCTTTACATCAACCAGGGTTTGAATACTTCGGGGGTTCCTGTATTTGATGAACTCGCCGCTGAATATGGGCTCGATGATGATTCACATACCACCCAGGCAGCATTCTTCGATTACGATAATGACGGCGACCTGGATGTATATCTGGCGGTAAATGAGATCAATAACAGGAGGATATCGCCCTACCTGTTCCGGCCGGTCTTGCACGATGGAAAGAACCCCAGCACCGGCAGGTTTTACAGGAACGACTGGAACGATTCATTGAAACATCCGGTATTTACAGATGTGTCGAGACAAGCCGGCATTCAAACGGAAGGATACAGTCATGGGGTCAGCATTGCCGATTTCAATGAGGACGGATGGAAAGACCTATTCGTCAGTAACGATTTTCTGACGAACGATCTGCTGTGGATCAACAACCGTGACGGCACTTTTACGGACCAGGTCAGGGCATATTTTAAGCACACATCTTCCAACTCCATGGGTAACGATGCAGGCGATATCAACAATGACGGTCTCATCGACCTGGTTACACTCGATATGAATCCGGGAGACAACTACCGGAGAAAGATGATGCTCATGCCGAACAGCTATCAGACCTACCAGAATACCGAACATTACGGCTACAGTTACCAGTATGTCAGGAACACCCTGCAGCTCAACCAGGGACCCAGGCCACAGGAGGATTCGATTGGTTTGCCTGTCTTCAGTGAAATAGGCTTTTATGCCGGAATTTCGGCTACCGACTGGAGCTGGACTCCCATGCTCGCTGATTTTGACAATGACGGGTACAGGGACCTTTTCATCACGAATGGTTTTCCGCGTGATATCACCGATCATGACTTCGCCATCTTCAGAAATGAAGCCTATCTGGTTGCCACGAAGAACCAGATCCTGTCGCAAATACCGGAAGTAAAACTGCACAATTACGTGTTCAGGAACAATGGGAACCTCAGCTTCTCGGATAAATCCTTTGCCTGGGGCATTACTACTCCCACTTTCTCAAACGGGGCTGTTTATGCTGACCTCGACCAGGACGGAGACCTTGATGTCATTACCAATAATATCAAAGATGAAGCCTCGGTTTACAGGAACAATGCCCGTGAAATGAATCCGGAGAACAGTCATTTTCTGCAGGTAAGGCTGAAGGGCGACGACAGGAATATAGCAGGACTTGGAGCCAGCGTGGAAATATACTATGACCGGGGTAAAAAACAGGTTTGGGAAAACAGCCCATTCAGAGGGTACATCTCAACCATCGAAGCTATGGCTCATTTCGGACTTGGACAGGTAAAAAAGGTTGATTCCGTTTTGGTGAAATGGCAGAACGGACGGATGGAGGTGAAACAAAACATCGAAGCCGATCAGACTGTTTGGTTTAACCATTTTGAAGCCACCCGGTCATACGCCCATGAACGAAGCAAATTGGCCAGCCATGCACTTTTCCGCGAAGTGACCGGCGCTTCCCTTGTAAATTACACGCATCGCGAGACAGATTTTGTGGACTTCAATATTCAGAAGCTTCTGCCGCATAAATTCTCGGAATATGGTCCCGCCCTGGCAGCAGGAGATATGGATGGCAACGGTCTCGATGACTTCATTTGCGGGGGATCAGCCGGCGAAAGCGCACAATTGTTTTTACAACAGCCTGACGGGAAGTTCATTCAGAGATCCCTGCTTACCAGGGCGGAAACCAATGTAAAAAGTTGGGACGATGCAGGCATCCTGTTGTTCGATGCAGACAGTGACGGGAATCTTGATCTGTATATTTCCTCGGGAGGATATGAACACGAAAGCCATTCCACGGCATACCAGGATCATTTTTACCTCAACCGGGGAAAGGCTGAATTCAGTGAAATTCCGGAAGCCATTCCGACAAACCCTGCCAGCAAATTCTGCGTCAGGGCATCGGATTATGACAGGGATGGTGATCTTGATCTCTTTGTTGCAGGCCGGGTAGATCCGTGGAATTATCCCAAACCCGTATCGAGTTTCATTTTCAGGAATGATTCGGACCGTGGCAAGGTAAAGTTCACCGATGTCACAAGCGAAGTGGCCAGGGACCTTGTGAATGTCGGACTGGTTTGCGATGCCTTGTTCACCGATTTTAACAATGACGGATGGGTCGATCTTGTTCTGGCAGGCGAATGGATGCCGATCACCTTCCTGCAAAATGTAAACGGCAGCTTTAAGAACACGACAGACCGCACCGGGATCGGTGACCAGACAGGCTGGTGGAATTCGATTGCCGCCGGCGACTTTGATAACGACAATGACATAGATTACGTGGTGGGTAACCTGGGACAAAATTCCTTTTACAAGGCTTCGCACAAATACCCTGTGGGCATCTACGCCGGTGATTTCGACAACAATGGCAGCTACGATGCTTTCCCTTCACAGCACCTGCCTGCAAGCCAGAAAGATACAGGATGGCGGGAGTTCCCGGTCCACACCCGCGATGATGCGGTGAAGCAAATGATCGGCATGCGGTCGAAGTTCCAGAATTATAAATCATATGCCGAATCAACTATCGACGGTCTTTTCTCCCCTGAACAGCTGAAAGGAGCGCTTGTACTGAACGCCAACAACTTCCAATCATGCCTTGTCATAAATGACGGCCAGAACAGGTTTAGCCTGGTGCCACTTCCGGTTCAGGCCCAATTGTCAGTTTTGAATGGCATGATCGTGGATGATCTGGATGCGGATGGCAATCTGGACTTATTAATCAATGCCAATGACTGGGGAACTGAAGTATCGGTGGGCAGATATGATGCGCTGAACGGTTTGTTGCTCAGGGGTGATGGCAAAGGCAACTTCACGCCATTATCGATCGCGGAAAGCGGCATATATATACCGGGAAATGGCAAGGGAATGGCAAAACTGCGGGGTGCAGGCGGAAGGTACCTGGTTGCCGTGGGACAAAACCGCGGACCGTTAAAAATATTTGAACTCAGCAACGGCCTCAACTGCTTTTCTTTACAGTCAGATGATGCCTGGGCGGAGGTCCGGTACTCAAATGGAATGGCTCACAGGCAGGAGTTCCCTTACGGGAGTTCTTTTCTTTCACAGCAGGCCAGGTTTATCGGAGCCGGGAATACGGTCCGATCCATTACCCTGTATAATAATTCCGGACAAAAACGTGAAATCTTTCCCTGAAATGAAAAACCATATCATTACCTCCATTCCTCTGTTAGCTTTGGTACTGGCACTTCCGTTTTCCGGTTGCGCCCCGGAAAAGACCTTTCTGCCTGCTGATACCGAGATTCTCCACCGCAATCAGGATCAACTCACTGAAGTGATCATTTATGACGTATTTACCCCTCCGGTAGCCAGCCGGATTTACGTTTATTCCTCGCTTGCTTCGTATGAAGCTCTAAGATTTGCAGGTCAGGGAAATCCATCCATTGCAGAAAGACTCAAGGGTTTCGGGAAAATGCCCCAACCCGGGAGCGGAAACCACAACTTCATGCTGGCAGCATGCCACGCCTTCTTCACGGTCGCTCATAACGTCAAGGTCTTCTCGGTGGATTCCCTGAAGACCTATGAGGAATCGCTTTTTAAAGGATTCAGGGAAAGCCTTGATGATTCAACGTACGAGCGTTCCCTGGCCTTCGGAGATTTGGTAGCTCAAACCATTCTGGAACGCGCCAAAACCGATGGTTACTTTGAGTCGAGAGGAAAACCAAAGTACCTGGGCAGCAATGATCCGGGAAAATGGAGACCAACACCGCCAGACTATATGGATGGTGTGGAATGGTGCTGGAACACCATGAAACCCATGGTCATGGATTCCGCTTCGCAATTCAGTCCTGCCCCGCCACCCCCCTACAGTATGGACACAAATAGCTATTTTTACAAAAGCCTTCTTGAAGTGTACAATATCAGCAAAAACCTGACGGATGAACAGAGAACGATTGCAACCTATTGGGATGACAACCCTTTTGTGATCGAGCATTCGGGGCACCTGATGTTTGCCAACAAGAAGATCACGCCCGGCGGTCACTGGATGGGCATTTGCGCCATCGCCGCCAAACAGTCAGGCGCTGACGCTGTAAAAACGGCCAGGGCTTATGCCATGACCGCTATCGCATTGTACGACGGATTTATCTCCTGCTGGGATGAAAAATACCGGAGCAGTTATGTCAGACCGGTCACCGCGATCAATGAGCACATCGATTACGCCTGGATGCCCTATTTGCAGACACCTCCTTTCCCCGAATATGCAAGCGGCCACAGCACCATAACTGCCAGTGCTGCCGAGGTGCTGACCTCACTTTTCGGCGACAACTTTGCTTTTCAGGACACCAGCGATCTCCGGTACATCGGTATGGAACGCCATTTCAATTCATTCCGGGAAGCTGCGGCCGAAGTCTCGATAAGCCGCGTCTACGGAGGCATACACTATCGCTTCAGCGTGGATATCGGTGCCGAGCAGGGGAAAAAACTGGGAACCTATATTAACCAGAGATTAAACGATTAATTACCGTTTCCCCAGACGTCTCTTTTTACCCTGGTACTTCCTTATCCTCCTGTAAATCAACCAGGCAGCCAGCAGAAAAACGAAACCAACCAGGATGAAGATCATTCTCCGGTTCAGGTTATCACCCCTGGCACGGCTCCACATCTCGAGCACCTGGTCATTTTTATCGAGAAAGTCATGCAGCAGTACACAACGGTCCACCACACTGCTGTCAGGATACTGTATGGGATTTACCCGTAAACTGTCGTTACCCGGGCCAAAGAAATAGCTGAGATTGACTGTTTCCGTGAGCGATGAATCAATTTGCGCTTCCAGAATTTCAGGGGTTGCAATGGCGCTGGTGTAGCCGCTGACATCCATATTGCGCAGGGTTATGTCGGACTGGCAGAGGTAATTGAGAAAATAGCTGGCAGCCTTTACATTACCGGCATTTTTGGGGATCACCCAACCATCAAACCAGATGTTGCTCCCTTCACGCGGAACCACGTAATCGAGAGATACATTAACTGCTGCAGCCTCATCGATGGCCCAAACCGCATCCCCGCTCCAGGCATAATTCATCCACACCTCGCCCTTTGTCATCATTTCCTTGCCAAAGTCGGCCTCCCATCCCGCCAGGTTAGGTTGCAAAAGCTTCAGCTGCTTCTCCACCATAACGATGTCTTCATCGGTATGATCATTGGAAACATCATACCTCGAACGTATGCCGGCAGCAATATCCTCATGATAACCCCAAATGGCGGCCACATTATAAACATCCCAGTAGTGGTCCTTCATCAGGATCTTTCCTTTGTTTTTCGGGTCCCAGAAACATGCCCACGATTGCACTTCCCCGGTTGTGATCAGCCTGGTGTTGTACAATATGCCCGAAGTGCCCCACATATAGGGGACCATGTATTCTTCGGCTTTCTTGCCGGGAACACTGAAGGCATCCATGCGGTCACGCAGAAAGGGCGATATGTTTCCCAGGTAATCGCCTGTAGTTCCGAAATTGCGATCGATGGGAAGCAGCATATCCTGTTTAAGCATACGTTCAATGATATACTGTGTGGGGCACACCAGGTCGAAATCTTCCTTACCCAGGGCAATTTTGGTATACATGACCTCGGCCATGTCAAATACCTGGTAAACAATCTCGACTTCCTCACCGGTCTGTTCCTTATACCAAACGGGGAATTCCGTCAGCAGGTCCTCATCGATATAATCAGCCCAGTTGTAAATTTTCAGGATTTTCTTCCTGGATTGCTCGCTTTCCTGGCAGGCACCGGAAATGAATACAACCGCCATTAGCAGCAATAGCACTTTAATGACGCTTAAATACCTTGGTTGTGCAGATGTTCTCATATGGTTTTCATATTGGTTTTTTTCGCAGTTCTCTGGTTGATCAGGATCAAAAGCACAAGAACAGTTATAAAAATAATGGCCGACAAGGGCCTGAGTTCAGGAGTAAGGCCCCCTTTACGCGCATCAGCATATATATAGGTGGATATGGTTTCCAGTCCTTCGTTGCCAATGGTAAACAGGGTAACTACAAAATCGTCGATCGAAAGGGTGAATGCCAGTATAAATCCGCTGATCATTCCGGGTTTGAGCTCAGGAAGCATCACTTTTCTCAGGGCAAGAAAAGGAGTGGCCCCAAGATCAAGTGCCGCCTCATAAAGGCTGGGATTCATGCGGCGAAGCCGGGGTAATACGCTCAACACCACGTACGGTGTGCAAAAGGTGACATGTGCCAGGATGACCGTTGTATAACCCTGTGAGATCCCCAGGCTTACGAAAAGAAGAAAAAGCGATATGGCGGTTATGATATCCGGATTCAGTATGGGAATCGAATTCACCAGCTGAACGGCTTTTTGCTGACGGGAACTGAGGTTAAAAATGCCAATGGCGGCCATGGTCCCGAGTAATGTTGATACAACCGCGGCGCTCAAACCGATGATCAGGGTGTTCCACAACGCGCTGGTAAGCGAATGATGCACACCACCCTCGAAGAGAGAAGTATACAACTTTAAGGAAAATCCGGTCCAGTTGCCCAGTACCTTGGCTTCGGTAAAGGAGAACACAATGATGATAAGGATGGGCGCATAAAGCATCACCAACAGGATGCCCAGGTAGGAAGATGAGAGTATCCTGCGCATTATATCAAACCTCCTTCCTCAGCTGCCCTGGCGCTTCCCTGGGTGTTCAACAATGAGATTATCCCGATAAGCAGCAACATCAGCAGTGAAAGCGCAGCGCCGTAATTCCACATGCCGTTGTAAATATTCTCCTGCAAGGTGGTGCCGAAAAGTTTGATGTTATTGATTGTCAGGAGCTCTGCAATGGCAAAAGTCGAAATGACCGGCATAAAAACCATCATGATTCCGCTGGTAATACCCGGATAGGATAATGGAAGAATGGTTCTGAAGAAAACCTGCCTTGGATTGGCGCCAAGATCCTCGGCGGCTTCAATCAGATTCTGATCGGTTTTCAACAGGATGTTGTATATCGGATAGATCATGAAGGGTAAAAAGTTATAAACCATCCCGAACAAAAGCGCGCCCTCCCCCAGCGGAAGTTTAAGAAAGTCGAAAAGCGCCACGGTCGCCAGCGTGCGGATTAGAAAATTAATCCACATGGGAAGAATAAAAAGCATGACCAGCAACCTGGCCCTGCTGGTCTCCATTCTGCTTAAGATGTATGCTGCAGGATAGCCTATCAGCAGGCATAAAATAGTTGTAATCAGCGCTACGCCAATCGAATAGATGAGAATGTTCATCGCCTCCGGATGCATTAAAAACTTCCGGAAATTTTCGAATGAAAAGCCCCCAGCTTCACTGGTAAATGCAAACAACACAATGAGTGCCAAAGGAACAAGGACAAAAAACACAAGAAAAAGCACATACGGTATGGACCAGTTCCTTCTCTTTCCGAAATACAAAAATACCTTCCTTAGCACTTTGTAATGGATTTAATCGTTTGCAACCTGAATGGTATCGGGTGAAATACTGATTCCTACCCGGTCACCGTCATCCCAGATGTCATTGGTGTCTGCAAAGATGTGCTCATCCCCTTCCGTCAGAACGGTAAGGTGATAATGATCGCCTTTGTAAAGAATAAAACTCACCGAACCGCTCAGCATGCCATCTTCTTCGTTATCGTGCAGTATTACATTCCGGAAATCAACGCTGACCTTCACACTGGCGCCACTCTCATATCTTTGCGCCTCATCGCATTTGAAATTATTCCCGAGAAAGCGAATGTGCGATTTGTCAATGACAGTACCCTCAAAAGTATTGCAAAGCCTTTCCTTTTTCATCACCTGAATGTCAAACGGCTTGACAAGCATTCCAACCGTTTGGCCCACATCAAAGGAATTGTAGTCCTGGATCATAAACTCAAATCCTTCGGGAGTGGTGACCATCATCTCGTAATGTACTCCCTTAAAAATGCTTGATGTTACCTTTCCGGTGAACTGGGCTGCTTCCAGTTTTTCGAAAATATAAATGTCTTCGGGACGGATAACCACATCAACAGGCTCATGGAGCCCAAAACCCTTGTCCACGCATTCAAACTGGTGCCCGGCAAATTCCACGAAGCGGTCCTTGATCATGATACCGTTCAGGATATTGCTTTCACCAATAAAATCGGCCACAAATGAGTTTTCCGGCTCATTGTATATCTGGGCAGGTGTGCCGATTTGCTGGATTTCGCCTTCGCGCATCACCACAATTCTGTCACTCAACGTAAGCGCCTCTTCCTGATCGTGCGTCACATACACAAAGCTGATGCCCAGTTTTTTATGCATGGCTTTGATTTCCATCTGCATGTCCTTGCGCATTTTCAGGTCCAGGGCAGCCAGGGGCTCGTCGAGCAGTAAAACCTCCGGCTCGTTCACAATGGCGCGCGCTATGGCAACGCGCTGCTGCTGTCCGCCGGACAGGGTATCCACATCACGCTCTTCATAATCGGTCATGGTAACAATCTTCAGCACGTGCATCACCCTTTTCTTGATTTCCTCGTGCGTAAGTTTTTTCAGGTAAAGCCCAAAGGCGATATTGCCAAAAACGTTCAGGTGGGGAAACAACGCATATCGCTGAAAAACGGTATTCACCGGACGAAGATGGGGAGGTGCATTGGTCATGTCTTTACCGGCAATGGTTATTTTTCCCTCCATGGCCTTCAGAAAGCCACCGATTAACCGCATCAGCGTTGTTTTTCCACAACCCGAAGGGCCGAGGATGGTCACAAATTCACCTTTGCCGATGGAAAGATTGATATCCTTCAGAACCGTCTTCCCGCCAAAAGCATGGGACAAATGTTGCACGGTGATGATACTGGTATCCGGTTTTTGCTGCATGTATCCCTATGATCCGCTGGATAATTTGTAAATAGTGAATGATTCAAATCATGATAACCATGATCAAAAATAACTAATTTGGCGAATCGTGATACCTGATTTAAATATATCTATCCTAAATTATCAAACTATGAAAAATTCATTCGTGCTTCTTTGTTTCCTGGGTTTCTTAACCACTGCCGAAATTTCATTTTCCCAGGTAAAGATCGATTCCTCGGAAATAACATCCAGTGTTCCGGCATTGACGGATTTTCACGAGATCATATTTCCGATGTGGCATAACGCCTATCCTGACAAAGACATCAGTACTTTAAAAGGATTTGTTCCCCAAATCAAGGCCGCATTGGAAGCCATTAATAATGCCGCTTTACCGGGAATATTGCAGGACAAAGAAGACGCCTGGAAAAATCAGTTGAAAGAATTAAATGCTGCAGCCGAAGCCTATTACAAGGCTGCAGAAGGAAACGAAGATGAAGCTTTGCTGATTGCCGCCGAGAGATTGCATATGAATTATGAGCGGATGAACAGGGTTATCAGGCCGGTATTGAAGGAAATAGATGAATACCATCAGACCCTCTATATCATTTATCACAAGCTATATCCTGACAAGAAATTCGATGAAATTGCCCAATTATCCGATATCCTGATTGAAAAGGCTGACGCCATCACAAAATATCCCCAGGACAAATTGAAAAAACGCCTGGGAGACAGGATTCCGGAATTTGATCTTGCTTCCAAAGAATTGTACAGCGCCACTGTCTCTTTAAAAGAAATTCTTGGCGGAAATGATGAATTGAAAAAAGATGAAGCCGTTGAGAATATGCATGCTGCCTATCAGAACCTGGAATCTGTTTTTAAGTGACAGAGTTTTACTGCTGATGCAGATCCTGCTGAACAAGTGATAGTTTTGATCTGATCTTTAATTCCATCTCCTGAATGGACTTTAAAGCGCTTTCAGCATCTTTCAATACCGATTCACTGTTGTTTTGTTGGGGATATTCATCTAAGATCTTTAATCCGGCTTTATAAAAAGCAATCGAATTTCTGTAATCCCCCTTTTGCATTAAGACGTATGCATAGCTGTCATAGGCATTGTAGGATTTCGGGAATTCAAGCAAATTGATTTCAAAGACCCTTAAAGCCTGTTCGGGCATTTTATACCTGAACAGCAATTCGATGCCCAACCGGTTTAGTTCTGATTCCTCAAAATTGAAATGTTCTGCTTCTGTTTCCCTGATCCGGTAATATTCCTTGATGGCCTCATCCATTCCGCTTTGACCTATGATGAATCCCAATTGTCTTGCTATTGATCTTTTAGGTATCGGAACCTCTTCATCATACAGGAGTGAGATGATCTCCTGACCAATAACAGGTGCAAAAGCAGGGCTAATATAGGTATCGGTCCTGTTGTTCTTCAATACAATTACCAGAATGCTGTCACTTTCTATTCGTGCCATATACGAACCAAATCCGTTGATGCTTCCGGCATGTGACATAATATGAATGGTATCGGGACGGTTTCTGACAGTCTTTTTACCCAGTTCCCAGCCGTAACCGTAAGAACCCCGATTTGTGGGCATCGTCATTTTGCTGAATAATTGTTCTGAAATGAGTCGCCTGGTATAAAGTGCCTTGTCAAATTTTCTGAGGTCATCCGCATTTGAAATAAGTCCGCCCATGCCAACCGTATAGGACGGATCAAAGTATGCTGCATTCTCATATCCGCCCACTAACTTGTACTCGTATCCCTTCGCAAGATTCTTTTCAATGTCGGTTGCATGACATTGTTTCGTGTTTACCATCTCCAGGGGTTGAAAAATCCGGTCCGTCAATAATTCGTCAAAGGTCTTGTTGGTTACTCTTTCAGCAATATATGCCAGCATATTATAGGCCAGGTTGCTGTAATGAAATCCGGTTCCCGGTTCAAAATACAGATCGGATTCTTCGGCATATCTGACCATTTCCCTGAGGCAGTGATATAACCTTTCCTGAATGGCCTCCTTTTCAGGATCAAGGTTTTGAAGAATGCCGGATGTATGGGTAAGCAATTGTTCAATGGTAATTGAATCTCCTTTCATCCCTTGATAATCCGGGATATAATCGGTAATTTTCCCATCCAGCGCAAGAATTCCTTCATCCACAAGCTGAAGGATGATCATGGCCGTAAAAGGCTTTGAAATGGAGGCTATTCTGAATCGCATATCCGTCGTCAACGGGACATTCAATTCCCGGTCCGCAAGACCGTATGCTTTTCTGAAAATTACCTCCCCCTTTTCGGAAACCAGCACAACCCCGTTGAAACAATCCGCATCATGGTAAGCACTGATCAGCGCATCGATTTTCTCTGGTTTGGTCTGAGCCACAGCAGTATTATGGATATTCAGGCTCAGCAAAATGAATAAAGAATATATAACGGGTTTCATAATAACGCTTTTTACAAAGACGAAAATTTTCCAATAACGATGCATGATTGGTGACCAATAATTGAAACATTTCGGAACATGTTCAGTGATGATCAGAAACAATTATCTTTAAGTATTAATCTTTTATGAGTATTGGTAATCAATAATACGATAATATACTTTGACAATAAATCTTTTACAAACACCATAATGTCGCCCCGAATGGGGCTTAGAAGATTGCTTTTATATTTGTTCTACCATAATGTCGCCCCGAATGGGGCTCCTTTTAATTAATATTATAATTGAAAGCACCAGAGGTGCGATATTATGGTAGGAAAGAAATGATGCAAAACAATTCAAAAGCGCCGTAGGTGCGACATTATGGTTATGTTATTCAATGCTGATAGTCATTTAATCTTTTATCAATAGTCTAATATGAATGACCCTGTATATAAAAGCGCAAGAAGCAGAACCATAATGCAGGATTTGTATGATAAACAAGTTGCCGCCCTACATGTTGATTTTGATGATATTTACATAAATACAAGATTTGGAGAAACCCATTTGCTGAAGACCGGGAATTTAAAAGGAACACCTGTTTTATTGTTTCACGGAGGCAATAGCACAACACCCTTTTATTTACGGGATTTTCTATATCTCAGGAATAAGTATTTGATTTATGCCCCCGATACTATGGGACATCCCGGTAAAAGCGCTCAGACTGTTTTATCAGCCACGAACCTGGAGTATGGTGAATGGGCGTCTGATGTGATTGATGGGTTAGGATTCAAACAAATGATCTGTATGGGTGGTTCTTTCGGTGGAGGTGTTTTAATGAAATTGATGTGCGTTGCTCCGCAAAAGATATCCAAAGCTGTTTTACTTGTACCATCAGGAATAAGTAATGTTTCAAAAACAAAAATTCTGCTTAGCATGGGAGTTCCCATGGTTCTTCATATTATCACACAAAAGGAAAAATGGTTAAAGAAAGCCATATTGCCTATGGCAATTGATAAAAATGAGATTGATGAAAGTACGCTGGAAATGGTAAAATGCGCCTTTAATCATGTGCGCGTAAAAGCCGGAATGCCTAGTAACGTAAGAGTATCTGATATGAAAAATTATAACGCCCCGACGCTACTGATTACAGGAGAAAAAGATGTTATGTTCCCCGGGGAAAAGGTAATTGCCAGGGCTAAAACAATCATGCCCAACTTAAGAACTCATCTGATGACGGAACGTGGTCACATGTTTATCCTTGCTTCTGAGAAAAACAGGTATATTTTGGAAATGATTGATCAGTTTTTAGAAGAGTAGGTTGATATTCTACTCTATAAACCGGTTTATAAGGCAGTCACATACTTCGCTTATCTTTAATGTTTGTGAAAAACATAATGCGAATGATAATGGATGTGCTCCTGGTTTCCGTGCTTGTGAACATGCTCATGGATAAGGCCTACATCAATCAGCAATTTTTCATCACTTAGAATTTCTGCCGCAGTTCCGGTTTTCCGGATGGTATGTTCGTCTGATAGAACTGCTACCTGCGGTTGCAGATGATCGATCAGATCCAGGTGATGGGTTGTGAATATAATCGTCTTTCCGGCCTGGTTAAGTCCAAGGAGCAGGTCAATAAAAAAGGTTTGCGTTTTGGGATCGAGACTTGCCAGCGGTTCGTCAATCAGCAAAACATCCGGATTCATGGTAAGCACGCAGGCTATGGCCACTTTTTTCTTTTCTCCGCCGGAAAGCATGAAGATCGGGCGGTCCTTAAGTGATTCAATACCAAGAAATGATAAAGTTTGCCCGACCCTTTCCCTTGCCGCTTCCAAAGGAAGATTCAACTGCAACGGGGCAAACATGAGCTCATCAAAAACGGTAGGGCAAAACAGTTGTATATCGGGATTCTGGAAAATATAACCCATGCGCTGCCGCAATTGCTTCCCCAAACCATCCCGCATTGATTTTTCGCTTACCGGATCTCCCTGAAAAAAAACTTCACCGGAATCCGGAAAAATAAGGGCGTTAATGATATGCAGTAAGGTTGATTTGCCGCTTCCGTTAAGTCCAATCACGGCATGCATTTCGCCTTTTTTCACCGAAAGGTTTATGTTGACAAGCGCAGGAATCCTGCCGTGATATGAATAACTGATATTCTGTAAAGCAATAATTTCCCCCATCATCCTATCCTATTAAAATTATTCCCATGCCCGAAGCAAGGATAACCAGCAGCGCCATAAAATCCCTCTGGGTAAAACGGTTTTGCGCAGTCATTATCACCTTCCCCTTGTATCCCCTCGAAACCATCGCATAATATGTATTTTCATACATGATCATGGATCTTTTGAAAATAAAGAATATCCTTCCGCCAACCAGCCTTCTGAGATTGCTGCTTCTGATGTTACCCAGGAGCCTTGATTTTAAGGCAAAATAAGTGTCTTCAATCGTCCGCGATAATATGTAAATAAACTTGTAAGCCAGCGTGATGACCATCAGGAAAGCATCCGGAACGCCGATTATCCTGAATGACTTGATCAATGAAGGAAATGAAGTGGTATAAATCACCAGAAAAGCAACGGATATTGAATTCAGAACCCTCAGAAAGATCAGTGACACAACCTGGAATCCTTCCTTTGTGAATCCGATATGCTGGGGAATATGGTAAATCCAAAATTGCCCGGGACTGTCGAGGGTGATCAGGTTCAGGATGATTTTCCCGGGTGTGATGACATTCAGAGCCGCCGGAAATACAACCAGGAAACCGAACAAAAAGGCAAGCAGGAATATCTTTCTGTACACATGGTAGATCCTCACCCGGGCCATTACATAAAAAACCAGGATCAGTGATGCAGCCAGCAGTTGCGCATTCAACCTGCCTGCCACGCTGATGATTACTGCAAGATAAATCAGTGAAAATAGCTTTACATAGGGATGGATGTTGTGAACCACGCTGGTCTTTCCTGCATTCTCGGCTTGCAGGTAAATGGCTTTCAGGGCATGGGCGGAACTCACCAGGGTTTTGTCCAGAAAGGAAAGATTTGTCTTTCTTATTCCTGTTGCTCCAGGTTCAGCATCAGGCGACTGAAACAGGTAGGCAGGCATCCTATTTTCCATCTCTGACGATCAGTTTTGAGATAAGCAGCATGACAATATAGGTTGCAGTTGCACCAACCAGTCCGGATACTATGTAGTAACCCGATTGATGAACCACCGATGCATCATCGGTATTTAAAGTGTAATCAGGCAGGGGGGCATTCCACACGCCGGAGTATTTTTCCAGCCCTTTGGGCACGTATCCGATCAGGTCCTTCAAAGTCTGCGCCGACCATTCACCCCATGCATCGCCGGCATTAAAAACCATGGGCAACAGAATACCCGCCGGTGTAATCAGGCACAGCACCAGCAGTGTGATCAGGATCCTTTTTTGCAGCTTATTGATTTTCATTTTTACCGCCTTTTCTGAAAGCATAAATGATTCCGATTTCGTTTTTAAGAAAGTAACTGACGATCAACGCCGTTATAATTCCTTCGACAATGCCAAAAAGCAGGAGATGTTCAATGGCCATGGCTGGTATGGCAATGCTGAGATCGTAGGGGCAATACAGGGCTTTCCCGTCACTGGTAGAGGCTATCATAGGCTGTATGCCCAATTCAGTTGCAGTAAGTAATGCCGTAAAGACCAGGCCGATGTACCCCGAAATAAAAGCAGCGATATACACCCGAACTTTTTTGGCAGGATTATGGCTGAGGATCTTAAACAGGTAATAGGCTACAAACGGCATGAATACGGCCATATTAAAGCAATTGGCGCCGATTGCCGTTATTCCGCCGTCGCCAAAAACAAGAGCCTGAATGATCAGGGCTACAGATACTGCAATGGTGGCGGCCCACGGACCGAACAGGATCGCAATTACCGCAGATCCGACAGCATGGCCTGTAGTACCCCCCGGCACCGGCAGGTTGAACATCATGATGATGAATGCGAATGCGGCAGCCATACCCAGGTAAGGAATATTCCTGGCAGAAACTTCATTTTTCACTTTTCTGACAGCAACGGCAGCAGTTGCTACAAAAACGCCAATCAGCGGAATGTAGGTTTGCGGGCTTAGATATCCGTCGGGAATATGCATGGGAGTTGTAGGTTGTGGTTGTTGTGTTTGTTGTGGTTGTTGTGAGTGTTACCGAATACTGATTACTGAATACCGGATACCGCTACCTCTTCAATATCAAAGATCACATCCCGGTCCCACTCCAGCCAGTATTTCAGCGCATTCCGCCGAACCAGCTTCCAGTATCCGTCATCCATGAGTCCGAATTTCACGATCCCTTCCCTGATATCGGCATCCACTCTTGTTAGGTATTCCTTTTTGAGGCTTATCCGCACAGAACGGCCTTTGCAGGTAAAAACAGCCGATGGCCGGGCGATGCTGTCGGAAGCCAGGCGAATGGTTCCCATTCCCAGTGTCGCGCCGGTACTGACCTGTATGCCATCGTTCATACAGCTGTACGGAGGTCTGCTTCCTGCAGATGTAACCACTTTAAGCTCATCAGGTCCGACGCCGAACAGCTCCCTGGCTTTGATGCCCATTTTGGCGCCAACGATCGAGAATACGCCCAGGTGTCCGTGAAACTCATCCGTCATGACATTGGCCTTCCACTCGTCATAACCATACCGCGCAATGGCTGAATCTACGATCGGGCGGACATCATAGTTGAACATCTCGCGCTGATCGGGAAACCTGTTGAATACCACGTTATGTTCAGAAACATAGCTGCCCGACATCATATCCGAAATGGCTTCCCGGACCCCCTGAACATTGAAATCCCGGTTATACCTGACTTTCACTTTTTGCGGCATGGTATTGATATCGAACAATTCGGGATTGGTTAAATAAAGGGCTACCAGGTCGTCACACAATCGGAAATGATTCTGGTTTAGTCTTTCAATGACCGCAGATTGACCGTAAACATGGTTAATGACGGAAGCAAGCTGGGTATCCGACTTTCTGCCAATGGCAACCAGGGAAGCATCAAAAAAGGCTTGTTCTTTATCCAGGTTCGATATGACATCCATTCTGATGCCGGATGTAAAAACCCGGTCGGCGCTGGCCTTGTCACACTCGTAATTAAATCCCTGCATGGGTTGAACAGATTCGTTGTACCAGATGACCCGTTCAATATTTGACAAAATGCTCTGATCCATGGTAATCAGACGGGCTACATGGGTCAGGGGTCCAAGACAAACGAGTGCAATTCTTTCGCCGGCATTTTTAAGCTTTTCCGAAAGACAGTCCACGGCATTCTGGTCGGCAGTCCCATTGCCACTTTGATCACTCCAGCTGACATGTCTGTTCAATTCACGCCAGGGCGGATTGACTGATTTCAACTCTTCACCTGCAGCAATGCTGATGCTGTCGCGATTGAACGCCCGAAGAAGGGACCTGACTTTCAGGATTCCTTCGGCAGGAGGCAACGAACCATCTGACAAAACAATGGCTTCGATGATAATCTCAGGACGCGACAGGAGCATGCTGATGGCGCGCATATCATCCATGCCGCAGTCTGTGTCAATAATGACCCTGTGATGCTGTTTGACGGGTAATGGTTGTGTTTTTGCTCCGGCGCCTGAAATGAAAAACAACAGAACACAAATGAAGACTCTCATACCTTGATGTGTTACGAATAATTAAAACGTGTCACAAAGATAAAAATATAACCCTGATTTTAATCCATGAATCATTCAATATGAAATTTTTAACTTAGCATAATAAACGCAGAGAAAAGTTATACAAGCAATTCATCTCCATGAAACCCCAGACATCTTCCCAGGCAGGTACATTCGAATCAAGTGATGTGATATTCCTGATCGAACCGCTGCCCGAAAAATCCGGCAGGAAAATTGAACTCTTCTCTACCGTGCTGCATCAGTACGGGGAGAGTTTTAAAAAAACTGTAGTAGAAATGCTGGATCAGTATGAAATGACAGACGTTCATCTGATTGCCAGGGATAAAGGGGCTTTGGAGCCGACCATCAAAGCCCGGCTGGAAACAGCCATAAAACGGTCATTGGGCATACACGAAGGAACGGTAATTTAACAAGCCGCCATTTATGAAGAAATTCAAGAAACGTCGTTCCATGCTTTATATTCCCGGAAACAATCCGGCCATGATCCAGCAGGGAGGTGTTTACGGAGCCGACAGCGTACTGTTGGATCTGGAAGATTCCGTGGCCCTTAATCAGAAGGATTCCGCCCGCATCCTCGTCAGAAATATGATTAAGTCAATCGATTTTTACGATACGGAAGTATGTGTCAGGGTCAATCACCTGAGCACTCCTTTCGGATTGGCTGATCTGGAAGAAATAGTTCCCTTGCAGCCCTCTGCCATCCGGTATCCGAAAACCGAATCCGCTGAAGAAGTTGGCAACCTGCTCCAGATCATTGAAAAAATTGAGGACCGTCATGGCTTGCAGCACACCACGATGACCGTGCATGCTATGATTGAAACCGCCATGGGAGTTCAGAACGTTTTCGAGATAGCCAGCAAATTCACCCGTATTGATGCCATTACAGTAGGAGGTCAGGATCTGACAGCTGATATGAACATTATTTACACTCCGGACGGTGCCGGCATTGATTTTGCCCGCAAGCGGATTGTGATGGCTGCCAAGGCCAGTCATATTGATATACTGGATACGGTTTTCCCCGATGTGAATGATGAGGAAGGTTTAAGGAGAGAAACCGAATATGCAAAAAAAATAGGATTCACGGGGAAAGCCGTGATTAATCCCCGGCAGATCGATATCATTCACGAGGTATTTACTCCGACCGAAGAAGAGATCCGCAAAGCATACCGTATTGTGAAAGAATTCCGGGCAAATGCAGCTGCCGGAATAGGTGTTTTCGCCATTGACGGGAAAATGATCGATGCTCCGGTGGTTCACAGGGCGGAGTATATCCTGAAACTTGCCAATATTGAGATAGCACAAAACTAATTGCATTATGTTAAACAGCCTGGGACGCGAAATTCCCGAATTTATACAAGGAATTGGCACATTGGAGCCCTTTCAGGGCGCATGGACAAAACTCCGCAAAGGATGGATGGACGAACCCACCATTCCGGCTCCAAATAAAGCCTACCTTCCCCATCAGAATAAACTCTGCAATTCGCTGGAAGAGGCCATTGAGAGAAGCGGACCGCATAATGGTATGACGGTTTCGTTTCACCACCACCTGCGGAACGGTGACATAATCCTGGTGAAGACACTTGCCATCCTCCACAATATGGGAATACGGGATATTACGCTGGCTTCTTCCTCGTTGATCGAATGTCATGATCCGATTTTTCCATTTTTATGCGACGGTACTATTACCAGGATCTATTCCTCGGGAATTCGAAGTCAACTTGGCCGGGCCATTGCCATGGGGGCACTTGACATTCCGGTTGTCATCCAGTCTCACGGAGGACGTGTGCGCGGTATCCACACCGGTAAGGTACAGATTGATCTCGCTGTTATTGCAGCTTCTGCTGCCGATTGCGAGGGAAATGCCACCGGGGCAAGTGGCAAATCAGCATTCGGTTCAATAGGCTATGCGGTAATCGATGTCCGGTACGCCAAACAGGTTGTTGTTGTTACCGATAACCTGGTGGATTATCCCTGTATACCGCTGTCCATTACGCAAAACTTCATTGACCATGTTGTGGTTGTCGATTCCATTGGTGATGCCACCAAAATTGCCACCGGCACCACCCGTATTACCAATTCACCCATGGATTTGCGTATTGCTAAACTGGCAGCCGAGGTTATCGAAAATTCCGGATTCTTTGTGCCCGGCTTTTCCTTCCAGGTGGGAGCCGGTGGGGCATCCCTGGCGGTGGCTAAATTCATCCGTGAAAAAATGAAAACGCGAGATATCAAAGGAAGCTTCTTGCTGGGAGGGATTACCTCGTATTGCGTGGATATGCTCAACGACGGACTATTTGAGACAATCTTCGATGTACAGTCTTTCGATGCCACGGTCAGCAATTCGCTGCTCAACAACCGCAGGCATATTGAAATACCAGCTGCACTGTATGCCAATCCATTCAATTGCGGTTGCATTACCAATAAACTGGATGTGGTTGTACTGGGGGCCCTTGAAATTGACGTTGATTTTAATGTGAACGTCATCACAGGTTCTGAAGGGTACGTCCGTGGCGCATCCGGCGGTCATTCGGATACTGCTTCAGGCGCGAAACTTACAGTAGTTGCCTGCCCATCCTTCCGTGGCAGGATTCCCATTATTAAAAAGCGTGTTCACACCGTCGTAACTCCCGGTGAAACTGTGCATGTGTTGGTTACGGAACGAGGCATCGCTGTGAATCCTGCCTTTAAGGAACTGGAGGAAAACCTTCGAAAGGCAGGTTTAAACATTAAAGACATACATGATCTCGAAATTGAAGTGGACAAAATTACGGGAGTACCCGATCCGCTTGAATATACCGATAAAATTGTAGGAGTTGTTGAGTATCGTGATGGCACGGTGATCGACGTGATCCATCAGCTTTTGGAGAAAAGTGATTATAAATTATATTAAAGTCATCGAACCTCTGCAGTCATTATTAGCCTCCCGGGATGAAAGGGCCGGTCTTAGAAAAAAGATCGCCCTGGCGAAAATACCATCTGTCAGTTTGAGCCTTAATGTTCCCGGATTTCCTAAAAGCAATGCGACTACACAGAAATTCTTCGAAATATGCCTGAAGGATCTGAAATATTTTCTTCAGGCAAACCGTATTCCGGCAGACCCTGACAGGGCCATCTCCCAAACAGATGTCGCAGGCGAATTTTTCATAGCTCCTTTTTCAGTTGCACACACACCGGTGACTGAAATCAAGCAGCTGTGCGAAACCTTTGAAGAACAACATCCCCTTGGCAGATTCCTGGATGTGGATATAACAGACAACGCGGGCAATCCGGTTTCATCCGGTAAGGCAAAACCCTGTTTCTTCTGCCTGCAATACCCTGCCGTGGTATGCAGGCGTGAAAAAACACATGATCCTGACGAACTGAGAGAATTTATGTTTTCGAAAATGTCGGCGTTTTGTCTTCAGCATCGTGAAAATGAGTTTTGCAGGCATCTTTCCTCACTCGCCCTCAAAGCCATTCTGTATGAAATTTCGCTGACACCAAAACCCGGACTGGTTGACAAAATCAGCAACGGCTGCCATCATGATATGAACTATACTACTTTCCTGGATTCTTCGGTGGCGATCGCAGCCTATTTTACTGACCTGGTCCATGCTGGTTTTTCTTTCAATCAAACCTATCTTTCCAGGGCCCTGCCCGTAATCCGTAACCTGGGTTTGCGAATGGAAACCGACATGTTTGCCGGTACACAAAACGTGAATACGCAAAAAGGGCTCATTTTCCTCATGGGAATCTCCCTGTTTGCGTGTGGATATATGTTTTCGGTCCAGGAACATTTTGAGAGTGAACGGTTTCGAGAAATTGTCAAACAGATATGCAGGGATTTAACCGGCAAAGAGCTGGCGCAGCATGATCTGATGGATAAAACACATGGTGAAACAGTTTACAGCCGGTATGCTGCTCCGGGAGCCAGGGGGGAGGCAGAAAAAGGTTTTCCGATGGTTTTCGAATTTGGACTCCCCGAATTGCTCAAATGCAAAGAATTGACCGATGAAGCCATGCAACGGGCTTTCCTGTCCATTGCCGCCAACAACCCGGATACCAATATCATCTGGCGTCGAAACCCGGAGGTATTGGAAAAATTCAAAACATTGGCTAACTATGCTTTACAGCAATATAATCCGGAGAACTTTGTCAAATTGATGAATTACTGTGTGGACGAGAATATTTCCCCGGGAGGTTCTGCAGACCTCCTGGCAGTGACCCTGTTTATATATTTCCAGATTAAATCGGGGCGTTAACATGAATCATGTAGTAAAAATCCTGTATATATGAATTTTGAAGATACAGATTTCCGGCAGGAAGCCATCGACCTCGAAAATCCGTTCGATGTTAAGCTGGTAAAGGATTTCCTTTTGCAGCTCGGCTTTGAATTTGATCCTTCGGAAGTGGAATGCACCATGATTGTTTACAATCTGAAAGGTGAACTGGTCGGAACGGGGTCTCACCAGGGAAGAATTTTAAAATACGTTGCCGTTGCGCCTAAATTTCGTGACACAACTGCTTTTGCCCTGGTTGTAACTTATCTGACTGAAAAACTACTGAAAATCTATAAACATACCTTTGTCTTTACGCGTCCCGAAAACGCAGTGCGCTTCCGCGGTCTGGGATACACTGAAATTGCCACCGCAGAACCCCTCTTTACCGTTCTTGAATTCGGTTTTGAATCCATACGCACCTATCAGAAATACCTGAAAACATTAATTGTACCTGCTGAAACATCAGAAATTGCGTCCATTGTGGTCAATTGCAATCCATTTACCAACGGTCACAAATTCCTGATCGAAAAAGCCGCTTCGGAAAATGAGATTGTCTATCTTTTTGTGGTGGAGGAAGAAAGATCGGTCTTTTCTTTCGCAGTTCGCTGGGAATTGATCCGGAAAGGAATTGAACATCTTTCGAATGTTGTGATGATCAAGGGCGGCATGTATGTTGTTTCAGGTGCCATTTTCCCTTCCTACTTCCTCAAATGTGAAACCGCCGATGACATCATGCATAAGCAGGCTGACCTTGATGTGACCGTATTTGCCAGGTACGTGGTGCCCGTAATGAAGATCCGGAAGCGCTATGTGGGTACAGAGACATACTGTGCAACCACAGCAGCCTATAATGAAAGCATGAAAGCCATTTTGCCGGGTCATGGGGTTCAGGTGATCGAAGTGGAACGCAAGGCCATTGATTCCGGAAATGACGGGCCTCCCAAAACCATCAGCGCATCGAAAGTCCGGCAGGCGATTAAGGAAGACCGGCTCAAGGATGTGCTTGATTTCCTGCCCGATTCCACGCGGGAATTCCTCATGTCGGATGATTCGCTTGCAATCCGGTCAAAGATCAAAACGGGTCAGGGTAGACATTGATGCGGCCTTGTAATTCCCAACTGCTCCGGCTTGCCTAGATCTTATTGGCTATAAAATAGGTAATAACCGAAACAGAAGCTGCCAAAACACTTCCCCAGATCAAATCAACCACTGTTACCAGCAAAGGCCAATCCCTGATCGTGGCAAGGTTGGTCAGATCGTAGGTAGCATAAGTTATGAAACCAAAGAATGCCCCGAACAATAAGGCATGCAACCAGGAATGCTTGACAACGGCCGGACTAATCACAAAAACTATCAGGCCTGCGATAAAAAACAAATAAAAGACAATAGCTGCAAACCAGTTAACATCCGTTTTCATCAGAAAACCAATCTGTTTCTGATAGAAATTCTTTGCTACCAAAACGAGCCACACCATGTCTATCACAAAAAAAGTTGGTAAGGCAATTAGATACAGTTTTACAAACATATTTGTAATTATTAATGATTCCCATGTACTATTGACCGGATCCAAAATACAATTGGTTCCTGATCAATCTCCCTTCGGAACGGTGAAATGAAAAGTCGTTCCCCTGTTTTCTTCGCTGTCACACCAAATTTCACCACCGTTCTTTTCAACAAATTCCCGGCACAATAGCAAACCCAGTCCGGTTCCCGTTTCACCCGCCGTGCCATTGGTTTTGTATTTCACATCGATGCGGAACAACTTCTGCCTGTTTTCGGGTGAAATGCCCACACCCTGGTCCTTTACCAGAACCACAAAATTTTCAGGCATTTCCTTAACCTCAACCTCTACAGTTTTTCCATGGGTGGTATATTTGACAGCATTGCTTACCAGGTTCCTGATCACGGTATTGATCATTTCACCGTCGCCAAAAGCATATAAATCCTTTTCAACCGTATTCTTCAAAACAATTCCCTTTTCACCGGCCATTACCTTGTGTAAATTAACATTTACCTCCACAAGTTTCGTGAGGTTAAAACGTACAGGCGTGAACGTCATACCTCCGCGCTGCGATTTTGACCAGGCCAACAGGTTCTCGATAAGCTTGTTGATCAGCTCTCCCAACTGGTGAATTTTACTTAACCCGGCACGTCTGTCATCTTCCTCGATGGTATCAAAATTCCTGCTCAGCAAATCACTCATGGAATAAAGGCTAGAAAACGGGCCTTTAAGATCATGGGCAAGTATGGAAAAGAATTTGTCCTTGGTTGAATTGAGTTCATCCAGCTTATCATTTTGCCTCATGATTTCTTCCGTACGTTCCCTGATCTTCAGCTCCAGATTTTTTTTCTCTCGGATCAGGACTCTTTCTCTCCATTTGATATAAAGATAAATAATGGCCAGGGCTAGCAATGCATATGCGAGGAAAGCAAACCTGCTTTTCCACCAGGGAGGGGTGATTTTAATTCGCAAAATGGTAGGCGTATCGTTCCAAAGTCCATCATTGTTAGTTCCCCTTACCCGGAATACATATTCTCCGGGAGGCAGTTTGGTGAAATGGACAAATCGCCTGTTTCCGGTACTTATCCATTTTTCAGACAGGGGTTCCAGCTGATAGACGTACTGGTTTTTCAAAGGATCTGTGTAATCAAGTGCAGCAAATTCAATGGTAAATGAATAGTCCCTGTAAGTGAGATTGACTTCCCCGGCATACACACTGACATTCGATCTCATGCCGTCGTTTTCCTTTTCAAAGGCAGTGATCTTCACCGGAGGTATAAAATCATTATCCCTAAGCGAATCAGGGTAGAAAGAAATAAAACCATCCATCCCTCCAAAAAATAATTCCCCGTCCTCTCCCTTTAAAACTGCCTTAAGATTAAATTCCATACCCTGCACGCCTTCTTCCAGGGTAAAGGGCGATATTTTCCGTGAAACCGGATCATACCGGGCCAGGCCGTTGCCGGTTGTGAACCACAGATCATTGTTTTCGTCCCCTACAATATCATAAATAATATTGCTGGGAAGGCCTTCGTTCATGGTAAAACAGGTAAAAACCGAATCCGCCTTGTCGAACCGGTTGACCCCGGTGCTGGTTCCGATCCAGATATTACCCTCAGCGTCTTCACAAAGTGAAATGGTATAATTATCACACAGGGTGCTTATTGATTCCTGCTGTCGCAAATAATGGTGCATTGTTCCGTCCTGCGGAACGTAACGGTCAAGGCCATTGGACGTGGCTATCCAGATATGCCTGTCCCTGTCCTCCAGCAATGAATATACCAGGTTATTGCTTAATGCAGGTGATGGATCCGAATGTGCCTGGAAAATCCGTGTTGCTTTTGTTTTAACATCCAGCACAAAGATGCCGTTCCCTGTTCCTATCCAGATGTTGGCATCGGTATCTTCCATAATGCAATAAACCCGGTTTCGGGAGAAATAGCCGGAATCCTCAATGTCAAGATACTCCTGAAGCGGGACGAAACGGTCCGGATCACGAACGAATATAAAGACCCCGTTTCTTGTTCCCAGCCAGATCCTGCCGGATCTGTCCCTGAAAATGACATGCACATTATTTTCCGGAATATGCATTTTCCCCTGGAAAGAAGAAGAATAGTGGATGACCTTGCCGTTGCTGCGGTCAAGGATATTCAATCCCTTGTTCCAGTTGCCGATCCATAATTTCCCATCCACATCTTTGTAAAGGGAGGCAATAACATTGTCGAGCAAGTCAACTGAGGCAGGATCGTCCGTCTTTTTGTAATGATGAAATTTCTTCTTTTTCAGGTCCATTTTGTCAATACCTGCAATGGTACCTATCCACAGATTCCGGGAATTGTCCTCATAAAGTGAATACACGATGTCATGACTGATATAACTGGTATTGTCCGCAAGGCTTCTGAAATGTGTGAATTCAGCCGTATTCTTCTCAGTGCCGGAGGTCATCCGGTTAAGTCCCCCCTCCTCGGTTCCGATCCATACAGTGCCGTTGTGATCCTGGGTGATCGACCGGATAAAACTGTTGCTCAGGCTGCTGTTTTGATTGATTTCGTGAAACCAGTGAACGAAAACTTTTGATTTTTTATCGTATTTATTCAGTCCGTTTGCCGTTCCAACAAGTATGTTCCCTGCCCTGTCCTCATATAGGGCCGTGATCTGGTTGTCGCTTAAAGATTGATGATCACGGACATCATGATTGAAATTTTTAAATTGCCTGCTTCCGGGATCAAAACAACCGAGCCCGTGCGCAGTGCCAAACCAGATTAAGCCTTCCTTGTCGCATATGACCGGAAATCCGATATCATAAAGAATCCCCTCATACGAAAAACGGTTGGTGTAGGACTCCAGTTCCCCGGTGATATAATTCAAAACGCTCAGGTCAGGCGGAGTATTTATATACAAAAATGAATCGTCGGAAGAGATCCCATAAACAAAGAGATCATTGATTACAGACCCGGGCCTCTGGTGATTTACCCGGGTAAAATGGCCTGTTTTTTTGTCATATTTGTTCAATCCCCCTTTGGTGGCGATCCACAGATTCCCCCTGGCATCTTCGGTAATGCCGAATATCCAGCTGCTTGAGATGGAGGTGGGATCATTGGGGTTATAGAAAAACCGCTCAAATGTATACCCGTTGAATTTATTCAATCCGTTTTGGGTACCGAACCACATAAATCCATCGGAATCCTGAAAAATACATTTTATTTCGCTCTGCGATAATCCCTCCTTGACGGAGTAATGCTTAAAGCTGATCTGCTGGGAGGAAGCGGGGATCACTGCGAAAATCAATAAAAAGTAAAGCAGTTTTTTTGTCAGTGACATAGATAATTTGTTACCTTTATGATCATCACTAAGTTAGACTTTTACTGGGTTTATTCCAAGTACATTCATAATAAGGCTATAAAATTCAACTGCATGAGTCATCCTGTCATCGATATCAGCCATCTTACAAAATATTACGGAAAGACAAGAGGAATAGAAAACGTTGATCTGCAGGTCCATGAAGGCGAAATATTCGGTTTCATCGGGCCCAACGGAGCCGGTAAATCCACAACCATCCGGTTATTGCTGAATCTGATCTTCCCGGGCAGCGGCAGCGCCAGGATCATGGGAATGGATGTCATCAGGGAAACAAAGAAGATCAAGAATTTTGTAGGTTATGTTCCTTCCGACGCCAATGCATACTCCTCTATGAAAGTGGGGTATTTTTTGAGGTATTGCATGCGTTTTTACGATTTCAAACAAGACGAAGAGCGGTTGACAGAACTTTCGGAATGGTTTGAACTTGACCTGGACAGAAAGATCACCGAACTCTCAATGGGTAACCGGAAAAAGGTATCCATTATCCAAAGCCTGCTGCACAGGCCGAAACTGCTTATTGTTGATGAACCAACCACCGGACTTGATCCGCTGATGCAGTCGCAGTTCTTTGAACTGTTGCGGTCAGAAAACCGGAAGGGCATGTCCGTTTTCTTTTCCTCGCATATCCTCAGCGAAGTTCAGTTGCTCTGCAAGCGTGTGGCAATCATTAAAGACGGAAAAATAGTCCAGCTGGAGGACATTGAAACCCTCCGGAAGAAACAGCTTAAGAAAGTACACATCGAATTTTCGAATCCGGAGGATAAAGCAAATTTCAGTATCCCCGGGGCGGAAAATATGATCCCCAGGATGGACAATAACCTGTCATTTATGTATTCCGGGGACATCAGCGAACTGATCAGCAGGATTGCACCGGGTAAAATAACTGACCTGACGATCGAAGAACCATCACTCGAAGAGATATTTATGCATTATTACCAATAACCTTGACGCAAACCATGAACCTGAACCTTTTTTCAAAGGAAATGAGATCCAATGCCTTCAGTATGATCCTCTGGATGGTGATCATATCCTTCCTGGTTGCCTTCACCATGTCGGTTTTCCCGACCTTTCTCGAAAATCAGTCCAAAGTAATGGGCATGATGAGCCTTGTTCCCAAAGGCGCCCTGCAGTTCAAGGGGATATCCGATGTTGCGGATCTGGCATCGGCACTTGGATTTTACGCAATCAACAACGTCATTTACATGATGGTGCTCGGAAGCGTCTTTTCTATCGTTCTTTCATGCAATATCCTGTTAAAGGAGGAGTATGGGAAAACTGCCGAATACCTGCTGACGCGGCCTCTTACCCGAAACAACATTTTCTTCACCAAACTGGCGGTCGTTATTCTCTGCATCTTCCTGTTGAACCTGGTGACTGCCCTGGCAGGTTTCATAAGCCTGAAGATTGTTCAGAAGGAAGCTTTTCCTGTCAGTGCGTTCCTGGTATTATCGGTGTATACTTTTTTGCTGAACCTGCTGTTTGCAGCTCTCGGACTGTTCATGTCGACACTGGTGAAAAGACCCAGACCGATTACCACTTTCGGAATAGCCCTGGTTTTGGTTTTCTATTTTCTGTTCACCATTTCAAAGATTACCGAAAACGCTTCACAAATAGGATATCTGAGCCCTTTCAAATATGTCCGTACGGATGTCCTGAACAAGTCCTACGGGCTCGGCTCCTGGCACCTGCTTTATTTTTCCGGCCTGTCGCTGGTATTGATAACCATAGCTTACCGGCTGTACAGGCGGAAGGACATTTATACCTGAGCAACTTTCACAGGCCAATCACCCTGCGATCAACTTGTATCCCACACCGTGCACCGTAAGAATGATCTTCGGATGGTTGGGATCGGATTCAATTTTCTGCCGGAGTTTCAGGATGAAATTGTCCACGGTGCGCGTTGTAATATCATAATCGATGCTCCATACACTGCTCATGAGGTCATCGCGGTGTATCGTCTTCCCGGCATTCTGGTACAGGTAATGCAAAACCTCGAACTCCTTGTGCGACATTTTAATTTCCTGATCTCTGTCCCTGGCGAGGTAATTCCTGAAATTAACCTGTATATTTCCGATGCTCACAAATTCAGGTTCGGAATGCCCTTCCCCTCCGTTGGAGCTACGCCGCAGTATGGCCTTGATCCTGGCCAGCAATTCACGTAAACTGAAAGGTTTGGTGATATAATCATCAGCACCGAGTTCCAGTCCCAATACCTTGTCGATTTCCTCGCCCTTGGCCGTCAGGAGAATGACCGGAGTATCCACTCCTGCCTTCCGTGCCGCCTTGCATATGTCAAAGCCGGATACTTCGGGAAGCATGACATCCAGCAGGATCAGATCATACTTACCCTGCAGAACCTTCTGCAAACCGGAGCTCCCTTCCATAGCAGCATCCACCTCGTATCCTTCAAATTCAAGGTTATCCTTAAGACCCTGAACCATATTCAATTCATCCTCAACAATCAAAATCTTTTTCATAGGAATTAAGTTGTTTTAACCGGAAATAAGAGCCTGAAGCGGGATCCCGATCCCTGTTTGCTGATCAGCTCGATTTTGCCATGGTGTGCATCCACAATGTGCTTGACAATAGCCAGTCCCAGTCCCGATCCCTTTACCCTGTGCGCCAGGTTTTTTTCCGTTACCCGGTAGAATTTATCAAAAATATACTTCTGGTCCCTTTCAGAGATTCCGATGCCCTGATCTTCCACCTCAAAATAGGCATAGCCATCAGATTTTCCGGTTCTGACTGCAATGTTCTTATGCTCGGCGCTGTATTTGATAGCATTGTCAATCAGGTTCACGAAGGCATCGGTGAGCGCCTCCCTGTCGGCCGAAATAGCAGGAAGGTTAACATCCGGTTCGAAGGAATAAATGAATCCCTTGTTCTCAAGCGTGTAGCGGAAAGTGAGCGACGCATTTTCCACCACCTCGTTAATCCGGGTATCGCTGAAAAGATACTTCCTTTTGTTGCTTTCTATCTGTGAAAAGCTGAGTATTCTGTTGACCATCGATGATAAGCGTGTCGTTTCATTCAGAATCACAGTGTAGTATTCCCTGACTTTTTCAGCGCCTTTCACCCTTCCCATTTCAAGCGTTTCAATATACATGCTGATAAGGGCAAGCGGTGTGCGGATCTCATGTGATACACCGGATATGAAATCGCTCTTCAGCTGGGTAAGTTCGATCTGTCTGGCGATATTCCTGTATATCAGCCATGCTCCAAGCAATAGAATGACATCCATCAGACCGATCAGCAGGAGGTTTCTCCTGATTCTTTCCCTGGCCAGGTCGGCAATGGTCATCTCTTTTAATACAATGCCCATCGTGTAGTCTTTCAAAAACCAGAAAGGTCTTTTCTCAGATACATTGCCTGTACTTTGCTGTTTATCGGAGGAATAAAATGGCTCTTTGTCACCTGCACGGTAGGCAACGATATGAAATTTGCCCCTGGCAATTTCCTGGATCTTAGGATCAAGTACCTGGCTGATGAATTTACCGGGATCCAGGATCAGGACATTGATGATATCCCGGTCATCGAGCCGGGTTAAAAACACAATCCATTGCATGTCCCTGCCAGGGTTGCCAACAGTTTCAATTTTACGGTAACCTCCCCGCATATAGGTTTGCAGCCGCCGGATGGTGCTGTCAGCGGAAACCAAACTTGCCTTTATCCCGGCGCACAATGCAGGATCCCGGGAAGATTCCGGATAGGATAACAGACATTCGTAATTCGGATCAAATTGAAGCAGACCTGTGACGGCCGGCATTTCATGAATGAGCTTGTTGAGTTCAGGCCCGGCATCCTGCCCGTAATTGTTCATGCTGATGTCAATCCGGCTGGCAAGGCTGCTGACCACATCATCAGAGTATTGGTTTATGGAGAAAAGAATGGCGTCAAGCTGATTTCTGTAAATATCCTGAATGACTTTCTCGTTCTGCCTGAGGCTGCCAATCTCAAAAACCGTAAAGAACAGAACAGGCAGGACAAGAACTGATAGGATGAGCAGGCCGATTTTCTTTTGGGATGAACGCATGCCACGATAATTTCTTAAATATAGAAAATTTCAAACTAATAAGCCGGGTTTTCAAATCAGGAAAGGAGTCAGGCCTTCATGGCCTGCTCCTTTCCATCTTGAAAAACACGTATTACACAGAATCCCTTAATCCAAACTCCGGAAAAAATCCCTAATAATTTCCGGATTTCTTTAATTTCCTCCAGTATTCAATGTATTTGGTCTGAGTGATAATGCCAACAGGTCCTTCATAAATACCACCAACACCTCCTGTATCAAGTACCCTGACTGCCACTGTATTCTTCTGGCCCTTTTTCAGCACTCCGGCCGGTATATAATATCCCCTGAATGCATCGTACTCCTGGCTGGTGGTAACACGCGGGTTTGTTCTTGACGGGAAGTTTCCGGTGGAGCCTACCAGCTTCCCATTGATATATACCTGGTCGATATCATCGATTTTACCCAGGATGATAACCATTTTCTCCTCGCTGCTTCCCTGGTAGGTGAATGACTTGCGGTACCAGCCATAACCGTCATAATCCCTGTAACCCTGGTCTTCCCAACGTGCCGGAACAAAGATCTCATCCCAGAGGTTATCTTCAAAATCCATGTCCTTGCGCCTGAGATCATCACCTGGCTTGAATTTCCAGGTGGTTTGCAGGTTGACATCGAAATTAACGGAAGCTTTCCCGCCGTACAGGCCAATTTCCCCGCTGACAATCCCTCCATTCTGGTAGGAGTCATATACCTTCACGGCAACCAGGTTGGGTCCGTCAAAGTTGATGTATTGCTCGGGGATGAAGTAAACGCGTTCCGCATTATAGGCTGTAACATACTGCGGAGGAAATCCGCCGGTGGAGCCTATCTTATGACCGTTCAGAAATACCGCATCCACATCATCAATATATCCCATGCAGAGGTATAACATGCGACCCTTATGAGCCGAGGATATCGTAACTTTTTTCCTGTAGAATGCATAGCCGTTGTAACCGTTAAATCCCTGGTCTTCCCAGGAGGAGGGGACCTTAATGGTTTCCCAACCGCTGTCATCATATTTGGGAGAGACCCATTCATCGTTGATGCCTATTGAAAACGACCAGCTACCCTTCATGCTCTGCAAAAGCGACAAATGTCCCTGAATGGCCTTCAACTGAAAGGACTGTGTGAGCAAACAGATTAAACCAATTGTAAATGCTTTTCTCATCCTGCCTGTATTGTGAACTGTTGAAATCATAACTTCTCCTCCGGTTTGATATTAGTCTTCCATAAAAGCTCCGTCAAAAAAATAGCTCCAGAATGACCGGTCTGATTTGTATTTATTCCTGTACCGCTTGTAATTCTCAGCGGACATGATCCCAACGGGTCCTTCATAAATACCGCCGGTCAGCTGACCGTCATATACCCTGATGGCCAATGAATTCAATCCGTTACGGTTCAACAGATCGGCAGGAATTTTATACAGTCTCCGGGCATTGTACTCCCATGATAATCTATGGGAATTAATGATCCATCCTGACCCTCTGGGTTCACTGAACTTCCTGAGGTCATAAACACTACCGATGAATTTGCCGTTCAGATAAACCTCATCGGTGTCATCGATCTTTCCCAGTGAAAGATAATAGTCACCGGACTTGAAATTCTGAGGCAACCTGAACTTTACCCTGTACCAGGCATATCCGTCGTAGTCATTGTATCCTTCGCTTTCCCAGGCCGAAGGAACCTGTATCCTTCTCCATTTCTCATCGTTGTAATCAGGTGATTTCCAATCCTTGTTATCGCCGGTATGGAATCTCCATTTGCCGGTGAGATTTACGCTGAGGTAATCGTTATCAGCATCGCTGAATATGCCAACCGGGCCATCAACAATACCTCCTCCGGCATAGGTGTCATAAACCTTCACGGCAATAACATTTTCAGCATTCTCTTTAAGATACCCGGCCGGAATGGTGTATTTTCTTTCTTTACTGTAAGCGGTAACAAAGTCAGGGGGAAACTTGCCGGATTGTCCCAGCATTTTTCCGTTGATATAAACCACATCGGCATCGTCAATCCGGCCCAGCATAAGGAAAATGGGTGTAATGGCCGGTAAGTCGCCCAGTTTAAAGGTTTTTCTGTACCAGGCATATCCGTTATACTCGTTATAACCCTGCTCCTCCCATTCATCAGGGACATTTATCTGATCCCAGTCGGAATCATCATAAGCCGGACTGGCCCACTGGATGTCGTCACCAATCGAGAACTTCCAGGATCCCGACAGGGATACGATTCTCCGTAAATCCTCTGCACTGGCTGACGCACAGAATACCAGAGCAATCAGGACCATCATGAAACGTGTATATGGTTTTGCAATCATGGATATGGGTTATTAAGGTTTTACAAAATGATCAGTCCATTTACATAGAACTTGCCGGAATGGCCGGTTTGATCAGTGCCAGCCGGCTCACTCTGCGGATTGGCATAGAGTTCGGTTTTTGTTGCGGGACAACCGATAAATGCATTGACATCACTTTGCCGGCATTTCTGGCAGATCGCCGACAAGGCCAATAACACGGAAATAACAATAAACGGTTTCATAATGATATCTTTTGGGTGGTTCATCAGTTTTAAGATCTGAATTCACCACCAAAAATACGCGGTCAGGAAACAATCGCTGTCACAGCCAGGTAAATAATTGTCATGGATTGTCACGGGATTGTAAAAGAATATTCCCGCAGGCATGAAAAATCACTGCAAGGATGTTACTTTTTTGAATTCGGGTTTCATATAGTCAGGGTGGAAATTCTTGCTGAAAGAACGCTGAATAATGACTTAAGATATAAGGGAATGCTGCATTGAAGTATTAATTTTTATTAGACTCATTCTATACTATTTCTTTTTGTGATAAACCATTATCTTTGATATAGATCCAATTACTGATGTGACAAATCAACAGACCGACATATCTATTAACCTGTAATTAATATCAATGAAAATCAGGCCATTACTCGTCGTATCCTGCCTTCTTGCCATCCTGTTAGCAGCATGTGCCGGGAATTATCCTCCCATCAGCCTCCATCCCAAAAATCCGCATTACTTTTTGTTCCAGGGAAAACCGGCTGTACTGATAGGATCCACCGAGCATTACGGGGCAGTTCTCAACCTCGATTTCGATTATATTTCGTATTTCAATGAACTGGCCTCGAACCACCTGAATGTCACCCGTACATTTTCCGGCATCTACCTTGAACCACAGGGTGCATTCGGCATTGAAAAAAATACCCTGGCGCCTGAAAGCAACAGGTACATTTGCCCCTGGGCGCGCAGCAATCAAATCGGATATGCCCATGGCGGAAACAAGTTCGACCTTGACCAGTGGGATGAAGCCTATTTTGAGCGGCTGAAGGATTTTATCACCGAGGCCGGGAAAAGGGATATTGTGGTTGAACTGGATCTGTTTTCCAATTTCTACGATACGCTTCAGTGGAAATTGTGCCCGCTGTATATCGCAAACAACGTCAATCAGATCGGTGACTTCCTGGACCAAAAGGAAGTTCTCTCGTTAAGACATCCCGAGATCCTTGAAATACAGGAAAAGATGGTGAGAAAGATCGTTGAAACCTTGAAAGACTTTGACAATCTGTATTATGAAGTGTGCAACGAGCCCTATTTTGGTGACCTCGAAGCTCTTGAAGCCTGGGAGCAGCATATGACAGGTGTCATTGCCGATGCAGAGAAGGATTTCAGGCATAAACACCTGATTTCACAGAATATTGCCAATCATTCGCTTTTAATAGAAAGTCCGAATCCCCTGGTATCCGTTTTTAATTTCCACTATGCCCGCCCACCGGTCACGGTGGCTATGAACTATCATCTGAACAAGGTCATCGGTGACAACGAAACCGGTTTCGACGGAACAGAGGATGTGATTTACAGGAGGGAAGCCTGGAACTTCATGCTGGCCGGAGGTGCGCTGTTCAACAACCTCGACTATTCTTTTACCATTGATCATGAGAACGGCAGTTTTCCGATTCCTGCAAAACAACCCGGCGGAGGCGGACCCGACCTGCGCGCACAACTCCAAATTTTAAAAGATGTTCTGGAGGAAACTGATTTTATCCATATGGTACCCATGGATTCCATTAACAGGGACATTCACAAGGATAGGCAGATTGAGGTGCTGGCCAGGGAGGGAGAGCAATACCTGTTCTACTTAACCCGTGAAGGGCAAAGAATAAAATGCTGTGCGGTTTCTCCTGAAATTCCTGCTGGTGACTATACCGGCGAATGGATTGATACAAAAACCGGGGAACGTACAATATTTGATTTAAAGGCACATCCCGGAGGTATTAAAAGCTTTACCACACCGCCGTTTTCTGAAGATATCGCGCTGAAGTTGACGAGAAAGAGGCGATAATAAATATAGCAATAGGAATCAGGCCTGAAGGGCCGTAATGTATCAGCGCAGGGTGAAGCCCTTCGTAAATAGCCATTTCAAAATATAATAATATGAAAATCCCAACCCTTATCATCGTTTTGGGTTTATCGTCATTCACATGCAAAGGACAAGACCCTAAAGAAAGAGAATTGATAAACAACTATTGTCATCAAGCAAGAAGGTAAATGGCTCCTGGCCCATGACCATAACACGGTAATCTCCTGACTAAGGCCTGAAAGGCCGTAATGTAAAAGCGCAGGGTGTAGCCCTGCGTTAACTGGAAATGCGTTGCATCCGAGCCCTGAAAGGGCGAAACTTATCACACCCAAAGGTTGCGCCCTTTCAGGGCTCGGAATTATGGTTTGTTCTTTTCGACGCAGGGTTGCACCCTGCGCTATTATGTTTAGGCCCTTCAGGCCTATATCCGATATAAATAAATTAATGATTCTCCAACAGGCCCTGTATAAAATGACCAATGAACTTTGCCTTTAAAAAAATGTTAATATACAATGAGTTAATCCTGATTGTGAATAACTCATGTAAAGATCACCATTTACAATAAAAAAATATTCACTTATGAAAATCCCAACCCTGATCATCGTTTTGGGTTTATTGTCATACACCTGCAAAGGACAAGACCCGAAAGATAGAGAATTGGTATACAACGTTATCCTTGAATTCCAGGATGATTTTAATGACGGGGATTTTAAAAATGCAGTCAACTATTCAACAACCGATTGGGAACATGTCAATCCAAACGGCGGAATTAGCAAAGGCCGTGAAAACGTTTTAAAGGAAGTCAGGGCGGTTCATCAATCATTCCTGAAGGGAGTAAGCATGAAGATCGAAACCATGGAGATCAGATTTCTTACACCGGCAGTAGCGGTTGCAACTGTCATTCATGGATTGGACGATTATATTACACCTGATGGTAAATTGCATAAAAACGAGCGTCAGATTAAAACCTATATTGTCATCAAGCAAGAAGGTAAATGGCTCCTGGCCCATGACCATAACACGGTCATTTCCTGACTAAGGCCTGAAAGGCCGTAATGTATCAGCGCAGGGTGAAGCCCTGCGTTAACAGGAAATGTATTTCATCAGAGCCCTGAAAGGGCGAAACTTATTACGCCCAAAGGTTTCGCCCTTTCAGGGCTCGGAATTATGGTTTGTTCTTTTCGACGCAGGGTTACACCCTGCGCTATTAAGTTTCGGCCCTTCAGGCCTAAATCCGTTACTAATAAATTAGTGATTCTCCCCAAGATTGGAGTAAAATAATAACTACTTTTATTCGGGCGACCAGGATTAAGGTTAATTGATTAATAGTTTATCAATCTAATAAAATAAGGCTTAAAAGCCGATAGATATGTTTTATCGGTAAAATGACCGATAGATATAAAAGAAATTACAATATAAATGGATGAGAATATATTGAAAGACAAAAACGTCCAGCATAAATCTATGAAAAGAATTACCTTCAATTTAATCTTACTGATTTTGGAATCCAGTCTGCTGGGCCAGATCAATATGTCTGATTCGACATTTCAGGTCATCGGATATTGGGCCATGCATGAGAAGCAATCCTATACGGTTGATTCCGATGTCGTAGATTCTGTCCAACTTACCCATACGGCCTATGCATATATTGCGAAAATGTCAGATGCGCTCAAAACTAAATTGCCAAGGAGGGAAGAATTCCCGCCAGTAAGAAATAATATTTGGACTGCTTCGAGAATTCATGGTTCAGGATGGATCATTTATTCGGTTGAAACCAAAGAGGTATCTGCTGATAATATCCTGAACTTCGAAGAAAGGATAATCGAAATCCAATAGAGTGTCAATTATCCGGCCTGATTTCACGACAAAATACCATACTGACCGACTTCAAATAATAAAAACCGCAATTATGAAAACTTCCCGACTTGTATCCTTTTTTGCATGTGCTGTTGTTCTGCCTGCATTTTATGCCTGCAACAAAGCCAACAAAGCTGTAGATCTGACGGCCGAAAGAATTCTTGTAGAAAAAGCCATTCACAGCTGTATCGGATGGGCAAAAACCAAAGACATTAATTTGCTCTACAGCGTTATTGCCAATGACAGTAACTACCTCGAAGTGGATCCCGGCAATAAGGTAGTGAGAGGTTTTGAGAATTTCAAGCAATTTGAGTCCGTATGGATGAATCCTGATTTTAAGGCAGTGCGATATGAAATCAGTGATCTGACAGTTCAATTCTCCGGATCAGGTGATGTTGCCTGGTTCTTTTGCATGCTTGATGATATGAATGAATGGAAGGGGCAGCCTGCGAACTGGGAAAACACAAGATGGACCGGTGTGCTTGAAAAAAGAAAGGATAAATGGACGATGGTACAGATGCATTTCTCCTTCGCTGAACCGTAAAAAGCTGTCAATAGCTTACAAATTTTTTAATCAAAGATATCCCGCCCCGCACAACAAGTACGCGAAAAATCCGTATATATATTGATCACGTTACGCAGCTACTAACTTTTAACCAACTATCCATCAACTATGTTAACGATTCCAAAACCTCGTTACCTGGTTGCCTGTCTGTTTTTTACACTTTCCCTTGGTTTACAGGCCCAGCAGGGATTCCTCATCAATACCGGCAACGATCAGAAGCAATTGTTGAAAGCCTACAGGCTTGTCCTTGAAAAATCGTCGTATGATTATCGTGACGGCACTGCCGCCTGGGATAACGAAATCTTTCCCGGGTACGGTGAACATTCCGTTTACTGGATTACCAGCGGTCCCCAGGCCGGAAAATTCGTATACCCGGGTGACCTTCCCGAAGATTACCGGCATCTTGCAGGCAACGCATACAGCCATTTCAACCCGGCTGCGCAAAACCAGACATCCGTGCAGTTTAAAAAACATCCCAAACGCATTGCCATTTTCAAAAGCAAGTACAAGGCCAATGAAACCACCCTGTCGTGGGAAGCCATTTACTTCGAGCAACTTTTCAGGGAGCACCTGATGGATGATGTCTTTTATACCGTAAATGAAGATTCCATCACCGGCACCGGACTTGATGCTCATACTGAACTATTGATCATTCCGGCTTTTGCGGCCAAAGACTCGAATTATACATTTTATGTTGACAGTATTTTCTCCGTAACACCTTCTCTCGGCATGGCCATACAGGCTTTCATTGGTCGAGGAGGTAGCATTTATGCCGAAGGCAATGGCGTGTATTTTCTTCAGAAGGCAAGCTGCCTTGAAAATGGCGCCGTTAACTATGACACGGAGGATTACGGCAACGGCCTGCTTCCGGTTACCGCAAGCGCCATGCCGAATATTGCGAATTTCGGTTTCGATGCCGCAGATAATAAGCTCTTTGGCCCGAAATTCCCGACCATCACTTCATCCCGCATATACCCAGCTGCCACGCTCGGGGAAACAGGAAATCCATGCATTTTTCTGATTAATCCGGCCCACACAGAAGGCAGCCGGATCATCTGCAACACCGGAATGCCAACAGTTTACGGGTTTACCGATCCCGATGACGAGAGCATGCAGATAAGCTGGACCATGACAGCCATAGTTTCAGCATTTACCCACAATATCGATGTGACCCGCAAGGTCCGCAATGAACTCACAGGTGCCATGGCCACCGGCGACAATGCCATTTCATACGACCGATCAGACACCATCGATGTGGAGATCCGCCTGCGTAACCTGTCGGATCAGCCTGTTTCGGGCATTACCCTCAATGAAAGCATTTCCGCGTATTTCACCTTCCTCGATGTGACATCGGGTGACGGTTTCAGCCGGGACGGGAACCGGATCACCTTCACTGGTCTGGCGCAGGCCGCACATACCGAAAAAACAATTGTCTACCGGGTAATTACTCCTGACCCCGACAGTGAGATTCACGAAGATGTTGATGATTATATTGCCCACGGTACACTTGCAGCCGTGTCCATCGGCCGGATAACTTATAGCCATGGTGGATTCAACAATGCCTTCACCAAGGATAAGGATTATGCCGACCTCATTTTCAGCGCCCGCATTTTTGCCGATACCGATGTGAACTGGAAAAACTTTCTGAACCTTGAATACCAGCCCTTTAAAGTGTTCATGATCATGGAGAACAAATCGCGTTCCCCCGCCCTGAACGCAGTATATACGCAGTATATCCCCAAAGATGTACCATTTTACTGGAGTGATAACTCCATCAATATACCCATCCTGAAAACACCGGGAGGGAAATTCGTGGATGTGTTAAAAGGCAGCAATGACGAGTCCCATCCTGAGTTTGACATGGACTCCGACGGACATCCCGATGTATGGCTCGACACTACATCAATCTTTCCAAAAGGATATCAAATAACTGAGGAGGAGGTATACTGGGCCAATCCATGGAACCACCTCCGCACAGGCGATGATGGTTTCGTGTTTGAGGATATCGATCACGACGGACAGGTTGCCATTGACAATAACGGAGACGGAATTCCTGATGTGCAGGAACCCGGCGACAAGATCAGGGTTTGGAAGGTAACCTGGGATATGGGCCGTGTGGAAGGTTATGAATATCATGATCCTTACTGCAATTATGAAATCTGGGTGGATCCGCCCGACCTGGTACCGCTGGCAGCCGGCGTAGGCTATGTGCATGACTCCATCGGGAACCCCTATCCCGGCATGTTTTATCCTTACACCGGAGACATCGGTACGGCCAACCTGAGTGATACAACCTGGAGCCATTGGATGGACAGGGATGACAACGGCCGTGTGATCTGGAAACAGCTCATTCACCAGCGGATCAACAATTACGAAGGTTTTACCTTTATCGACACTGCCGATGTGAATTACCATCCCCTGCCGACCGACAGTGTTATCGGTACCTGTCCCCAGCCGCACCGCGAATTCCTCGCCGTTCTCTCCCTGGGGGGTGAAGAAATCGACATGACCCATTACACCCCGCAGCAATCGCTGTATTCAAAAATAGATTATGAAACCGTTTTCGGCGAAGAAAGGGTTACCCCCATCCGTACCACCTATACTTACTGGGCTCCGTTGCCGAATCCGCTGCAATTTGAATATCTGTCGAACAATTACCGGATCACCGATACGCTGGGCCTGCCGCTGGAAGAACTTCCGGAATACGGACCGGCAAAGCTGATCTATGATATGGATGCCTCCACCGAATACACTTATTACTGGATACGCAATTATGGCCATGATGTGGATTACAACGATCCCTCCGAAGCCGCTGAAGGCATGGAAGCCCTGGGTGACGGCGTTTTTGGCTATTTCGTGTACGCAATACCCAAAGGCATGGGTGGTTACCGCATTACACTCCCGCAGGACGAAAATGGTTCTTACCTGACCGATGAAATTGTTACCATAAACGGTCAGCCATTTACCAAATGGCTCGACAATCCCAATACGCTGAACGCTGTGGAAATTTGGGAAACACCCTTTGAATACCAGGTGTACATTCCCCAGCTGTTAATTCCCCCCGCCCTCGATGATGATGATTTTAACAGTACCGACGACTGGATTGACGACCGGGGAGACAGGTTCCAATCCGAAACCGGCTTTCTGCATGATGCCTTCATGCCGGGCGATGGAACCTGGCTTGCCGGAGCTGACGGAACTTTGGGTGATGATTATTTCGAGGACCTTGGAAAAACCCACATTCAGATACATGCGGATTATATGGGCCGCGGCCGTGAAGGATCCGTTGAGATCAGCAAGGGCGGGGTACTGGTGGTTGAGGAAATCTTTGGTGGTTCTCCCTGGGTCATATTCTCGCATGTGCTATCGGGATTTGCCAGGGGTACGGACCTGTCGGTTCAGTCGCAGGTAATCCCCGAAGTAGTATATTATGGCATCGACACGGTGTACCTGAAACATGTGGTTGCCGATACCAACGAACCGCATTTTTTCGACGCCAACTTTGATCCCTACCACGTATCCTATGGCTACGGCGAAACAACAATCACCACCTTTGTGGGGGCCAAAGATCCCTGCAGCCTGGTAGAACCGGCCATTACCATGCCGGCCATCCTTGATCCCGTTTTTGATAACCATACCGTTACTCTCGTTCCGAATGCCGATGTTGAAAATCCTGACCTGGCGGGATACCCGAAACAGGTCAGCGGCACCTTCCTCGAAGTCCGGGTGGAGGTGAACAACAGCACCGTCGACAACTGGATCAATACAACAGTGACCCCGCAGATTCCGGCGGAATTGGGCAACTCATCCATCGCGCTAAGCTATGTTGCCTATCCCCGGCCACTGGTTCCTTCGCATTACAACAGTGCTACCGGTGACATTATTCCCGGTGACCAGCCCGGAACCTTTACCACCGGCTGGCGCTTTAACCAACCCGAGGGAGAGGTACTGATCAAAATGGGAAATACGCTGAACCTGATGCAACCTACACGGAGAGCCTACTTTGTGTTCCTGTTGAAAATCGATCCTGCACTCAGCGAAGGGATCTATGAAATCCCGTTTATCCTTTCAGGATCCAGGAAACATTACTCCGGGGCCGATCACGGATCGGTTTCCTATGCTGTTCCCCATGCGCTTTTCTGCATTGCCGGCAAAAATGAAACAGGCTATGTTTCACAGTACCGGCAGATCATCCTGGGCCAATCCGCTTTGGAAACACTCGATGTTGCGGCTACTTCCGATTTCAAGCCTACCGGTCGCATCAAATGGTCAATCGACGATTTCGGACGCCAGGAGTTTGAAACCATACCCGGTACGCTGCCAGCGCAGGGCTCCTCCATTGACCTCAGCCGGTTCAGGGCATTCCCTGTTCCTGACACGGCCCAGCTCGTCATCCTGCAGGAAGGTGTCGTGGATAGTTACAACACAACTGCCGAATTCCTGCGCCTGACCGATGGACAGACTGTGAATTATACCAATGCCAAAGGTGATCAGGTGGCGGTTTCTGAAAGGTTACAGGTCAGACCGGTCGGCCCCAGGATCAGGGTGAAAAATAAATTATACAGCATCAACGGAGTTGCAGTGACCGATACCATCGTGTATGAACCGGACCAGGACCTCTACATCGAAACCAAGCTTACGGCCAAAAATACCGGTTCGGACATTTCTTCCAATACGCTGGTCCGTATATTCCCCGGTGATTTTTACGAAGTGAGAACGGCTGACCTTGATGCCAACTGTTCATACAGCAATAATCTGCTTACGGTCGATTTTGGAAGTGTCATACCGGGTGAAATGAAAGAGCAGTTGCTGCCTTTTGTGCTCAGGCCCGATGCCCTTCCCGAGGGAGTGGATATCCGCACGCTGATTGAACAGTCGGAAATCGATTATGAGGGCACCCTGGTGAACCTGGCTTTCAATTTCACCGATACGAACAAGGTGAAACTTGACCTGTACGACTTCGAGGCAACCGCCATATCATTCAACGACCTTGGAAATGGGGTGGTGCAGGTGAATGCTACCCTGGGGAACCGCGGTATCACAGGTAAGAATATATGGGTGAGGATATATCCGATCATTGGTGGCGGGGCCTATGAATTCCCGATTGCCGAACTGCGGCTTGAGAATTTCGATCCCATGCAGACCATTGATCTCTCCGGAAACTATACGTTGCCCGCAACGGACAAATCCATTGAATTCATGGCGGTAGTGGATGACGGAGATAAGATTGTTGAAATAACCGAATTGAACAACACCCTTCGGATCACGTTTGTTGCCACGGCTCTGGATGACCCCCTGGCAGAGGAGAATCACCTGAATGTTTACCCGGTGCCGTTTGCAGATGAAGTTCATTTCGAATACATGCTCAACAAGGAATACAGGAACATTACCCTTAAAGTCCTTGATCTGAGCGGCAGGCTGTGGATGGAACTCAACAACTGCCCGGCAGAAAACGGCTTGAACTCCCTGACCTGGAGAAATTCTGCAATGCCCGACGGCAATTACATCTACAGGCTGACGGGTATGGACAATTCGGGGTCGGAAACACTACTGTTCACGGGGAGGCTGACTAAGGTTTTGAAGTAGACTTGCATTGTTCATATGGTTAATAAACACCGAACAAGGAACACTGATTTTAGAATAACGAAGTATTTCTTCAAAATTCATTATTCGATGTTCCTTGTTCATTATTATCGTTGTCACTTAGTCCTGTATTCGGGATTTGTAATATCCTTTGCCATATCCCTAGAAGCTTACCCCCAGGCCGGCTTTTCCATTCCCGACACCATCTGCATCAACGAAAGCGTGACCATAACCAATCAATCGCGTGATGCGGATACCTATTACTGGAATTTCTGCTCTGGCAACCTGATCCATGATCCGGCAGGGGATAACCTGGCCAACCCCGGCACGCTCAATGAACCTGCTTTTATCGATTTTGCCGACGATAACGGCAACTATTATGCTTTTATCACCAACCACAACGATGGAACACTGGTTCGGAATTCCTATGGCACCAATTTTCTTAACACACCTGCATCTCAAAACCTCGGAGGCTTTGGTGGCCTGATTCCACTGCATGCACAGGGGATACAGGTGCTGGAGGAAGGCGGTAACTGGTATGTATTCATTGTGGGGGGCCAGCGTGAAGAGTCAAGACTGATACGCCTCGATTTTGGAGCATCCCTGATGAACAATGCCCCGGTTGTTACAAACCTGGGCAATGCGGGCAATTACATGGACTATCCCGAAGACCTCTATATCACGTATGATGCCGGTAACTGGACAGGCTTTACGGTGAATTACAACTCCAATAACCTGGTGAGGTTTGATTTCGGCAATTCCTTGTCCAATATTCCCACCCCGGTGAACCTGGGGAATCTGGGATTTGACAAGCCCTGTGGAATTCAGCCGGTGATGGAGAACGGCAACTGGTATATTTTTGTTTCGAATTACGGAAGCCATGAGATCACCCGGCTCGATTTCGGCAGTTCACTGGCGTCAGTCCCCTCTTCCACCCCGATAGGAGATAATACCATTTTATACTACCCCTTTGATCTTACCATCATCCGGGATTGCGAAAATACGTATGGTTTTGTTCTGAACCGCTTCAATGATATTGTTCGTATGGTTTTCAACAACGGACTTGATGAAAATCCCGTTTTCACCTCGCTGGGTGAAACCGGCAACCTCTATAATCCCCAGGGAATATCCGATGTTTTTCGCGTGGGAGATACCCTGTATGCCTTTGTCGCCAACATTGACAATTCCACCATCACCCGCCTGTATTTCCCCGGGTGCAACAATGCCAGTCCTCCTTCCTCCACCGACCGCGATCCTCCCCCGGTTACCTATAATGCGCCGGGCATTTACAACATCAACCTGGTGATTGATGAAGGACAACCCGGTCAGGAGAATGCCTGCCGGAACATAGTAGTGCTTGACAGCGCTGATATGAGCCTGGGAAATGACACGCTTATTACGGCCGGGTCATCCATCACTCTGGCGCCCGACAGCACCTACTCATCCTATTTATGGTCCAACGGCTCCACGGAACGGACCATCCAGGTTGACCACGAAGGGGTTTATACACTCACAGTCACCAACCAGTACGGTTGTGCAGCTACCGATGATATTGAGGTAATCGTGGATATCGGAATCCCGAACTTTTTCACTCCCAACGGTGACGGGTACAATGATACCTGGGAGATTCCTTTCCTCACCATGGAGCCTGAAGCCGGTATTCAGGTATTCGACCGGTTCGGCAATTTACTGGCCGGCTTCAAAGCCGGGGAAGGAAGCTGGGATGGCCGCAGCCATGGCAGGGAAATGCCCACAGGCACGTATTGGTACATTATTGAGGTACCCGGTATCAAAAAGCCTTATAAAGGCTGGGTTACCATCAAACGTTGAAACATGAGAGGCTCCATTATTTTTTTTCTGCTGTTTACCCTGCGCTTTATCGATGCCCAGTCCCTGGCTCAGCATGACCTCTATCCTTTTAACCCGAATTTCGCCAATCCCGCTGCTACCGGAATATCTGCATGTCTCGAGCTGGGGGTTACCGATATGCACCAATGGGCCGGCATTGCCAACGCACCTAACGTTCAATCGTTCAGTGCCCAAAAAGGAATTTCTTTTCTTAAGAACAAGAAAAGCGGCGTGGGCATCAACCTCATCCGCGACAGCAACGGCCCTTCCAAAAGTCTGGGCAGTGAACTCCTTTACGCCTTTCATATTCAGGTGGGGAGAAACCGTACTACCTGGCTGAGCCTGGGATTATCGGGCTATATTGAACAACGCCGGCTCGATGAAAGCGGGTTTTCACCCATTTTCGATCCCGCGGTTTCAGGAGGCATGGAAGAGGAATTGGCCTATAATGCCTCTGGTGGAATTTATCTTTATAACGACAGGTACTATGCCGGATTTGGCCTGTATAATCTGTTTCCCGTAAACACATCACTGGGACTGGGATATGGAGGCGACAGGTACTACACGTCATTCCAGGGAGGGTACGTATTTGGTTTTGACAATTTGCCCTTTACCTTGCAGACTTCCATCCAGGGAAGCATGGGGGACGGGGTATATCAGTTCGATCTGAACAACAGATTGCTGTTTGGTAATAACCTGTGGACAGGATTGACACTTCGGAAATACCTGGGCGGGTTTGAAACCGCCGGACAAAATGCCCTGGTTTTTATCGGTTACGACTGGAAGAACTGGAGCTTTTGCTATAACTACAATTTCGATATTAACGGTACCCAATTTCATCATTACGGAACGCACCGGATTGCATTGGGTTACAGAATATGTCCCGACAACTTCAGCTGCCCGGCTTATAGATAAAATGCAGCTTTTTTTTAAATCCTTCGTCTTTTACAATATTACACCCAAACCTCTTAAATTTACCATTTAGTATTTACCCGTAATTAAGAATCCTATGAAAAAGAATGCTATAAATAGCCATGCTGTGGTCTTTTTGGCCATTTTTACCCTTTTTACCTCCTGCATATCCTCCCAGTCCTGGGTGCCTGTAAAAGGCAGTGGTGAAGCCGTTGACAAAAGTTATAACGTTTCCGGTTTTCAGGGTATTGAAGTTTCCGGCGGCTTCGATGTAATTTTGGTGCAGGGAAATTCAGAAGCCGTCACACTAACGGCACAGGAGAACCTGTTCGAGTACATCTCGGTTAAGGTTGAGGGAGGAATGCTAAAGATTTACACAGAAAATAATATCATGTCCACCCGATCCATGAAAGCCCGCATTTCCTTCAAGAGCATCGACAAATTAAGGATTTCGGGAGGAGGTGATGTGACGGCTGAAACTCCTGTCGAGGTTCCTGAACTCAGCATTGAACTCAGCGGTGGCGGGGACATTAGCTCGGTAATCAATGCCGGCCGGTTATATGGGCATATCAGTGGCGGCGGCGATGTGGATATTGATGGCAGTATAAAAGAATATGATTTTGTACTAAGCGGAGGAGGTGATATTGATTCAGAAATATCATCCGGAATGGTTACCTGCAGAATTTCGGGAGGAGGTAACCTGACTCTCAGGAACCGGGAGAAAGCATCGGTTGTTGACCTGGATATCAATGGCGGTGGTGACATGAATATCGAAATGAATACGGAAAAGATGAAGTGTTCCGTATCGGGAGGCGGGGATGCCACGCTGACCGGACAGGCTGATGAACTCGACATTACGATCAACGGAGGCGGTAATGTGCATGCCGGTAACTTCGCAGCCCATAAAGCCTCATTCCAGGCCAGCGGAGGTTCTGACATTTATGTAAATGCGTCAGAAGAAATAACCGGTCAGATTTCCGGCGGGGGTGATGTTTATTATTCAGGCGCCGCGGAAAGGATCAACATTGATGCAAAAGGAGGATCGGAAATCCACAAGCAATAGGTTATAAACGGAAAAAAAGGTTGTATCAAAAGATTGAAAGAAAAGCCTAAATGCAAACTACTCTTAGCGTAATATGTTAATAATATGTATTAGGTTAAGCGAATTTTGTAACCATAGTCAACTTAAGGAATCTTCGAAAGCACGGAGTGCTTTAATGTGAATAGCGCCGGGTGAATTGAAAATCAGCGAAGCTAAACCCGGTGTAATTATAGATCGCGATTTTCAGCAACCACGGAGTGGTTGAATATTAATTAAAAGTATTTCGCATACAAATTCAACCACTCCGTGGTTGGAAAACCGCACACATAATGTACCCCGGGTTTCACCCGGGGTTATTCAAATTCAACCGCTCTGCGGTTAAACCTTAAGCTGACTGCTATGGTTTGTAACTCCGCCTAAAATAATGGCTTTTGATACAACCTCTTTTTATTTAATCCGATATGGCCAGTCCCACAAATGAATCGGCGGTACCGTAATACAAGAACCATTTGGATTGAAAGAAAACCAGGCCTTCGGAAAAAACAGTGCCTGATTTGTATTGTCCCGTAAGTTCATGCGGCAGCGTAGGCTTTAACAGGCATGTATCGGAACGCATAACAACGGATTCCATGTTTTTGGGATCTAAAACGACCTTGCCCACCGAATAGGTTCCTTTGGGGAGTCCGGGATCCGCTTTGTCATCTTCAGCATTCTTCCCGTTGTAGAATAATACAATTCCTCCTTTGGCAATAATGGCAGGCGGGCCGCACTCTGTAAGCCTGCTGTCAAACTTGCCGGCTCTGGGACGAATGACTGCCTTCAGCTTTCCACTGTCATCCAGCAGGGGATTCCAGTCATACAGATTATCGGACCAGGCCAGATTGACAAATTCCTCTCCCCAGTACATCCAGTACCTGCCATTGATGCGGGCTGCCACCTGCCGGTTTCCGACCATTCTGGTAACCATGGAGCCGGATTTCGACCAGGTGTCCAGGAATTTTCCACCATGAGCCTTTGCAAAGGCAGGTCCTTTCTTTTCCCAATGTATCAGATCCTTTGAAAAGGCAATGCTCAGCCGGGCTACCTTGTAATTCCAGGATGTATAGGCCAGCACAAAAAGGCTGTCTTCGGTTTGCACAACGCGGGGATCTTCACAACCTCCCGGAAAATCATAGGACATGAATTCATCCTTATCGGGATACAAAACCGGCACCGGGTGTTTGGTAAAATGTATGCCGTCATCGCTATAAGCCAGTCCGATTCTTGAAGTCCTGCCACCCAGGATGGCCGCCGGATTATCCTCAGCCCTGAATAACAGGTACACTTTATCGTCTTTCACGATGGCCGCCGGGTTGAACACATCGGCTTTCTGCCAATTCACGGTATCATTCCGGGCCGGACAAAAAAACGTAAAAGTTGAATCGGCCGACAGAACGGGATTCTCTTTTGGTTTGGAAAACGACAGATTGTCAAACCGGATGGAAGATGGTGTGTCGCAACCCAGGATCAAACCTGAAAGCAGGTAAAGGAAACTTTTTCTCATAATGGCTGAATTGATTACTCATTACTCTTCAAGTACAGGTAATATTACAAAACTGGCATGTTTCTTATTGTGATAAATGCGTATAGATGCCTTCTGAAAATCTTCTTCCCCGGCCTTATAGATATTCACAAATTTTTGCGGGTTCCTGTCGGCCAGCGGGAACCAGCTGCTTTGTATCTGCACCATGATGCGATGCCCCTTTTTAAAAGTGTGGGCTACATCTCCCACATTGAATTTGACGGTGGTTATGGCATTGGGAACAAAAGGCTCCGGAACCTCATAACTATTCCTGTAACGCCCCCTGAAAATTTCACCGTGTACCAGCATTTCATAGCCTCCCATCGGGTAATCACACGAGGGGTCATCCACCGAATAAACATCAATGATGTTATAAGAAAGGCTGTCCGGAAAAACGTCGATCAGTTTTACCACAAAATCCGCATCGGTTGTGGAAATGGCAGTCTGCAGTCCGGCGGTAACAACTCCGGTCACGGTAATATCTTCTTGCAGAATCTCCGTTTTAAACGACAATACATCCGGCCGGCGTCCGGCAAATCGCTGGTCGTCGGTCATGTAATTCCTGGTCCGGTTGAAATGAACATCTTCGGTATAGGGCACCGGTTTGGCCGGATCACTGATATATTCCGTGTAGCTTGCCGATTCTAAAGGGGTAGTCCAGTTCAGCTCCCCTTCTTCATGCAGGTAAAGCATCTTATCCTTTTTACCGGCCGGCGGCCATTGGTCGAATTGCCGCCACGCGTTGTCACCGGTTATAAACACATTGGCCTCAGCCATCTTTGAAATATCCCCCTTGTCTTTTAGATAATAATTAAAAAAAGGTATTTCAATCATTTGCTGGTACCACAGGGACGTGTTGCTGCCAAAGTGAATGTTGCCCAGGTGGGTGCCGTCGTTGGTCATCCATTGATTGTGGTACCAGGGACCCATGACAATTTTGTTGAACTCTTTCCCGGGGTTGTTCATTTCGGCAGATTTATAGGAATTCCAGGCGCCCCAGTGGTCCTCTGCATCAAACAATCCGCCGACCCATAACATGGCGGGGTTCAAATTTCCGGTTGCATTCCGGGCATCCCGGGCTTTCCACCAGGCATCATAATCGGGATGGGCCAGCAGGTCATTCCAGAACGCTACACTGTCACCCACCAGTTTGGTAAATGCAGGTAAGGGGCCGGTTTCCAGGAAAAACCTGTAATTATCATGAATGGGAACATCCGGAGATGCCGGAGCAACGCTGGTCGGTTCAGGCCTTGGCAAGCCAAAACCGGACGAATAATAAAAATTGAACGCGTCCATCAGAAAAAAGGCCCCGTTGTGGTGAAAGTCATCCCCGATAAACCAGTTTGTCACCGGTGCCTGCGGACTCACGGCCACAAGCGCTGGATGATTGCTGGCCGCGGCCATGGTAGAGTAAAAGCCCAGGTAGGAAATGCCAAAAACACCAACCCTTCCGTTATTGTTTGGGAGGTTCCTGATCAGCCAGTCGATGGTATCATATGTGTCACTGGCTTCATCAATATCACTGCTGTTCTTTTTTTCGGGATTGAAAGGCCTGATGTTGACAAAATCACCTTCACTCATCCACTTGCCACGTACATCCTGTTTTACAAAAATATAGCCTTCCCACAGGTAGTATTTAAAATATAAATTCCATATTTTCAACCAATTATCCTCACCATAAGGGCTGCAGGAATAAGGGGTTCGCATCATCAGCACAGGATGCTTTTCAGTAGCATCTTTCGGAGCATAAATGGATGTGAACAGCCTGATGCCGTCCCGCATCGGGATCTGTCTTTCCATCTTAATATAGTTGTTAACGATCCAGATGCTATCGGCATTCTGGGCGATGGTCTGAAGATAACCTGCGTTCAGACCGATCAGAAGTAGGAGGATTTTCATTCAGAAGCAATATTGAAGGTCATGGGTTAGTTGTAATTCTCCAGCAATTCCAGTACGCATCCCAGATCCTGGGAAGCATCGATATAGCTGTAAGCACCGCCGTCCCAGCCTCCGCGCTGAACAGTAGGATTACCCTGCGCTTCAAACCGCTTTTCAACATCGTCAATTCCCTTTACTGCAAAGGCAATATGGTGAATGCCCTCGCCATAAGTATCCAGGTAATCCTGCCAGGTGCTTTTCCCTCCCAGCGGCTGGATCAACTCGATCTGAAGATTGTTCATGGCGAAAAATGCCAGATTTGCTTTGGCATCTGACGGTTCTCCCTTGTAAAGTGTCGGTCTTGAGAAATGACCTTCTGCAATACTCACTTCGGGCGCTTCTACCCCAAGGAGCCGGGCCCATGCATTCCTGGCCTTGTCAATGTCCTTTACCACAATCGCCACCTGGGTGATGGTTTTGGAAGGGATGATGGGTTCACGAACAGTTTTGGTGTGCGGACGAAAGGATACCAATACGATACCGATGATCAATACAAGTGCTAAGAGTATGTTTTTCATGGCTTTCATTTTTAAAGGTTATGGTAAATAAATGTAGTAATTTTATTTCACAACCTGACGCAACTTTTGGTCGTGTTCAATAGTCCATTATAGGTATTGAACCAAATATTGAGAAAACGGTTAAGTAATTGATGTAAAAACGTACAGCCATGAGAAAGAATCTGATAGCCGCATTAATGATTACAGCTGTATACCTGTTGACAGCTTGCAATAAGGAAGAGGAAATATATTATTCCGCTTTGGGCATTATTCACATTTCCGAAGACAGCGTTGTTATTGAAACCGATAATGGGAACCGGCTGCTGGTGGATGACCGGAACAGGATAGGCATTCCTTTGGTTGACAATGACAGGGTGATTGCCTATTTCACACTGGTTGACAGAACCGCGCCTGCCGGTATTGACCTGGTAATTGATATTTACGATATCAGCAAAGTGTTGTTCAAACCTGTCATTGAGCTTACCAGCGCAATTGCCGACTCCATAGGAGATGATCCGTTAACGGTGGGAAGTTTATGGCTGGATAAGGATTTTATCAACCTGAGTTTTATTTATTACGGAGGTCAGAAGATGCATTTTATCAACCTGATCAGGCATCCGGGAGAAATTCGCACCGATACAATCGATCTTGAAATCCGGCACAACAATAACGATGACGGTGGCGTTTACAGTTACAGCGGTTTTGTGTCATTCGATCTGAGTTCATTGCAAAATGACGTAAACGATTCAGTAGTATTGAGGATAAAAGCCAGGGAATTCAGCAATCAGACATACAGGGAGAATTTTATTTATACCTGGTGAAAGACCATATCGTGCAATTCATTGGATTCAAAGAATACCTTGTCTGCAGGTGTCCCGGTGGTTAACATCATTGCCCGGGCAACATCGCGGGCCTGAATTCCCCTGTATTTTCTTGCAGGTCCGAGGAACATCCATCCGAATGCTTTCATGAAGGCTATGCCAGCTTTTTCGCCTGTCCGGAATTCATCTCGATTCCCCATCAACAAGGACGGACGTACAATTTTAAGATTTCCTGAATAAGCGGTTCGGATGGCATTTTCCATTTCTCCTTTCGTGCGAAGGTAAAAGTTGGAAGTGTCCGGTCTGGCCCCGATGGATGAAATAACCACCAGGTTTGATACTGCATTTTTTTCTGCCAGTTGAGCAATCTGCAGAGGAATATCGAAGTCGACCTGCCGGAAGGCTTCCCTGGAACCTGCCATTTTAATGGTGGTGCCGATGCAGCAGAAATAAGTGTCAGCCTTCAGTTTCTCACTCCATGGCATGAGTTGAGAATAACCAGTCAGTTGAACCAACTCAAGCTTTCGGTCCATAATAGGGAGGCTCCTTCTGACTACTGCAATGATCTTATCATATGCATTACTCTTAAGCAGTTCCGATACAAGTTCTTTACCTACCAGTCCGGTAGCGCCGAAAACGACAGCAGTCTTTTCCATTTTAGCTTTCCATTTTTAAAGGTAGTTAAGTTTTTTGGATTGTCGGTCAGGTGCCTGTATGATTAGACGGTATTTCATTTTTTTTGTTGCGTTGGGATGATAAAAAGCGGTACAGGGGTATGACGTAAAACTTTTTCCGTGACACTGCCCATAACTATATTTTCCAGCCATTTCCGACTGTGAGAGCCCATTACGATAACATCAGCATGTATGTCCTTTGCAGTTTTCAATATGGATTCGGCAAGATCACCTTCGTTTACCAAGGTGTGAATGGTTTTATCACCCAGGTGATGTCTCGATTTATCAAGAAAACTTAAGGCTGCAATCTTCAGAGCTTCATTATTCAATTGAGATGGTCCTGTTTCCATGAAGCCATTAAATCCCATGATCGGAGAATATTCCATTGAAGAATAATACAGCGGATCTGAAATTACGTGTAACAATGTGACTTCAGCATTCATCGCTTGGGCCATCGAAAAGCCTACTTCTGCCACTTTTTGTGCGGTTGGATCATAATCCAGTGCAATCAATACTTTTTGCATCCTGTTTGTTTTTATATTTTGAATACGGCTTTCTTAATCCTCATTATCTTCTTCCAGATTGTTATGATCATCTCCTCCTATACTGTAATAGTTATTCTCTTCATCTTCACTACCTATGTCTTCCTGATTATCATCCAGTTCAGTGCCGGGAATGTCCAGGTTTCGACCGGATAAATTGATATTAAAATCCAATTCGTTATTTTCTCCATTGTTGTTATCAAACTCCTTAGTTTTGGAAATATCTTCAGGATTTATATCCGTCTCTTCCTGATACTTACTATAAATGTCCTCTTTGGGAGGATATATAGGGTATCCTGAAAGGTCAATGTTCTTCTTTTTCGCTTTCATAATCAACAATATATATCACCACACACGCATCGCATATTTTTAGAAAGGTTCTGTTTTTACTTCTCAGGAACCAGTGACTCTCCCCTCTTACAGACTATTATTCCTTTTGTTTTCTATCCAATGGAATTATCCCTGCCATTTCACCAATAATATTTACCAGTTCACTTCCGGTCGGGATCACAATTTTGGAGTTTTTTTCCAGGGATGTCTCCATAGCCTCGAGTTTTCGCAAAAGTTGGGCATTCCCGACAAAATATTTGTCTGCCGCTTCATTGACCAATCTAATGGCCTCGGCTTCCCCTTCGGCGTGCAGTATTTTTGATTGTTTATATCCTTCCGCTTCTTTGATCTTGGCCCGCTTTACACCATCGGCAACAGTTTCCGCAGCTGTGGCAGAATCAATGGCTGCTATTTTCTCATTTTCTGCTTTTACAACTTTATTCATAGTATCCTGCACGTCTTTGGGAGGATCAATTTCTTTCAGCTCCGTGCGTACTATTTCAATGCCCCAGGTCATGGTTTCGTTATGCAGTGTTTTATACAGTTCGGCATTGATCTTCCCGCGTTCGCTGTTGGCCGACTTAAGCGTAAGCGTGCCGATAATATTACGCAGCGTAGTACGCGCCAGATTAACGATCTGCCATTTGAAATTATTAACATTATAAGTTGATCCTTTGACACTTTCTTCATCGTCTTTCACCCTGAAATAAACCTGAGCATCGACGCTGGCATTCAGATTATCATTGGTGATGATTTCCTGTGGCTGGGCATCTACCATCTGCTCCGTTACATTAACCATGTAGAGCCTGTCGATTATTGGAATAATCCAGTGAAATCCGGGTTTGGCAAAATTATGGTACTTGCCCAGTCTCTCAATTAAACCCCGCTGAGTAGGCCGGACTATTCTGATTCCTGCAAAAAAGATGATTACAATTGGAATAATTAAATACAAATAATTCATGTAGGTTTTCTTTCTATTAATAAGCATTAAGAATGTTATGATAAGATCTGGTTACAACGTTTCAGTTATTTCCAGCAATTCTTTATAGGTTTTGCCCAGTTTAAGGGCTATCATTTCCAATAAATCCTCCTGACTGCTATGTCTCCATTGCAAATCAGCATTGGTTAACAGAGGAAATCTCTGTTTGAGTTTGCCTCTCATGTCATTCCAACATATTACTTCTGTTTCCTGATTCATTTTTATCGGTTTAAATGCATTATATACTGTCAAACATTATTGATCAAGGTGCATTGATTCCTTTATGTTAATACGCGACGCATACTATAAAGGAATAGAAGAATAACGGCTGCCACTGCAGCTATTACATGGGTGACCTCACCGGTTTTAAAAACAAAAAACATAACTGCCCAAAGGATCATAAGCAGTGCTGCACTTACGAGTAATACTTTTTTCATGACCTTATGTTTTATTCCAACCACCTGGCAATATTTCACAGGATTTACTAAAAGTAATTCAATTACAAGTGGAAAGCATTACACAATTCATCCTAAGATTTACATCATTCACACTTTTTCTCCCAGCAAACTTATGCTGGTCTTGCGAATATATGTGAATGATGTAATTCTTATATAAAGTTATGTAACACCAATTGGTTTAAATGAGCCTACCTTTCGCAGAATAATAAATAAAAATTACTACGTATGAAGAAAAAGTATAGTATTGGTTTAATCATGGTTTTAGGTGTGACTTTGATTTTATCTGGTTGTGCTTCCATGAATAAAACCCAGAAAGGTGCTGTTATTGGCACTGCTGCAGGTGGTGCTACGGGTGCAGTGATTGGAAGGGCATCAGGTAATACCGCGCTTGGTGCAATCATAGGAGCTACCGTAGGAGGAGTCACTGGAGCTGTAATTGGCCGCCAGATGGACAAACAGGCTGAAGAAATCAAGAATACAATTCCTGATGCAAAGGTCGAACGTGTAGGTGAAGGAATTGTTGTGGAATTCAGCAATAACATTCTGTTTGCTTTTGATAAATCGAATCTTTCAGAAGATGCTCAAACTAACCTGAATAAACTGGTTGTGGTGCTAAATAATTATGCTGAAACGAATATTGAAATACAGGGACATACCGATAGTAAAGGAAGTGTAAGCTATAACCAAACCTTATCTGAACAACGGGCAACCGCAGTTTCAGGTTACCTGGCGAATAAGGGTATAACTTCCGATCGTTTCACAATTAAAGGATTTGGAGAAAATGCGCCCAAATATGATAATGAAACAGAAACGAGTCGTTCTCAGAACCGCAGGGTTGAGTTTCTTATTACAGCAAATGACAAAATGAAGGCTGAAGCAGAAAAAATAGCGAGTAAATAAACTACTTATACTGAATCAAAAAGGCCGTCCTTTAAAAAAAAGACGGCCTTTTTAAATGGGGTAAAGAAATGATCACTTTTTGAAGCCTGAAATATCCACAACAGATAAAAGACATTGCCGTTCATCGCCTGTAACTATTCCCTCCATATAAACATGACACAAAGCTTTTTTGTCATAGCCCAGCAACAATTCACAGGACTCTTTTGCATTACTGGTAAAAACTTTTCTGAAAAAACTGTTAAATAAAGGCAGCGAATCTTCTGAAACGAATAATTTGAAGTTGCTGTTTATCAGACTGAAGCGCTTATCGCCAAGCATTTCTGCGCCCGTGAAGTTCAGCTCACAAATACTGCCTTCGGAGTCGAGTGTAAAATATCCCATGGGAGCAAAATCATACAACATGGTGTATTTTTTGAGAGCCGCCTCAGCTGTATCATTGGCTTCGCGCAACTCTTCATTTTGCATTTCCAATTCAATCTGATGTACCTGTAATTCGTGCATGAGTTTTTTCACATCAGCTTCCAAAACAGGCCTGACCTTCTTTTCCCCGTCTTCTTTAAGTCGCTCTTCGGCTTTTTTTCGAAGCATTTGAGCATTTGAAAGATCCATTTCGTTTTTACGCATGTTGTTGCTGTGTTTTTAGTGATAAAATAATTCCTGCAGGCATTTTCAGATTGTTGTTCACTACATTGATGGACCATTCATTGGCAAGTATATTGCCGCCGGCTGCAATTACTTTCATTTTGTATTTGCCGTCCAATATTTGGCTCATTTGCCTGGTCATATCTTTTTCAGTCTTTTTTTGCATGGGTTCGGGAATAAACATATGAATAAAATTTTTATGGAGGGCATCTTTTTGCTTTTTGCCGAAAAATTTCTCGGCTTCAGGATTAAATTCCAGGACTTTCCATTCGGTTGATAACAAAATAATTACATCTGTAGATGAATTTAACAGCAAATGATAGAGTTGATCGGTTTCGTGTAATTTTAATTCCACCTGCTTGGAATCTGAGGTGTTGATAAAAGTCATGACCAGACCGTCAATCCTGTCGTCGAAAGTACGGTAGGGCATAATGCGGATAGAAAACCATCTCCCGTCTTTAGTAGGAATTGATTTTTCAATAAATACAAGAGTCCTTAATACTTCAAGGGCATCGGCAGCCAATTCGGGATATATCAGGTCGGAAACCTGGTCGGTAAAAGGTCTTCCTATGTCGGTCTTAATAAGTTTAAAAATTTTGGTTGCCTGGTTGGTATAGCGACGGATATTCAATTCTTTGTCGAGAAACAAAGTTGCTATATCGGTGCTGTTGAGCAGGTTCTTCATATCATTGTTCACGCGTGAATAATCGTCTACTTTCGACTGCAACTCAGCGTTCACTGTTTGAAGTTCCTCATTCAGGCTTTGCATTTCTTCTTTTGAAGTTGTAAGTTCTTCATTGGTTGATTGCAATTCCTCATTTGACGACTGCAATTCCTCGTTGGTCGATTTCAGCTCCTCCTGCGAAGTCTGCATTTCTTCAAGTGTATTTTGCACTTCTTCCCGGGCACGCTGCAACTCTTCCTCCAACTCTTTTTGCCTGATACTCTTGATTGATTTTTTCTCCTTTCCTTTTTGCCGGATTATATCATTGATCTCGGGTACATCCGTAAAAATTATCATTACCGTACCATATAAGGGATCGGGCTTATCAATCCATTGGATTTTCACATGTATGGTTTGCGTATCGCCGTTTGTACCCACCCTGATATTTCGCAAAATTACGGATTCCTTGTTTATTAAGGCTTTACGGAAAGCAGCCGGAAACTCTGTCCGCAAACCTTCCCGCAACATGGCGAAAATGTTCAGATTTGCCTTGCCAACCGCGGGTTCCAGATATTTTCCCGTACGCCCGCTGATGTAAATGATGTCGCCACTTTCGTTCACCAGAACACCGGCAGGTGAAAAATGCTGCAAAAGTAGTTGATCAGCAAGCGCTTGAATATTCACAATCGATTTATCAGGCGTTTGCTTTTCAGCACTGATCGGTTTGATTCGGGAGAATGATGAAGGAAAGTCGAAAGATTCAGGCACTATGGTGGCATTGGAGCGTTTGAAAATCTTCAATTTGGCGTCCACAGGTGTAAAAAGATGACTTTGTGTTCCAAGGGTTTCAGCGCTGCCCAACAGAATAATTCCTTCAGGATTGAGACTATAGTAAAATAGCCCGATCAGTTTTTTTTGCAGCTCAGTATCCAGATAAATAAGAAGATTGCGGCAGGAGAGGATATCGATCTTGGTAAAAGGCGGATGCATAATTACATTGTGCTGCGCAAAGACGATCATTTCCCTTATTTCACTATTCACGCGATATCCGTCTTCTGTTTTAATAAAAAAGCGTTTCAGGCGATCCGGCGATACATCAGTTGCTATATTTTCGGTAAACAGTCCTTTTCTGGCCGTCTCAATGGCTTCATTGTCGAGATCAGTAGCAAAAATCTGCAATGAAAAACCTCCGTGAAAATTTGTTTTTTCAAGCGCTTCTTTAAACACTATCGCCAGTGAATAGGCTTCTTCGCCGGTAGAACATCCCGGGATCCATGCCCGTATAATTGAACCAGCCTGCAGGTTGGCAATAATGGCCGGGATGACTGTCTCTTTCAGCTTTTCCCATACCAAAGCATCGCGAAAAAAACTACTTACGCCGATCATCAATTCTTTGAAAAGAATAACTGCTTCCTTCGGATTTTCCTGCAAAAAGTGGACGTATGAAGATATTTTATCTATTTTGTGAACGCCCATACGTCTTTCGATACGGCGGTATACCGTATTCTTTTTGTATAAGGAAAAATCATTACCGGTATGGGTTCTCAGAAGGATAATAATTTTTTCAAGAGAGCTTTTGTCTCTGAGTTCAGCTTTCTGATCCAATTTGACATTAGGAGTATGCTTAAGGAAAGCCATAAGCTTGGATGGCAATTCATTGGGTGGCGCCACAATATCAGCTAATACGGAATCCAGAGCACTGCGGGGCATACTGTCGAATTTTGCCGAGGAAGGTTCCTGAACCATTACTATGCCGTTTTTTTCCTTTAGAGCCCGAAGTCCTATACTGCCGTCGGAACCCATTCCTGAAAGAATGATACCAATACCCCGCTCCTGCAGGTCGTCGGCAAGTGTCCTTAAGAAAAAATCAATCGGAAGGCGCAATCCTCTTTCTTCAATCGGCTCAAAAAGATAAAGCACGCCTTTTAAAATAGACATGCTTTTGTTGGGCGGAATCACATACACGCAGTTTGGCTTTACTGCCATATGGTCCTTAACCTGAAAAACCTTCATTTTTGAAACCCGCTGCAGCAACTCCGGCAACATGCCTTTCTGTGTAGGATCCAGATGTTGTATGACAACATATGCCATTCCGGTGTTTTCAGGCACATTACCCAGAAAATGCTCCAATGCCTCTAATCCGCCCGCTGATGCACCAATACCAACTATGGGAAACTTACCGGTAAGAGAACCAAGAATCTCCCCTTTTGGAGATGTAGTCGATTTCAGTTTCCTGGTTTTCACTCGTTTAATTTTAATATTCTGGGTTCAAACAAAATTAAACGAAATAATGTCATTTTTAAATATGTATATCCTTCAGGTAATGGAAAAGTCCAAATGCTTTAAGAAGCCAGATAATAACAATTATAATAACCACAACGTTGAAGATTGTTTTGATTGTACGTTCCATGGGGACGTACCTGTTGACAAGCCATAGAAGAACCCCTGCAACAATTAATACAAGTAAGACAGTTAATAGTGGCATAATAAATATTTTTATTGTACAATTAAAGTTACTTTACTTCATTGCTGTAAATGTTATATAACTATTGAAAAAAGTTACATTATTCACACATTTTAAAGCTGCTATTAGCCATCATTGAAATACCACTGGTGCTGGTTTTCCAATTTCAAAATCCCTGAAGCCGAAATCAGTTGTTTTAAATGAGTTAAATTTAAAAATGTCCCGTCCCTTACCGGGAATGGAAGGGTAAAATGCAATGGATATTTGAAACGTGCTGAAAACAAGGTTTTCATTTTTAATTAAAACCCCCAATCCTATTTGTGAATAAACTTTGCTGTTTTTAAATCCTGCCACTTCATCCCCGAGCATACCAAGTGAAATTATAAGAAAGGGCCCGAAATGGAATCCGATAAAATTCCAGGGAGCGTATAATTGTGTTTGCGAGGTAATTAACAGGCGGTTGGTACCTGCCAATGTGGAACTGCGAAATCCATCCAGGCCATAGCCTTCATTGAGCGTTATACTATCGTTGGTGAACCGCTTTATGCCAATAGTGACCTGCGGTTTCAAAAATTGCCTGAATTTCCATTTACCAATTTCAATTAATCCTGTAAAATAATTTACTCCTGCCGTAAAAACGCCTTGTTCAGGATGCCCTGCATGATAGAAAGATCCATATTCAAAATTGGAACTCAAGTACCCCCATTCATGATAGTTGCCTGCTGAAAACCGCATCCCAAAATAGATCCGTTCGGTATTGTTTTTTACCTGATAACCTGCCGTCAGGCTGTAAACTCTTCCGATGGGCACATCCTCGGTTAACCCAAACCTGAAAATATATTTATCCTGCAAATATTTGCGGGTTGTTATGCCAAAGCTTGCGAGGTAAAAATCTTCATTGTAAAACATATAATGCGTGTCAAACATTTCAATGGGCTTTTCAAGATAACGGATTCGGAAATAACGTATGGCAGAAATAAAATTGGTAGTACGCTTGTATTCAGTATTTCCTTTGAATATCCTGATAGCATTACCAACCCAAAAATCGCTTGCGTTAGATTTATATCGATGTTTCGTGAAAAGCGTATCGCCAAAATAAATGGAATCCTTGATGAATTGGGTAAAACTAACACCCGCCGCCCACTTGGCAAAGGGTGAAAAAAAAGGACGATCAACAGCAAAACTTTTAACCGAATTTTTGAACTGGTCCTTGCTGAAATGTAGTGTCGAGTTAATAAAAGTATTGCGGATGTTGGGCGTAAAATAGTTAATACGGTAGGCAAAGTCACCGGTACTTTTATACCAGATAAAACTATTATCAGATACATGACCGAATCCTACAAAATTTTTATCTATTAAATTAACAGAAATGCCTGATTTGGAGGCTGAAACTTTGGGAATAAGGCTCCAATTATCCATTTCCCGAATGAAAACATCAACTGAGTCGGAGTTTTTGGAAGTGGCTTTGACGAAGAAGGAAACATCATGTACATATCCTCTTGTGCGTATTAAACGCTCGGATTCTTTTACTAGTAATGAATCGAACACTTGATTTTGATGGAAAAGCAGCAGGTTTTGAATGGCTATTTGTTGCGATTTCACGTGCAACCTGTTTCCTGTCTTTAGAAAAAAGTTTTTCGGGGCTGCACCGGTATCCGTAATGGAATAACCAAACGGATCCAGTGTTTCTATTTCAATATTCCGGATTGTTTTACCCTCGAAGGTGCTGTAAGGTTTTTGTATCAGTTTTCGATATCCCTTTTTTTTAGCTGTTTTTAGGGATGAGACAGGTACGGCAGGTTTAAAAAATACCCTGTACATAAATTGGGTAATCTTTCTCCGTTTGGAAAAGGATTCAATGTCCTTGTAAAGACTGGTCGAATCATTTTTGACCGATGTTTCCTGTGAGAATGCGAATTCAATTGCGGCATTTGAAATAAATAATAACAGGGTAATATTTTTGAGCCACCTTTGCATTTGACACTATAGAATTATTGAATAGGTTCGGATGGTCAGTTATTAAATAGTAAAAGTCATCGTTCAGCATAAACCGCAAACGATGACTTTACAAAATAACCCTCTGATGAACATTACAGAACAAAGGTGAATACTTCGATTGTAATTAGTGTTACATAACTTTTAAAAAGAATTACATCATTCACACATTGTTGGATCACCAGTTAATTTTCTGAAATGCCGTTGCCTGACCTGTGAATGATGTAACTTCTTTATGAAATTACATAACACTTAAATGGTATTATATGCCTAAATTGAGGCTGAATAAAAAAGATCAGTAATTTATGAAGGTAGGGCCTTCAATCATTAACGACTCATTGCATCGTTTGAAATCCCATCTGTTATGGGAAAATAACCTTTCACAAAAATATGCCGATGGGGAACCACCGTTGCGTTCGGAATTATTCAGTGCCGAACAGATGGAGCAATATGGCAAAACCCTGGCCGGCTTGCATGTTCTTGATCCGAAAGTGAATGCTGACCATCAGCTACTTTCTCGTCTTGCCGAAAACGAAGACATTCTGCTGGAGGTGCACGATCTTGTATCGGACGCCGTGAAGGCCAATCGTCAAATTTCACCCGCAGGCGAATGGTTACTTGACAATTTTTATTTGATTGAAGAACAGATACGTACCGGGAAAAGACATTTGCCCAAGGGCTATAGCAAAGAATTGCCCCGTTTATTGAACGACCCGTCAGCCGGACTGCCCCGTGTTTATGATATTGCACAAGAAGTCATTTCGCATGGAGAGGGACATATTGATCCCGAAAGTTTGCAACGTTTTGTAACTGCCTATCAAACGATAACACCTTTAAAATTAGGTGAACTGTGGGCCATTCCCATCATGTTGCGGCTTGCCCTCATTGAGAATCTTCGTCGCGTAGCTGTTAGGGTAGCTGCCGGAAGGATCGACAGGGATCTTGCTGATTCATGGGCTGACCAGATGATAGAAATTGCTGAAAAGGACCCCAAGAGCCTGATCCTGGTAATTGCAGATATGGCAAGATCTGATCCTCCCATGTCGACCTCTTTTGTATCGGAATTCGTCCGGCGTTTACAGGGACAAAGTCCCGCTTTGGCATTTCCACTGACATGGATTGAACAGCGGCTTTCCGAATCAAATCAGACTACAGTCCAGTTAATTCAGTATGGAACCCAGCAACTGGCAGCAGATCAGGTTTCTATCAGTAACAGCATAGGAAGCCTTCGTTTCCTGGGCGCTCAGGACTGGCGTGAATTCGTCGAATCGATGAGCCATGTAGAACAAGTTCTTCACGGGGACCCTGCTGATGCTTACACCTCAATGGATTTTAGCACCCGTGACCACTACCGTCATGTTATCGAGAAGATTGCAAAGAAATGTGTCTTTTCTGAAATTGAAGTAGCCCGAAAATCTATTGAACTTGCCAGGACAGGAGCTGAATTAAACGGACTGGGGGACCGTACAGCCCATGTCGGATTTTACCTCATTGGCAGAGGCCTGCCACAATTGGAGCAGGTAACAAAAATTAAACCTACTCTATCTTCCGTAGCCAGAAAAACTGTTTTCCGGTTTCCCCTGCTGATCTACCTGGTTTCCATTATACTGTTGACGCTTACCTTGAGTTGGTGCCTTATGGAAAAAGCTCACAGCGATGGAATTGTAAGCTGGCAACTCTGGACTTTAGGTTTTCTGATAATCTTATGCGTCAGTTATCTGGCAATAGCTCTTGTGAACTGGCTGACCACTCTTATTGTCAACCCATATCCATTGCCGCGACTGGATTTCTCAAAAGGGATCCCCCCGGAATCACGATCGTTGGTCGTTGTTCCTTCGATGCTCTTAAACACTCAGAATATTGAAGATCTGGCAGAAGCTTTGGAGGTAAGATTTTTGGCCAATCAGGATGAAAACTTACATTTTGGGTTATTGACCGATTATAAAGATGCAGCACAGGAAACATTGGAGGAAGATGACCAGCTTATTCAGCTGGTCAGCAAAAAAATTGAGACATTAAATGAAAAATACCCGGGAGAAAATAAGGATACCTTTTTTCTTTTTCATCGTCCGCGAACATGGAATCCAAATGACAGGCTATGGATGGGTTATGAACGAAAGCGGGGAAAACTGGCGGATCTGAATTCATTGCTACGTGGAAGCGCCGAAAAGAAGTTCTCACTGATCATTGGCAATACTGATGTTTTGGACAAAATCAGGTATGTCATCACACTTGACTCCGATACGCAATTACCACGCGATTCAGCCAGACAATTCATCGGGGCCATGTCACATCCCCTTAACAAACCCAAATACGATTCAAAAAAACGCCGGGTTACTGATGGATACAGTATTCTTCAGCCCAGGGTGGCCGTTAGTTTACCGGGCACAAACCGGTCGAGGTATGCCAGGCTGTTCGGCAGTGAACCAGGTATTGATCCATACACCCGTGCCATATCTGATGTGTACCAGGATCTGTTCGGCGAAGGCTCCTTTATCGGCAAAGGAATATATGAAGTTGATACATTTGAACAAGCACTCAAGGACCGATTTCCGGAAAACAGGATTCTGAGCCATGATCTGCTGGAAGGTTGTTATGCCCGGTCGGGACTTTTGAGCGATGTACTTTTATTTGAAGAATATCCTGCGAGTTACAAGACGGATGTGTTGCGACGCTCTCGCTGGATCAGGGGTGATTGGCAGTTGATCCCCTGGTTGCTGCCATTTTTGCCCAAGGTAAGCGGAACATCCCGAAAAAATCCGTTGTCCCTTTTATCCTATTGGAAGATCCTGGATAATCTCAGGCGCAGTCTTATTCCTGTAGCACTGACTCTCATACTATTATTAGGCTGGACCATTTTGCCCTCACCGTGGTTCTGGACTTTGGCTGTCATCGGAATAATTCTGATTACTCCGTTGATTATTGCAGTTGTATACATTCTTCAAAAACCGGAGGATGTAATTCTGCGGCAACATATACTGGCTGCAGGTAAATTGACTGCCCGACAACTTCACCTGGCAGCTTTTATAATCGTAAGCCTGCCATACGAAGCATTTTATAGTTTGGATGCTATATTGCGAACATGCTGGAGATTGATTATCTCAAAAAAAAGGCTACTTGAATGGAATTCAACAGTAAAAGGTGAAAGCCACAGCAGGTTTGAAATCATTGAATCCATTCGTGCCATGTGGATATCTCCCCTTACTGCAATCTTATCTGCAGCCGGTCTTTTGATATGGTTTCCTAAAACTCTCTTAATGGTATGGCCCATTATGGGACTATGGTTTGTTTTTCCGCTTATAGCCTGGTGGATCAGCAGACCTCTTGCTCCTCATGCAGCAAAACTGTCTGATAAACAGTTTCTTTTTCTCAGAAAATTATCCCGTAAAACCTGGTCCTTTTTTGAGACTTTTGTCGGACCCGACGATAACTGGCTGCCACCCGACAACTTTCAGGAACATCCGGTTGAAGTTACGGCACATCGCACTTCGCCAACGAATATTGGACTTTCACTCCTGGCAAATCTGTCGGCATATGATTTTGGTTACGTTTATGCCGGTGAGCTTCTTGAGCGGACTTCCAACACTTTCAAAACAATGAATTCACTGGAAAGATACCAGGGCCACTTCTATAACTGGTATGATACCCGATCTTTAAACCCGCTTAGGCCACTTTATATCTCATCGGTTGACAGCGGAAATCTTGCCGGTCATCTGTTGACATTGCAACAGGGACTTCTCACGCTGCCTGATCAACCCATAATGGGGCCGAGGCTTTTTGAGGGAATTCATGATACCTTATTAATTCTTATCGAGCAGGCCGGAGCATCAACGCCTCTCCAAATTGTTCAATTCCACAAATATTTAAATGCAATTATCAAGGAACAAACCATTACACTTGCCCATCTGCGAAAATACCTGGAAAAACTTTCAATATCTTCCACAGAAATTGTAAATGCTTTCCCTCCCGATACGGATGAACAATGCAAAATATGGGCAAATAGGCTTTCACGGCAATGTCAGAGCGCCTTTGATGAATTAGCTTATCTGGTTCCAGGCGTGACACATCCGGGTTCTCCCGAAATAATGGACAATGATGCTGATAATATTGCTGTTCCAACATTACGTGAAATTGCGCAAACCCATGATCTTGCCAGGGAAAGGATTGAAATTATCCATGCACTTGTCCGGCAATCAGAGGAATTTGTTAACATGGATTATGATTTTCTTTACGATAAGTCACGTCATTTACAAACTGTAGGTTATAATGTTGAAGACCGGCGACGCGATTCAAGTTATTATGATTTATTGGCATCAGAAGCAAGATTAGCGAGTTTTGTGGCTATTGCCAGGGACAAGGTACCACAGGAAAGTTGGTTTGCGCTTGGGCGTTTGCTTACAACCATTAATGGTGAACCGATTCTTCTGTCGTGGAGTGGTTCGATGTTCGAATACCTTATGCCTCTTATCGTTATGCCATGCTATGAAAACAGTTTACTTGATCAGACCTGTAAAGCATCAGTTATCCGGCAGATCGAATATGGGAAACTGAAAGGCATACCATGGGGTATTTCGGAATCGGGATTCAATAGTGTTGATGTTCAGTTAAACTATCAGTATCGTGCATTTGGCGTGCCAGGACTAGGACTCAAAAGAGGTCTCTCTGAAGATTTAGTTGTAGCGCCCTATGCGACAGCGCTCGCCTTAATGGTAATGCCCGAGGAGGCTTGTGTTAATCTTCAGTATCTTGCTGATGAAGGGTTTATGGGCAATTTTGGCTTCTATGAGGCGATAGATTATACCTCCATTCGTATACCAAGAGGGCAGTCCAAAGCTATAGTCAGGTCTTTCATGGTGCATCATCAGGGGATGAGTTTTCTATCGCTGGCTTATGTCTTGTTAAATCGCCCGATGCAAAAGAGGTTTGAGTCGGATCCGCTGTTTCAGGCAACATTATTATTGCTCCAGGAAAGGATCCCCAGGGCCACGACATTTTTTGCACATACTTCCGGTGCTGCAAACGTTCGCATTTCCGATACCAACCAGGAGATGCCTGTTCGTGTTTACAATACACCGGACACACCCATTCCGGAAGTCAATTTATTATCAAACGGGGGCAGGTACCGGGTAATGATTACGAATGCTGGTGGTGGATACAGTCATTGGAGAGATATCGCTGTGACACGGTGGCGGGAAGACAGTACCTGCGACAATTGGGGTTCCTTTTGTTATCTGCGTGATGCTGAAAATGGAAATTTCTGGTCAACCACCTATCAACCCACCCTTCAACGACCTGAGAAATATGAAGCCATATTTTCAGAAGGACGTGCAGAATTTCGTCGCCGCGACTATGATATTGATACACATACTGAAATCGTGGTCTCCCCTGAAGATGATATTGAATTGCGAAGGGTCAGGTTGACAAATCGCACCCGGACGAACAGGATTATCGATATTACAAGCTATGCAGAAGTTGTTCTCGCTTCAAACGAATCTGATTTGGCGCATCCGGCATTCAGCAGTCTTTTTGTGCAGACAGAAATCATCCAACAACGGCAGGCGATTCTCTGCACCCGGCGTCCCAGGTCAGCAGGTGAACTTTCACCCTGGATGTTTCACTTAATGGCAGTTCACGGGGCTGAAATCAGGAATATTACCTATGAAACCGACCGGATGCAATTCATTGGACGCGGGAACACACTTGTTTCGCCTTATGCGATGACAAATTCCAAATCCCTCTCGGACAGTCAGGGTTCTGTGCTCGATCCGGTCGTTGCCATTCAATATCAAATAGTATTGGCGCCTGAAGGTTCAGCTACCATTGATATGGTTACGGGAATCAGTGTATCCCGTGAAGGAGCATTAAGTCTTGTTGAAAAGTACCAGGATAAGCAATCAGCAAACCGGGTTTTTGATCTTGCCTGGACGCACAGCCAGGTAGTATTGCGACAGATAAATGCCGATGAAGCAGATGCTCAATTATTTGCACGGCTTTCGAGTTCTATTATTTTCCCGAATTCATCGCTGCGGGCAGAACCCGCAATCCTTATAAAAAACCATCGTGGTCAATCCGGTTTATGGGGGTATTCCATTTCAGGCGATTTACCGGTTGTACTTCTGCAAATTGAGGATCCCGCCAACATTAATATAGTGCGACAGCTGGTGCAAGCGCATGCGTACTGGAGACTAAAAGGATTAGCTGTTGATCTCGTAATCTGGAATGAAGATCGCGCTGGTTACCGCCAGTTGCTCCAGGAACAAATTATTGGATTAATTGCTTCAGGTATTGAAGCCAACACCATTGACCGGCCTGGCGGTATATTTGTACGCTCTTCGGACCAGATATCAAACGAGGACCGGATTCTTTTCCAAACGGTTGCCCGTGCTATCATCAGCGATACCCGGGGAGCTTTGTCAGATCAAATTAACCGGCGTGGTTTTAAAGAAATCTCCGTTTCGAATCTCAAACCAACTCTTACCTATAAGCCTAATTCACAATCAGATGTTGTATTGCCGCGGCAGGACCTGATCTTCTATAACGGGCTCGGAGGATTTACACCGGACGGACGGGAATATGTAATTACAACATCCAAAAACAAACTTACACCGGCACCCTGGGTAAATGTTTTGGCAAACCCCGGGTTCGGGACTGTGATTTCTGAGAATGGTCTTGCCTATACCTGGGCGGAAAATTCTCATGAGTACCGGCTTACTCCATGGAATAACGATCCTGTAACCGATTCAAACGGAGAGGCCATATACATGCGGGATGAAGAGACAGGTCACTTCTGGTCTCCCACACCTCTGACCAACAGTGAATCAAAATTATACCTGAGCCGGCACGGATTCGGTTACAGTGTATTCGAACACAACGAGGGCGGCATCGTTAGCGAACTCTGGGTATACGTTGCCCTGGATGCCGCTGTAAAGTTTTCGGTGCTAAAAGTGAGGAATGATTCCGGTCGAACAGCCAAATTATCAGCTATAAGTTATGTGGAATGGGTATTGGGCGATTTGCGGCACAAAACCGCCATGCATATAAATACCAGTGTTGATTTTAACAGCAGTGTGATTTATGCAGTAAATCCGTACAACAGGGATTTTGCTGACCGGGTTGCCTTTCTGCAGACTGATGATCCGGCAAGCTCATTCACCTGCGACCGTGCAGAATTTTTAGGACGAAACGGTTCAATCAAAAAACCTGCTTCTTTGATTCGTTCGCGTCTTTCAGGTAAAAAAGGAGTGGCTCTTGATCCTTGCGCAGCCATTCAGGTTTCTTTTGATTTAGCTGCCGGACAGGGACGCGAAATAGTCTTCAGACTTGGTTCAGGACGAAATATGGAAGATGCTGCCAATCTCATTCGCCGTTTTCGCGGATCAGGTGCTGCCCGTACCACGCTGGAAGCCATCTGGCAATATTGGAACCATACCCTGGGAGCCGTTCAGATAGAGACTCCCGACCTGTCAATCAATGTTCTTGCCAATGGATGGCTTTTATACCAGACTTTGGCCTGTCGGGTTTGGGCGCGCAGCGGATATTATCAATCGGGAGGAGCATTCGGTTTTCGTGACCAGTTGCAGGATGTCATGGCCTTAATACATGCCCGGCCAAATCTCCTGCGGGAGTATCTTCTGCTTTTTGCGAGCCGGCAATTTCTGGAAGGAGATGTACAGCACTGGTGGCATCCGCCTGTCGGAAGAGGTGTTCGTACACATTGTTCAGACGATTACCTTTGGTTGCCTTTCGCAACATGCCGCTATGTTACAGGTACCGGAGATACAGGAATTCTGGATGAATCCGTTCATTTTCTGGAAGGACGTCCTGTAAATCCTGAAGATGATTCGTATTTTGATCTTCCATACCGGTCGGAAGAGAAAGGCACCTTGTACGAACATTGCAAACGTTCTATATTGCATAGTCTCAGATTTGGCATTCATGGGCTGCCCCTCATGGGTACCTGCGACTGGAATGATGGAATGAATATGGTTGGCAACCAGGGCAAGGGTGAAAGCGTATGGCTTGCCTTTTTTCTTTTTGATGTACTGAATCAGTTCGTCAAAATTGCGCAGGCAGGAAATGATTATGAGTTTGTTGAGATCTGCAAGGATACCGCTAAAAGAATACAACAGCATATTGAAAAGAACGCATGGGATGGTGAGTGGTACCGGCGTGCCTATTTCGACAATGGTGTACCGCTTGGATCGGCAAGCAACGACGAATGCCAGATTGATTCCATTTCTCAGAGCTGGTCTGTTCTTTCAGGAGCAGGCAGCGCGGATCGGTCAAGACTGGCCATGGAATCGGTAAATAAAAGACTTGTGCGGCATGAGGATTCATTGGTTCAATTACTAGACCCTCCTTTTGATAAATCTACTCTTAATCCAGGTTATATTAAAGGATATGTCCCGGGAGTAAGGGAAAATGGCGGTCAGTATACACATGCTGCTATATGGACTGCCATGGCATTCTCAAAACTGGGGGACAGCAAAAAAGCATGGGAAATTGTAACAATGATCAATCCTATTAATCATTCCCGATCTTCTGAAGAAGTTGCAAGGTACAAAGTTGAACCTTATGTAATGGCTGCTGATGTTTATGCGCGGCTGCCCCATATTGGCAGAGGCGGATGGACATGGTATACAGGATCTGCCGGATGGATGTACCGCCTGATTGTGGAATCGTTGCTCGGATTAAGGCTTGAAACGGATAAATTATATATTGAACCTTGTATTCCTTACGATTGGGTTTCTTATAAAATTCACTACAGATACAGGGAAACCATATACCATATTATGGTTAATCAAAGGCATGAAGGCAATGCTAAATTTACTTTAATAGTTGATGGGATTGAATACCAGCAAAAGTATATCCGTCTGATTGACGATCATCAGGAGCATCAGGCTGAAGTAAGCCTTTCTTTACAAATAGTGCGGTAAGGTAAATTTAAAATCACTTCCCTTGCCAGGTTCACTTTCTACGCAGATATGCCCACCCTGCATTTCAACAAATTCTTTGCAAAGTAACAAACCCAATCCGGTGCCAATTTCTTTATTTATGCCGGATTTTGAAAGAAAAGAATCCATTTTAAAGAGTTTTTTTTGTGCCTCTTTTGAAATACCAATTCCTGTGTCTCTTACAGATATTTCGACAAACTGATCGCTTTCCGTCGCACTAATAGTTATTTCGCCTCTGCTTTGCGAAAATTTGATAGCGTTATTAATCAAATTTCTAAGTATTGTCTTTATCATCTCCATATCTGCTGTTACATTCAAATTGGGAGGGACAGAATGTCTCAGTGTTATTTGCTTTTGATTGGCTGAAAAATTGATGTTTTTCAACTCGCTAACCAATAATGAATATAAGTGAACTCTTACCGGTTTGAAGTTTTTTTCCTCGTTTTGGGAAATGGTCCACTTCAATAGGTCATCGAGAAGTTTTAACGTTCTAATTGCTGATTCAGAGGCCATATCAATATAGTTTTCAATATCAACCTTATTATTTACTTCCAATTTCAGCTTAACCAGTTCCAGAGCGCCCAGGATGGAGTGAAAAGGACTTCTTAAATCATGAGCTATTATAGAAATGAATTTTGCGTGGGTTGCAACAACTTCAGTTAGTTCCCTTTTTCGATGTTCAGCAATTTCTTCCAGATGCCTGTTGCGTTCTTCCATTTCCTTCAACCGAAAGTAAATATGGGTTCCGGAGGCCTGGTCGTCATCTGCAACAATACCTTCCAGAACCGCTGAATGTGCATACCCGTTTTTTCGGCGAATGATATTCTCAACAGATTTGAAGTTTCTTGGAAAATCAGGTCGTTTATTATTCATAGCAAAAACTTATTTGTTGATATCATTTAATTGATCTGCAGATCATTGTTACTGGTGTATCGAAATTGCCTGAAATGTGAAGTGAAACGAATTTCCGATAGTATAAAAATACTTGATGCACCCTGAAAGAGCGTTACACAATTCCTCTAATAATTTACATAATTCACACATTACCAGCGTTTGCTGTGTGCCTTGGGATTTAGCTATCTCTATAAGGAGAATGATTTCCGGTATTATGGATCAGGTCAGATTAATAACTGTTTTTATCCCGCAATCCATATACTGTTCTGTAATGATAGCCATATACAACAAAAGTCATTGCATCAATAAATAAACCGGGTCGCCTTAAAATAGTCCACACCAGAAACTTCCAGTAATCACTTCTGCCCTTATTTACAATTCCGATAATAAAAATTGATTTAAGAAAGCCTCCGAGATAGGATAGTTTTAATTTCTTTTGTCTGACATGAAGCCGCCTGTAATTTAAAAGAAACTGACGGACTCTTTGATAATAGGGCTTTGTGGCATAGATACTATGGATAATTCTTGTATATCCTTCCAACAGCTCCTGGTAATTCATTTTCGGAATAAAATTCATGGATGAATCGGTATTATTTCCTGTAGCTTCGGTCGTTAACCTGTTTTCCTCCTCGAGTCTTTTGTAAAGTTTCGTATTTTTAGGCGCATTCAAGAGTCCCACCATGGCAGATACAATTCCACTTTTCTGGATAAAATCGATTTGTTTTTGAAAAACGCTTGGCGCATCGCTGTCAAAACCCACTATAAACCCACCTGAAACCTGCATTCCGGCTTGCTGTATTTTTTTTACACTCTGGAGAAGATTCCTGTTTTTGTTCTGGCTCTTATTGCATTCCTGGAGGGTTTCTTCAACCGGAGTCTCAATCCCAATAAAAGTAGAGGCGAATCCTGCTTCGACCATTAACGACATAAGTTCTTCATCATCAGCCAGGTTAATAGAGGTCTCGGTACTGAATATAAACGGATATTTATGCTCTTGCATCCAGGCTTTCATTGCAGGGAGCAGGTTGTGTTTTATTACAGCTTTGTTTCCGATAAAGTTATCATCAACAATAAGTACCGGCCCCCGCCAGTTCAGGCTATACAGCACTTCAAGCTCCCGGATAATGTGCTGGGTATCTTTCAATCTTACCTTGTGTCCCAGGAGTGAAGTTATTTCACAGAAGTCACATGAAAAAGGACATCCACGGGAGACCTGGATGTTCATAAATGCATAATCCTTCCTTGACAATAAGTGGTAATCCGGTACAGGAGTTATTGCAAGATCAGCATATTCATCGGTTTTGTATATTCTTTCGGGAAGTTGTCCGTCTTCCAGAGCTTTCAGAAACAAGGGCAATGTAATTTCTGCTTCATTCAGGATAAAATGGTCTATTTGCGGATAGTTGTTGAATTCCTGGGTGAAGAGCGGGCCGCCGGCAACAATTTTAACCTTATGCTTCATGCACTCTTCAATGATTTTGCCGACCGATTCCTTTTGTATGTACATGGCACTGATAAAAACGTAGTCGGCCCACAGGATATCACTCGTCTGGAGTGTTGAGACATTCAGGTCCACCAGTTTTTTCTGCCAGGTTTTTGGGAGCATGGCCGATACCGTGATTAAACCCAGAGGTGGCACGGCGGCTTTTTTTGAAATAAAACGCAAAGCATACCTGAAACTCCAGAAAGAATCCGGGTAATGTGGATAGATCAATAATACCTTCATAGTTGATTAATTATGGATTTGATTTACATAATTCACACATTTTGCAGTTACATTTTCTCCATATACCAGCTTAAAGCCTTTTCAATTTTCTGGTAATGAAAAATAGTAGTAATGGCCTTTTGTAGTCGTATAAAGGCAGTTTCACTTTTAACAATATAATCAAAAGCCTGGTGTTTCATACAGTTTACAGCCACTGCAATTTTATCCTGAGAGGAAAGCATTATAACCGGGATCTGTGGATGGGTTGTTTTAATTTTATCGAGCGTTTCCAAGCCATTGATTGCTTTTTTATCGACACCATTCAGATAGTAATCCAGAATAATGATATCCGGATTTTGCATTAAACTATTAAGGCACAGTTCACCCGTTGCAAATGTTTTAATGACAGATGTTGTATTTTGTGCGAATTCAATCTCTAATGACTTTAAAAACAAGGCGTCATCATCAACAAGAAAAAGTAATGTTTTCTTTTCGTCCATCGGTTTGCTTTTTAATCAAATTGTACGCTTCTTCTAACTCCTTGCAAGCCCGGGAACAAACGTTCTCAAGCTGCAATACCCATTGCTGCAATTCATCAGGATGCTGTTTCTTACTTGCATACTCCTGGACTTTTTTCGCAATGTCTTCATAGTCTTTGTGAATTCCCATAATATGAAACGAAGGAATGATTTTATGCACTGCAGCATACAATGAATCCCAATCTTTATCCCGCAGGCTTTGTTTCATGGAACCAATCAAAGGTAGGGTTTGCTCCAGGTACAGTGCGATCATATCCATCATCAATTGCGGATTGGATTTTGTGCGATTGATTAAATAAGTCAAATCAGTGCATTTGGCACTGACAACAGGCAGGTCATCATCATTTATAAGGCCAGGCTTCTTTAATAAATCAATGATTTTACTGTACAAAAGATTCTCATCAATTGGTTTTGAAATGTAATCATTCATGCCTACAGCTTTGCACTTTTTCAAATCAGCCGTGGTTACATCAGCAGTTAATGCGATAATGGGAATTTGAGAATCAATATTCTCACGTATGTATCTGGAAGCATCAAACCCGTTCATTTCGGGCATCTGCAGATCCATTAAAACAATATCAAAGGGTTTGCTTTTTAGTTTTTCGATGGCGATTTTTCCGTTGCCGGCTAACTCGCATTCGAATCCGAAATCGTCCAACAGTGTTTTCATGAGCAGCTGATTGAGTGCTATATCTTCCACCACCAGGACTGTCAAACCCTTTAATTTTATATCCGGTTCTTTGCTCTCGGTGACTGATTCAACATTGCCCCTGGTCTTTTTAAAAGGTAAAACAACGCTAAAGGTGGTTCCCTTATCAATTTTACTTTTTACGGATATTGTTCCGCCCTGCTGTTCGGCCAACTGTTTGGCAATGGCAAGTCCCAGCCCTGTGCCTCCGTATAACCTTGAAGTATTACTGGTTGCCTGCTGAAAATTCTGGAAAATAAATTCTATTTTATCCTCTGCTATTCCAATTCCGGTATCGATAACTGTAAATTCAAGGAATACTTTATCTTCATGTGAATTCAGCAATCGAACACCCACGGTGATTTTTCCCTGATTGGTAAACTTAACTGCATTACTCACCAGGTTGATCAGGATCTGGTGCAGACGGACCGGATCACCCACCAGTACCTTGGGAATGTCAGGATCGTAATTCTTTATCAACTGAAGATTTTTCTCCTGGATTTTTGGTTCAAACAAATGAATCATGGCTGATATCGATGCATCCATTTTGAAAGGCTTTTGTTCGAATATCATTTTCCCTGCATCCACTTTTGCCAGGTCAAGAATATCGTTAACCAATACTGTCAATACTTCCCCACTCATTTTTATGGCTGTTAAATACTCTTTCTGTTTGGCCGTCAGCGGGGTTTTTAACATCACTTTTGTAAATCCGATAATTGAATTCATGGGTGTGCGAATCTCATGACTCATGTTTGATAAAAACTGCTGTTTCGATATCACGGCATTTTCAGCAATCTGAGTAGCTCTTTCAGCAATATGAGTGGCTTTTTCAGCTTTGATCTTTGCCACCTCGGCAATTTTCGTGGCCCGTTCAGCATGCTCTTTAGCCTTCATCAGTTCAGTTTCGATTCTTTTGTGATCGGTAATATCCCGGGCCACCACTACGACGCCAATCACTTTTCCGTGTTCATCCTTATACACCGAACCGTTAAACAGCACATCGGTAAGTTTGCCATCCCGGATGGTTAACGGAAAATCCGCTACAAAACCTTCTGCAAACACCTGTTTATAAATTTCCCTGGCTTTATCGGGTTCTGTAAAATAATCAAAGAAATTGGTCCCGATCAAATTTTCCCGCGTCACTTCAGTAATACTGATTGAAGCATTGTTAATATCGGTAATTTTCCCATCAGGGTTAATTGTAAACAAAGGATCCAGACTGGCTTCTATGAGGCTTCTAGCATAATGGGATCCTTGTATTCTTTTTGCTTCCATGATACTGTTTTTTATTCCTGAATAAAATTTCCTTGGATATCTCCCTCATATTCTTCTGTATCTATATCTTCAATCGCTTTTTGTTTTTTAGCCTTTAGCATTTTAAAATGGGAAGGCGAGAGTCCCGTAGTTTTTTTAAACTGGTTGGATAAATGCGCAACGCTGCTGTAGCGAAGCTTCCAGGCAATTTCTGTCAGGTTAAACTCATCGTATAGGATCATTTCTTTTGCCCGTTCAATTTTATGTGAAATGATGAATTTCTCAATTGTGGTGCCCTGTACCTCGGTGAATAAATTTGACATGAAAGTATATTTGTAGCCGAATCTTTCACTTAAATAATCTGAAGTATTTACTTTGGTTTCTTCATTCGGATGATATACCAAATCAACGATTTCGTTTTTGATTCTTTCAATAAGCTGGGCCTTTTTGTCGTCAATCAATTCAAGTCCTGATTTGAACAAACCAATTCTTATTTGCTCCCGTTGCTTTGCTGAAATGTTTTCCATGATATCTACAACACCCAATTCAGCAATGATGAAGTGCAGATCAAGCTTTCTTAGCTCTTCTTTCACTGCCATTTTGCAGCGGGAGCTCACCATATACTTAATATACAGTTTCAAGTCGTTTATTGCTTTTTAGAAGCCTGCCATAAAATAATTCCGCCAATCCCCATTACTGCAATGCCAATCAATGGCGACCAATTGAGACGGTGTGGTTTATTTCGGGTGATTTCAACCTTCCCGATATCCACTACTTTCTCTTTTGTGAAATAAGTAACTGTCGTAAAAATGGTTAATCCTAAACCAAGCAGTAAAATGATGATCCCTAATTTTTTCATTTGTGTAATACTTTTTTAAAAATCGGTTTGATTATTAACAATGGTGGCATGGTGTCGCCCAATAAAAATCCCCAGGGTTTCAAAGGCTCCAGGTGGTCAAAAACAAGTTTTAGGATGGCCAGAAGTGGTATAGAAAGAAACATACCCGGTACGCCCCATAAGGCATGCCCGACAATTACGGCAATTATGGAGAAAAGCGCATTGATTCTGACTTTTGAAGAAATAATTTTGGGAAGAATGTAGTTATAGTCTATCACCTGAATGAAATAATAAATTAACAGCACATAAACGGTATACCAGCCTGATGATTTGGTGACCAAAGCAACCAGCATTGGCAATGCAACTGCCACTAGTCCGCCAATGTAAGGAATGAGGTTGAGCAATGCACCAACAATGCCCAAAAGCAGAGCGTAATCAATTCCAAGAATCAAAAGCGCAGCGGTTTCAAGTGTTGCTATAATGACAACTTCAATAACCAGTCCAATAAGATAGCGTTGTATAACAGTTTTGGTTTGAGTGACTATTTCGCTGACCTGATTTCGGTTGCCTATGCCGAAGAGCTTGCGGATAAAATCAATTAAGAGGGGGTGGTAAAATAACAGCATAAAAACGTAAACAGGCACCAAAAACATAACCACCAATGCGCTGCCAACGCCTAGGAGTGTTTGCCCGATTGCGGCGCTGAGGCTATTGATGAGCTCACCCTTGGTTCCTGTAATCCATCCCTGGATCTTGTATTGATTTATTTCGAAATATCCGGAAGCCCACGTGATGGATTTATTGAGTATTTCGGTGAACTTTTCCACCATGGCAGGCCATGATTCGGAAAACCGGTTTATCTGCGAGAACAAAAGTGCGCCAAACGCGGCAATGATAAAAAAGGCAAGGAATAAAGCAATTACTATTGCCACAACCCTGTTAATCTTCAACCGCACAAAAAAATTCACGACCGGGTGGAGCATAACGGCTATTATAACTGAGAAAACAAGAGGAATAAGTACACCCTTTGCGATATACAACAATATCAACAAGCCCAGCAGACCAATGAGCAGTAGTGTGGCCTTTGCATAAAGAGGCAATTTGATTGCTTTAATAATCACGGGCTTTTCGAATTCATTGATCCTTTTATTTCATGAAGACACAGGTTCATCTTTATGGAAAACACGCATAAATAAGTGACGACCGACTGATTTAATAGTTTTGGCATGCCGTGCCACAAAATTGGTTACCCCAAATTGCATAACAGCCCCCAATAACCTTCTGACACTGCTGACTGAAGCGCCTACAACAATTCTTTTTGAAAGATAACCGGATCCCAGACTCAGGATAGTGCCTATAATGTTCTCGATCAGGTAAGGCGACGAGGTTATATCATTTACGGTGCTCCTGAAAATGTTGGCAGGCTTTAAACTCTTGTATGCATTGTAGAATTGCTCTTTCAATTGCTGCAATTGAAGGTTTTGTTCATCTTCCAATTGCTGAATTGCCGTTTTAAGACTGGCAGCAGAAATCAGGTTTTCCATTTTTGTCATTTAAGCACCTGTTTAATAAAATAATTACCGATATGCTTCTTAAGCCATTTATGCATAAAGAAATGCATTGCTATGGCTGAAACACCATAAAAAGCAGCTACTACAAAGAACCCAAAATATATATTGCCCAGGATTTCACCCAGCCAGAAGGACAATCCCAGGTTAAAGAAAAGCAGGAATGAGCCAATTAAGATGATGACAGCCGTGTGGGGTATTGTTGTAGAAATAACATCCGATGTCTTATCCAGGGCCTTGAGTTTTGCCAACTCAAAGGTTGTTTTACCATATTCAACGGCTCTTTCCAGTAAAGACTCCATCAACTTCGTAGTGTCTTCCATACCTACTGTGCTTAATGATTTCAAGAAATTTGAGCAAAATCTCCTACAAAGGTGAATACCCTCGAATGAATAAACATTACACAATTCTGGTAATTAATTGCATGATTCACACATTTTCAAGTGCGAATGGATCCTGTTTGATTGTTAGGATCTCTGCTCCTGATTTAATACAACTGAGCGTATGGATGATGCAAAAACCAAAGCGGAGACAATAATCAGAAAGGGTGACAGGACGAATAATACAACAACCCCAACAACAGTATCGGAAATGCGCTTTTTGGAATGAACCGGTACTTTGATTTTAGGTTTGTCCGTTTTGTATGTACCGGAAATGATTGAATTTGATCCTTCCGGTGCATTTAACCAGAAAATTGTACGATCCATGCTCATAACCTCCATTTCAAAAAAGGCGGCTTGGCTTTCTGTATTTTCCATGAATGGGTCAATTATTTTTTTGATAATTTAATCTTAAACAGGGCCAGGGCAGGCATGGTGTCTCCCATTAAGAAACCCACAGGCTTTAAGGATTCAATATGGTCGAAAATAAGTTTAATAATGGCCGTTAGCGGAATTGCTATCAACATTCCCGGAACGCCCCACATAGCGCCAAAGGCAATAACTGAGATGATTGAAATCAGGGCATTGATCTTAACTTTGGATGCAACAATTTTAGGAACGATGAAATTATTGTCAATGAATTGGATGAAAACATAAAGTGCCAGTACCAACAAAGCAAACCAGGGCGATGTTTTGGTAACCACGGCAATCATCATGGGTAACGAAGCTGCGATCCATGAACCTATATATGGAATAAGGTTGAGTATGGCACCCAGTATTCCGAGGACAAGGGCATATTCTATTCCCAGAATCAAAAGACCAATTGAATATAAGGCAGCAATTATTGCGGTTTCTAAAATCAGTCCCATGAGATATTTCTGGATTAGTGTTTTTATTTGGGTAATTACTTCGTTCACTTCGTTGCGGTTGCCGGTACCAAATAACCTGCGAAAAAATTCAAGCAGGAGAGGATGGTAAAATAATATCATGAAAATGTATACCGGAATTAAAAACAATAAAATCAACACACTGCCGACATTGACAAAGGTTTGTCCGATAGCGGGACCACTGTTCTTGACCATTTCACCCTCTGTATCTGTGATCCATGCATTGATTTTTCGGGCGCTTATGTCGAAATAACCTGATGCCCAGGTTATTGTACTATTGACGATCTCTGTGAATTTATCGATCAATTTTGGCAGAGATTCACTAAAACGATTTACCTGGGAATATAAAACAGTTCCAAACGCGGCAATAATGATTATGGTAATGATTAAAGTAAATCCAATTGCGAGTACCCTGTTTATTCTTCTTTGAACAAAAAAATTTACCACCGGGTGAAGCAGAATGGCAAGTATAACTGCAAAAACGAGTGGGATAATAATGCCCTTAGCTACGTATGATATCGCTAACAAGGCACATAAACCGATTATTAAAATAAATGCCTTAGCATAAAGCGGTACTTTTAATTCTTGATCAATCACGTTATTCAGACTTCGGTGATTTTACCATTCAACCCCTGGCAGCTTTTGCACTTGTTTCAGGTTCTTCTGATTTGGCTTTGCCCTGTTCAGTAAAGTCGGTAACTTCTTCCTTTACTTGTTCAAATTTTTCGGTAATGCTGTCCAAAAATTCATCAAATTTTTCTTTCAAAACATCAGCATAGTCTTGTCCCTTTTTTGATAATTTTTTTCGGGTATCAGAACCTTTTTCGGGGGCAAATAAAATCCCTAACAATGCGCCGGCGGCAACGCCAGCCAATACACCTAATAATACTTTTCCTGAGCTCATTTTACAGGATTTTTCTTCCCTGAATTACCCTGAATAGTACTGCAATAATGGCGATTACAAGAAGAACATGGATAAGACCTCCGGCATGGAAGCCAACAAATCCGACTGCCCAGGCTATGAGCAGGATTACCGCGATGATGTAAAGTAGATTTCCCATGGTTAGTTTATTAAATTTACCTAACAAAGGTGCGATGCTTTGTTTGTCTAACCATTACACAATTCCGGGAATAAGTTACAACATTCACACATTCCCCAATGTTCCACGCCTTTTGTGTTTCAGGTTTTTAAAGTGGGATGGGGTAAGCCCTGTCATTTTCTTAAACTGGTTTGACAGATGGGCCACGCTGCTGTAATGCAGCTTATCTGCAATTTCGGTAAGGTTAAGCTCGTCGTAAACGAGCAGCTCTTTTACCTTTTCTATTTTATGGGCCAGGTAAAACTTCTCAATAGTAGTTCCCTTAACTTCTGAAAAAAGATTAGCCAGGTAGGTATAGTTGTAATTAAGCTTTTCGCTCAGGTAATCGGACAGGTTTGTTTTGATCTGGTCATCGGTATAATGAACCAGCTCAATGATAATCGTTTTTATTTTTTCAACCAGTATGCTCTTTTTATCATCCATCAATTGGAGTCCGGTTTTTTTCAGCGCAACACCCAGGCGCTGCATTTGCTCAGTTGAAATATCCTCCATAACCTCGGCCTCACCCAATTCAACCGCAGCGTAATGCAATCCAAGCTTGGAAAGTTCGGATTTCACAACCATTTTGCACCGGATGCAGACCATATTTTGGATATAGATCTTCAAAACCTTTAATGTTCAGGTTCATAAGCCCTTGTTATGTAAATATAACAAATTTTTGTTGGTTTTCCTTATCTTCCTATTCACTCAACTCCAGCCATCGATCGGTTTTCTGATCGATCAGGCTGATGATTTCACCAATGCGGTTTGATTTATGGATCAGTTCCTCGGGTTTCAGTTTACCGCTGTTTAGCAAAGACTCTATTGTGCTTTTTTCCTTTTCGAGGTTTTCGATTTCGGTAGTAAGTTGTTCAAATTCCTTCTTCTCTTTGTAGCTGAGCTTTTTCCTGGCTGGATTGTCCGGTTCTTTTTCTGCTATGATGGTTGTTTTGGCAATGTCAGGTGCTTCATTACGCCGGGCATCCATTTCCTGTTTTTTTTGTGATGCCCTGTAATCGCTGTAATTTCCGGGAAAATCATACACAACCCCATCCCCTTCGAAAACAAAAAGATGATCTACGAGTTTGTCCATGAAAAACCTGTCATGTGAGACAATGATCAGGCACCCGTCAAAATTCTTAAGATATTCTTCGAATGCATTCAGCGTGACAATATCAAAATCATTGGTCGGCTCATCCAGGACCAGAAAGTTCGGATTGCGCATCAATACGGTCATCAGGTATAGACGTCGCTTTTCTCCGCCGCTGAGTTTCTCCACCTGTACATACTGCATTTCAGGGGTAAATAAAAAATGACCGAGAAACTGTGTAATGGATAGCTGACGGCCATCGCCCAGTATAATTACTTCAGCAATGTCCTTCATAACATCAATAACCCGCTGTCCAGGCTTAAAATCAAGGCCTTGCTGCTGGTAATAGCCATAAACCACGGTTTCTCCCTGGTTCAATGTACCCGAATCAGGTTGCAGCTGTTGTGTGATTAAATTGAGAAAGGTTGTCTTTCCTGTTCCGTTTCGCCCGATAATGCCCAGTTTTTCACCTCTGGTAAAAGTGTAGGAAAAATCATCCAGGATTACTGTTTTTCCAAAGCTTTTGGATACATTTTCAAGCACCAGTATTTTTTTCCCCAGGCGTGATGTCTCCACGTTGATCTCCACCTGCCGGTCATTGCGCCGGTATTCCGATTGTTCTTTCAGTTGATAAAAGGCATCGATCCGGTATTTTGCTTTGGTTGTGCGGGCCTTCGGCATCCGGCGCATCCATTCGAGCTCAGTGCGGAGGAGATTTTGGGCTTTTTCAGTCATTTGCATTTTACTCATCAGCCGCTCATCCCGTTTCCGCAGAAAAGCCGAATAATTGCCCACGTATGAATAAGACGATTTCTCATCTATTTCAATGATATCATTGCAGATCCGTTCCAAAAAATACCGGTCGTGGGTGACCATGAGCAAAGTAACTTTCGATTTCAGCAGGTATTCTTCCAGCCACTCGATCATATCGAGATCGAGGTGGTTGGTCGGCTCATCGAGAATCAGCAATTGCGGTTCATTGATCAAAACAACTGCCAGGGCCAGTCGCTTTACCTGACCGCCCGACAGCGTCCCAACCAGTTGATCTTCGTCCTCGAGTCTGAGAATGCTCAACATCTGCCTGATTTTCGCATCAAGATCCCATGCCTGGTGAAAATCCATGCGGGCGGAAACTTCAACAAGTTCCTTTTGATGATGCAGGTGCAAGGCAAGCTCATAATCCCGCACAGTCTCCATCAGTATGCCCGGCGCTCCGTATACAGCCTGAAACACGGTGAGGTCCGGATCGAACTGTGGATCCTGCCGGAGGTAACCCGTTTTAATGTCCCTGATAAGATAGCAGGTGCCCGAATCAAATGAATCCAGGCCTGCCAGAATGTTGAGCAGGGTAGTTTTTCCGGAACCGTTTTTAGCGATCAGGGCAACCTTACGTCCTTCGTTCACAACAAAACCAATGTTGTTAAATAGGGTAATATCTCCGAAGGATTTGGAGGCATTTTCAACCTGAATGTATGTACTCATAATTGTTACTGTTGAAACACCCTCTGAAACCTGGCGGGAATACCGGATGTGAAACGTAACGCTTCTCCTGTCACCGGGTGCAGAAATGCAAGTGCGCTGGCATGCAAGCCCAGCCGGCCTATCGGGTTTTGCTTTGATCCGTATTTTTTATCCCCTGCCACGCTGTGTCCTATGTCCTGCATATGTACCCGGATCTGGTTTTTCTTTCCTGTCTCAAGATTGACTTCAAGCAGGGCAAAATTCTTGCCCTGCCTGATGGTTTTGTAATGGGTGATGGCCAGTTCACCTTTGGCGGGATCCTGGCTGGAATACATGATAAAAGCCTTGCTCTCGAAAAGATAGGATTTAATGGTGCCTTCCTGCTTTTCCATAATCCCTTCCACCAGGGCAACATAGGTACGTTCCCTGATGTCGGACTGCCACCCTGTCTGCAAAGTGCGTTGCACCTCCTCACTTTTGGCGAAGATCAACAGTCCCGAAGTGTCCCTGTCGAGCCGATGCACAATGAAAATCTTACCATCGGGATTTTGCTGTTTCAGGTAAGCGCTTAACAGGCTATAGGCGGTAACATGTTCACTTCCTGCGGACATCGAAAGCAATCCCGCCTGCTTATCGATCACGATCAGATGCTCGTCTTCGAAAACAATATGAAAGTACCGGTGCAGATCTCCTTCCTGCCTTCGTTCCCCCTTAACGACAACCTGCTGCCCGGGTTGCAGAGCGTAATTGAATTGGGACACAGGTTTCCCGTCAACCCACACCTGCTTAAACCGGAGCAATGATTTAATATTGTCACGGCTTTTACCCTGCAGGTTCTGAAGCAGGAACTGCATCAGAACACCACTTTCACTGACATCTAAGAGGATGTCCTTCTGTCTTAGTATCCCCACTTTTTCATTACGGCCAGGTCTGCTTTGACACATTCCATAGGCGTTTTACCCTGGTATGACTCCTGTTCGATGATATAACAGGTTGTGCCTCCGATTTTTGTAGCCAGATCAACTACCTCCCGGCAATTGATAACACCTTCCCCGAGAATGCAGCTTTCATACTCACTTTCACTACCGGCAGGAGCTTTGATTTCATCCTTCACATGGATGTTTTCAAACCGGCCAGGATATTGGTTTATGACATCCAATGCCTTGGCACCGGCGTTGTACATGTTGCCAATATCCAGCTGAACCACAACCAGGTTGGGATCAATGTTTTTCATGATAATATCGAAAACCTTCTCATCATTCAGCTTCTGGCTGAATTCAAAATCATGGTTGTGATAGCCGTATTTCATCCCTGATTTTATGCAAAGCTCCCCGCATTTGTTGAACACATCCATGTACTGCCTCAGGTTGTCATAGGAATTCCGCATGCTTTCATCCATCCAGGGGCTGACTACATATTTCTGCTGAAGAACTGCGGCATCTTCCACGGTGTACTTCCATTCATCGGTAAAATCCTTTTTCGTCACGTCCCAATGCTGTGGTCCCATTACTGTATGTCCGCTTACCATTTTCAGACCCAGATCGTCCAGCACTTTCTTGAACTCGGTGGCTGACCATCCGTAGAATTTCCGGTTGACATAACTGGCATGTTCCAGGTGAACATAGCCCATATCAGCGATTTGTTTCAAAGACCCCAGGGGATCTTTGGCCATATCATCACGCACACTATAGAGTTGCACACCAACGGTCCGGGCAACAATTCCGGAGCCAAAAACCGGTTGGCGCAAAACAGCGACTCCGGCAGCTGCAAGAGCTCCGGTTTTCAGGAAAGTCCTTCTTGATGTTTTCATAACAGATATTTTTAGTTATTCACTATTCACTATTCTCTATTCACTTTTCACTAAGAAAGCACTGCCATAGCCGCACCGATCAGATTGGCATTTTCCATTTGCGCAATCTTCACTTCGATATGGGCCAGATTCAGCTTCTGCAATACTTCTTGTATGGCATGATCTACAATGTCGGCATAAGATGCCCGTCCGGTTTTGACCTTGCTCCAGAATAAACTACCTTCGGCCAGAACCTGTACTTTTTTTATTTTCGGATTGGCGGCATGGAGATTTTGTACCAATCCCGACAGAGAAGCAGCCACTAGCCTGGCTGACCTTTCATAAATCTGGTAGGCAACTTCAACATACTCTTCTTTAAACTGCGAAGGATTGTTGATCATCCTGGAAAGGTCAACTGCACTCAGATTTTCATCCAGTTTCTCGCCGGGAAATGCGGCTTTGAATACACGACCAAGGTACATTCCGGAAACCGCCTTTTCGAAACGCTGGCCACCTTTGTTATCCGATGCTGCATCCACTTCATCATCGAAGGATGTCAGGTGAGGTGGATGAAAGTTGCCTGATTCAAGATTCACGGGCGTTTCCCCCGACCATTCCTTCATATCCTTGATTTTGGGTATATAGTCCGATGGAAAAAAGGCAGCCATATTGGTGCCTGTACCGACAATTATTCCGATATAGGCATCATACCCGGGGTTTAATAATCCGGCAAACAGGCTTGTAATCGTATCATTGACAACCTTTATTTTGGTGAAATGCAGATTGGTGTTCTTATTCAGATAATCCAGCAAAGGTTTGCCAATGGGTTGTCCTTCCATTTGATCGATATGTACTCCCTTTGTCCACTTGATCAGTTCTGCATCACCGTCGGTGAGCGACTTGGCGGGATAGGAGAAACAATAGCCAATCGGCGTGTCTTTGGGTATGTTAACCTGCCTTAATGTATTGGCTTGCGCACTGAAAAGATCTTCTTTGGTGAACTCCTTTTTCTTCATCTCGGTAATGTCTCTTTCAGCTGAACCGGGAATGGAAGTTTCTTTACCGACTGAAACCGTGGCTACCCTGAAATTGGTACCCCCCAGGTCAAAAACTGTTGCATGACCCTTAATTCCGTCCTTTTTGGGATGAATATAGGTGGGGAGGCCTTTTATTTCCGTACCCTCTTTCTTCAACCCTGTCACTATTTTATTTGTCAGATCGTTAGCTATGTCAGCCAATTGATCAACATTCAGGCTAAATTTATTTTTCATCGCGAACTGTTTTTAGAGGTTCTCAATCAAGTCCTAAAAGTATATAAAACCATTTGTTTTACAAAAAATTAAAACTGTTTCCTATTTTTACCGCCGTAATCCATTCCCGTTTCCAGCATGACCCTTAATAACTTGTTTCCGAAGAACTTAGAATCTATACAGCACATATTTTCCTCGCTCCGGTCACGAAATTACAGAATTTATTTCACCGGACAGGGCATCTCACTGATCGGAACCTGGATGCAAAACATAGCCATGAGCTGGTTGGTTTACAGGCTTACCGGATCGGTGTTTTTACTGGGACTGATCGGGTTTACCAGCCAGATCCCCACTTTTGTCCTGGCGCCTTTTACCGGAGTTTTGACCGACCGCCACAACCGGCAAAGGATCATGCTGCTGGCCCAGGTGTTTTTCATGGCACAGGCATTGGTTATGGCACTCCTGGTTTTGTTCAATGTGATTGAGGTATGGCACCTGATCGTATTAAGCCTCGTTTTTGGAATAATCAGCGCTTTCGATGCTCCTGCCAGGCAATCGCTGGTGGTTGACCTGATTGGTGATCCGAAAAACCTGGGGAATGCCATAGCGCTCAATTCTGCGCTTTTTAACGGGGCTCGTCTGATTGGTCCTGCCATTGCAGGGATCACCATTGCAGCCGTCGGCGAAGGTATCTGTTTCCTGTTAAATACCTTAAGCTTTCTTGCCGTGATTATTGCCCTGCTGATGTTAAACATCCCCATGAAACCGGGGACAAAAAAGGTTGAAAAATTTAAGGACGGTTTTATGGCGGGTGTTCACTATACCTTTCAGTCTGTTCCCATCAGAACCATGATTATTCTGCTGGTTTTTTTGAGCATGGCAGGATTCCCTTTCATTATTCTTTTGCCTGCTTATGCAAAAGAAATACTGCATGGCAGCTCCGATACCCTGGGATTTCTCATGTCGGCACTGGGCGCAGGAGCCCTCACTGGTGCCTTGTTTATGGCATCACGTAAATCAGTGATCGGACTTGGCGGCATCATTTCATGGAATGTTGTTTTGCTGGGCCTGTCGCTTGTCCTCGCCTCTTTTTCAACCCGAATGCATTATTCCCTCATCGTTTTTTTCTTTGGCGGATTGTCGATGATCCTGTCACTTGCCGCCATCAACACCATGCTGCAAATCATTGCTGATGAGGACAAACGCGGACGGGTCATGAGTTTTTATGCCATGGCTTTAATGGGAACAACTCCCATTGGTAACCTCCTGGCAGGTGCCGTCGCCAGCGGTATCGGCATTTCGTTTACCCTGCTCGCGGGAGGCATTATCACCATCCTTACCGGAATAGGTTTCCAGTTGCATCGCAAGACGCTGAGGAAGTATGTTCATCCCATTTATATCGACCGGGGTATCCTCCCGCAAATACCGGTTGACTAAAAACCGATGCCGGTAATCTGAAAAAGAATCAACCCGCATGTCTGCAACTATTTCTATTTATTCCTGTCTTTATTACCAACAATCCGGTTTTTTCAACACCTATTGACATGAAACCCACCCTGCGCGTAATAATTGCATGCGCTATTCTATGGATAGCTTCCGGCCATTCAGTTCATGCACAGAAAGTTGTGCAAACCATCAAGGGAACCGTCACCGATAAGGAATCAAGGACTGCCCTGCCGGGTGCTACGGTTTATCTCGACAATACCAGCCCGGTAAAAGGAACCCTGACCGATGAAAATGGGAACTTCAGACTTGAAAATGTGGAAACGGGACGGATCCGGCTTTGCATACGATATCTGGGTTACGAATCCATCTGCCTTGAAAACCTTAATCTTACATCGGGTAAAGAACTTGTGCTGAATATCGGCATGGAAGAAGCGCTTACGAAAATTGACGAGGTAGTGGTTAAAGCCAATGAACGCAAAAGCGCAACGGTCAATACCATGTCATCCATCAGTACACGCACCTTCTCAGTTGAGGAAACCCAGCGATACGCCGGCGTGCGGAACGATGTTGCCCGCATGGCCATTAATTATGCCGGAGTTTCTGCCGGAAACGATGCCACCAATGAAATCATTATCCGGGGAAATGCCCCCGGCGGATTGCTCTGGCAGCTTGAAGGCGTGGAAATATCAAATCCAAACCATTTCGGGTTTATGGGAGCTACCGGAGGTCCTGTAGGAATGCTCAATAACAATACACTCAGTAACTCCGACTTCCTTACGGGCGCCTTTGCCGCAGAATATGGCAATGCTGTTTCAGGTGTATTCGACCTCAGGATGCGTGAGGGCAATCATGACAAGCATGAATTTCTCGGACAGGTTGGTTTCAACGGTTTTGAACTGGGCGCTGAAGGTCCCGTTTCAAAGAAAGGCAACGCTTCATACCTGATCAATTATCGCTATTCAACCCTGGGATTATTCCATTTGCTGGGTATTAACTTTGGCACCGGTACGGCTATCCCGGAATACCAGGACGTCAGTTTTAAAATCACCTCCCGCCTGGGCAAAGGAAAGGTCTCTCTCTTTGGTTTGGGAGGGATAAGCGCCATTGATCTGCTTTACAGCAAAACCGATTCTGCGGATCAGGAGAATTTTTATGAGAGTGAAGGATTTGACATATACAACAGCAACCGGCAGGGTGTTGTCGGATTGAATTACTTCCGGCGACTGGGGGACAAAACCTATGCGGAACTGACATTATCTGCCGATGCCCTGCAGAATAAATCAAGGATTGATACTGTGCTTTCCGAGACTGAATCTAAGCGCCTGTTTGAGCTCACCGATTTTAACACCCGGAACTATGCCGCCAACCTGAGCATCAGCAGCAAATTCAGCAGCAGGCTTAATACACGCGTTGGCCTGGAAATGAGAAGCATGAATTTCTCACTCAAGGACAGCGTTTACCTGAGCAAGTACGGATCCTTCTTCAATATATACGATGATAAGGGAAGCACAACGCTAACCAGAGCCTATGCAGAATTCAACCTGAAACTGGCCGATATCGTGTCGCTTAGCGGAGGAGTGCATGCCATTGGATTGAGCCTGAACGGCGAATTCAATGTGGAACCCCGTGTGGCCATTAAATATAAGCCTTTTGCAAAGCATTCCCTGAGTCTAGGATATGGAAATCACAGCAAAATGCTTCCCATGTTTGTCTATTACAGGCGCATCGACCTGAATGCCCAGGATTACGTTCAACCCAATAAAGATCTGGGTATGCTGAAGGCCAATCATTTTGTGGCCACCTGGGACTGGCAGATCAATGCTTTTACCAGAATTAAGGTGGAAGGGTATTACCAGCATTTGTACGACGTGGCCATAGAAGAAAAACCAGGCAATTTTTCCATGTTGAACAACAATTCCTTCCAGTTCATTATCCCCGACACCATGGTAAATGGCGGTACCGGCAACAACAAAGGATTCGAGTTCACCGTGGAAAGATTTCTGAACAAGGGGTTTTATTATTTGCTGACTGCTTCGGTTTTTGACTCCAGGTATAAAGGCAGCGACGGCATCGAGCGGTCCACGGCATTTGACGGAGGTTATGTTTTCAATAGCCTGGCGGGAAAAGAATTCAGGTTAAAAGGGAAAAACGAGTCGAAGAAGAGTTATATTTCAGTTGATATAAAGCTGACTGCTGCCGGGGGACAGCGCTACACGCCGGTCGACATCCAGGAATCAGTTGTAAAAGGAGAAACGGTCTACGATGATGACCGGGCTTACCGTGAAAAATTCAAAGACTACTTCCGGTTCGATATTAAAATTGCCTGGCGGATGGACAATCCGAAATTCTCGCAGGAGTTTGCTTTTGATATACAGAATGTGACAAACCGCAAAAATCCGTTGTACATGCAATACAACAAAAAAACGGGGAAAACCGAGTTTATCAACCAGCTCACGATTTTTCCCGTTGCCCAGTACCGGATTATGTTTTAAGAATACATGCACGTATAAATGATATAAACATCATAATGCAAAGATACGTGCCTGGAGTTCCCCGATGTATTCCTTCGGGGCATTCTGGCTCCGGGCCATTTCAAGGATATGATTCAGGTAGATTCGTGCATTGTTCTTATCACCCAGCGCTGCATATGCTTCTGCAATGCTTCTGCCGGCGGCAAACATCACCTCAGTAGTGCTGGCCTTATTGATAAATGCCCGTTGTGAATACCTGAGCCCTTCCGGGTAATTTCTCAGTTTTGTATCGGGACAGGCTACCAGTAGGGTGCCCAGTTTCTCAAGCAGGTAAGGCTCGTTAGGGTGCGATCCCAGGGCGTTCCTTAAAAGACCGGCGGACCGGCCCCACATTTTTTGTTGCCTGTAAAACTCATCCAGGGACTGAATGCTCACCAGGTCTCCCGGATTGCCTTTCAGGGCTGATTCATACATGGCCATGGCCTCCTGAAGGCTCCCGTCCTGTTCTGCCAGCAGGGCTCTTAACTGATAAGTCTTAGGACTTGACGGTGAAATCTGCTTAAGCCTCGACAGGTATGCCCTGGCCTTATCCGTATCATGCTGGGTCAGCATGATATAAACCGCATTGGCAAGTACTTTGGGATCATTGCTCTGGTTATCGATCTGCATTTTCAAGAGATCCATTGCCTGCTGTTTCTCTCCGGCATTCAGGTATGCCAGCACAAGACTGGCCTTTACATCTGCATCATCCGGCCTGATTTCCGAAGCCCGTTTGAAATAATCCAGTGATTGTGCGGGGTATCCCTTGTCATACAGCATGTCCCCAACCTGTTTGATTTCATTGAAATCATCCTTAAAAGCTGAAAGATGCTGATCCAGGTAGGATAGGGCCTGTTTCCCGGGACTCATGGTAAGTGTCAGCTTGATGATTTTGGATACAAGGTAGGGATTCCCGGGCAGGTACCTCATGGCATTGCTGGTCAGAATCAGGGCCCACTCAGGATAAACAGCCCGTTCTGCTTCATCAATCTGCTTCAGGATGTAGTTCTCCGAACGGGAAATAAGGGACAGCCTGTCAATTAAAGTATCTACCGGCGGCTTGTAATCGAGCAGATCGCCTGCCCGTATAATATAGTCGCGGCTCAAAGCAGCATCCCCCTTCATGTTATAAACACTGCCAAGTAACCGGTAAGCCGGTCCGAATGTATTCTGGTTCCCGATGATTTCCAGCAGTATTTTTTCTGCCTGTTCAACCTGGCCGGTATTGATTAAGATCTGAGACAGTTGAAATTTTGCGTAGGTACTTAACGGATAGTAACCCGCTCTCACGGCTTTATTCAGTGAAGCAGCCTTGTCCTTCAGACTGATAATGGTTCTGAAAGAAACTTCTGCTTTATCATTCTGATTCTGGTTCTGATATCCTTCCCCCAGATAATACCTGGCATGATAGACCTTTGGGTCTTTCCGGATCACCTCCCTGAAACTTTCGATGGATGCACTGGATTCCCCCATTTCTTTATAGATATACCCGAGATAGTAATCCCAAATCCATTTGGATTTGCTTCTTTTAACGGCCAGTTTATAGCATTGCGCGGCTTCATCATAATAAGTGCTGGAATGATATACCATCCCCAGCTGACCCAGATTATCCGCTGTTGGCTTGTGTTTGGCCTTGCTGTTGATACCGGTAATCTGCTCCCGGAGAGGAACTGAAACATTTTGCAGATCCGGCGGATCCGGAATTTGTCGCCGGTAGGGATTGTTGATAAAGAATCTGACCAGAAGAAGGATAATAATCAAGCTGATAATGCTGCCCTGGAAAAACAAATTCTTCCTTTTATCCGTATGCATAATGTCAGAATTTTAAGCATTAAATATATCAAAATAATAATGAATATATTATAAATTAGACCTACCCTCAATTATCGGTATATATGGAGTTTTTTAATAATCTTTTCAGCGGTAGTGGAACCGCAACAGCCATTTTATATATAAGCCTTACGGCCTTTGTGGGGGTGTTCATCGGGAAGATCAGATTTAAAGGCCTGAAACTGGGCATAGCGGGAGTGCTTTTTTCGGGATTGCTGATTGCCCACTTTGGAGCACAGGCAAATCCTGAAGTCCTCCATTTCATCCGCGAATTCGGATTAATCCTCTTTGTTTACGCCATCGGAATAGATGTCGGTCCGCGCTTTTTTAATTCTTTCCGCAGTGACGGACTGAGACTGAATCTTTTTGCCGGCGGGATCGTCTTATCAGGCTTTCTCATCGCCTACCTTCTTTACGCAATCGCAGATGTTTCACCGGCTGTCATCACCGGTATTATGAGCGGAGCTGTAACCAATACACCGGGTCTTGGCGCGGCGCAGCAAGTACTTACCGACATGGGGAAACCTGATGATGCCGCTTTTGCCGGTATGGGCTATGCGGTAGCCTATCCATTTGGCGTATTGGGCATTATTTTGTCCATGGTAATGATCAGGTTTATCTTCAGAATAAAAATCGACCATGAGGTAGATGATTATAAGAATAAACTCAGCAGCACACAGCAAAAACTAGAAACCATTGAAATTACCCTCACCAATCCCAACCTCTTTGGCCAAAAAATCAGTTACATCAAGAAAGTCATTGATAAAGAACTTGTTTTGTCGCGGATCCTCCGAAACGGCAACTACCTGGTGGCCCTTGAAGAAGAAACTCTGCAGGAAGGTGATGTGGTGATCGGTGTGTCGGCAGTTAATCACATTGATAATCTGCGCGTGACCATGGGCCCTGTTAAAATCGCTGAAAAACGTGAAATCTCGGGAGATCTGGCCATGTTCCATGTACTGGTGACCCGTCGGAAATATGCCGGAAAAACAATCGAACAAATTGGCATCTACCGTCGTTACGAAGCCAATATTACAAGGATCTTCAGGGCCGGTACGGAAATCCTGCCCACCCACGGCACCACGGTTGAATTTGGCGACACGGTAAGGATTGTCGGAAAACGAGAACTGTTGCCTGAAATTCGCAATGAACTCGGCAATTCAGTGGAAGAACTGGCACACCCCAACACGGTTCCCATTTTCGTAGGGATATTCCTGGGCGTTATTATCGGCAGCATTCCCATCCTGATCCCGGGACTTCCGGCACCTGCCAAACTCGGACTGGCGGGCGGACCTTTATTGGTTGCCATTTTGCTCGGCAATCAGAGACGGTTTGGAAGTTTCGATTTTTACATGACGCCGGGGGCCAACATGATGATCAGGGAGCTTGGGATAACCCTGTTCCTGGCATGCGTTGGGCTTTCAGCAGGCGGTCAGTTCGTCAGGACAATAGCTGAAGGCGGTTATATGTGGATACTTTACGGAGCAGCCATAACCATGGTGCCTGTTTTACTGGCAGCTTTAATTGCACGACTTCTTAATTACAACTACCTGAAAATCTGCGGCATCATCTCAGGGGCCATGACGGACCCGCCGGCATTGGAATTTGCCAACAGCCTGGCACCGGTGCATGCACAATCCACTGCTTACGCCACCGTGTATCCGTTCACCATGTTCCTGAGAATTCTTGCAGCCCAGGCACTCATTTTGATTACCCTTTGATCCTTGTTACTGTCGATTTACCTAAACACAATAAACCATGGATGAAGTTTTGATCATTGTTCCGGAGAATATGGGGAAGAATTTTATCCCCAAAGAATACCTCCCCAAAGGAAAAGATGAATATTACCAGCGCAACAAGCAGATCACACCGCCTAAATCGGGCTGGAGGCACCTGCGGTCAGATGAAGTGGAAAGACTCGTAAAAAACAATAATACGGCCGATGACTGGGATGATATTCTGGTTACCGACGAGTTCGACGCGAACCAGATCAAGAACACCCGGTTTTATGGCCTGGTGAGGATCGGCCGGCTCAGGAATATCATTCTTCAGCATCATGATCTGAAGGTACCCGCCGGCATTACCAACAGCTTTATCGTTTCATGCGACATCGGTGATGATGTTGCCATTCATGAAGTGCATTACCTGGCGCATTATATCATTGGCGACCGGTGCATCCTGTTCAATGTTCACGAAATGGATACCACCGATCATGCCAAGTTTGGCAATGGCATTGTCAAGGATGGGGAATCTGAAAACATCAGAACCTGGATCGACCTGATGAATGAAACAGGATGCCGGAAAGTCCTTCCCTTTGACGGCATGATAACCGCCGATGCTTACCTGTGGGCAAAATACCGCGATGACGAATCCCTTCAGGAAAATCTCCTTAAAATTACGCAGGCCGCCATGGACAGCCGGCGCGGGTATTATGGCACTACCGGAAACCAGTGCGTGATAAAAAATTCCCTGATATTAAAGGATGTCAAAATAGGATCAAATTGCTATATCAAAGGCGCCAATAAACTAAAAAACCTGACCATCAATTCCTCTGCCCTGGAACCCACCCAGATTGGTGAAGGAGTTGAACTCGTGAACGGTATCATCGGCTATGGATGTCATATTTTCTATGGCTGCAAGGCTGTGAAGTTTATCCTGGGTAATAATTCAAGCCTGAAATACGGCGCCAGACTGATCAATTCCTTTTTGGGGGACAACTCCACCATTTCTTGTTGCGAGGTGCTGAACAATCTGATATTCCCTGCTCATGAACAGCACCACAACAATTCATTCCTGATTGCTTCAGTGGTGATGGGACAAAGCAATATGGCTGCAGGCGCCACCATTGGTTCAAATCATAACAGCAGGGCCAACGACAATGAGATCCAGGCCGGCAGGGGTTTCTGGCCCGGATTATGCACCAGTGTAAAACATTCAAGCCGTTTTGCCTCCTTCGTGCTCCTGTCTAAATCTGACTATCCGGCTGAACTGAATATCCCCCTGCCCTTTTCACTTTTAAACAACAATGTGAACAGGGACCAGCTTGAAGTCATGCCTGCTTACTGGTGGTTGCATAATATGTACGCCCTGGCAAGGAATTCATGGAAATTCCAGAATCGTGACAAGCGTGTCAGCAAGGCCCAGCATATCGAATTTGATCCCTATGCCCCGGATACCATCGAGGAAATGAATCATGCCATGCGGTTGCTGGAAATATGGACCGCAAAAGCAGCCTTACGGCAAAAGGGAACACCCGTTTCAAAGGGTGACGATCAGCTGGCCCAAATGGGGCGTGACCTGCTGATGGAAAACGAGAAACTCGTGAACAGCCTGGAAGTTCTGGGTGAGAATATGGAAAATACAAAACGTAAAACCTTAATTCTGAAACCCTTCAAGGCCTATCACGCTTACCGCGACATGCTGCATTACTATGCGCTTGTGAACATCCTTAATTATCTCCGCTCACATCCCAGGGCTACTTTTACTAAAATGACAGCTGACTTGCAGGGTGAGCGCGAAAAAGACTGGGTTAACCTGGGCGGCCAGATCATGATGAAAAGTGACCTGGATAGACTGCGTTCTGACATTGGATCATGTAAATTGGGTACCTGGAAAGAAATTCATGGCAGGTACGATGACCTTTGGGAAAAATACCAGCTGGATAAGCAAAAGCACGCCTATGCGACATTATGTGAATTATCAGGTAAACACCCCTGCACCAAGGCCGATCTGGATAAAGCTTTGACGCGTGTTGCCGAAATTCAGCAATACATTTGTGACCAGGTTTTTGCCTCCCGGAAAAAGGATTACGACAATCCCTTCCGTCATGCTACCTTCCGCAACAACGATGAAATGAAAGCTGCCATTGGAACGATTGATGACAACTCATTCATCGTGCAGGTCAGACAGGAAACGGAGGAACTGAAGAAGTTTGTGGAGGAGGTCAGGAAGAGGCTGTAGGCTGTAGGCTGTAGGCTGTAGGCTGCAGTATTAGAACTTCTGAACATGTAGATATTCAATTTTATTTTCACTTTTAATTAATAATCACTATGAACCTAACCGATCCCAAGTATTCCAGGTATGCACTCGTTCAGGAAATGATGCAAACCATCGAGGTCGTTAAAAATTTTGATCCGAATCGCACCAAAACGGTTGCCGGAAAAATCAGGACTGCCGGCAGGCTATTTTTCACCGGTGAAGGCTCCAGCCGTATCCTGCCTGCCAAAAACGCCATCCGCAAAGCCCTTGCTTGGGGCATCGACATGACCTTATTCACGGATGGTTCCAGGCAGGCCGCAGAATATGACCTTTCGAAATTCGCCGTATTCTGTGCTTCCAATTCCGGAAGGACGAAGGAGGTTGTTCTTCTGGCAAAGAAGCTCGCTGCTCTAGGCAATGAGAATCGTTTTGCACTTACAGCCAACAAGGATACCCTGCTTGAGAAAGAATGCACAGAGACATACGTGCTCAATTGCGGTTGGGAACAGGCTGTGGCAGCAACCAAAAGTGTCATTGAACAGGCACTGTTTTATGAATCCATTCTATGGCATATCCGGAAAGTCGATAAAAGCGCCGAGCTGGCCCAATTGCCGGCTTTGATTGAACAGGCACTAACCCTGCCCATCAGCCGGGATATTGTCCGGAAGGTATTGGGGGCGCAAACCATCTATTTTGCAGGATACAATGACGGCGTAGCCGAAGAACTGACCCTGAAAACCAATGAAATCACACGCAGGAAATCGGATTTTCTCGAAGGCACTTACGCTGTGCATGGTATTGAGGAAGTCATGGATAAAAGCGACATCGTTTTTGTAGTAGATCCCATTGACGAGGAAATCGAAAAATTCCAGGAAGTCCTTGTAAAAGGTGTGGGTCTTACCGTCGTCGCCATAGCTGATCGGGAAACCCCTTTTACAACCATACGCGTGCCATCCGCCGGGGAAATGAAACCTTATGTCTTCCTTTGCTCAGGATGGAACCTGTTGGTTGAAATCGGACTGGCAGCAGGGATCAACCTTGACAAGCCTGAACGGGCCCGGAAAGTAGGGAATGAGTTTGTCGGATAAAGAGCTACCTCCACGGGCTCCATTCCAGCGTCATCTTGTCTCTTGTTCGGCTCTGGCCTGTCGTGTTGTTCTTCTGAAAATAACTGATGCCGTCTTTTTCAAACGTGGTGGTGATTGTTTCAACCGGGTACCTGGCCCCGGGATCATGGATGTGATAGATAAAACATATGGATTGCCGTATGGTGCCATTTGTCTTATCGAAATAACAACTGACATTTCCATCCCGGTTCATTTCAATGGTACGCTCCCAGTTCTCGGTATTGGATAGGTTCTGAAACGAGATGCTTTTCAGATCTTCACCGGCGTCATACTCATAGGTGTAAGTTCCGTCGGAGTAAGGGTTGGCCGGGTCGTTGGCGCGGGTCAATAACAATTTGTCATCCTGCTTCGAAAGAAGATGGGTGATAATGCTGCAAACTTTGCTGGCTGTATAGGCATTCCATCGATCACAGAATTTTACCACTTGGTATTGCGCGATCAGATTATTTTTTCCGTAAACAAATTGCTTTACCATTGTAAGATTAAGAAACAAGGGTTTCCCTCGTTGATTGCCGGTATTCAGACTGTAAAACTGCACGTATCTTTTGATTTTGACAATCCTGTTGTGCTGGTCAAAAAACAGCGAATCAAAGGGCGTCTTGTAGAAATTCCCAGCCCAGTTTTTCTGAACTGCAGGGGATTCATGGATTACCAGGATTCGGCCTTGTGCTCCATATTCAAAGGATCCCCTTACCAGGGGTGTCTGGATGGAAGTGATCTTTCGCAGCGCCTTGTCAACGGTTATCTTAACCCTGCTGCCGGTAAGGCCTGCCCTGAACTTCCAGGGGATATAGGGTTGGGAAACGCTGAAAGGGAGAAGAAGGTAAACGAAATCACCCAGGGCTGAATCCCCCGCTATTTCAATATTGTAGTCATGCAGGATGATATCATCCTTCACGGTTCTGAAATAGGCAAGGAACAAATACTGAAGTTCATTTTTGAGAAATTCAAGAGAATCCAATCGTTGCTGTCTCAATCGGATGGAATCTCTCACAAACTGCTCGCGGACCAGTAACGAATCGCGGATAAACTGCATTCTTACCGCCAGGGAATCCACAGTGCGCAGAGAATCTTCGAGGCTTCGTTTCGGCACAATGATGGTGTCATTTTCCTGGGCGTTGGAATTTGCTGCATAAAAAACAGTTCCGGCCTGAATCATCAATACCAGGTAAAAGAAGGCTTTAATAGATATTTTACCGGTCATACAATTTGTTTTTCAAACGGATTACCAAGATAATTACATTTTAGTTTAATTGAATGTAAGTTAAAGCATAAAAACAGAAGTTAAAATTATCAGGATAATTTTTCATTTTTGAATAGGTGATCTTGTAACAAGTATTAATTTTATACTTAAGAAAGTGCCTGTTGTTTGTTTTATTGGCAATCTATTTACAGAACTATTATTGTCCCGTCAGGGACAATATATCGGTAGCAAATTTTATCAGAGCGTAAACTTAAGTCCCGTCAGGGACGATATAAATCCTAGTAGCATGGCTAATACCTATACCCAAATCCATATCCAGACAGTCTTTACTGTACAAGACCGGGAATCTGTTATACAAAATAGCTGGAAAGATGAATTGTATAAATACATAGCCGGGATAATAAAAAATAACAAACACAAATTACTTGCTATTATTTACAGATGGTTTTCTTCTACCAAGATTAAGTCCCTAAAGGGACTAAATTTGCAAGACAATTGAATTATTATTTTTGCATGAAACATTTTAGTCAACTAACGGTTAATCTTTTAGCATTCCTTCTCCCCGTTCCTGTTTTATGCCAAAATATTAACGATTCTTCAGCAGTGATAATAATCTGCACAGAACTCGGCGAAATCCATGTGAATCTATATTTAAGCCAGGCCCCTGTCACCTGCGCCAATTTCCTGGATTATGTCGACCGGGTGGGAGAAGAAGGAGGCACCTTTTACCGCACCGTGACACCGGGTAATCAACCCGACAAAAAGGTCAAAATCGAAGTCATCCAGGGAGGATTCAACCTGGAGCATTTGGATTCAACAGAAATTCAGCCTATTCCGCTTGAAAGAACCCTTATTACAGGCCTTTCACATAAAGATGGCACGCTGTCCATGGCACGTGATGATCCCGACTCCGGCAGTTCGGAGTTTTTCATCTGTATAGGGGATCAGCCCGAGCTTGATTTCGGGGGAAAGCGAAATCCTGACGGACAGGGATTTGCCGCATTCGGGAGAGTGATCAGGGGCATGGAGGTTGTAAAGAAGATACAAACCTCGCCTGCCGACGGGCAATCGCTGACTCCGCCTGTGCGTATTACAAAAATTGACAGGGTTTCAAATCATTGATATTTATGCTGAGATGCCACCCTATTGACTTCAGCCAGTTTATTTCGTAAATTACCATACAAAATTAAACACATGAAAATTCGTTTTCTGGCCGGCATACTCATGTCTGCCTTAGGCGGAATTTTAATCCTGCTGTCCTTTCCTCCTTACGGTATCTGGCCGCTTGCCTGGATTGGCCTTATACCCTGTCTGATAGCACAATACAGGTTATTTCCTGTCAAATGGTCAAGCCTGGCTCCGGCAATGACCATTCTCTTTTGGCTTGGGCCCTTCCTTGCCAGGTTATTCGGGTCCGAATTCGGGCCTGTCTTTGAGTATCTGGGTGTTTGGATTGCCATACTCATCTTTTTCATTCAGAAAGAGAGAAAATTCATTGAATCAACAGATTACCGCTGGTTTGTTCTTCAGGGTGTGACTGGATGGGTGGGTTTTGAAATGGTCCGCGTCAGCTTCATCCCACTTGTAGCCACCAGTGGCTTTATAGGTTATACCCAATCAACACAGCCCTGGCTAATTCAACCCGTGTCAATTTTCGGAATATTTGGTCTTGACCTGGTTATCCTATTGGTTAACTTTTCATTGGCCCAGGGATTGCTGGTCTGGTTCGACAGGCAATGGAAACCTGCATATTCTGTCCCTGTAAATGTGATTGCTGCACGTCGCTGGGGCATTATTGCGGGTTTCATCCTGTTAGCATGGATTGGACTTAGTATAACTATTCTTCAGTCTTACCCAAAAGATACTCGCAAAGTTAGGGTAGCAACAGTCAGGCCGGGATTTGCGCTTCCCGCGCACCGTGATTCTGTATTCAATTCAAAGGTCCGGTTGGATAAATTCGCAATGCAAATCCGTGAGGCTGCTTCAAAGGGCGCACAGATCATTTATTCACCCGAGATGCTGTTCAATTTTGATCCGCAGGCAGAATATACCGAACAATTCCGTATGATGGCCAGGGAGACAGGTGCATATCTTTTTATTACTTATACAGTTAGCTCGGAGGGAAAATCCTGGAGAAATGAATCGGTAATGTTGTCACCTGCCGGAAATTTTTCTGCAGTATACGGAAAAAACCATACCTGGGGGATAGGTGAACCTCCAACACCCACAGCAGGGAACTTCGTGGTTTATGATACCCCCCTGGGTCAACTGGCAGGTCTCATTTGCCATGATGCCAACTATACCGATATTGCCAGGAAGCTTTCATCCCGGGGAGCCAGGATCATTGCGGCTCCGTATTGTGAATTCGGCGGTTTTGGGGAACAGGCCTGGAACAATGTCCTCTTCCGGGCTGTTGAGAACCGTACGGCATTCATACTCAGCGGAACTAATACCGTTTCTGCGATCATTAATCCTGATGGTACAGTGGTGGCTTTAAATACAGATATCAAAGGCTCCGATAACATACTGGTAGGAGATATTAATGCCGGTCCCGGTCATGCCCCATATACCAAACTAGGTGATATTCTGGGCTGGGCTTCTCTGGCGGGCATGATATTCTTTATTTTTTTCCCGATAATTTTAAGACGTAAATAACTCGTTCCAAAGGTTTAGTTTCCTATTATAACCCTTCAAGGGTCTATGGACCGCTTGAAGGGTTTTTACTCTTTACTCATCACTCATTACTCATCACTCTAATTCACCTCCAGCTTCTCCCATCCCGCCAGCTTCGGAAAAGAAGCATGAGGTAAAGTCTGGTACCAGAAACAAACCGAAGCAATATCCGATTGCTGCTTCAGATACCTCCCGCCGCTGTGCCAGCCCAGATCCTGAATGGTAATTTTGAGGTCCCTCTCAAACCTGACCGGGTCGTTGATATGCCAGCGGTAGAGCCCAAAACGCTGTTGCGAGCGGTAGGTGCCATCGGGACGGATCACCTGTGCCAGGCCTGAATAGGGTGTGCAGAATTCAGTGTACTTTCCGTTCCGGTCAAAATTATAGGATCCGCAAAAATAGTCCTCGGTGCCGGTTCCGCAGATGGTCGGAAACTGGGTATCCCCGTCCAGGTAAAACTTGATCTCTCCTTCTCCCCACCAGCCGTTGTTATTTACACCCCAGGCCAGGTATACTCCCACAAACTGTCCTTTTCCCTTAACACCATCGATGATTGTATATACAGAGGTTTCATTGGGATTCGATCTCCTGTACTGGGCATGAAAATACGCTGCATCGGCCGGCACATCCGTGAGTGTATAATCAATCTGGTAAAAGAGGGTCATCGGATCGGCATCATTGATGTTTTCCATGGTGATCCTGCACTTTTTCCGGAATGGCATTGTCCAGTAACAGTTAAATGCGCTTCCGGGATTCACGCATACGGCCAGGGAACTGAGCGGAGCGTACTCATTCCAACCCATGCAGAAGAATGCCCCGATCGGACACTCCACCGAAGGTTCCGTTTCATCATCCCAGTAAATGCGGATAACCGAAAACATCCAGTTACCGGTAGGCGTCATCCAGATATGCTGAATGGCCCCGGAACCTTCTATTTCAGCGAGTGTAACCGTTTCACCGGGCTGGATCCTGATATAGGGATTTACTTTCCATCCCTGCCCGAGATCACGCGCAGCGTGGTATGCATTGGCCTGGTTTGGCTTATCCTTGTTTTCCAGGCTTGCCATCCCGCCCTTTCCCTTTTCACCGGTAAAGTTTTCGGGACTGATGGATCGGGACTGGGCATTGGACAAACGATACAGGTTGCCCATATTCATATCCAGACCGTTAAACTGGCTTTGCGGGAACAACACGGAAGAAAACAGGCATAAGCAACTTAACAAACAAGTTAGCTTTTTCATAATAAGTTGAGTTTTGGTAATTCGAAAGACTTAAATTTAACATTATTTGCAGAATCATTCAAATAGTATACCCATGAAAAAACCAAGTCTCTTGTTTTGCCTGATGATCATGCTGCTGAATGGCTGTGTCAAAAACGAAATGCATAATTCCCGTATAAAAGACAGGAACTTTAACGATGAATATTCCGGTGAATTCCTTAACAGGATTGCTTTCCCCATCGGCGGAATGGGCGCGGGAATGATATGCCTCGATGGCAATGGGGCGTTTTCACACATATCGGTCAGGAATAAACCGGATGCCTTCAATGCCCCCTTTATGTTCGCCGCGCTTTCCGTAAAGGGATATGAAAATGGCGCAAAAATTCTGGAAGGTCCTGTCCAGAGCTGGAAGATATTCGGAAGCCCGGGAGCAGCCAATGGATCCGACTTATATGGTTGCCCCCGTTTCGAAGAAGCTTCGTTCAGTGTACGGTTCCCCTTTGGAACGGTTCATTTGTCCGATCCTGATATGCCTGCGAAGGTTGATATCACGGGATGGAGTCCTTTCATTCCCGGAGATGCGGATAATTCGGGACTCCCGGTTGGAGGACTTGAGTATACTTTTACCAATACCACCCGTAAGGAGATAGATGCCATGTTTTCGTTCCACTCGGAAAACTTCATGCGTATTGAAATTCCAAGTGAATGGGGTGGAAATTATATCGGAAAAGACTCTATAAAAGCCATGGATAACGGTTTTATTCTGGAACAATCCTGCTTCCCGGATAAACCGCATTACAAAGGCGAATTTGCCATATACACCGATGAACCCGGAGCAGTGACCGATTACTGCTGGTTCAGGGGCGGATGGTTCGACGGCAGGACCCTTTTGTGGGAAAATATTAAAACCGGTCATACACCATCCAATCCTGTTTCCCCGGGAGCATCCGGTGCATCCGTTTATATACCGGTACAACTCGGGCCCGGGGAATCCAGGACCATTAAAATACTGATGACATGGTATGTTCCGCATTCCGACCTGCGGATCGGAACGGGACCCGATGATAACGAAGTAAATAAAATCATCGCTGCCGCAAAATGTACTCCCGGCTCAAACTGCTGTTCTCCCGAAATTACATCGGCATTTTATGAACCCTGGTACTCCGGCAAATTTAAAAACGTGCAGGAAATAGGTCAGTACTGGAGAGCGCAGTACCAGGATCTGAAAAATTCCACATCCCTGTTTACGGATGCGTTTTACAATTCCGATCTCCCGCCTGAAGTGCTTGAAGCTGTTGCTTCCAACCTGGCCATCCTGAAATCACCCACCGTGTTGCGTCAAAAGGATGGAAAACTATGGGCCTGGGAAGGCTGTCACGATCAAAGCGGCTGCTGCAATGGTTCCTGCACCCATGTTTGGAATTATGCACAGGCCATACCTAATTTGTTCCCTGCGCTGGAACGGACACTCCGGGAGACAGAATTCAAGGTGAACCAAAGTCCGCAAGGACACCAGAATTTCAGGGCGAATTTGCCGATCAGGGCGACCGGTCACGACTGGTACGCTGCAGCAGACGGACAACTGGGGGGCATTATGAAGGTCTACCGCGAATGGAGGATTTCCGGTAACAGGGAGTGGTTGAAAAACATCTGGCCCGAGGTTAAGATCAGCATGGACTATTGCATTGCACACTGGGATCCCCGGCATACCGGAACCATTGAAGAACCCCACCACAACACCTATGACATTGAATTCTGGGGCCCGGATGCCTTGTGTACCGGTTTTTATGCCGGCGCGCTGGCAGCAGCCATTAAAATGTCGGAGGAGATGGGTGAAGATCCTGCTTTATACAAGGATCTTCTTGCCAAAAGCAAAGAACAAATGGAAACCGGGTTGTACAACGGCGAGTATTTCATCCAGAAAGTAAAGGTGGAAGGGCTGAATGCTCCCAATCCTGTTGAATTGGGCAAAAACAGCATCGGCACAACCTATTCGCCTGAGGCCCTGGAAATACTGAAAAAAGAAGGGCCCAAATACCAATACGGTCCGGGTTGTCTCAGTGACGGGGTATTGGGACTCTGGATCGCAGAGATGTGCGGGATGGGTGATATCCTGGATGATGCTAAAATTCAAAGTCACCTTCTGGCGGTTCATAAATACAACCTGAAATACGACCTGTCGGATCACATCAATCCGCAACGGGCAAGTTATGCCTATGGTAAGGAAGGAGGGCTGATCCTTTGTTCCTGGCCCAAAGGCGGACAGCTTTCTCTGCCGTTTGTATACAGCAACGAAGTATGGACAGGCATCGAATACCAGGTGGCCTCCCACCTGATGCTCACCGGGCACGTGAATGAAGGACTTGAGATTGTACAGGCATGCCGGAAAAGATACGATGGCAGGATCCGCAATCCGTTTGATGAATATGAATGCGGACACTGGTATGCCAGGGCCATGTCGAGTTACGGATTGATACAGGGCCTGACCGGTTTGCGATATGACGCGGTAACAAAAACCCTGTTCATCGATTCCAAAATAGGCATTGATTTCAAGTGTTTCATTTCCACCGAAACGGGATTTGGCATGGCCGGACTGAAAAGGGGAAAACCGTTTGTTGATGTAACCTATGGCGCCATTGATATTAATTCGGTTGTGGTTTCAGGAACGGTTATGGAGATTATGAATTAATACCGGTTTGCTATCCCCAGTCACCCTTCAAGGGTCTTAGGACCGTTTCGCCCTTTCAGGGCTCAAATGATTCGGCTTCATTCATTATCGCAGGGCTGCGCCCTGCGCTATCACATTACGGCCTTACAGGCCTATACATCTCCCTTTCTCCCCATCACTCCCTACTCCCTACTCCCTACTCCTTACTCCCTACTCCTTACTCCCTACTCCTTACTCCTTACTCCTTACTTCCACCTCCGGCGGCATCAGCTTATACATCACCGGTGTAACCAGGCGTGCCAAAAGCGTAGAGGTGATCAGACCTCCTATGATAACCCAGGCCAGTGGTGAATACATGCCCGATTTGCCCAACGCAATGGGCAACAAACCTCCAATGGCGGTCATGGTAGTCAGCAACACCGGCAGAAACCTGATTTCCCCTGCCCGGATAATGGCTTCGTTGAGCGGCGTTCCGTTTTGCCGGAGCTGGTTGGTAAAATCAACCAGCAGGATCGAATTTTTGATCTCAATGCCAATCAATGCCACGAAACCAATCGCTGCTGAAAATGAAAGCGTGTATCCGGTGATGAAAAGCATCAGGATTCCTCCGGCAATTCCGAGGGGGATTACCGATAACACAATGAGCGTTCCTTTGAATGTCCGAAATTCAAGGATGAGTATGGCGAATATTCCGAAAATCGCTACCAGTATAGCGGAGCCAATTCCTGCGAAACTCTCCTGGCGGCTTTCTATTTCGCCGGTAGGAACCACTTTGTACCCGGGAGGCAATTGAATGGCGGCTATCCGGGCCAGGATTTCCTTGGTCACCTTATCGGTGTTGTAACCATTTTTGACAAAGGAGGAAAGTGTTGCCGAGCGTTCCTTGTTATAATGTTCAATGAGTGTGGGAGAACTTTCAAATCCTGTGGTAGAAAGCTGTGACAGCGGTATTTGCGCTCCGCTCAGCGAGGAAACATATATCTGATCAAGTGTTTCAAGGGTATTGGCTTTTTCTTTCGGCAACCTGATGTTAATGGCATACTCATTGCCATCGGCATCCCTGTATTTGCCTGCAGTAATGCCGGCCAGTGCGAGTCTCACGGTCCTGTCGATTTCAACGGCGGGCACACCCAATATGCCTGCCTTGGCATGGCTTACATCAATTTTAATATCCGTCAGCGATTGACTCAATGGATTCTTAACATACCGGGTTCCGGCAGTCGATTTTATCACCTGCTCAATTCTGTCCGCCAAAACCTGCAAAGTATCCAGATCATCCCCTACAATTCGCATGGCAATGGGGGCTGCGATCGGGGACCCGTTTTCAAATTCATACACATATATTTTCGCATTGACATAGGTATTAAACGTATCGCGCAATTCATCGAGAAAAGCAGCAATTTCGGGTTGAGATCTCGGTGTTAGTTCGCAGAGTAATTCTCCCAGATTATTCTGCTCACTTTTCTGAAAGGTGTTGTAATAGATTGTCGGATTCCCTTTCCCGATATTGGACATATAATAATTTACACCGGGCTTATCGCGTAAAATGGATTCGATGTACCTCACAGACTTGTCGGTTTCCGATATCGTGCTTCCCTTGGGAGTTTCAACGGTGATCAGGAATTGTCTCATCCCGGCTTTGGGAAAGAGGCTGAAACCGATTACCTGAATCAGGGCAAGTGAGGCAAGAAAAAACAAAAAAGCCATCAGAACTGTCTTGGATGGATTCTTCAACGACCATTGCAGCGCACGGGCATAGGTGAAATCGATCCCCTTATTCAGTGCCTGCAGCACTTTGTTCCCCTTCGGATCACCATGACCCTTCAGCAACAGGCTTGAGATAAAAGGAATTATGGTGAGAGCGACAAAAAGTGAACCAAGCACAACATAGGTAACTGAAACAGGCAGGACCAACATGTACTGACCCGACATCCCCGGGAGAAACATCAGGGGCAGAAAGGCAAATATCAGTGTGGCCGTGCATCCGAGAACAGCGGGACCAATTTGCCTGGTAGCCAGGATGGCAGCATCAAAGGGTTTATGTCCCTCGCGGATCCATCGTGAAATGTTCTCTACCACTACAATGGAATCATCCACGAGCAATCCGAGCGCAATCACTCCGCCTACAATGCTTAACTGGTTGATGCTGAATCCGGTGAAATACAAACCGGTTAGCCCGATCAGGATCGAAAGCGGGATCGAAACCATCACAATGCCTGAAGCCCTCAGGCCGAGGGGCAGCAAAGTAAGCAATACCAGTACAATGGCAAATATAAAATCGAACAGAAGCCGGTTCAGTTTTGCCGAAACATTCTTTGCCTGGTCAAATCCCCTTTCCAGTCGGATCCCTGCAGGCAGCTCCTTTTCAAAATCATCGAATTTCTCATAAATCCGGTCGCGTGTATGATGAATGTTTTGCATCTTCTTCATACTGGCAATAATGAAAACGGCACGTTCCCCGTTGTAACGGCCGAAATGGCGGATATCCTCATAGTTCCAGCCTACCTGTGCAATGTCTTTCAGGTAGATTACCTGTCCCTGGTTCATTCCGACAATGGTATTTTCAACTTCATCCAAACTTTGATAGTTACCGCTGGTTTTAATATTGAATTTTTTCGGACCGAGTTCAACACTTCCACCCGGAATATTCGCATTTTCACTCTGAATGGAGCCCATTACCTGGGTAAGGGACAGCCTCAGTTGCGAAAGCTTTGGCAAATCAATGGCAATTCGCAACTCCCTTTCGGGATATGCGATCACTTCGGCTTTGTTAATGCTGGGTATGGCTGAAATCTGGTCAGTGATGTCTTCGGCGTATTTTTTAAGATCGGCGTAGGAAAAATTTTCAGATACCAAAGCGCTCTGTATGATATTGGTGTTACCGGCAGAAACTTTAATGGCATCCAGGCTGTACAGGTCCTGTGGCATGGAGGACCGTATGGAATTGATCTGTCGCGACACTTCATCGAATTTCTCATCCGGATCGACTTTTGCAGTGAACTCAATTACCACCACAGCCACACCATCCTTGACGGTTGTTTCAATTTTCCGGATGTCATCCAGTTCACTCAGGCTTTTTTCGATCTTATCGACCACCAGTTTTTCCAGATCAACCGGTGATGCACCGGGGTATATCGCGTATATGGGAATCACCGGTACATCAAATTCAGGATCTTCCGATTGCGGGATCGAAAGAAAAGAATAGATCCCCAATGCCACAAGTAACAGGAACATTACCAGGGTAAACTGGTAGTTTTTAACTGCTATATCTGTGATTTTCATGCTTCCTGATTTATTAATTCATGATTTCACCCTATTCCACGATGATCACCGGTTCTCCGTCGGAAAGAAATGCTGCGCCTTCTGTGATTACTTTATCTGAGATCCCCGGGTCCCTGGATAATGCCACCGATGATTCATAAATGCGGACGATGTTGACCCTGATTTTTTTGGCTTTCATGGAATCACTTACAGTATATACAAAACCGTTATTTCCGTCAGCTTCGACCAATGCCTGCACGGGTACATAGAGGTAGTCTTCTTTCTTGCCCGGAAAGATTTCAAGTTTAGCCACGAATCCTGTTGCCAGCTTATAATCCGAATGCTGCAGATCCAGTTCGGCCTCGTAAGTTCCGGTATAGGGATTTGCAGATTCTCCTACCTGGCTGACAATGGCTTTGAATTCGATGCCGGGATAGGCATCCAGGGTTACCCGGGCCGAATCTCCCGGACTGATCCTGACAAAATCCCTGTCGGCCAATCCGGTTCTGATCTTCCATCCCTTGCCACTGGCTCCGAAGAGGAATACGGGATAACCGGGCCCGATGACCTCGTTGGCTTCGGCAAGCTGTTTCAGGATGATCCCGTTATCCGGTGCTACGATGCGCGAATGCTGCAGGTTAAAAGTCGCCGTTTCAAGGACAGCCTTGCTGACGTTCATGGCAGTTTCAGTATTCTGAAGTTGTTCCAGGGTAGCCACACTGTCGGCATAAAGGTTCTTCACGCGGTTGTGGTCGCGCAAGGATTTTTCATAACCCTGTGCTGCCTGTCTGACCTGTGCTTCAATTTCAGAGAGGTTCAGCGTTGCCAGAATCTCCCCCCTGCTGACCTTATCTCCTTCGGCAACGAGGATACCTGCAATAACGCCGCCGGTTTTAAACGACAGTTTGATTTCTCTCGACGGAACAACCAGCCCGCTGGCATTCACTGGAAGACTCATCTTTTCATGCCTTACTCCGGTTACCTTAACGCGTGCCATTTCAGCAGCAGGTTCTTCTGCGGGTTTTGGCCTGCACGACAAAAAAGTGCAAAGAACAACCGCAATTAACAAACAACTCTTTTTCATATCCTTGGGTTTATTGGTTAATAGGATGGGTGATGGCTTTTTCAAAATCAGCATAATCTGACAAATAAGAGTAACGCGATAGGATCAGGTTCTCCTCTGCCTGGGTGAGTGAATTTCTGGCATCCATGAACTCAATGAGACTGGCCTGTCCTTCTTCGTATTTTCGATGGACCAGCCTGAAAACTTCACGGGCGCCTTTTGCCTGGCTTTCAGCCGCCTGAATGGCAAGTTCCGAGGCCTTCAGCACATGGAGTGAATTGATTACCTGGAGCTCAATACGGCTTTTGGCCTCATGGAGCCGGTCTTCAACCATTTCGCGCTGGATCAGGGCCTGCCTGATCTTTGACCTGTTCTGCAGTCCGCTGAAAATGTCCCAGCTCAAAACGATAGAGGCCTGCAAATAATCCTGGTCCTTGTTGAACTGATATTCTTCACCCTGGAAACCATAATCTGCCAGGATAAAAAGATCAGGCAAACCCGATGACCTGTGCATGCTGATGTTCAGATCAGAAATGCGACCGTACTTTTCCAGGCTTTTTATTTCTTCGCGGTTGAGCACCGCCTGCTGGGAATAGTCCTCCGGCATTCCCTCCGGCATGACTGCAACAACGGGCGTTTCAACCAGGATACTGTCACTGAGGGGCCTGTTCAGCAGAAAATTGAAATACGCCGAAGCAACCTGCTTGTTTTTCAGGGCTACCTGCAGTTGCTGATCAAACTTGCTGAGCTCGGTTTGCGAACGCAGCAAAATATCCCGCGTAATCTTGTCATTTTCAAAAAGCCGGGTATTTACCCGCACATTTTCCACCAGCAAAAGCCGGGTTTCTTCCAGCATCCGGAAAAGACCAACAGTCATGCCCACCGTGTAATAGGCCTTGCTGATCTCAGCAACCAGCTCTCTTTTGTATTGTTCAACACTGATTTCTTCCGCAACAATCAGCTCCTCTTTGATTTTCGCATTGTAATACAAATCGGTGTTAAAGACAGGCTGAATAAGCCTGATCTTGGTTTCATGCTCGGTTGGCCTGAGAAACCGGATCTCTTCATTTTCGATCACAGGAAACATGTTTGAGGAAGTGAGCTGGTTTAGTGTTGAATATACCGGATTCATCAGATCCCCGACGGGAAAATCAATTACCCGGCCTCCTTCTGAGACCGTATAACGCGCATTGATGGATACAGAAGGATAAAACAGGCCACGTGCCTCCTTCAAAGCCTCAAGACTTTGCTGATAACCGGATTCTTTTTGTTTTAACGCCAGGTTGTTCTCCAATCCCAGGGCAATGTATTCCCGTAAAATACTTTGTGCCTCCATGGAAGATGTAAGAAAAGAAAGACATACAACGATTAAATATTTCATAACGGTATAGTTTAGGTGCTAAATATTATTCAATGCTCGTCATTTGTTTCATGTTTTCATAAATGTTTGTGAAAAGATTCCGGATCAGGGTAATATCCTCCCTGGATGCATTTTCATACAGTTTTTCGGCAAAAACAAACCGCTCCTTCTCAAATTCCTCATACAGCCGGTTGATGATGTACCCCTTATCGGAAAGCCTCAGGTTCACTTCCTTTTTATTTTTAGTTTTGTACAAGGCAATATACTGTTTGCGGACGAGCCGTTTAACGATTTGTGAAATGGCTCCCTTGGTCACCCCGGATATTTCCGCCAGCTGTGTCATGTTGATTTCCGGATTCCCGCCGATATAATGAATAGCATGAATTTCACTAACATATAGGAGATCCCCGGTGCCAAAGTCCTTGGGCTTCTTGTCAATTACCGAATAAAGATGCAGGATTCTGGTGAAAAGATCAATGATGGAACGAAGTTCTTCATTCATGATTCATATTGTTTAGTATCTATACAAAAGTAAATATTATTTAGATACTAAACAAATTTTTTTACACAGCTGACATTTCCTTAACCGCAGGATCTGTGGTGTCTTTTTCACAGGAAGCTGCGGAACAAACCGTTTGCCCCCCGGCACTGCAAAAAACTCCGGTCAAAAGCACGATAAAGTTTATATCTTTAAACGATTAATTTCAACAAATCCTCCCATGAAAATGCAATTAGGTTCTGTAAGAAACTGCTTATTGCTTTGTTTTACCCTGCTTGCTCTGGTGGGATGCAAATCTCCCAACAGAACTACCCCCCTGCAGGGAATTCCAGTCGCTGCGATTGAAACCGAGCTCAATAGCCTCCTCCAGACCTGGTATCCGCGAATTATTGATACCATTCACGGGGGATACTGGACTAACTTTGAATACGACTGGACCTTATCATCCAACCAGGATAAAATGCTGGTCACACAAGCCCGCGGTCTGTGGACGGCCTCCAGGGCTGCCCGGGTTTACCCTGATAACCCCGTGTACAAAAAAGCGGCTGACCACGGTTATCAGTTTCTTACAGGCTCTATGTGGGATACGGAACATGGTGGCTTTTACCAGTACTATTTTTCAGATTCTTCCCAGACGGTTGATCCTTCTTTCAAACTGACTTACGGTAATGCTTTTGCGCTTTTCGCACTGGCGGAATACGCGCAAATAAACAAGGACCCTCAGGTGCTGGAATGGGTAAACAAGGCATTCGGCTGGCTTGAGAATTATGCCCATGATCCTGTTGGTAAAGGCTATTTCAACATCACCATACCTGAAAACGTTGCAGAATATGGTTTTTCTGTTCAGGATGCAGTTAAACGTGCTGCCTGGGGAGGTCCCGACTTGAAAGATCAGAATACAAGTATCCACCTTTTGGAAGCATTTACTGCAACCTTCCAGGTGTTGCCCGAGGAACCGGTAAGGGCAAGACTTGCGGAAATGCTTGATCTGATCAGGGATACCATGGTAAATCCATCGGGTTACCTGAACCTGTTCTTTTCGAAAAACTGGGAACCTGTAAGCACTAAAGATTCATCCCGGGCATCTATCCTGAAGAATATCCATCTTGATCATATTTCTTTTGGCCATAACATAGAAACAGCCTATCTTCTGGTGGATGCCTCCCGAACGCTGCATGGCGATCCGGACCAGGCGACCCTGGAAATTGCCAAAAAACTCATCGACCATACCCTGGCATATGGCTTTGATCAAAATTATTACGGTTTGTACGATAAGGGATATACGTTCTCCCCGGGTGATAAAATAGAAATCGTCGACAGCACCAAGACCTGGTGGGCACAAGCTGAAGCATGGCATGCGCTGGCTTTGTTTTCCACGCTGTATCCCAAAGAAAAAGCTTACCGGGAGGCTATTCCTAAAATGTGGTCTTATATCATTCAGGAAATCATTGATCATCAATATGGCGGCTGGTATAATAACGGCTTGGATAAGAGTCCGGGTAACAAAACCAGGTCGAAGGCGCATCCGTGGAAAAGCTGTTACCACGATGGCAGGGCATTGTTCCTAGTACTCAGCTATGCAGAAAAGAAAGAATGACGGTTACTTATTCCCCATTAAGCTCCCTGCTGTTCTCCCTGAACCCAATACCATAGTTTTCAAGTTCCTGCAAAATGGGTTCATAGATCTCCCTGATGGTGGGAATATGAACACCGTTTAACCTGATCTGGCCTGTAAGCACCATTTTTGTGGCTATGGCAAGGGGAAGCCCTACCGTTTTAGCCATGGCCGTATTGACCGGGTCATCTCCGGTTACAACGAGCGATGAAGTTAACAGGGTTGGTTTTTCCCGGCCTTTGCTCCTGTAAATAAATTTATGCCACATCACCAGCATATCTTTATCGCCTGGCTCCAAAGCCCATTTGTTACAAAGGATATGTTCAAGGATTTGCGCCGGCGTGGCATTTTTCAACCCGATTCTGGTGTCATCAAAAATGCCGAGCCATTCCAGCTTTTCACGGATATCCGAATCCTGGTCGATATGCATGTACTGATAGAGCTTGGTTTTCACCGGGTCCTCCCTGCTGTAGTAAAGAAACGAATTGATGAATTCCTTGTATGTCATTTCTTCGGTGTTTTGCAGCGTGAATGAGTCATCTGTGGCTCCCAGCTGAACGAAAACGTCCCAGGCGCGGCAGAATCCCGGGCGGCGAAGGGTTCCCCTGTAAACCGTGGGAACATCCTGGAGATTGTACTTTTCAATATACTTCAATGAATCCCGGTTGGCATAGCCTTCAAATTTTCCATAACCCTCAATGTCAATTAACTCGGTTCTGCGAAAAAGCCTGTGGTAAGGGATGTATTTGAATTTTCCTTCCTGGATAAACCTGGCCGGATCCCCTTGTCCAGCCAGAACCACATTGCGTGGATTCCAGGTGATTTTATAATGCCAGGGGTTATTGTCCGATTCAGGAGCAATCAAACCTCCGGTAAAAGTTTCAAAACAAAGCAAGTCATGACCTGCTTCCCGGATGCGGTTGATGACCCGCATGGCCGACATGTGATCAATACCGGGATCAACCCCCATTTCATTCAGAAAAAGGATTCCCTGTGATTTGGCTTTGGCCTCCATATCCGCCATCTCAGGCGAAACATAGGAAGCAGTGAGCATCGATCTGGAGTATTTCAGGCAGGACAGCGCCACCAGCGGATGAAAACGTGCCGGGACCATCGAGACCACGACATCTGCTCCCTGTACTTCTTCATTTAACTGCTGTTCGTTAAAGACGTCAAACGCTACAGCGCGTGTGGCAGGCAGAACCCTGGCCTTTACCGTTTGAAGATCATGGTCTCCGACAGTGATTTCCCAGCCATACTTCTGCGCATTCTCTTCGAGGTAGCGGATGAGTATTGATGTTGAACGGCCTGCGCCAATGATCAGTAATTTTTTCATGTTTCCTGATTTATTCCGGCTGGTTAACCCATTCTGCCAGATAACTGTAATGGGGGGAAAGTTTTCCTTTTTCGGCAATGGTTGCTCTTTTGATAATGTTTTCATTGTCCCCGAAAAGAAGTAAGGGCAGAACGTTTTTGATCAGGTTATGACCAAAATCTGTTGAGGCTTCCCTCGGCAGGCCATTGGGAAGATGGTCAATAGCCATTACGGTGATATTCCCGGGATTACTGAAAGCAGCTTCCTCCTTCCCGGTGAAACGATTATAATCATAATAGGGCGCCTCAAAAGTGGTTGTCCTGATGGTGGAGGGCACCGATCCATTCAGGTCACAGGTAATATCCGCGATTACCCTGATCCTGAAACTCGCATTTTTCATCTCTTCCCGCGTAAATAAAACAGGCGCTCCCGGATCCCAATAGGCTGCCATGATCAGGAGATCCGTTTTATCACAGAACCGGTTAAAATGGCTCTCATATTGCCCCGGGTTTTTGAAAAAATGCTGTAAGTCAAAGATTCCACCCGAACGCTTCCGGTTGTACTTTTCAGGATCAAGCTGAACATAAACAGGTTTTTCAAGTTTCACCTGGCTGAGGTAATCTTCAACGGTAACCTTGGTTATCCCGAATGCATTCATCATTTCCTCTGATCCGCCTGCCACCCTGCCGTCACCGGTCATGGCAATTCTGAAGGGGGGCAAAGGGAGAGCGGCGACCATTTTCAACATTTCTTCGAGTCCCTTGCATTCCTTGGGATGCGGTAATACACAAAGATTCTGCCTGATGCACATGGCCCTGATTCCAAGGAAGGTGCCAACCAGTCCTGCCCAGCGTCCAAAGCCAATGATACGCACTCCTTTGCTGTCCGAGAGTGTTTCATAATCAACCAGCCGGATACGCTTGTCAAGTACCGCCCTCAGAAGTTCCTTATTATGACTTTGTTTCTTAATGGTATGTGAAAAGATGAAATAGGTTTTACCGGGGATCAGCCGCACCGGGTCAACCTCCTTCACACCCAGCAGAACATCACAGTCTCTCAGATCGCTGGTAACCACAATGCCCTCATCCTTATACTCTTTATCAGTATAACACCTGTAGTTGCCCGGATGCACAAAAACCTGCACACCTGGAAATTCCTCTTCAATAAGTCTACATTGCCTGGGAGTGAGGGGTACCCTGTTGTCTACAGGGATCTTGGTTTCGTGCAGTATGCCTATTTTCATGGAAATAATTTTTCTAATGTTCCTGGAAGTTCAGAGGTTCAAACATGCGCTACCCCCCTGCCCAAATCCCGCTATTCACTTGTCACTTGTCACTGATCTTGAACTCAATCCCCTGCGCCAGCGGCAACGCACCGCTGTAATTAATCGTATTGGTCTGCCTCCGCATATAGGCTTTCCATGCATCAGATCCTGATTCACGTCCTCCCCCGGTGTCTTTCTCGCCCCCGAATGCACCTCCGATTTCTGCGCCCGACGTTCCGATATTGATATTGGCAATACCGCAATCAGAGCCCGCATGTGATAAAAACGCCTCCGTTTCCTGCAGGTTGTTCGAAAACAGAGCAGAAGACAGGCCCTGGGGAACTGCATTATGCAATCGTATGGCTTCCTGGATGGTCCGGTAACGGATCAGGTAAATCAAGGGCGCAAAGGTTTCTTCCTGCACAACCGGGAAATGATTTTCCACTTCGGCAATACAGGGCACGACATAGCAACCCGAGGTACCATCTCCGTCATTAAACGGGGTCCCTCCATAAATGATCTTTCCGCCGGCCTTTTTCACCTCCTCTACCGCATGGAAGAAATGTTCCGCGGCCTGTCTGTCGATCAGCGGTCCCACATGGGTCCCGGGGTCCAGGGGATTGCCGATTTTGAGGCTCCTGTAAACTTTCACCAGTCTGTCGCTGAAGCTGTCAAAAAGCGATTCATGCAGAATGATCCTCCGCGTGGATGTACAACGTTGCCCGGTTGTGCCCACTGCACCGAATACCACGGCACGCAATGCAAGTTCAAGGTCGGCATGCGGGGTAATGATGATGGCATTATTGCCTCCCAGTTCCAGGATGGTTCTGCCCAGGCGTTCACCTACCAGTCGGCCGGCCTGTTTTCCGATCTTTGTTGAACCTGTAAATGAAATGAGCGAAAGGTTTTTGTCTTTGAAAAGATCATCTCCCAGGTATTTCGAGCTGGTGGCGACTAAGTTGATTACGCCTTCAGGCACATGATTTTCAGCAAGTACCTTTGCCATGATCTTATGAACTGCAATGGCACACAGCAGTACCTTGGAGGAAGGCTTCCAGAGCACCACATCTCCGCATACCAGCCCGATCATGGCATTCCACGACCATACAGCAACCGGAAAATTGAAAGCTGATACCACGCCAACTATCCCCAGCGGATGGTACTGTTCGTACATCCGATGGCCGGGGCGTTCCGAATGCATGGTCAAACCATAAAGCTGCCTCGAAAGCCCCACAGCAAAGTCACAAATGTCAATCATCTCCTGTACCTCGCCCATTCCTTCCTGAATGATTTTACCCATTTCCCAGCTCACCAGTTTTCCCAAAGGCTCTTTGTATTTTCTCAGTTCAATACCCATGAGCCGCACAATTTCGCCACGTTTTGGAGCGGGTACCATTCGCCATTCCCTGAACGCTTCGCCAGCCCGGGCTACCAACATTTCATAATCTGCCCGGGTGCCTTGCCTGATCCCTCCAATTGCGCTTCCGTCAACCGGTGAGAAGGAGGTTAGCACATCACCGGATGTTTCAATCCATTTTGTCCCGGTGCACAAACCCGGATTGACGGCTTCAATGCCAAGGTCTTTTAAGACTTGCTGTATTTCAGAAATTTTTCCCATACTGAAGTATTTTAATATATTTATCACCCTTCAAGGGTCTTAGGACCGCTTGAAGGGTAATTTCTTTACTGGTCGCTGGTCCCTTGTTACTACTTAAAAATATTAACGTTTACTGTTTACTGTTTACTGTTTACTATATAATTCACCAATCCCCCCTTCTCCAATATCTGCAGCAATTTATCCGGTAAGGGACTGAACCTGAAAATTCTTTCCCCGACCTTTATGCTGCCTGCTGCCATATCGATCTCCACCTGATCTCCCGGCCGATATGCGTCAACCGCTTCAGGCACCACCAAGATCGGCAATCCCTGGTTTACGGATGAACGGAAAAATATCCTGGAAACCGACCTGACCAATACTGCCCGGATGCCCAGGTACACCAGACCCACGGCCGGATGTTCCCGGGAGCTCCCGCACCCGAAGTTTCTGCCGCAAACCATGATATCACCCGGTTTAACCCTGGCGGCAAATTTCTCATCGAAACCTTTCAGGAGATGGGGCGCAATTTTTTCAGGCTGGGCACTGTTGATCTCATAGGTCAGGTTTCCGGCAAACATCTGATCGGTGTTCAGGTTATCCGCATCCTTATAGTTCCAGACACCGTTGGAAAGACGATCATCCGCCGCACCCACGGTTACCGTTGTTGTTTGTTCCATATGGTAGGGAAACCTGGAGTATATTTTGGTTCTTGCAGGTGTGGTGATTTCACCGTATAATGCGGATACTGCAACTGTTGCGGGTGAAGCCAGATAGATGGCTGATTTTGGATTACCCATCCTGCCCAGGAAATTCCGGTTGGCAGTAGAGATAATGCTAATGCCGTCAGGCGGTATCCCCTGGCCTGTTCCCAGGCAGGGACCACAGGAGGGGGTAAGGATGCTGGCTCCGGCATTCAGAAATATCTCTGCAAGACCTTCCCGGATTGCCTGCAGGTATACATCCCGGGATGCAGGCGTTACGATCAATTGAACACCCTCAGCTATCTTTTTTCCTTTAAGTAATTCGGCTGCAACCCTGAGATCCTCAATGCGGCCGTTTGTGCATGTGCCTAACAATGCCTGACCAACAGGTATTCCGCTTATATCATCAATGCTTTTCACATTGTCCACGTGGTGAGGACAGGATGCCAGCGGAAATAATCCTGAAAGGTCTATTTCATAAACTTTCAGGTAATTGGCATCCTGATCAGCCCAGATACCTGCGTATTCCATGCCCAGGTATGCTGTCAGCCTTTCATCAGCGGGGAAAACAGCGTTCTTGGCTCCCATCTCCGAAGCCAGGTTAGCAACAGTCATCCTGTCTGCCACGGTGAGACTTTTAACGCCGTCACCATGGAATTCCACTGACATGTAATCGGCTCCTGCTGATCCTATCATGCCAATAATATACAAGGCAAGATCCTTGGCATACACTCCCTCCGGGAAACAGCCATGAAGAATGATCTTTACGGACTCGGGAACCCTGAACCAGGTTTCTCCCTGTTTCCACAATCCGGCCGTTTCAGTACGGTCAATGCCTGTGGCGAAAGTATTAAAGGCTCCGGCCGTACAGGTATGACTGTCACTTCCGACAACCACCATGCCGGGCCGGGCGTACTTCTCCATCAGCTGATGACAAATGCCGTCCCCTGCATCGTGGAAATTCCTGATATTCTGATCTTTGACAAAACTTCGTATCTGCTGGTAATCATTGGCCAGTTTGCTGCTGGTCGGTGGCGCATTATGATCGAGCACGATGAGCAGCTGGTCCGGGTCATAAACCCTGTCGCCGCCCATTTTGCGGAAGGTGCTTTCAATACTGGCGGTATTGTCGTGGCTCAGTATGATATCGGGTTTGTGAAATACAATGCTTCCAACAGGTGCATTTAATATTTTTTCTACGAAGGTTTTTTTCGCCATAAGTTTTGTCAATTATTCACCCCATGATTTTAGGCGGAGTTACAAACTCCGCCTAACATAATAATCAGATTATATGTATATTATGCTAAGCGTAGTTTGCAACTACGCTTCCGATTACCTCTTTTGATACACCCTCGATTCACATCCTCAACAAATCCCCCTTCTCATAAATCATCCGCTGCACCTCTGAAAACTTTCCCACCTGAACTGTTTTGTTATTCCTTTTGTTGGTCAGATTTCCTTTTTCCAAATCAAGGATCACGGTGTCGCGGTTTTCAAGCTGAAGTGCATCCAGATCTTTATAAGTCAGAACAGGAAATCCGGCATTGATGGCATTTCGTTCATAAATAGCTCCAAATGATTCTGCCAGAATGGCCTGATTGTCCAGTGCCCTGAAACAATCCACTGCATGTTGCCGGGAACTTCCCGCTCCGAAATTCTTCCCGGTGATAATGATGTCACCGTGTTCTGACTTTTGGGGATAATCCTCCCAGCCTTTCAGGTTGCCCAGCGCAAACCGGCCCATTTCCTTCATGCTGGTAACTGCCAGGTGCTGGTTGTGATAAATCATATCGGTATCAATATTGTCGCACAGGATGAGCCAAACCTTACCTTCAAGGACCATTTTCCGGCTGGCTTCAGGCAAGCCGACGCTTGTCTTTACAGTGACCTTACTTACGTCAGCCGTGAAAACCGACGGGGTCAGTGGCATTGAATCCTCAGTTGTGATATGTCCGGCGATGGCCGATGCTATAGCAGTTGCCACTGAGGCCAGGTATACCTCACCCTTGCCCTGCTTGCCTTCAAAGTTCCGGTTGCCGGTACTCACCGTTCTTTCTCCCGGACCATTCTGTCCGATCTGTCCGGATGCACATCCTGCGCACCCTGCATTACCGAATAAAGCTCCGGATAACTTAAAAACCTCGATCAGGCCCTCATGCAGGCATCTGTTCCAGATCTCATCCGTGGCAGGAACAATCTTAAGAACCACACCGGGTGCAACTTTCTTGCCCGCCAGGAGCCTGACCGCTTCCCGCATGTCTTCCATCCTGCCATTGGTGCAACTCCCAACAAACACGGAATCGATTTTGGTTCCCATGACCTCCTTAACAGCCACCACATCATGGGGCTTCCCGGGCAATGCTATAGCCGGAACGAATGATTCCAGGTCAAGTTCAAAGGATTTAGCATATGCCGCATCAGGGTCGGCAAAAGCCGGCTCAAAAACCTGGTATGATCGTGAGAGGCAGTAATCAATTATTCCCGACGAAGGAGGAAAAAGAATGGCTATGGCACCCATTTCAGTGGCCATGGAGGATATGGTGATCCGTTCATCCAGTGTCATCACTTCCGTTTCATCACCATACAACTCAACCGAATATCCCAGGAGTCCGTCGGCTCCGAATTTCTTTAGTAAATTCAGAACAATGTCCTTGGCCGATATATGTTCCGGTCTTTCTCTGGTGAGTATGATCTTTACCGATTCCGGCACCTTAAACCAAACGGATCCGCGTGACCAGGCCGCCGCAATATCACGGTCGCCCATTCCCTGTCCAAAGGCGCCCACAGCACCTAGTATGTTGGCATGTGAATCGGTGGATACCAGTGTTGATCCCGGGGCAGCCAGCCCGTCATCAATGGCAATGTGCGTGCCAATCCCCGCGTTGATATCATAAACCATGATATTATTCTGTCGGGCATACAACCTGCATTTCTGCTGGTTGGCAGCATATTGCTGATCCGATCCTGTGGGATTGCAGTCAAAGGTGAAGAAGGTTTTGCCGGGATCGGCGATACCCAGGTTATTGATCTGAAGATTCCTGACTACCCCTGCTCCTCCAAAATCACGCGCCAGTCTCACATCAATTGCAACATCTACGATCTCTCCCGGAACTACCTTGTCTTTCCCGGAGTGGGAGGCAAGAATTTTTTCAATGATTGTCATGATTTATTTCAATCTGCTTTTAAAAGGCAAGAAGGTCATAAAATCCGCATGATGCACAATATAGGCTTCCGTGGAGCGCTTTACCAGGTCACCCTCACCCGCATGCGTGGCAATGATATGGCATACCTCGGGAGGAACACCGCATTGCTCAGCCAGTGACAGTCCCGAAAAAGGATGGCGTATGTACTCCCCGTATTTTCCCTGGACGCATTTGCCGGCAGCATCGAGTTCGTATTCCAGTAGTTTGCCCACATCGGCAAGTATGGCCCCGGCGACAAGGATGTCCATATTCACGGGCAGACTGTTCTTAAAAAACAGGTTGAATTTTTGCCCGCTCTCATAAGCGATATGCACCACAGCCCTTTTATGATCCATGAAACTCACCTGCAAATCGGGACCTGCCAGCAGGGTAAAGGGTATCGTATAAAGATCTTCGGCCTTCAGAACGCTTTTCTCCAAAGCCAGTTCCCAGGTTCGGGCAGTTTTTTCGCGAAGTTCCTTATCGCGGATCCATTCCAACTCGGGCCATAGTTTTTTAACGCTTTCCATGGTTTTCAATCATCATTATTATCGGCATATTCATTTATAGAAGGCTACGTCAGTGATGAGTAATGAGTAATGAGTAATGAGCAACTCATCACTCTTCACTCATCACTCATTACTTTTTTAATAATGGCATCTCCCATCTGCGCCGTCGACGCTGCCCCCTTTTTTACCACATCCGGACTTCCCTTCATCTTTAACATATCATAGGTACGCACCTTGCCTTCATGTATTACAGCAGCAATGGCACTTCTTATCTTTTCAGCCATTCCCTTTTCATGAAGATGTTCCAGCATCATACAGGCTGATTCGATCATGGCGATGGGATTAACAATCGGAACAGGGTAGTCGGCATACTTGGGGGCAGAACCATGGGTAGGTTCAAATACGGCAATATCTTTCCCCAGGTTGGCACTGCAGGCAAAACCAAGACCACCGATCAGGCCGGCAAATCCATCCGAAACAATATCTCCGAACATATTGCCGGCTACGATAACCCCATAATCCTCAGGATTCTTGGTAAGCCACATCATCTGCGCGTCAATATTGGTATTCCATAGTTCAATCGACGGGTATTCCTTTTGCATTATTTTCGCCATATTGTACATCATGCCTGATGTTTCACGGATCACATTGGGTTTTTCGCACAAGGTGACAGATTTATAGCCGTTCTTCGAAGCATGCTCAAAAGCTGACCTTAAAATTCTTTCTGTGGCTTTCCGGGAGAAAATCCGGGTGGAAACGGCGATTTCTTCAGGCGGCACATTTCCGAAATTCCGGACAAAGCTTTTATGTGTCAGCATGGCATCGTATACAATACCTTCGAGTCGGCCCCACTCAACACCGCAATACAAACCCTCGGTATTTTGTCTGAAAATTACAACGTCCACAACCGGCTCCTCCACCTCACCCGTAGCTCCACGCCGGATGAAGTTCAGGGGATTTCCCCGATAAGTATGGCATGGCCGGATGCAAATATCCAGGTCAAATATCTGACGCAATCCGACAATCGGACTTGAATACACATAGCCCTTCCCCTTCAGGTCGGGTGAAAGCTCCGCGGCTGCTTCTTCCTTGGGTTTTGATGTGATGGCGCCAAAAAGTCCAGTTTTATGCTGCTGCAGGAGTTCAATGGTGCGAAGCGGCAAAGGATTTCCTTCCCTGCACCAGAAATCCCAACCGATATCACCTTCGACATACGAGGCATCAAAACCTGCGGCATCAAGCACCCTGAGAGCCTCTTTCATTACCACCCGGCCAATGCCGTCACCGGGCATCGTTACAATCGTATATTTGGCCATAATTCCTTAAATATTTCACCATTCACTTTTCACTTTTCACTTTTCACTTTTCACTTTTCACTTTTCACTTTTCACTTGTTTCACCACATCAATCACTGTCCCATCCACCCACTTGATGGCTGCGACGATCTTATCCGTAAATAGTGGTTTCTGCGGAATGCCGCATATGGCCTCAGCTTCCTCCTTTAACTGGCGCAGCGTCTTAACGGGCAGACCCGATCCCCGGACTTTTTCCAGGAGATCGGTTCGCAACGGATTGATGGCGATGCCGCGTTCCGTTATGATCACGTCAATCAGTTCTCCGGGTCCGCAAAGCGTTGTCACCTCATCGCGGATAACCGGTATGCGGTCGCGGAACAAGGGAACCGGGAGGATTACCGTTTTACCGAACAGGCAGTTCTGCCAGCCGCCGATGCCGTGAAGCAGGTATCCGTCGGAATGACTCACCACGTTTGCGTTAAAATTCAGGTCCACCTCCGTGGCACCCAGGATAACAACGTCCACCATACCGGCAAAATTGCCCTTGCTGTGGTAATTGTAGCTGGTAAAGGGACTGGTCATCACATGCCTGGGATTATCCCGGATAGAACGAACGCCTTCAAGATCAAAGGTTTGCCCATCGAGGATGTATTCAACCAGATTTTCTTCAAGCATCTGAACAAGGTACTTGTTGCTTCCCCCCCTGGCAAAACGGGCTTTTATTCCCTTCTTCCGCATGATATCGGCAAAGAAATTCCCTACTGACAGGGCTGTACCTCCAGCGCCTGCCTGGAAAGAAAAACCGTCATGAATGATGCCGGTCACGTCGCAGAACTGTGCCGTCATTTCGGCAATCAGCAGTCTGTCGGGACTCCGGGTCACTTCGGTGGTACCGGAGACAATTTTTTCGGGAATGCCTACCCGGTCAACCTTAACGGTGAAATCAACGTAATTTCCCTGAATCTGCCAGGGAATGCAGGGAAAGGGAACCAGGTTGTCGGTAACCACAATCACCTGGTCCGCGTACTGCGCATCGGCAACCGCAAAACCAAGCAGGCCGCTGGCTGAGGGACCGTTTACACCGTTGGCGTTGCCAAATGCATCAGCGCATCCGGCACCGATAACAGCAATATCTATTTTGACATCTCCATCCTGGATAGCCTGGTATCGGCCTCCGTGGGACCTGAGGACTGCGGTTTTCCGCATCTTCCCTTCAGAGCAATAGCGGCCCAGGGGACCGTTCATGCTGCCTTCGATATGACTGATGGTGCCATCATCCAGGTATTTGAGCAGGTAAGCATGGCATGAAAAGGAGGCGGAAGGAAACCAGCACAGGTTTTTAATGCCCAGCTCGCTGGCACAATCAAACACCATATTGGCCACCAGGTCACCTTCCCTGAAATGATGATGGGTGGAAATGGTCATTCCGTTGCGAAGACCTGCCCTGATGAGTGCTTCTTTCAGGGAGGGAACAAGTTTGTTCCCGTCCGCCGGATAATCCATATTGGAAGGTATCCGGGGAGCATAGCGGTTCCCCTGCGGGTGGTACTTCCCCACTCCCATGAAAGGCACTGCCGGTTTGCCGTTTATTTCAACGGGCACCATGCGGCCTGCAGCATTCTTTACAAGTTCATTGGTCATAGGTATCCCTCCAGTCTTTTGGAATTCTCCCGGCCCTGACAGCCCTTTCAATAGTCCTCAGGGCACGGTTTACCACCGGCAGATCAATCATTTTTGAATCGAGGGCAACAACGCCGGAGCCGTCCTTTTTCGCCTTTTCAAATGCTGCAACAATTCTTTTTGCTTTGAGTGTATCGGCTTCATCCGGAAGGAAGTTCTCATGGATCACAGGTACCTGCCGGGGATGAATGCAACCCATGCCGGCAAAGCCAAGTGCCTTGGATTCCAGTACATTTCGCTTGAGCGCTTCCATATCATCGATATCCGGGAACACGGAATCGATGGGCTGTATATTGGCTGCCCTGGCTGCGTTGACAACCATACTGCGGGCAAAGAATGTTTCCTTTCCTTCCGGTGTCCGCTGTGTGCCTATGTCTGCGGTATAATCCTCCAGGCCGATGGCCAGGGCAACAACATTTTCCGAAGCGCGGGCAATTTCATAGGCATTCATGACACCTGCGGCATTCTCAATGATGGGCATCAGGTGTATGGCATCATTTTTCCGGCCCAGGATTTCTGAGATTTTCTGGTCTGTTTGCAGCACCTGTGTGGCGTGTTCACATTTTGGTATCAGGATGAGATGAACGCCATGGGGAATACAGAATTTCAGGTCCTCCAGTCCGGCCGGCAGCTGGTTGATCCTCACCATGCGTTCCGCGCCATAGAAATCAACCGATCTGAGCGCATTCCTCACCAGAAAACGAGCTTCGTATTTCTTTTCCGGCGCCACGGAATCCTCAAGATCCAGGATAATTCCATGACTGCCATAGATACCCGCATTGATCATCAGCTTGGGATTGTTTCCCGGCAGATAAAGCCGCGTGACACGGTCCATATCCCTTGCCGTGGAATACAGGTTTTGCGGCAGCATGGGCAAAAGATATTCCTTATCCGTTTGGATGTGCTTTGTAATAACGGCTTCCAGGCGGGCAGCTATTGTAAAAGGCAGCGCTCCGCTGTCATCCAACTCCAGCTTTACCTGTTCAACACCGAAAAACTTCATCACGTTCCGGCACAGATCCCGGATCGATTCACTGTACATTGACCCGACCTTGCTCTTCAGATCAATGCATAAATCCTGATCAGGAGTGGGGATCAGACGAACGAAACAGTCAGATCTGACGCCCGCTCCGTGGTTACCGGCAGTAAATTCCATGGTTTGGGATTATGGGATCAAAAATTACGGAAAAAAAACCGTATAAATCCTGATTGTTGTCAGGTGAAGTCTGATCAGCCGGTATATCAGCAGAATATTGTGGCCAGATGATCCGGGGCCTACTGAATCATTTCCAGTCCCTTGTTGATTCTTCGGATTGTTTCCTCTTTTCCGATCATCTCCAGGATGTCAAACAGGTGAGGTCCCATCCCCGATCCCACGATGAGCAGACGCAACGGAGCCGCTACCCTTCCGAATCCGATATTGTTCTGTTCGATATAATTTTTAATCAGGCCCTCCAATCCGGCTGATGAAAAATCTTTGGTTTCCTTTAAAAGTTCCCGCACGGATGCAATGATCCCCGGGGTATCTTCCTTCCAGACCTTTTTTTGCATTTGCTGATCATAGGATTCAGGACCTTCGAAGAAATAAAAAGCCTGTTCCCAGAAATCCTGCGGGAATACCAGCCGTTCCTTGATCAAGGCAGTCACTTTTTTAATATGCCTCGGATTGATCGGGAATCCTTTCTTCTGCAATATCGGGATGAAGAGGGATGTCAATTCTTCGTCGGATTTATATTTTAGGTATTGCTGATTGTACCATTTGGCCTTTTCAGGATCGAAGCGGGCCCCGGATTTTCCTACCCGGTCGAAGCTGAAAGCATCAACCAACTCATTTAATGTGAAAAACTCCGCTTCAGTGCCCGGATTCCAGCCCAGAAAAGCAAGCATGTTGATCACGGCTTCGGGAAAATAACCCGATTCCCGGTAACCCGAAGATACCTCACCGGTAAACGGATCCGTCCATTGCAATGGGAATACAGGAAAACCCATTTTGTCGCCATCCCTTTTGCTGAGCTTACCCTGTCCGCCGGGTTTCAGAATCAATGGCAGGTGGGCATATTGGGGCATGTCGTTTTCCCATCCGAAAGCCTTGTATAGCAACACATGCAATGGGAATGACGGCAACCATTCCTCTCCGCGGATCACATGCGTGATCTCCATCAGAAAATCATCGATCAAATGGGCCAGATGATATGTGGGCAGACCATCCGCCTTATAAAGTACCTTGTCATCCAGCAGGGCGGTATGGAAAGTCACTTCGCCGCGGATGAGATCGGTTGTGCGGATTTCCTCGTTTTCAGGCATTTTGAAACGGATCACATGGGGGGTGCATGTTTCAATCAGTCGGGTGACTTCTTCCTCCGACAGGGTAAGTGAGTTACGCAGCGAAAGCCTGGTTGAAGCATCATACTGGAAAACCTTCCCCTCGGATTCATATTGTTTTCTGAGGGAATCAAGGGTGTCGGGTTCATCAAAAGCATAATAGGCATTCCCGCTGCTTATGAGATTTTCAGCATATTGCCGGTAGAGATCTTTTCTGTCGCTTTGCCGGTACGGCTCATGCGGACCACCGATGTCCGGGCCCTCATTGTAGTGAAGTCCACACCATTTAAGCGATTCCATGATGTAGGCCTCAGCCCCCGGCACAAACCTGGCCTGATCGGTATCCTCGATTCTCAGGATAAAATCCCCCTTGTGCTTTACGGCAAACAAATAATTAAACAATGCGGTTCTCACCCCCCCGATATGCAGGGGACCGGTAGGACTCGGGGCAAACCTCACGCGAACTTTTCTCGGCATGACAAATAATTTTAGAACCAAAGATAATGAATGAACCCTTTGGTAATTGCTTTTAGCAGAATTGAATTAATTTTAACCTTCCTTACTGAACGATATGTCTTTAAACCACCCTCTCCAATCCTACTACTCCCGCATTCACAAAACCTATGACCTGGTAAACCGCCTGTTTACATTCGGACTCGACAGGAAGTGGCGCAGGCATACCGTGGAAGCATGCCTGGAAACTCATCCCCGGCGGATTCTCGATCTCTGCTGTGGCACGGGTGATCTGGCCATCGTTATCAGCAAGGCCTCTGCCCAGCCTGTGAAGATAACCGGATTGGATCTGAATCCGCAAATGCTCGAAATTGCCCGGCAGAAGGCCATGCATTTCCCTTTGGCAACTGTTGAATTCATGCAGGGCGATGCGGCTGCCATTCCCTTCGCTGATGGTGAATTCGACTGCATCACAATAGGATTCGGATTCAGGAATCTTACCTATGAAAATCCCAAACGTGAAAAGCATCTGCAGGAGATCAGCAGGGTGATGAGACCCGGGGCACATTTGCTGATCCTCGAAAGTGCCCGGCCGGAGAACCGGTTTGTCAATTTCTTTTACCGGCTTTACCTGAGACTATTCCTTGTGCCGCTGGGCGGATTGTTATCGGGCGACTGGAATGCCTATCGCTACCTGGCCAATTCTTCAGCTGGCTTTTACAGTTTTGCCGAAATGCGGAAAATGCTCGATGCCAATCACCTGACCCTGCATATCCGGAGAAAATATATCCTGGGTTCCGTTAATCTCCTGATTGCCAAAAAGAATTAGTAGAAAACATAACTCATATTTTCGTCCGTTTCAAATTGTTATCTTTACAACATGATCCAACAACTTAATGACCTCTGCAAAGGCACTTTTATCAGCTTTCTGGGAATTGAATTCCTGGAATACGGCGATGACTTTGTGGAAGCCCGTATGCCTGTTGATAATAAACTACAACCCATGGGACTCCTGCATGGCGGTGCTTCACTGGCGCTAGCCGAAACCATTGCCAGTGGCGGGTCATTCCTGTTGGTGGATCCTGAAAAATATGACGTTCTGGGACTCCAGGTATCGGGGAATCATATATCATCGGTGAGCGAGGGAATGTTATATGCACGCGCCGACATCATTCACAGGGGAAAAAAAACCCATGTCTGGGATGTAAAAATTAAGAGCGAGAATGGTAAACTTATTTCAGTGACAAGAGTTACTATAATGATAGTAAAGAAGAATACCTAATAGATCCCGCATGCAGGAAGTTTTAAAACATATGGATACAATAGCGGAAACGCTCGGGATCTGCCTGGAGAAAAACCTGCATTTTGCCGCTTACCGTTTGCCTGGCAGAACCGTTGCCGACGTTGTCATTCAGAAAAATCCCGAAATGAAGGAGCTTGAAGATCTGACCGGCAGGTTGCCGGAACGCGGGTTTCTGATCGCTCCGTTTTCCAGACAGGACAACCCTGCCTACCTGATCAGTCCCGACATTCTCATACATAATTCGCCCTCGTCCGCGCAGTTGCAGGAACTCCGCGACTTGCCGGAAATCAACCGGAACAAAAATAACCGTTCCTGTCCCGCCGACACCGACAAAACTGACTATACCAGGCTCATCAGGGACACGATCGGAAAAATCAATTCAGGTGAATTTGAAAAGGTGGTGTTATCGAGGGTCAAAACCGTTCAGGGGAACTTCAAACAGTTGCCTGATATCTTCAATATCCTTTGTGAGACCTATCCGAATGCTTTTGTATATCTTTTTTGTGTTAACGGGCATTGTTGGGCCGGCGCCACGCCTGAACCCTTTATCTGTTCCAGGGGAAGTGAGCTGTTCACGGTTTCCCTTGCCGGAACCAGACCTTACCGAAAGGAGGATCTCGATATTACCCACTGGAACAGGAAAGAATTGCAGGAGCAGGATTATGTGACCCTTCATATTGAAAAAGTGCTGAAGCATTGCCCGGCGCTTGACTATTCTAAAAACGGACCCTATGTGGCCTGGGCAGGAAATCTCCTCCATCTACGCACCGATTTCGCCTTTTCATCCGCTGACCTGGGAGCCCGCCTGCCTACTCTGATCCATGCGCTGCATCCGACGCCTGCAGTCTGTGGCATGTCCACCGGGAAGGCCATGGATTTTATCCGCAGCACCGAAAAACATGATCGTGGATTCTATACGGGATATCTGGGACCTGTGGGCCTTGGTGACGTGATCCAGTTGTATGTAAACCTGCGTTGCCTGCAGGTTTTTAATGACCGGCTTGTACTATATATCGGCGGAGGAATCACGCATGATTCAATACCGGAAGAAGAATGGGAAGAAACCGAAATCAAGGCAGAAACCCTGCTTTCGGTCTTGCATCAAATCAGCTAAATGCCACATCCCAGGCAACATATTGCAGATCTCGCCGAAATTTGCCGGCAAAAAGGGATCACCAGGGTCGTCATCTCCCCGGGATCACGCAGCGCTCCCCTGATAAAGGCCTTTTATAAAGCATTCGGTGAAGCATGTATCAGTATCGTTGATGAAAGAAGTGCAGCCTATTTTGCGCTGGGCATTTCCCTGCAAATGCAAAAACCTGTTGCTTTGATCTGTACATCCGGGACAGCCGTATTAAATTATGCGCCGGCCCTGGCTGAAGCCTACTATCAAAAGGTTTCCCTGCTTGCCATCACCGCTGACCGTCCCCTTGAATGGATTGATCAGCAAGATAACCAGACTCTGCAACAGTCGGGGATTTACAGGAATTATATCAAGGGAAGCTATGATCTTCCGCAGGTTATGACCACTCCGGATGATTTGTGGCATGCCCACCGGTTGATCAATGAGGCTGTAAATGCATGCTCCACGCCCGACAAAGGTCCGGTGCACATCAATGTTCCCCTTACGGATCCGTTGTATGATGATCTACCTGCGCCTACCGGGAACATCCGGATCATGGATCTTACTGAACCCTGCATATCTTTGAAATTACCGGATGAGCTGGTTCGGGAATGGAAAAGTGCCGGTAAGATCCTGATTATCCATGGTCAGGATATCCCGGAATCAGAAGCATCCAAAGTATTGCCGTCACTTTCAAATGACGGTCGCATAGCCATTGTGGCTGAAAACATCGCCAACATCCCGGGGAAGCATATCATCTCCAACTCCAACCTGGTATTATCCAAAAACCGCGGCCATAGTCCCCCTTACCCCGATCTGATCATCCACTCAGGAGGCCAGGTAGTATCAAAAGCACTTACCGGTTACCTGCGAAGAGCCCAGGGAGTGAACTGCTGGCGTATCGGCACCGATAAGGGTATTGTGGACACCTTCAAACAGGTTACCCGCATCATACCCCATCCGTGTGCAGCGGTATACCGTGCACTTGTTGATTCAGCCGACACCTCCGCCGGTTCTTCCTACCGGACAATCTGGAATACAATGGCGACCCGGGCCATTGCCCTGGCGGAAGAAAACATCCGGCAGGCGCCCTTTTCCGATCTTCGCATCTTTCAAAGGATCTTTCAATCCATTCCCTCCAAAGCAGTCATTGCCCTGGGAAACAGCAGTATAATCCGATATGCCCAGCTTTTCCCCACCCGTAACGGATGTGTTTATTATTCCAACCGGGGCGTTTCGGGTATCGACGGATGCCTGTCAACAGCCGCCGGAATAGCGTATGCTTCGGGGAAAATTACACTTGCCATTACCGGAGACCTGGGATTTTTATATGATTCCAATGCGCTTTGGAACCGTGAATTGCCTGTCAATCTCAAGATTCTGGTGATCAATAACGGGGGTGGCGGTATTTTCCACATTTTGAAAGGGCCATCGGAGCAACCCGGATTTACTAAATTTATTGAAGCCAATCATCCGGTAAATATTCATAAATTAGCAGATTCATTCGGGATCGGATATTTTTTTGCCACGGATGAGCAGACCCTGCAAAACCAATGGAACGATTTCATGAAGGAAAATGGAAAAGCAGCTCTTTTGGAAGTAAAATCCGATGCAGTGGTCAGCGCATCCTTATTCCGGCAAATCATGGAAAGTTCCTGACAAAAAATTACACAGCGTGAATTGTTGATTATGAGAATCTGGAAAGCCATAAAGAAGTACGAAGAGATACAGTTTGATTTTTTCGAAGGTATCGCCAGGATCACCATTGACCGTCCCCGATACCGGAATGCCTTCACACCCGATACAACCCGGGAAATGTGCGATGCCATGTCCCTTTGCCGTGAAAATCCTGATATTGCTGTTGTAATTCTTACCGGTGCCGGAGATAAGGCATTCTGCAGCGGCGGTGATCAGAATGTAAAGAACTACGCCGGGTACATTGGAAAAGACGGGGTTCCCCGGCTGAATATCCTTGATCTGCAAAAGCAGATCCGCTCCATTCCGAAACCGGTCATTGCCATGGTAAACGGCTATGCCATCGGTGGCGGGCATGTGCTCCACGTGGTATGCGATCTGACCATTGCCTCGGAAAATGCCGTTTTTGGACAAACAGGCCCCAGGGTGGGAAGCTTTGACGCAGGCTTCGGTTCGTCATATCTGGCCAGGGTGGTGGGTCAGAAAAAGGCCCGCGAGATATGGTTTCTTTGTGAGCAATACTCCGCAAAGGAAGCCCTGGAAATGGGGCTGGTGAATAAAGTAGTGCCTTTTAAGGATCTCGAAGATGAAACCGTCGGCTGGTGTAAAAAGATCATGCAGCACAGCCCGATCGCCCTGCGCATGATTAAAGCCGGATTAAATGCTGAACTCGACGGGCAGGCCGGCATACAGGAACTAGCCGGCAATGCCACCATGCTGTTTTACATGACCGATGAAGCCCAGGAAGGGAAAAAAGCTTTTCTTGAAAAACGAAACCCTGATTTTAAAAAATTCCCAAGATTGCCATGAACAAACTCAGCATCTGGATCGGAGCATTTCGCCTGCGCACACTTCCCCTGGCCCTTTCAAGCGCCATCCTGGGAAGCTTCCTGGCATTCGCCAAAGGTGAATTCCGCTGGTATATCCTGGTGCTTGCCCTGTTCACAACTCTATTCCTGCAGATCCTGTCGAACCTGGCCAATGATTACGGTGATGCCATGCACGGAACCGACAATGAAAAACGGCTTGGTCCACTGCGTATCACGCAAAGCGGCCTGGTCACCAAAAAGCAGATGCGATGGATGATCCTGCTTTTTGTAATACTTGCGCTCCTCTCCGGTTCACTGCTGATATTCGCCGGCTTGCGCTCCATTGGCTGGAAGCCCGTCCTGGTCTTTTTTATCTTCGGTATGTCTGCAATAATCGCCGCCATTAAATATACCATTGGAAAGAATCCCTATGGTTATATCGGCCTGGGTGATATTTTTGTGTTTATCTATTTCGGTATTCTGGGAGTGGCCGGTACATACTACCTCCATGTTAACACCTTTGATCCGTGGATCCTGCTCCCTGCATCAGCCATCGGTCTGCTGAGCTCAGGCGTACTGAATCTCAATAATATGCGGGATGTTGAAAATGACGCCAGGTCGGGTAAACGAACCCTGGTGGTTTATATCGGCAGCCAGGCGGCAAAAATTTATCACATGATGCTGATCATCCTGTCCATTGTCTTCAGCCTCGTGTATACCATTGTACAGTTTAATTCGGTTTACCAGTTCCTGTTCATTCTCACCTGTCCGCTTTTTGCAGTCAATATAATTGCAGTAATGAGAAATACCGATCCGCGTGAACTGAATACGGAACTCAAAAAACTTGCATTGAGTACCTTTGCATTTTCGGTTACTTTTGGCATTGGATTGATATTGCGATGATCCGGGCAAAAACAGTATACAGGGAATTTCGTTTCCAGCGCCCCGCAACAACCTCCCGGGGAACATTTCTGAGTAAAAAGGTGCATTTCATTCTTTTATACCATACCGACGACCCTTCATCTGCCGGAATAGGTGAATGTTCCCTGTTCCCGGGCCTCAGTCATGATAATGTGAAAGGCTTCAAAGAAAAGCTGAACCAGACCATCGAACGTATCAACCAGGGAGATTATCTGGCAGATCCGCTGATATCGGAATGGCCCTCGATCACCTTCGCCCTGGAAACTGCCTGGAAGGACCTCCGGACCATGGGCTCGAAGATCCTGTACCCTTCTGATTTCACAGAAGGGAAAGACGGAATCGACATCAACGGACTGATCTGGATGGATAACAAGGAAGAAATGATCCGGCAGATCCGGCAGAAAATGGCAGATGGTTTTACCTGCCTGAAAATGAAAATCGGCGCTCTCGACCTCGAGGAAGAATTGGAAGTGCTCAAATTTATTAGATCTCAATGCAGCAGCAATGATCTGGAAATACGGGTAGATGCCAACGGGGCATTCCGTTCCTCCCAGGCCCTGGAAATGATCAAAATGCTGTCCGATTTTGAACTGCACAGCATTGAACAGCCCATAGCTCCGGGTCATCCCGATGCCATGGCAAAGTTGTGTGAACTGTCACCTGTGCCGATCGCGCTGGACGAAGAGCTGATCGGCCAACTGACGCTCACGCAAAAGCGGAAAATCCTCGACACCATCAAACCCCATTACCTGGTGCTAAAACCCGGTTTGCTGGGAGGTGTTAACGCCTGCAAAGACTGGATCGACCTGACTGCGGACCGGAATATCGGATGGTGGATCACTTCGGCGCTTGAAACCAATATCGGGTTGAATGCCATTGCCCAGTGGACTTACACTTTAAAAAAGCCGGTATACCACGGTCTGAGCACCGGATCGCTCTTCATCAACAACATCGCGTCACCACTCTATCTCAGTGGTGAAAAGCTGTATTATGATCCGGATGTCAAATGGAACTTATCTGCCCTCGAAGACCAGGCAGCAACATGAACGCGACTGCACTTACCATTAACAGCCAGCGATTTGACGAAAAAGAACTGGGACTTTTTTCCGGTCAGAAATTACGGGATCAGCATACCGCTTCCTGGGAAAAGGACATTTATCGGTTTATCCTCGACTGGCTGGATCCTTCTCCTGCAATAATACAATATTCTTCAGGCACGACCGGCAAATCGAAGAAACTGCAATTGCTGAAGAAATCCATGCTGCGTTCTGCCGTAAATACCTGCCGGTACATCAACCTGACCCGGGATCAGTCTGCTCTCCTTTGCCTGCCCGTAGAATATATTGCAGGTAAAATGATGGTTGTCAGGTGTATCGCTGCAGGTTTGAATCTTCACATGATAGAACCTAAAAGCAGGTTGGATTTTTCAGGTATTCCTTCTGTCGATTTCAGCGCCATGGTTCCTTTACAACTGTCAAATCTTTTAAAAGACATGCCGCATTTCCCGGGAGTAAAAAAGATTTTGGTCGGCGGGACTGAAATTACCGCTGAACTGGTAAACCAGATGAATAAGATCCCGGCTGAAGTTTTTGCCTCTTTTGGCATGGCTGAGACCTGTTCCCATGTGGCGCTTCGCCGTTTGAACGGACCTGGCCGTCAGGATGATTACCATGCCCTGCCCGATGTTAATCTCGAACAGGATGAGCGGGGTTGCCTTGTCATTGCTGCCAATTACCTTCCGCGAAAGGTGGTGACCAACGATTTGGTGCAGTTTACCAGTCCCGGTTCCTTTATCTGGTTGGGAAGGTTCGATAACCTTATAAATTCCGGGGGCATAAAAGTGGTGCCCGAAGAACTGGAAAAAAAGATCCGAAAGGAAACCGGTCTGGAATGCGCGATAATCGGCTTGCCCGATAAGAAACTGGGACAACGCCTGGTGCTGGTGGCAGAAAAAAGCAGAATCGCCACAAAGGAACCGGGTTTAAGATCCTCACTCCGAAAACTACTGCCGTCCAAACTGACCATCAGGGATATTGTGCTGATTGACAAATTGCCAAGGAACCCGGCCCTGAAGCTTGACCGGAGAAAACTGGCCGAAATGGTTTCGCCCATGCTGTGAGCATCGGATTGAATTCGTATCTTTGATTACTAATTTAAAATAAATAAACTACCATGTTTGTATTTTTTGTGGGCATTATCGTACTGATCATTGGCTTTTCAACTGCCAGGATCAATTCCCCGCTGCGCCAGTACACCCGTCTTATTAAAGGCGCCGGGATCGGCATAGCTGTAATTGGACTGCTTATGACTTCCCTCGTTCAGATAGAACCCGGAGAGGTTGGAGTGCAGAAACTCTTCGGAAAGGTAAGTGACAATATTCTGGAAAGTGGCCTTAATATTAAGAATCCTCTTGTTGAGATAGTTCCTTTCGACAAGCGAACACAGAATTATACCATGTCAGGCGCCACCACCGGTGGAGAAATAGTCGGGGATGATGCCATCCATGTGCTGTCGGCAGATGGTCTTGAAGTGGTCATTGACCTGACGGTACTGTACAAGGTAGTGCCTGCCGAAGCTCCCAGGATTTTGCGGGAGATAGGGATCGACTATAAAAATGTCATAGTACGGCCGATTTGTCGTACCCGGATCAGGGACAATGCCGTGTATTATGATGCAGTTGCCTTGTATTCCTCCAAAAGGGACGAATTCCAGGACCGTATTTTCAAGGGAATTGAAGGTGATTTTAAAAGCCGCGGGTTGTTGCTGGAACAGCTCCTGGTGAGGAACATTACACTTCCCGAGTCGGTGAAGACCGCCATTGAATCAAAGATCAATGCCGAGCAGGAAGCCCAGAAAATGGAGTTTGTCCTACAAAAAGAAAAGCAGGAAGCCGAGCGGAAAAGGGTAGAAGCCCAGGGAATCGCCGATTACCAGAGGATCATCAATTTATCACTTACGGATAAACAGCTGCAATACGAAATGATCAAGGCCATTACAAACTCCCCCAATGCCAAATTAATTATCATGGGCGATGGGAAAAACACACCTGTTATCCTTAACAGCAATTAATGGATATTATCCATGTAGAGACGCAAGATCTTGCGTCTCACCGCTCTCAGTCCCACCAAATCCTTTCCTTCAGCTGCTCCGCTTTCAGCGTGATCAGGTGCCCGACAGGCGCGCCGTTTCTGTATGTCACCACGCGCAGTGTAACAGGTCCTTCCGGCAATTCGAAGGGTTTTTCATATTTCAGGGCATACCGGCTGGGCATGCTGTTGTCAAGCGTATAATAAATATCCAGTCCCGGCACTTCGGATTCCATTTCCACCCAAAGTTTATTATTCTTCGCCCGTGCTTTCACAATGGCATCATAAAGGGCTGTGGAATAATTTACCGCTGCCATATCTGCCCTGTTAAACTGGTTCTCAACCCGTTTTACAAAATCATCCCAGTTCTTTTTCTCATCGGGGCTCCAGAAATCCTCGGCCAGCGCCCAGCCGCGCGGCCAGGTCATGTATTCCGCATGACGCAGGGTTTCAATCTGTTCAGTCCACAGGTTGCCCTGTCCGCCCAAAATGTATTTGGCATCCACACCTTCGGGGAGCGGATTATAGCTGTAGCATTTCTTCAGACGAAGATTGGCGTATAAGGGCGGATCAACCGTTGGATCACCCTGGGTATAATCAATATAGGCAAAGGTTGTAGGTGTCATTACCACATCATGTCCCAGATGTGCGGCTTCGATGCCTCCTTTAATACCCCGCCAGCTCATTACGGTAGCGCCCGGTGAAAGACCACCTTCCAGGATCTCATCCCATCCCAGCAGCTTTTTCCCTTTGGCATTCAGTATTTTTTCCAGGCGGTTCATAAAATAACCGTGGAGTTTCACGGATTCTGTTGCATTGAGCTGTTTCATCAGCTCCTGGCAACCCGGATCCTTTTCCCAGTATCCCCTGTAGCATTCGTCCCCGCCAACATGGATATAGGGATTGGGGAAAAGCGCGGCCAACTCGGTAAAAACATTGTCCAAAAACGCATAAACCTTTTCATCCGACGGATTGAGCGTGTTGTCAACCAGCATTGTAAAAGTGCCATCTCCGTGCCATTCGGCAAATTTGGATCCCGGGTTTACAGTTGTATTCGGGTCCTTTGTGCAGCTAAGTTCGGGATAAGCTGCAATGGCGGCCATGCTGTGACCGGGAACATCAACTTCCGGAACGATGGTGACATTGCGTTCCTGCGCATATTGAATAATATCGCGGACCTCGTCCTGCGTGTAGAATCCGCCAACTGTGGCGGCTTCTCCCGGCTCAGGTGCCTTGCGTTCGCCAAACTGCCCGTAACGGGGAACACGCCAGGCACCGACTTCGGTAAGCCGGGGGAGCGACTTGATTTCAATACGCCATCCGTTATCGTCGGTTAAATGCCAGTGAAAAGTATTGAACTTAAACCGGGCCATCTCATCAATGTATCTTTTTACTTCATCCGTGGTAAAAAAATTGCGGCTCACGTCCAGCATGAGACCCCGCCAGGCAAAACGCGGGTAATCGGTGATCTTCACTACCGGCACCGTCCAGTTTACCTTTGCGGTTGTTTTGCTTTCAATTTCTTTTGGAAACAGCTGCAGCAGGGTTTGCATGCCATAAAACAAACCTGCAGGTTCATTGGCGGCAATAACAATACCCCTGGACGATGATACCAGGGTATAACCTTCCTTGCCCAGTTGCTGATCTGCAGTTGCATTCAGATTCAACTGAATGGCTCCGTCCTGACCCTGCCTGGCAGCCAGCTTAAATCCGGTAGGCGGGTTAAGCTTCTGCACCAGCATGTCGGCCACCTTTTGCCCCCCGGGTTTATTGTAGGTAATAGTTGCATTTCCTGTCAGTGTCCACATGCCTGTCAATACCTGCATTTCTGCAGGTTGGGGAATCAGATGAACATTACTCGGCTGTCCCGATGCTGTCATACCAGCTAAAAGCATTAGTCCTATTAGTATGCTTTTCATATTTATTGATATTAATTATTTGCACTTTTTATAGATCACCCTTCAAGGGTCTTTGGACCGCTTGAAGGGTTAATTAACATCTCTCACGACTCACTTCCCGCTCCCACTTGTCGATGCCTGAAATATGTTGACCAAAAAAACGGTTAACATTATGTCAAAAGTAGGAATTTTAGATCAAAATCAGCGAGTTCTCTTTAATCGTCGTTTCAGCGAAGATTTTAAAAAAAGTAAAGTTAAAGAACTCG